>NZ_BPMK01000015.1 GCF_019656455.1 Noviherbaspirillum aridicola
TCAGGCCGGTGCCGGTGGCCTTCTTGTATTCCTCGGCCCACTTCGCATAGATCGGGTACGGGAAGGTCGCGCCGGCGCCGGTGATGTCGGCGGCGATCGCGTTGTTGATGAAGCTTGCTCCGGCGGCGATGGCCATCGTGGCAAAGAATTTGTTCAGTCGCATTTTCACTCCAGCAGGGTCAAGAAAAGAGTGAGCGAACTGTAATGCCCGATTGTTACGTGCGCATGACGCCTGGAACAGGCGGCAAACAAAAAAGGCCTGCGAAAACGCAGGCCTTGCAGGAACGCTCAGACGCCCGTCGGTCAATAGGCGATATCGGCGCGGCGGTTCTCGGCCCAGGAAGCCTCGTCGTGGCCGGTGGCCTTCGGCTTTTCCTTGCCGAAGGACACGGCTTCCATCTGCGACTCCGCGACGCCCATCAGCGCCAGCGACTTGCGCACCGCTTCGGCACGCTTCTGGCCGAGCGCCAGGTTGTACTCGCTGCCGCCGCGCTCGTCGGTGTTGCCCTGGATGACGATCTTGCGGCCCTTGTTGGCATTCAGGTACTTGGCGTGGTTATCCACGACCGGACGGCCATCCTCGCGGACGACATAGCTGTCGTAGTCGAAATAGACGCTGCGCTTGGCCAGCGCGCCCTTCGGATCGTTCAGCGGATCGGAAGCGACGTTGAGCGGGGCGACGGAACGGGAATCGGCGGTCGCGGAAGCCGCGGCGGCGCCGGCATTGGCATCCTTGGTTTCGCTCAGCGGGGTGGAAGAACAGGCAGACAGCAGAATTGCCCCGGCGGCGACGCCGGTCAACAACAGAGAACGCATGGTTTTTTTCCTTGAGACAGTACGAAGATGAAGGCAAGGCGGGCGAATCATCCAGCCCCGACGGTGCCAACAGGCAATGATGACGCGAATGGCCGGCTCATGCAAGATTTTGCACGCCTCGCGTTGACAATCCGTCCACTCGCGCCATGCGTGGCCATCGCCGTGGCAGAACCGGATCAGCGTCTTTCATATAATATGTTTTGATTAAATGATTCGCGCCGCGACACCCGAGAACATGCCATCCACCGAATTCGATATCTCCGACCTGCAGCAAGCCGCCGGCAAGGCGAGTGGCTTGCTGAAAGTCCTGGCGAACCCGGACCGCCTGATGCTGCTGTGCCAGATGACGCAGGGCGAATTTTCCGTCGCCGAACTCGAGGCGCTGACCGGGATCCGGCAGCCCACACTTTCGCAACAGCTGACCGTCCTCCGTGAGGAAGAAATGGTCCATACGCGGCGGGAAGGCAAGCAGATCTTCTACAGCATCGCCAGCAAGGAAGCGATGGCGGTCATGCAGGTGCTCTACGAGCTGTATTGCGGCGGCAAGGGAAGCCGCAAGGGGCGCGCGAAGTAGGGTCTGCCGGCGCCCCTTCGTCAGGCGGCGCCGGCGCCTGACGATCGGGAAAGCATCCGCTTTCGCTCACTTCCTCTCGCAAGTCCGCAAGCCGAACGGCAGATACGCCGGGCAAAACCGGAACACCCCGGTCAGCAAGGGAACGACTCCCAGCCACCCCCATGCGCCGATCTGCCCCGACAAAGCGGCGAGGATCAGGCCCGCGCCCAGCACGATCCGCAACACGCGGTCGACACCACCCACATTGGCTTTCATATCTTTTCTCCACAAGCGTGACGCCGGCGTTGCATGTATCCGTCCGGCCCCCGGCGCTTCAGCCAAACGATCTATTGATTTATATATTCAATGCTTATATATTGTAAGCGTTGCCGGGATCCGGGGCGCCGCGTTCTCGCCGGCGCGAGGAGCAACGGATTCTTATCGTATCGACGCGCCGGGGACGAAAGCGGCGCAAGCCATCGGGGAGGCCGGACATGACCATCGACTGGACACACTTCACGCCATGGACCTCGCTCGCGGGAGGCCTGATGATCGGCCTCGCGGCGGCGATGTTCCTGCTCTTTAACGGACGCATCGCGGGCATCAGCGGCGTGATCGGCGGACTGTTGCGGCCCGCCGCCGGCGATGTCGGCTGGCGCCTGGCCTTCCTGGGCGGCCTGGTTGCGGCACCCCTTTTCTTTGCGCTGCTTGCGCCACTGCCGGATGCGCGGGTCGATGCGGACACGGCGACACTCGTCGTCGCCGGCCTGCTGGTCGGCATCGGGACCCGCTACGGATCGGGCTGCACCAGCGGCCACGGCGTCTGCGGGCTCTCCCGCCGCTCTCCGCGCTCGCTGGCCGCCACCGCCGCCTTCATGTCCGCGGGTTTCGTGACGGTCTATGTCACGCGCCACCTTCTTGCACAAGCCGGATAAGGGGCCGCGCATGCACATCCTGATGTCTTTTGCCGCCGGACTGGTTTTCGGGCTCGGCCTGATCCTGTCGGGAATGACCGATCCGGCCAAGGTGATCGGATTTCTCGACCTCGCCGGCGAGTGGGATCCATCGCTTGCCTTCGTCATGGGCGGCGCGGTCCTGGTCGGCGCCTTCGCATTCCATCGCGCCGGCCGCCTCACCCGCGCATGGCTGGGCGATGCCTTCCGCATGCCGGGCGCGACCAGGATCGACCGTCGCCTCGTACTCGGAAGCCTGACCTTCGGCGTCGGCTGGGGCCTGGCCGGCTACTGTCCCGGTCCGGCGCTCGTATCCGTGTCGCTGGGGGGAAAGCCACTGATCTTCCTTGCCGCGATGCTGGCGGGGATGCTGATTCACGACATCCAGGACAGGCTGGTCTCGGCCCGTTCACGCAGCATCAGCGGGTAATCGGGAAGGAGCGGATCGATGTCCACCATGCTTGCACTCGGCGCCACGGTCGGCCTGATCATGGCGCTCACGGGCGCCGGCGGCGGAATTCTTGCGGTGCCGCTGCTGGTCTTCGGCACCGGGCTCGCCATGCCGGCCGCGGCGCCGGTGGCGCTGCTCGCGGTGGGCCTGGCGGCGGCGCTTGGCGCTGTCCTCGGCCTCGGAGCGGGCATCGTGCGCTACCGCGCCGCCTTTCTGATCGCCGCCGCGGGTGCGGCATGCGCACCGCTCGGCGTGTGGCTTGCGGGCCGCGTGGACGGGACCTGGCTCGGGTTTCTGTTTGCGTTCGTGCTGTTCTTCGTCGCGTTACGCGCGTGGCGCCAGGCGTCGGCCTCGCCGGACCGGGAACCGCGGGCCGGTGCCGGCGCGCCGCCATGCGTGACAAGCGCCGCCACAGGACGTTTCCTCTGGTCGATGCGCTGCACCCGCGCGCTCGCCGGCGCGGGCTCTCTCGCGGGCCTGCTTTCCGGTCTCCTCGGTGTCGGCGGCGGCTTCGTCGTCGTGCCCGCGATGGGCCGGTACACCAGCCTTGCCATGGAATCCATCGTGGCCACATCGCTCGCCGTGATCGCGCTGGTATCCGTCAGCGGCGTGGCCTCCAGCATGGTCGCCGGCAGACTGGACTGGGGGGTCGCCCTGCCCTTCTCCGCCGGCGCGCTGGCAGGCATGCTCGCCGGGCGCCGCGCGGCCGCTCGCCTGGCCGGAGCATGGCTGCAGAAGGGTTTCGCCGCGGTGTCGGCGGTGGTGGCTGCCCGCATGCTGTTCGATGCATTCGCCTGGCGCGTGTCCAATTTTCCGACCTGACCTGAAGGAGCAAACATGCAACCGATCCAGCTTTTCGACCCGGAGTCGTCAACCTGCACCTACATCCTGCGCGCCGCGCGCGGCAACGAAGCGGTGATCATCGACCCCGTCGACCGGCAGTGGGAGCGCGACCTGCAGCAATTGCAGCGCCTCGGACTGACGCTCGTGGCGATACTGGAAACCCATGCACATGCCGATCACATCACCTCGGCCGGACAACTGCGGCAGGTCACCGGCGCGCGCGCGGCCGCGCCGGCCGCCTGCGGGATTGCGCCGGCCGACCTTCAGCTGCAGGACGGGGATGTGATTCGCTTCGGCGACGGCGAAGAAATCAGGGTGCTGCATACGCCCGGACATACCGCCGGGAGCATGTCCTATGTCTGGCGCGGCAATGCATTCACCGGCGATGCGCTGCTGATCGACGGCTGCGGACGCACCGACTTCCAGGGCGGCAGTGCCGAGGCATTGTACGACAGCGTGACCGGCAAGCTTTTCACGCTGCCGCCCGAGACCCTTGTCTGGCCGGCCCACGACTACAAGGGACGCGCAGCCTCGACCATCGGCTGGGAGCGTGAGCACAATAGCCGCCTGGCCCACCGGGACCGCGCGGATTTTGTCGACCTGATGGGCCGGCTTGACCTGCCGAAGCCCAGGCTGCTGGAGGTGGCCGTGCCGGCCAACCGGAATCTCGGCCTTCCTCAGGGCTGAGCAGGGCTGAGCGCGCCGCTCACACGCGATGCGTGAACATCGGCTGCGACACCGAGGGCGGCAGCGGACGCGATATGTAGAAACCCTGCGCCTCGTCGCAGCGCAGGGCCTTCAGCGTCTGCAGCTGCTCGCGCGACTCCACCCCTTCGGCGACCACCCTCATGCCGAGCGCATGGGCCATGGTGATGATGGCGGTGAAAAGCACCCTGCCCTCGTTCGACCGGTTCAGCTCGCGGGTGAAGGCCCGGTCGACCTTGAGCACATCGAATTCGAGCCGCTGCAGCTGCGCCAGCGACGAATAGCCGGTGCCGAAGTCGTCCACCAGCAGCGCGATCCCCATCTTCTGCAGCGCATGCATGGCGTGGATGACTTCTTCGCCGCCATCAATCACCGACGCCTCGGTGATCTCCAGCTCGACGAGGTGGGGCGGCACGCCGTGGCGGTCGATGGCTTCCTTCAGCACGCGCAGGATTCTGCTGTCGCGGAAGTGCTTGCCCGAGACATTGATCGAAACCGGCACCACCGCCTGCCCGGTGGTGGCCCAGAACGCGAGCTGGGCGCAGACCTTGTCGAGGACGAGTTCCCCCAGCTCGACGATCAGGTCCCTTTCCTCGGCAAGAGGAATGAACTCGTCCGGGCCGACGATGCCCCGGGTGGGATGCGCCCACCGGACGAGCGCCTCGAAACTGCAGGTCGTACCCGTCGCGACCTCCACCCGCGGCTGATAGTAGACGACGAACTGGTCATGCTCGATCGCGTGAACGAGTTCGAGTTCGCGGCGGTGCCTGTCGCGGATCGCGTCGGAGAAGCGCTGGTCGAAGAAGCGGTAACCGTTCTTGCCGCTGGTCTTGGCCATGTACATCGCCGCGTCCGCCGCCGCAAGCAGCGTTTCCGCGTCCCCGCCATCCTGCGGGTACATGCTGATGCCGATCGAGGCGCCGATGGTGCGCGAGCCCTTGATGGTCCTGAACGGCCGCCTGAAGGCGTCGAGCGCACGTTCGGCGACGGCGGCCGCTTCGGCGGGGCCGCCTATCCTCTCGAGCAGGACGAGGAACTCGTCGCCCCCTATCCTCGCGACCGGGTCGCGCGGGCGAACCGCATCCCTCAGGCGCCGGGCCACGTGGCGCAGCATGTCGTCTCCCGCGTCATGACCCATGGTGTCGTTGACGGCCTTGAAACCGTCGAGGTCGATGAACAGCAACGCCAGGCGCAGGCCGTGTGATGCGCAGTCCTCCGCCGCCTGCGGCAGGTAGGTATTGGCCCAATGGCGGTTGTGCAGGCCGGTGAGCACGTCCTCGTTGCCGCGCCGCTCAAGTTCCTGCAGGTGTAGCCGGGCATCGGTGACGTCGCGCATCGTGACCGCGAGGTCGCCGTCGGGCCGCACCACCCGCAAGTGGAACCACCGCTTCGCGCGCAGTCCGAGCTGCGAGGTATCGAGGTCTTCCTCGTACAGGCCGCGCTCATGCGCCGTCGTCAGCAGGGCCGTGAGCTGTTGCGCCGCGCGGGTGTGAAACAGGTCGCCGATATGGAAGCCGACGAGTTCCTCGCGGCGCAAGCCCAGCATGTCGGCGGCGCGCGCGTTGCAGTCCTCGATGCGGAAATCGCTCTGGCCGCCGGCATGCACCCGGGGACGGGCGATGAAGAAGCCGTCGGCTCCGCTTTCGGTAGCGGTGCGATAGGTGGCGCGCACCCGGTCCAGTTCGCGCTTGCGCGTATGCAGCCGCCTGCTGGCGATGCCGCCGCCGATGCCGAGCAGCATGAACGCCGCCGTCAGCGCGATCGCATTGTTGATGGCAGCGCGACGATAAGAGACGAAGCCGGCGAGCGCGGTCTCGCGGTCGAGACCCGCGACGATCGTCATGTCATAGCCGGCGGTCCGCTGCCAGCTGACGAAACGGGCACGGCCATCGGAAAACCAGCCGCCGCTTTCGACCGCGGATCCGCTGTTCTCGGAGAAGACGCGCACCGGACCGACCAGGGGCCTGTCTTCGGGAAGGAATACCTTGTCGCCGACCCGGGCGAGCCGGGTCTCGTTATCCGGCCCAAGGATGCCGAGAAACCCGTATTTTCCGAGAGCGACGTCGTCGTAGCCGGCCATGAAGTATTCCGGTTTCGCCGACAGCAGCACGACGCCCGCGAAGCGCCCGTCGGGGTCCGCGAGGCGCCGGCTGAAGGGAATCACGTGCTGGCCCGAAAAATGTCCTTCCGTCGCCAGGCCGACGAACAGTCCGCGACCGCCGGGACTCTCCGCGTGGACACGAAAGAACGGCTCGGTGCGGACATTGGCATCGCGCGGATCGGGAATGGTGCTGGTCAGGAGGCGGCCGTTGCGGCCGACGATGGTGCCGTAGAACGCCGCTTCATGCCCGCGGCCGGCCTCGAGCCCGAAACGCTCGAGCCTGAACTCCGCCGGCGACGATTCCCATCCATGCTTGATGTAGAGGGTCATCTGATCCAGCGCCTCGAGCGAGCGGTAGAGCTGGCCGGCGTAAGACCGGGCATGCAGGGCGACTTCCTGCAGCGCCACCCCGCGCGCGCGCTTCTCTTCGTCCTGCAGGTGCACTTGCAGCAGTCCCCACAGCAGGAGGCTCAGCACAAGTGCCAGCACAGGCCAGGCCAGATACGGCGTCCATGATTTCCACGCGTAACGCATGCTTCGGATGTTCCGGTGTCGGATAGAGCATTGACACCGGCATCGCCGCGAAGTTGAACGCCGGCCGCGCGTCCCTGTCGGGCGTCAAGCCTGGGCGCGGTCGCGGCCGCGTCCCGCCACCACGGCCAGCGGGCGGCTTTCGAGCGGCGGCGCGGGCGGCAGGCCGGTCACTTCCAGGATTTCCCGCTCGTCCAGCGTTTCCCGCTGCAGCAGCGCGTCCACCAGCGCGTCGAGTGCGGGCCGGTGGGTCGCGAGCAGGCGGGTTGCGTCGCGGTGGCATGCCTCGATGATGCGCTGCACTTCGAGATCGATCAGGCGCGCGGTCTCGTCGCTGAACGGCTTGTCGCCGCCGAAGCCGCCACCGCCGCCGAGGAAGGGGTTCTGGCGCGACGCCAGCTGCACCATGCCGAGCTTGTCGCTCATGCCCCAGCGGGTGACCATGCTGCGTGCGAGACCGGTGGCCTGCTCGATGTCGTTTTCGGCGCCGGTGGTACGCGTGCCGTAGACGATTTCCTCCGCCACGCGCCCGCCCAGCATGCCGACGATGCGCGCACGCAGATAGGCTTCCGGATAGTTGTAGCGGTCGGTCTGCGGTCGCTGGTAGGTGACGCCGAGCGCCTGTCCGCGCGGCACGATGGTCACGCGGTGCACCGGGTCGGCGCCCGGCACCAGCAGGCCGAGGATCGCGTGCCCGCTCTCGTGATAGGCGATGCGCTCGCGGTCCGCCTCGGACAGCAGGATCGGCCGCTCCGGACCGAGCACGATCTTTTCGAGCGCGTCGACGAAGTCCTTGTGCCGGACCTGGTCCTGCTCCCGGCGCGCGGCCAGCAGTGCGGCTTCGTTCACCAGATTGCGGAGGTCGGCGCCGGCCAGCCCGGGCGTGGCCGAGGCCAGCTCCGTCAGCCGCACGTCCGGCGCCAGCGGCACCTTGCGGGTATGGACCTTGAGGATGGCTTCGCGGCCGGTCTTGTCCGGCAGGTTGACCACCACCCTGCGGTCGAAGCGGCCGGGGCGCAGCAGGGCCTTGTCGAGCACGTCGGGCTGGTTGGTCGCGGCCAGTACGATGATGCCCTCGCGGCTGGAAAAACCGTCCATCTCGGTCAGGATCTGGTTGAGCGTCTGCTCCTGCTCGCTGGAGCCGCCGATGGCGACCTGTCCGCGCGCGCGGCCGATCGAGTCGAGCTCGTCGATGAAAATGATGGCCGGAGCGCTTTCGCGCGCCTGCCTGAACAGGTCGCGCACCCGCGCGGCGCCCACGCCCACGATCATCTCGACGAACTCGGCCGCGCTCATCGAGAAGAACGGCACCCCCGCCTCGCCCGCCACCGCGCGCGCCAGCAGCGTCTTGCCGGTGCCGGGCGAACCGACCAGCAGCACGCCCTTGGGCGCGGCGCCGCCGAGCCGGGTGTACTTGTGCGGATCCTTGAGGAAGTCGACCACTTCCACCAGTTCGTTCTCGGCCTCGTCGATGCCGGCGACGTCGTTGAAAGTTACGCGCGAGTCCTGCTCCTGGTCGTAGCGGCGCGCCTTGCTCTTGCCGATGCCGAACAGTCCGCCACCCATCGCGCCGCCGCTCTGCTGCGCCGCGCGCCGGTACAGCCAGACGTAGAAGGCGATGATCAGGATGGCCGGACCGAAGCCGAACAGCAGCGTGCCGAGCGCGCTGCCCTCCTGTATCGGCGTGGCGCTGATTTCCACCTTGTTGTCGATGAGGAATTGCTCCAGTCCCGGATCGACGAAAGCCGGCAGCGTGGTGGTAAAGGTGTTCGAGGTGCGGCTCGGCGGCGTGGCAAGCAGGCCCTTCTGCTGCGCGGGCGGCTGCGCGTCCTTGGCCTCGCCCTGCTGCTGCGGCGGCCAGGTGACCGCGTTGTTGAAGCGGCCTTCGATGCTGTCGCCCTGGCTGTAGATGGACTTGACGTTGCCCTTGGCCGCTTCCTGCTTGAAGACGGTGTACGGCACGGTCACCGGCGCGTCGGCGCCGGGAAAGAAGGTCTTCATCAACACATAGTTGACGAACAGGATGATCACGAAGATCAGCCAGGCCTTGCGGGGCGGCATCCGGCTTTGCCCGGCTTTGCCGCCGGGCAGGGCAGTCTTGTTTTGCGGCTTGGCCGCGCTGGGTCTGGTCTCGCGTTTCATCACAGTCATCCGGGGAACAAGGGTGAGACCTCGCACCGGGAGGGCTGGTTTCCGCCCTCTTGCTCGTTCGGCAAGGCATTGCCGGAACTTAAGGCGCCGGCGCCGGAAAGAACATGACCTGAGTCAAAACCCGCACAAGCGGCCGGTCGCCTTCAAGCCGCCCGCAGCTCCACGCGCGCCTGGCCGATCACGGATTTCGCCGCGCTCAGTCCGAGCAGGGCCATGATGCTCGCCACCACGATATCGGGCCAGCCGGCGCCGGTGCCGAATACGCCGAGCGCCGCCAGCATCACCGCGACGTTGCCGATCGCATCGTTGCGCGTGCATAGCCAGACCGAGCGCATGTTGGCATCGCCGTTGCGACGGCTGAAAAGCAGCACCGCCACCAGCAGATTGGCGCACAGCGCCAGGAACCCGGTGGCGCCCATGGTCACATGCTCCGGCACCGTGCCGCTGACGGCATGCCAGATTGCGGCGCCCAGCACGAACAGGCCGTAAGCGCCCATGGTGACGCCCTTCCACAACGCGGTGCGCGAACGCCAGACCGCCGCCATGCCGAGCACGAACAGCGATACCGCGTAGTTGGCCGCGTCGCCGAGGAAATCCACGGCGTCGGCCAGCAGCGAGACCGAGCCGGCCGCGACGCCGCTCACGATTTCGATGCCGAACATGGCGGCATTCACCACCAGGGCGATCCACAGGATGCGGCGATAGGCCGGGTCGACCGGCGGACGGCTGGAGGCGCAGCCCCCGGAACAGCAATCCGACATCTTTTCCTCCTTCTTCAGATACCGGCATTGGAAACCCTGTAGCCGCTACAGAGTCAAGTCCCGTCCAGCCGCAGCACCTGCACCGGGCCGCCGAGACCGGACCGGCCCAGCCAGGCGAACACCGATTCCACCGTCACCGTCTCGATCCGGTCGGTGAAGCGTTGCGCATCAGGATGGTCGTCGAAGGCGACATTGGCCGCGGCCACGCGCCCGCCGAGCCGGGTCAGCGCGCCGATCCTCAGCATCGCCGGCTGAAAATCCTGCCACTGCAGCCATGCCTGGGCGCGCTGCCGGGTGGCGCCATCCGTCATCGCCGCGGCCAGGGTCTCCGCCGCCCACTGGTTGGATTGCTGGTACTTGCGGCCCCAGGCAAAGCTGACGATGCTGTAGGGTTTGTGATGCAGCGCCAGGGCGCGCGGCTCGTCCAGCAGCAGCGCGTACAGCTTGTCCTGCACCGGCGCGGCCGGCGCCACCCAGGCCGCCTCGAATCGCCACAGGTCGTCGAGGAAGAACTCGGCCAGTCCCTGGCGATACATCGCCGACTCGGCGCTGCCGCAGTGGTTGAGCTTGTGCAGCACCCGCCAGACATGACCGCCATGCCCGTCCGGCTGCCGATACGCGAAACCGAGATGGGAATACCTCAGCCCGTAGCGGGACAGGTCCTGCCCGGCGCGTGCCAGCAGCACCACCTTGTGGCCGCTGGCATCGAGCGCATGCAGGGTGCGCTCCGCCAGCCTCAGGCCGCGCACCACCGTCTCGACCGCCGGCTTTTTCTCTTCGCAAGACCTTCCGGCGTGGGCCGGCGGCGTGCCGAGTGCGGCGAGCGCTAACATGGCGACGCCCAGAATCGAAGTGAGTCTCATCGCGGCCTCAGTCGGTCAGTCGTTCGTTATGCACCAGCGCCCGGCCGATCGCATTGGGCAGGAAGGCAATCGCTTCGCCGGCCACCGACAGCACGGTGCCGGCGCCGATCACGCTCACCGTCACCGTGCCGCCCACCGCGATCGCGGACGCGCCCACGCCCTTGCCGACGATTTCCACGCTGGCGCGGGCGCCGTCCGATGCACGCTCCAGCACCAGCACCACGCCGCGTGCGCTGCTCTCCACCGCCTTCACCACCAGGACCGCCCCGGAGACCGACAGCGCGGCCGGGACGGCGATCACGGCGCCGGCGGCGCTGGCGCCGACGACGACCGAGGCCAGCGGCAGTGCTGAGAGCGCGCTCAGCGCCGATGCGTCGCCATGTGCGGCCGCGTTGCCGGAACCGAGCAGGTGCAGGGCCAGCACCGATGCGATGAGGGATTTCTTCATGATGTCTCCTTTGCGTGAACGGCGGGCTTACAGCGTGGCGGCCGCTTCGGCGCGGTCGGCTTCATGCTTGTCGCGCAGGGTCTTGGCCAGGGTGAAGGCGGAGCTGACCAGGTAGAGCCACGCCACGCCGAGATAGGCCTTGTAGGTCTCGTTGATCGCCATGCGCATCAGTCCCCAGGCGGTCAGGGCCATGGCAAGGAAGAAGCCGGCCCAGACCACGTACTTGAACAGCGGCGTATCGCTCGTCCGGCCCTCGATGCGCGCCTGCTCGTTGTCGCGCACCAGCTTGGCCAGCACGAAGACCTTGGTCAGGCAGAAGAGGTAACCCATGATCATGAACACCCGGTCCAGGTCGGTGCCGGGCAGCCAGGCGAGTCCGGTCCCGCACATCAGGGCCGCCAGGCCGAAGGAAATCCAGACCTGCAGCTGCCAGGCACGGCTGTCGCGGTGAATCAGGGTGGTTTTCATGTTGCTCCTCACAAGAAGTGGATGAGTCTTCATTGTGAGGAGAGGGCGCGTAAAAAGCACAGGAATACTATGCCGGTCGCGCTCCGAAAGCTTATCGGTATCGTTTTGCGATACTACTTCCCGTCCAGCAAGGCGGCCACGCGCTGCTGAAGCAGTTCCGGCCGGGCCTCACCCGCGGCGACCGGGCCGCCGATATTAAGTCCGACCCGGCTGAAGATGCCGCGCCGGAACGGCCGCACCATCGCCACCCGCTCGCCGTTGACCTGTTCGATGCGGCTGAAGAAGGAGCCCCAGAGATTGGTCAGCGCCATCGGCACCACCGGCGGGTCGATGCCGTCGGCGCGCGCGCGCTCGAGGATCTTCACCACCCCGCCCTTGAACGGCTGCAACTTGCCGTCGCGGGTGATGCCGCCTTCGGGGAAGATCGCCAGCAGGTCGCCTTCCCTCAGCACCCGCGCCGCTTCCTCGAACGCACGCTCGTATGCCGCCGGGTCGTCGCCGCGCGGCGCGATCGGGATCGCCCTGGCCAGCCGGAACAGCGCGCCCAGGACCGGGATGCGGAAGATGCGGTGGTCCATGATGAAATAGATCGGCCGCGGACTGGCCGCCTTCATCAGTATCGCGTCGACGAAGCTGACATGGTTGCAGACCAGCACCGCCGGCCCGGACGCCGGGATGTTCTCGTCGCCCTGCACTTTGAAGCGGTACATGAAATGCGACATCACCCAGGCCACGAAACGGAGCAGGTATTCCGGCACCAGCAGGAAGATGTAGCCGGCGACCACCGCGTTGGCGAGGGCGACGAACAGGAACACCTGCGGAATCGTCATCCCGGCCTTGATCAGGGCGCCGACGATGACCGAGCTGGCCACCATGAACAGCGCATTGACGATATTGTTGGCGGCGATGATGCGGGCGCGGTGCGTCGGCTGGGAGCGAAGCTGGATCAGCGCATACATCGGCACGCTGTAGAGCCCGGCCGACAGGCTCAGCAGCGCCAGGTCCGCCATCACCCGCCAGTGCGCCGGCTCCGCGACGAAGCGCGCGATACCCATCACCTCGGAGGCGGGCAGGCTGCGCGAGGCGAAATACAGGTCGGTGCCGAACACGCTCATGCCGATCGCGCCGAGCGGCACCAGGCCGATTTCCACGTGGCGCCGGCCCAGGCTTTCGCACAGCAGCGAGCCGGACGCGATCCCGATCGAGAACACCACCAGCAGAAGCGACGCCACCTGCTCGTCGCCATGCAGCACCTCCTTGGCGAAGCTCGGGAACTGGCTGAGGAAGACCGCCCCGAAGAACCACATCCAGGAGATGCCGAGCACCGAGCGGAACACCACCAGGTTCTGCCGCGCCATCATCAGGTTGCGCCAGGTTTCGCTGACCGGATTCCAGTTGATTTTCAGGTCCGGGTCGGTGGCAGGCGCCTTCGGGATGAACTGCGCGGCGAGGCGGCCGAGCACCGCCACCAGCACGCAGGCCACGGCCACCTGGAGGCGGCCGATCTCCGGCACGGCGATCAGCAGGCCGCCGGCGATATTGCCGAGCAGGATGGCGACGAAGGTCCCCATCTCCACCATGCCGTTGCCCCCGGTGAGTTCGCGCTCGTTGAGCGCCTGCGGCAGATAGGCGAACTTGACCGGCCCGAACACGGTCGAGTGCAGGCCCATCAGGAACACGCAGGCCAGCAGCACCGGCACGTTCCCGGCGAGGAAGCCGTAGGCCGCCAGCGCCATGATCAGGATCTCCACATTCTTCACCAGCCGGATGATCGCGGTCTTCTCATACTTGTCGGTGATCTGGCCGCTGGTGGCCGAGAACAGCAGGAAGGGCAGGATGAACAGCGCGCCGATCGCCAGCCCGGCCAGCGCCGGCGGCAGCCAGGCGACCTGCAGCTGGTAGGTCACCATGACGGTGAAGGCGAACTTGAAGAGATTGTCGTTGGCCGCATTGGAAAACTGCGTCCAGAAGAAAGGGGCGAAGCGGCGCTGCCTCAGCAGGGCAAACTGATTCGGGTGGCCGGCTTCCGTCTCCCTGTGCTGCACGGTCTGATTCATGGTCTTTCCCGGTTCGTGGAATTGCAGCGAATATACCTTCTGTCATCCGGGCGGGAAACAATTTCTGTACCATTGGTATCCGCGGCTACCCGCAGTAGCAGGAAACGATACCAATGACCACCAGCGCCCACCTGATCGCCGCCCTGAAGGAAGAACTCAAGGACGCCCGGCTCACCTATGCCGGCCTCGCCAGAAAACTCGGCATGGCCGAGTCGAGCATCAAGCGCATGTTCGCCCGCGGCGACATGCCGCTGTCGCGCGTGGATGAGATCTGCGTCGCGCTGAAGATAGACTTCGCCGATCTCGCGCGCCGCGTCGCCGATGCGCAGCCGCTGCTGGCCGAGCTGACGCTGGCGCAGGAGAAGGCGGTGGTGGCCGACAAGAAGCTGTTGCTGGTCGCGATCTGCGTGCTCAGCCAGTGGACGCTGGAGCAGATCGTCGCGAGTTACCGCCTGGACGAAGCCGAGGCCATCAAGTATCTGGCGCAGCTCGACCGCATCGGCATCATCGAGCTGCGTCCGCTCAACCGCTACCGGCTCAAGCTGGCCAAGACCTTCAGCTGGCGTCCGCACGGGCCGGTGATGAACTTCTTCCGCGAGCACGCGCTGCATGATTATTTTTCGGGCGGCTTCGATCGCGAGGATGAAGCCCTGGTGCTGGTGCACGGATCGATCGGCAAGAGCCAGGCGCCCGCCTTCGTCGAACGCCTGCAGCGGGTCGCGCAGGACTTCGCGCAGCAGCACCAGACCGACCAGAAGCTCGCCATGCAGCACCGCGAGGGTTATACCCTGCTGCTGGCGATGCGTTCCTGGGAATTCGAAGCCTTTACCCGTTTACGCCGCTGACGGCGCCATCAGCACCCGCGGTTCGATCTGCACGCTGCGGCTGCCGTCGCCCAGCCACACCTGGCCGTCCTGTATCGTGCATTGCAGGCGCATCGTGCGCTGGGCGAGCTGCGCCAGCTCCTGGGTCGACGCCGACGGCAGGCTGACGACGGTGAGATTGCGCGCCCGCTCCAGCTTCGGCCCCGCCTGGTTCCACCACACATGGCTGGCGCCGCCATAGCAGTACACCATGACCCGCTCGGCGCGGCCGCAGGCCTTGAGAATGCGTTTTTCATCCGGCTGCCCGACCTCGATCCACAGGGAGATGGCGCCCGTCAGATCCTTCTGCCACAGGTCGGGTTCGTCATCGGTGGACAGCCCGCGCCCGAAGGCAAGTGCTTCGTCGGCATGGAGCGCGAAACAGAGCAGGCGCACCATCATCCGTTCGTCTGTCTCCGACGGATGGCGCGCGAGCGTCAGTGCGTGGTCGCCGTAGTGGTGACGGTCCATGTCGGCTACCTGGAGGTCGGCCTTGAAGATAGTCGCTTTGAGTGCCATCGTTGCTTGCGGTTTTGCGGGAGCGGCAAATGTACAGCAAAGCCCGGCGATCGGGGCGATAATCGCTGCTTTGCCCACGCGGGTCATGGCCATTCTCGAAGACAGCAAGGACACCGCCGCCATCGTCGCCGCCACCCGGCACTGGCTGGAAGCGGCGGTCATCGGACTCAATCTCTGCCCGTTCGCGAAGTCGGTGCACATCAAGGGACAGGCGCGGCACGCCGTCAGCGACGCGCGCACGCCCGAGGAATTGCTCGGCGATCTCGTCGCCGAACTGCAGCGGCTGCACGCCACGCCGGCAGAGGAGACCGACACCACGCTGTTGATTCATCCCTGGGTGCTCGGCGACTTCCTCGACTACAACGCGTTTCTCGATGTCGCCGAAGCGGCGGTGGACGAGCTGGGGCTGAGCGGCGAATTGCAGGTGGCCAGTTTCCATCCCGACTATCAGTTCGCCGACGCCGGCGCCGACGATATCGGCAATTTCACCAACCGCTCGCCGTATCCGATCCTGCACCTGCTGCGCGAAGCCAGCATCGACCGGGCGGTCGCGGCCTTTCCCGATGCCGAGGAAATCTACAGCCGCAATATCGAGACGATGCAAAGGCTCGGCCTCGATGGCTGGAAGGCCCTGATGGCGGCGCCGAAAGACGAAAAATAACTTTTCCGCAACTCAGGAACCGCCTGTCGCCACTTATGTCTGGAAGCGATGGGCAGCGTCGGGCCTGGCATCAACAAAAATGTTGCCCCGTTGGAATTTTTTAACTATATTGCAGTTGTGTAATTTGCCATTGTCGCACGGACATGTTTCGTTACATAAATGAAACATTTTTCCGGCGGCAGATGGGTTAAGCTGTACAGCAATCTTGCAATGTGGAATTATTAAGACTCTGACTATTCTTTCAGGCAATATCGACACCATGGACCAGAACGAGACAAGCCCCCGCCCCAGCACACGCCTGGCAGACCAGGTCAACTACGATCCGAACAACCTGCTCGACGCGCTGATCGAGAAGCTGAACCTGAAGAACGATGCCGCACTGTCGCGGGCGCTGGAAGTGGCGCCGCCGGTGATCAGCAAGATTCGTCACCGCCGCCTGCCGGTCGGGGCTTCGCTGCTGATCCGCATGCACGAGGTGAGCGACCTCAGCATCAAGGAACTGCGCAACCTGATGGGCGACCGCCGCGACAAGTTCCGCATCAGCGACAAGCAGTTCAAGCCCAAGGATCTGCCGGCATCCCGGCAGGACGAAGAGTAAGACGTCGCCGCACTTCCCTGTTCAGGCAGGGAAGACGCCGGTAGACAGATAGCGGTCGCCACGGTCGCAGACGATGAAGACGATCGTCGCGTTTTCGACCGTGCGCGAAATCCGCAGCGCGACTTCGCAGGCGCCGGCCGCCGAAATGCCGCAGAAAATCCCCTCTTCCACCGCCATCCGGCGCGCCATGTGCTCCGCCGTCGCCTGGCTGACGTACTCCAGCTGATCCACCGCCGACTTGTCGTAGATCTTGGGCAGGTAGGCTTCCGGCCACTTGCGGATGCCGGGAATCTGCGATCCCTCTTCCGGCTGCGCGCCGATGATGCGCACCTCGGGGTTTTTCTCCCGCAGATACTTCGACACGCCCATGATGGTCCCGGTGGTGCCCATCGCGCTCACGAAGTGCGTGACCCTTCCTTCGGTGTCGCGCCAGATCTCCGGTCCCGTCGTCTCGTAATGCGCGAGGGGATTGTCGGGATTAGCGAACTGGTCGAGGATGATGCCGCGGCCTTCGCGCTGCATCTGCTCGGCCAGGTCGCGCGCATATTCCATGCCGCCGGTCTTCGGGGTGAGAATGATCTGCGCGCCGTAGGCGGCCATGCTTTGCCGCCTTTCCTCGCTCAGGTTCTCCGGCATCAGCAGAACCATTTTGTAACCGCGCATGGCTGCCGCCATGGCGAGGGCGATGCCGGTATTGCCGCTGGTGGCTTCGATCAGGGTATCGCCGGGCTTGATCTCGCCGCGCGCTTCCGCGTGCTTGATCATCGACAGCGCCGGCCGGTCCTTGACGGAGCCGGCGGGATTGTTGCCTTCCAGCTTGCCGAGGATGACATTGTTGCGGCGCGCCGCGTCCTCGCCGGGCAGGCGCCTCAATTGCACGAGAGGCGTATTGCCGATGGTGTCTTCGATAGTCAGGTAAGGCATGTGGATCCGGCTGCGTGAGATTCAAAAAAAATACATTCTAATCGCAGTCGGCGCACCACGTACGCCACCGGAACCGTCGCTTCAGCCTTCCAGCTCTTCGCGGGTGACGGTGGCGGTTCCCAGCTTGCCGACCACGACGCCGCCGGCCCGGTTGGCGACCTCCACCGCGCGTACCATCGGCATGCCGGCGGCAAGCATGACGGCCAGGGTGGCGATCACGGTATCGCCCGCGCCGGACACATCGAACACCTCGCGCGCGAGCGTGGGAATATGCAGGGTCTCGCTGGCGGTGTAGAGAGACATGCCCTCTTCCGAGCGCGTGAGCAGCAATGCTTCCAGCCCCAGTTCTTCGCGCAGCGCATGCGCCTTGCGGCTGAGATCGTCCTCGTTCTTCCAGCCGCCCACCGCGAGCCGCAATTCGGACTTGTTGGGGGTCAGGACGCTGGCGCCGCGATAGCGGCTGAAATCCTCGCCCTTGGGATCGACCAGCACGCGCTTGCCGGCCGCACGCGCGGCATCGATCATCTGCGCCACGTTGACCAGGCTGCCCTTCGCATAATCGGACAGCACCACGAGGTCACTCGCCGGCAGCAGTGCGTTGTACTGCGTGAGCTTGTCGCGCAGGATCTCATCCGTGGGCGGCGCTTCGAAATCGACACGCAGCAACTGCTGCTGGCGCCCGATCACGCGCAGCTTGACGATGGTGGCGATGCTGGGATCGCGGTTCAGGTTTCCCTGTATGCCGGTCTCCGCCAGCAGGCGCTGCAGCGCATCGCCCGCCTCGTCCTGCCCGACCACGCCGAGCAGGCTGACCCGGGCGCCGAGCGCGACCGAGTTGCGCGCCACGTTGGCGGCGCCGCCAAGCCGGTCTTCCCGGCGCACCACCCGCACCACCGGCACGGGCGCCTCGGGCGAGATGCGATTCACATCGCCGAACCAGTAGCGGTCGAGCATGACGTCGCCGGCGATCAGCAGGCGTGGAGAGACTTCCGGCAGTTTCAGCATGGGGCGTATATATCCTTGCGAGGCGGCGGCAACCGCTCAGTTCATCACGTTGAGTTCTTCGGTGCGGCGCGGCGGGTAGGATTCCCAGCGGCTGCAGCCGGGACACTGCCAGTAGAACTGGCGCGCCTTGAAGCCGCAGTGGCTGCACTGGTAGCGCGCGAGCTTCTGCGCATAGCCATGCACCAGGTTCTTGACCAGCGACAGCTCCGAGCGCATCTCGGGCGGCGCTTCCATCAGCCGCGCCTCCAGCAGCTTGTCGAGGCCGAGCAGGGTCGGCGTGCGCCGCAATTCGTCGCTGACGAGCTGATTCGCCGCTTCCACGCCGTCAAGGTCGAGCACGGCCTTGAACACCACCTCGAGCAGGTCGATGGACGGCGCTTCGGCGAGGTAGTTCTTGAGCAGGTTGACGCCCTCCTGCGGCCGGCCGATGGCGCGGTAGCCGTCCATGAGCCGCTGCGCGACCAGCGCCGCATGCGGCAGGCTCTGCTGCTCCACCTTGCGCCAGGACGCGAGCGCGGTCTCGACATCGCCCTTGGCCAGATGCGCGTCGCCGGCCAGAATCGCGGCGCGCACATTGCTGCGGTCGGCGGCAAGCGCCTTGTCCAGCAGCGCGAGGGCGGCGTCGGGACGCGTCTGCACCAGTTCGTCCTGCGCCAGCTCGCAATAGAACTGCGCGATTTCCTTCTGGCGGGCGCCGGCGCCCGATTCCTGCAGCCCGCGCGCGGCGTCGATCGCGCGCGTCCATTCCTTCTCGCGCTGATAGATTTCCAGCAGCATGCGGCGGGCCTGGGCGCCGTACTGGGTGTCGGTGAGCAGGTTGAACGTCTCTTCGGCGCGGTCGAGCAGGCCGGCCTTCAGGTAATCCTGGCCAAGCTCGTACTGCGACTGCAGCTTGTATTCCTGCGGCAGGTCGGGGCGCGCCAGCAGGCTCTGGTGGACGCGGATCGCGCGCTCGATCTCGCCCCGGCGGCGGAACAGGTTGCCGAGCGCGAAATGCAGTTCGATGGTTTCAGGATCGAGGGTGACGATCTCGATGAAGGCGTCGAGTGCCTTGTCCGGCTGGTCGTTGAGCAGGAAATTCAGCCCGCGGAAATACCCGCGCGGCAGGCTGCGCGACTCCGACACCACGTGGCGAATGTCCACGCGGGCGGCCAGCCAGCCCAGGCCGAAGAAGAAGGGGATGGCCAGCAGCCACCAGGTTTCGAATTCCATGCGCTGTTCGTTTTATGGTCTTGTTATGAATTGATGACGCTGTCCGGCTGCGGCGGCCGGACGCGGACCTGCATCTGTGCGGCGCGCTCCTGCTCCAGGCCGGAGACCTGTCGGCGCAGGCCGGCAAGCTCGCGCCGCAGACGCACCAGGGTGGGCATGATCGCCAGGATGCCGAGCGCCGCGCCGGCGCAGAAGAACCCAAGCAGCAGCAGCACCAGCGGGCCGCGCATTTCGTAACCGAGGAAGTAGCGTAGCGCAACCTCCTGCGTGTTCTTTAGCGCAAATCCAAAGAAAAGAACGAAGAGTATGACCGCGACAATCCGGAAGACGATTTTCATTGAGCGGGTCCCAGGTCCATGCGTGCTGCGGGAAAGAATGAACCGGAATTGTACGTGAAAAGAAACGCCCGACCCGGCGGCCGGGCGTGGCGAGGCCGAAAAAAAAACGGCATCCGAAGATGCCGTTTTCGTGTCCGCAAACGATCTCAGTCGTCGCTCAAAGGCTGGCCGACCATGGCGTCGACCCGCTCCCGCAACTCCTTGCCGGGCTTGAAGTGGGGCACCCGCTTTTCGGGCACCATCACCTTGTCGCCGGACTTCGGATTGCGGCCGATGCGCGGCGGACGCCAGTTCAGGGCGAAGCTGCCAAAGCCCCGGATCTCGATGCGCTGCCCGTTGGACAGCGCATCCGCCATCGCGTCGAGTATCGTCTTGACCACGAAATCCGCATCCTTGGCTACCAGATGCGGAAAGCGCTCGGCAAGACGTGCAATCAGCTCCGACTTGGTCATTTACGGTGCCGTGCCTTATTGCTTGTTGTCGAGCTTGGCCTTCAGCAGAGCGCCCAGGCTGGTGGTGCCGGAAGCTGCGCTGGAGTCCGCGGACATCTTCTGCATGGCTTCCTGGGTCTCGGCGTTGTCCTTGGCCTTGATCGACAGCTGGATGCTGCGCGACTTGCGATCGATGTTGATGATCATCGCTTCGACCTTGTCGCCGACCTTCAGGTGGGTACCCGCATCTTCCACGCGGTCGCGGGAGATTTCGGATGCACGCAGATAGCCTTCGACTTCATCAGACAGCTGGATCACGGCGCCCTTCGGCTCGACCGACTTGACGGTGCCGGTCACGACCGCGCCCTTGTCGTTCATCGCAACGAAGTTGTTGAACGGGTCGCCTTCGAGCTGCTTGACGCCCAGCGAGACACGCTCGCGCTCGACGTCGATCGCCAGCACGACGGCTTCCAGCTCGTCGCCCTTCTTGAACTTGCGCACGGCTTCTTCGCCGGCTTCGGTCCAGGACAGGTCGGACAGGTGAACCAGGCCGTCGATGTTGCCCGGCAGGCCGATGAACACGCCGAAGTCGGTGATCGACTTGATCGCGCCGCGGACCTTGTCGCCCTTCTTGTGGTTCATCGCGAAGTCTTCCCACGGATTCGGCTTGCACTGCTTCATGCCAAGGGAGATACGGCGACGCTCTTCGTCGATTTCCAGGACCATGACTTCGACTTCGTCGCCCAGCTGGACGACCTTGTTCGGCGCCACGTTCTTGTTGGTCCAGTCCATCTCGGACACGTGCACCAGGCCTTCGATGCCCTGCTCGACTTCCACGAACGCACCGTAGTCGGTCAGGTTGGTGACCTTGCCGAACAGGCGGGTGCCCTGCGGGTAGCGACGGGACAGGCCGGTCCACGGATCGTCGCCGAGCTGCTTGACGCCCAGCGAGACGCGGTTCTTTTCCTGATCGTACTTGAGGACCTTGGCGGTGATTTCCTGGCCGACGGACAGCACTTCCGACGGGTGACGCACACGGCGCCATGCGAGGTCGGTGATGTGCAGCAGGCCGTCGATGCCGCCGAGGTCAACGAACGCGCCGTAGTCGGTGATGTTCTTGACGATACCGGTGACGATGGTGCCTTCCTTCAGGGTTTCCATCAGCTTCGCACGCTCTTCGCCCATCGATGCCTCGATGACTGCGCGGCGCGACAGCACGACGTTGTTGCGCTTGCGATCCAGCTTGATGACCTTGAATTCCAGGGTCTTGCCTTCGTACGGGGTGGTGTCCTTGACCGGACGGGTGTCGACGAGCGAACCCGGCAGGAAGGCGCGGATGCCGTTGGTCAGAACGGTCAGGCCGCCCTTGACCTTGCCGTTGACGGTACCGGTGACCAGCTCGCCGGATTCCATGGCCTTTTCGAGCGCCAGCCAGGATGCCAGGCGCTTGGCCTTGTCGCGCGACAGGATGGTGTCGCCGAAACCGTTTTCCAGCGATTCGATCGCAACGGTGACGAAGTCGCCGATCTGGACTTCGACTTCACCGTTGTCGTTCTTGAATTCTTCGATGGGGATGAATGCTTCGGACTTCAGGCCGGCGTTCACGACGACGAAGTTGTAGTCGACGCGGACGACTTCAGCCGAAATCACTTCACCGTTCCGCATGTCCTGACGAGTCAGCGACTCCTCGAACAGGGCTGCAAAGCTTTCGGAACCAGTGGATTGTTGTTGCGCAATAGACATAGATAAGAGAAGGTTTTGGCCAGCAGTGATGGTGTCTGTTCAAATCACCGGCTGGGTCAGGTTAATCAACACCCGCACAGGCTTTGCGCCGGGGCGGGCACCAATCGGACTACATCACGCCACGCTCATGCGTGCCGTTTTACTGCCGCGTACCATTTGAGCACCTGCTCGACGGCTTCATCAGCAGTCATCCGCGAAGTCTCCAAGATGTGCGCTCCTTCCGCCGGTTTCAATGGGGCGACGGCGCGTTGCGAATCACGCTCGTCACGCTCCCTCAAATCCTTGAGAAGGTTGGCCATATTAGCAGCAAAACCCTTGCCAATCAATTGCTTATAGCGTCTTTCGGCGCGCGCCTCGACGCTGGCGGTCAGAAATACCTTGAGGCTGGCGTTGGGAAAGATCACGGTGCCCATGTCGCGCCCGTCGGCGACCAGTCCGGGCGCCTGGCGGAAGCCGAGCTGCAGTCCGACCAGCGCCCGGCGCACATAGGGCAGCGCGGCGATTTTCGATGCCGTGTTGCCAACTTCCTCGGCCCGGATGGCATTGGTGACGTTTTCATTGGCCAGCCATACCTGGTCGCCGGTGAAGCGGCACGGCAGTTTCTCCGCCAGTTTCGACAGCGCATGCTCATCGTTGAGCGGCACCTCGTGGCGCAGCGCGGACAGCGCCGTCAGCCGGTACAGGGCGCCGGAATCGAGGTAATGGAAGCCGAGCTGTTCGGCCACGCGCTGGGCGACGGTGCCCTTGCCGGAAGCGGTGGGGCCGTCGATGGCGATCACGGGTATCGGGTGGTTCTGGGTCATGTCTGCATCAGGGCGGCTCGCCTACAACAGGTCGTTGCGGGCGATGCGGGTGAATGCCTCGAAGTAATCGGGGAAAGTCTTGGCGACGCACTTGGGGTCGTTGATGCGCAGCGGCGCGCCGCGGCGCAGCGCGCCATCCAGCGACGCCAGCGAAAAACACATCGCCATGCGGTGATCGTCGTAGGTATCGATTGCCGCCGGCTGGATTTGTTCTGGCGGCGTCACGCGCAGGTAGTCCGCGCCCTCCTCGACATCGGCGCCGAGCTTGCGCAGCTCGGTCGCCATCGCCGCGATGCGGTCGGTTTCCTTGACCCGCCAGCTGCCGATGTTGCGCAGCATGCTCGTGCCCTGCGCATGCAGCGCCAGCACCGCGACGGTCATCGCCGCATCGGGGATGTGGTTGAAGTCGGCGTCGATCGCCCTGAGAGGACCGTCGGCGCGCGCTTCTATCCAGTTGTCGCCCAGGGTGACGGCCGCGCCCATGGCCTGCAGCGCGTCGACGAAGCGCACGTCGCCCTGGATGCTGTCGCGCCCCACGCCCTCGACCCGCACCGGGCCGCCCGCGATCGCACCGGCCGCGAGGAAATACGACGCCGACGAGGCATCCCCTTCGACATGGATGACGCCCGGGCTGCGATAGTGCTGTCCGGCGGCGATGGTGAAGGATTGCCAGCCCTTGCGCTGCACCTCCACGCCGAAACGCTGCATCAGGTTGAGCGTGATCTCGATGTAGGGCTTGGAGATCAGCTCTCCGACCACGTCGATGCGCACCGGCTCGCGCGCGGCCATCAGCGGCGCCGCCATCAGCAATGCAGTCAGGAACTGGCTCGAGACATTGCCCCGCACCTGCAGCCGGTGCGAGTGGATGTGCCCGCGCCGGATGTGCAATGGCGGAAAGCCCGGTTCGCCGGTGTATTCGATGTCGGCGCCGATGCCATTGAGCGCATCGACGAGGTCGCCGATCGGACGCTCGTGCATGCGCGCCACGCCATGCAGGCTGAAGTCGCCGCCGAGCACTGCCAGCGCGGCCGTCAGCGGCCGTATCGCGGTGCCCGCGTTGCCCATGAACAGGTCGGCCTGATGCACCGGCAGGACGCCGGCAATGCCTTGCACTTCGTAATCCCGCGACTCGCCCCGCTGCGTCCAGTGCACGCCCAGCTTCTGCAGTGCCATCAGCATGACATGGGTATCGTCGGAGGCGAGCAGCGCGCGGATATCGGTCTTGCCCTCGGCCAGCGCGGCGAGCAGGAGCGTGCGATTGGAAATGCTTTTCGAGCCCGGCAGCTGCACGGTGCCCTGCGCATGCATGGCCGGCTGCAGGTCGAGATGATGAGGATAGTGTTTCATGGACGCATACGGCGCTCAGTCGCCGCCCTGTCTGTTCTGTTTCTCGGCCGCTTCGATGGTGCGTACCCAGTTCTGCCGCGCATGCTGGGCATTCGCGTACACCGCCTCCAGTGCCGCGCCGTCCGCGGCCGCCAGCCGCTCCCGCACGGCTCCCAGCTGAAGCATATAGGCATCCAGCTCGGCCAGCAGCGCGGCGCGGTTGGCGAGCGAGATGTCGCGCCACATTTCCGGGGACGAACCGGCGATGCGGGTGAAGTCGCGGAAGCCGCTGGCGGCATACTGGAACAGCAGGTCGGCGTGGGGCTTGCGCGCGATGTCGTCCACCAGCGCGTAGGCCAGCAGATGGGGGAGGTGGCTCACGGCGGCGAACACCTTGTCGTGCTCTTCCGCCGTGAGACGGTGAATGATGGCGCCGCAGGCGCGCCAGGCGGCGCCCACCCGTTCGACGTCTTCCGTCCGGTTTTCGGGCAGCGGCGTGAGCACCGCTTTCTTGCCGATGTACAGGTCGTCGAGCGCGGCGTCCGGTCCGTTCTGCTCCCGTCCCGCGATCGGATGGCCGGGCACGAATTGCGCGATGCGTTCGCCCAGCGCCTCGCGCGCGGCCGCCACCACGTCGCACTTGGTGCTGCCGGCATCCGTGACGACGGTGCCGGCCTCGAGGTGCGGCAGGATCGAGGACAGGATGGCTCCCGTCTGCGCCACCGGCGCCGCGATCAGCACCAGGTCGGCGCCGGCCACTGCTTCCGCGGCCGAGCCGCAGGCGCGGTCGATGATGCCGAGCGCCCGGGCCCGCGCCAGCACCGGCGCGCTGCGGCCGACACCCGCGACCTCGCGCACCGCCCCGGCCTTCTTCAGCGCGAGGGCAAAGGAGCCGCCGATCAGGCCGACACCGAAAATCGCGATCTTGTCGAACACGGTCAGGACAGCACTTTTTTCAGTGCGGCGATGAAGGCCTCGTTCTCTTCCGGCAGGCCGATGGAGATGCGCAACCACTGCGGCAGGCCGTAGCTGGCGACCGGCCGCACGATCACGCCCTGCTTGAGCAGGGCCAGATTGACGCGCGCGCCCGCGCCGTCGTCGTCGCCGACGCGCACCAGCACGAAGTTGCCGAACGACGGCACATACTCCAGGCCCATCGCTTCGAATGCCGCCGTCAGCTGGCGGTAGCCATCGGCATTGAGCCTGGCGCTGCGGGCAAGGAATTCCGTATCGTTGAGAGCGGCCACGGCCGCCGCCTGGGCCAGCGAGTTGACGTTGAAGGGCTGGCGGATGCGGTTGAGGAGGTCGGTCAGCGGCGGCTGCGCGATGGCGAAACCGACGCGCAGGCCCGCCAGGCCGTAGGCCTTGGACAGCGTGCGGGAGACGATCAGGTTCGGGTACTCGCGCACCCAGGCGATGGAGTCGTACTGCAGTTCGGGCGCCAGGTACTCGTTATAGGCCTCGTCCAGCACCACGACGACGTTCGCCGGCACGCGCGCGAGGAAGGCCGCGATCTTTTCGGCCGGCAGGAAGGTGCCGGTCGGATTGTTCGGATTGGCGATGTACACAAGGCGCGTATCGGCGGCGATCGCAGCAGCCATCGCGTCGAGGTCGTGACCGTAGTCCTTCGCCGCCACCACGATGCCGCGGCCGCCCACCGCCTGGGTCGCGAGCGGATAGACCGCAAACGAATACTGCGCGTACACCACCGATTCCCCCGGCTGCACCAGTGCATGCGCGGCGAGTTCGAGGATATCGTTGCTGCCGTTGCCAAGCGTGATCCAGTCCTGCGGCACGCCGTACCTGGCGCTGATCGCCTGCTTCAGCTCGAAGCCGTTGGCGTCCGGGTAGCGCGCCAGCTCGTCGAATGCAGCCTGCATCGCCCGCCTCGCCGATTCCGGCATGCCCAGCGGGTTCTCGTTCGACGCGAGCTTGACGATCTTCGCCTCATCGAGGCCGAACTCGCGCGCCACTTCCGAAATCGGCTTGCCAGCCTGATAGGGAGCGATTGCACGGACGTAATCGGGACCGAGTTGAATAGACATGGGCGCTTTCCAAAAAGAGTGGCGCGGGACGACGCCCGCGCGGTTTTCAATTCAGGCTGAGGGGATAGGAACCGAGGATCTTGAAGAAGGCGGAGTTCTGCCGCAGCTCGGCGAACGCGCGATCGACCTTTTCATCCTGCTGATGCCCTTCCACATCCACGTAGAAGTAGTAATCCCAGGTGCCGGTCCGGGCCGGACGCGACTCGAAACGGGTCATCGACACGCCGTGCGTGGCCAGCGGCGCCAGCAGGTTGTAGACGGCGCCGGCCTTGTTGGGTACCGCCAGCGCGAGCGACGTCTTGTCCTTGCCGCTCGCCCCCGGCTGCAGCCGGCCGATCACGACGAATCGCGTGCGGTTGTGCGGATCGTCCTGCACGTGCGCCTTGACCACGCCGAGGTTGTAGCGCTGCCCGGCGATCTCGCCGGCGATCGCGGCGGTGGTCGGATCGTCCGCCGCCATGCGCGCAGCTTCGCCGTTCGAGGCCACGGCGACGCGCTCGATGCCCGGGCAATTGAGATTGAGCCAGACCTGGCACTGGGCCAGCGTCTGTGAATGCGCGCAGATGCGCCGGATGCCGTCCATCGTGCCGCTCTTCGTCATCAGGCTGTGATGGACGGGAATCGACACCTCGCCACTGATCGACAGCGTCGTCTGCAGCAGCAGATCGAGCGTGCGGTTGATCGCGCCTTCGCTTGAATTCTCGACCGGCACCACGCCGAAATCGGCGGTGCCCGCCTCGGTCGCGCGGAACACTTCATCGATCGATGCGCAGGGCAGTCCCTCGATCGCGTGGCCGAACTGCTGGTACACCGCCTGTTCGCTGAAGGTGCCCGGCGGCCCGAGATAGGCCACCACCACGCGGCGCTCCAGCGCACGGCAGGAAGACATGATCTCGCGGAAGATGGTCTGCACGTCGGCGGCAACCAGCGGGCCGGGATTCATGTCCGCGACCTTGCGCAGGACCTGCGCCTCGCGCTCCGGCCGGAACACCGGCGCGTTGGTTTCGGCCTTCACATGTCCGACCTGCTCCGCGACCCGCGCGCGCCGGTTCAGCAGCTCGAGAATCTGCGCGTCGATCGAATCGATCTGTTCGCGCAGCGGTTTGAGTTTATCGTCGCTCATATGTCCACTGGGCCGCCTAGCCGTGCTGCTTCTCGAAATCCTTCATGTAATCGACCAGCGCCTGCACGCCTTCGATGGGCATCGCGTTGTAGATCGACGCGCGCATGCCGCCGACCGACTTGTGGCCCTTGAGCTGCAGCAGGCCGCGCGCCCTGGCGCTGGCGAGGAAGGCATCGTTGAGGCTTTCATCGGCGAGGAAGAACGGTATGTTCATCCGGGAGCGGCAATCGACGGCGACCTGGTTGCTGTAGAAACCGGTGGCATCGAGATAGTCGTACAGCAGCGCCGCCTTGGCGATGTTGCGCTTTTCCATCTCGGCCACGCCGCCCTGGCGCTTGAGCCACTGAAACACGAGGCCGGCGATATAGATCGCATAGGTCGGCGGGGTGTTGTACATCGAATTGTTGTCGGCAACCGTCTTCCAGTCGAAGGCGGACGGACAGATCGACAGCGCCTGGCCGAGCAGGTCCTCGCGCACGATCACCAGCGTCAGGCCGGCCGGCCCGATGTTCTTCTGCGCACCGCCGAATATCACGCCGTAGCGGGAGACGTCGATCTGGCGCGACAGGATGTGCGAGGACATGTCGGCCACCAGCGGCGCGCCGCCGGTTTCCCCCGCCACGTCGGGCGTGAAATGAAACTCGACGCCATGGATCGTTTCATTAGTGCAGACGTGCACATAGGCGGCGTCGCGCGAGAGCTTCCAGCTGTCCCGCGGCGGGATCGTGTGGAACTGATCGCCTTCCGACGAGGCGGCCACGTTGACGTTGCAGTATTTCTTCGCCTCCTTGATCGACTTGCCCGACCAGGAACCGGTATGGATGAAATCCACGGTGGCCGGCTGCGGCTTGCGTCCCACCAGGTTCATCGGCACCACGGCGTTTTCGCCGATGCCGCCTCCCTGCAGGAACAGGATGCGGTAATTCGCCGGGACCGCCAGCAACTCGCGCAGGTCGCGCTCGGCGGCGTCGAAGATGGACTGGAATTCCTTGCCGCGGTGGCTCATCTCCATCACCGACATGCCGCTGCCCTGCCAGTCCAGCATCTCTTCCGCCGCCTGCTTCAGGACTTCCTGCGGCAGCATGGCCGGTCCGGCCGAGAAGTTATAGACACGCGTCATTCCGCCTCCGCCACGCCGGCGTCATCGTCCACATCGGACTCGACGATGCGCTGCAGTCCGCTGAGCTTGGTGCCGTCCTCGACCGCGATCAGGGTCACGCCCTGGGTCGCCCTGCCCATCTCGCGAATTTCCGCGACACGGGTACGAATGAGCACGCCGCCCGTCGTGATCAGCATGATTTCGTCGCTCGGCTCGACGAGCGTCGCGGCGACCACCTTGCCGTTGCGTTCCGAGGTCTGGATGGCGATCATGCCCTTGGTGCCGCGGCCGTGGCGGGTGTACTCGGTGATCGGGGTGCGCTTGCCGAAGCCGTTCTCGGTCGCGGTCAGCACCGACTGCTGTTCGTTCTCCGCCACCAGCAGCGCGATCACCTGCTGCCCTTCCTCCAGGCTCATGCCGCGCACGCCGCGCGCCAGACGGCCCATCGGGCGCACATCGTTTTCATCGAAACGCACGGCCTTGCCCGCATCGGAGAACAGCATCACGTCGTGCTTGCCGTCGGTCAGCGCGGCGCCGATCAGGAAATCGCCCTCGTCGAGGTCGACCGCGATGATGCCGGCCTTGCGGGGATTGGAAAACTCCTGCAGCGGGGTCTTCTTCACGGTGCCGAGGCTGGTCGACATGAACACGTAGCGGTCTTCCGGGAAGCTGCGGTTCTCGCCCGACAGCGGCAGCACCACCGTGATCTTCTCGCCGTCCTGCAGCGGGAACATGTTGACGATCGGCTTGCCGCGCGACGCCCGCGAGCCCTGCGGCACTTCCCACACCTTCAGCCAGTACAGGCGGCCGCGGTTGGAGAAGCACAGGATGTAGTCATGCGTGTTGGCGATGAACAGCTGGTCGATCCAGTCGTCTTCCTTGGTCGCCATCGCCTGCTTGCCGCGCCCGCCGCGCTTCTGCGCACGATATTCGGACACCGGCTGCGATTTCATGTAGCCGCTGTGGGACAGCGTCACCACCATGTCCTGCGGCGTGATCAGATCTTCGGTGCCGAGGTCGGTGGCGTTGAGTTCGATCTGGGAGCGGCGCACATCCTTCGCGCCTTCGCCGTATTCGTTCTTGGCGCTGTTGAGTTCGTCCGAGATGATGGCGGTCACGCGCTCCGGCTTGGCCAGGATGTCGAGCAGGTCGGCGATCTGCGCCATCACTTCCTTGTACTCGTTGACGATCTTGTCCTGCTCGAGTCCGGTCAGCCGCTGCAGGCGCATCTGCAGGATTTCCTGGGCCTGCTCGTCGGACAGCTTGTACAGGCCGTCGGTCTGGATGCCGTAATGCTTGGGCAGGTTCTCCGGCCGGAAGGCGTCGATGCCGCCGGCATTCTCGCCGCCGGCACGCGCCAGCATCTCGCGCACCAGCGAGGAATCCCAGGCGCGCGCCATCAGCTCGGACTTCGCGATCGGCGGCGTCGGCGCCGCCTTGATGATGGCGATGAAGTCGTCGATGTTGGCGAGCGCGACAGCCAGGCCTTCCAGCACATGCCCGCGCTCCCGCGCCTTGCGCAGTTCGAACACGGTACGGCGTGTCACCACCTCGCGGCGGTGCGACAGGAAGCACTGCAGCATCTCCTTGAGGTTGAGCAGCTTGGGCTGGCCATCGACCAGCGCCACCATGTTCATGCCGAAGGTGTCCTGCAGCTGGGTCTGCTTGTAGAGATTGTTGAGCACGACTTCCGGGACTTCGCCGCGCTTGAGCTCGATCACCACGCGCATGCCCGATTTGTCGGATTCGTCGCGGATATCGGAAATGCCTTCTAGCTTCTTGTCGCGCACCAGCTCCGCGATGCGCTCGAGCAGCGACTTCTTGTTGACCTGGTATGGCAGCTCGTCGACGATGATCGCCGTCCGGTTCTCCTTGCCGAACTCCTCGAAATGGGTGCGCGCACGCATCACCACGCGTCCGCGGCCCGTGCGGTAACCGTCGCGCACGCCCGAGATGCCGTAGATGATGCCGGCGGTCGGGAAGTCCGGTGCGGGAATGATCTCGATCAGTTCGTCGATCGTGCATTCCGGGTTGCGCAGCACATGCAGCGCACCGTTGACCACCTCGGTCAGGTTGTGGGGCGGGATGTTGGTGGCCATGCCGACCGCGATGCCCGAGGAGCCGTTGATCAGCAGGTTGGGAATGCGGGTCGGCAGCACCGACGGTTCCTTCTCCTTGCCGTCGTAGTTCGGCACGAAGTCCACCGTCTCTTTTTCGATGTCGGCCAGCAGCTCGCTCGAGATCTTGTCCAGTCGGCACTCGGTGTAACGCATCGCCGCGGCGTTGTCGCCGTCGATGGAGCCGAAGTTGCCCTGCCCGTCCACCAGCGTGTAGCGCAGCGAGAAATCCTGCGCCATCCGCACCAGGGTGTCGTAGATGGCCTGGTCGCCGTGCGGGTGGTACTTACCCATCACTTCGCCGACCACGCGCGCGCACTTTACGTAGGGACGATTCCAGACGTTGTTCGTCTCGTGCATCGCATAGAGTACCCGCCGATGCACGGGCTTGAGGCCGTCGCGCACGTCGGGAAGAGCGCGTCCCACGATCACGCTCATGGCGTAATCGAGGTAACTCTTTCGCATCTCTTCTTCAAGCGAAATCGGGATAGTCTCTTTTGCGAATTGATCCATTGCGAGTCGGCTCTTCTCGGATGTCGTTGACAGGAGGGCGGGGCGCGCATATAGCAGAAAGGCGCCGCCAAACATTGGATTCTAGCATGCAGCCCCTCGCCTCCCCTCATTGGAGATCGGGCAAGGACGCCTCAACAAAAATGGGGCAAGATTCGCCGAATTATGCTTAAATAAACATTTCGCTGCGTCAATTTTTTGCGCGCCCAGTTCTCATACTCGATGAGTAAAGTTCTCGCCCTTGCGCTGCTGGCCGTTACCACAGCGCATGCACAAGAAGCATTGACCGACATTCCGGCCAGATCGCCGGCCAGCGCCTATCTGCAGGACGGGCGCGGCATCGTCGCGCGCAGCGGCACCGGCCTGTGCTGGCGAAGCGGCACGTGGACGCCTGCGGATGCCGTTCCTGGCTGCGACGGCGAACTGCTGCCGCCGATCGCCAACCCGATCGCACCGCCACTGGTCACGGCGCCGCCCGCCCCGGCCGCGCCCGTCCCGGTGGCTCCGGTGCCTTGCGATTTCTCCTACACACTGGCCGGCGACGGCGCATTCGCCTCCGGCCAAGCCAGCCTGAATGCCGCCGCCCGCGCCAGGCTCGACCGCGAGCTGATGCCGCGGCTCGCGGAATGCGGCAAGATCGCCGCCATTCTCGTTACCGGCCATACGGACAGACTGGGCAAGCGTGCGGCCAACCAGGCACTCTCCGAGCGCCGCGCCGCGGCAGTGGCCGACTATCTGAAGGCCAGCGGAGTGACTGCGCCGATCGAGCGTCGCGGGGCCGGTTCGTCGGCAGAGGTCCAGACCTGCAGCGCCCGCCAGCCATCGGCGAAGTTGCGGCAGTGCCTCGCGCCAAACCGCCGGGTCGTCATCGAGGTCCGGGGAACAAGTAAATAAACGACAAGATTGCGTCAAAACAGGGTTCTTGCAAAAACGCCAGAAATTTTTCAGGCAACGTTGCAAAAACGAGACGAAGGGCTAAAAACGCCCCACGATTGATTAGGCAGTAATAGATGTAGCACAAGCGTATGGCAAAATGTAGTTAATGAAAAGATCATTGCAGATGAACAACCTGCGAAAAAATGATCTAATAACAGTTGAAGTCATCTGTTGCGCAGTTTATCTGCGGATATATCAACCAAGAGGAAAAATATGAATAAATTAGCAAAACTCGTCTTTGCTGCGTCCGCAGTGGTGTCGTTCTCGGCTTCGGCCCAGCAGGATATCCAGGCCAGGACCCCGAACAGCGCATACCTGCAGGATTCCCGCGGTGTCGTCGCCCGCAGCCCGTTCGGCCTGTGCTGGAGGACCGGCACCTGGACCCCGGCTGACGCGGTCGGCGGCTGCGACGGCGAGATCGCCAAGCCGGTCGCTGCTCCGGTTGCCGCTCCGGCCCCGGCTCCGGCACCCGCACCGGCTCCGGCACCTGCGCCGACTTCCGAAAAAGTCACCTTCGCTGCCGACACCTTCTTCGACTTCGACAAGGCTGTGCTGAAGCCGGACGGCAAGGCCAAGCTGGATGACCTGGCATCGAAGCTGCAAGGCATGAACCTGGAAGTCGTGATCGCCGTTGGCCACACCGACTCCATCGGTTCCGACTCCTACAACCAGAAGCTGTCGGTCCGCCGCGCTGAAGCCGTCAAGGCCTACCTGGTTTCCAAGGGCGTCGAAGCCAACCGTGTCTACACCGAAGGCAAGGGCGAGAAGCAGCCGGTCGCCGACAACAAGACCGCTGCTGGCCGCGCCAAGAACCGTCGCGTGGAAATCGAAGTGGTGGGTACCCGTACCCGCTAATCGCACCACGCTGCGAACAACCCCGCTTCGGCGGGGTTTTTTTATGCGCCGCTTCGGAGCAGGGAGGCGGCAATCCTCCATTCACGCTATCATCACGGCCATGAACGCCGATCCGATCGAACTCCAGAAATTCAGCGAACTCGCCCACCGGTGGTGGGACCCCACCTCCGAATTCCGTCCTCTGCACGAAATCAATCCGCTCCGTCTCGAGTGGATCAATGCCCGTGCGCCGCTTGCGGGCAGGAACGTGCTCGACATTGGTTGCGGCGGCGGCATTCTTGCCGAATCGATGGCGAAGAAAGGGGCCAACGTCACCGGCATCGACCTGTCGGAGAAGGCGCTCAAGGTTGCCGACCTCCACAGCCTCGAGTCCGGCGTGCAGGTTCGTTACGAGCTTGTGTCCGCCGAAGACATGGCGGCGCGCGAGCCCGGCAGCTTTGATGTCGTGACCTGCATGGAGATGCTGGAGCATGTCCCCGACCCCGCCGCGGTGGTGGCCGCATGCGCCCGCCTGGTCAAACCCGGCGGCCATGTATTTTTCTCGACCATCAACCGCAATCCCAAGGCTTACCTGTTCGCGGTGATCGGTGCGGAATATCTGCTGCGGCTGCTGCCCAAGGGGACGCACGACTACGCCAAGTTCATCACCCCCGCCGAACTCTCCGGCTACGCGCGCCGCGCCGGGCTGCAGGTCGACGGGCTCAAGGGAATGACCTACAACCCCCTGACCAAGATCTATTCGCTCAACCAGGACACCGACGTCAACTACCTGGTTGCCTGCTCCCTTCCACGCTGATCGTTTCCATCAAGTGACCCTCGCATTGTCCGCGCCGCGCGCGATTCTTTTCGACCTTGACGGCACGCTCGCCGATACCGCCCCCGACCTGGGCGGCGCCATCAACCGTGTGCGCCGGGCGCGCGGCCTCGAGCCCACACCCTACGAGCGGCTGCGCCCGGTCGCGTCGGCCGGTGCACGAGGCCTGATCGGGGCCGCCTTCGGCCTGCGTCCGGAGGATGAGGGCTATGAGCTCCTGCGTACCGAATTCCTGGCGGCGTATGAGAAGGACATCGCCCTTGAGTCGCGCCTTTTCGATGGCGTCGAAGCCCTGCTTGCGCGCCTCGAGGCACTCGGCATTGCCTGGGGCATCGTGACCAACAAGGCTGCCCGACTGACGGACCGGCTGACACCGCTGATCGGACTCGGGCATGCCGCATGCACGGTGTCCGGAGATACCACGCCGCATGCGAAACCGCATCCCGCCCCTCTGCTGGAAGCAGCGCGACGGATAGCCGTGCGTCCCGAGGACTGCTGGTACGTCGGCGACGACTTGCGCGACATACAGGCCGGCAAGGCTGCAGGCATGGCGACCTTCGCCGCCGGCTGGGGTTACTGCGGCAATGTCGAGCCGGCGACCTGGGAGGCGGATGCGATTATCGCTAGTCCGCTAGATCTGCTCGAATTTATTCGTCCGGGTACTTGAAGGACTGACGAAGGGCCCTATATCGGGAGTACAATAGCGTCAGCTTTGGGGACGACCTGGTTTCGACAGGGGTTGCAAAGCAGCGCAGGGCATACCGAGGACTGGTCACCTCGTAAATCCATCCAGATAGCAATAAATGCTAACGACGAAAATTACGCTCTCGCAGCGTAAACCACTAGAAACTTAATAACTTTCTAGCTCTACACCGTCTCGTCCCTGGGGCGGGCTGGCAACAGCAGTAGAGTCATTTACAGGGAATCGCGTTACTTCGGGTCACTTGGAGTAGCGTTAAATTTAGGTGACTCGCTGTGTCGAAGCGTGTGCGTCCGCGTCGGCATGGTTAAAACCAATTGGCAGCACTAAGTATGTAGAACTGTCTGTAGAGGGCTTCTGGACGCGGGTTCGATTCCCGCCGTCTCCACCAGAATTCACATAAGCCTCCGGCAACGGAGGCTTATCCATTTGATGCCTGGCCTCCCGCAACGGAGGCTTACCTGTCTGACATCAGGCCTCCGGAAGCGGAGGCCTGTTCATTTCCACTTCAGACCTGGCGCAGTGCCTGCTCGAGGTCTTCCAGCAGATCGTCGATGTGTTCGATGCCGATGGACAGCCGCACGGTGTCTTCGGTGACGCCTGCCTTCGCCAGTTCTTCGGGATTGAGCTGACGATGGGTGGTCGATGCCGGATGGCAGGCGAGGGATTTTGCGTCGCCGATGTTGACCAGTCGCGTGAAAAGCTGGAGTGCGTCCTGGAGACGCGCCCCGCCCTCGCGGCCCCCGGTGACGCCGAAGGTCAGCACGCCTGAAGGGCGGCCGCCGAGATATTTTTGTGCGAGCGCATGGTCGCGGTGCTCGGGCAGGCCTGCATAGTTGACCCACTTCACCTTTTCATGTCCCTCCAGGAAGCGGGCAACGCGCAACGCATTCTCGGTGATGCGTTCCATGCGCAGCGCCAGCGTTTCCACGCCCTGCAGGATCAGGAAGGCGTTGAACGGCGAGATGGCGCCGCCGGTATTGCGCAAGGGGACGACCCGGGCGCGTCCGATGTAGGCGGCCGCGCCGAGCGCTTCGGTGTAGACCACGCCGTGGTACGAGACGTCGGGCTCGTTGAGGCGCGGGAAGCGCTGCTTGTGATCGGCCCAGGGGAATTTGCCGGAGTCGACGATGGCGCCGCCGATGGAGTTGCCATGGCCGCCCAGGTATTTGGTGAGCGAGTGGACGACGATGTCGGCGCCGTGCTCGAAGGGGCGCAGCAGATAGGGCGTGGCGACCGTGTTGTCGACGATCAGGGGCACACCGTGGCGGTGCGCGATGTCGGCGATGGCCTGGATGTCGGTGATGTTGCCGAGCGGGTTGCCGATGGATTCCACGTACACGGCCTTGGTGCGCTCGTCGATCAGCCGCTCGAAGGATGCGGGCTCGCGATAGTCGGCGAAGCGGGTCGTGATGCCGAACTGCGGCAGGGTATGGGCGAAGAGATTGTAGGTGCCGCCGTAGAGGGTGGCGGCGGAGACGATATTGTCGCCGGCCTCGGCGATGGTCAGGATCGCATAGGTGATCGCGGTCTGGCCGGAGGCCAGCGCAAGCGCGCCCACGCCGCCCTCGAGCGCGGCGATGCGCTGCTCGAGCACGTCCTGCGTCGGGTTCATGATGCGCGTGTAAATGTTGCCGGGCACCTTCAGGTCGAACAGGTCGGCGCCATGCTGGGTATTGTCGAAAGCATAGGACACCGTCTGATAGATCGGCACCGCGACCGCGCGCGTCGTTGGGTCGGGCTTGTAGCCCCCGTGTACTGCTATCGTCTCAAGCTTCATGCTTCCTCCCGTTTAACGCGTCGAGCATAGAGAGCCCGCCGCGAGCTGCGAAACGAATATTTTGGCATATCGCCAACTGGCCAGGCGTTATCGCGGCCGATGGAAACGGCGGCCATTACCCTCTTTCGCATCCTGCCTGGACGGCCCCCTGCATGGCACCCGCAATTCGCCATTGCTTATTGCTTCGGCGGATAAGCATCGGGACGAGTGTCAGCGACGGTCGTCGTCCGGATGCGGCAAGGGGCGCAGCAGGGCGAGGACCACGACCAGACCCGCGCCGATGGTTGTGATGATGTCGATCAGGTCCATGTCACACCTCCCTGCGCTCAGACCTGCCGCTGCATGCCCCAGCGCGCGACGGTCAGCCGCTCGAGCGTTCTGAAGACGAGTCCTTCGACCAGCAGGCCGATCAGGATGACGGCTGCCAGCCCGGCGAACACCTTGTCCGTGTACAGCTCGTTGCGGTTCTGGAAGATATACCAGCCCAGTCCGCCCTTGCCCGACGTGGCGCCGAACACCAGCTCGGCCGCGATCAGGGTGCGCCATGCGAAGGCCCATCCTATTTTTAGTCCGGATACGATGGATGGCAAGGCCGCCGGCACCAGAATCTGCAGCACGAAGCGCAGCCCGGTGAGGCCGTAGTTGCGCCCGGCCATGCGCAGGGTTTCCGGCACCGCCTGAAAGCCTGCATAGGTATTGAGCGCGAGCGGCCACAGGACGGAATGCAGCAGGACGAATACCAGGCTGCCCTTGCCGAGGCCGAACCACAGCAGCGCCAGCGGCAGCAGCGCGATCGCCGGCAAGGGATTGAACATCGACGTCAGCACTTCGAGCAGATCGCGGCCGGTGCGGGTGGCCACGGCAAGCGAAGTCAGCACGAAGGCGGCAACGACACCCGCGGCATAGCCCTGCAACAGCACGCCGAGCGACACCGCGATATTGGAGAGCAGCTCGCCGCTGCCGAGGCCCTCGATCAGTGCGAGCGCGGACTGGCTGAAACGCGGCAGCAGCAGCTCATTGTCCTGCCACCGTGCAAGCACTTCCCACAGCAGGGCGAACACGGCGAGCAGCAGCAGCTTGCGCAGCCAGGCGGCATCCGCCAGCCTGGCCCGGGCGGGAGCGGAGGCCTGTGCCGCAAAGTCGACCTCGACCGGCGGCCTTTCGAACTCCGGCCGCAGCGGTGGATGGAGCGCGCTCATCCCTCCCTCCTCATTGCCTGGGGCAACAGCTCTTCCGTTGCCTGCGCAGGGGGCTGCTCGAACAGCAGCCGGTGAATGCGTGCGGTGCTCGCCTGGAATTCATCGCTGCCCGCGCTGTGCAGTCCGAACTGGTGGCTGTTGAGTTCGGCGCGCACGCGGCCGGGATGGGGCGACAGCAGCAGGATGCGGTTGCCCACCACCAGCGCCTCCTCGATCGAATGCGTGACGAACAGCAGCGTGAAACGCACCTCTTCCCACAAGGCCTGCAATTCTTCCTGCATCTTGCGCCGGGTGAGCGCGTCGAGCGCCGCGAAGGGCTCGTCCATCAGCAGGATGTCGGGCTGCATCGCGAGCGCGCGGGCGATTGCCACGCGCTGCTTCATGCCGCCGGAGAGCGTGTGCGGATAGGCGCCGGCAAAACGGTCGAGGCCGACCTTGTCGAGCCAGTAGCGGGCACGCTCCTCCGCCTCGCGCCGGCTCGCCCTGCGGCTGGCCAGCAGCGGAAACATGACGTTTTCGCGCACGGTTTTCCAGGGCGGCAGCTGGTCGAATTCCTGGAACACGACGACGCGGTCCGGCCCCGGCCCGCGCACGGCCTGCCCGTTGAGGCTGATGCTTCCCGCCGCCGGCTTCACGAAGCCGCCTACCGCCTTGAGCAGCGTCGACTTGCCACAGCCGGACGGCCCCAGCAGCACGAAGCGGTCGGCCCGGTGCACATCGAAGCTGACTTCATGCGTGGCGCGCACCAGGCGCCGCGAGGCGCGATATTCCAGGGTCAGATCGCGCACCTGCAGCAGCGGCCGGTCGGCCGTGCCCGTCGGCAGCGGAAAGGGATGGACGTTCATGTTCAGCTTCCGTTGGCCGTGGCGGCGTCGTCGAAGAAATAGTCGCGCCAGCTCTTCGGCTGATTCTTGATGGCGCCGATGCGGTGCAGGAACTGGGCGAGCGTGAAGGTGTTCTGCGGCGCGATCTTGAACTGCACCTGCGGATCCCTGAGTATCTTGAGCAGCAGCGCGCGGTCGATATTGCTCTTGTTCACCCGCAGATAAATGTCGGCCGCCGCCTCGGGATTGGCGCCGATGAATTGCGCGGCCTCGGCGAGCGCATCGACAAAGGCGGCGTAGGTCTTCGGATTCTCGCTGCGGAATTTCTCGGTCGCGTAGAGCACGGTCGCCGAACTCGGTCCGCCCAGCACGTCGTAGGAATTCAGCACGATCTTCGCCCGCCGATTCTGCGCCAGTTCCTGGTCCTGGAAAGGCGGGTTGCCGAAGTGCGCGCTGATCTCGGTCTTGCCGGCGATGATCGCGGCCGCGGCATCCGGATGCGGAAGCGCCTGCGTCAGCTTGTCCAGACGCGCGAATTCCCTGTCGCCCCACTGTCTGGCCGCGGCCATCTGCAGGATGCGAGCCTGCACCGAGACGGTGACGGCGGGCAGCGCGATCCGGTCCTTGTCGGTGAAGTCGGCAATGGTGTTGACCGAGGGATTGTTGGTGACGAGGTAGTAAGGGAAGTTGCCGAGCGAAGCGACACCCCTGACGTTTTGCTTGCCGACCGTGCGGTCCCAGATGGTCAGCAGCGGACCGACGCCGGCGCCGGCGATGTCGATGGAGCCGGACAGCAGCGCATCGTTGACCGAGGCACCGCCGGACAGCTTGGTCCACTCGACCTGGATATCGACGCCGCGCTTCTTGCCGTGCTTTTCGATCAGCTTCTGGTCCTGTGCGACGTTGAGCAGCAGATAGACGACGCCGAACTGCTCGGCGATGCGCAGCCTGCCCTCCGCATGTGCGGTGGCGGCGCCGGCCAGCAGGCTCAGGCCGAGCGCGAGCGCAAGCAGGCGGCGCGCCGCCCCCTGTAAACGGTTGTGCATGTAATCTCCCTTGTCTTGAATCAGTAAGGCGTGTCGCCCTCGATGGTGGTGCGGTAGAGCTTGCGGCACTGATCGTCCGGGCACCCGGTGGCCAGGTGCATCAGCGAGCGGTTGTCCCAGAACACCATGTCATGCGGTTGCCAGACATGGCGATAGACATGCTCCGGACGCGTGCTGTGCTCGAACAGCTGCTGCAGCAGGTCGCGGCTTTCATCCTCCGGCAGGCCGACGATGCGGGTGGTGAAATGCTCGCTCACGAACAGGGCGGGGCGTCCGGTCTCTGGATGGATGCGCACCACCGGATGCACCACCGGCCTGACCTTGTCCACCTGCTCCTGGCTGAGCTTGGGTCGCCACGGGCTGCGTTCGCGCAGGGCTTCGTACTTGCACAGATAGCTGTGTTCCGCCCTGAGCGACCCGACCTGTTTCTTCAGGTGATCGGGCAGCGTGTCCCAGGCCAGGTGCATGTTTGCAAACAGCGTGTCGCCGCCGGTCGCCGGCAGTTCCTGCGCATGCAGCATGGAGCCCAGGCTCGGCTTGTCGACGTAGGACAGATCGGAATGCCAGTACACGCCGGCGTCGCCGAGGCCGATCGGCTGGCCGTTCTCCCGGATGTTGGAGACGATCAGAATCTCCGGGTGGCCGGGAAGCTGAAACTGGTGCAGCACATGGATCTGCAGCGGACCGAAGCGGCGGCTGAAATCGATCTGCTGCTGGGGGGTGATGCGCTGGTCGCGGAACACCAGCACATGATGGTCGAGATGCGCCCGGTGGATGCGGGCGAAATCCCGGGCGGAGAGCGGCGCCGCGAGATCGAGGCCGATCACTTCGGCACCGAGCGGCGCGTCGAGCGGACGGATCTCCAGGGCTTGTCCAGGCGCCGGAATCGCTTCAGCTGAAGGCAGGGGAACGGCCAGGGTCGTCATGATGCTTATGCGTTGTTGTCATGACGATGAGCTTAATGAATCGATATGGCGCGGAGAACGAATGATTCCGCATTTCCTTATGCGCGCGCTGATGCCGAAAGCGAACGGCACCTCATGCTTTGGAAAGCGTAGCCAGTCATGCACGCGCCCGGCGCGCCGGACGGCGTGTGCGAGAGTAAGTACTTCGCACCGCACCGTAAACAGAAACTGCGGGCCGGTGGGTTTGCCAAAGCGCATTGCTTGAAGTAATCTCAGCGAAACTACAAGCAGGTCGTATCTGGGCTACCGATAGCTTCGCCAGCGCTGCTTCGCGTGTAAGCAGTCACCCACGTGCAAGTGTCTCATTGATTGGACGGCAACCATGAATGAGCCTTTTCATTTGCTGGATCGCGTCTGCGTCACCACAGGGTCGCAGCTCTATCGCGCGAACTCCCTTGCGGACCACGCGGAGGTCCTGGTCAAGCTGTACGGCGACAGCACGCTTGCCCCGCATCCGCTGCGGGAATTTGAAACCCTGAAGAAGCTGGACCTTCCCGGCGTGGCCAAGCCGCGCACGATGGCAAAGCAGGCGGACCGCATCCTGATGGTGCTCGATCCCCTGGAGGGCACACCGCTCGAGTCGGTACTTGGCCAGGAACGCCTGCAGACATCGCTGGCATTGAATATGGCGTGCCAGCTGGCCGCCGTTCTCGGCGGCCTTCACGCCGCACACGTCGTTCATCGCGACTTCCGCCCCGCCAATCTGCTCGTCAGGGAGAACGGAACTCTGGTCCTGCTGGACGTCAGCCTCGCCGTGTCCGACGAACCGGGCACGCACGCCGACAAGAACGCGCCGCCGTGCGACTGGGCGTATGCATCGCCCGAGCAGACCGGCAGGATGCATCGCGCGGTCGACCACCGGACGGATTTCTATTCGCTTGGCGTGATGATGTACCGGATGTTGACCGGCCAGCTGCCCTTCCGGGCCGCCGATCCGCTTGAATGGTCGCACTGCCACGTGGCGCGCGTTCCGATCCCTCCGCATGCCTTGTGCCCCGACATTCCGCCGGCGCTTTCGGGCATTGTCATGAAGCTGCTGGAGAAGATGCCGGAAGACCGGTATCAGAGCGCGAAGGCACTCCTGGCCGATCTCGCACGGTGCGAGAAGCAATGGCAGACGTGGGCGCGGATTCCTCTCTTCGCCCTCGGTTCCGGCGATGCCTCGCGGCGCTTCCAGTTCCCCGCGGGGCTGTACGGGCGCGAGCGCGAAACGGCACTGCTCAAGGATGCGTACGGCAGCATGAAGCAGAAAGGGAATACCTCGCTGCTGCTCGTGTCCGGCTATTCCGGCGCGGGGAAATCGACGCTCATGATGCAGCTGCGCGAATCCGTCCTGCAGGACGGCGGCATTTATCTCTTCGGGAAATGCGAGACTCATCAGCAGCACGTCCCCTTCGCGCCCCTGGCGAGCGCCTTCCGGGAGCTGGTACAGAAAATCCTCGCGGAGAGCCAGGCGAGGGTCGCCGCCTGGAGCGAGAGCATCCTGCACGCCGTCGGCGGGAACGGCCAGCTCATCATCGACATCATTCCCCAGCTCGAACACGTGATCGGACCGCAGCACCCCCCTCCCGCGCTGCCCCCGACGGAGGCACATCACCGGCTCCTCCATGTGTTCCGGCACTTCATCGGTGCTTTCGCAGGCAAGAGCCATCCGCTGGTCCTGTGCCTGGACGATCTGCAGTGGGCGGACGCCATCACGCTCAGCCTTCTCGAATCGCTCCTGGTCGAGCCGGAAGTCGACTACCTTCTTCTCGCCGGCACCTACCGCAGCAATGAAGTGGGGCCGCTGCATGCGCTCACGGTCACGCTGGAGGCCATCCGGCGCGCGGAAACAAGGTTTCTCAACATCGAGCTTGCGCCGCTTACATCGAAGGACATGGGCGATCTCATCGCCGACGGCTTGCGCTGCGACGATGCCGAACTCATCCGCCCCCTCGCCGCCCTGGTGCATGAAAAGACCGCCGGCAACCCGTTCTTCGCCATCCAGTTCATCCGCGCGCTGGACGACGAGGGTCTGCTCAGCTTCGAGCCGGGCACCGCGACATGGGACTGGGATATCGGGGGAATCCGCGCCAGGGGTTTTACCGACAACGTGGTCGAACTCCTGGCCCTCAGGTTGGGCTGCCTCGCCGCGCCCACGCGGACAGCCCTGAATCGTCTCGCCCTGCTGGGTAGCCAGGCCAGCCTTCGGAAGCTGGCGCTGGCCTGCGACCAGTCCGAGGAGGACACGCAGGCCGCTTTGGAAGAAGCGATCCGCCTCGGCCTGGTATCCGCAAGCGGGAGCACTTACACGTTTCATCACGACAGATTTCAGGAAGCAGCGGCCAGCCTCGTGCCCGACGAGGAGCACGCACGCATTCACCTCGGCATCGCCCGGCGGCTATTCAACGGTCTGCCCGGCGCAGAGCAGAAGGATCAGGTTTTCGACCTGGTGAACCAGTTCAACCGCGCATTGATGCTCGTCGAGTCGCGTGAGGAGCGCAAGCGTGTCGCCCTCCTGAATCTCGAGGCCGGCAAGCGTGCCAGGCGCTCCACCGCATATGAAGCGGCGCTGGCCTACTTCGAACATGGCGCGGCGATCCTGCCGGCCGGGTCGTGGGCGCGGCACTATTCGCTGGCCTTCGAGCTGGCGCTCAACCGGGCGGAGTGCGCGCTGATAACCGGCAAGACAGACACGCTGCAATCGCAGCTCGCCGTGCTGTCGGAGAAGGCGGCGCGCCTGTCCGACCGCGCCGCCGTCACACGCCTCTGGGTCGCCTTCCATACCGCGCACGGCCGCCTCGACAGCGCGGTCCAGGCATGCCTGACCTATCTCGGGCAGCTCGGCATCGAGTGGTCGGCGCGCCCCTCCGATGCGGAGGTCGCCAGCGAGTATGCGTTGCTGCGCGAGCAGATGCGCAACCGGCGCATCAGCGACCTGGTTCATCTGCCGCTGCTCGCCGATCCGGACCAGCAGGCGACGATGGAAGTCCTGACCGAGCTGCTGCCGATGACGATGTCGACGCCGAACCTGGCCGCCGCGACGTCCCTTCGCATGGTCAACCTCAGCATCAGGCACGGAAACTGCGACGGTTCCTGTTTCGCATATGTGCTGATGACGACGTTCATGGGACCGCGCTTCGGCGACTACCGGGCCGGTTACGAGTTCGGCGAACTCAGCGTCGACCTCGTGGAACGGCGCGGGCTGGTGCTCTTCAAGGCGCGCGTTTTTCTGTGCTACGCAACGCTCATCATCCCGTGGGGCCGCGACATGCACGACGGCTTCGAATGGATTCGGCTCGCCGCCGACGCCGGGCGGGAATCGGGCGACTTCCGCTTTTATTCTTTCTGCGACAGCAATCTCGTGACCCTGCAACTGGCCACAGGAGAGCCACTCGACAAGGTCCAGCACGAGGCCGAGCGCGGCGTGGCCTTCGCCAGGTCGGTGCGCTTCGACTACAACGTGCTCATTCTTCAGGGCCAGCTCGCCATGATCCGCAGGCTGCGCGGCCTTGCGCCCGACTTCAGCGCAGTCACCGACGAGCCATTCGACGCACAGGATTTCGAGCAGCTGTTGGAAGGCAATGAGCAGCTTGTGATGCCCGCCTGCTGGTACTGGGTGCGCAAGCTGCAGGCCTGCTTCCTGGAGCATGACTACGCGGCCGCCCTGCATGCCGCGGGCATCGCGGGCGCGCTTCTCTGGTGTTCGCAAAGTTTCCTCGAAAGCGCGGAGTTTCACTATTATTCGGCGCTCTCCCACGCGGGCGCCTGGAACGGCGCCGGCAGCGAACAGCGGCAGCAGCATCTCGATGCAATCCACCGTCACCTGAAACAGCTCGAGACCTGGTCGCAATGCTGCGCCGACAATTTCGAGAACCGCAGGGCGCTGGTGGCGGCGGAAGCGGCGCGCATCGAAGGCCGGGAATTCGATGCGGTGCGACTGTACGAGCAGGCGATCGAGTCCGCCCGCACGAACCGCCTGATCCACAACGAGGCCATCGCGCATGAACTTGCGGCTGCCTTCTACCTCGACCGCGGCTGCACCACGGCGGCAAGAGCGCACTGGAGGGAGGCGCATCATCGCTTCGCATGCTGGAGAGCCGATGGCAAGGTCAGGCAACTGGAGGCACGCTATGCGCCGCTTCGCATCATCCCCGACCAGTCCGAAGCGACTCCCCTCGAGGGAACGGCCGTCCAGTTCGACGCCATGACGGTCGCCAAGGCGGCGCAGGCGATCTCGGGCGAGATCGTACTCCATGAACTGGTCGATACACTCCTGCGCATCATGATGGAGCATGCGGGAGCGCAGAAGGGGTATCTGCTCCTGTCGAAGAAACAGACGCTGCATCTCGCCGCCGAAGCGAATGTCGACCTCGCCACGGTGCGGGTGCATGTGTACGACGACATGCGCGACGCCACCGCACTCTTGCCCGTCGGCGTGCTCAATTATGTGATGCACAGCCACGAACCGCTCCTGCTGACCGATACCGGCGTCCCGTCTCCGTTTTCATCCGATCCCTACTTTTCCACGCGCCGTCCCAAGTCCGCGCTCTGCCTTCCCATCCTGAGGCGGAACCTCCTGATCGGATTGCTGTATCTGGAGAATGAAGACGTGTCCCATGCATTCATTCCGGAATCCGTCACGGTACTCAAACTGCTGGCATCACAGGCCGCGATCTCTCTGGAGAATGCCCGGCTTTATGACGACCTGCTGGCCGAGAGAGCGAAGACGCGCCGCCTGGCGGACGCCAACATCATCGGCGTCTGCTTCTGGGACGTCGCCACGGGCATTACCGAGGCCAACGGTGCGCTTGCGCAGTTGCTCGGATATTCGAGGCAGCAGTTGTGCGCGATGCGATGGACCGACATCACGCCGCCGGAATACCGGAGTACCGACGACGCGGCCATGACCGAGGTGCAGGAAACCGGCGTATTCGCGCCCTACGAAAAGGAGTTGCTGCGCCGGGACGGCAGCCGGGTGCCGGTCCTCGTCGGCGGTGCCGCGTTCGCGGATTCGCCGAGGCAGGGCGTGGCGTTCGTGCTGGATCTGAGCGAACGCAAGCGCGCGGCGTCGGCATTGCGCCGGGCCTATGACGAGCTTGAATCGCGCGTGCGGGAGCGCACCGACGAACTGAACAGACTCATCGAGCAACTGCAATCGGAGGTCGCCGCGCGCCGCCGCGCCGAGGAAGAGCTGGAGAAACTTTGCGCCGGTCCTGGCCGCAAGCCCATGTCCGCCGCAGACGATTGACCTGCACCTGTCGCACGGGAACGCCGCCACTGCCTTCGTTGCCCGGCATTACCGCGAACCGGGCGAAACGGATGCCCTCTGCATTGCCCTGTTTCATTGCTCCCTGCCCGAATTTCGCTTCGCACGACCTCCCCGCGCTGCGGCGGCGGGCCGGCGCAATACGGGACGCGCGCGCCTTTGCGCCGACTCAACGGCGACTCCCGCTGCTTGCGGCCAAATACGGTGTAACCATCTTTCAAAAAGGACAAGCCGTGACAGAGAGCGGGATCATGAAAATGATCAGGATGAGCGAGGTCAATCTCGACACCTCCTGGTCCAGCGTTACGCGCGAACTCGCGCGGCGCCTTGCGGCGGTCGGCGACAGGCTGACCGATGAAGAGCTGACTTCGCTGATTGAACTGGCGGCGCTGTCGTACCAGAAGGCACGCGCGGAGTACCAGGCCAGCGTCGCCTACGACCTGCTGCTGCTGCGCCTGCAGGGCAAGGCGCAGAAGAAGGATTAGCCGGACCTCATTCAGGGCCAGGGCATGGGCGCGACGTCACGGTACTGCCCGCCGCCGGCATCGCCGTCCTGGTCGGGCCGCCGGGTTTCCCCTGCGGCCAGCTTTGGTCCGAGTATGTCGGACAGCTCCTCCCGCGAGCGGTCGAAATCCGAAGCCAGCAACGGAAAATCCTTGTTCGGCCAGTTTGCGATGGCCCATTTCGTGTATTCCTCGAAACGCTGCGCAAGCTGCGCGGCGTAGCGGTCGCATTCCTCCTTGCTGGCCATGACATTCACCCCCGTCTGAGTCGTCGTCAAAATTAGAGACGGCGTCCCGGCCTTGGTTCTCCGGCCGGTCCATCGCCTACAATGCGGCTTTTCGCTCTCAACGGTGCCCGCATGGCCATTCTTCGCGTTTCGATACTTGTCCTGTCCCTGGCCGGCTGCGTGTCGGAAAGCAGGCAGCAGGAAGCGCCGGCGCAGGACGTGTTTCTCAAGGGGACGGGCGTGAGCGTCTTCGCGGCGGGCGACATTGCCGACTGCAGAAAGGCAACCCCGGCGGCAAGCGGCGCGGCGAAGACCGCGGCGCTGATGGCGCCGCTGCTGGAGGCCGACCCGAACGCGCTGGTGCTCGGCTTGGGCGACCATACCTACCCGGTGGGCTTGCCGGCGGAATTCCGGGACTGCTATGAGCCGACGTGGGGCCGCTTCAAGTCCCGCACCTGGCCGGTGCCGGGCAACCACGAATACTACAGTCCGCACGCCGCCGGCTACTACAGCTATTTCGGGGAACGCGCCGGCCCGCCGCAGCGCGGCTATTACAGCCTGCGCGCGGGCAACTGGCTGCTGATCGCGATGAACAGCTATCTCAAGCCGGAAGACCATGCGAAGCAGCTGGCATGGCTGAAGGCGGAGCTGGAAGCCAATCCAGCCCGCTGCACGCTCGCCTTCTGGCATCACCCGGTGTACAGCTCCGGCGGCCACGGCAGCGACAAGCGCATGCAGGAAGCCTGGCGCATCCTGCACGAGGCCGGCGCGGAACTGGTACTGTCCGCGCACGATCATGACTATGAGCGCTTCGCGCCGCAGGACAGTGCGGGCAGGCGCGACGACGCGCGCGGCATGCGGCAGTTCGTGGTCGGCACCGGCGGCGCCACGCTGACGCCGGTCCGCTTTCCGAAACCGAACAGCGAATACCGCAACAATCTCTCGCTGGGTGTGCTCAAACTGGTACTCAAGGACGGCGGGTATGAATGGGAATTCCTGCCGGTCGACGCGGACGGCGAGCGCGACCGCGGCGCCGCGCCCTGCCACTGAAGCCCACTCTTTGCACCCTTTGCAATGGAAGACTCATGAGCACCACATCCTCCGAAAACATGCGGCTGTTCCTCGCGCTCTGGCCGGACGACACGACGCGCAATGCGCTGACGCAACTGCAACTGCCGCTGGCTGGAAGAAAGGTGCCCTACGAGAACCTGCATCTGACGCTCGCCTTTCTCGGCCCGCAACCGCAGGGCGTGGCGGAAGCCTGCAAGGACATTCTAGCGCGGCTGCAGTCGCCGGCGATCGAGCTCAGGCTCGACAAGGTGGGGTATTTCGCGCGCAACCGGATCGCATGGGTGGGCGCGCATGCGTCTCCGCCGGACTTGCTGGCCCTGCATGAAGAACTCGGGCAGGCCCTCGCCCATCACGGCATCGAACGCGAACGGCAGCAGTTCAAACCCCACGTGACCCTGGCAAGGGATGCATCGATGCCGGTGGACATGACGTTCTCGCCGATCGTCTGGCGGGCCTCTCTGGTGACGCTGGTGCGTTCGCGGCCCACCCCGGCCGGCTCCGTCTACGAGGTCCTGGCCCAGCGCTCGCTGGACGAAGCGCTGCGGATGCCGGACGCGGGCTAGGCGGACGGCCCGTCGGCGAGCTTGCGCAGCACCTGGGCGGCGGCCGCCAGGCCGAAACTGGCGGTGACCACCATGGCCGAGCCGAAGCCGGCGCAGTTGAGGCCGGTGACGCCGGCGTCGACCGCGCAGCTGTCCCCGGTTTCGGGAAAGCGCAGCGGCTCGGTGGAGAACACGGCATCGATGCCGAACTTGCTTTTCTCGCCGCGGGGGAAGCCGTACTGCCGGCGCAGGACCTTGCGCACCTTGGCCAGCAGCGGTTCCTGCTCGGTACGGGCGAGGTCGCGGATTTCGATGCGGGTGGGATCGGTCTGGCCGCCGGCGCCGCCGATGGTGATCAGCCTGATGGACTTGTCGCGGCAATAGGCGATCAGGGCGGCCTTGGCCTGCACGCTGTCGATGGCGTCGATGACGTAGTCATACTTGCCGGCGCCGATCATCTCGCCCAGGTTGTCGGGCGTGATGAAATCCTCGACCTCGGTCACGCGGCAGTAGGGATTGATCTGCGCGATGCGTTCGGCCATGGCGCTGACCTTCGCCTTGCCGAGCGTGTCGGTGAGGGCGTGGATCTGGCGGTTGACGTTGGACTCGGCGACATTGTCGAGGTCGATCATCGTGATCGCGCCGACCGCGCTGCGCGCGAGCGCCTCCACGATCCAGGAGCCGACGCCGCCGACGCCCACCACGCACACGCGGGCGGCGCGGAGGCGCGCCAGGCCCTCGGCCCCGTACAGGCGCGCGATGCCGCCGAAGCGGCGTTCGAAATCGATGTCGTGCTCGAGAGCGGGCTGAAGCGGAAATTCCAGGATGGCGTTCATCCCGGCATTTTAACGGAGAGCAAGCGCAAAGTTTTCCGTGCGGCGCTTTTTTGCGGCAAGAGGACGACAGCTTGCCGATGCGTCAAATGCATGTCCGGCAAGGGCGCCGGCGATCCTGTGCCCGGTTGATTCAGAACAAGGAAATCGCTGCGGGCGCGGGCGTATGTTCTATACTTCAAGGCACGCCCGCCGAGCGACGGCGGGGCGACGAACAACAGCAATGCCGGGGACGGCAGGAAATACAGGGAAGAACATGTCGATCGCGGATATACGCAAGGAATACAGCCGGGCCAGCCTTTCCGAGGAGGACGTGGCCGCGGATCCGGTCGAACAGTTTTCCAAGTGGTTCGCCGAGGCCGTGGCCGCCCAGGTGCCCGAACCGAACGCCATGACGGTGGCGACCGTCAATGCCGAAGGCCGCCCATCCTCGCGCATCCTCCTGATCAAGGAATTCGACCAGCGCGGGTTCACCTTCTTCACCAATTACGAAAGCCGCAAGGGGCAGGAACTGCAGGCCAATCCACATGCCGCCCTGCTGTTCTTCTGGAGCGAGCTCGAGCGCCAGGTGCGCATCGAGGGCCGGGTGGAGCAGATCACGGCCGCGGAGAACGACGCGTATTTCAACAGCCGTCCGCTCAACAGCCGGCTGGGCGCCCTGGCCTCCGACCAGAGCCGACCGGCCGGAAGCCGCGGCGAGCTCGAAGCCCGTTTTGCCAGGGTCGCCGCGCAGTTCGGCGAGCAGCCGCCCCGGCCGGCGCACTGGGGCGGTTACCGGCTGGTACCCGACTACATCGAATTCTGGCAGGGGCGCCCGTCGCGCTTCCATGATCGCATTGCCTACAGCCGGCATCCCGACGGCGGCTGGCGGCGCCAAAGACTGCAACCGTAAGACGTTCTTTCTGCAACACGCTGAAATCGCATTACCCGATCAATCCGTCTTTCCGGAGGGACTATCGTGTTTTGGGAAAAGAAGCTTGGAAGCTGGGTCGACTCCGTGCGTGCGCACTCCGCGCTGCCCTTGCGCCTGGAATTGTGGGACGGGCAGCGCTTTGACTTCAGCCAGAAATCGACGCCGGAAGTCACGATCAAGGTACCGGATCGCTCGGCGCTGCCCTACCTGCTGACCCCTTCGCTCTCCAACCTCGGCAAGGCCTATGTCGAGGGCAAGATCGAGGTCGAGGGGCGGGTCAGGGAAGTGATCTCGGTGGGCAGCGCTCTCGCGCAGCGCTCGCTCCGGCCCGAGGGCAGGTTCGGACGCATCGTGCGCAACGTCACGCACACCCGCAAGCGCGACGAGGAAGCGATCCGCTATCACTACGACGTGTCCAATGCCTTCTACCAGGCCTGGCTGGACGAGAACATGGTCTACTCCTGCGCCTATTTCGAGAACGGCGACGAAGACCTCGGCACCGCCCAGCTCAAGAAGATCGATCACATCCTCACCAAGATCCGCCTGCAGCCGGGCCAGACCCTGCTCGACATCGGCTGCGGCTGGGGCGCGCTCGTCTTGCGGGCGGCGCAGAAGTACGGGGCGCGCTGCGTCGGCGTGACGCTGTCGGAGAACCAGTACGCGCTGGCGCGCGAGCGGGTGGAGAAGGCCGGCCTGGCGGACCGGGTCGACATCCGGCTGCAGGACTACCGCGACGTCAGGGGGCGGTTCGACCGCATCACCAGCGTGGGCATGTTCGAGCATGTCGGCGCGCGCCACCTGGTGGAGTATTTCGCCAGGATGCGCGCGCTGCTGGCCGACGACGGGGTGGCGATGAACCACGGCATCACCAGCACCGACGCCAACGATGGCCAGACGCCCTACGGCGGCGGCGACTTCATCGGGCAGTATGTTTTCCCGCACGGCGAACTCGAACACATCGGCACCGTGCTCAAGGCCATGCAGGAAGGCGGTCTCGAAGCCTGGGACGTGGAAAGCCTGAGGCGGCACTATGCGCGCACCTGCGCCGCATGGGCCGATAATTTCGAAGCCCGCGCCGACCATATCAAGACACTGGTGGATCCGAAGCGCTTCCGCATCTGGCGTGTCTACCTGGCGGGCTGCGCCTATGCGTTCGCCAACGACTGGGTGTCGATCTACCAGGTGGTGTGCCGGCGGGCGGGGGCCGATGCCGCCACCCTGCCCTGGTCGCGCCGCTACATCTACGCGCCCAACTGAGTCAGGCGCCGGCGGCGTTCAGCCTGTCGGCGTAGGTCTTGCGGAACTTGGCGACCTTGGGCGCCACCACGAACGCGCAATAGCCCTGCAGCGGATGCTGGCGGAAGTAGTTCTGGTGATAGTCCTCGGCCTTGTAGTACGCCTGAGCCGGGCTGAGTTCGGTGACGATGGGCGCATCCCAGACGCTCGCCATGCACGCAATGACCTGCTTCGCGGTCTCGTGCTGCTCGGGCGAGTGGTAATAGATCACCGACCGGTATTGCGTGCCGACGTCGTTGCCCTGGCGGTTGAGCGTGGTGGGATCGTGGATCGTGAAAAAGATCTCGAGGATTTCGCGGTAGCTGACCACCTCGTTGTCGAACTCCAGCCGCACGACTTCGGCATGCCCGGTGGTGCCTTCGCACACCTGCTCATAGGTCGGGTTCGGTACGCTGCCGCCGGTATAGCCGGACTCCACCCTGGTCACGCCCCGCAATTCCTGAAAGACGGCTTCGGTACACCAGAAGCATCCACCGCCGAGGGTCGCTGTTTCGATTGCCATGTTCAACTCCGTTCGCTGCCTGTCATGACTGTAGCGCAAAGTGCCCGCGCCTGCCTATCGGTGCGGCTTGCGTCTCGACAAGCCGGCATGCCCGACCGCTTAAGCGGCGTCGCACTTCGGGTGCGCCGCCGCCGGCCCGCGCGCTTTTTCGGCATAATGAGCAAAATTTTACGGGTTGCAGATGTCCACACAGTTACGCGGCGCCGATCCGCCCGAGTTCGATTCGCGCCATTTCCGCCAGGCCTTGTCCCAGTTCGCCACCGGCGTCACCATCATCACGACGCGGCTGGCCGACGGCAGCTTTCTCGGCCTCACCGCCAGTTCATTCAATTCGGTCTCGCTCGATCCGCCGCTGGTGCTGTGGAGCCTGTCGCAGACCGCGAGCAGCATGCCGGTCTTCAGCGGCAACTCCCACTATGTGATCAACGTGCTGTCGGGCGAGCAGGCGGCGCTCGCGGAACGGTTTTCAAAACGCATCGAGAACCGGTTCGAGGGTGTGGATTTCGAGCTGTCGCACACTGGCCTGCCGATCCTGAAAGGGGTGTCGGCCTGGTTCGAATGTCATAACCGCAGCCGGTATCCGGAAGGCGATCATGTGATCTTCGTCGGCGAGGTCGAACGCTGCGGCGTGACGCCGAAGTCGGCGCTGGTCTTCCATGGCGGGAAGTTCGCCGCCACCACGCCGCGCTGAACTTTCCCGCTAGCCTTCCTGGCGCTGCAGCAGCCGGGCGAGCACGCCGTTGGAGTCGTGCGCGGCGCGCCGCAGCCTGTCGTTGACGCCCTGCCAGGCTTCGTCGGCGGGCGGCGCTTCCACCAGGATGATGTCGGCGTGAACAGCGTCCATCGCGCGCAGTGCGGCATACAGGTCATGCGCATAGCCCTGCGCGTCCATGGCGATCGCGAATTCAGCCGGCGCCTGTCCCGCCGCGACCGTACGCCGGATCAGTGCGGACCGCTTGCCGGCGGCCGCGAGCCGGCGCACGACTTCGGCAACCGTCTCGGCCGGCAGCAGCGCCACCGGCGCGGCCGGCGCATAGTGGGATTCGAGCGTGCCCGAGGCGCGCGGCGCGGCGGCATCGGGCAGCGCCGGTTGCCGCCCGATCACGGCCGCGATGTCGGACGCGGTGATCCGGCCGGGGCGCAGCAGCACCGGGCCGTGGGTGGCCATGCGGGACAGGTCGAGGATGGTCGATTCGATGCCGACCTCGCTCTGGCCGCCGTCGAGCACATGCCGCACCGGCGCGTCCGGTCCGTCGCCGAATTCATCCCGCACATGGCGCGCGGTGGTCGGGCTGACATGGCCGAAGCGGTTGGCCGACGGCGCCGCCACGCCACCGCTGCCCTGCCGGAAGGCGCGCAGCAGCGCCTGCGCGACCGGGTGAGCGGGACAGCGCAGGCCGATGGTGTCCTGGCCGCCGGACACGGCGGCGGGAATGCGCGACGCGCGCCTGAGGATGAGCGTCAGCGGGCCGGGCCAGAAGGCATGCATCAACTGGCGTGCCTCCGGCGGAATGTCGTCCGCCCAGTAGCCGGGATCGGCGCCGGGCGCGAGGTGGACGATGACCGGATGATTCTGCGGCCTGCCCTTGGCGGCATAGATACGGGCCACGGCGTCGGGATTCTCGGCATCGGCGCCGAGACCGTAGACGGTCTCGGTCGGGAAGGCGACGAGTTCGCCCGCTTCGAGCGCGCGGGCGGCGGCGACGACCGGATCGTTGGCTTCCATGATGCTCAGGGGTCGATGCCGAGTATCGCGCAGGCCTGCCTCATGTTCGCCTGCGCCTGTTCGAGCGTGGGCGCGATGAAGGTGACATGACCCATCTTGCGCGCGCGGCGCGGCTCTTCCTTGCCGTACAGGTGGAGATTGGCGCCGGGCAGCGCCAGCACCTTGTCCCAGGCGGGCTCGCGCGGCGTGTCGCTGCCGGCCTCGAACCAGACATCGCCGAGGATGTTGAGCATCACCGCCGGCGAGTGCTGACGCACCTCGCCCAGCGGCAGGCGCGCCATCGCGCGCGCCTGCTGCGCGAACTGGCTGGTGACGCAGGCGTCGATGGTGTAATGGCCGCTGTTATGGGGACGCGGCGCCATCTCGTTGACGACGACCGAGCCGTCCTGCAGCACGAAGAACTCGATGCAGAGCACGCCGACATAGCCGATCCGTGCGGCGATGGTCAGCGCGGCCTGCTGGGCACGTTCCGCCGAGGCCGGCGCCACGTTGGGGCCGGGAACGGTGGTGGTGAACAGGATGCCGTCGCGATGCACGTTTTCGGCGATCGGATAGACGACCGCCCGGCCGTCCGCGCCGCGCGCGGTCAGCACCGAGATTTCATAGGCCAGCGGCAGCATTTTCTCGAGCACGCAGACCACCCCGTTCATGCCCGCCAGCGCCTCCCTGGCCTGCTCGCGGTCGCGCACCCTGACCTGGCCCTTGCCGTCATAGCCGAGGCGGGCGGTTTTCAGGATGCCGGGGAAAAGTTCGTCGGGCGCACTGTCGAGGTCGGCGGCGGTCGCGATCACGCGGTAGGGCGCGGGCAGCACGCCGGACTCGGAAGCGCAGTCGGTGAAGAAGCGCTTCTCCTCCACCCGGTCCTGGGCCACCGAAACGCAGGCGGCGGCGGGCGCGACGAAACAGCGCTCGGCGAGGAAGGCCAGGCTCGGCGCCGGCACGTTTTCGAACTCGGTGGTGACGGCGGCGCAGCGCTGCGCCAGCTGCGCCAGCGCTTCGTCGTCGTCATAGGCGCCCTGGATCAGCAGGTCGGCCGCGTGGCCGGCGGGACAATCGGCGGCGGGCTCCAGCACCGCGACCCTGAATCCCATCTTTTGCGCGGCATGCACGAACATGCGGCCGAGCTGGCCGCCGCCCATGACGCCCAGCCAGGCGGAGGCGGAAGGCAGCAGCGTGTCCTTGGTATCGCTCATACGGGAAGCTTCATGTCGAACGCCGCCTGGGTCTGCTTCGCGCGGAAGGCGTCGAGGCGGGCAGCCAGCGCATCGTCGGTGGTGGCGAGAATGGCGATCGCGGTCAGTGCGGCATTGGCGGCGCCCGCCTCGCCGATGGCGAAGGTGGACACCGGCACGCCCTTGGGCATCTGCACGATGGACAGCAGCGAGTCTTCGCCGCGCAGATATTTGGACGGCACCGGCACGCCGAGCACCGGCACGATGGTCTTGGCCGCCACCATGCCCGGCAGGTGGGCCGCGCCGCCGGCGCCGGCGATGATCGCGCGCAGGCCGCGGCTGCGGGCGCTGGACGCGTAGGCGAACATCTCGTCCGGCATGCGGTGCGCGGAAATCACGCGCGCCTCGAACGGCACGCCGAAATCCTTGAGCATGGCCACCGCATGCTGCATCACGTCCCAGTCGGACGAGGACCCCATGATGACGCCGACCAGCGGCGACGCTGCCTTGGCTTCGCTCATGTCAGTCCTTCAGTGTCTGGCCGGTCAGGCGTTCCAGCGCTTCGCGGTACTTGGCGCCGGTCTTTTCGATGACGTCGGCCGGCAGCGGCGGCGCCGGCGGCGTCTTGTTCCAGTCCTTCAGGGTCTCGAGGTAGTCGCGCACGAACTGCTTGTCGAACGACGGCGGCGACATGCCCGGCGCGTAGGAGTCGGCCGGCCAGAAGCGGGACGAATCGGCGGTCAGCACTTCATCCATCAGGTGCAGCACGCCGTTGTCGTCGAGGCCGAACTCGAACTTGGTGTCGGCGATGATGATGCCGCGGGTCGCCGCATAGTCGGCCGCGGTGGTGTAGAGGCGGATGCTGATGTCGCGGATCTTCGCGGCCAGTTCCTTGCCGATCCGGTTTTCCATGTCGGCGAAGCTGATGTTCTCGTCATGTTCGCCGAGATCGGCCTTGGCGGCCGGCGTGAACAGCGGCTCGGCCAGCTTGTCGGCCTGACGCAGGCCGGGCGGCAGCGCAATGCCGCAGACCGAGCCGGTGGCCTGGTAATCCTTCCAGCCCGAACCGATGATGTAGCCGCGCACCACGGCCTCTACCAGGATGGGCTTGAGCCGCTTGGCGACGACCGCCCTGCCACGCACCTGGTCAGCCTCCTCGGGACGCACGACGGACTCGGGCGCGACGCCGGTCAGGTGGTTGGGCACGATGTCCCTGAGCTTGTCGAACCAGAAATCCGACATCTGGTTGAGTACCTTGCCCTTGCCCGGAATCGGCTCGTTCATCACGACGTCGAAGGCGGACAGGCGGTCGGTGGTGACGATCAGGAGCTTGTCGTCGCCGACCGCATAGTTGTCGCGCACCTTGCCGCGGCCGAGCAGCGGCAGCGACTGGATGCTGGATTGGTAGAGGCTGTGGTTGTTCATGGGATTCCAGAAAAGCTAAAAACCGGCGGGTGTCTCCACACCGCCGGTCGTTGGCGCAATTTGACGCGCGTAATTTTACTGCACGATCTGGGCGAGTTCGCCTTTCTTGTACTTTTCGGCCATCTTTTCGAGCGGGATGGCCTTGATCTTGTCGGCCTGGCCTTCGCAGCCGAAAGCGATGAAGCGCGATTTGACGACTTTCTTGGCGGCTTCGCGGGCCGGCTTCAGGTATTCGCGCGGGTCGAACTTGGACGGATTCTCGACGAAGAAGCGGCGGATCGCGCCGGTCATCGCCAGGCGGATGTCGGTGTCGATGTTGATCTTGCGCACGCCGTGCTTGATGCCTTCCTGGATTTCCTCGACCGGCACGCCATAGGTTTCCTTCATGTCGCCGCCGAACTCGCGGATCTCGGCCAGCAGTTCCTGCGGCACCGAGGAAGAGCCGTGCATCACCAGGTGGGTGTTGGGGATGCGCTGATGGATTTCCTTGATGCGCTCGATCGCGAGGATGTCGCCGGTGGGCTTGCGCGAGAACTTGTAGGCGCCGTGCGAGGTGCCGATCGCGATGGCCAGCGCGTCGCACTGGGTCAGCTTGACGAAGTCGGCGGCCTGGCCGACGTCGGTCAGCAGCTGTTCGCGGGTCATCGTGCCTTCTGCGCCGTGGCCGTCTTCCTTGTCGCCCTTCATGGTCTCGAGCGAGCCGAGCACGCCGAGTTCAGCCTCGACGGTGACGCCGATCGCGTGCGAGAACTCGACCACCTTGCGCGAGACTTCGACGTTGTACTCGTAGCTGGCGACCGACTTGCCGTCTTCCATCAGCGAGCCGTCCATCATGACGGAGGTGAAGCCGGACTTGATCGCGGCCATGCAGACCGCCGGCGACTGGCCGTGGTCCTGGTGCATGACGACCGGGATGTGCGGATAGGCTTCGACCGCGGCTTCGATCAGGTGGCGCAGGAAGGCTTCGCCGGCGTACTTGCGGGCGCCTGCCGAGGCTTGCATGATCACCGGCGCGCCGACTTCATTGGCGGCTTCCATGATCGCAGTGACCTGCTCCAGGTTGTTGACGTTGAATGCGGGCAGACCGTAGCCGTTTTCGGCAGCGTGGTCGAGCAGTTGGCGCATGGATACGAGAGGCATGGTGTTCTCCAGACAATAAAATTCAGTACTCGCCGATCTTCATGATCTTGAGGGCGTTGGTCCCGCCGACCTGGCCCATCGGCTCGCCCCAGGTGACGACAATCATGTCACCCTTGTGAACGACGCCTTTGGCCAGGAGCAAATCCTGGGCGGCTTTCAGCACGGCCTCGCGGTCGGTGCCCTGCGCCAGCTCGAAGCTGGTGACGTTGCGGTAGAGCGCGGCCTTGCGCTGTGTGCCGAGCTTGGGCGTGGCGGCGAAGATCGGGATATCGATGTTGTGACGGCTCATCCACAACGCGGTGGAGCCGGATTCGGTCAGGGCGCAGATCGCCTTGACCCGCAGATGGTAGGCGGTGAACAGCGCGCCGTAGGCGATCGACTGGTCGATGCGGGTGAAGGTGGCATTGAGGAAGTCGGCATCGAGCTTGACCACGTCCGACTTCTCGGCTTCCAGGCACACCGCGGCCATGGTCTCGACGGTCTCCACCGGATACTTGCCGGAGGCGGTTTCGGCCGAGGCCATCACCGCATCGGTGCCGTCGAGGACCGCGTTGGCGACGTCGGACACCTCCGCGCGGGTGGGCACCGCGTTGACGATCATCGACTCCATCATCTGGGTGGCGGTGATGACCAGCTTGTTCGAGGCGCGCGCCATGCGGATCATGCGCTTCTGCAGCGCGGGCACGGCGGCATTGCCGACCTCGACCGCGAGGTCGCCGCGGGCGACCATGATGCCGTCGGAGGCGTCGAGGATTTCCTGCAGCGCCGGAATCGCCTCCGCGCGTTCGATCTTGGCGATCATCTGCGGCTTGTGGCGGGTCGACTCGCCGGCGATGAAGGCGAGCTGGCGGGCCATGATCATGTCGGCCGCGCTCTTGGGAAAGGACACCGCGATATAGTCCGCCTGGAAGCTCATCGCCGTCTTGATGTCCTCCATGTCCTTGCCGGTCAGCGCCGGCGCGGACAGGCCGCCGCCGAGACGGTTGATGCCCTTGTTGTTGGACAGCTCGCCGCCGATGCGCACGGTGGTGTGGATCGCATTGCCGACCACGCGGTCGACCACCAGCACGATCAGGCCGTCATTGAGCAGCAGCACGTCGCCGGCGCGGATGTCGCGCGGCAGTTCCTTGTAGTCGAGGCCGACCTGGGCCTGGTTGCCGATCTGGCAGTCGGCGTCGAGCACGAACTTGCTGCCGTTCTCGAGGAAGATCTTGCCCTGCTCGAACTTGCCGATGCGGATCTTCGGCCCCTGCAGGTCGGCCATGATCGCGATCTCGCGCCCGACCTCGGCAGCCACCTTGCGCACCATCTCGGCACGCTCGATGTGGTCCTGCGCCTTCCCGTGCGAGAAGTTGAAGCGGACCACGTTGACGCCGGCTTCCAGCATGCGCTTGAAGATTTCCGGGCTGCTCGAGGCGGGGCCGATGGTGGCGACGATTTTGGTGGCTCTGATCATGATGGATGCGGATGTCGGCGGCAGGAACGGGCGGCGGCGCGCGCCGCCGCCCCTGTTTATTTCGCGCGCTGCAGCAGGATGTCCACCGCCGGCAGGGTTTTCCCTTCGAGGAATTCGAGGAAGGCGCCGCCGCCGGTCGAGATGTAGCCGACCTTGTCCGCGATGTTGTACTTGGCGATGGCCGCCAGCGTATCACCGCCGCCGGCGATCGAGAATCCCCTGGAATCGGCGATCGCCTTCGCGAGCGTCTTCGTACCCTCGCCGAACTGGTCGAATTCGAACACGCCGACCGGGCCATTCCAGACGATGGTGCCGGCGGCGGCGATCTGCTGCGCCAGCTGGGCCGCGGTCTTCGGGCCGATGTCGAGGATCATGTCGTCGTCCGCCACGTCCTTCACATCCTTGACGGTGGCGGCGGCGCTGGCGGAAAACTCCTTCGCGCAGACGACGTCGACCGGGATCGGCACCGAGGCGCCGCGCTGGCTCATCATGTCGATGATGGCCTTGGCTTCCTCGACCAGGTCGGCTTCGGCCAGCGACTTGCCGATCCTGAGGCCGGCCGCGAGCATGAAGGTATTGGCGATGCCGCCGCCGACGATCAGGTTGTCGACCTTTTCGGCGAGCGTCTTGAGGATGGTGAGCTTGGTCGAGACCTTGGAGCCTGCGACGATCGCGGCCAGCGGACGTGCCGGGCTGCCAAGCGCCTTGCCGAGCGCGTCGAGTTCGGCCGCCAGCAGCGGACCGGCGCAGGCGACGGGGGCATACCTGGCGATGCCGTGGGTGGTGGCTTCGGCACGATGCGCGGTGCCGAAGGCGTCATTGACGTACACGTCGCACAGCTTCGCCATCTTCTGCGCGAGTTCGTCGCTGTTCTTCTTTTCGCCCTTGTTGACGCGGCAGTTCTCCAGCAGCACCACCTGGCCCGGCGCGACCTCGACGCCGTCGACCCAGTTCTGCTTCAGTTCCACCGGCTTGCCGAGCAGTTCGGACAGGCGCGCGGCGATCGGCGCGAGCGTATCCTCGGGCTTGAACTCGCCTTCCGTCGGGCGGCCGAGATGCGAGGTAACCATCACCGCCGCGCCGGCCTGCAGGGCATCCCGGATCGCCGGCACCGAGGCACGGATGCGGGTATCTTCGGTGATATTGCCGGCATCATCCTGCGGAACGTTGAGATCCGCGCGGATGAACACGCGTTTGCCCTGGAGTTGGTTGCTTGCGATGAGGTCGCTCAATCGGTTGAATTGCATGGCTGCCAGACAAGAATTGAAAGATTGGAAAAGCGGCTATTTTAACGCAGCCCCCTCCCCCGGGTGCCGTTTTCAGCCTGATATTTCACAATAGAACCGTTTGCGCAAAACCTGCCGCGGACGCTGACTAAAAGACAAGCCTGAAGATCGTGAAGAGGGCCATGCCGACGATGATCGTATACAGCAGGTGGCGGGTGACGAGGAAGAAGACGGTCGCGCCGATGCCCGCCATCAGCTTGGGATTGAACACGCTCAGGTGCAGTGCGCCGTCGGCCAGCACCAGGTCGGGCACGACGATGGCGGCCAGCGCCGCCGCCGGCGCATAGCGCAGCGCGTGCTGGACGCGCGGCGGCAGCCTGACCGCGTGCCCGAGCAGATAAAAGGTGCCGCGGGTGATGATGGTCGCCAGGGTCAGCAGCAGGATGGTCAGCCAGGTATCGGGGGCGTTCATTCAGCGGTCCTTGTCCATGATGCTGTCGGCCGCCATCGCGCCGATCATGCCGGCGATGACCGCCACCAGCAGGCCGAGCCGGTAAGGCAGGCCGATCGCCGCCACCGCCACCACGCCGGCAATGATCACGCCGACCAGCGCCGGCAGGTTGACCGTGAGCGGAATCGTGATCGCCAGCAGCGCCAGCGTGCCCGCATAGCCGATGCCCCAGCTTTCGGGAATCTGGCTGGCGAGCAGGATGCCCGCCACCGAGCCGGCCTGCCATGCGCACCAGTTGGGATAGCCGATGCCGTTGAAGTAGCCGACCTTGCCGACGGTCTGATGCGCCGTCTCGGCGGGGAAGCGGCGCGGGAAAAGTCCCATCGTGATGTCGGCGGTGAAGTAGCCATGCCAGAGGCGGCGGTACCACGGCAGGTGCGCGAAATGCGGCGCCAGCGCGGCGGAAAAGATCACGAAGCGCAGGTTCACCACCAGCGCGGTCGCAAACACCACCCAGACCGGCGCATTGGCCGCGATCAGCGGCAGCGACGCCAGCTGCGCCGACCCGGCGAACACCAGGAAAGTCATGCCGAGCGCCTGCCATATCGTCAGGCCGCTCTTGACCATCGCCATGCCGGTCACCATGCCCCAGGCGAAGATGCCGGGCATGGTCGGCGCACCCGCCCTGAAGCCTTCACGGAAGGCGCGCTTTTCGAGATCGACGGCGGCGTCCTGCGCATCGCCCGTCCGGGAGTCATTCATAGTATTGGAGACGCGGTCCGCCGGTTGCGGCCGATGTCCGTTTGCTAACGTGGGAGTTCGCAGCGTTGGCTGCGCGCGGCGCGGCCGGAAAAACGCCGGCCGTGCTTGGGAAAATGCAAAGCACACATTCTACCGATGAATTTTTTTCCTCGTTTGAATCGGCTAGAATCCTCGTTTTGCTTGCTACCTGGAGAACGACATGTCCATGGCCGACCGCGACGGAAAAATCTGGAAAGACGGCGAACTGATCGACTGGCGCGACGCCAAGGTCCATGTGCTCACGCACACACTGCATTACGGCATGGGCGTTTTCGAAGGCGTGCGCGCTTACAAGACGGATGAAGGCACCGCGATTTTCCGCCTGCGCGAGCATACGCAGCGCCTGTTCAATTCGGCCAAGATCTTCCAGATGAAGATCCCCTTCGACTTCGAGACCGTGCTGCAGGCGCAGCTGCAGGTGGTACGCGAGAACAGGCTGGAGTCCTGCTACCTGCGTCCGCTGGTCTGGATCGGTTCGGAGAAGCTCGGCGTCTCCGCCAAGGGCAACACGATTCACGTCGCGGTCGCCGCCTGGCCCTGGGGCGCCTATCTCGGCGAGGACGGACTCGCCAAGGGCATCCGCGTCAAGACCTCGTCCTTCAGCCGCCACCATGTGAACGTGTCGCTGGTGCGCGCCAAGGCCTGCGGCTATTACATCAACTCCATCCTCGCCAACCAGGAAGCGCTGGCCGACGGCTATGACGAGGCGCTGCTGCTCGATACCGAAGGCTATGTGTCCGAGGGTTCCGGCGAAAACGTCTTCATCGTCAAGAACGGCAAGATCTACACGCCCGACCTGGCGTCCTGCCTCGACGGCATCACCCGCGACTCGGTGCTGACCATGGCGCGCGACCTCGGCATCGAGGTGATCGAAAAGCGCATCACCCGCGACGAGGTCTACTGCTGCGACGAAGCCTTCTTCACCGGCACCGCCGCCGAGATCACGCCGATCCGCGAGCTCGACAACCGGCAGATCGGCAGCGGCGCGCGCGGCCCGATCACCGAAAAACTGCAGACCCTGTTCTTCGATGTCGTCGCCGGACGCGCACCGCAGTACAAGCACTGGCTCACCCACGTTTAAACCCTGACTGAACCGATATGACCCAAGCACAGCAGCCCATGAGCTTTGTTGAACTGGACGGCAAGGACCTGCCGGCCTACTGCCCGAACCCGGCGATGCCGGTGTGGTCCGCGCATCCGCGCGTGTACCTGCCGATCGAAGCCAACGGCGAAGGAAAGTGCCCGTACTGCGGCACCATCTACAAGGTCAAGCCCGGCACCCACGCCCACGGCCACTGACGCTTCCGGCCGCATCGTCCCGCCCGCCGGGGCGATGCGCCTCCTCCACGGCATTGCTCTATACTGTGGAGCTTCCAACCAATGCCGCTGTTCGCCTTTTCCGCTGAGCCGTGCCGTACAGAAAAAAGGAGAATGCCTAGCCCATGCCTACCCCCGTCCCCAGCTTCGACACTCCGGAGCAGACCGAAGCCGCTTTCTATGACGCCATCAGCCGTGCCGACGTGAACGCGGTCATGGCCTTGTGGGCCGATGAGGAAAACATCGTCTGCATCCACCCCGGCGCGCCGCGCCTGGTCGGCCATTCCTCGATCCGCGCCGCCTGGGAATCGATCTTCGAACAGGGCGGCGTGCAGATCCGGCCGGTGCAGGTGCATGTGACGCAGAACGTGATGACCTCGGTGCACAACATCATCGAGGAAGTCCACCGCACCGTGTCGCGCCAGCAGGACATCCACATCCTCGCCACCAACGTCTACATGAAGACGCCCGCGGGCTGGCGCATGGTTTCGCATCACGCATCGGTGGTGCCCGGCGAAGCGCCGCCCGACACGCCGGTGAACAAGCTGCTGCACTGAGAGACATGCATTACTCCGCGCCTTCCTGGCTGCCGGGCGGCCACCTGCAGACGATCTTCCCGGCCAAGATGATCCGCAAGCCGCGGCTGGATTTCCGGCGCGAGCGCTGGGCCACGCCGGACGGCGATTTCATCGACGTCGACTTTGTCGACGGCAAACCGGGCCAGCCGTTTCTCGTACTCTTCCACGGTCTCGAGGGTTCTTCCGACAGCCACTATGCGCGCGCGATGATTTCGCATATCGCCGGGCTCGGGTGGTCGGGCGCGGTGCCGCATTTCCGCGGCTGCTCGGGCGAGCTCAATCATGCGCCCCGCTTCTACCATTCCGGCGACGCGACCGAGATCGACTGGATCATGCGCAGGCTGGCGCAGCGCCGGCACGAGCGCCTGTATGCGGTCGGCGTGTCGCTCGGCGGCAATGCGCTCTTGCGCTGGCTGGGCGAATTCGGGCAACAGGCCGCCATCGTCGACGCGGCCTGCGCGGTCTCGGCGCCGCTCGACCTTGCCGGCGGCGGCGCGGCGCTCTCGCGCGGCTTCAACATGATCTACACCCGGCTCTTCCTGCAGACGCTCAAGCCGAAATGCGTGCAAAAGCTCAAGCAGTTCCCCGGGCTGTTTGATGTCGAGGCGCTGCGACGGGCGCGCAACCTGTATGAATTCGACAATGTGGTGACCGCGCCGCTGCACGGTTTTCGCGACACCGAGGATTACTGGGACCGCGCCAGCGCGCGCCACGTGCTCGATGACATCCGGGTACGCACCCTGGTCCTCAATGCGAAGAACGATCCCTTCCTGCCGGCGCAGCATCTGCCGCAAAGCGCGGCGCCCGATGTCACGCTCGAGTATCCCGACCACGGCGGCCACGTCGGCTTCGCCTGGGGCTCGCTCCCGGGGCGGATCGACTGGCTGCCGCAGCGCATCGTGCGTTTCCTGACCGAAGGACAATGACATGGACGAGATCGTCAGACAGGCCATGGCCAAATGGCCCAACGTACCCCACTGCTACGGATGGCTGGCGCTGGACGCGCGCGGCAACTGGCGCATGCGCGACGAGCGCGCCCAGGCGCTGAAGCTGCCCGGCGACCGCATCGGCAACGCGGCCCTGCTCGCATTCATCAACCGCAATTACCTGCACGACGAACGCGGCCGCTGGTATTTCCAGAACGGGCCGCAGCGGGTGTACGTGAATCTCGATGCCGCGCCCTATATCGCCCGCACTGAGCCGCAGCAGGGTTTCGTGCTGCACACGGGCGAACCTCTGCCGCCGGTGGACGCAGCCTGGATGACCGAGGGCGGACAGCTGGTGCTCAGGGCCGGTGACAGGATCGCTCTGGTCGACGACCGCGACATGGCGCAATGCCTGCCGCTGCTGAAGCTCGACGGATCGGCGGCGGCCGACGAGGATCTGCTGGGCTGGCTGGAAGCCGGTACGCGCGGGCTGACGCTTGCCGTCGGCGACCGGGTGGTCGCGGTCGAAAGAATCACCACGGCGGAACTGCCGGCGCGTTTCGGCTTCGTGGCCGCGCCGCAGCCCGACGGTCAGTAGGAAGGTGGCGCAGGCGTCCCTGCCTGCCCGGGCGGCGGTAGTCCGGAGAGAAAGCGGCTAGCGTTCCTTCGCTTCCTTCATCTCTTCCTCGAAGCGCTTCTTGAACTCGCGCTCGCGCGCATCGATGACCGCCTGGTCGTAATAGCTCGCGTCGGGCGCGCGGCGCGCGATGTTGAGCTGCTCGATCGCCGCCGGCACGCTGCCATTGATCGCATATGCCTCGGCCAGCGCCAGGTGCTGCAGCGCCTGCTTGCCCTGCGCCGCGTAGGCGCGCGCCAGCTGATTCTGCAGTTTCGGATCGCTGCGGTAGAGCTGGGTCTGGTCGCGCAGGTAGGCGACGGCATCGTCCAGGCGCCCGCTCGCGATCAGCGCATCGGCATACTGCCGCGCGATGCTGCGCGACAGCGGGAATTTGGCCCGCGCCGCGTCCGCCTCCTTCAAAGCTTCCTGCGCCTGATTCGCCGCCAGGCGGATCTCGATGCCGAGGCTGGTCAGCAGCACGCTCTGGCTCGCTGTCGCTCCGCCCTGCGCGGCCGCCTGCGCCTCCTGGAACAGGCTGCGGGCTTTATCCGGGGCACCGCGGTGCATCGCGATGTAGGCGAGCCCGTACTTGGCCGAGGCGATCTGCGTGCGTGTCTTTTGCTGCAACTGGTTCTCGAAAGCCTCCGCCGCGTCGGTCAGTCCCCTCGTCGACAGGTCCTGCAGCACCCGAAGCCGGGCACGCACCAGGTGGAAGTCGAGCGAATCGGCGCGCTGCCGGTAGCGCTGCCCGCGCGTGCGCGCCTCGATATCGGCCATCCGTTCGGTGGTCAGCGGGTGCGACCGCAGGTAGGCCGGCGCCGTGTCGCTGTAGCCGCGGCTGGCGGTCTGCACGCGGTTGAAGAAGGAGATCATGCCCGAGGTGTCATAACCCGCGCCGCGCAGGATTTCCAGGCCCACCCGGTCGGCCTCGCGCTCCGCGTCCCGGCTGAAACCGAGCTGCCGCTGCAGCGCCAGCCCCTGCCCGCCCATCATCAGCGCGCCCGCCGCATCCGGGCTGGAACTGGCCGCCAGTGCGCCAAGCACCATTGCCGCCAGCGGAATCAGCGCATCCTGGCGCTGCCGCCCGAGCATGCGCGCGATGTGGCGCTGCGATACGTGTCCGATCTCATGCGCCACCACCGACGCCAGTTCCGATTCGTTCTGCGCGGCCAGCACCAGGCCGGAGTGAACGCCGATGAAGCCGCCCGGCAGCGCGAACGCGTTCAGCATCGAATCCCGCACCGCGAAGAAAAAGAAATCGTAACCGGCCTCCCCCCGCGCCTCCGGCGCCACCGACAGCAGCGACGCGCCGAAATTGTTCAGATACTCCAGCACCGCCTCGTCGTCGAGGTAGTCGCGGTCGCGCCGGATGTCGCGCATGATCTGTTCGCCGAGCCTGCGTTCCATGGTCGGCGACAGCTCTTCCCGCTCGGTATCGCCGAGGCTGGGAAGATTCTGAGCGTGCGCCGGCAGACCAGCCGGCATCGCCGCCAGTGCCAGGACCAGCAGCGTCGCCGGCAGGCCGATGCCGCGCGTGAGGGTTCGGGTCAGGGAAGTCACGGTGCTATGATAACCGCGATTTGAATCGATCAAAGCCACCCACCATTCTTTACTTTCCCCATGAGCAATGACAAGACCGCCCAAGCCGGGCACCACGGACTCACGCATTTCGACCAGGCCGGACAGGCACATATGGTGGACGTGGGCGCCAAGAACGAGACTCACCGCATCGCCGTCGCGACCGGGGTGATCAGGATGGAACCGGAGACGCTGGAGATCATCCGCTCGGGCTCGGCGAAGAAGGGGGACGTGCTGGGCATCGCGCGGATCGCGGCGATCATGGCGTCGAAGAAGACGAGCGATCTGATTCCGCTTTGTCATCCTCTGGCGCTGACCAGGGTGACCGCGGATTTCGAGATCGAAGAGGATTTGCCTGGCGTGCGGTGCACGGTGCAGGCGGAGACTTACGGGAAGACCGGGGTGGAGATGGAAGCGCTGACGGCAGTGCAGGTTGGCTTGCTCACTATCTATGACATGTGTAAGGCGGTGGACAAGGGCATGGTCTGTGACGGGGTCCGACTGCTTGAGAAGCACGGTGGAAAATCAGGGCCATGGTGCGCCGAGCTAACGAGTCGCTGCGACTAGAAGTGTCCGGCTGACCATATGCGTGGCCGAAGAACACCGTTAGGGTACATGGCAGGTGTGAAGGTCTCCTCTTCGTGTTGTTGAAGGTTCTTCACCTCCGGAAAGACGCCAAGCAAATACAATGCAATGGACAGAAGGATTAGACCGACGAACGCACAGCCGGGCAGCCACCCTTGTGCTGGGGGGGCCGCTTCCCTGTAAGCATTGTGTCGCGTGGCAGTCCAGCCCCATGCGAGACCAAGGTAGAGCGCGATCCACAGCTGGCTAACGGGCATGACAATAAGCCCCGAGACAAGCCCATCAGCCAAAATTCCCACCCCAATACTGATCCATGCGCACAGCATTGAGTGATTGGCGCGGTCGCTCGAATCGATTTTGGCTGCCGACCCGAGCAAGGCACGAAATGCAAGCGCCACGGCGACGCATAGGGCCAGTAATGCAATGAGTCCCCATTCGGCGCCAATCTGCAGCACCCAGTTGTGGGGATGGGCGCCAAAATCAACTTTTGGTGCAGCATGTGCGAAATGAGCTGGGCCAGCGCCGAGCAATGGGCTGTCAGAAATCATTTCAACTGCAAGCCACCAGATACGACCCCGGTCCGACACGGGATGTGTGACGCTTCGGTTTATGACACTTGAAATCTGGTCCCAATGCCCACGTCCAAGTACGGCAGGGACGGCGAGGAAGAACACACAATACAGGACTACGCCTACGAGTCCCGTACGCAGCAATTCCGATACCCAGCGGCGGGAGTCGCCCTTGCGCGTGGCGACGACCGTCATCAGTCCGGCCAGCACACCTAGCACCGTGCCGCGAGCACCGGTAACAAAGATCAGGGCCCACCAGACCGAAGCGACAGCAAACCAAAGCCGATATGCGCCGCTGCTCCGCTCTGCTAGGGCAACAAGCAGGATGAGCGAAGGCAGGCTAACGGTCTGCGCATGATTGAAAAACCTGAAGTTATCAAAACCGGGAATGAAGTGCCCCGGATGCGGCGTAGTGCTCGTTTGGAGCATAACCGAATAGACCAAGGCAACATGAAGCGCATAGAGAAGACAGCCCGCGCCACTAATCAGCAGAAGCCGATCGAGGAGCAGAGTACCTTGGCGCGCCACGCAATTGGCAACGAGTACCGTGGTCAGGAATAGGAAGAGTAGCGATGACCACTCATGGAACGCATGTCGCGGGGAGTAAGCGCCAAGGGATGAGAAGAACCCGACGCCGAAGAAGATCGCGATGCAAAAGCCGACCTTCCCTTGATACCAACTAACCAGCGGCTTCCGAAGTCCGGCACATACCGCGGTGTTCAACGCGGCGAGAGTTAGGAAAACGATCTGCACCAAGCGCTGCGTGTTGTGTTCTGAAATTCCGGGTGCGACTGACGCGGGTATGAGTGGGCTCAGTGCCAGTACTAGGCACAACAGGAGTAGAAGGCAAAGCGAGGAGGCCTCGGTCGGTGTGAATCGGTTCGAATCGGCTCGCATGTTCTCCATGCACGATCATCCTTGAGCGGTTTGAACAGGCGAAAATTAAAAAAAAGCGGGTGCTGACTGCACCCGCTTTCTCACGTGCGTCGGAAGTATTAGCTGCCAACGCCGTTGTTCTTAGTGATTGCAGCGACTGCAGCAGCGTTGGTGAGCGTGTTGCCTGGAGTCGCAGTCCAACGAATTGCGGTACCACCAGCGGCGATCGTCGGCGAGAATTCAATCGTGCCATTGTCGACGTTCGTGCCCATGCCGGTGGCAGACAGACGGATGGTGATAACACCGTTAGTGATGGAGTTGAGTGCAGCAACTTCCTTGGTCGGGGTGAACGCGTTGGTTGCCGGGACGCCGTTGCTTCCTGCATCGCAGCCATCTACGGAACCACCTGCTTCCTGAGCACACAGAGCGACTGCCGTCTTGAGCGTGTCAACCGCGCTCAGCGCATTGGCGATCTTGGCCTTTACCGTGTAGTCCTGGTACTGGGGGATGGCCACGGCCGCCAGAATACCGATGATCGCCACAACGATCATCAGTTCGATCAGGGTAAAGCCGCTTTGGGCGCGCTGCTTCATAACTTGCATGGATTTCATTTGATATCTCCCTAGTGAAAGCTGGCAGCCGATCTGCCATGCTTTCGTATGAGCAAGGGATGTGCCAGCCAGAAATACTGCTTCGCGGCTTGATGTACGATCAAAAAATGTCATTTCCAATTTTGCTTTCGACCAAAAATTGTCAACTCGCCTTGAGAAACTCGCGGGACTGACAAAAAACGTCAGCAAGTGTCAGGAGGCGGGATGCAAGAAATGCAAGTCGGCGCCAGTGAGCTGAATGCGGTCGCCGTGCCCGAGCCGCCAGCCTTCCGGCGGCATGGCCCCGCCGTTGATGATGACGCCGCGGCTGCCGGGCTCGGACACGAGAACATAGTCGCGGCCTCGCCTCAGTATGAGCAATCCCGGCTCCCCGATGCCGCCGATCACGGTGATTGCCTTGTTCAGCAGCGTCCGCCTGCCTGCGTTGTTTCCGCTGGCGACCTCGAGCACCGGGACGGCGGGGGGCAGTGCCGGTTCGAGCGGCGACGCGTGGTAGACGAAACGGTGGCTGGCCACTTCGACCACATCCCCGTCCTGCAGAAAATGCTTCTTCACCGGCTGGCCGTTGACCCGCGTGCCGTTCGTGCTGTCCAGATCCTCCAGCACGGCATCATCGCCCACGCGCAGCAGGATGGCGTGCTCGCCGCTGACTGCCTGGTCGTCGATGCGGATGTCGTTCCGGCTGCGGCGGCCGATGCTGATCCTGGGCTTGTCGAGCGGGATCTCGCGCGGCGGACTTCCCTGGAGCAGCAAGGTGATTTTGCCCATCTCGCGTCGCCTCAGATCGACCGCCGCATCTGGCGGTAGATGCGGCTGAACAGTCCCTCTTCGCCGGGCTCGCCGGGCGGAATGCGGACCAGCAGGACGGAGATGTTGTCGAGGCCGCCGCGCTCGTTCGCGGCTTCCACCAGCCGCTCGCATGCGGGGTCGGGGGTGGCGCCGTGCGCAGCCAGCAGCGCGGCGATCTCGGCATCGGCCAGCATGTCGGTCAGGCCGTCGGAGCAGAGCAGGTAGAGATCGTCAGGCTGCACGCCGTGCTCGTGCACGTCGACTTCCACCTGCGGTTCGACGCCCAGCGCGCGCGTGAGCAGGTGGCGCTCGGGCGATGCGGCGGCCGCCTGCTCGTCCAGCATGCCGGCCTTGATCTGTTCCTGTACCACGGAATGGTCGCTGGTCAGGCGCACCAGGCTCTGGCGCCGCAGCCGGTAGAGCCGGGAGTCGCCGACATGGGCGACGGTCACCCGTCCGGGGCGGAAGACAGCGGCGACCAGCGTGGTGCCCATGCCGCGGTAATCGGGGCGGGACTGGGCGGCGCAGAACACTTCTTCGTTTGCCAGCCGTACCGCGGACGCGAGCGCCTGGCTTGCATCCGCGTCGTCTCTTGCAAGCTGTTCGTCGAGCTCATCGACCATTACCGCAACCGCCATACCGCTGGCGATCTCGCCGGCGTTGTAGCCGCCCATGCCGTCGGCAAGAATCGCATACGCATAGTCCGGGCTGTACGCGAGCGCATCTTCGTTCTGCGCGCGGACCAGCCCGGGATCAGTGCGGGATGCGAATTCGAGATTGGGGGTAAGCTGCATCCGTCGATTATACGTTCAGCTTTTCCGTGTAAACCATGGACGGTAACCGGCCGCGATGGAAGGTTACCGGGGGATGATTTTCGGGCGGACCCGGCTGTCTTTCCCGGGCCACGGGGCGGCAGCTCCAGGAAGGGGGTGAGCGACTGTCTCGCCGGGCGAAAAAAAACGGGGAGCCGTGGCTCCCCGTTCTGCGCGTCGAAGGGCTGTGCTTACAGCATGGCCTTGAGCAGGCGGGCCATTTCGGACGGGTTCTTGGTGACCTTGATGCCGCAGGCTTCCATGATTTCCAGCTTGGCCTGGGCGGTGTCGGCGCCGCCGGAGATCAGCGCGCCCGCGTGGCCCATGCGCTTGCCGGGAGGCGCGGTGACGCCGGCGATGAAGCCGACCACCGGCTTCTTCATGTTGTCCTTGATCCACTCGGCTGCGTTGGCCTCGTCCGGACCGCCGATCTCGCCGATCATGATGACGGCGTCGGTGTCGGGGTCGTCGTTGAACATCTTCATGACGTCGATGTGCTTCAGACCGTTGATCGGGTCGCCGCCGATGCCGACCGCGGAGGACTGGCCGAGGCCGAGTGCGGTGAGCTGGGCAACCGCTTCATAGGTCAGCGTGCCGGAACGCGAGACGACGCCGATGCGGCCCTTGCGGTGGATGTGGCCCGGCATGATGCCGATCTTGATTTCGTCCGGCGTGATCAGGCCCGGGCAGTTCGGTCCGAGCAGCAGGGTCTTGCTGCCGGCCTTCTTCATGCGGTCCTTCACTTCCAGCATGTCGCGGACCGGGATGCCTTCGGTGATGCAGATCGCCAGGTCGAGCTCGGCTTCGACGGCTTCCCAGATCGCGGCGGCGGCGCCCGCGGGCGGCACGTAGATCACGGAGACGGTGGCGCCGGTCGCCTGCTTGGCTTCCTTGACGTTGGCGTAGATGGGGATGCCTTCGAAGTCTTCGCCGGCCTTCTTCGGGTTCACGCCGGCGACGAAGCAGTTCTTGCCGTTGGCATAGTCGCGGCAGGCGCGGGTGTGGAACTGGCCGGTCTTGCCGGTGATGCCCTGGGTGATGACTTTGGTGTCTTTATTGATCAGAATCGACATTGCTTTTCCCTCGATTATTTTCCGTTGGCCGCGGCGACGACCTTCTGCGCGGCTTCTTCCATCGTGTCGGCCGAGATGATCGGCAGGCCGGATTCGGCCAGCATCTTCTTGCCCAGGTCTTCGTTGGTGCCCTTCATGCGCACGACCAGCGGCACGCCCAGCTGGACCGCCTTGGAAGCGGCGATCACGCCTTCAGCGATGACGTCGCAGCGCATGATGCCGCCGAAGATGTTGACCAGGATGGCTTTCAGGTTGGGGTTCTTCAGCATCAGCTTGAAGGCTTCGGTCACTTTCTCGGTCGTGGCGCCGCCACCGACGTCGAGGAAGTTGGCCGGCTCGCCGCCGAACAGCTTGATGGTGTCCATGGTGGCCATCGCCAGGCCGGCGCCGTTGACCAGGCAGCCGATGTTGCCGTCGAGGGAGATGTAGGCGAGATCGAACTTGGAGGCTTCGATTTCAGCCGGATCTTCTTCGTCGAGGTCGCGCATTTCGACGATTTCCGGGTGGCGGAACAGCGCGTTGGAATCGAAGTTGAACTTGGCGTCGAGGGCGATGACCTTGCCGTCGCCGGTGAGGATCAGGGGGTTGATTTCAGCCAGGGAAGCGTCGGTTTCCCAGTATGCCTTGTACAGGCCCTGGAGCTGCTTGCGCGCGTCGGGAATGGATGCGGCGGGCACGCCGATCTTGGCGGCGATGTCGTCAGCGTCTGCGTCGGTCAGGCCGGTGGCCGGGTCGATGATGACCTTGTGGATCAGCTCGGGATGCTTTTCAGCGACTTCCTCGATGTCCATGCCGCCTTCTGAGGAGGCCATCATCACCACGCGCTGGGACAGGCGGTCGGTGACCATGGAGACATAGAGTTCCTTCTTGATGTCGGCGCCTTCTTCGATCAGGAGGCGGTTGACCTTCTGGCCTTCGGGGCCGGTCTGGTGGGTCACCAGCTGCATGCCCATGATGGCGTGCGCGTATTCCTTGACCTGGTCGAGCGACTTGGCAACCTTGACGCCGCCGCCCTTGCCGCGGCCGCCGGCATGGATCTGTGCCTTGACGACCCAGACCGGACCGCCCAGGGTTTCGGCGGCCTTGACCGCCTCTTCAACCGTAAAGCACGGGATACCGCGCGGAACCGTCACTCCGTACTTGCGGAGGATCTCTTTGCCCTGATACTCATGGATTTTCATGCGAGCTTCCCTTCAGACGCTTATTGAAAAAAACAAACTGGATAAGTCAAATGACACCGGATTCGGCGGATTCCGGCGTCTCCGCCGCCGCGACCGACCAACGCGGGTAGTATCTGGCGACCGCCGCGCCATCGGAGCGCAATGCGTGGCAGCGGTCGAGCTGGAATGGTTTCTGTTCCTGGTCGCCCGCGTCGGGACCGTCGCGGGTATCGATCACCTCGCCTGCAAAAGCCTGGATCGCCGCAGTCGGCAGGACCTGGCAAAGCTCGGTCAGGTGGGTGCAGCCCTGGATGCCGCCGAGGCGCTGTCGCACGCCGTCCCTAAAGCCCCTGAGCAGGTTCAGGCCGATCAGACGGCGATAGGCGTCGCCATGATTGTCGCAGTAGCCCGGATAAGGCACGGCATCGGAAACCGCCTCCGCATCGACGACATTGAGCTGGGTATCGATGGTCAGGCGCAGCCGGAGATCATGGATGGGAGAACCTGCGGGACGGGTGCCGGATGCAAGGCGGGCATCGCGAGTCTTGGTGTCGGTGATATGCGCGTCGATATCCCACAATCCGTCGTCGCGCGCGAAGGCTTCGACATGGATTGCGCGCGTGTGCTTTAACGCACGGCGTGATGACGGCGGAGATAGGGGCATAACACCAATGCCAGTGAAGCGGCCAGAACGAATGCCGCATTTGCGTGTCGCTGCCGCAGCTTCTACGGCAACAGCCGCTCATGCGGCGCTGCAAAAACCCCGGCAGTGTAGCACATGTCTCAACAACGAAACCAAGAGCCCCTTGCGGCGGTGGGGCATGCGTGGATGAGGTGCAATCGGGGCGGCGGCATTGGGCTGCGCCCGTCGGTACGCGCGCTTGCCCTGCCGTGCCGGATACGAGTCCGGGGCGCCCGGATTGCCGTGTGAAGATTCAGGAAGTACGAGGTGTCCGGCTGTAGTTGGCTGGCGGCTGGCGACTGCAGGCACATGGCCTGCGCCCGGGGCGCGACACGCTATTCGTCGGGATCAGGGGTGCCGCGCAGGGCGGCGCGGATTGCGGACTGCGAGAAACCGCGCTGTTGCAGAAATCGCATCTGCCTCGCGCGTGCGGCGGCGTCCGCCGGCGGGGCGCCGAACTTGCGGCGCCAGACGTCGATCGCACGTTCGGTTTCACTGGCGGAAAGCTCCGCCTTGATTTCCCCAAGCGCCTCGCCGTCGATGCCATGCGTCTGGAGTTCCGACAGGATGCGCTGGTTGCCGAAACGGGCGGACCGGCGGTGCACGAGAGATTCCGAAAAACGGGATTCGGAGAGGAATTTGGACGCTTCCAGCCAGTCGAGCAGGGCTTCCACGTCATCGCCCTCCTGGGCGTAGCGACCGAGCTTGCGTGCGAGCTCGATTCGGCTGTGTTCGCGGGCGGACAGATACTTCAGAGCCCGCGCCTTCAGACTCATTTGCGGTTTTGCCATGGTGATCCGAAAGCGCGGGCTCCCTCACGTGAAGTAATCGTTGCGGGGAGACCGCCTGCTTATTCCTGCGCTTCGGCAGCGACAGGCGGCAGTTCGGGCACGCCGAGCGAAGCGCGGACCTTGTTTTCGATCTCGCGCGCCAGCTCCGGATGCTCCTTCAGGTAGTTGCGCGCATTGTCCTTGCCCTGGCCGATACGTTCGCCGTTGTAGCTGTACCAGGCCCCGGACTTCTCGACCACCTTGGCTTCTGCCCCGAGGTCGAGGATCTCGCCTTCGCGGGAAGTGCCTTCCCCATACAGGATGTCGAAGTGCGCTTCCTTGAAGGGGGGCGCGACCTTGTTCTTGACGACCTTGACCTTGGTCTCGTTGCCGATGACTTCGTCGCCGGACTTGATCGAGCCGGTACGACGAATGTCGAGGCGCACCGATGCATAGAACTTCAGCGCATTGCCGCCGGTCGTGGTTTCCGGATTGCCGAACATGACACCGATCTTCATGCGGATCTGGTTGATGAAGATGACCAGGGTGTTGGTGCGGTTGATGCTGCCGGTGAGCTTGCGCAGCGCCTGCGACATCAGGCGGGCCTGCAGGCCGGGCAGCGAATCGCCCATGTCGCCTTCGATTTCCGCGCGCGGGGTCAGGGCTGCGACGGAGTCGACCACCACCAGGTCGACGCTGCCGGAACGCACCAGCGCGTCGCAGATTTCGAGCGCCTGCTCGCCGGTGTCGGGCTGGGAAATCAGGAGGTCGGACAGGTTGACGCCGAGCTTCTGGGCGTAGACGACGTCGAGCGCGTGCTCGGCGTCGATGAAGGCGCAGGTGCCGCCGAGCTTTTGCATTTCGGCGATGGCTTGCAGGGTCAGCGTGGTTTTACCCGAGGATTCCGGGCCGTAGATTTCCACGACACGGCCGCGCGGCAGGCCGCCGACGCCGAGCGCGATGTCGAGACCGAGCGAACCGGTGGATACGACCTGCACTTCTTCCGCGACCGCGCCGTCGACCATGCGCATCACGGCGCCCTTGCCGAACTGCTTTTCGATCTGCGCCAGTGCTGCGGCGAGCGCCTTGCTCTTTTCAGGATTCTGCGCGGATTTCTTGTCGTCCATGACTTGATCTTTCGTCGGTTGGAGGATGAATGGAGGGGCCGCGGCACCGGTGATGCCCGGGCGGCCAGGACTGCTTTTCACGTCACAGGCGGTACTGTATAAAAAAACAGTGGCTTGCGCAAGTGGGATTTTTCGGTGGTGTGGAGAATTTTGATTACCATGACGAGAGGCGCATCGCTGCCCGCCTTGCCGCTATGAAAAAAAGCCAATAGACTTAGCCCCCTTCCCTTTCCGACCGACTGCTCGCCATGCGGATCCTGCTCGCCGAAGACGATAGTGTACTAGCCGACGGCCTCACCCGCTCGCTGCGCCAGTCCGGCTACGCCACCGATTGCGTCAAGAACGGGCTGGAGGCCGACACCGCGCTCTCCACCCAGGACTTCGACCTCCTGATTCTCGATCTCGGACTGCCCAAGATGCCGGGCCTGGAAGTGCTGCGCCGGCTGCGCGCCCGCAACTCCCGGCTGCCGGTGCTGATCCTGACCGCCGCGGACTCGGTGGACGAGCGGGTCAAGGGGCTCGATCTCGGGGCCGACGACTACATGGCCAAGCCGTTCGCACTGTCGGAACTCGAAGCGCGGGTGCGCGCGCTCACCCGTCGCGGCGCTGGCGGCGGACCGACGGTGATCCGCCACGGCCCGCTGTCCTACGACCAGGTGGGGCGCATCGCCTACATGAACGACCAGATGCTCGACCTGTCGGCGCGCGAACTCGGCCTGCTGGAAGTGCTGCTGCAGCGCACCGGGCGGCTGGTGTCGAAGGAACAGCTGGTCGACCATCTGTGCGAATGGGGCGAGGAAGTCAGCAACAACGCCATCGAGGTCTATGTGCATCGCCTGCGCAAGAAGATCGAGTCCGGCGGGGTGCGCATCGCGACGGTGCGCGGGCTGGGCTACTGCCTCGAGAAGATCTCCGATGCCGGCCAGGCGGGCGCCTGAGGCAGGCGGCAGCGCCGCGCGCACCGGCCGATGCAGATGAACAGCCCCCGCGACCTCAACGCAGAGACCGGTCCGGCCGACGAGGCCGAGGATTTCGACGACTTCGCCGAGAGCTTCGCCACCAAGCCCGAGGAACGCATACAGCGCTCGCTGTTCGGCGAGATCCTCGACTGGATGCTGGTGCCGCTGCTGCTGCTGTGGCCGATGAGCATCGCCATCACCTATCTGGTCGCCAAGTCGATCGCCAACACCCCGTTCGACCGCGCGCTGGACGACAACGTGATCGTGGTCGCCCAGCAGGTGCGCATGGTCAACGGCAAGGTGGTGTCGCAGCTGTCCGGGGCGGCGCGCGACGTGCTGCGCGCCGACGACATCGACAATGTCTATTTCCAGGTGGTCGGGCCGCAGGGCGAGCATATCGACGGCGACCGCGACCTGCCGCCGCCGCCGCCGGTGGAAGACAAGGTGCTGGCGGGCTCGGTGCAGTTCCGCAACGACGTCATGCGCGGCGCCGACGTGCGCATCGCCTACACCTATCTCGACCTGCGCCGCAACCGCGGGCAGCGCGCCCAGGCCCAGGAGCCGCAGACCGTGCTGGTGCAGGTGGCCGAGACGCTGGACAAGCGCGCCCACCTCGCCAACGACATCATCAAGGGCGTGATCCTGCCGCAGTTCATCATCCTGCCGGTGGCGCTGGCCCTGGTCTGGTTCGCCCTCTCGCGCGGACTGTCGCCGCTGGCCGAACTGCAGGCGCGCATCCGGGCGCGCCGTCCCGACGACCTGAGTCCGATCGACTCCGGCCAGGTGCCGGAGGAAATCTCGCCGCTGGTGCGCTCCCTCAACGAGATGCTGGAGCGGCTGTCGCAGAGCATCGAGATGCAGAAGCGCTTCATCGCCGATGCCGCGCACCAGATGAAAACCCCGCTGGCCGGCATGCGGATGCAGTCGGAACTGGCCCTGCGGCAGACCAACCAGGAAGAGATCCATCGCTCGCTCGAACAGCTGTCGAAGAGTTCGCAGACGGCGACGCGCCTGGTCAACCAGCTGCTGGCGCTGGCGCGCGCGGAAAACCAGACGCCCGAGTCCAAGCCCTTCGTGCCGGTGGAGCTGTCCGAACTGGCGCGCAACGCGGTGCACGACTGGGTCCAGGCGTCTTTCGCGCATCGCATCGACCTCGGCTTCGAGCAGCCCGGCTATCCGATCATGGTCAACGGCAATCCGGTGATGCTGCGCGAGATGCTGAGCAACCTGATCGACAACGCGCTGCGCTACACGCCGGCCGGCGGCACCGTCACCGTGCGGGTGCGCGCAAACGCCGCCGACGAGCAGGCGATACTGGAGGTGGAGGACACCGGGCCGGGCATCCCGATGGCCGAGCGCGCCCATGTCTTCGAACGCTTCTACCGCATCCTCGGCAGTCATGTCGAAGGCAGCGGCCTGGGTCTTTCCATCGTGCGGGAGATCGCGCAGCAGCACGAGGCGACCATCGACATCTTCAGCAATCCGCACAGCCATGACCCGAAACTGCCGGGCTGCCTGATCCGCGTCACCCTGCGCATGGTGCAGCGGCCCGAATTCATCGAGGACATCGGCTGATGGACAAGGGACGCATGCTGACCCGCGCGGAATACTGGCAGCGCGCGCGCAGACTGACGCTGTGGCTGGTAGGCGTCTGGTTCCTGGCGACCTTCCTCACCATGTTCTTCGCGCGCGAACTGGCCGGCGTGACGCTGTTCGGCTGGCCCTTCCCGTTCTACATGGCAGGCCAGGGACTGACGCTGCTCTACCTGCTCATCGTCGCCGTCTACATCAAGCGCATGCAGAGCCTGGACAAAAAACTCAGAAAAGAGACAAAGGCCGATGTCAAATAGGGCATTCCATCGCAAGCTGGTCATCTATTACGGCTGGTACACCGCGGGCTTCGCGGTCTTCCTGGCGGCGCTTTCCATTCTTGAGAAGGAAGGCTTTCCGCGGGCATGGATAGGCTACATGTTCATGTTCTCGACCATCGTGCTGTACGCGGGCATCGGCGTGCTCAGCCGGACCTCGGACGTGCAGGAGTACTACGTCGCGGGCCGGCGCGTGCCCGCGCTGTTCAACGGGGCGGCGACGGCGGCGGACTGGATGTCGGCGGCGAGCTTCATCAGCCTGGCGGGCGGCCTGTATGTGATGGGCTTCGACGGGCTGGCCTACATCATCGGCTGGACCGGCGGCTACTGCCTGGTGGCGCTGCTGATCGCGCCCTATCTCAACAAGTTCGGCCAGTACACCATCCCCGATTTCCTCGCCGCCCGCTATTCGGGCCGCTACGGGGGAACCGTGGTGCGCGTGCTCGGGGTGGCGGCGACGGTGCTGGTGTCGTTTACCTACGTGGTGGCGCAGATCTACGGCGTCGGCCTGATCACCTCGCGCTTCACCGGCGTCGATTTCTCGGTCGGCATCTTCCTCGGACTGGCGAGCATCCTGGTCTGCTCCTTCCTCGGCGGCATGCGGGCCATCACCTGGACCCAGGTGGCGCAGTACATCATCATCATCATCGCCTACATGATCCCGGTGAGCTGGCTGGCGGTGAAGCACACCGGGAACCCGGTGCCGCAACTCGCCTACGGCAGCGCGCTGCACAAGCTGAGCGAGCGCGAACAGGAGATCAACAAGGACCTGATGGAGCAGCAGGTGCGCGCGATCTTCCGCCAGCGCGCGGAGGAATACGAAGCCCGAATCAGGGCGCTGCCGAAATCCTGGGAGGAAGGCCTGACCGAGATGCAGCGGGAGGTCGACGACCTCAAGCGCAGCAATGCCACCCTCATCGAAATCAAGGCCGCCAGCCGCACGCTGGCCGCCTATCCGAAGGACGTGGCCGAGGCCCGGCGCCGATGGGCCGAGGAGCGCGACTACAACCTGTCGCGGGCCGAACCCCTGGTGCCGCACGAAACCCCCTTCCCCGGCAAGACGAAGGAAGCCTCCGACGCCAAGCGCAACAACTTCCTTGCGCTCGTGCTGTGCCTGATGATGGGCACGGCGGCGCTGCCGCACATCCTGGTGCGCTTCTACACCACGCCCACCGTCCGCGAAACCCGAAGATCGGTGTTCTGGACGCTGTTCTTCATCATGCTGCTCTACATCACCGTGCCCTCGCTGGCGGTGCTGGTGAAGTACGACATCTATTCCTCGCTGGTCGGCAGTTCCTTCTCCAAGCTGCCGGCCTGGGTGTCGTACTGGGCCAGCATCGACAAGATCAACCCGCTGGTGGCCATCACCGATCTCAACAAGGACGGCATCGTGCAGCTGGCGGAGATCGTGATGGACGGCGACATCGTAGTGCTGGCCACGCCGGAAATCGCCGGCCTGCCCTATGTGATTTCCGGGCTGGTGGCGGCGGGCGGGCTGGCGGCGGCGCTGTCGACCGCGGACGGACTGCTGCTGACGATTTCCAACGCGCTCTCGCACGACATTTATTACAAGACGGTCGACCCGCATGCCTCCACACAGAAGCGGGTCACGATTTCCAAGCTGCTGCTGCTGGTGGTGGCGCTGGTCGCCGCCTATGCCGCCTCGCTCAAGCCCGGCGACATCCTCTCCATGGTCGGCGCGGCTTTTTCGCTGGCGGCGTCGACGCTGTTCCCCGCCCTGGTTTTGGGCGTTTTCTGGAAACGTGCGAACCAGCAAGGTGCGATCGCCGGCATGCTCGTGGGCTTTTCGATTTGCGTCTACTACATGATCCGCACCTATCCGGCGCTCGGCGGCGCGGCGGAAAACCAGTGGCTCTCGATCGCGCCGATCTCGGCCGGGGTGTTCGGCGTGCCCGCCGGCTTCCTGGCGATCGCCGTCGTCAGCCTCCTGACCGCGCCGCCGGGAAGGCGCGCGGCCGCCCTGGTCGACCACATCCGGATGCCGTAACAGATCAATGCTGACTGGCACGCTTCTTGTTACAACTGCGTGAACGTGGCCAGGCGCCTGCCGGGCACGCAGAATGAAAACACATCATGCCCAAATTTTTTGACGAGATGTATGCCGACGGCGACGGCACGGTTCGCCCGCATTACCGCGAGTTTGAAGCCTGGCTGGCGCAGCAGCCGCCCGAACTGATCGAGCGAAAGCGCGCCGAGGCCGACCTGATCTTCCGGCGCGTAGGAATTACCTTCGCCGTGTATGGGGACGATGCCGGCACCGAGCGGCTGATCCCCTTCGATATCGTGCCCCGCATTCTGCCGGCCCATGAATGGGCGCAGCTGGAGGCCGGGCTGGTGCAGCGCGTGAAGGCGCTGAACATGTTCATCCACGACATCTACCACGAGCAGAACATCGTGAAGGCGGGCGTGATCCCGGCCGAGCAGATTTTCCGCAACGGCCAGTACCGGCCGGAGATGCAGGGCATCTCGGTAGCCTCGGACATCTATGCGCATATCGCCGGCATCGACATCGTGCGCGCCGGCGAGGGCGAATTCTATGTCCTCGAAGACAATCTGCGCGTGCCCTCGGGCGTGTCCTACATGCTGGAAGACCGCAAGATGATGATGCGGCTCTTCCCCGAACTGTTCTCGCGCTACAAGGTGGCGCCGGTCGCGCATTATCCGGACATGTTGCTTGACAACCTGCGGTCGGTGGCACCGGTCGGGGTGGACGATCCGACGGTGGTGGTCATGACTCCCGGTATGTACAACTCCGCCTATTTCGAACATGCATTCCTTGCGCAGCAGATGGGTGTGGAACTGGTGGAAGGGCAGGATCTGTTCGTCAGCGACAACTCGGTCTACATGCGCACCACGCGCGGACCGAAACGGGTGGATGTGATCTACCGCCGCATCGACGACGACTTCCTCGATCCGCTCGCTTTCCGCCCCGATTCCTCGCTCGGCGTGCCGGGCCTGCTGTCCGTCTACCGCTCGGGCCGGGTGACGCTGGCCAATGCCATCGGCACCGGCGTGGCCGACGACAAGTCGATTTATCCCTTCGTGCCCGACATGATCAGGTTCTACCTGTCGGAGCAGCCGATCCTGAACAACGTGCCCACCTACCAGTGCCGGCGCAAGGAAGACCTCGACTACACGCTGGCCAATCTTGCGCAACTCGTGGTGAAGGAAGTCCACGGCGCGGGCGGCTACGGCATGCTGGTCGGCCCGGCATCCACGACGGCAGAGATCGAAGCCTTCCGCCAGCGCGTGCTGGCCAGGCCCGACGGCTACATCGCGCAGCCGACCCTGGCCCTGTCGGCCTGCCCCACCTTCGTGGAGGCCGGCATCGCCCCGCGCCATATCGACCTGAGGCCCTTCGTCCTGTCGGGCGAGACGATCTCGATGGTCAAGGGCGGCCTGACGCGGGTCGCGCTGCGGGAAGGCTCGCTGGTGGTGAACTCGTCGCAGGGCGGCGGCACCAAGGACACCTGGATACTGGAGAAATGAGATGCTGAGCCGCACCGCAGACCACCTGTTCTGGATGGCCCGCTATACCGAGCGTGCCGAGAACACCGCCCGCATGCTCGACGTCAACGTGCAGACCGCGCTGCTGCCGCAATCGGCCCATGCGGCCGAGCAAGGCTGGCGCGCCATGCTCGGAATATCGGAACTGATGGACGCCTTCGACCACAAATACGCGTTGCTCACACCCCGCGACGTGCTCGACTTCATGGTGCGCGATCCCGACAATCCCTCATCCATCGCTTCCTGCCTCACCCAGGCACGGGAAAACGCCCGCGCGGTGCGCGGCGTGCTGACCACCGAGGCCTGGGAAACCCAGAACCTGACCTGGCTGGACATGCAGGGCAAGCTGCGCAGCGGCCTGCTCGAGCGCGACCCGAGCCAGTTCTTCGAGTGGGTCAAGTATCGCTCCCACCTGTCGCGCGGCGTGACCATCGGCACCATGCTCAAGGACGAAGCCTTCCATTTCATCCGTCTGGGCACCTTTCTCGAGCGCGCGGACAACACCGCCCGCATACTCGACGTCAAGTTTCATGGCGCCAACGGGCACGAGGGCGGGGAAATTCATCCTGACGACGACGAACAGCTGGATTTCTACTACTGGGCGGCCATCCTGCGGTCGGTATCCGCCTTCGAGATCTACCGCAAGGCCTACCGCGACGTGATCACGCCCGAGCGGGTCGCGGAACTGCTGATGCTGCGCGCCGACATGCCGCGCTCGCTGCTCGCCTGCATGGAGGAAGTCGTGATCAATCTGCAGCAGGTGCGCAACGACGTGTCGGCCGATACCGAGCGTTTTGCCGGACGGCTGCACGCCGAACTCAAGTTCGCCAATATCGGCGAGATCCTCGAGGGCGGCCTGCACGACTACCTGACGCGCTTCCTGGAGCGGATCTACGAGCTCGGCAATCGCGTCAGCCGGGACTTCCTCGTGCCGCTGGCCGCATGACGATGAGACTCGTCATCGAACACAGCACGGTGTACCGCTACACCGTGCCCCAGACCTACACCATCCAGCAGCTGCGCCTGACGCCGCGCAAGGAGCCGCACCAGCAGGTGCTGTCCTGGCAGATCGCCTCGCCCGGCCAGCGGCATGCGCTGGTCGATGCCTTCGGCAACGAAAGCCACATGCTCACGCTCGCCGGCCCGCACACCGAGGTACGCATCGTGGCGTCAGGCTCGGTCGAGGTGGAACCGCCGCCGGGCGGTCGCCTGGCCGACGCCGGGCCGCTGTCGCCGCTGGTGTTTACCGTGCCGACGCGCTTCACCCAGCCGGACGACGCCATCATCGAATTCGCCTGGCGCCACCTGCCCCGCAACCCCGGCAGCCACCAGCTGCTGGCACTGGCGGACGCGCTGGCGGGCACGGTCAGCTACCAGCCCGGCGCGACCGCGGTCAGCACCACCGCGGCCGACGCCATGCGCCTGCGCCAGGGGGTCTGCCAGGACCAGGCACATCTTTTCCTGGCCTGCTGCCATGCGCTGGGCATACCGGGGCGCTATGTCTCCGGCTACATCTACCCCGGCGACCAGCCGCACGCGGCCAGCCACGCCTGGGTCGACGTGTGGGCAGAGGAACCGGGCTTCGCGGGCTGGGTCAGCATCGATGTCACCCATACCCGCTTCGCCGACGCCAGCCTGTGCCGGCTGGCGATCGGACGCGACTATGAATCGGCGGCCCCGATCCGCGGCGTGCGGCGCGGCGGCGGGGCCGAAACCATGGAAGTGAAGGTGGATGTGACACACTGAACGGCAACGCTATCTCTTTCCTTTTGGAATGGCGGCTGTCCTGTAAAATCCGCCTTTTCAATCTTTCGCCTGTATTCGCGATCATGACTTACTGTGTCGCCATGCGCGTTGAAAGCGGCCTGGTCTTCCTGTCCGACTCGCGCACCAATGCCGGAGTGGACCAGGTCAGCACCTTCCGCAAGATGACGGTCTACGAAAACCCCGGCGACCGCATGCTGGTGCTCATGACCGCGGGGAATTTGTCGATTTCCCAATCGGTGCGGCAGCTCATCGCCGAACGCATCAACGACAGCGGCCGGAACATCTGGAACGCGGCCACCATGCATGAAGCGGCGCAGGTGGTCGGCGACGCGGTGCGCGCGGTGTATGAGCGCGACGCCCGCGCGCTGCGCGAGTTCGGCATCGATTTCAATATCAGCATCATCTTCGGCGGGCAGATCCGCGGCGAGCGCAGCCGGCTGTTCCAGGTCTACGCGGCCGGCAACTTCATCGAATCGCACGACGAGGCGCTCTACTTCCAGATCGGCGAGGCCAAGTACGGCAAGCCGATCATCGACCGGGTGCTCACCCGCGCCACATCGCTCGACGAGGCGGCGAAATGCGCGCTGGTGTCGATGGATTCGACGCTGCGCTCCAACATCTCCTGCGGATTGCCCCTTGACCTGCTGATTTACGAAAACGACAAGCTCGCGGTCAGCCGTTTCGTCAACATCGATGAGAAGAACCAGTATTTCCAGATGATCCGCAGCAGCTGGGGCCAGCAGCTCAAGCGGATTTTCGAGGGTATCGCCGACCCGGTCTGGAATGCGACGTCCGAGTCGGAGGCCAACGCGCTGGCGACCGCCGGCGGCCGCGCGGAGCCGCTGCGGGTGGCGCCGCCGCAGAGCATGCTGCGGCCCGACGCCCATCCCGCGCCGCCGCAGACGCTGGCGCAGCAGACTCCCGACCGCCAGCAAGGCTGAAAAAAAACGGCTGCCAGTTGGCAGCCGATTTCTCTAGCATCGTTGCGATCAGACCACGATGGTCTGTGCCTCGCCTGCCTGGCGCTCGCGGATTTCGCCGATCCGGTAAACCGTCTCGCCCGCCGCCTGCAGCTGCGCCATGGCGGCGTCCGCATTGTCGCGCGACACGATCACCACCATGCCGATGCCGCAGTTGAAGACGCGGTGCATTTCCGCATCGGCCACGTTGCCGTGCTGCTGCAGCCAGGTAAACAGCGGCGGCATGGTCCATGCATCGCGCTGCAGGACTGCGCTCAGGCCGTCGCCCAGCACGCGCGGCACGTTTTCGACGAGGCCGCCGCCCGTGATGTGCGCCATGCCCTTGACCTCGAGGCTGTTCATCAGCGCCAGCAGCGGCTTGACGTAGATGCGGGTCGGCGCCATCAGCACCTCCGACAGTGGCCTGCCGTGGAAATCGGCCTGCAGGTCGGGCCTGGCGACCTCGATGATCTTGCGTACCAGCGAATAGCCGTTCGAGTGGGCGCCGGACGAGGCCAGGCCGAGCACCACATCGCCGGGAACGATCTTGCTGCCGTCGATGATCCTGGATTTTTCCACCGCGCCGACCGCAAAGCCGGCCAGGTCGTATTCGCCGTCCGGATACATGCTCGGCATTTCCGCGGTTTCGCCGCCGATCAGCGCGCAACCGGCCTGTTCGCAACCCTGGGCGATGCCCTTGATCACGTCGGTGGCCGCCGCCACGTTCAGCTTGCCGCAGGCGAAATAGTCGAGGAAGAACAGCGGCTCGGCGCCCTGCACCAGGATGTCGTTGACGCTCATGGCCACCAAGTCGATGCCGACCGTGTCATGCTTGTTCAGATGGAAAGCCAGCTTCAGCTTGGTGCCCACGCCGTCGGTGCCGGAAACCAGCACCGGTTCCTTGTACTTCTTGCCGATCTCGAACAGCGCGCCGAAGCCGCCGATACCGCCGAGCACGCCTTCGCGCATGGTGCGCTTGGCAAAGGGTTTGATGGCTTCGACCAGGGCGTCGCCCGCTTCGATGTCGACACCGGCGTCGCGGTAGGAGAGGGAGGCGTTGGAGTTGGAACTCATGATCAGGAAAATAGGTGCAGAGGCGGTAAAATAGGCGTTTTCGCGCCGAAACCGGCGGCCAAACCGCTATTTTAACAAACCGATCCGTCCAGCTTCCCGGCACATGCCATTTTCTTTTACACGCCAGCATCGGCAGCATTCCCGCCCACGTCAGTCATGAGGCAACTGGTGCTCGACCTGGGCGCGGCCAAGCCGCAGACCCTTGAGAATTTCATCGTCGGACAGAACCGCGAGCTGCTGCAGCTGCTGCAGGACTACCTGCCGGCCGCGCGCCAGCCGCGCGAGCCCTTCGTCTACCTGTGGGGCGAGGCCGGCGCCGGCAAGACCCATCTGCTGCGTGCGCTCGCGACCGCTCCCGGCAGCCGCTACCTGCCGGCCGACGCCGGCGAGGACGCCTGGCGCTATGACAGCGAGATCCGGCTCTACCTGGTGGACGATTGCCAGGCCCTGTCGGCGGACGCCCAGATCGCGGTGTTCGCGCTGTTCAACCAGATCCGCGAAAACGGCGGCGCCATGGTCAGCGCCGGCGATGCCGCGCCGGCCGCGCTGGCGCTGCGGGAAGACTTGCGCACGCGGCTCGGCTGGGGGCTGATCTACCAGGTGCACGGCCTGAGCGACGACGAAAAGATCGCCGCCCTCACCCGCGCCGCCGAGTCGCGGGGCATCAGCCTGTCGGCCGGCGTGTTACCCTACCTGATTACCCATTTCCGCCGCGACATGCCGTCACTGTCGGCCATGCTCGACGCGCTCGACAAATATTCGCTGGAAACGCAGCGGCCGATCACGCTGCCGCTGCTGCGCAGCCTGCTGCAACTGGAAGCCGAAACCAAGACACGATGAACCTCGCCCTGTTCGATCTCGACCATACGCTCATCCCGCTGGACTCCGACTATGAATGGGGCCAGTTCCTGGTGCGCATCGGCGCCGTCGATCCGGAGGATTTCGCCCGCCGCAACGCCGCCTTCTACGCGCAGTACGAAGCCGGCACGCTCGACCCGGTCGAATACCTCGAATTCGCGCTCGGCACGCTGGCCCGCTTCCCGCGCAGCCAGCTCGACGCCTGGCACGGCCGGTTCATGGACGAAGTCATCCGGCCCGCCCTGCGCCAGTCCGCCCTCGACCTCCTCCGGCGTCACCAGGACGAAGGCGACCTGATCGCCATCATCACCGCCACCAACCGCTTCGTGACCGAACCCATCGCCCGCGCGCTCGGCGTCGACAACCTGATCGCCGCCGAGCCCGAGCTCGACGCGCAAGGAGAAATCACCGGCAAGCTGCGCGGCATTCCGACCTCGGGCCCCGGCAAGGTCATCCATGCCAACGACTGGCTCGCGACGCGCGGCAAGACCCTGCGGGATTTCGGCCGCAGCTATTTTTACAGCGATTCCCAGAACGATATTCCGCTGCTGTCGGCAGTCACCCATCCCGTCGCCACCAATCCGAACGCCCTGCTGCGGGCGCACGCGCTGGCGCAGGGCTGGCCCATCCTGAATCTGTTCGAATGATCAAGAAATTCATCAAGCGCATTTTCGGCGCCAAGAACCCCGCGGCCGCGGCTGCAATGCCCGTCATGCCCGTCACCCTGGGCGCCCAGGAACACAAGATCAATCCGCAGCTGGTGTCGTCCAACGCGGTGCGCGTCACGCAGACGCTGCAGGAGGCGGGCTTCAAGGCCTTCGTCGTCGGCGGCGCGGTACGCGACCTGCTGCTCGGCGTCAAGCCCAAGGACTTCGACGTCGCCACCAACGCCACGCCGGAACAGGTCAAGCGCCTGTTCCGCCGGGCCTTCATCATCGGCCGCCGCTTCCAGATCGTGCACGTGGTGTTCGGCCAGGAGATCATCGAGGTCACCACCTTCCGCGGCGCCTCGGCCGACAGCGCGCCCAAGGACGAGCATGGCCGCGTCCTGCGCGACAACACCTTCGGCGAGCAGCACGAGGACGCGGCGCGCCGCGACTTCACCATCAACGCGATGTACTACGACCCGGCCAGCCAGGTCGTGCTCGACTACCACAACGGCATCGCCGACATACGCAGCAAGACGCTGCGCATCATCGGCGTGCCGGAGGCCCGCTACCGGGAAGACCCGGTGCGCCTGCTGCGCGTGGTGCGCTTCGCCGCCAAGCTCGGATTCTCCATCGACCCCGCCACCCGCGAGCCGATACAGGTCATGGCGCCGTTGATCAACAACGTGCCGGCGGCGCGCGTCTTCGATGAAATGCTCAAGCTGCTGCTGAGCGGCCACGCGCTGGCCTGCCTGCGGCAGTTGCGCCAGGAAGGCCTGCACCACGGCCTGCTGCCGCTGCTGGACGTCGTGCTCGAACAGCCGCTGGGCGAGAAATTCGTCACCCTCGCGCTGTCGAGCACGGATGAACGGGTGCGCGAAGGCAAGGGCGTGTCGCCCGGTTTCCTGTTCGCCTCCCTGCTCTGGCACCAGGTGCTGGAAAAATGGAACGCCTACCAGGCCTCGGGCGAATTCCCGATCCCTGCCCTGCACCTGGCGGCGGACGACGTGCTCAACACCCAGACCGAAAAGCTGGCCCTGCAGCGCCGGATCGCCACCGACATGCGCGACATCTGGGCCATGCAGCCGCGTTTCGAGCGCCGCACCGGCAAGTCGCCGTACAAGCTGCTCGAACATCCGCGCATGCGCGCCGGTTACGATTTCCTGATGCTGCGTTGCGCCTCCGGCGAACTCGATGCCGAGCTCGGCGAGTGGTGGACGGAGTTCATCGCCGCCGACGGCGCCGAGCGCGAATCGCTGCTGCAGCGCAAGCCGAAGACGGAGGGCGACGCACCCGCCAAGAAGCGCCGCCGCCGCAAGAAGCGCAAGAGCCCGGATGAATCCGGCGCGGCCGCCGAGCCGACGACGGAAAGCGGGACATGACCGGCGGGACGACTGCCTGCTATATCGGCATCGGTGCCAACCTCGGCGATGCGCAGGAGAGCGTCAGACTCGCCGTCGCCCGCCTGGACAAGCTTCCCGACACCCGCCTCGACGCCTGCTCCAGCCTGTTTCGCACCGCGCCCGTCGATGCCGGCGGCGACGACTATGTGAATGCCGTCGCCCGCATCCGGACCGCGCTGGAACCGCCGGCCCTGCTGCAGGCGCTGCATGACATCGAGCACGAGTTCGGCCGCGAGCGCAGTTTTCGCAACGCGCCGCGTACCCTGGACCTCGACCTGCTGCTGTACGGCGCGCGGGTGCTCGACCTGCCCGACCTGACCGTGCCGCACCCGCGCATGCACGAGCGCGCCTTCGTGCTGATCCCGCTGCTGCAGCTGGATCCCTTCATCGACATTCCGGGGCGCGGCCCCGCCCATGCCTTCGCGCCGGCGGTCGCCGGCCAGGCGATACAAAAACTGTAGCGCATGCAAATACCCGTCATTGTCCAGACCGTTGGCCTGCTGGCCCTGTCCAACGTGTTCATGACCATCGCCTGGTACGGCCACCTGAAAAACCTGTCCTCCAAGCCGTGGTGGATCGCCGCCATCGTGAGCTGGAGCATCGCGCTGTTCGAATACCTGCTGCAGGTGCCGGCCAACCGCATCGGCTATACCGAGTACAGCCTGGCGCAGCTGAAGATCCTGCAGGAGGTGCTCACGCTCGCGGTGTTCGTGCCGTTTGCGATGTTCTACATGAACCAGCCGTTCAAGCTGGACTACGTCTGGGCCGCCCTCTGTCTCGTGGGCGCCGTCTACTTCATCTTCCGCGCATGAATCTGAAAAACTACCAGTACATCGTGGTCGAAGGACCGATCGGCGCGGGCAAGACCACCCTCGCCCGCCGCCTTACCGAAAGCCTGCAGGCGCATCCGCTGCTCGAACTGCCCGAGGAAAATCCCTTCCTCGAAAAGTTCTATCGCGACCCCGCCCGCTACGCGCTGCAGACGCAGATGTTTTTTCTTTTCCAGCGCATGGGACAGCTGCGCGAACTGGCGCAGACCGATCTTTTCAAGACGCGCGTGGTGTCCGACTTCCTGCTGGAGAAGGACCCGATCTTCGCGCGCATCACGCTCAGCGACGACGAATTCAAGCTCTACCAGCAGCTCTACGACCATGTGCGCCCGCAGGCGCCCGTGCCCGACCTGGTGATCTATCTGCAGGCGCAGCCCGAGACCCTGGTCGAGCGCATCCGCAAGCGCGGCGTGGCGATGGAGAGCGGCATTTCGGAGCAGTACCTGTTCCGCCTGTGTGAAAGTTACAGCCGATTCTTTTATCATTACGACGCCGCGCCGCTGCTGACGGTGAACACCGAACACCTGAATCCGGTTGCGCGCGACGAAGACTACCAGCTGCTCTTGAAGCACATCGAGAACATGCGCGGCAAGCGGGAATACTTCAACCTTGGGGAATGATGATGGCGGGATATCTGCAGGATGCCGAGTCGACGGCGCGCAGCAAGGCGGTAACGGTGCCGGCGCTGCTGGCCATGCGCCAGGCCGGCGAAAAGATCGCGATGCTGACCTGTTACGACTCCAGCTTCGCGGCCCTGATGGACCGCTGCGGCGTGGACGTGCTGCTGGTCGGCGATTCGCTCGGCAATGTGTGCCAGGGCCATAGCTCCACCCTGCCCGTCACGCTGGCGGACATCGCCTATCACACTGCCTGCGTGGCACGCGGAAACCAGACCGCGCTGCTGATCGCCGACATGCCCTTCGGCACCTACGCCACGCCGCAGGCCGCGTTCGACAACGCGGTCAGGCTGATGCAGGCCGGCGCGCAAATGGTCAAGATCGAAGGCGGCGAGTGGCTCAGCGAAACCGTGCGCTTCCTCACTGACCGCGCGATTCCCGTCTGCGCCCATCTCGGCCTGACGCCGCAGTCGGTGCATCAGCTCGGCGGCTTCAAGGTGCAGGGCAAGACGACCGAGGCGGCCGACCGCCTCAAGAGCGACGCGTTGTCGCTGCAGGTCGCCGGCGCCTCCATGCTGGTGCTGGAGGCGATTCCCAGCGCGCTCGGCAAGGAAGTCACCGACAAGCTCACGATCCCGACCATCGGCATCGGTGCCGGGCCGGACTGCGCCGGCCAGGTGCTGGTCATGCACGACATGCTCGGCGTTTTCCCCGGCCGCAAGGCGCGCTTCGTGAAGAATTTCATGGAAGGCGAAACCAGCATCGACGCGGCGGTGCGCGCCTACATCCGGGCGGTCAAGGACAAGTCCTTCCCCGGTCCCGAGCACTGCTTCTGAGCGCCGGCCGGCAAAACAAAGGGACGCCGCGGCGTCCCTTTTTCATTCGTATGCGGCCAGGCTCGCAGGCATCCTGCGCGCGAGTTCCTCCGCGCTGCCGACGGTGAGACCGAGATCGCGCAGCCGGCCGTCCTTCAGCCCATAGATCCAGCCGTGGATGGTGAGCGGCTGCCCCCGCTCCCAGGCGTCCTGCACGATCGTGGTCTGGCACACGTTGACCACCTGCTCCAGCACATTGAGTTCGCACAGGCGGTCCTGCCGCGTGCCGTTCGGCAGCGTATCGCCGAGATAGCGTTCATGCTTCTGGTGCACGTCCTGCACGTGCCGCAGCCAGTTGTCCGCCAGGCCGACCCGGCGCCGGGCAAGCGCCGCGTGCACGCCGGAGCAGCCGTAATGGCCGCACACGATCACATGCTTCACGCCGAGGACCTCGATCGCGAACTGCAGCACCGACAGGCAGTTCAGATCGGTGTGCACGACCACGTTGGCGATATTGCGGTGGACGAACAGCTCTCCCGGTTGCAGGCCGACGATTTCATTGGCCGGCACCCGGCTGTCGGCGCAGCCTATCCAGAGATACTCGGGCGACTGCTGGCCTGCGAGGCGCCGGAAAAAGTCCGGGTCGCCGGCCACGCGTGCCTCGGCCCAGTTCCGGTTGTTTTCAAACAGGCTTTCCAGTGCCCGGCTGTCGTTGCTGGCGTCGCTCATCGGTGTCGGAATCGGTGGGTGAAGCCGCGCGGCGGCGGCGCCCCCTGTCAGGGGCAGGCCGCATTATACCGATGCCAACTTCCGCGAAAGCCGCTCAGGAACTGCCGCGCGCGCCGGGCGCGTCCTCCGGCGCGCCGAGCAGCGCAGGCTTGAGGCGGCTGTCGATCGGCTTGTCGCCCAGCCAGATCCGCAGGATGGCGTTATAGAAGGAGGCATCCGGAAGCACCTCCGATATCTTCCGGCCGTTCAGGTGGATCAGGGTACCGGAGCCGGGCACCCAGTCGACGGTGAGCATGTCGCCCTTCTTCAGCTCGGGTATCGCCGCGAATATCTCGCCGAACTTCTGCAGCTGCGCGACCAGCTTGGCGGTCTCGTTACGGTCGCTGTTCTGGGTGATGCCGCTCATGAAGCCGCGTCCGAATTCCTCGTTGCTGACATCGCGCAGCATCACGATGCTCACCCGCTTCGCGCCCGGCGCGGCCAGCACCGCCGGCACCGTGGTCTTCTTTTCCGCGAGATAGAGACCGGCGACATAGACCTTGAAGATCGCCTTGTAGCGGATGCCGGCACCGTTGAGCCGCAGATCCTCGTTGGCCACCCTCACCGCGTCGTCCAGGCGGACACCGGCGATTTCCGCCGCAAAGCCGCTACCCGCGGCAAGCAGCAGGGCAATTGCCATGCCGCGTCGTACCAGACGCATGCGCTTATTCATCTCCCCTCCCCGGCTTTTCCAGCCTGTGTATTAGAGACTGCCATTATCGGGAGAAAAGCTAGAGAAAAAATTCTAAAAGGGAGAATGAAAAAAACTCCCGGCACCGGGGTGCAGGGGTTTCCAGGACTATTGAGCCGGTTATCGGTTGGCCGGTGTATGCCGAGGTGCGCCTGCCCAAGCTGTGGATGTAACCCAAGGCGTCCAGATCAACCCTGCCCGCAGCGTCCACGCGCGTGCTTCGATATGAGCCCGCTTCCGGGAAGGCAGCACGGTTTCACGCCCAAACGGCACGCTCACCACCGGTCGATTTAGGACCAGCGAGCATTTTTGCGTCTTACTCTGCTTGCTTCAAAGTGAGTGCCCACAGCGCGCCACTTTGACTACCGCTTCGCGCGAACCACATGGCTGCAAAGGAGCATATCGTTGCCCACGTTTTCCGTGAGACGGGATTGCCGAAGTTCGGCATTACCGATAAAAAAAGCCGCTGATCTTTCGATCAGCGGCTTCTTGCACGTGACGTCGGTGCCTGGCGGTTACTCGAAAAATTCCTTTACCTTGTCACGCCATGACTTGCTTTGCGGGCTGTGCTTCGACCCGCCGGCGTTGGTGAGCTTCTCGAATTCCTGCAGCAGTTCCTTCTGGCGCTCGGTCAGCTTGACCGGCGTCTCCACCACGACATGGCAGAACAAGTCGCCGGCGTAGCCGGAACGCACGCCCTTGATGCCCTTGCCCCGCAGGCGGAAGGTCTTGCCCGATTGCGTACCCTCGGGCAGCGTGAAGGATGCCTTGCCGTTGAGCGTCGGTACTTCCACCTCTCCGCCCAGCGCCGCCTTGGCGAAAGAAACGGGGATCTCGCAATGCAGGTCGTCGCCGTCGCGCTGGAATACCGGGTGCGGCTTGATGCGGATCTCCACATAGAGGTCGCCCGGCGGGCCGCCGTTCATGCCCGGCTCGCCGTTGCCGGACGAGCGGATGCGCATGCCGTCGTCGATGCCGGCCGGGATCTTCACCTCCAGCGTCTTGGTGCGCTTGATGCGTCCCGCGCCGCTGCAGGTCGAGCAGGGATTGGGGATGATTTTCCCGGTGCCGTGGCACTTGGGGCAGGTCTGCTGGATGCTGAAGAAACCCTGCTGCATGCGCACCTGGCCCTGCCCCGCGCAGGTCGGGCAGGTCGTCGGCTGGGTGCCAGGCTTGGCGCCCGAACCATGGCAGGTGTCGCACTCATCCCAGGAGGGCACGCGGATCGTGGTGTCGTAACCGTGCGCGGCCTGTTCCAGCGAAATCTCGAGGTTGTAGCGCAGGTCCGCACCGCGGTAGACCTGCGGGCCGCTGCGCCCGCCGGTGCGCGCGCCGTGTCCGAAGATGTCGCCGAAGATGTCGCCGAAGGCATCCCCGAAGCCGCCGAAACCTCCCGCGCCCGCGCCGGCGCCCATGTTGGGGTCGACGCCGGCATGGCCGTAACGGTCGTAGGCCTCGCGCTTGGCCGGGTCTGACAGCATTTCATAGGCTTCCTTGGCTTCCTTGAAGCTGTCCTCGGCGGCCTTGCTGTCCGGATTGCGGTCCGGATGGTATTTCATCGCGAGCTTGCGATACGCCTTCTTGATCTCTTCTTCCGAGGCGTTCTTCGCTACGCCCAGCACTTCGTAGTAATCACGCTTTGCCATATTGTCGGCACCTTCTGTATAAGCGAAAACGCCGAGCCGAGGATCGCCAGACGATCGCTACGACTCGGCGGTGTATCGCGGCTGGCGCCGCGACGGTCGGGATTATTTGTCTTTTACTTCCTTGAAGTCGGCGTCGACCACATCCTCGTCCGCCGACTTGCCTTCGGCGCCGCCTGCCGCACCCGCGGCTCCCGCCGCGCCGGCCTGCTGCGCCTGGGCGTCGGCATACATCTTCTCGCCCAGCTTCTGCGCCGCGGTCGACAGTGCAGCGACCTTGGCATCGATCGCGTCCTTGTCGTTGCCCTTGAGGGCTTCTTCCAGGTCCTTGATCGCAGCTTCGATCTTTTCCTTCTCGCCGCCGTCGAGCTTGTCGCCGTACTCGGTCACCGCCTTGCGGGTCGAGTGTACCAGCGCGTCGCCCTGGTTGCGGGCATCGGCCAGCTCCTTGAGCTTGCGGTCTTCATCCGCATACAGCTCGGCGTCCTTCACCATCTTCTGGATTTCCTCTTCCGACAGACCGGAATTGGCCTTGATGGTGATCTTGTTTTCCTTGCCCGAAGCCTTGTCCTTCGCGCTCACATGCAGGATGCCGTTGGCGTCGATGTCGAAGGTGACCTCGATCTGCGGAATGCCGCGCGGCGCGGGCGGAATGCCCTCGAGGTTGAACTCGCCGAGCAGCTTGTTGCCCGATGCCATTTCGCGCTCGCCCTGGAACACCTTGATGGTCACCGCCGGCTGGTTGTCGTCGGCGGTCGAGAACACCTGGCTGAACTTGGTCGGGATCGTGGTGTTCTTCTGGATCATCTTGGTCATCACGCCGCCGAGCGTCTCGATACCGAGCGACAGCGGGGTGACGTCGAGCAGCAGCAGGTCCTTGCGGTCGCCGGACAGCACCGAACCCTGGATGGCGGCGCCGACGGCGACGGCCTCATCGGGGTTGACGTCCTTGCGCGGCTCCTTGCCGAAGAACTCCTTGACCTTTTCCTGCACCTTGGGCATGCGGGTCATGCCGCCGACCAGGATCACGTCGTGGATGTCGGACACCTTGACGCCGGCATCCTTGATCGCGATGCGGCACGGCTCGATGGTGCGCTCGACCAGTTCCTCGACCAGCGATTCCAGCTTGGCGCGGGTGATCTTCATGGTCAGGTGCACCGGGGCGCCGTTGGCCATCGCGATGTACGGCTCGTTGATCTCGGTCTGCTGCGAGGACGACAGCTCGATCTTGGCGCGCTCGGCGGATGCCTTGATACGCTGCAGCGCGATCGCGTCCTTCGACAGGTCGAGGCCGTTGATCTTCTTGAATTCGTCGATGATGTAGTCGATCAGGCGCTGGTCGAAGTCTTCGCCGCCGAGGAAGGTGTCGCCGTTGGTGGACAGCACTTCGAACTGCATTTCGCCGTCGACGTCCGCGATCTCGATGATCGAGATGTCGAACGTGCCGCCGCCGAGGTCATACACGGCGATCTTGCGGTCGCCCTTGCCGCTCTTGTCGAGGCCGAATGCGAGCGCGGCCGCGGTCGGCTCGTTGATGATGCGCTTCACATCCAGGCCGGCGATGCGGCCGGCGTCCTTGGTGGCCTGGCGCTGGGCGTCGTTGAAGTAGGCCGGCACGGTGATCACGGCCTCGGTCACTTCCTCGCCGAGATAATCTTCGGCGGTCTTCTTCATCTTGCGCAGCACTTCGGCGGAAACCTGCGGCGGCGCCAGCTTCTTGTCGCGCACACCCACCCAGGCGTCGCCGTTGTCGGCCTTGACGATCTGGTAGGGCATCAGGTTGATGTCCTTCTGCACTTCCTGCTCGGCGAACTTGCGGCCGATCAGGCGCTTGACGGCGTACAGGGTGTTCTTCGGGTTGGTCACGGCCTGGCGCTTGGCCGGCGCGCCGACGAGGATCTCGCCGTCTTCCTGGTAAGCGATGACGGACGGCGTGGTACGCGCGCCCTCGGAGTTTTCAATGACCTTCGGCTGGCCGCCCTCCATGATTGCGACGCAGGAGTTGGTCGTGCCGAGGTCGATACCAATGATCTTGCCCATGATTTCGTTCCTTTAAAAAAACGGGTGTTTTTTGATGTGTTGTATATGTGGAACAGCGCTCCGGTTTCAAGCGCCGCGGTCGTCATTTTTTACTGCGCCACGGTCACCAATGCGGGACGCAGCAGGCGGTCCGCAATCATGTAGCCCTTCTGCAGCACGGTGACGATGGTGTTGGCGTCCTGCTCGGCCGGGACCATCGAAATCGCCTGGTGCTTCATCGGGTCGAGCTTCTCGCCCGGCACGGGGTTGATCTCGGCGAGGCGGTTGCGCTCGAAGGCGGAGTTGAGCTGCTTGAGCGTCATCTCCACCCCTTCCTTGAGCGAGTCGACCGAGGGGGTTTCCAGCTTGAGCGCCATTTCGAGGCTGTCCTTCACCGGCACCAGCGCTTCGGCGAAGCTCTCGATGGCGAACTTGTGCGCCTTGGCGATATCTTCCTGCGCACGGCGGCGGATGTTTTCGGCGTCGGCCTTGGCCCGCAGGAAGGCGTCCTGCATTTCGGCCGCGCGGGCTTCGGCAGCGGCGAGTTTTTCCTGGAGCCCGTCCTTGCCCTCGCCCGACTGTTCGGCCGCGGCGGCATCCTGGACCTGCGCCGACTGGTCGGCCTGTTCTTGCATTTTCTCTTGATCTTGCATCACAAAAAGTCTCCAGCAATCAATGACTTAGCGGCTACTGCGGCAGTAAATGGGGCTAAGCCTTAGTTTTTCAAGGGGAATTTTTCGCATCCGCCTCGCGGCGGACAAAAAGTGTCTCGTCTTGTTACATTTTCAGCGGCGTTTCTGCTTCTATTCCTCGCCCCGCGTACTACCATGCTTAGTAAATGCGCAACGCGCGCGGAGCTTGTCATGAAACTGCCGTTGATCTCCCTGTCGGTCGTCGCCTACTCCCTGCTGGCGACCGCCGCCATATGCCACGCTGAACTGGTAGCGGTGTATTAAAAAATCAAGCCGGGAAATCCGGGAAAGCGACGACTATTTGTCGGCGCCCAAGGCGGCTGCGCGCTGGCGCGAAGCCTCCGCCAGCTGCGGTGCGGCCTCGCGGTCGCGCGGCGACAGGATGGTGGGCCAGCCGATCATGTGCTGCTCGGCGATCTCCGCCAGCGCGGCGATCCAGTCGGCGCCCTCGTTCAGACAGGGGATGTAGTGGAACTCCCTGCCGCCCGCCGTCAGGAAGTCATGCTTGGCTTCCATTGCTATCTCTTCCAGCGTCTCGAGGCAATCCCCGATGAATCCGGGGCACATCACATCCACGCGCGACACGCCCTCGCGCGCCAGCTGCTGCAGGGTCGGCGCCGTGTAGGGCTGCAGCCATTCCGCCTTGCCGAAGCGCGACTGGAAGGTTACCAGGCACTGCTCCGGCGGCAGCTGAAGCTGCTCGGCCAGCAGGCGTGCGGTTTTACGGCATTCGCAGTGGTAGGGATCGCCCAGCATCAGCGTGCGCTTCGGCACGCCGTGGAAGCTGAGGACCAGGCGGTCGGGCCGGCCGTGGGTGTCCCAGTGGGCAAGCACGTTGCCGGCCAGTGCCCGGATGTAGGCTTCATGGTCGTGGTAGTGCTTGACGAGTCTCAGTTCCGGCACATTGCGCACGCCGGACAGGTGGGCGAACACCGCGTCGAACACCGAGGCCGTGGTCGTGCCCGAATACTGCGGATAGGCGGGGACGATCAGGATGCGGTCGCAGCCCCGGGCGCGCAGCCGCTCCAGGACGTCCGGCACCGAGGGATTCCCGTAGCGCATCGCGTGCGCCACCTCGACCTCGTGGCCGCGGCGCGTCAGCGCTTCCTGCAGCAGGGCGGCCTGCCGCTCGGTATGCACCTTCAGCGGCGAGCCCTCCTTGCTCCAGATGGACGCGTATTTTTTCGCCGACTGGCCGGACCGCAGCGGCAGGATGATCCCGTGCAGGATCGGCCACCAGGCGGCCCTGGGAATCTCGACCACGCGCGGGTCGGACAGGAATTGCCTGAGATAGCGGCGCACCGCCGAAGCCGTCGGCGCGTCGGGCGTGCCCAGGTTGACCAGCACGACCGCGATGCGGGATGGTGTGCCGTGGGTGTACTGCGGTTCCTGTCTGAAGCGCATGGCGTTCTTGGTGTGAGGTGATCAGGACGCGAGCAGTTCGCGCGCGTGCTTGCGGGTGGTTGCCGTGATTTCGATACCGCCCAGCATGCGGGCGATCTCCTCGATGCGCGCCTTGCTGTCGAGGGAATCGATGCTCGACACCGTCCTGCCGCCGCTGCTGCGCTTGCTGACCTGGAAATGCTGGTTGGCCTGGCTGGCGACCTGCGGCAGGTGGGTCACGCACAGCACCTGGCGGGCCTGGCCGAGGCGCTTGAGCAGGCGGCCGACGACTTCGGCGACGCCGCCGCCGATGCCGCTGTCGACCTCGTCGAAAATCAGCGTCGGGGTGGCGGTCGCGGTCGAGGCGATCACGGATATCGCGAGCGAGATGCGCGCCAGTTCACCGCCGGACGCCACCTTGGCCAGCGGCCGGGGCGAGGTGCCGGCGTGGGCGGCGACCAGGAATTCCACCTGTTCGACGCCGTGCACGGTGGGATCGCAGGGATTGAGCGCGACCTCGAATCGACCGCCGGCCATGCTCAGGTCCTGCATCGCCGCGGTGACGGCCTGGCCGAGCGCGGTGGCGGCGTTGGAGCGCGCCGTCGACAATTTCGCGGCCGCCGCAAGATAGGCGTCCCTGAGTTTCTGCTCCTGCGCGCGCAGGGCCTCGAGATCGGTGGCGTCCGCCAGCTGCCTGAGCTGCGCGGACAGGCTCTCGTACTCCTGCGGCAGGTCTTCCGGCGCGACATGGAACTTGCGCGCGGTCGAATGGAGCGCGTCCATGCGCGCCTCGACTTCGTGCAGCCGCTCCGGGTCGAGTTCGACCCGTCCGAGATAATCGTTGAGCGAATACACGGCTTCCTGGATCTGGATGCGCGCCGGCTCGAGCGCCTCGATCACCGGCTTGAGGCCGGCGTCGATGTCGGCCAGCTTGCCGAGCCTGAGCGTGAGTGCCGACAGCTGCGAGAGGATGGGATGGGTCTCCGACTCGGACAGCGCGTCCAGCGCTTCCTGCGCGCCCTCGATCAGGCTCGCCGCATGCGCGAGGCGGCTGTGTTCATTGCTGACTTCGGTCCATTCGCCGGGCTTGGGCGCGAGCTTTTCCAGCTCGCCGACCTGCCATTCGAGACGCTCGCGCTCGAGCAGCACGCTCCTGGCATTGGCCTCGAATTCCTCCAGCTGCCTGGCCAGCGCGCGCCATGACTTGTAGGCGGCGGCGACCGCGCGGGCCTCGTCCTGCAGGCCGGCCTGGCTGTCGAGCATCGCGCGCTGGGCATCGCTCTTGAGCAGCGACTGGTGGGCATGCTGACCATGGATGTCGACCATCATCTCGCCCAGCTCGCGCAGCTGGGCGGCGGTGGCGGTGACGCCGTTGATCCAGGCCTTGGAGCGTCCCGCGTTGTCGATGACCCGCCGCAGCAGGATGCCGCCTTCGTCGCTGCGGAATTCATGCTCTTCCAGCCAGGCGTCGGCCTCGGCGGTGGACGCGAACTCCGCGGTGATGTCGGTGCGGGACGCGCCCTCCCGGACCACGCTGGCGTCTCCCCGTCCGCCGAGCGCGAGCGCCAGGGCATCGATGAGGATGGACTTGCCGGCGCCGGTTTCGCCCGTGAAGACGGTGAAGCCCGGAGCGAATTCGAGCTCGATGGCGTCGACGATCACGAAGTCGCGAATGGAAAGTGTGCGGAGCATTTGGAAAGATAGGTTCTGGGCAACGACAAGCCGCCTATTTTAACTGGCCCGCCTGTGACGGATATTCATGCCAGTGCAACTTCTCGCGCAGCGTATCGTAGTAGCTCCATCCCTGGGGATGAAGGAAGGTGATCGCGTGCGCGGAACGGCGCACGAAAATGCGGTCGTGATGCCGCAGGCTGGCCAGCGACTGCATGTCGAAATTGACGCTGATTTCACGCCCGCCCATGATTTCGATCTCGATCGTGCAGGTATCGGCGACCACGATCGGACGGTTGGACAGCGCATGCGGTGCGATCGGCACCAGCACCATGCCGGACAGGCTGGGATGCAGCAGCGGCCCGCCGGCCGACAGGGCATAGGCGGTGGAACCGGTCGGCGTGGCGACGATCAGTCCGTCGGAGCGCTGGTTGTACATGAAGCGCCCGTCCACCTCGACCTTCAGTTCCGCCATGCCGCTGGTGGCGCCGCGCGCCACCACCACGTCATTGAAGGCGAGCGCGCTGAAGATGACCTGCCCGTCGCGCTCGACCGTGCCTTCCAGCAGGCTGCGCCGTTCCGACTCGACTTTGCCCGACAGCATATCGGTCAGCACGGGAATCATTCCCTCCTGGGAGATGTCGGTCATGAAACCGAGCCGGCCCTGGTTGATGCCGATCAGCGGCACGCCGTACGGCGCGAGCTGGCGGGCGATGCCGAGCATGGTACCGTCGCCGCCGACGACGATGGCGACATCGGCATGGCGTCCGATTTCCTCGGGGGTCATCGGCCGGGTGTTGGGCAGGGCCACGTTGCGCGCGGTCTCGGCTTCCAGCACGACGGCGTAGCCGGCGCCATGCAGGAAAGCGGAGATCTCCGACAGCGATTGCTCTATGCCGGCCGCCATGTACTTGCCGACAATGGCGACGGTCTTGATCTTTGACGGGGAAGGAAGTGGCTGGGCAGGCAACATGCCGGAGATTAGACCATAATTTGGCCGGACGTTACAGAACATACATTGAACCCTCACGGGCTGTCCGCATATGAGCATCAAAGCCGTTTTGTTCGATCTCGACGATACCCTGTGGCCGATCGTGCCCGTCATCCGGCGGGCCGAGGACCTGATGTACGACTGGCTGCAGCGGCATGCGCCGCAAGTCGCGCAGCGGGTATCGATCGAGGGCATGCGCCAGCGGCGGCAGGAGCTGATGCGCACCGACCCGGTGTACCAGCTGGATCTGCGCCGGCTGCGGCATGCGGTGCTGGCCGAAGCCTTCCGCGAGACGGGCGAGGACGAGGCGCTGGCCGAACATGCGATGGCCGTCTTCTCGAAGGCGCGCAACGAGGTCGAGCCGTATGAGGACGTGCTGCCGGTGCTGGGCAGGCTGCGCTCGCGGCACCGGCTGGGCACCATCTCCAATGGCGTGGCCGACCTCGGCACCATAGGGCTGGCCCATCTGTTCGACGCCTCGGTGGCGGCATGGCATTTCGGCAAGGCCAAGCCGGACCCGGCGATCTTCGCGGCCGCCTGCGATGCGCTCGAAGTGGCGCCCGCGGACGCGCTGTACGTGGGCGACGATCTCCTGCTCGATGTGCAGGGAGCGCAGCGGGCGGGGATGCGGGCGGCCTGGCTGCGGCGCCCGGACCTGGGTCCCATCGTCGCCGACGGCGCGGTGCAGCCGGACCTGGTCTGCGCGTCGCTGCATGAACTCGAAGACTGGCTGGCACGACAAACGGTGAAAGACTGATAACGCGCAATTTCGCGCGCAACGCCGTATGAAACAGAAGGTGGCGGGCGTTGAAGGCGCTCGCTAGAATACCGCCATGCAACTCGATCACCGCGCTCAAACCCTGCTCAAGGCACTTGTCGAAAGATACATTGCCGACGGCCAGCCTGTCGGCTCGCGGGCGTTGTCGAAAATTTCCGGACTCGACCTGTCCCCCGCGACCATCCGCAACATCATGGCCGACCTGGAGGAAATGGGGTTCGTCGCCAGCCCGCACACCTCGGCCGGCCGGGTGCCGACGCCGCGCGGTTACCGCCTGTTCGTCGACACCCTGCTGACGGTACAGGCGATCGACGAGAGCGCGCTGGAATCGAAGCTGCAGCTGCAGCTGCAGAACAAGACGCCGCAGAAGATCATCGCCAATGCGGCCCAGGTGCTGTCGTCGCTGTCGCAGTTCGCCGGCGTGGTGCTGACGCCGCGCCATGACTCGACCTTCCAGCAGATCGAGTTTCTGCGGCTGTCCGAAAAGCGGATCCTGCTGGTGATCGTGTCGCCCAACGGCGATGTGCAGAATCGCCTGCTGATCACCGAGTGCGACTATTCCCCGGCCCAGCTGATCCAGGCCGCGAACTATATCAACCAGCACTACGCCGGCCACAGCTTCGACGAAGTGCGCACCCACCTGCAGGGGGAGCTGCGCCAGCTGCGCGACGACATGACCGCGCTGATGCAGGCCGCGGTGGAGGCCGGCAGCGACGCGCTGGCGGAAGACGACGGGGTGGTGATTTCGGGCGAGCGCAATCTGCTCAGCGTCAGCGACCTGGCCTCGAACATGACTTCGCTGCGCAAGCTGTTCGACCTGTTCGAGCAGAAGACCGGCCTGATGCAGCTGCTCGACATGTCGAGCAAGGCGACCGGCGTCCAGATCTTCATCGGCGGCGAGTCGCAGCTGGTGCCGGTGGAAGAGATGAGCCTGGTGACCGCGCCTTATGGCGTCAATGGGAAGGTGGTCGGCACGCTCGGCGTGATCGGCCCCACCCGCATGGCGTATGAACGCGTGATCCCGATCGTCGACATCACCGCCAAGCTGCTGTCGAGCGCGCTCAGCCATTCCTGATCGCGGATTGGCCGGCAATGCCGCCGGCCCTGAATGCTAGCGGTTGCGATGCGGGCAGTCGGTCTTGGTGCAGTGCCCGTAGAGCGCCAGCGCGTGCTCGGATATCGAGAAGCCGCGCTCGGCGGCGATCTGCTGCTGGCGCTTCTCGATCTCGTCGTCGTAGAACTCCTCCACCCTGCCGCAGTCGAGGCAGACCAGGTGGTCATGGTGCGAACCCTGGTTAAGCTCGAACACCGCCTTGCCGGTTTCGAAGTGATTGCGGTGCAGCAGGCCCGCCTGCTCGAACTGGGTGAGCACCCGGTAGACCGTGGCCAGCCCCACATCCATGTTATCGGCGAGCAGAATCTTGTAGACGTCCTCGGCGCTCAGGTGGCGCACCGGACTATTCTGGAAAATTTCGAGGATCTTCAGCCGCGGCAGGGTCGCCTTGAGTCCGCTGGCTTTCAGATCGGATGAGTTGCTTGGCATGTTGATGTTCGGAATGCGGTTATCTGCTTTATCATATAGCGTTTTGCCGTTCCTGCTCAACGAATTGAGACTTCACCATGCAAATGTCGTCCGTCCGCACTGACCGCACTCCCGCCGCCGCCGGCGCGCTGGTGCTCGCGCTGGCCACGCTCATGGCGGGCTGCGCGTCGAAGAACCCGCTGATCGACGAACCCGCTCCCGCGGCAAAGGCCGCTCCGGCCGCCCCGGCCGTTTCCGCCGCGCCCGCCACCGCGAGCGCCGCGCCCGCCGCCGCCGACACTTCCGCCGGCACCGTGGTGCAGAGCGGCCCGACCGGCATCTACCGCTTCCTCGGCTTCCTCGCCCCGTACCGCATCGAGATCCAGCAGGGCAATTTCGTCTCGCGGGAAGCGGTGGCGCAACTGGAAGAAGGCATGAAACGGCCAGAAGGCGTGACGCGCGAACAGGTGCGCTTCGTGCTCGGCACGCCGCTGCTGACCGACCCCTTCCATGCCGATCGCTGGGACTATGTCTTCCGCCTGAAGAAGCGCAGCGGCGAAGTGATCGCGAGCCGGGTGACGGCGTATTTCGAAGGCAACCGTCTGGCGCGCATCGAAGGCGACAAGCTGCCGACCGAGCAGGAATACCTCGGCCTGATCGCCGGCAGCAAGTAAGGAGCGCGACCATGACCACTCTGAACATCGCGGTGGCCGGCGCCTCCGGGCGCATGGGCCGCATGCTGATCGAAACCATCACCGCCGCCGATGATGCGCGCCTGGCCGGCGCGCTCGACGTCGCCGGCGCACCCGGCATCGGCAGCGACGCCGCCGCCTTCCTCGGCAAGCCGGCCGGCGTGACGATCGAAAGCGAACTCGCGAAGGGACTCGCCAATGCGGGCTACCTGATCGATTTCACCCGGCCCGAGGGCACGCTGCACCATCTCGAATACTGCGCCAGCCACGGCATCAAGATGATCATCGGCACCACCGGCTTCGACGAGGCGGGCAAGGCCGCGATCGCCGCGGCCGCGCAAAAGACCGCGATCGTCTTCGCGCCCAACATGAGCGTTGGCGTGAACGTCACGCTCAAGCTGCTGGAGATGGCGGCGAAGAGCTTCTCGCACGGCTACGACATCGAGATCGTCGAAGCGCATCACCGCCACAAGGTCGACGCACCCTCGGGCACCGCGCTGAAGATGGGCGAGGTGATCGCCGACGCGCTCGGCCGCGACCTGAAGCAGTGCGCGGTGTACGCGCGCGAAGGCGTGACCGGCGAGCGCGATCCGTCCTCGATCGGTTTCGCCACCATCCGCGGCGGCGACATCGTGGGCGACCATACCGTGCTGTTCGCCGGCATCGGCGAGCGCATCGAGATCAGCCACAAATCCTCCAGCCGCCTCAGCTACGCCCACGGCAGCCTGCGCGCGGCGCGCTTCCTCGCCGACAGGCAGACCGGCCTGTACGACATGCAGGACGTGCTCGGCCTGCGCTGAGACCTGCTCCGCATCGCCCCGGCCGCGCCGGGGCGATGACTCCCTGACAATCCCTCCCCGGCCCATCCGCGCGCGCAACCCGAGGTTTTTCGGCGGGGAGCGGCGTTGCCGACCGCGCAACTGCCATGCCCGACCAAGTATAATGCCGGGTTCACCCACTTCCAGCATCACCCCGTCATGCAAGAGAAATACATCCCCGGCGAAGTCGAGCAGGCGGCGCAAGGCCACTGGCAGGCGATCGACGCGTACAAGTCCATCGAACACGCAAAGGACAGGAACGGCCGCGACAAGCCCAAGTTCTATGCCTGCTCGATGCTGCCCTACCCGTCGGGCAAGCTGCACATGGGCCACGTGCGCAACTACACGATCAACGACGTGATGTACCGCTACCTGCGGATGAACGGCTACAACGTGCTGATGCCGATGGGCTGGGACGCGTTCGGCATGCCGGCGGAGAACGCGGCGATGGCCAACGGCGTGCCGCCGGCGCAGTGGACGTACTCGAACATCGAGTACATGAAGAAGCAGATGCAGGCGATGGGCCTGGCGATCGACTGGTCGCGCGAAATGACCGCCTGCAAGCCGGACTACTACAAGTGGAACCAGTGGATGTTCCTGAAGATGCTGGAGAAAGGCATCATCTACAAGAAGACCGGCACCGTGAACTGGGACCCGGTCGACCAGACCGTGCTGGCCAACGAGCAGGTGATCGACGGCCGCGGCTGGCGCTCGGGCGCGCTGATCGAAAAGCGCGAGATCCCGATGTACTACGCCCGCATCACCGACTATGCGGAAGAACTGCTCGACTATGTCGACAACAAGCTGCCCGGCTGGCCGGAGCGCGTGCGCATCATGCAGTCCAACTGGATCGGCAAGTCGACCGGCGTGCGCTTCGCCTTCCCGCACGAAATCAGGGATAACAGCGGCGCACTGATCAACGACGGCAAGCTGTGGGTGTTCACCACGCGTGCCGACACCATCATGGGCGTCACTTTCTGCGCCGTGGCGCCAGAGCATGCGCTGGCCGCGCACGCGGCGCAGGACAATCCCGAACTCGCCGCCTTCATCGCCGAATGCAAGAAGGGCAGCGTGATCGAAGCCGACATGGCGACGATGGAAAAGAAGGGCATGCCGACCGGCCTGTTCGTCACCCATCCGCTGACCGGCGACCGGGTCGAGGTCTGGGTCGGCAATTACGTGCTGATCACCTACGGCGACGGCGCGGTGATGGGCGTGCCCGCCCACGACGAGCGCGACTTCGCGTTCGCGCTCAAGTACAAGCTGCCGATCCGTCAGGTCGTGGCCGTCGAGGGCAAGGAATACTCGACCGAGGCCTGGCAGGAATGGTATGCGGACAAGGAAAACGGCCGCTGCATCAACTCGGGCAAGTATGACGGCCTCGGTTACCAGCAGGCGGTGGACGCGGTGGCGGCCGACCTGGAAGCCAGGGGCATCGGCGAGAAGAAGGTCACCTATCGCCTGCGCGACTGGGGCATCTCGCGCCAGCGCTACTGGGGCACGCCGATCCCGATCATCCACTGCGCCAGCTGCGGCGACGTGCCGGTGCCGGAAAAGGACCTGCCCGTGGTGCTGCCGGAGGATTGCGTGCCGGACGGCAGCGGCAATCCGCTCAACAAGCATGAGAAGTTCCTGCACGTGGACTGCCCGAAGTGCGGCCAGGCCGCGCGCCGCGAAACCGACACCATGGACACCTTCGTCGATTCGTCCTGGTATTACATGCGCTATTGCTCGCCGGGCAGCGACGCGGCGATGGTCGACTCCCGCAACGATTACTGGATGCCGATGGACCAGTACATCGGCGGCATCGAGCATGCGGTGCTGCACCTGCTGTATGCACGCTTCTGGACCAAGGTGATGCGCGACTTCGGCCTGGTCAGGTTCGACGAGCCCTTCGTCAACCTGCTGACCCAGGGCATGGTGCTCAACGAGACCTATTACCGCGAAGACGCGGCGGGCAAGAAGACCTGGTTCAATCCCGCCGATGTCGAGCTGAGCCACGACGACAAGGGCCGTCCGGTGTCGGCGGTGCTCCGGTCCGACGGCCAGCCGGTCCGGATCGGCGGCACGGAAAAGATGTCGAAGTCCAAGAACAACGGCATCGACCCGCAGGCGCAGATCGACCAGTACGGCGCCGACACGGCGCGCCTGTTCACCATGTTCGCGTCCCCGCCGGAACAGACGCTGGAGTGGTCCGGCGCCGGCGTGGAAGGCGCGAACCGCTTCCTGCGCCGCGTCTGGGCCTATGGCTACGCGCAATCGCAGCGCATCGGCGCCGCCGGCGAACTGCCGGCCGGGCTGCCGGAGGCGCACAAGACCCTGCGCCGCGAGATCCACAAGATCCTGCAGCAGGCCGATCACGACTTCAAGCGCATCCAGTACAACACGGTGGTGTCGGCCTGCATGAAGATGCTCAACACGCTGGAGGCGGCGAAGCTCGACGACAGCCCGGCATCGGCGGCCGTCATCGGCGAAAGCTTCTCCATCTTCCTGCGCGTGCTGTACCCGGTCGCGCCGCACATCACCCATGTGCTGTGGCAGGCGCTCGGCTATGCCGCACGCTTCGGCGACATACTCGACGCGCCGTGGCCGCAGGTCGACCCGGCCGCGCTCGAGCAGGCGGAGATCGAACTGATGGTGCAGGTCAACGGCAAGCTGCGCGGCAGCGTCAAGGTTGCGAAGGAGGCCGACAAGGCCGCCATCGAAGCCGCCGCGCTGGCCAATGAGAACGTGAAGAAGTTCGTCGAAGGCACGCCGAAGAAAGTCATCATCGTGCCCGGCAAGCTGGTCAACATCGTGGCCTGACGGAGATGCCGATGAAACGCCGCGCCGCCCTGCTCTCGCTTTCCGCGCTCGCCCTCTCCGCCTGCGGCTTCCAGCTGCGCGGCACCGGGGGGCGCGGCGTGATTCCCTTCAAGTCGGTTCATCTCGGCGCCGGTACCGGCGGCCGGCTCGGCACCGAGTTGCGCCGCTACCTGCGCGCCAGCGACATCGAGCTGACGGCGGAACCCAAGAATGCCGAAGCCGTCATCGACATCCTGTCCGAGCGCCAGTCGCGCGCGACGATTTCCCTGAATTCCCAGGGACGGGTGCGGGACTACTCGATCTTCTACAACGTGGTGTTCCGGGTCAATGACGGCAGCGGCCGCGAGCTGATCCCGTCCAGCACGATCACGCTCAAGCGCGACCTCACCTTCAACGAGTCGCAGGTGATCGCCAAGGAAAAGGAAGAAGAAATGCTGTACCGCGACATGCAGTCGGACGTGGTGCAGCAGATCCTGCGCCGCCTGTCGGCGGTCAACCGGAGCTGACGAGGCCATGCAGTTGCGGCTGGATGCGCTCGATGCGCAATTGTCGAAATCCCTGGCGCCGCTGTATGTGATCAGCAGCGACGAGCATCTGCTTGCGCTGGAGGCCGCCGACAAGATCCGCCGCGCCGCCCGGGCGCAGGGCTTCACCGAACGCGAAGTGCTGGTGGTCGAGCGCAGTTTCAAGTGGGGCGAGCTGCTGGCCGCGAACCAGTCGCAGTCGCTGTTCGGCGACCGCAAGCTGATCGAGCTGCGCATCCCGACCGGCAAGCCCGGCAAGGATGGCGGCCAGGCGCTGCAGGATTACGCCGCCTCGCTCAGCCCCGACAACCTGACGCTCATCACCCTGCCGAGGCTCGACTGGCAGACCGGCAAGAGCGCCTGGGTCGCCGCGCTGCAGCGCGCCGCGGTGTATATCGAGATTCCGCTGGTCGAGCGCGCGCAGCTGCCGAACTGGATCGGTGCCCGTCTCGCGGCGCAGAACCAGAGCATGGATCGCCAGAGCCTGGATTTCATCGCCGACCGCGTGGAAGGCAACCTGCTCGCCGCGCACCAGGAAATCCAGAAACTCGCCCTGCTCCACCCGGCCGGCAAGCTCGGCTTCGAGCAGGTGCAGGACGCGGTGCTCAATGTCGCCCGCTATGACGTCTTCAAGCTCAATGAGGCGATGCTTGCCGGCGACAGCGCGCGCCTGGTGCGCATGATCGAGGGCCTCAAGGGCGAAGGCGAGGCGCTGCCGCTGGTGCTGTGGGCGATGGCGGAAGAGATCCGCACCCTGCTGCGCCTGAAGGCCGGCGCCGCCGACGGCAGGCCGCTCGGCGTCCTGATGAAGGAATACCGGATCTGGGGTCCGCGCGAAAAGCTGATGGAGCCGGCGCTGCGCCGCCTGCGTCTGCCGCTGCTGGAGTCCGCGCTGCGGGAGGCGGCGCAAATCGATAAGATGGTCAAGGGCTTGCGCGCCAGGGCTTACGCCGGCGACGCATGGGATGCGCTGCTGCAGCTGGGCCTGAAGCTGGCGCGCGGCTGAAGAGAATACGAAGAGACTGGTCGGAGCATATGGACATCAAGCACTACATGACGGAAGTCGGCCGGCGCGCCCGCGCCGCCTCGCGCGCGATGGCGAAAGCCGATACCCGCGCCAAGAACCAGGCGCTGCTGCTGATCGCCGCCGCCATCCGGCGCGAGGCCGATGCGCTGCGCGCTGCCAACCAGCGCGATCTCGAGGCCGCCCGCGCCAACGGCCTGGCCGAGGCGATGCTCGACCGGCTGACCCTGTCGGACAAGGCGATCGCCACCATGGCGGAAGGCCTGGAGCAGATCGCCGGCCTGCCCGATCCGATCGGCGAGATTTCCAACATGAAGTACCGGCCCACCGGCATCCAGGTCGGACAGATGCGGGTACCGCTGGGCGTCATCGGCATCATCTATGAGGCGCGGCCGAACGTGACCGTGGACGCGGCCGGCCTGTGCATCAAGAGCGGCAACGCGACCATCCTGCGCGGCGGCTCCGAGGCGATCCATTGCAACCAGGCGCTGGCAAAGCTGGTCAAGGAAGGCCTGGCAGGCGCAGGTTTGCCTCAGGACGCGGTGCAGATCGTCGAGACCACCGACCGCGCCGCCGTCGGCGAGCTGATCACCATGCCCGAATATGTGGACGTGATCGTGCCGCGCGGCGGCAAGGGCCTGATCGAGCGGCTGATCCGCGAGTCCCGGGTGCCGATGATCAAGCATCTCGACGGCATCTGCCATGTCTACATCGACGACATGGCCGACATCGACAAGGCGCTGAAGATTGCCTTCAACGCCAAGTGCCACCGCTACGGCACCTGCAACACGATGGAAACCCTGCTGGTCGCGCGCGGCATCGCCGCCGAAGTGCTGCCGGGGCTCGCCGCACTGTATGCGGGCAAGGAAGTCGAGCTGCGCGCCGATGCGCAGGCCAGGGAGATTCTCGCCGGCTATCCCCGCCTGGCCGAGGCCAGCGAGGAGGACTGGGGCACCGAGTATCTGGCCCCCATCCTCGCGGTCAAGATCGTGGACGGCGTGGACGAGGCGATCACCCACATCAACACCTGGTCGTCGCAGCATACCGATGCGATCGTGACCGAGGACTACAGCCGGGCGATGCGCTTCCTGCGCGAAGTCGACTCCGCCTCGGTGATGGTCAATGCCTCGACGCGTTTCGCCGACGGCTTTGAATACGGACTCGGCGCCGAGATCGGCATTTCCAACGACAAGCTGCATGCGCGCGGCCCGGTCGGCCTCGAAGGCCTGACCTCGCTGAAGTACGTGGTGTTCGGCCACGGCGAAGTGCGGGAGTAGCAATGGCTTACCTCTGGGTCAAGGCGCTGCACCTGTTCTTCGTCGCATCCTGGTTCGCCGGCCTGTTCTATCTGCCGCGCATCTTCGTCAACCTGGCGATGGAAAGCGAACCGGCTGCCAATGCGCGGCTGTTGCTGATGGCGCGCAAGCTGTACCGCTTCATGGGCATGCTGGCACTGCCGGCGCTGGCGCTCGGGCTCTGGCTGTGGCTCGGCTACGGCGTCGGCAAGGGCCCGGGCAACGGCTGGCTGCATGCGAAGCTGGCGCTGGTGGTGCTGCTGATCGGCTATCACCATGCCTGCGGCTCGCTGCTGAAGAAATTCGAGCGCGGCGCCAACACGCGCAGCCACAAGTGGTTCCGCTGGTTCAACGAAGTGCCGGCGCTGGTGCTGCTGGCGGTCGTGATTCTGGTGATCGTCAAGCCATTCTGAATGTCTAACGCCGGATTTCCGGCACAACGGATAAAAGGTACTCCGCATGTCTTATTCCTATTTCTGCCCCTGCCCGCGCGGCATGGAGGCGGCGCTCGCCGAAGAAATCGGCGAAGTCGCGCAAGCCAGCAGCACGCTGAAGGTCCACAAGCAGGTGCCGGGCGGCGTGCACTGCTCCGGCTCGCTGTCGGACAGTTACCGGCTGAACCTGCATTCCCGCATCGCCTCGCGCATCCTGCTGCGCATCGCCCAGGGCAGCTATGTCAATGAAAACGACATCTACGATCTGACGCTGGCGCAGGCCTGGGAAGAATGGTTTCCGGTCGAACGCACGATCCGCGTCGATCTCAATGCGATCAAGTCGCCGCTCAAGAGCCTGGAATTCACCACGCTCAAGATCAAGGACGCCGTCTGCGACCGCTTCCGCGACCTGTACGGCAAGCGGCCCTCGGTCAATACCCGCACGCCCGACGTGCGGATCGCCGGCTTTCTGGACGCGAACAACTACACCGTCTACCTCGACACTTCCGGCGAGGCGCTGTTCAAGCGCGGCTGGCGGCAGGAAACCGGCGACGCGCCGCTGCGCGAAAATCTGGCGGCCGGCCTGCTGCGGGTCTCGGGCTGGAAACCGGGAACGGTATTGCTCGATCCCATGTGCGGCTCGGGCACCATCCTGATCGAGGCGGCGCAGATTCTGGCCGGCATCCCGTCCGGCATGAACCGCGGCTTCGCGTTCGAGAAATTCCAGGATTTCAACGCCGCCGAATGGCAGGCCATCAAGGGCGAGGTGAAACTCAACCCGCTGCCGACCGAGCCCACGCTGTTCGGCAGCGACATCTCCGGCGACATGATCGTCATGACCCGCAACAATCTGCGCAATGCCGGCATCCGCTTCGAGGTGCCGCTCAAGCAGATCGAGGCGCAGGAAATCCGCCCGCCGTCCTCGGTGCCCGGCATCATCCTCGCCAATCCGCCGTATGGCGAGCGGATCGGCGTGCGCGGCGACCGCTCGCAGGCGCCGGATGAACTCGCGACCGCTTTCTACAGCGCCTTCAGCGCCACCCTCAAGCAGCGTTTCGCCGGCTGGCAGGTCTTCCTGTTCACCGCCGATCTCGGCCTGCCGAAGATGCTGCGCCTGAAGGAATCGCGCAAGACGCCCTTCTTCAACGGCGCGCTGGAATGCCGGCTGTTCCGCTTCGACATGGTGGCCGGCTTCAACCGCCGCGAGGAAGCGAAGCCCAGGGCAGGCTGAGACCGCGCCGCGCCCGGCAGTCGTGCCGGGCTTGCGCTATCCTCTTTGTTTTCCATCGGCCCATAAACTCAGGAGACAAACATGGCCAGCAGCATTCCCGCACTCAAGGACGCATCCCTGCTCCGCGACCAGGCATATCTGAACGGCGCCTGGGTCAATGCGGAAACCCGTTTCGACGTCACCAATCCCGCCGATGGCGCGACGCTCTGCTCGGTGCCGAACATGGGCGCCGCCGAGGCCGAGCGCGCGATCGCCGCCGCGCAGGCGGCGTTCCCCGCCTGGGCCGCCAAGACCGGCAAGGAGCGTGCGGCGGTGATGCGCAAGTGGTTCGACCTGATGCTCGCCAATGCCGACGATCTGGCCGCGCTGATGACCGCAGAACAGGGCAAGCCGCTGCCGGAAGCCAAGGGCGAAGTCGCCTACGGCGCCAGCTTCGTCGAATGGTTCGCGGAAGAGGCCAAGCGGGTGTCGGGCGACGTGATGTCGACGACCTGGAGCGACAAGCGCATGGTGGTGCTGCGCCAGCCGATCGGTGTGTGCGCGGCGATCACGCCCTGGAACTTCCCGATCGCGATGATCACCCGCAAGGTCGCGCCGGCCATGGCCGCCGGCTGCACCATCGTCATCAAGCCGGCCGAGCAGACCCCGCTGTCGGCGCTGGCGCTGGCCGAACTCGCGCAGCGCGCCGGCGTGCCGGCGGGTGTCATCAATATCATCACCGCCGACGCCGAACACTCGATCGAGGTCGGCAAGGTGCTGTGCGACAGCACCGTCGTGCGCCACCTGTCCTTCACCGGCTCCACCCCGGTCGGCCGCATTCTGATGCGACAGTCGGCACCGACGGTCAAGAAGCTCGCGCTCGAACTCGGCGGCCATGCGCCCTTCATCGTGTTCGACGATGCCGATCTCGACGCCGCGGTCGAGGGCGCCCTGGTGTCCAAGTACCGCAACGCCGGCCAGACCTGCGTCTGCACCAATCGCATCTATGCGCATGAATCGATCTACGACGCCTTCGTCGCGAAACTGGCCGAGGGCGCGCGCAAGATCAAGGTGGGCAACGGCTTCGAGCCCGGCGTCAACCAGGGCCCGCTGATCGACGAACAGGCGGTGGCCAAGGTCAACGAACATGTGTCCGACGCGCTGTCCAAGGGGGCGAAACTGCTCGCGGGCGGCCGCACGCACGCGCTCGGCGGCCGCTTCTACGAACCGACCGTGCTGGCCGACACCACGCCCGACATGCTGGTGATGAACGAAGAGACCTTCGGCCCGGTGGCCGCCGTCACCCGCTTCTCCACCGAGGAAGAAGCGATCGCCGCCGCCAACGCCACCGACTTCGGCCTGGCCAGCTATTTCTACTCGCGCGATATCGGCCGCGTGTGGCGGGTGGCGGAGAAGCTCGAATACGGCATGGTCGGCATCAATACCGGCATCATTTCCAACGAGGTCGCGCCCTTCGGCGGCGTCAAGCAGTCGGGTCTCGGACGCGAGGGGTCGAAGTACGGTATCGATGAATACCTGGAGATGAAATATCTCTGCATGGGCGGCATCTGAGGACGCGGGCAAGCCGGCGCAAGCGCCGCCAGGTTTGCCAACTTCCGCCAAACCCACGTAAAATGCCGCTTGCCGCGGGTGTAGCTCAATGGTAGAGCAGAAGCTTCCCAAGCTTACGACGAGGGTTCGATTCCCTTCACCCGCTCCAGTACCGGGCACCGATCGGTGCCTTTTTTATTTGCCGCTTCCGCCACACGCCATGTCCGACCATCCGCCCGAAAACCCCGCCGGCCGCCAGATGCTGTACGACCCGACCGAACGCCGGATCCGCAGCTTCGTCACCCGCGCCGGCCGGCTGTCCACGGCGCAGGCGCGCGCGCTGGAAGAACTCGGGCCGCGCTACTGCATCCCCTACGTCAAGCAGGAGACCGATTTCGACACCGCTTTCGGCGGCAGCGCGCCGCTGATCCTGGAGATCGGTTTCGGCATGGGCGACACGACCGCCGCCATCGCTGCCGGCATGCCGGACAAGCATTTCGTCGGCGTGGAAGTGCATACGCCCGGCGTGGGCAGCCTGCTCAAGCTGATCGGCGAACGGCAGCTGGAAAACCTGCGCATCATCCAGCACGACGCGGTGGAAGTCGTGACGCACATGGTGCGGCCGCAGAGCCTGGCCGGCGTGCATGTGTTCTTCCCCGATCCCTGGCACAAGGCGCGCCACAACAAGCGCCGGCTGATTCAGCCGCCCTTCGTCTCGCTGCTCGCCTCGCGCATCGCGCCCGGCGGCTACATTCATTGCGCGACCGACTGGCAGGACTATGCGGAACAGATGCTGCAGGTGCTGGGCGACGAGCCGACGCTGCGCAACACCGCCGACGGCTATGCGCCGCGCCCGGCCTACCGCCCGGTCACGAAGTTCGAGAACCGCGGCATCCGGCTCGGCCACGGGGTGTGGGACCTGGTGTTCGAAAAGCGCTAGGCGTCGCTCAGACCGAAAACCGCCGTTTCCGCGAGGGGCCGGCCTCGCCGGCGGGCGCCAACATTGAAAAGTCCGGTATGGACATGCCGGCAATTTCTCGCACGGCCCTTTTCACATCTGCGTGGCACGCCCGCGCCCGCCGCGGATGCTTCTGCGCCCAACGCCCGATCTCATCGGGCGTGAACTGCCCTACCAGCGCGTGGCGCCGCTCGACCAGAATCTCTCCAAGCTCCTCTGCAGGCATTCTGATGGTCTCATGCGGCTGATAGGGCACCGATTCGTCGTCGGGTCCCGCCCAGTGGCGTAGCACGACCGCCCTGAGCGCATCGTCCGGGAGCAGGCTCAACTGATAGGCTGCCTCCAGCTGCCCCTCCAGTGCGTCGATCTCGTGCACGGGCACCGCAGTCATCTGTTCCCGGGTCGTGCCTGCCTCGGCCAGCCGGGTTTCCGCCCGTATCGCGTCACTGACGACCCTGGTGGTTGGTCCGCTGCGGGGAATGGCGCCGACGTTGGTCCGGCTATCGCCTGCCCGTCCGGAGAAAACATGGTCGACGGGACGAATCGGGTTTGCCTCGTAGGGATCGTTTTCCGGATACGCCAGCCGGTTGGCGAGCGGCAGGTTGTCCTCGTTGCGCTGCCTGCCGCCGAAACCCTGGTTCAGGGCATTGCCGAAGTCCAGCACCACGCATTCGTCGGCGTCGTTGAAGCCGACGTTATAGAACTCGCCGTTGAGAAAATCGTTGTGGCCAAGCAGCCGCGACAGGAACTGCGCCTTGTGCAACTGCCGCGACATGTCCCTGGGCAGCAGCGCGATCAGTTCGGCGCGCGCCTCGAAAAGCTTCTTGCGGGGCGTCTTCCTCGCGGCCGATTTCTTGTCGTAGCCGTCGGCGGCCAGCTGTTCGATGTCGGCATTTGCCGCATGCGCGCGCTCGGACAACATGCGCACCTTGCTCCTGCCCCCCTCGCCCCACTCTCGCCCGGCAAACCCGCTCATTCTGTCCGTGTCCAGCAGAATCTTGCCAAGGTCCTGGTAACCCGGTATGACCCTGGAGAGAATCACGAAGGTACCGCCGACCCGCCCGATCTTCGTGACCGGCGCCATCTGGCCGGTCAGCGCGATGAGCTGCATTGAGAGGTACTCGCTCAGCGCCGCTCGCGGCCCATGACCGATCTCCTTGCAATAGTAGGTCTCGCCGTCGAGCTTCAGGTACCCCGCGGCACGGGTGGACGCGGCGCCCTGCGGCAAGTCGCTGAACTCGATCCGCGGCCCCATGTCGCGTATGAGGTCGGGTGTAAAGCGGCGGGCTACGTCCGGTGTTGTGGCAGGAGCACCTGCTTCGTCTGCCATGAAAGCGTCACGCAGTGACTTGAAGCGCTGGTCTCCAGCATCTGCCAATGGCGCCAGCGCGCGGGCGAGATCACGTCTTTGCGGGGCCGACAGTCTGTTCTCGCCCTTGTCATGCCAGTCGCGGACCCGATGCAGTGCCTGTGCGGCGGCGTCCCGTTCCGCCGCGGTCGCCTCGCCGGCGACGAGCTTGCCGTAAAGCCCGTAGAAGGTGTGCAGTTCCGTCGACGCGCTGAGCCGATACCATGTCTCGTTCATCACATTGGACAGGGACTGGTCGGGATCGCGACGCAGGACAGCCGCGAGCTTGTGCATGGCCTGTTGCCGCCGCCCGGGATCCCGGGTGCGGGCCGCAATGAAAGCCAGGGTGCGGACCTGCTCCGCGCTGTTCGCTGATGCGCCCTGCTTGCGTGTTACCCGCGGCAGTTTGCCGGCCCATGCCGCCAGATCGCGCCTTCGCGGCACGCCTGCGAAACGCTGCAGGCGCTTGCTCTGGTCGGCGATCTCGGACTGCTTGTCCAGCGGCAGAACCACGTTCGCATGCCGGGCCAGGTCGGCGGGCTTCGGGTAGACCGTCTTCATGAATGTCTTCAGGGCTTCGCCATGGAGCCCGGATGCCTCCACGCTTTTCGCGATCACGTGATGTACGAGGTTTTGCGTGGCGTCGATCCTCTCCCTGATCGGTTCGATCTCCGTTCGCGCGGCCCGCGGCGAAGGCGCGGCTTTCCACGTCAACCCCGGCAAGCTGTTCGTCAGTTCGTCGATCGCGGCCTGCGCCCCGCGCAGACTCTCGGCCAGCGGCGCGGCGGCCGCCGGAAGGGGTTGCAGCAAACGATGGAGCGCATCCTGCAGGCGGTCGTTGTTCCGCAGAAGCGTTGCGTGTGAGGTCGGGCTCCTGACGGCGTCGAGAACGGCTCTGGCCTCGCTCGCAACCGCGGTCATGCGAGGATCGACCTGCCCGGCAGGAGGAGGAGAGGTTACGAACGGCTGTGTGACGCGCGCTGCGATTCTGATCATCGAACCTCCAGATTACAGGAAACCGGACCACGGTCCGGATGGAAGGACTTCAGCGCATGGCTGAAGCCGTGTCTGTTCCTGGGACGCGTGCGGATCCCGGTGCGCGTCCTGCGGAGCCCGATATGTGTAGGAGAGGCGGGTTTGGTTCCAGCTGCCGGGTCAGTCTTCGTTGATCAGCGCGATGATTTCCTCGCCGTAGGTTTCCAGCTTGCGTTCGCCGACGCCGGAGATATTGCGCAGCTCGTTGATGGAGACGGGGCGGGCCTTGGCGATCTCGCGCATGGTGGCGTCGTGGAAGATGACGTAGGCGGGCACGTTGTGGCGGCGCGCGGTTTCGACGCGCCATGCGCGCAGCCTGTCGAACAGCGCCCGGGCGGCGCCCGACAGCTCGGCATCGATAGCGCGGGCGCGCGAACCGTCGCGCTTCTTTTTCTCGGGCTTGCGATATTCCCTGAGCAGCACCTGCTGTTCGCCGCGCAGCACGGGCCGTGCCGCATCGGTGAGCTTGAGCGAGCTGTAGGCGTCGTGGTCGACCACCAGCAGGCCGAGCGCGATCGCCTGCCTGAGAATGGCGCGCCATTCCTGCTCGCCGACGTCGGCGCCGATGCCGAATACGGACAGCTTGTCGTGGCGCCACTGGCGGATTTTCTCGGAGTCGGTGCCGCGCAGCACATCGATCACGTGGCCCGCGCCGAAGCGCTGCTCGGTGCGGTAGACGGCCGACAGCAGCTTTTGCATGCGCACGCTGCCATCATAGGATACCGGGGGCGAGAGACAGATGTCGCAGTTACCGCAGGGGCCGGAAGCCTGGCCGAAATAGTCGAGCAGGCGCACGCGCCGGCAATGCAGGGTTTCGCACAGGCCGAGCATGGCGTCGAGCTTGGCGCCCTGCACCCGCTTGAAGCTTTCGTCGGCCTCGGATTCGTCGATCATGCGGCGCTGCTGCACCACGTCCTGCAGGCCGTAGGCCATCCAGGCGTCGGCCGGCAGTCCGTCGCGACCGGCGCGGCCGGTTTCCTGGTAATAGCCCTCTATGCTCTTGGGCAGGTCGAGATGGGCGACGAAACGCACATCGGGCTTGTCGATGCCCATGCCGAAGGCGATGGTGGCCACCATCACGATGCCATCCTCGCGCAGGAAGCGCGACTGGTTGGCGGTGCGGTCCGCCAGCTCCATCCCGGCATGATAGGGCAGCGCGTTGACGCCGTGCGCGCAGAGGAATTCCGCGGTCTCCTCGACCTTCTTGCGCGACAGGCAGTACACGACCCCGGCGTCGCCCGCGTGCTCTTCCTGGATGAAGTCGAGCAGCTGCTTGCGGCCGTTGTTCTTTTCGACGATCTGGTAGCGGATGTTCGGGCGGTCGAACGAAGACACGAACTGGCGCGCATCGTCGAGCTGCAGCCGGTGCGCGATCTCGGCGCGGGTCTGCGGGTCGGCGGTGGCGGTGAGCGCGATGCGCGGCACCTGCGGAAAGCGCTCGTGCAGCACGGACAGCCGGATGTATTCCGGCCGGAAGTCATGCCCCCATTGCGACACGCAGTGCGCCTCGTCGATCGCGAACAGCGCCAGTTTCGAGGCATCGAGCAGTTCCAGGCAGCGCTGGGTGAGCAGTCTTTCCGGCGCCACATAGAGCAGGTCGAGCTCGCCGCCGCGCACCATGCGCTCGGTGCGCATGGCCTGCTCGTACGTCTGGGTGGAGTTGAGGAAGGCCGCGCGCACGCCGAGTTCGGCCAGGGCATCGACCTGATCCTGCATCAGCGCGATGAGCGGCGACACCACCACGCCGACGCCGTCGCGCAGCAGCGCGGGAATCTGGTAGCAGAGCGACTTGCCGCCGCCGGTGGGCATCAGCACCAGGGCGTCGCCGCCGGCGGCTACCTGGCCGATGATCTCGGCCTGATGACCGCGAAAGGAGGGATAACCGAAGACCGTTTGCAGGACGTCCAGCGCCCGGTCTTGCAATGAAGACTGTGAAGACATCCAGTGATTTTAATGGCTCCAGTCGACCAGGCCGCCATAAGCTGTCGCAATTACAACGATGCCGAAGACGATCCGGTACCAGGCGAAGAAGGTGAAGTCGTGCGTGCTGATATAGCGCAGCAGCCAGCGCACGCACAGGAACGCGGAAGCGAAGGCCGCGGCGGCGCCGATGCCGAACATCGGCAGGTCCGCCAGCGACAGCAGTTCGCGCTGCTTGACCACGGAATAGATGCCGGCGCCGAACAGCGTCGGAATCGCGAGGAAGAAGGAAAACTCGGTGGCGGCGCGCCGCGACAGGCCGAACATCATGCCGCCGATGATGGTGGCGCCGGAGCGGCTGGTGCCGGGAATCAGCGCGAATGCCTGGGCCAGGCCCACCTTGAGCGCGTCGAGCGGCGTCATTTCATCCACCGACTCGATGCGCGCGACCTTGCCGCGCCGCTTGTGCGCACGTTCCACGTAGAGGATCACGATGCCGCCGAGGATGAAGGCCAGCGCCACCGGCACCGGGTGGAACAGCACCGCCGTGATGCTCTTGTTGAACAGGAAGCCGAGCGTGGCGGCGGGCAGGAAGCCGATCAGCACGTTGAGCGCGAAACGCTGGGCGCGGCGGTCGCTGGTCAGCCCGCTCAGGACCGCGGCGATGCGCGCCCGGTACTCCCAGACCACGGCGAGCATGGCGCCGCCCTGGATGGCGATCTCGAAGACCTTGACCTTGTCGCCGGTGAAATTCAGCAGGCTGGCGGTGAGTATCAGGTGGCCGGTCGATGAAATCGGGAGGAACTCGGTCAGCCCTTCGACGATGCCCATGATGAGCGCCTTGAGCGCAAGCGTCAGGTCCATGCAGTAATCGCAATCAAATGATCAGGTCAATAAAAAACCCGTCGTCGGACGGGTTGGCGGAAGCGGTCCGCGCTCATCGCGCGGGCTCAAAGCTTACCACGAGCGCGTCGCCGCGCGTCGTGATTTTGGACGGATAGAAGCTGGCCCCGGCCACGCGGAGGTCTTCCGGCCTGAAGGTGTAGAGCGGATAGTCCGCCAGCATCTCTTCCGCCAGCAGGCTGCCGATGCGGGTCACCCGGTTCGCATAGAGCGGATCGAGCCCGTCCACGCTGAAGCTTTCCACGCGCGGCTCGCCCAGCACCACCGCGTTGCGCGACGGGTCTATCCGCAGCACGCCGGAGACGGCGAGATTGCCGGTCCAGCTGCGCTGCAGGAAAGGCGGCGCGATCGCGGTATCCATGCGCGTCAGGATGCGGTTGGTCTCCGGCAGCAGCGACACCCGGGGATTGGTCACGCGGATGTCGAGCAATTCCAGATAGCGGTTATTGAACGGGAAACGCCGCTCCATCGACTGCTGTATGCGGGCGAGCGGCACTTCCACGTCGCGCGGACCGAGCAGCGTGGCGCAGGCCGCCAGCAGCAGCGCCAGCGGCAGCAGGATGGCAATTCGTTTCATGACGGCGTCGCTACGGCAGAACGTGGGCATCGGCCGCACTTTCGCACACGCCGGCCAGACCGGCTTTGCCCGAAATCATGCGCGCCGTCGGCGCGCCGGGGCACGTCTCCTCTTCGAGACGCGACAGCCAGAAGATCGCCTGCTCGCGGCTGTCGCCGCACATGTCCGCCGCCGGCCGCAGGCTGCCGCAGAAAGACGGCCGTTCCGGACGGCCGAATACGGCGCAGCGCATGTCGGGCAGCAGCTGGGCGCAAGGCACGCCGGCCGGTTTGCCTTGCGGCATGCCGGGCAGCGGCGAGGTGATCGAGGGGGCGATGCAGCAGGCGCCGCATCCGGCTCGGCATTCCATGGCGTGACGGTTTCGCAGGGGAGCGGCATTCTACCGCTCTGCACCGCGCCGCGCTTGACGCTGAAGGACCGCGCCTTTATATTACTGACTCGTAAGTAATTTATTTTGTCGTCCCGCCAATGATCAAATGCCCGTTGAAGAAACCCCGCTGGGAGCGGCGCAAGGATGCGCGCCCCCAGGAATTGCTGGCGGCCGCGCTCGACCTGTTCGTCGAACGCGGCTTCGCCGCCACGCGGCTGGATGATGTCGCCGCGCGCGCCGGCGTCTCCAAGGGCACGCTCTATCTGTATTTCGCCAACAAGGAAGAACTCTTCAAGGCCGTCGTCCGGGAAAACGTGCTGCCCGCGCTGGGCGAGGCGGAAGACACGGTCGGCAGCTTCGAAGGCTCGACCGCCGACCTGTTTCGCGAGATCGTGTTCGGCTGGTGGGACCGCATCGGCCACTCCAAGGTCTCGGGCATCAGCAAGCTGATGCTGGCCGAATCGAACAACTTCCCCGAGGTGGCCGAGTTCTACCGCGACGAGGTGATCGCGCGCGCCGATGCGATGATCGCCAGCCTGCTGGAACGCGGCATCCGGCGCGGCGAATTCCGCCCCATCGACGTGCAGCATGCGACCAGCGTGCTGTGCGCGCCGATGCTGATGCTGATGCTGTCGCAGCACTCCTTCAACTGCCAGGTGCATCCGGTATCGCCGCAGCAGTATCTCGAGACTTTCGTCGAACTTTTTCTGAACGGCCTCCGACGCGACGCCGCCAGCCAATGACCCGCACTCCCCTGCTCAAACGGCGTCCCTTGTGGATTGCCCTGTTCGCCTGCCTGCTGCTGGCGCTGGCCGTATTCCTGGTCAAGCGTCCGTCCCGGCCGCAGCCGGCCGCCGCGCCGCCGGCGGCGGTGCTGGAATTCCTGCCGTCCGACGTGGTCCAGGCGCGCGTCGGCGAATTGCGGCGCCAGCTGCCTCTCACCGGCAGCCTGCGCGCGCTGCGCCAGGCCAGCGTCAAGGCACGCGTGCCGGGCGAGGTGCGCGAAGTGCTGGTGCGCGAAGGCGAAAGCGTGAAAGCCGGCCAGGTGCTGGTGCGCATGGATGCCGCCGATTACCAGGCGCGGCTGGAACAGGCGCGCGGCTCGCTGCAGGCCGCCCGCGGGCAGCTCGACATCGCGGTGCGCTCGCGCGACAACAACCGCGCGCTGCTGGACAAGGGTTTCATCTCGCAGAACGCGTTCGACACCGCCGAGAGCCAGTACCGCATCGCGCAGGCCAACGTGGACAGCGCGCGCGGTGCGCTCGACGTGGCGCGGAAAGCGGTCGGCGACACCGTGATCCGCGCGCCGATCGCCGGCACCGTCAGCAGCCGCAGCGTGCAGCCGGGCGAAAAGGTGGCCGCCGACAGCCGCCTGCTCGACGTGGTCGACCTCGCCCAGCTTGAGATGGAGGCCGCGGTGCCCGCCGCCGACATTCTGAACGTCGCGGTCGGCCAGGAAGTGCGGCTGCGGGTGGAAGGCATGCCCGCCCCGCTGGTGGCCAGGGTGGCCCGGATCAATCCGGCGACCACCGCGGGTTCGCGCTCGATCATGATCTATGTCCAGGTCGACAATCCGCAGGGCCTGCTGCGCGCGGGCATGTTCGCCGACGCGCAGCTGACGCTCGAACGCAGGACGGACGTGCTGCTGGTGCCGGCCGGCGCGGTGCAGAAGGATGGCGGCGCGAGCTTTGTCTACACCATCGAGAACGGCAGGCTGGCGCGCAGGCCGGTCACGCCCGGCATGCAGGGCAGCGACGGCGAACGCGATGCGGTCGAGATCCTGTCCGGCCTGGCGCCCGGCGCCCAGGTGGTGCGGACCAATCTCGGCGCGCTGCGCCCCGGCACCGAAGTCAGGCTGGCGCCCGCGCCGGCGCAGTAACACCCGACACACGAAACAGGCGCCGCGCGCCAAGGATATCCCCGCATGTGGTTCACCCGCATCAGCATCGGCAACCCGGTACTCGCGACCATGATGATGATGGCGTTCGTGGTGCTCGGCCTTTTTTCCTACCAGCGGCTGCGCGTCGATCAGTTCCCCGACGTCACCTTCCCGGTGGTCGTGGTGCAGACGGAATACCCGGGCGCTTCGCCGGAATCGGTCGAATCCGACGTCACCCGCAAGGTGGAAGAGACGGTCAATACCGTCAACGGCATCAAGAACCTGTATTCCCGCTCCTATGAAGGCAACTCGGTGGTGATCGTCGAATTCGACCTCACCATCGATCCGTCCCAGGCGGCGCAGGATGTGCGGGAAAAGGTGGCGATGGTCAAGGCGGTCTTCCGCGATGAAGTCAAGGAACCGCGGGTGATGCGCTTCGACCCGGCGGACCGACCCATCATCGCGATCGCCGTCACCGGCGACGGCAAGACCCAGGCGCGCGACATGCGCGAACTGACGACCATCGCGGACCAGGTGATCAAGAAGCGCCTCGAGAATGTGCGCGGCGTGGGCTCGGTATCGCTGGTGGGCGGCGTGCGGCGCGAGATCCAGGTCCATGTGAAGCCGTTCGAGATGGAAGCGCTCGGCATCGGCATCGACCAGGTCATGAATGCGCTGCGCAGCGAGAACCTGGAGCTGCCGGCGGGCGCCATCCGTTCCGGCAGCGACGAGAAGGTGGTGCAGATCCGCGGCAAGCTGCGCCAGCCGCAGGATTTCGAGCGCATCGTGGTCGCCCGCCGCGGCGGCCAGCCGGTCACCCTTTCCCAGATCGCGACCGTGGTCGACGGCCAGGAAGAACAGGAAAGCCTGGCCCTGTACAACGGCCAGCGCACGCTCGCGGTGTCGGTGCAGAAGGCGCAGGACCAGAACACCATCGACGTGGTGGACGGCATCCGGGAAGCGATGGCCGAGCTGCAGCCGCGCCTGGATACGCTCTATCCCGGCGTGCGGCTGGAAGTGATCCAGGACAGCTCGCGCCAGATCCGCACCGGCGTGCAGAACGTGCGCCAGACCCTGATCGAGGGCGCGATCCTGACCATCCTGATCGTTTTCCTGTTCCTCAATTCCTGGCGCTCGACGGTGATCACCGGCCTCACGCTGCCGGTGGCGGTGATCGGCACCTTCCTCTTCATGTACATCTTCGGCTTCACCATCAACATGATCACGCTGATGGCGCTGTCGCTGTGCGTGGGCCTGCTGATCGACGACGCCATCGTGGTGCGGGAAAACATCGTGCGCCACGCCGGCATGCGCGACCGCAGCGGCCGCTTCAAGGATCACAAGAAGGCCGCCCTCGACGGCACCGCGGAAATCGGCCTGGCGGTGCTGGCCACCACCTTTTCCATCGTCGCGGTATTCCTGCCGGTGGGCTTCATGGGCGGCATCATCGGCCGCTTCTTCCACCAGTTCGGCGTGACCGTGGTGGCGGCGGTGCTGATCTCGATGTTCGTCTCCTTCACGCTCGACCCGATGCTGTCGTCGGTATGGCCCGATCCGGAAGCCCACGGCAACCATGGCCGCCGCAACTCGCTCTACGACCGCACCATCGGACGCGTGCTGGGGCAGTTCGAGCGTTTCGTGCAATGGCTGTCGCGCGTCTACCAGTCGCTGCTCTCCTGGTCTCTCGCGCATCGCAAGACCACGCTCGCAATCGCCGCCGCGAGCTTCTTCGGCGGCCTCGCCATTCCCGCGGGCGGCCTGATCGGCTCCGAATTCGTGCCGCAGGCCGACTATTCGGAAACGGGCATCACCTATTACACGCCGGTCGGCTCCTCGCTCGAGTTCACCGAGACCAAGGTGCGCCAGGTGGAGGCCATGCTGCGCGAATTCCCGGAAGTGCGCGATCTCTACAGCACCGTCAACACCGGCTCCGCCCAGGGACGGAACTATGCGACCACCTTCGTGCGCCTGGTGCCGCGCAAGGAACGGGAGCGCAGCACCGGCCAGCTCAGCGGACCGCTGCGCGAGCGCCTGCAGCGCGTGGCCGGCATCACCGTCACCCACATCGGCTCGCTCGACGGCGTCGGCGGCGACAACAAGCAGCTGCGGCTGAGCCTGCAGGGCAGCGACCTGAAGGAACTGGCGCGACTGACCGACGAAGCGATGCGCCGCATCGGCGCCATCCCCGGCGTGGTCGACCTCGACTCCAGCCTGAAGGCGGAAAAGCCGACGATCGCGATCGAGCCCAGGCGCGACATCGCGGCCGATCTCGGCATCGGCGTGGCCCAGATCGGCAACGCGCTGCGGCCGCTGCTGGCGGGCGACGAGACCACCACCTGGCGCGGCCCGGACGACGAGAACTACAACGTCCGCGTGCGGCTGGCGCCGTCCGACCGCAACGAGGCAGAGGACCTGTCGCGCCTGATGCTGGCCAGCTCCCAGACCAATGCCGACGGCACGCCGCGCATGGTGGCGCTGCGCCAGGTCGCCTCCATCACCCCGTCCACCGGCGCCAACCAGATCAACCGGCGCGACCTGAACCGGGAAGTCGAGCTGTCGGCCAACGTGGTCGGCCGCTCGGCCGGCGAAGTCAGCGCCGATGTGCGGGGCGCGCTGGACGGCATGAACTGGCAGCCCGGCTATCGCTACCAGCTCGGCGGCTCCACCAAGAACATGCAGGAATCCTTCGGCTATGCGCTGTCGGCGCTGGCGCTGGCCATCATCTTCATCTACATGATCCTGGCCTCGCAGTTCGCCAGCTTCCTGCAGCCGGTGGCGATCATGTCTTCGCTGCCGCTGACGCTGGTCGGGGTGTTCCTGGCGCTGATGTTCTTCCGCTCCACGCTGAACATGTTTTCCATCATCGGCTTCATCATGCTCATGGGCCTGGTGACCAAGAACGCGATCCTGCTGGTGGATTTCGCCAACCAGGCGCGCAAGGCCGGCGCGGAGCGCACCGCCGCCCTGCTGGAAGCCGCCCACGTCCGCCTGCGCCCGATCCTGATGACCACGCTGGCGATGGTGTTCGGCATGGTGCCGCTGGCCTTCGGCATGAGCGAGGGCTCGGAACAGCGGGCGCCGATGGGCCAGGCGGTGATCGGAGGGATTATCACTTCGTCATTACTCACCCTGGTGGTGGTGCCGGTGATCTATACCTATCTCGACGACTTCACCGCCTGGGTGCGCCGCAAGCCGCGCCCGGCGTTGCCGGAAGGCGGCGGCGGCGGCGCGGAAGCGGTTCCCCAGGGTAAAAACCGGGACCCCCTTTGATAAAATAGCGCGTTTGTTCATCCACCTTGCCGAGACCAGAAATGAATATCGAAAAAGCCCGTTTCAACATGATCGAGCAGCAGATCCGCCCGTGGGACGTTCTGGCGCCGGACGTGCTCGATTTGCTGCTGGTGGTCAAGCGTGAGAACTTCGTGCCGCCCGCCTACCGCAACCTGGCCTTCATGGACACCGAGATTCCGCTGTCGGCCAGTGCGCGCATGTTCACCCCGAAGCTGGAGGCGCGCATCCTGCAGGAGCTGAATGTCCGCCCGCAGGAGACGGTGCTGGAGATCGGCGCCGGTTCCGGCTACCTCGCGGCGCTGCTGGCGGCCAAGGCGCGCCAGGTGACGACGGTCGAGATCGACCCCGCGCTGGCCGCGATGGCGCGCAAGAACCTGGCAGACAACGGCGTCAGGAACGTCGAGGTGGTCGAGGGCAACGGCGCGGCCGGCTGGCCGGCCAACCGGGCCGAGCCGCTGTACGACGTGATCGTGATTTCGGCCTCGGTGCACGCCGTGCCCGATATCTTCCTCAAGCAGCTCAAGCCGGGCGGCCGCCTGTTCGTCGTCGTCGGCGAGCCGCCGGTGATGTCGGCGGAAATCACCACGCGCGCCGGCGACAGCAAGTTCGAGACGGTCAAGGTCTTCGAGACCAGCATCGCCCCGCTGCTCGGCATCGCGCCGCCTTCGCAATTCAGTTTCTGAGGACAACCGGCATGGAACAGATCACCGCCCCCGAACTCGCCGCCTGGCTGGCGGACGAATCCCGTCCCGCGCCCTTGCTGCTCGATGTGCGCGAGCCCTGGGAATTCCAGACCTGCCACATAGCGGGCGCGCAGTCCATGCCGATGAACACCGTGCCGGAGCGCATGCAGGAGCTTGAAGAGGATGCGCCCGTGGTCTGCATCTGCCATCACGGCGCGCGCAGCATGTCGGTGGCCGCCTTCCTCGAGCGCCAGGGTTTTTCCAGGGTCATCAACCTCACCGGCGGCGTCCATGCCTGGGCGCTGCAGGTCGACGGCAGCATGCCCACCTACTGACACCCGCATTCATCTCCGGAGGATCCTCAATGCGCAAGCCCCTCATCGCCGTACTGCTCGCCGGCGCCTTCCTGTCGCTCAATGCGCATGCGCTCGACCTGCTGCAGGTGTACCAGGAGGCGCAGGCCGCCGACGCGGTATTCGCCAGCGCGCGCGCGGCGGCGGCGGCGGGAAGGGAGCGCGAGGCGCAGGGACGGGCCGGGCTGCTGCCGGTGGTGGGCGTGAGCGGCAGCTACAACCGCACCGACGCGGAGAATTTCGAGGTCGGCGGCTTTTCCCGTCCAGATACCGACTTCAGCTCGCGGGGCTACACCATCTCGCTGTCCCAGCCGCTGTTCCGTCTCGCGAACTGGGAGCAGTACCAGCAGGGCAAGCTCTCGGTGGCAGCCAGCGAGGCCCAGTTCGCCCAGGCGCGGCAGGACCTGATCGTGCGCGTGGCGCAGGCCTATTTCGACGTGCTCGCCTCGCAGGATGCGCTGGCATCGGTGCAGGCCCAGAAGACGGCGATCACCGAGCAGCTCGCCTCGGCCAAGCGCAATTTCGAGGTCGGCACCGCCACCATCACCGACACCCATGAGGCGCAGGCGCGCTACGACCTGGTGCTGGCGCAGGAATTCGCCGCGCAGAACGACCTCGAGATCAAGCGCAGCGCGCTGCAGCAGATCATCGGCAAGCCGGCCGGCGCGCTGGCCACGCTGCGCCCCGGCATCCGGCTCAATTCGCCCGAGCCGGCCACGCTCGACAACTGGGTGCAGAGCGCGGAACAGCAGAACTTCGGCGTCATCGGCCAGCAGCTCGCGCTGGAGATCGCGCAGCGCGAGATCAAGCGCAGCCGCGCCGGCCACTACCCGACCGTCGACCTGGTCGCCAGCCGCAACCACACCAACCAGAGCGGCAGCACCCAGACTCCCGGCGTGGGCACCACGGGCGACACCAACAGCATCGGCGTGCAGTGGAACATCCCGATCTTCTCCGGCTATGCGGTCACCAGCCGGGTGCGCGAGGCGATCGCGCTGGAAGAACGCTCCCGCGCCGATCTGGAGAACGCGCGCCGCACGGCCGCCCAGGGCGCGCGCCAGGCCTTCCTCGGCGTGAACGCCGGCCTGGCCCAGGTCAGGGCGCTGGAGGCGGCGGAAGTGTCGAGCCAGTCGGCGCTCGAATCCAACCGCCTCGGCTATCAGGTCGGGGTGCGCATCAACATCGACGTGCTCAATGCGCAGCAGCAGCTGTTCTCCACCCGGCGCGATCTGTCGCGCGCGCGCTACGACACCATCGTCAACGGCCTGCGGCTGAAGGCGGCGGCGGGCGTCCTGAAGGAAGAAGACCTGGTCCAGGTGAACGCGCTGCTGCAGCAGTAGCGGCATGCGGGAAACGGGCCGCCAGGCCCGCCTCGGCAGGCTTTCGCGCGCGCAGGGCTAGGCGGGCATCGCCGGCGCCAGCGCCGCCCTGCTTTCGAGGAAGCGCGTGGTCGCCTGCACATTGCGCGGCTCGGCAAAGTAATACCCCTGCATGACATCGCAGCCCGCGTTGCGGAGGAATTCCAGCTGGCGCGCGTTCTCGACACCCTCGGCGGTAACCGTCATGCCGAGGCTGTGCGCCATGGCGATGATGGCCTCGCAGATCGCTTCGTCGTCGCCGTCGCCGGGAATGTCGCGCACGAAGGTGCGGTCGATCTTGAGGCGGTCGATCGGGAAGCGCTTCAGGTAGGCCATCGATGAATAGCCGGTGCCGAAATCGTCGATGGCAAGCCGCACGCCTTCGGCCCGCAGGCGCTCCAGCAACGCGATGTTGGCCTGGACGTTGTCCATCAGGATCGACTCGGTGATTTCCAGCTCGAGTCGGGATGCGTCGATGCCGGCCTCTTCCACCGCCGCCATGACGTCGGCCGCCAGCCCCGGTTCCCGCGCCTGGCGGGCGGACAGGTTGACCGCGACGTTGACGTTTTCCAGACCGGCGCGCTCCCATGCCGCCGCCTGACGGCATGCCTGCTGCAGCACCCATCGCCCGATCGGCACGATGAGGCCGCTCTCCTCGGCGACCGGAATGAATTCGGCCGGGCTGATCAGGCCGAGTTCCGGATGCTCCCAGCGCAGCAGGGCCTCGACGCCGGCGATCCTGCCGTCGCGCAGGCTGACCTGGGGCTGATAATGGAGCTGCAGTTCGCCGCGCTCGAGCGCCTTGCGCAGGCTGGTTTCCAGCGACAGGCGTTTCTGCACCCGGTAATCGAAGTCGGGATGAAAGCTCTCCCAGGCATTCTTGCCGCGGCTCTTGGCCTGGTACATCGCGGTGTCGGCATTGCGGATCAGGGTTTCGAGGTCGCGCGCGTCGTCGGGACAAAGGCTCAGCCCTGCGCTGGCGGTCACGTAGATCTCATGCCTGTCGATGGCGAACGGCGCCGCGAGCGACTGCAGCACCGCGGCAGCCGTCCTGTCCGGCGCGGCGGGCGCATGCAGGATCACCGCGAACTCGTCGCCGCCGATGCGGCACAGCAGTTCATTGTCGCCGAGGCAGGACAGCAGCCGGTCGGCCACCAGCTTGAGCAACCTGTCGCCGGCATGATGGCCGAGGGTGTCGTTCACCATCTTGAAGTTGTCCAGGTCCAGCAGCAGCAGGCCGGCATGGCCGCCGAAACGGTCCACGGCGGCGAGCGCTTCCGACAGGCGTCCGTTGAATGCATGGCGGTTCGGCAGACCGGTCACCGGGTCGACATGCGCGAGGCGGTCGAGATGCGCTTCGGCGGAGCGCACCCGTGCGCGCATGCGGCTCACCAGCAGGAAAGCCACCGCCAGCGACCCGAGCGCGACCGCCAGCGTCAGCGCGCCATAGGCGAGCAGGCGTGCATACAGCTGTTCCAGGCTGGCGCGGATGGCGACCACGCCTACCCTGTCGCCGTCGAGCTCGATGGGACGCGCGATCTCCAGGTGGGTGGCGCTGAAGCGCTGGCCGGCTCGCATCAGGTCGGCGCTCAGGCCCAGCTCGGCGGCACCGTTGCGACGGAAGGCGGCGACGATGCGGCCCTCGCCGTCGAAGATCGCCGCCGCTTCCACCGCCGGCGCGGCCGACAGCGCGGACAAGGTTTCATTGCTGGCGCGGCTGTCGCGAAACAGCAGCGCCGCCGCGCTGTTCTCGCTGACGATGCGCGCCTGCACATCCACGTCTTCCAGCATCGCCGCGCGCAGCGACACGAACTGGAAACCGATCAGCAGGATGCTGGCAACGAGCAGGGCGGCGCCGGCCGTCACCAGGTTGGCGAGATCGAGCCAGCGGCCGAGCCGCGGCGTGGCGGAATGCAATGCGATTTTTCTCATTCAGTTCACCATGCGCGCCAGGCGCAGCAGCTTCGAGCTGAGCACCAGCCGGGCCTGTCGCGCGGCCTTCAGATCGATGTCGAATGTCAGGCGCTGGCCTTCGGTGTCGAGCGCAACCACCGCGCCCTCGCGCGCGATGCGGTCGTCGTCGGTCACGGTCAGGACCGGCGCGCCGTCGATGGCCTTGCGCGTCTGCGCCCAGCGCTCGCGGTCGCCGCCATCGAGCACGAGCAGATGACAGGCGCGCAGGCTCTCGCCGCCGGTGGCGGTGCGCAGGGCGAGGCGCCGCCCCTTCACCGTCTTGCCCGCGATCGCCGACAGCGGCTCGCGCATCGGGCTGGCGGCGCCGACGCAGACATGGAACAGTCCGCCTTCGTATGACGTGTCGGCCGGCCAGTCGGTGAAGAGCGCGAAATTGAACACGAAGGCTGCCTTGAGTTCATGCTCGGACGCCGCCTGCGCAAGCGCGAGCACGGGATGCAGCAGCATCGCGGCGGCAAGCAGTCGAACGGCGGCGCGCATGACCGGCATCAGAACGCGTATTCCATCTTGAGGCGGACGCTGCGGCCGTTCTGCCGCAGCGCGTCCTGCCGGTGCTCGCCGCCGCCCGGATCGGACCAGCGGCGGTCGAACAGGTTGTAGAGGCTGGCCGATACGTCCAGTCCCGGCGCAAGCTTCAGCGAGGACAGCGTCAGATTGGTCAGCAGGTGGCTGCCGGTGCTGCCCGCCAGGGTATTGCGGCGGCTCGTGTAGCGCAGTTCGACCCCGGCCTGCCAGGGGCCGCCGAGCAGCGGCGCGGCCAGGTTCAGCTTGGCCAGGTGACGGGGCGAGTTCGGCAGCGTCATGCCGGTCGACAGATCGCGCGTGTGCTGACGGCTGTAGCTCACGCGCAGCCGCGCGCCGCCGGTCCAGACCTGCTCGAACTCCACTTCCGCGCCCTGGGAACGGGCGCGGTCGATGTTGTCATACATGAGCAGGCCGTCGGCCGGGTCGAGCACCTGGGTGATCAGATCCGACACCCGGTTGCGGTACACGGACAGCAGCAGACGCGTGTCCGCCCTGAACGACTGCTCGACGCTCACTTCGGTGCTGCGCATGTGTTCCACCTTCAGCGACGGATTCGGCTTCTGCCCGCCTTCGCCCGGCACGCTGTAGTAGGCCTCGTAGGCGCTCGGCGCGCGGAATGCGTGGCCGTGCATCAGCTTGAGCGTGGTCGCTTTCGCCGGACGATGGATCAGCGCCAGGCGCGGACTGGTCTCCGTGCCGCTGATGTCGTTGCGGTCGATGCGCATGCCCGCGTTGAGCAGCAGGTTCTCGCGCAGCCTGATCTCGTCCTGTGCATAGACCCCGCCGCGATAGCCCGTGCGGCGAGCGTCGAGACGCAGGAGATAGGGGTCGAGATCGTAGTTGATCTGTTCGCGCCGGTAATCCCTCTGGTATTCGGCGCCCGCGACCAGCTTGTGCCCGTCGAAGGCGACGGTGACGAGCCTGGCCTCCATCCCCCACCAGGCGGAATCGGTGCGGTCCCGGTTCAGTCCCTCCGGTGCCGGCAGGTAGGCATAGTCGCCGCGATACTGGTAGCGCCCCCAGTGGACGCGCGTATTGAGTTCCGTCGCGGAGGAAAGCGCATGCTTCCAGCCGACGTCTATCGCGGTTTGCGTATCGACCGTGCGCGAACGAGGATCGTTGAACGCCTGCTCGTAGGAGGCGGTGGGCACGCCCTTGGTCCGTTCGCCATGCAGCAGCGACAGGCTCAGGTCGCCCGCGCTGCCCCTGAAGAACAGCTTCCGGCCACGGTCATGGTCGAGTCCCGAGGCGACACCGTTGCTGGTCTCCGGCGTGTCGAACTCGGGAAAATACACATCCTTGCCGCGCTCCCTGAAGCTGCTGACCGACAGCAGCCACTCGTGTCCGTCGCCGCGCTTGCCATAGCTGGCACGCCCGCGGCGCCAGTGCTGGCTGCCGGCTTCGAGCGCGACGCGCGGGCCGGCGAGGTCCCGTCCCCGCTTCGTGATCACATTGACGACGCCCAAGAATGCGTTGGTGCCATAGATGGAAGAACCGGGGCCGGGCACGAATTCGACGCGCTCGATCAGATCGACATCGACGCCGAACTCCGTGCCGAGCGCCGCCTGCTCATAAACGCCGTCATTGACGCGATTGCCGTCGACGAGCAGCAGAAAGCGGGTGTTGAAGTCCCCCGGGCGCAGGAAGCCGCGCGCGCCGAGATAGCTGTAGTTGCGGTCGTAGCTGGTGTGCAGGCCGCGCATGCTGCCGAGGATGTCGGCCAGCGTGCGCCAGCCGAAGGCCCGGATGTCGGCTGCGGTCACGACCGAGACATTGGACGGCGCCTCCGTGGGTTTCTGGCTGAAGCGGGAAGCGCTGTAGACATCGAATGCGAGCAGCTGCTCGATCGGCATGTCGGCCAGTTCCGCCACGTCCGTCCGCGCCGCCGCCTGGCCGCAAAGCACCGCGGCCACGCCTGCGGCGCCGGCAAGCCGGCGCAGCGTATCCCGCGCCAGGCGTGTGCCCGTCGTTGTCCTCATCCCTCGTTCCACTTTGTCCCTGGCGTCTTGGCGCGCGGTCTGTCGCCGCGGCTGCAATGTTTCGGTTATTTGAAGCCCATTCTAGCCGAGGGGGAATGAAAATAGTGACTCGAAGAAACTTTTTCTTGATATCGGCAAGGGTTTTGCAGACGAAGATCAGGAAAACAGCGGCCGCAGCAGGGCAATCGTGCGCCGGGTCGCTCCGCGATGCTGTTGCGCGAATGCCGCAGCGGCGTGGCCCATTTCCTCACGCTGCGCCGGCGACCGCAGCAGCCGGTCGGCGGCATCGACGATCTGCTGCGCATCCGCCAGCCTCAGCGCGGCCCCGGCGGCGATCGCATCCTCGCTCGCAGCGGCGAAGTTGAAGGTGTGCGGCCCCAGCAGCACCGGCTTGCCGACGGCGCAGGCCTCGATCAGGTTCTGCCCGCCGAACGGCAGCACGCTGCCGCCGATGTGGGCGACATCGCTGGCGGCATAGTAGGCAAACATCTCGCCCATCGAATCGCCGAGCAGCACCTGGACTTCCGGCGCGAGCGGCGCATCGGCCAGCGTCGAGCGCCGCGCCATGCGCAGGCCGCGCGCCGCCACCTCCTGCGCCACCTCGTCGAAACGCTGCGGATGGCGCGGCACCAGCAGCAGCAGCGAGGTTCCGCGGTCCCGGGCGCGCCAGGCATCGAGCAGCAGGACTTCCTCTCCCTCGCGCGTACTGGCGCACAGAAAGACAGGCCGCTCGCCGATCCGCGTTCGCAGTGCGGCGCCGGCCGCGAGCATGGCGGCGGGCGGCTCCACATCGAACTTGAGGTTGCCGGTGACATGCACATTGGGTGTGCCGAATCGGCGCAGGCGGTCGGCGTCGGCGTCGGTCTGCGCGGCCACGCAAGCCATGCCGGCGGCGGCCTCGCCCATCAGGCCCGGCAGCCGCCGGGCCTTGGCGAGCGAGCGCTCGGACAGCCGCGCATTCACGAGCGCCACCGGCACCGCGTGGCGGGCGCATTGCGCCATCAGGTTGGGCCAGACTTCGGTCTCCATCAGGATGCAGAGTCGCGGCCGGAAATGCCGCAGGAAGCGCCCGACCATCAGGCCGGTGTCGTAGGGCAGAAAACTCTGGACGACGCGCCCGCCATGCCGGCCGAACAGCGACGCGCCGGTGGCCCGGCCGGTCGCCGTCATATGGGTCAGCAGGATGGCGTGATCCGGCCAGGCGGCGAGCAGTGCATTGACCAGCGGCTCGGCCGCGCGTGTCTCGCCGACCGACACCGCGTGCACCCAGATGACGGGCGCGTTGATGCGCTGCCGGTAAATGCCGAAACGTTCGCCGAGATGCTGGCGGTACCCCGGTTCGCGTCGCCCCCGCCACCACAGCCTGGCCAGCACCAGCGGCAGCGCCAGCCACCAGGCGACGGAATACAGGAGACGCGCCATCGGTGTCAGAAGGGCAGGACCAGCCCCGGACGGACGGCCGAAAGCGCCGAGCGGAACGATTGCTGGATCCGCGCCAGCGCCGCATCGGTCTCGCCCTCGAAGCGCAGCACCACCACCGGCGTGGTGTTGGACGAGCGCGCCAGGCCGAAGCCGTCCGCATACTCGACCCGCAAACCGTCGATGGTCACG
>NZ_BPMK01000016.1 GCF_019656455.1 Noviherbaspirillum aridicola
TCCCGAACAGGACCGTGAAACGACTCCGCGCCGATGATAGTGCTGCAACCAGTGTGAAAGTAGGTCATCGTCAGGCTCTTACCCCAGAAAAGCCCCGACTCAACCGAGTCGGGGCTTTTTGCTTTGCAGCGACGATTTGCAGCCACGGCTGGCGGGGTGCGCGGGAAGGCGTTCGAGGATGTCCTTCAGATACGCATGCACGTCGTGCCCGTTGAGCCGGGCCGAGTGGATCAGGCTCATCACCGCCACGGCACGTTGTCCCGCACCCAAGCTGCCGGCGAACAGCCAGTTGTTGCGGCCGATGGCAATCGGACGGATCTGGTTTTCGACCCAATTGTTATCGATCGGGATGGCTCCGTCGCCGAGATAGCGCGTCAGCGCATCCCAGCGTCCCAGGCTGTAGTCGATGGCTTTGGCCGTCGCACTGCCGTCCGGCACCCGTTGCCGTTGTGCCAGCAGCCATACATGCAAGGTATCGGCTGCCGGACGCCCCTTTTGCTGCCGGAGGTCTCGCCGGGCAGCCGGGTCCCACTCCCGCGCTTCACGCTCGACGTCATACAGTGCGCCAAACAGCCTGAGCGCCTCGCCGGCGAGATGGCTGCTGTGGTTGGCCCACAGTTCGTGGAACTTGCGCCGGGCATACGCCAGGCAGCCGGCTTCGGTCACGCCCCTCTTGAACAGCGCCTTGTAACCACTGTAATCGTCGCAGACCAGCGTGCCGCGCAAGTCGCCCAGGAAGGCGTCGGCGTGACGGCCGCCCCGGCTATCGGCGAAGTCGAAGACCACGCCCTGGATGGCACTGTAGGCCGTGCTGCAATAGCTTCACAGGAAGGCCCGATGGTTCTTGCCGTTGCCCGGTTTGAGCATCGCGACCGGCGTCTCGTCGGCGTGCAGGACCGGCTGTGCCAGCAGCGCTGCGTGCAAGGCATCGACCAGGGGTTGCAGGTGGACGCCGCAGGCGCCGACCCACTGCGCGAGCGTGGAGCGACGATGGAATCCGATCACCGCAACCAGCCCTGCAGCCATGTCGCGCACTCCGCCGCAGCCGTTCCTGGCTTCGCGGCCTCGCATGTCTTCTCTTTGCCGTCGGGCGCGCCGGACCACGGATTTGATCACGTCAAGATCGTGGCGTGACGGGGGCGTGCCTGGCATCTGATCCTGCATCGGATCCATCCTCAGGGGCTGACAAAACTTCAGCGAGCCAAGTCCACTGGAGAAGCTGTCGGCCTGACCTGAAGTTGACGCGTCGCAAGAGTCTATTTGTAACTAAGCTTTATCTTGACCCGACCCCAGCAAAGAAGTCGGCACTAGTACTGCCATCGACGCCGTTCGCCCGCCGCATTCCTGCAGCTGGAATTTCTCCCTTCAAATACAACGTAAACCTCGGAGTTCAGCCTATGAATGCGCGCGTCCTCATCGTCGCCTCGGAAGCCATCCCTTTGATAAAGACCGGCGGCCTGGCGGATGTGATTACTGCTCTCGCACGAGCGCTGCGCGCTGAGGGCATTGATGCGAGCGTGATGATCCCCGCCTATCCGGCGGCGGTAGCGCGCGCAGGGAAGCTGAGAGAAGCGGCGAGGATCGATGACCTTCCTGGCGGCCCGGGGACGCTTCTGACGGGCGTGATTCCCGACACGGATGTGCCCGTGGTGATGCTGCATAACAGTTCCTTCGAGCGGCGTAGCGCCAATCCATACGTTGACACCGACGGGAATGAATTTGCTGATAATGCCGTGAGCTTTGCTGCGCTTGCCCATGCAGCGGTGGCAATCTGCGCGGGCGAGACGACGTTGCCTGTGCCGAACGTCGTACATGCGAATGACTGGCATGCAGGACTGATTCCGACGCTCCTCAAGCTCAAGGGCGTGAGCAACGTGGCGAGCCTTCTCACGATTCACAACCTCGCCTTCCAGGGCAATTACGCGATGGCGATCGCGCAGAGCATTGGGATACCGGAGGAATTGCTGCATGCCGATGGCCTTGAGTTCTGGGGGAGGCTCAGTTATCTGAAGGGCGGGCTTCTCCATGCGGATCGCATCTCGACCGTGAGTCAGTCGTATGCGGAAGAAATCCTGACCCCGCGCTTCGGCCACGGCATGGAAGGAATACTGAATGCACGACGGGAGGACCTGAGGGCGATTCCAAACGGGGTGGACACCAATTTCTGGAATCCGACCGCGGACAGCCTGATTGCTCGTACCTTTGAGCGTGACGACATGCGAGGCAAGAGCGCCTGCAAGCGCGAGCTGCAGCAGCTGTTCGGCTTGCCGCACGAGCCCTTCGCGCCACTGCTTGCCATCGGCAGCCGGATAACGCATCAGAAGATGGCGGACGTGGCCTTGCGGGCTTTGCCGAACGTACTCGAGAAATTTCCGCGCGCGCAGGTCATCATCCTTGGTTGCGGTGAACGGTCATATGAAGACGGATTCCTTGGTCTGGCAGAGGCGTTTCCGGGCAGGGTGGCGGCGCATATCGGCTACGACGAGCGTCGGGCACACGCGCTGCACGCAGGTGCCGACATGCTGCTTCACGGTACGAGGTTCGAGCCGTTCGGGCTGACACCGCTCTATTCGATGCGTTACGGCACGGTCCCGATCGCGTCGCGGGTCGGAGGCATGATTGATTCAATTGTCGATGCGGGCGCGGATGGGCCGCTAGCGCCGGGCGCGCGAGGAATTCTGTTTGACGGCGAAGAGCCCGAGGACATGGTGCGCGCGATTGCGCGGGCATTTGAACTCTACGCGCGACCCGTGGACTGGCACGCGATGCAGCGCGAAGCGATGTCGGCCGATTTTTCGTGGGAGGGGCCCGCCAGGCGCTACATCAGCGTCTACTCGGAAATCTCGCCGGCGTTCTCGACACGCGAGACGCCTCGCGCCCCGGCAGCGGAAGTTGTCCCGGCGCCGCTGTATCTGACCGCCTGAGCTGACTTCATGCGATGCACGCCGCCGCAACGCCAGCGCGGTGGCCTGTGCGCGTCCCGTCCCGCTCGAAACAACACACGGCATATGAAAAATGTAAATGTTAGTCACGGATAGATCGAATTCATCCGAACGAAGTCTGATCCAAACGGGTAGATGACCTGGCAATGCAAAGCCACGTACGGCGCGGCATGACGCAAGATCGAATTTTTTGATGCTGAGTCTGCAAAGACTTGCGTGCGCGAGAAGCCGTCATTGATCTGTTTCCGTAGCGACTCATCTGTTTGAGATTATTCAACCTCCGCTGCGGCCACACGTGGTCTCCTAGGCACCAGTCATTACCTGTATGAATAGTTTAATTCTTCGAGGCCAAACGAATATGAAAGCAATGATTCTTGCCGCTGGAAAAGGCACCCGAGTGCGACCGCTGACCTATGATCTGCCGAAGCCCATGATCCCGATCCTCGGCAAACCCGTTATGGCGTACATCGTCGAACACCTCGCGGCATGCGGCGTGAAGGACATCATGGTGAATGTCAGCTGGCTGCATGAAAAGATCGAGAGCTATTTCGGTGAAGGCCGCCGCTTTGGCGTGCGCATCGGCTACTCCTTCGAGGGCTACGTCGACGGCAGCGGAGAAGTCGTCGCCGAAGCCCTTGGCTCGGCGGGCGGCATGAAGAAGATCCAGGAGTTCGGCCGCTTCTTCGACGAGACGACGATCGTGCTGTGCGGCGATGCCATCATCGACCTCGACATCCAGGCTGCGGTGGCGGAGCATAAGCGCAAGGGCGCCATGGCCAGCGTCATTACGCGCGAGGTGCCCTGGGACAAGGTCTCCGACTATGGCGTGGTCGTCGCCGACGGCGACGGCAAGATCCAGAAGTTCCAGGAGAAACCCAAGCAGGAGGAAGCCCTGTCCAATCTGGTGTCGACCGGCATCTACATCTTCGAACCCGAGGCGATCGATCTGATTCCTTCCGGGCAGGTGTTCGATATCGGGTCGCAGCTGTTCCCGCTGATGGCGGAGAAGGGCCTGCCCTTCTACGCGCAGAAGCATGAGTTCCAATGGCTGGATATCGGCAGCGTCACGGATTACTGGAGCGTGTTGCAGAGCGTGCTGACCGGAGAAGTCCCGGGGATGGAAGTGCCCGGCGCGCAGATCCGCGACGGCGTGTGGGTGGGTCTGAACACGCGCATCGAATGGGAGGGCACGACCATCGAAGGACCGGTGTACATCGGCGCGGGCTGCCACATCGAAGCGGGAAGCAGGATCGTCGGGCCGACGTGGATCGGGCACGGCAGCCATGTCTGCGCCGGCGCGGAAGTGCACCGCAGCGTCCTGTTCGAATACACGCGCGTCCTGCCGGGCACGAAGCTGGAGGAGGCGATTGTCTGCGGCGACTACAGCGTCGACCGCAAGGGGAACATGGTGCGTATCGACGAGGACGATGACATCGGCCTCAACAATGCGCGCGACCGTCGCATCCTGCCGCGCACCGACGACGAGGACGCTGTCGTGCTGCAGGGGCGTCGTACGAGCGTGGCCGCGGAGCAGGGCACGTACTCCTATTCGCGCTGATCCGAAGGCGATGTGACAGAGGCGCGGAAGTCCGCGCCTTTTTCATTTTGCCAGCGCCGGCAGCACGTGTTCCGCGAATTGCGCGATGAATGAAGCCTGGTCGCGGTGCACGTTGTGCAGGTACAGCCTTTCAAATCCTAGTTCCATATCCGATGCGAGCCAGTCGACATGCTGCTGCAAGCTGGACGAGATCCTGATGCCCGTCGCCACATCCGCTGGCCGGAGGCGGGCCGCGGCGCGTGCGAAATCCTGCGGGCTATCGAGGTCGGAAAGCTCGTCGCTCTGCAGTCCGGCCTGCGGCCATTCGCGGCATGCGGCCTGCAATGCTTCCTCCTCCGACCCGGCACAGCTGAGCGCGACCTGCAGATACATCGGCTTGCCCTCGCCGCCGCCGCTGCGAAAGGCATCCACGACTTTTCTGAGACTGTCGGGATCCTGGGCCACGGTCACCATGCCGTCGGCCCAGCCGCCCATCCAGCGCGCGGTTTCCGGACTGAGGCAGGCGCCGATGATGAGCGGCGCAGTGGCAGGCAAGGAGTAGAGACGGGCGTTGCGTACGCTGACCATGCCCTCATGGCTGACGGTCTCGCCGGACCAGAGCGCGCGCATGACGTCCACGCATTCCCTGAGGCGCTGATTGCGCTGCGCCTTGTCGGGCCAGGGTGCGCCCGTGATGCTTTCATTGAGCGCTTCGCCGCTGCCGACCGCCAGCCAGAAACGACCGGGGAACATGCCGGCGAGCGTGGCCGCCGCCTGCGCGATGATGGCGGGATGGTAGCGCTGCCCGGGCGCGCACACCGTGCCGAAGGAAAGCGGCGAGGCCTGCATGGCGGCGCCGAGCCACGACCAGGCGAAGCCGCTGTTTCCCTGTTGTTCGGTCCACGGATGGAAATGGTCGGAGCACATGGCGGCGCCGAAGCCGGCCTCGGTCGCGAGCTGCAGGTGCCGCAGCAACTGGGAGGGCGGGTATTGTTCGTGGGAACAGTGGTAGCCGATCAGGGCCATCGCGAATCTCCGTCTGGGGTGCAAAAAACGATAGACAGCGATTCGCGCGAAACATCCGGCGTCGCGGGAGGACTCGTTGACGGCGGGCAGCCGGCAGAGCTGCCCGCCGGCGCATCAGCCTTCGAGCAGGCAGTAGCCGCTGACGCCGAGCGTGAGCGTCTCGCGTGCGAGGTCCAGGTGCTGCGACAGAAGGGACGAGGCCCAGCCCAGGTTGGGCAGGCGTTTCGGCGACGTATCCATGTTGAAGAAGCAGGTGATGCTGCCATCCCGGTGCCGCCGTGTGAAGGCGAGCACGCCCTCGGGGGCATCGAGCAGGCTGATCGTGCCCTGCGTCAGTTCGGGGCGTTCCCTGCGCAGCGCGATCATGGCGCGAGTGAAGTGGAGCATCGACGCGGGGTCGCTCTCCTGCTCGCTGACGTTCATGTCGATGTGCCTGGTGTCGACGGGAAGCCAGGGTTCGGCGCGGCTGAAGCCACCGTGAACCTCGCCGTTCCAGGGCATCGGCGTGCGGCAGCCGTCGCGGCCCTTGAATTTCGGCCAGAAGGAAATGCCGAAGGGATCCTGGATGCGCTCGAACGGCACGTCGGCCTGCGGCAGGCCGAGCTCCTCGCCCTGGTACATGCAGATGTCGCCGCGCATGCAGAACATCAGCGCAAGCGATTGCTTTGCGGTGTCCAGCATGTCGCGGCCGTTCTGCCAGCGGCTCGCCACGCGCGGCTTGTCGTGGTTGCTCATCGCATAGCAGGGCATGCCCGGAGGATGAATGCTGTCCTCGAGCGTCCGTATCACGTTGCTGACGTATTTCGCACTGCTGTCGGGCTGCATCAGCGCGAAACTGTAGGCGGAGTGAAGCCGGCCGGCATGGGTGTACTGGCCCATCAGCTTGAGTGCGTCGTGGCCGCCGACCTCGGCCAGGCTGAAGGCCTTGTAGGCGTCGAGCAGGCGCCGGATTTTTTCCAGGAAGGGCAGCATTTCGGGCCGCGCCTGGTCGTAGACGTGCAGCTGGAAACCGTAGGGATGCAGGGCGGCGCTGGTGTCCTCGCGCGGCGGGTTGTTGCGCAGCAGCTGGTCCTGGAAGATGTGGTTGCAGGCGTCGAAGCGAAAGCCGGACACGCCGAGATCGAGCCAGTATTCCATTTCCCTGAGCACCGCCTCCTGCACCCGCGGATTGTGCATGTTGAGGTCGGGCTGGCTGGAGAAGAAGGAGTGGAAATAGTACTGCCGGCGTTCGGCATCCCAGCGCCATGCGGGGCCGCCGAAGACGGAGACCCAGTTGTTGGGCGGACTGCCGTCGGGCCTGGGATCGGCCCACAGATACCAGTCCGACTTGTCATTCTGCCGGGCACGGCTTTGCTTGAACCAGGTGTGTTCCTCGGAGGTGTGCGAGATCACCATGTCGACGATGACGCCGAGGCCGAGCTGCTTCGCGCGGCGCATCAGGCTCCTGAAATCGTCCATCGTGCCGAAGATCGGGTCGACCGCGCGGTAGTCGGAGACGTCGTAGCCGAAGTCTTTCATCGGCGACTTGAAGAAGGGACTGATCCAGATGGCGTCGACGCCGAGGTGCTTGATGTAGTCGAGCTTCTGTTCGATGCCGGCGAGGTCGCCGATGCCGTCGTCATTGGAATCGAAGAAGCTGCGCGGGTATACCTGGTAAATGATCATGACTGTGTCTCGCGTGTTGTGCCCGGTCGCGCCCATTCTATTTCCGGAGATCACGAACCGGTTGCGGATAGAGCGGGACAAACACCGCTTTGTTCCTCACGAGCAACGAAAACACGGAGGCGGGTTGTCAGGCTGGAAGCGGTGCCGAGGATGAGGCGCCGCAAACTTGTGCTTTCTGCATTCCCGGCAGCGAACAAATCGTCATGGCGGATGCTCTATCCGGAATGTCAACCCGGCGCGAGCCCGGGGTTCTTACCGAATCAACACATCCAGCGAAGAAGATCAGAAGATGGATAAAGCGACGCCGTATCTTCCCCGAATCTGCTCACTCGACCCGACCCTCATTCCGTCCGCACTGGACGCCGCGCTGCGGCGCTGCGCGGAAATGGGCTTCGACCATGTCCTGCTCGTCGGCGGGGACGATGAGGCCATTGCGCGCGCAGGGAGCGCGTGCCGCACGCACGGCCTGCAGCTGCTGGTCGACTTCGATCCCGGCGCGGCGGGCAATGACCGTGCGCTGGTAGCGCGCCAGGCGGAATGGTTCGAGCATCCCGGCATGCACGACGACCTGCCCGATCCGCGACGGCGGCCGCTGCAGCATGTGCGGCGGCGCCTGCGCTATGAGCGACCCGAGGTGCTCGATGCGGTCCTGGCCCACTGGTCGCAGCGTCTGCAGTCATGGATAGCGAATGGCGTGGCGGGTTTTCGCTGCCTGCGGATCGCGGAAGCGCCCGCCATGTTCTGGCGACGACTGATCGAGCAGCACCGCGACGCGCGCTTCCTCGCCTGGACGCCGGGCTGCACGCCGGAACAGATCCAGGCGCTCGCCGGCTGCGGATTCGATGCCAGTTTTTCTTCGTCCGCATGGTGGGACTACCGGTCGCGCTGGCTGGCGGACGAGCATGAGCGGCTCGCCGCACTCGCGCCGCCGATCGCCTTTCCCGATTCGCCGGACGAGCCGGTGGTCGAGCGCATCGCGGGCAACGAAAACACCGATGCGCGCTGCCGCATCTATCGGCGAGCACTGATGCTGGCGGCGGCGACCGGCAACGGCATCCTGGTGCCGTTCGGTTTCGAGCAGGGGCTGCCGAGGGGACGGCCGGACGAGGGGGCGTCGCCGGCCTTCGATCTCGGCCGGGAAGTGGCGCAGGCCAATGCCCTCGTCGCCGACAATGCCCGCTTCCATTGCGGCGCGCTGCGCATACTGAACGGCGCCGACTCGGGCGTGGGCATACTGCTGAGGCAGAGCCGGGAGGGCGATGCGCTGCTGCTGGTGGCGAACGCGGACATTGCGCGCAGCTGCGGCGTCAACGAACCCGAACTGCTGCGGCGGGCCGACGGCTATATCCGCACCCGCCGCCTGTGGCCCGGCCAGGATGGCGCCGCGCTGCATGACGTGGCGCTGGAGCCGGCCGATCTGCAGCTCTTCATCGCGCAGCGTCAGCCGCCGGTCCTGCTGCCGCCAGGACGCGGCAAGCAGGCGGTCACCGCCGCGGCGCGCTGCCCGCGCATCGCGATCGAAACCATCACCCCGGCGGTCGACGGCGGCCAGTTTCCCGCCAAGCGCACCGTGGGCGAGACCGTGCAGGTGGAAGCGGACGTGTTCACCGACGGCCACGACAAGCTGGCGGTGGCCCTGCTGTGGCGCGCGGCCGACGAGGCGGAGTGGAAGGAGGTGCGCATGCACCCGCTGGGCAACGACCGGTGGGGTGCGATCATGCCGCTGAACCGCATCGGCCGCCACCTGTTCGCGGTGGAAGCCTGGCGCGACGTGTTTGCGACCTACCGGGACGAGCTGGAGAAAAAGACGACGGCAGGGCTGAACGTGTCGCTCGAGCTGGAAGAGGGACGGCTGATGGTGGAAGCCGCGGCGGCGCATGCCCAGGAACAGGACATGGCGGTCGCCGAAACCCTCAGGACACTGGCGAAGACGCTCAAGGCCAGCCGCGAAAAAAGCAAGGCTGCCGCGCGCGATGCCGAGCGGGTGGCGGCACTGCTGTCGGAGCCGACCGCCGAGGCGATGCGGCTGGCGGACGCGCGCCCTTTCGCAGTGCGCAGCGAGGCCCTGCGCATCGACGTCGAGCGCACCGCGGCACGGTTCTCGAGCTGGTATGAACTGTTCCCGCGGTCGCAGAGCGGCGACCCGCGCCGTCACGGCACCTTCGCCGACGTCATCGCGCGCCTGCCGGCGATACGCGAGATGGGATTCGACACGCTGTACTTCCCGCCGATTCATCCCATCGGCAGGAAGCATCGCAAGGGACGCAACAACAGCCTGGAGGCGGGGCCGGACGATCCGGGCAGCCCCTATGCGATCGGATCGGACGAGGGCGGGCATGATGCGATCCATCCCGAGCTCGGCACGATCGAGGATTTTCGCCGGCTGCGCGACGAGGCCGCGCGGCACGGACTGGAGCTGGCGCTGGATTTCGCGATCCAGTGCTCGCCCGACCATCCCTGGCTGAAGCAGCATCCGGAATGGTTCGCCTGGCGGCCCGACGGATCGATACGCTATGCGGAAAACCCGCCGAAGAAATACCAGGACATCGTCAACGTGGATTTCTATGCGGAGGGCGCCATTCCTTCGCTGTGGATGGCGCTGCGGGACGCGGTGCTGTTCTGGGTGAAGGAGGGCGTGCGCGTGTTCCGGGTCGACAACCCGCACACCAAGCCGCTCCCCTTCTGGGAGTGGATGATCGGCGACATCCGCGCGCGCTATCCGGATACCATCTTCCTGTCCGAAGCCTTCACCCGTCCGCGCATGATGTACCGGCTGGCCAAGATCGGCTATTCGCAGTCGTACACCTACTTCACCTGGCGCCATACCAAGGAGGAGTTCACCGACTACATGACGGAGCTGACCACGACCGAGGTGCGCGAATACTTCCGGCCGCATTTCTTCGTCAACACGCCCGACATCAATCCGTATTTCCTGCAGCGGTCCGGCCGCCCGGGCTTTCTGATACGGGCCGCGCTGGCGACGACGCTGTCAGGCCTGTGGGGCATGTACAGCGGCTTCGAGCTGTGCGAGGGCACGCCGGTGCCCGGCAAGGAAGAGTACCTGGACTCGGAAAAATACGAGATCCGCGCCTGGGACTGGCAGCGGCCGGGCAACATCATCGCCGAGATCAGCCGCCTCAACCGCATCCGCAAGGAGAACCCGGCGCTGCAGACGCACCTCGGCATCCGCTTCCTCAATGCGAGCGACGGCAACATCCTGTTCTTCATGAAGTCCACCGGGCCGGCCGACAGCTGCCAGCGCTTCGGCGACAACGTGGTGCTGGTGGCGATCAATCTCGATCCTTTCACCGCGCACGAGACGGACCTGGAAGTGCCGCTGTGGGAATTCGGACTGCCTGACGACGGCGAGCTGGAGGTCGAGGACCTGATCGGCGGCGCTCATCTGCACTGGCATGGCAAGCACCAGCACCTGCGGCTGGATCCGTTCGCCTGTCCGTACGCCATCTGGCGGGTGAGGCACAAGGGAGCATGAGGGAGCACGACATGGACAGGCGCAAGACCGCACGACAAACAACGAGCCCGCAAGCAATGCGTTTTTCAGACGATCCGCACTGGTACAAGGACGCAGTCATCTACCAGCTGCATGTGAAATCCTTCTTCGACGCCAACAACGACGGGATCGGCGACTTTGCCGGGCTGATCGATAAACTGGACTACATCGCCGATCTCGGCGTGAACACCATCTGGCTGCTGCCTTTCTATCCGTCACCCCGGCGCGACGACGGCTACGACATCGCGGAGTACCGCGGCGTGCATCCGGACTACGGCACGATGGCCGACGCCAAGCGTTTCATCGCCGAGGCGCACCGGCGGGGCCTGCGCGTGATCACCGAGCTGGTGGTCAACCATACCTCCGACCAGCATCCCTGGTTCCAGCGGGCGCGCAAGGCCAAGCCCGGCTCGGCCGCGCGCGACTTCTACGTGTGGTCCGACAATGACGAGGCTTATGCGGGTACGCGCATCATCTTCTGCGACACCGAGAAATCCAACTGGACCTGGGACCCGGTGGCCAATGCGTTTTTCTGGCACCGCTTCTACTCCCACCAGCCCGACCTGAACTTCGACAACCCGCAGGTGCTCAAGGCGGTGCTGAGCGTGATGGCGTTCTGGCTGGACCTCGGGGTCGACGGCCTGCGTCTCGACGCGGTGCCTTACCTGATCGAGCGCGAAGGCACGAGCAACGAGAATCTGCCCGAGACCCATGCCATCCTCAAGCGCATCCGCGCCGAGCTCGATGGCGCCTATCCCGGCCGGATGCTGCTGGCCGAAGCCAACATGTGGCCGGAGGACGTGCTGCAGTATTTCGGCGACAACGACGAATGCCAGATGGCCTTCCACTTCCCGCTGATGCCGCGAATGTACATGGCGCTGGCGCAGGAAGACCGTTTTCCGGTGGTCGACATTCTGCGGCAGACGCCGGAGATCCCGGCCGACTGCCAGTGGGCGATCTTCCTGCGCAACCACGACGAGCTGACGCTGGAGATGGTGACCGACCGCGAGCGCGACTACCTGTGGGACTACTATGCGTCGGAGAAGCGCGCGCGCATCAATCTCGGCATCCGCCGCCGCCTGCTGCCGCTGCTCGAACGCGACCGCCGGCGCGCCGAACTCCTCAACAGCTTCCTGCTGTCCATGCCGGGCACGCCGGTCATCTATTACGGCGACGAGATCGGCATGGGCGACAACATCCATCTCGGCGACCGCGACGGGGTGCGCACGCCGATGCAATGGACGCCGGACCGCAATGGCGGATTCTCGCGGGCCGATCCGGCGCGCCTGGTGCTGCCTCCGATCATGGACCCGGTGTACGGTTTCCAGGCGGTGAACGTCGAGGCGCAGAGCAACGACCCGTATTCGATGCTGAACTGGACCAAGCGCATGCTGGCGGTGCGCAAGCAGCATTGCGCGTTCAGCCGCGGCAGCATGACGCTGCTGTACCCGGCCAACCGCCGCATCCTCGCCTATCTGCGCGAATTCCAGCCACCCGAAGGCGACGGCACCGAGACCATACTCTGCGTCGCCAATGTCTCGCGCTCGGCGCAGGCGGTGGAGCTCGACCTGTCGGCCTACGCCGGCCGGGTGCCGGTGGAGATGGTGGGCGGCTCGGCCTTCCCGCCGATCGGCCAGCTGCCCTATCTGCTGACGCTGCCGCCCTACGGTTTCTACTGGTTCCTGCTGGCCTCGGAGGCGCGCATGCCCGCCTGGCATTCGCCGTCGCCGGAGCCGCTGCCGGAACTCAACACCCTGGTGCTGCGGCAGAACGTGGCCGAGGTGCTGCAGCCGCCGCGGCGCACGGTGCTGGAACGCGAGGCGCTGCCCGCCTATCTGCCGAAGCGCCGCTGGTATGCGGCCAAGCAGCAGACGCTGCAGTCGGTGCGCATCGGTCTGGCGACGCTGCTGCCCGGCGCCCAGGTGCGTCCGAACGTGCTGCCGAGCATGCTGGCCGAGATCGAGACGGTGACCGAGGCCGGCACCGACCGCTATCTGCTGCCGCTGGGCTTCATCCGCGAGGAAGACATCGTCACCGCGCTGCCGCAGCAGCTGGCGCTGGCGCGCGTGCGCCGCGGCCGCAACGTCGGCCTGCTCACCGATGCATTCGTGCTCGATTCCTTCGCGTATGCGGTGCTGGAGCTGCTGCGCGCGCGCGCCGTGGTGCCGACCGAGGATGGCGAGGTGCATTTCATCCCGACGCCCGCGCTGGATGCGATCGATGTCGGCGCCGAGCCGGCGATCCGGCGCATGTCCGCCGAGCAGTCGAACAGCTCCATGGTGCTGGCCGATGCGATGGTGCTGAAGGTGATCCGGCGCATCCTGCCCGGCGTGCATCCGGAGGCGGAGATGGGTCGCTACCTGACTTCGCTCGGCTATGCGAACGCGCCGGCGATGCTGGGCGAGGTCACCCGCATCGGCGGCGATGGCAGCCGCCATACGATGATCATGCTGCAGCAGTTCATCCACAACCAGGGCGACGCATGGCAGTGGGTGCTCGATACCGCGACCCGCGCGATACAGCATGCGGCGGTGGAGGGATCGGCGACCTCCGAGCTGAGCAACGAGATTTCCGAGCCGAAGGAAGAGCTGCGCCATCTCGCGGTCAATCTGGGCAAGCGACTGGGCGAGCTGCACGTGGCGCTCGCCACGCCGACCGACGACCCGGACTTCGCGCCCGAGCAGGCGGCCGAGACCGATGTGCAGGCATGGATCGACGGCGCGCGCGCGCAGCTCGAAGCGGCCTTCGAGGTGCTGCGCGGACGCGGCGAATGGCCGAGCGAGGCCGAGGCGCGCCGCGCGGCGCGGCTGGTGGAGCAGCGCGAACGTATCCTGTCGACGCTCGAGAGGATGGCGCGCGCGGGCATCGGCACGCTGCGCATCCGCATCCACGGCGACTTCCACCTCGGCCAGGTGCTGGTGGCGCACGGCGATGTCTACATCGTCGACTTCGAGGGCGAGCCGGCCAAGCCGCTCGAGCAGCGCCGCGGCAAGAGCAGCGCGCTGCGCGACGTCGCCGGCCTGCTGCGCTCGTTCGACTACGCGGCCGCGTTCGCCGCGCGCAGCGGCCCGGAAGACCTGAGCGAGACGGCCGAACTGCGCAAGCAGGAACTGCTGCAGCATTTCGCGCCGTCGTGCCAGTCGGCCTTCCTCGAGGCCTACCGCGCGGCGGTCGCCGGCAGCCCGCTGCAGGCCGGCGCCGAGGCCGAGCAGGGCCTGCTGCAGCTGTTCGTGCTGGAGAAGGCGGCCTATGAAGTGTGCTATGAAGCGGCCAACCGGCCGAGCTGGCTGCCGGTGCCGATGAACGGCATGGCCAAGATCGCGGAAGAACTGCTGCAGGACCGGGCGCAGTCGTAAACAACAACAGGAGCACAGGGGAATGAGCGAACTCACCGATGAACTGATCGGGGTCGATGAAGCGGCGATCGCCGCTGTCGTCAACGGACGGCTGGAAGATCCTTTTGCCTTCCTCGGTCCGCACCGGGTCGGCGACCGCATGCTGGTGCGCACCTTTCAGCCGGGCGCGCGCGCGGTGGACGTGGTGGCGCGCGCCGACCGGGACGGCGAAGGCCGGGTGATCGAATCGCTGTACAACGTCAACCAGACCGGCCTGTTCGTCAGCGCCGCGCCCATGCTCGGCGCGGTCGAGGAATACGCGCTGCGCATCTTCTGGCCGGACGCCGACGGCGGCGAGCATGTGCAGTACACCGAAGACCCGTACGGGTTCGGCCTGCTGCTCGGCGATCTCGACATGCATCTGCTGGCGGAGGGCAATCACCTGGAACTGGCGCGCTGCCTCGGCGCCAATCCGATGACCATCGATGGCGTGGCCGGCACCCGTTTCGCCATCTGGGCGCCGAATGCGCGCCGGGTATCGGTGGTCGGCGACTTCAACATGTGGGACGGCCGCCGCCATCCGATGCGCAAGCGGGTGGAGGCCGGCGTGTGGGAGCTGTTCATTCCGCGCGTGGGCAGCGGCACCCGCTACATGTACGAGATCGTCGGTCCGGACGGCAACGTGCTGCCGCTCAAGGCAGACCCGGTCGCGCGCGCCACCGAGGCGCCGCCGTCGACGGTTTCGCTGGTGGCGTCCGACGTGCCGTTCCGCTGGACCGACGAGTCCTGGATGCAGGGCCGCGCGGCGCGCCACCGGCCGGACGCGCCGCTGTCCATCTACGAGGTGCATGCCGGCTCCTGGCTGCGCGTGCCGGAGGAGGACAACCGCTCGCTCGACTGGCATGAACTCGGCGACCGGCTGATCCCCTATGTCAGCGGCATGGGCTTCACCCATATCGAATTCCTGCCCATCATGGAACATCCGTTCGGCGGTTCCTGGGGTTATCAGCCGCTCGGCCTGTTCGCGCCGAGCGCGCGCTTCGGCACGCCGGCGGGCTTCGCCTCCTTCGTCGACCGCTGCCACGCGGCGGGCATCGGCGTGATTCTCGACTGGGTGCCGGCGCATTTCCCGTCCGATCCGCACGGACTGGCGCGCTTCGACGGCAGCGCGCTGTACGAACACCAGGACCCGCGCGAAGGCTATCACCAGGACTGGAATACGCTGATCTACAACCTCGGCCGCAACGAGGTGGTGGGCTTTCTGATCGCCAGCGCGCTGGAATGGCTCGAGCATTTCCATGTCGACGGCCTGCGGGTCGATGCGGTGGCTTCCATGCTGTACCGCGACTACAGCCGCAAGGCGGGCGAGTGGGTGCCCAACATCTATGGCGGCCGCGAAAACCTGGAGGCGGTGGCCTTCCTGCGCAAGCTGAACCAGACCATTGCCCGGCGCTGCCCGGGGAGCCTGATGATCGCCGAAGAGTCGACCGCCTGGCCGGGGGTGTCCAAGCCGGTGGAGGAAGACGGTCTCGGCTTCACCCACAAGTGGAACATGGGCTGGATGCACGACACGCTGCGTTACATCGAGCAGGACCCGCTTTACCGCCAGCATCACCACCACGACATGACCTTCGGCCTGGTGTATGCGTTTTCCGAACGCTTCGTGCTGCCGATCTCGCACGACGAGGTGGTGCACGGCAAGGGCTCGCTGCTCGGCAAGATGCCGGGCGATGTCCACCAGAAGCTGGCCAACCTGCGCGCCTACCTCGGTTTCATGTGGACCCATCCCGGCAAGAAGCTGCTGTTCATGGGATGCGAGTTCGGTCAGCACCGCGAATGGAATCACGACGGCTCGCCGGAATGGGATCTGCTCGACGACGCCGGGCATCGCGGCCTGCAGCGGCTGGTGCGAGACCTGAACCGCATCTACGCCGGGGAGCCCGCGCTGCACCGTTTCGATGCCACGGCCGAGGGCTTCGAATGGGTGATCGGCGATGACAACCGCAACAGCGTGTTCGCCTTCCTGCGCAAGGGCGGCGACGGCGATGCGCCGCTGCTGGTGGTGCTGAACATGACGCCGGTGCAGCGCGACAATTACCGCATCGGCGTGCCGCAGGCCGGCGCATGGCGGGAACTGCTCAACAGCGACGACCAGGTCTACGGCGGCTCCGGGGTGTCCAATGGCGAGATCCGCAGCGACGAGCAGCCCGCCCACGGCAAGCCGCAGTCGCTGCTGCTGCGGCTGCCGCCGCTGTCGGCACTGGTGCTCAGGCCCGCGGGCGCATGAGCGCGGTCACGCTGCCGCTGCCCGCGATCGAAGCCGGAGCGCCCTATCCGCTCGGGGCCAGCTATGACGGCAACGGCACCAATTTCGCCGTGTTTTCCGCGCATGCGGTCAAGATCGAACTCTGCTTCTTCGATCCTGCCGGCCGCCATGAAATCGCGCGCGTGCCGCTGCCGGAATGCACCAACGAAGTCTGGCACGGCTATCTGCCCGGCGTGCATGCCGGCGCGCTGTACGGCTATCGCGCTTACGGCCCCTATCGCCCGGAAGAGGGCCATCGCTTCAATCCGAACAAGCTGCTGCTCGATCCCTATGCGCGCCAGCTGCACGGCCATGTGCGCTGGACCGACGCGCTGTACGCCTATCGCTTTCATTCGCCGCGCGCCGACCTGTCCTTCGACCGCCGTGACAGCGCGCCGGCGATGCCGAAGGCGGTGGTGACCGACACCAGTTTCAACTGGCATGACGACCGCGCGCCGAATGTGCCGTGGGAAAAAACCGTCATCTACGAAACCCATGTGCGCGGCATGACGATGCGCGCCGAGGCGGTGCATCCGAGGCAGCGCGGAACCTTCGCCGGACTGGCTGATCCCTTCGTGATTGATCATCTGACACGGCTCGGCGTGACGGCGGTCGAATTGCTTCCGGTGCATGCCTACCTGCAGGACAGGCGCCTGGTGGCGATGGGGCTGTCGAATTACTGGGGCTACAACACGCTGTCCTATTTCGCCCCCGAGCCGCGCTACCTGTCGGATGGATCCCCCAATGAAATGCGGCATGCGGTCCGCCAGCTCCATGCCGCCGGCATCGAAGTGATACTCGACGTGGTCTACAACCATACCTGCGAAGAAAGCGAGCTCGGCCCCACCATCTCCCTGCGCGGGCTGGACAACGCGAGCTACTACCGGCTGCAGGCGGGCAATCATCGTCATCTCGTCAACGACACCGGCTGCGGCAATACCCTCAACATGTCGCATCCGCGGGTCATACAGATGGTCATGGACTCGCTGCGCTACTGGGTGCAGGAATTCCATGTCGACGGCTTTCGCTTCGACCTCGGATCGACGCTCGGGCGCGAGCACTACGGCTTCGACCCCGGCTCCGGCTTCTTCGACGCGCTGCTGCAGGACCCGGTGCTGGCGCGGGTGAAGCTGATCTCGGAGCCCTGGGACATCGGACCGGGTGGCTACCAGGTGGGCAACCATCCGGCCGGCATCGCCGAGTGGAACGACCGCTTCCGCGACGACGTGCGGTCGTTCTGGAAAGGCGACAGCGGCATGCGCGGTCCGCTCGCCGGGCGCCTGCTCGGCTCGCCGGACCTGTTCAACCACCATCGCCGGCGCGCCTGGTCGTCGGTCAATTTCGTCACCGCGCATGACGGCTTCACGCTGCAGGACCTGGTCAGCTACTCGCGCAAGCGCAACGAGGCCAACGGCGAACACAACCGCGACGGCAGCGACCACAACCGCAGCTTCAACTGGGGGCATGAGGGGCCGAGCGACGACCCGGCGATCGTCGCCGTGCGCGAGCGCGTCAAGCGCGCGATGCTGATGACGCTGCTGTTCGCCAACGGCACGCCGATGCTGCTCGGCGGCGACGAGTTCGGCCGCACCCAGGACGGCAACAACAATCCCTATTGCCAGGACAACGAGCTGTCCTGGTTCGACTGGACACTGGCCGACGGCGAGGCGGGCCGCAGCCTGACCGACTTCGTGCGGCGCTGCATCGCGCTGCGGCATGCGCACGCGAGCCTGCGCAGCGCCCGCTTCCTCGCGGCCGGCGGCAAGACGCTGCACGGCGTGCCGGACATCGGATGGTTCGACGAGACCGGCGCCGAGATGACGCCGGAGCGCTGGCATTTCGCCGAGGGCCGGCTGCTCGCCCTGCGCCGCATCGCGCCCGACCGCGCGGGCGGACGCATCTGCGCGACGCTGCTGCTGCTCAACGCGTTTTCCGAAGACCGCGAATTCCAGCTGCCGGCCCCCGCCATGTCCTGGCGCACCGCCATCGACGCCGCCGAAGGACAGCGGCCCCCGCAGCAGCCGCAGGATAACCGCATTATTGTCGCCGCCCACAGCGCGGTATTACTGGTGACCGACCATGCATTCGATTGAGTACAGTTTCGGGGCGCAATTGCTGGCGCCCGACCGCGCCCGCTTCCGCCTCTGGGCGCCGGGCAGGCAACAGGTGAGCCTCGAGGTCGAGGGCCGGCCGCCGCAGCCGATGCAGGCCATGCCCGACGGCTGGTTCGAGGCGCAGGCCGACTGCGGCGCCGGCAGCCGCTACCGCTACCGGGTGAGCGAGGACCTGGCGGTGCCCGACCCCGCCTCCAGGCTGCAGGCCGGCGACGTGCACGATGCAAGCGTGGTCTGCGACCGCGATGCCTATCAGTGGAAGCGCAAGGACTGGACCGGCCGGCCGTGGCACGAGACCGTGCTGTACGAGCTGCATCCCGGTGTGCTCGGCGGTTTCGACGGCGTGCGCAGGCAGCTGCCGGCCCTGGCCGAACTCGGCTTCACCGCGATCGAGCTGATGCCGATCGCCGACTTTCCCGGTCCGCGCAACTGGGGGTATGACGGCGTGCTGCCCTATGCGCCCGACACCGCCTACGGCACGCCCGAGCAGCTCAAGGAACTGGTCGACGCCGCGCACGAACTCGACATGATGGTCTTCCTCGACGTGGTGTACAACCATTTCGGGCCCGACGGCAATTACCTCAATGCCTATGCCGGCGACTTCTTCCGCGACGACCTGAAGACGCCGTGGGGGCAGGCGATCGATTTCCGCCGCCGGCAGGTGCGCGACTATTTCATCGAGAACGCGATCTGGTGGCTGGATGAATACCGGTTCGATGGCCTGCGCTTCGACGCGGTGCATGCGATCAGCGAAAAGGATTTCCTTGCCGAGATGGCGCAGCGCGTCCGCGAGGCCTTTCCGCCCGGCCGCCGCATCCACCTGGTGCTCGAGAACGACGACAACAGCGCCGCGCTGCTCGCGCGCGAACCGCAACCGCTGTACGACGCCCAGTGGAACGACGACATGCATCATGTGCTGCACGTGATGCTGACGGGCGAACATGAAGGCTATTACGCCGGCTATACCAACCAGACCGCGGAGCGCCTCGCACGCGGCCTGACCGAGGGCTTCGTCTACCAGGGCGACGCCTCGCTCTATCCGGGCGGCGAACCGCGCGGCGAGCCGAGCGGCCATCTGCCGCCGACATCCTTCGTGCTGTTCCTGCAGAACCATGACCAGATCGGCAACCGCGCGCTCGGCGAGCGGCTGACGTCGCTGGCCGACCCGGACGCGCTGCGCGCGGCGGCGGCCCTGATGCTGCTGGCGCCGCATGTGCCGATGGTTTTCATGGGGGAAGAGATCGGCGCCACCACGCCCTTCCTGTACTTCACCAGCCATCTGACCGAGGAACTGGCGGATGCGGTGCGCAAGGGGCGGCGCGAAGAGTTCGCCCGCTTCCCCGCATTCTCGGCGCCGGAGACGCGCGAGAAGATCCCCGACCCGAATGCGCAGGCGACTTTCGACGCGTCCATTCCCGTCGCCGATCCGGTGGTCGCCGCCAGCTGGCGCGACTGGTACAAGAGCGTGATCGCGATCCGCCATGCGCAGATCGTGCCGCGCCTGGCCGGCGCGCGCGCGCTCGATGCCGCGGTGCTCGGGCCGAGGGCGGTGAAGGCGCGCTGGACCATGGGCGACGGCGCGGTGCTGATGATCGCGGTCAACCTCGGCGCGGCGGCGGTGCCGGTCAGCTACGAAGGCCTGGCGGACGGGCGCGGCGGCACGATTCTGTTCGAGACCCGCGACGCCACCGGCGCCTCGCTCGACGGCGAGCTGCCGGCGCGTTCCATCATCGTGTTGCTGGAGCCCGGGTCATGAACGACAACAAGCTGCACCGGCTCGCGGACGCGGCCGGGCTGATGCGGGACTGGCAGAGCTTCAACGGCGAGCCCAGGCAGGTCAGCGACGAGGGCATGCGCCGCATACTCGGCGCGCTCGGCCTGGCCTGCGGCAGCGACGAGGAGTGCCTGCAAAGCCTCGCGCAACTCGAAGGCGGACGCCTGCCCGCGCTCGTCACCGCCACCGTCGGCCAGCCCTTGCGCCTGCACCTGCCGCCGGCGCTGGCGCGCAGTCCCTACCGGATCGACCTGGAGGGCGGCGGCCATGTCGACGGCCGCTTCGGCGACGATCTGTCGCATGGGACCGCGCTGGCGGCGATCGACGCCTGCGGTTACCACACGCTGCACACCGACGACGGCGATGTCTGCCTCGCGGTCGCGCCGCCGCGCTGCTTCGGCGTCGCCGATGCGCTTGCGCAGCATCCGCAGGCGGCGAGGGCATGGGGCATCGGCGTGCAGCTGTATTCGCTGCGGCGCGACGGCGATGGCGGCTATGGCGACTACACCGCGCTGCGCGAGCTGGTGCGCCGCGCCGCGGGCCGGGGCGCCGCCGCGGTCGCGATCAGCCCGGTGCATGCGATGTTCTCCGCCGATGTCCATCGCTTCAGTCCCTACGGCCCGTCGAGCCGGCTCTTTCTCAATGCGCTGCATGTCGATCCGGCCGAAGTGCTCGGCATGAATGCGCTGCATGAGGCGTTGTCGGAAGAGGGCGGCGACGCCGCGCAGCAGCTCGCCGCGCTGGAACGGCAGGAACTGATCGACTGGCCGGCGGCGGCGGCGCTGCGCCTGCGCCTGCTGCGCCGTCTGCACGACATGTTCCTGCGGCGCGGCGACCGCCATGCCTTCGATGCCTTCCGCGCGCGCGAGGGCGTCGCGCTGCGCGACCATGCCTGCTTCGAGGCGATCCACGCCTGGCGCCTGGCGCAGGGCGAGAACGGCGACTGGCGCAGCTGGCCGGACGGCCTGCGCGATCCGCGCGCGCCCGAGGTGGCGCAATTCGCGCGCGAGCACGCGGCGGAAGTGGACTTCCATGAATTCCTGCAGTGGCAGGCCGCGCGCGGACTGGCCGCCGCGCAGCAGGCGGGCCGCGAGGCGGGCATGCCGATCGGGCTGATCGCCGATCTTGCCGTCGGGGCCGACAGCGCCGGCAGCCAGGCCTGGAGCCGCCAGGATGAAATCATCAACGGCCTGTCGGTCGGCGCGCCGCCGGACCAGCTCAACACGCGCGGCCAGAGCTGGGGCATCGGCGCGTTCTCGCCGCATGCGATGAAGGCCAGGGGCTTCGGCGCCTATCTCGAGATGCTGCGCGCCACCTTCTCGCACGGCGGCGGAGCGCGCATCGACCATGTGCTCGGACTGGCTCGCCTGTGGCTGGTGCCGCACGGCGCCTCGCCCGAGGACGGCGCCTATCTGCGCTATCCGATCGACGATCTGCTGCGCCTGATCGCGCTCGAATCCTGGCGCCACCGGGCGATCGTGATCGGCGAGGATCTCGGCACCGTGCCGGCGGGATTCGATACCCGGCTCGCCGACGCCGGCCTGCTCGGGATACGGGTGCTGCAATTCCAGCAGGACGGTCGACGCTTCTTCGGCGCGCGCGAATATCCGCGCAGCGCGATCGCCACCACCACCACCCATGACCTGCCGACCATGGCCGGGTGGTGGGCCGGACGCGACATCGACTGGCGGGTGAAGCTGGACCTGCTCGAACCGGGGCAGACCGAAGCCGCCGCGCGCGATGCGCGCGCGCACGAGCGTCACACGCTGTGGGCGGCGCTGCGCAACGAGGGCCTGGTGCACGGCGAGCCGAGCGACCAGCCGCGCCAGGTGCTGGACGCGGCGGCCGCGTTCATCGCCGCGACCCCGGCACCGCTGGCGATCCTGCCGGTGGAGGACGCGCTCGGCCTGGTCGAGCAGCCGAACCTGCCCGGCACCATCGACGAGCATCCGAACTGGCGCCGCCGCCTGCCGCAGCCGGTGGAGAACCTGCTCGACGCGCCCGAGGTCGCCGCTCGCCTGGCGCAGCTGAACCGGACCCGAAACGACCAAGGAGAGCATTGATGGCGATTCCCCGTGCAACCGCCCGGCTGCAGCTGCACAAGGACTTTACTTTCGACGACGCGATGGCGGTGGTGCCCTACTACGCATCGCTCGGCATCAGCCACATCTATGCCTCGCCCATCCTCACCGCGCGCGCGGGATCGATGCACGGCTATGACATCGTCGACCCCACCCGCATCAATCCGGAACTGGGCGGCGAGGAGGGCCTGCGCCGCCTGGTCGAGCGCATCCGCGCCCACGGCATGGGCCTGATCCTCGACATCGTGCCCAACCACATGGGTGTCGGCCCGGAGAATCCCTGGTGGCAGCATGTGCTGGAATGGGGCGAGCACAGCCCCTACGCGCGCTGGTTCGACATCGACTGGCGCCCCGCCGACGAAACCCTGCACGGCAAGGTGATGGCCCCCTTCCTCGGGCAGCCGTACGGCGACATACTCGCCGCCGGCGAGATCAGGCTGGAGTTCGATGCCGCGCGCGGCCGCTTCTTCGTCAGCTACTATGCCCACCGCTTCCCGGTCGCGCCCGAGACCTACGCCGACATCCTGCGCGCGGCCGGCGCGGAACGCCTGGCCCCGGTGCTCGCCGTGTTCGAGCATGACGCCGGCCAGCAGAACGCGCCGCGCGGCTTCGGCATGCTGTGCGAGCTGGCGCAGGACGCCGAGGGCGCGGCGCTGATCGCCGCCGCCATCGGCGCTTTCGCCGGCAATACGGCGGAGGGCATGGAAAGGCTGCACGCGCTGCTGGAGCGCCAGCACTACCGCCTCGCCTGGTGGCGCTGCGCGGCCGATGGCATCAACTGGCGCCGCTTCTTCGAAGTGACCGAGCTGGCGGGCGTGCGGGTGGAACAGGACGATGTGTTCGAAGCCATCCATGCGCTGATTTTCCGCCTCTACACCGAAGGCCTGATCGACGGCGTGCGCATCGACCATGTCGACGGCCTGGCCGATCCCGGCGCCTATTGCCGCAAGCTGCGCGCGCGGCTGCAGGCGCTGTCGACGCAGCGGCCGCCCGAGCTGCCGCCCGCGCCCGCCTGGATCGTGGTCGAAAAGATCCTGGCGCACGACGAACAGCTGCGCGGCAACTGGGACATCGACGGCACCAGCGGCTACGACTTCATGGACCGCGTCGGCGCGGTCCTGCACGACGCCGACGGCGAGGCGCCCCTCGGTGCGCTGTGGACGGAACTGACGGGACAGCCGGACGATTTCCTGGCCGAGGTGCGCGCCGCGCGCCGTCGCCTGCTGGCCAACAACCTGTCCGGCGAGTTCGAGGCCGCCTCGCGCGCGCTGCACGCGCTGGCCCGCACCGACCTGCGCACCCGCGACTTCTCGCTCGGCGCAATCCGGCGCGTGTTCACCGAATTCCTGGTCGCCTTCCCCGTGTACCGCACCTATGTGGACGCCAACGGTTGCGACGAGACCGATGCGCAGGTGATCGAACGCGCGCTCGAGCATGCGCGCCAGTGCGTGGATCGCACCGAGCGGCCGCTACTCGACGTGCTGGCCGGCTGGTTCGGCGGCGCCGCGCCGCGCGACGCCGCCACGCCGCGCATCCGTCACCTGCACCAGCGCGCCATCACCCGCTTCCAGCAGCTGACGCCGCCGCTGGCCGCGAAGTCGGTGGAAGACACCGCCTTCTATCGTTATGGCCGCCTGCTGTCGCGCAACGAAGTCGGATCCGATCCGGGCCAGTTCGCGCTGGACGTGGCGGCGTTCCACGACGCCAACCGGCTGCGCGCCGAGCGCTTTCCGGCTTCGCTGCTGGCTACCGCCACCCATGACCACAAGCGCGGCGAAGACGTGCGCATGCGCATCGCCGCCCTCAGCGAGATGCCGCGCGACTGGGCGGAGACGGTGCGCGCGTGGATGGCGATGAACGCGCCGCTGCGCGCCGCGCTCACCCCGGACGACGACACGCCGCCCCACGCACCGCAGGCGGGCGATGAACTGATGCTGTACCAGACCCTGGTCGGCGCCTGGCCGCTGGCACTGCAGCCGTCCGACGCCGAGGGTCTGAGACGCTTCGTCGAGCGGGTCGACCAGTGGCAGACCAAGGCGCTGCGGGAGGCCAAGCAGGTCAGCAACTGGGTGCAGCCGAACGAGGCCTATGAAGCGGGCTGCCGCGCCTTCCTGCAGACGATACTCGACCCGGCGGCCGGCCACGGCTTCCTGCCCGCGCTGTGCGCGTTCGTCGAGCGCATCGCGGCGGCCGGCGCCGCCAAGAGCCTGGCGCAGACCCTGCTGCGCATGACCTGCCCCGGCATACCCGACCTGTACCAGGGCACCGACATGTGGGACTTCAGCCTGGTCGATCCCGACAACCGCCGGCCGGTCGACTATGAGCGCCGCCGCGCCGCGATGGACGATGCCGGCACCGGCCTGCAGGCGGACGACTGGCACAGCGGCCGGCTCAAGCAGCAACTGGTGGCGCGCACCCTGGCGCTGCGCAAGCGCGATCCCGAGCTGTTCGAACGCGGCGAGTATCTGCCGCTGGCCGTCGACGGCCCCGGTGCCGGGCGCGTGATCGCCTTCCTGCGGCGCGCGGGCAGGCGCACCCTGCTGGCGGCGGCCATCCGTCTTCCCTGCGGCACGCTGGCGGATCCGTCCTCGGTGGCGCCGGATACCGAAGCCTGGCGCGATACGCTACTCGTGCTGCCCGCGGAGTGCGGTCCGCAATGGGCCGACACGCTCGGCGATCTCCCCCTCACCGCCGCGGACAACCGCCTGCGGCTGTCGGACGTGTTTGCACGGCTGCCGGTGGCGCTGCTAATGCAGGACGGCGCCGGCGCCTGAGCGCGCTCGCCCGCCCAACCCCTCCCGCCCGCGCGCCGCGACGGCCCGCGGGCGAACCGTCTTTTCCCGTAGCGCCCGCGCTGTCCGACCGCCGCCGATGGGATAATGGCGCGCGGCCGTCGCCGCACCCGTGCGACGATTTTCAGGAACAAGAGCAGCCTGCATGGACTGGAACGATACATTGGGAGGGCTGGTGACGGCCCTGGGACTCGGACTGCTGATCGGCGTCGTGCGCGAGCGCCGCCATCCTGCCCGGCCGGGCGTGCGCAGCCACGCGCTGGCGGCGGTGCTCGGCTACGTATGCTGGCGCCTCGGTCCGGCGCCGTTCGTCGTGGCCCTGCTGACCACCGGCGTTTTCGCCCTGGTCAGCTATATCAGGGCCGACGCGGAAGACCGGGGCATCGCCGGCGAGCTTGCGCTCGTGCTGACGCTGGTGCTGGCGGCGCTGGCGCATCAGAGCCCCCCGCTGGCGGCGGCGCTCGGCGTGCTCACCGCGATCCTGCTGTATGCGAAACAGGGCCTGCGCTGGTTCAGCCGCGAACTGATCAGCGAACAGGAAATGCGCGACGCGCTCATGCTCGCGGCCGCCGCGCTGGTGGTCGCGCCGCTGCTGCCGGGCGAGGCTATCGATCCCTGGGGCGTTCTGAACCCGACCACGCTGTGGCGCATCGTCGTGCTCATGATGGCCGTCGGCATGCTGGGCCATGTCGCGCGCCGCGCGGTGGGCGCGCGCGCCGGACTGCCGGTCGCCGGCTTCTTCTCCGGTTTCGCCTCCTCCACGGCGACGGTGGCGAGCCTCGGGCGGTTGGCACGCGAAAAGCCGGCGTTGACCGGGCTGGCGGCGGCCGCCGCCCTGCTGGCCAATCTGGCATCGCTGCTGCTGCTGGCCGCGGTCATCGGCGCCGCCTCGCCGGCATTGCTGGATGCCCTGATCTGGCCGCTGGTCGCCGCCGGCACCGGGCTGGTGGCGGTGGCCCTGCTGCTGCTGCGGCGCGATCCGCAGCACCAGGATCTCGGCGACGCTTCGGCGGCGCGGGCCTTTCAGCTCGTCCACGCCCTGAGCCTCGCGGCCGCGATCGCGGCGGTATCACTGCTCTCGGCGTGGCTGGGCGAACTGTTCGGCCGGGCCGGCGTACTGGTGGCGGCCATCTGCGTGGCGCTGGTGGAGTTGCAGGCCGCCGCCGTCAGCGTGGCCCAGCTCGGTGTCGCCGGCGGTATCCCGGCGGAGACGGCGCAATGGGGCATCGTCGGCGTGCTCGCGGCCAGTGCCGCGGCCAAGGGCGTGCTGGCGTTCTTCGCGGGCGGACGCCGCTTCGGCGCGCTGGTTGCCGCCGGCCTGGCCGCCATGGGCGCCGGCGCCGCGCTGCTGATGATGGCCTGAAGACCGGACGCGCCCTCAGCCCATGTTCAGCTGTCTGAGCCTGCGGTACAGCGTGCGCTCGCTCATTCCCAGCGCCGCGGCCATCTGTTGCCGCGTCCCGGCAAAGCCGGCGGCGAAACGCGCGAGATCCTCGTCCGCAAGCCTGCCCGCGGCCGCGCCCGCTTCACCCTGCGCGCCCATCGTCGGCGCCGGATTGCGGCCGGCCGGCGGCAGCTGCGCCAGTCCGATACGGCCGTCGTCCGCGAACAGGCTGGCGCGCTCGAGCACGTTGCGCAGTTCGCGGATGTTGCCCGGCCAGTCGTGCGCCTGCAGGCGCGCCATGGCTTCCGGCGCCACCGTCAGACGGCGCCCGTTCCGCGCCAGCCGCTGCAGGAAGGACTCGACCAGCAGCGGAATGTCATCGCGCCGCTCGCGCAGTGCGGGCAGATGGATCGGGAAGGCGCTGACGCGGTAATAGAGGTCCTGGCGGAAGCTGCCCGCCGCCATCATCTTTTCCAGCGGCTTGTGGGTCGCCGCCACCAGCCGGAAATCCGCATGCAGGGTTTCCACGCTGCCCACCCGGCGGAAGGTGCCGTTCTCGATCAGGCGCAGCAGCTTGACCTGCATCGCCAGCGGCACGTCGCCGATCTCGTCGAGGAACAGGGTGCCGCCGCGCGCGGTTTCGACCAGGCCGGGCTTGCGGGTATTGGCGCCGGTGAAGGCACCCTTTTCGTAGCCGAACAGCTCGCTCTCGAACAGCGTCTCGGTCAGGCCGGAACAGTCGACCACCACGAACGGCCCCTTGGCGCGGTCGCTCGCCTCGTGCAGGGCGCGCGCGAACAGCTCCTTGCCGGTGCCCGATTCGCCGAGCAGCAGCACCGGCAACATCGACGGCGCCGCGCGCTGCAACGCCGAAAGCGCGTCCATGAAGGCGGGAGAGCGGCCGACCAGCCCGTCGTTGCTCGCATGCGCATGCGCGCTGCGTACGGTGGCGAGCCGTTCCACATAGGCCACCACGTCGCGCTGCCCGTCGAGAATGGGGCGAAGCTCGACATCCACGTGTTCCGGCCCGCGCGGCGTGTGATGGATATGCAGGATGCGGTCGGCGCCGCGCTTGTCGAATGCGGCCTTCATCGGGCAATGCTCGCCCGCCTGGTCGCAGGGCATGCTGTAGTGGTGCGAGACGTGGAAACACTTCTCGCCGACGATGCTGCGGCCGGCGATGCCGAACTGCCGCTGATAGGCGGTGTTCCGCGCCAGGATGTTGTAGTCGGTGTCGAGCACGATGGCGGGCTGCGCTTCCTGCTCGAGGTAGGAGATCAGGGCCTGAACCTGCGGGGCGGGGAGTTCGGTGGGCATGGCCGTCTTCCAAGAGTGAACTGACCGGATGGTCGCGTCATTATCGCGCCGTCACCGCACTCTGCCAATGGCAGTCGTACCGCTGGCAGCGGACTGCCAGAACGGTGCCGGCCTGCCCGGACGTGATGCCTACTGCGATTCCTTGATCAGGCGACCGGCCGGCGACTGCACCGGGCGGGCGTTCATCGGATACAGCCGCGAGAAGATGCCGATCTGCTGCGTCGACGCCTGCACCGGTTCCTTCAGCACGATCCACAGCACGCCCTCGGAGCAGGGCGGCGTGGTCAGCGAGCCCATGTAGGTGTAGTACTCGCGCCGTTGCGGCAGCAGTTGGCTGACATCGATCAGCGACGGCGGCGTGACCGGCTCGTTCTTTTCCAGCGGCAGATTGTTCCACACGGTCTGCATCAGCGGATGCGCGCTGCCGCTTTCGATCAGCACCGCGATCACCGCCAGCCTGCCCTCGGCATCCTTGTGCACCAGGTGGGCGACCATCTCGAAGCCCCGGCCGTTCACCTTCTCTTCGGCGGGACGATGGAAATGAAACTGCTGCAGCTCGTAGCTGCGGCCCGTCAGCGATATGCGGTTGCCCGGCCCGAGATTGACCTGCACCGTATGCCCGTTGTCGATGACGCTGAAGGCCACCGGCTTGTAGTCGAACGCCACGGGTTCCAGGTCGACCGGGATGCCGTCGCGGATGTCGATCGGCGACTGGCGGTTGCCGGCGCCGCACCTGGTCCACTCCGGCCGCAGCCTGCCCCAGTGCTCCGGGCCGGTCTCGCCTTCATAGCTCCAGCTCGCATGACGCGCGGCCTTGCCGGTGGGGACGCCGTCGTCCTCGGCCTGCTGGCGGCTGCGGCTGGAAGCGACGCGGGTGCCGGTCTCGCGCCGGATCGCTTCCCTGCGCGCGCGCAGCATCGCCTCGATCTCGCGCTCGGTCTGCTCGTAACGTGCCCGGGCCGCGGCTTCCTCGGCGGCGCGCGCGAGGTTCGTGGCGGACTTTCCGTCGGCCGCGGCCATGGCGGCGGTGGAACACAGCAGGGTGGCGAGCAGGAGATGTCGGAGTCGGGGATTCGGCATGGCGTCGGAATGGGATGAATGGCGCCAGCAATGCTACCGGCCTGCCCGCCCGAGGGCAACCTTCGCCGGCGTCAGTGTGGCAATCGTGCGGCAGCCTGCTCGTCCGCGCTGTCCAGCATCAGCGGAGCCAGCGGCCGCAGCTCCGGTAAATCTTCGAATTCTTCGATAGGCATCGGCTTGCCGAACAGGTATCCCTGGAAGTGGCTGCAGCCGCGCCGCAGCAGCAGCTCGCGCTGCTCTTCGGTCTCCACGCCCTCGGCGATGACCTGCATGCCCAGGTTGTATGCCATGGCGATGATGGTCTGCACCAGCACCAGGTCGTCCGGGTCGGCGGCGATGTCGGCCACGAAGCTCTTGTCGACCTTGAGCTGATCCAGCGGCAGTTTCTTGAGATTGGAAAGCGACGAATAGCCGGTGCCGAAGTCATCCATCGAAAAATGCACGCCAAGGGCGCGCAGGGCATGCATGCGCTGCGCGGTCTCGTCGATATCGTCGTGCAGCAGGGTCTCGGTCAGTTCAAGCTTGAGCCGGCCGGGATCGATGCCGCTGGCCGTGACCGTGGCGATCACCTGCTGCACAAAGCCGGGGTGGCGGAACTGGCGCGCGCTGACATTGACCGCCAGATCGAGGTGGCATTTGCGCAGGTCCGATTCCCACCGCTTGAGGCAGGCGCAGGCGGTTTCGAGCACCCAGGCGCCGATGGCGACGACCTGCCCGGATTCTTCGGCCAGCGGAATGAACTCATTCGGCGGCACCAGCCCGCGCGCCGGGTGCCGCCACCGGACGAGCGCCTCGGCCCCGACCACCATGCCGCTGCTGTCGACCTGGGGCTGGAGGTACACCTGGAACTGGCGCAGCGCCAGCGCCTGCGCCAGCCCGCGCTCGATTTCGGCGCGCGCTTCCACCGCCGCCTGCATGTCCGGGTCGAAGAAACGGAAGCTATTGCGGCCGGCCTTCTTTGCCTGGTACATCGCGATGTCGGCGCGCTTGAGCAAGCCTTCCGGCGTCATCAGGTGATCGGTGAACAGCGCCGCGCCGATGCTCGGCGTGCTGCGGTATTCATGCGTGCCGAGCAGGAAGGGATGGTTCAGCGCGCCGAGCATGCGCGCGGCGAAGGCCTCGGTCTGGTAAGCCGCGTCGCGCGCATCGCCGCCCAGTTCGTGCAGGACCACCACGAACTCGTCCCCGCCCAGCCGCGCCACCGTGTCGCCGTCGCGCACGCAGGCAGCGAGTCGCTGCGCGACCTGCAGCAGCAGCATGTCGCCGACGTCGTGGCCGAGCGTGTCGTTGAGGGTCTTGAAGTCGTCGAGGTCGATCAGCAGCAGCGCGCCATTCTGTCCGCTGCGCGCGCTCGCGGCGAGCGTGCGCTGCAGGCGGTCGATCAGCAGGCGCCGGTTCGGCAGCCGCGTGAGCGGATCGTAATAGGCGAGCATCTGTATTTCTTCCTCGGCCGCCTTGCGTTCGCTCAGATCGGTGAGTACCGCGACATAGTGGCTGATCGCGCCGTTGTCGCCCCTGACCGCCGTGATGGTCACCCACGCCGGATATGCCTCGCCGTGCCTGCGCCGGATCCACACCTCGCCCTGCCATATGCCGTTGCGGCGCAGGTCCTTCCACATCGTTTCGTAAAAGCCGGCGGCGTGGCGGTCGGATTTCAGGAAGTGCGGCGTTTGCCCGACCGCTTCCGCGGCAGCATGACCGGTAGCGTTCACAAACCCCTGATTGACGCGCAGGATGATGCCGGCGGCGTCGGTGATCAGCATGCTTCCATGGGTGTCGAAGGCGGTTGCCGCGATGCGCTGCTCGACGCCCTGCTGTTTTTCGGCGGTCGCGTCCCACACCGTGAAAACGATGCCGCCATCGGCTGTCGGGCGCCGCGAGACCCGCAGCGTCCGGCCGTCGGGCAGCGTCTGTTCATGCTCGGCTTCGGCGGCCCCGCACCGGTTCAGCGCCCACTCCACCCAGCTGTCGTGCTCGCGTTCCCCGGCAGCGGGCAGCACCTGGACGGCGGTCGCCTCCAGCACCCGTCGATAAGGCAGGCCCGGCGCGAGGACGGGTTCGAGCCAGGGGTATAGCGCGAACAGCCTTCCGTTCCATGTCACCACCTTGCCCTCGCCGTCGAGCAGCAGAAAGCCTGTCGTCATCGCGCCCAGTGCCTGGTCGAGCAGCAGGCGGGAGCGCTCGGTCTCCGAACGGGCCGCGCGCAGGCGCTGGAGGTAGGTCCTGGCCAGGATGGCGGTGATGACGAACAGCGCGGCGAACAGTGCGGCGCCGGCGATCACCCTGTCGCGCCTGGTATGCCACGCGGCGAGCGCGATGCGGTCGGGGATGGCGGTCACCACGAGAATGTCGCGGCCGGGGACGGGTCGCGCGGCGAGCAGCGCCGGGACGGCGCTCAGCCGGCTCGTGGCGTCGCCGGACGACACGGCGCTGGCGGCGGGTCCCGTCGGCAGGGCGATCGGCGGCAGGCGGCGGCCGACAGGAGACCGCGCGCGACCGCGGTTTCCGCGGTGGCCGCGGTGCGCGACAACTGCTCGCTCGCGGCGTCGAGGGCGTCGCGCCGACCGTTGACGATCAGCGTCGTCGACACCGCGAGCACGCCGCACAGGAACAGGGCGACGATCCCGCAGATCGCGACATCCTGTGCGCGGTTTTTCAGCGCGTGCATCAGCGCGGTCCCGTGCGGACGCCGATCGAGGAGCGCGAAGCGCGGCGCGGGCGTGAGAGAAGCCGTGCCCGGTCAGCCGTTGCGAGGCAGCCTGTGATCCACATACCGCACCTCCCTTTCAGTCATCGACTGCCGGCGTCATTCCGGGGTCTGCGGCGAGCCGCTCCCGATGTCGGGAAATCTTACCCTCGCGAACTGTTGCTTACAACACTTCTTTTCTTCGGGGTAATCCCGCTGTCATAAGCTGCGGGAATAGGTGGTATTCATAACCGAAAGAGGAAAGTTTTTGTGCGGTGCAGTACCATTCATTCGTCTCCTCCAACTCTCCTTGAATTGGATTCACCCGCAGCCGCAAGGTCTGCGGGTTTTTTTTGCCTTTTTTGCCTGCGTCCATGCCGTGTCCGGCGGCCTTCCCCTTCCGGCGGCCCGCATGAAACACTGCCTCTCCCCCAATGTCTACATCAGGCGGCGCGACCCGCCCGCAACCCTCTTGCGCAGACAGAAAGGACAGCCCATGGACACCGGCCCGGATTTCGAACTGCTGAAAGACGCCTACGCCATCATCGACGGCATCCCCGAGACAGCCATCGATCTGGCCAGCCTTTGTTCCGCGCGTGGCGCGAGCCTGGAGCACGGCACGGTCTGCTCGCCCGCCGGCTGGCTGGCCCGTCATCCCGATTTCAATGCGCTCGGGCTGGCGCCGTCCGACGACGACGGCACCCTCGTCTTCAAGGGCGAGGCCGAGGGCAAGACGGTCGCCGAAGTCATGGCCCAGGTATTCCGCCTGCCGCCGGCCGATGCCGGGCATCTGTTCGGCGATCGCAATACCTATACCCTCGGCGACGATTCCGGCCTGAGCGACAAGCGCCTCTGGCTGCGGGAAGTGCGCGATTACCTTCGCGCGCACGGGCAGCTCGAAGCCAGCATCGAAGACAGGCTCGACAGCCGCGCGCCCTTCGCCGAGCCGCCGCCGCCGCAACAGACGCGGGCGCTGTAGCCCCTTCCCGTCATCCTCCTCCCGTCCCGCGGCCGGACAGTCGCGGGATTGACAACGCGCAACTGGACCGCGCGCCTCGTTGCCGCTGCCGCAACCCGATCCGCGGCTGAATCCTGCCAAATAGCTGAAACAAAGGCAGCGCACCGCCTGTCTCACCTTATCAAAATGGAAATGATGCCCGCAGATGACGTCCCGCGCCAAGGAAAAAGCCCTTGCCAACCTGTTGCCTGAGCAGCGAGCGCTGCTCGCACTGGCCCGCACCGGAGACTTCGCGCACATCATCTTCGATCCGCGCGGCGTCATCACCGACTGGAATCCGGCGGCCGAGGCCGTCCTCGGCTGGCGCCGGGAGGAGGCCGTCGGGCGCAGCGTCGACATGCTTTTCACGCCCGAGGACGCCGCCGCCGGAGCGCCCGACGCGGAGCGGCGCGAGGCGCAACGCCATGGCGTGACCGCTGACGAGAGATGGCACGTCCGCAAGGACGGCAGCCAGTTCTGGGCGCTGGGCCAGACCACGGCGCTGCACCTGGACGGCGAACTGGCGGGTTTTGCCAAGATACTGCGCGACAGGACGCAGGAGCGCCTGATCAAGGAACACCTCGATGTGGCGCAGCAGGCCGGCGAGGTCGGGACCTACGAATACACGCCCGCCACCGGTACAGTGGTCGCATCGGACCAGTTCTGCCAGCTGTGGGGCATTGAAAGGCGCGAGCGTTTCCAGGCGGCCGAGCTGGCCGTCGTCCTGCATCCCGACGACCGCGAGCGCTTCTTCGCGGTCGACGAGTCGGGCGTGGTTCGCCGCGACTGGTATCTCGAATGCCGTCTCGCGCAGGCGGGCGCCGGCCGCCAGCGATGGCTGGCACGCAAGGGGCGCTTCGTGCGCGAGCTGCGGGACGACCACGAGCGATTCGTCGGCGTCTGCTACGAAATCAGCGCGTTCAAGCAGATCGAAAACGAGCTGCGGGAGGCCAACAGCCGCCTGCAGGCGAGGGAATCCCGTTTCCGCCAGCTCGCCGAATTCGCGCCGGGCATTACCTGGCTGGGCGACGCCAGCGGCAACCTCACTTATCTGAACGGACAGTGGACCCGTTATTCCGGCCAGGCGATCCAGGATGCGCTGCAGGATGGCTGGGCGCGCGCCCTGCATCCCGCCGACAAGCCGCGTGTCCTGGCCGCCTGGAACGAAGCGCTGCGCAGCGGCCAGTTCTACGAGACCGAGGCGCGCCTGCGCAGCCGCAAGGGCACCTACCGCTGGTTCCTGATACGGGCCGAGGCGCTGAGGGACGACGCCGGCCAGGTGGCGGAATGGTTCGGCCACAGCGTCGACATCCACGACAGGAAGATCGCCGAAGCCGCCCTGCAGCTGTCCCAGCGGCGCCAGTCGCAGCTGCTGAGCTTCGACGACATGCTGAGGAGCCTGGCCGACGTCGACGAGATCCGGCGCACCAGCGCGGCGCTGATGCTGGATTACCTGCGGGCGCCGCTCGCGGTTCTCGCGCAGCCGGTGGCGGGCCGCGCGGAGGCGGACGCCGTCGTCGCCACGCCCGGCTCGGTCGCGACGGCGCGCGTGACGCCGGACGCGCTCGTGCCGGCCGGCCTGGAGCCGCTCGTCAGCGGCCGGACCAGCGTGGTCGACTACGCGGGACGAAGCGGCGCCGACAGCTTCTCGCGCCACCCGGCGCGCATCGCCGTGCCCGGCCGCGGCGGCGCGCTGTTCGTCGTGGCCGATGCCGCCGACAGGCTCTGGGAACCCGAGGACATCGCGCTCGCCGAAGAGCTGGCCAAGCGCGCCTGGCATGCGCTGGAAAAAGCGGCCGCGTCGCAGGAACTGGAACGCCGGGTGGCGGCGATCGCCGCCGAACGCGACCAGATCTGGCAGACCGCGCCCGACCTGCTCGTCGTGCTGACGGTCACCGGCCGGCTGATGGATGCCAATCCCTCCATCGTCGCCGTGCTTGGCTGGACGCGGGAAGAGTTCGTGTCGAAGCATCTCGGGGACATCGTGCATCCCGACGATCTGCAGCGGACCTTCGACGAGATCGGGCGTCACGCCGGGGGCGGCTACCAGACGCTGCGCTTCGAGATCCGCTGCCGCCACAAGTCGGGCGAGTACCGCTGGCTGACCTGGACCGCTTCGTCCGCCGGCAAGCGCGTCTTCGCCATGGCGCGCGACATCACCGACATCAAGGCCCAGGCGCAGGCGCTGCAGATGACCGAGGAAGCGCTGCGCCAGTCGCAGAAGATGGAAGCGGTGGGGCAGCTGACCGGCGGCATCGCGCACGATTTCAACAACCACCTGCAGGCCATCGTCGGCTCGCTCGAACTCATTTCCCACCTCGCGCGGGCCGGACGCATCTCGGAACTGTCGCGCTATGTGGAGACTGCCGCCACCGCCGCCAGGAAGGCCGGAACCCTCACCCATCGCCTGCTGGCGTTCTCGCGGCGGCAGCCGCTCGATCCGCGCCCCACCGACGTCAACCGCCTGATCCGCGCGATGGAGGATCTGCTGCGGCGGGCGCTGAACGCGTCGATCGAGCTGACGATACGCGAAAGCGAAGAGTCGTGGCTGACGTCGACCGACAGCAATCAGCTCGAGAACGCGCTGCTCAATCTCGTCATCAACGCCCGCGACGCGATGCCGGAGGGCGGGCAGTTGCTGGTGCGGGTGGAGAACGCCGTGTTCGACGCCGGCCATCCCGCACCCGGCCCCTACCTGCCTTGGGGCGAATACGTGGGCATCGAGGTCAGGGACACGGGCATCGGCATAGACAGGGAGGTGCTGAACCGCGTGTTCGAACCCTTCTTCACGACCAAGCCGGCCGGCCGCGGCACCGGCCTGGGACTGTCCATGGTCTACGGTTTCGTCAAGCAGTCGGGCGGCGCCGTCGACATACGCAGCGAGCCGATGCAGGGTACCCGCGTGCGCATCTATCTGCCGCGCCATACCGGGCCGGCGGAGGATGAGTCCGCCGGTACGCACGACGCCGGGCTGGCCGCCGGCGCCGGGCGCCAGACCGTGGTGGTGGTCGAGGACGACGACCAGGTGCGCACCCTGGTCAGCGACACGCTCAGGGAACTCGACTACCGCGTGCTGCTCGCGTCAACGGCCAGGGAAGGGCTGGCGCTGCTCGACGAGCAGACCGATCTCCTGCTGACCGACGTCGGCCTGCCCGACATGAGCGGCATCGAGCTGGTGAAGGCCGCCGAGCAGACTCTGCCGCGGCTGCGCGTGCTCTACATGACCGCGTATGCCGAGCACATGGCGAACCGCGGCGAGTTTCTGAAGCCGGGACAGGAGCTGATCCGCAAGCCGTTCAGCCTGCACGAGCTGTGCGAACGCATACGCCGGATGCTGCAATAGCGCCCGGCGCGGCATGCGCGAGCCTGCTTACTTGAGCGCGAAGCGGACGTTCACCGGCTTCCTGTCGGCCAGCGTCACCGAAGCGATCGCTTTGGCGCCCGCGCCCAGCCTTGCATCCCCCTTCGCAACGAGCGCATTCCCGCCGGCCGGTTCCAGCGGGACTTCCGCCCTGGCGCCGCCGTGGAGGACGGTCAGCTTGCCGGAGGCGCCGGCGGTCGGGACCGGCTTGCCGTGGTCCTCCACGTAAAGCAGGGTCTTGCCGTCCCGGTTCACCAGTTCGAGGCTGATGCCGCTGCTCGACTCCTGCACGATGCCGCCATGCCTGGCCGCTTCCCCATGCGCGAGCGCCTGGCCGGACGCCGCGATCGTTGCTGCCATGGCCGCCAGGGCCAGAACTTTTTTCATTGCTTGCTCCATGTGGATTCTGCAGCGGCTCTTCTGCGGGCGCCGCCGCAATGGCCCGCTTTCAGTACGCTTCCCGTGTCTTGCCGGCGACGATGCGCTCGAGCGGCCCGCGCCCGACCAGCCAGAAGATCAGCGGGGTCAGCAGCGTGTCGAGCAGGGTCGAGCTGACCAGTCCGCCGAAGATCACCACGGCCACCGGGTGCAGGATTTCCTTGCCCGGCGCGTCGGCGGCCAGCAGCAGCGGCACCAGCGCAAACGCCGCGACGAGCGCGGTCATCAGCACCGGCGTGAGCCGCTCCAGCGAGCCGCGCACGATCATCTGCGTGCCGAAGCTTTCACCCTCGAACTTGCACAGGTTGATGTAGTGGCTGACCTTGAGGATGCCGTTGCGGGTCGCGATGCCGGTCAGCGTGATGAAGCCGACCATCGACGCCACCGACAGGGAAACGCCCGCCACCCACATCGCCACCACGCTGCCGATCAAGGCGAACGGGATATTGCCCATGATGACGAGTGCAAGCGCCGCGGATCTGTAGCGCGAGTACAGCACCAGGAAAATCATCGCCAGCGAGACGAGCGACAGGCCGACGATGAGCCGCGTCGCCTGCTCCTGCGCCTGGAACTGGCCCTCGATGCTGACGAAATAGCTGCCCGGCAGTCGGGTGGCGGCGACCGCCTCGCGGATGTCGCCGATGATGCGGGACATGTCGGAGCCGTCCGTGTTCGCGTACACGACGATGCGGCGGCGGCCGTTTTCCCGGCCGATCTGATTCGGACCGTCGCCTTCCTCGACCGTGGCGATGGCCGACAGCGGCACGCGGCCGCCGGGGCTGTCGAGCATGACGCGCGCGAGATCCTGCGGCGACCGGCTCTGGTCCGGCAGGCGCACCACGAGGTCGAAGCGGCGCGGGCCGTCCACCAGCTGCGTCATGCGGTCGCCCTCGGACAGCGTCTCCAGCGACTTGAGCACCTGGCCCGGCGACAGGCCGTACTGGGCCGCCTTGCGATAATCGATCCGCACCTTGATCTGCGGGATCAGCACCTGGCGTTCCACCGCCAGGTCCACCAGTCCGTCCACGCTCGAAAGCCGCCCGCGCAGGCCCTCGGCCAGGCCGCGCAGGGTGTCGAGGTCGTCGCCGTAGATCTTCAGCGCGATCTGCGCGCGCACGCCCGACAGCAGGTGATCGAGTCGGTGCGATATCGGCTGACCGATGGACACCGAGGCCGGGATCACCGCCATCTTCGCCCGCAGGTCGGCCATCACCTGTTCACGGTCGCGCGGCGAGCGCTTCAGGTCCACGTCGATCTCGGACGAATGCACGCCCTCGGCATGCTCGTCGAGTTCTGCGCGGCCGGTGCGGCGGCCGACCTTCGCCACCTCCGGCACTTCCCCGATGAGGGTTTCGGCCAGCGCGCCCATGCGGTTGGCCTCGGCGAGCGACGTCCCCGGCGTAAAGCTCATGCCGATCACGAGCGAGCCCTCGTTGAACGGCGGCAGGAACGCGCGAGGGAAGAACGGCACCGAGGCGGCGGCCGCGACCACCAGCAGGGCGGCGGCAGCGAGGATGGGCCGCGCGCGGGGAAAGGACCATGCCAGCGCCCGCGCATCCCATGACTTGAGCCGGCGGACGAGCGGACTGTCCCCGTGGCCGAGCTGCTTCATGCGCGGCAGCAGGAAGTACGACAGGACCGGCGTCACCGTCATCGAGACCAGCATCGACGCCAGGATGGACACGATGTAGGCGACTCCGAGCGGTGCGAAAAGCCGTCCCTCGATGCCCGGCAGCGCGAACAGCGGCACGAAGACCAGCACCACGATGGCCGTCGCGTAGACGATGCCGGAGCGGACTTCGACGGACGCATGCCAGATCGTGTCGAGCACCAATGAAGGATGCGCCTCGCGCTGGCGCTGCTTCAGCCGCCGCAGGATGTTCTCCACGTCCACCACCGCGTCGTCCACCAGCTCGCCGATGGCGATCGCCAGGCCGCCGAGGGTCATCACATTGATGGACTGGCCGAGCAGGTGGAACACCAGCGCGGTGACGGCGAGCGACAGCGGAATCGCAATCAGCGAGATGGCGGTGGTGCGGACGTTCAGCAGGAAGGCAAACAGCACGATGGCGACCATGATCGCGCCGTCGCGCAGGGCTTCGACCACGTTGCCGATCGATGCCTCGATGAAGTCGGCCTGGCGGAAGAGGACTTCCGGCGTCGACAGGCCAGCCGGCAGGCCCTGCCTGAGTTCTGCGAGCGCTGCCTCGATTTCCCTGGTCAGCCTGACGGTGTCCGCCGCCGGCTGCTTCTGAACACTGACGATGACCGCGGGCTTGCCGTTCATGCCGGCGTCGCCGCGCTTGAAGGCCGGCGCGTAGCGGACCGACGCGACCTGCTCGAGCAACACGGGCGTGCCGTTGCGGAAGGCGACCGCGATTCCCTTCACATCCTCGACACGCGTCGTACGGCCGAGGTTGCGGATGAGGTATTCGCGCGCATTCAGGTCGATGAAGCCGCCGCTGGTATTGGTGGCGAAGCCCTGCAGCGCGCCGGCGATCTGGTCGAGCGACACCCCGAACTGGGCCATGCGCTGCGTGTCCGGCTCGACGCGCAGCTGGCGCATCTCGCCGCCGATGGGAATGACCTGGGAGACGCCGGGAATCGACAGCAGTCGCGGACGGAGCACGAAGTCCGCGTATTCGCGCGCCGCCATCGGGCTTGCCTTCGACACGTCGATGGGCAAGGCGATGAGCATGATTTCGCCCATGATGGACGAGACCGGCCCCATGACCGGCGTGATATCGCCAGGCAGCTGTTCCTTGACCAGCGTCAGCCGCTCGGCGACGAGCTGGCGGTTGCGGTAGATGTCGGTGCCCCAGTCGAACTCGGCGTAGACGATGGAAAGTCCGACGCCGGACACCGAGCGCACGCGCGTCACGCCCGGCATGCCGTTGAGCGAGGTCTCCAGCGGGAACGACACCAGCTGCTCGACTTCCTCGGGCGCCATGCCGCCCGCCTCGGTCATCACCGTCACGACCGGCTTGTTCAGGTCGGGGAAAACGTCCACCGGCGTGCGGGCGGCCATCAGCGCGCCGTACACCACCAGGATGAAAGCGGCCGCCAGCACGAACAGCCGGTTCGACAGACTCGAACGAACAATCCAGTTGAACATAGATGTCCTTATCGGATCTGGTTGATCAGCGCCGCGCCGGAGACCACGACGCGGTTGTCCGCGCCGAGCCCCTTGACCACCACCACGCGCGTCGCGTCCAGGGGGCGAGTTTCGACAGGCTGGGCGACGAAGCGCTCCGCGCCGGATTTGATCCAGACGATGGGTTCGTTGGACGGATTGCGGACCACGGCTTCGGCCGGCACGGCGATGCCTTTGACGACCTCCCTGAGCCTGGCCACCACGGTGACCGGCTGGCCCACCGCGAGTGCCGCATCCCTGGTGCTCGCGCGGAAGTTCAGGGGCAGGGCGCCATCGCGGAGACTGCGGCCGCCGCCCAGGAAACTCAGCTCGACGCCGGGGATGTTCGCCAGCGTGGCCGATTCGACGCGGGCGGCGAGAGAAGGGTCCGCCGTCGCCGCTTCGACCATCAGGCGGCCCGGGTCGATGATGTCGAAGAGCACGTCGCGGGCCTCGACGATCTGGCCGCTCAATGCATCGGCGGTGGCGATCACGCCGGAGGCGGGCGCGGTGACGGCTTCGCTGCCGCTGACGGTGCCGGCCACCGCTTTTTCACGGCCGATGAAGCTCGCCAGCTCGGCGCGCGCGGCCTCGATTTCTTTCTGCGGAACGGTTCCTTCCAGCGACTCGAGGCGCTTGACGCGCTGCTCCGCGAGACGGCGTCCGGTCTGTATCTCGACCAGCTGCGCCTGCTGGTTGCCCCGTTCGATGGCGGCGGCGACGGGGCGCACATACAGCAGCACCTGCCCCTTCTCGACGCGCTGGCCCGCTACCGGCAGTCCCTTCGGCCCCGGCTCGATACGGCCGGCGAACGGCGCCTGCACCCGGCCGCCCGCGTTCGGGTCGATACCCACGCGGCCGTTCAGCTCCACGGTCAGCGGATGGTCGCCTGCCCTCGCGACAAGGGTACGGATGGCCATGCGCCGCTGCGCGAGCTTGGGGACGTTGACGCTGCCATCCGGCAGGCGTGCGAGGCCGGTGGCGCCGGCGGCCGCCGGCGCATCGAGATGCTCGCCGTTGGGGCCATGGGCGCCCGGACCCGCGACGGCCGTGTGGGAAAACAGTCCGGCCGCGACCAGGCCGAGGATGGAAAGTGAGAGCCTGTTCATGATCAGTTTCCGGTGGAAGGCTTGCGGCGTGCGAGCGCGATGGCGATCGCCGTCAGGATGAGAGTGAGTACGATGCCGGCGATGGCGGCGGTCCTGAGCGAGACAGGCGGCGCGTTCGTGCCCGCGGCGCTGCCCGCATCATCGCCGACAGCCATCGTGGCTTCGATGAGGTCCATCTCATCGCCGGCGGAAATCGTGAACACCAGCGAATGCGTGCCGGGGCTGGCCAGCGTCCTGATGAATGCTTCGTCGCTCACCGCGTAGTCTCCGTGGTCGGCGTGGTACGTCGCGATCGCTTTCCGGCCGTTCAGCTCGACCTCGACGTTTCCATCCAGGACAGGCTCATTGGTCTCGAAGCGGTCGATCAGCAGTGACAGCTCGCCGTCCCGCAAATGGCCGACGATTTCGAAGCTCTCGGTCGCGGCCTCGATGCGCGGATGTCCGGCCGCAGCGGTTCGGGCGCCCGGTGCCTCATCGTGGCTGTGGTCTTCGCCGCCGTGCGCGAACGCGAGAACCGGGAACAACAGGGAGAGCAGGATGAGTTTCATCGCGAATGTCATCGGTTTCATGGCGTGATTCCTAATGCTTGATTGAGCCGGGCACGGGAGAGGCCCACGGCAATGCGGTGCTGGCGTTCGGCGACTTCGGCTTCGTGCAGCAGGCTCCGGGCGCGCAGCATCTCGTTCAGGCCGCGTTCGCCGAGACGGAACGCCTTCTCGATCAGTTGCGCGTGTTCGCGCGCCAGCTCCGCCCTGGCGGCGGCCGCATCGAGCGCCTGCTCCGACGCGGCGACCTGTTCGCGTGCGAGTTCGATTTCGGCCTGCAGGGCAGCCGCCGACTGCATCGCTTCCGCCGATGCCGTGGTCAGCTGGGTTCTCGCCGCGGTCTCCAGCGGACGGTTCCGCGCCGCGGTGCCGATCGGAATTTCGATGCCGAGCGTGACGCTCGACGCGGATTCACTGCCGGACGCATCCCGTTCGCGCCGGTAGCCGACGCCGACCGTGGGCGGTTCGCTCCGGGTCTTGCTCACCACGTCGAGCGCCGCCTGCGCATTCCGGATGGCTGCGGTGGAGGCAAGCAGGCGCGGATGCGGCTCGACCGGCATGGCGGCCAGCGGCTCCGGGGCGGGCTCGGGGATGTCTTTCAGGCCGGTCAGGATCGTGAACTGGAGCAGCGCATCGCGCACCTTCAGCTGTGCGTCGACGACGGCCGACTTCGCGGCCAGGGCTTCCTGCCGGGCGAGCATGCCGTCGGTCCGGGCCAGGTCGCCGGCCTTCACCCGGCGCATCACGTCGTCCGCGGTCGCGTCAAGGTACGTCTGTCTGTTGCGGGCTTCCGCCAGGATTTCCCTCGCGGCGGCGACCGCCCACAGGCGCTCCCGCACTTCTCCCGCGAGGGCGAGCCTTGCCTGCGCAATCCGGGCCTCGAGCTCCGCGGCGCTCGCTTCGGCTTGCGCGCGCCGCGCCGATACCTGGCCCGGCATCCAGACCGGCGCGGCGACGGCCAGTTCTCGTTCCCGCGAACCCGCCTTGTCCGTCCAGCGGTCGCTGCGCTCGGAGAGGCCGACCGACGGCGAGCCGGCGAGCCAGGAACGGGCCGCTTCCTGGCCGGCCAGGATTTCATCGCGCTTTGCCTCGAGGGTGCGGGCCTGCGGCGACCGTTGCCATGCCGCGTCGACCGCGGCCTTCAGGCTCTCAGGGAAGGTCTCCGAGAGCGCAAGCGGTGAGCCCAGGGCAAGCACGGCCGCGACAAGAACAGGATGAATCAAAAAGTGAGCACGCATGCCATCTCCATTCGGTAACAGACGAAGCTGGCCGAAGGCAGATGCACAGGGCGCGAGTACGCGCGGACGCTAATGCGTGATGAAAAGCTGGGACAGGTGCGGGTATGCCCTCGGCGGATCAACCGAGGGATGCGGGCGGACGCTGCAGGCGCTGCGGGAAGGGGTCGGGAATGTAGTGCTGAGGCTGGATCTCCGTCGTCCGCGTAGCCCGGGCTGCGATCAGGGGCGTGACGCTGGGCGGGATGGCGGCACAGCCGTGGGCTGCCGCGTGGTCGCTCAGATGCTCGGCCGATGCCTCGGAGTCGTCATAGTGGACCGCCCCGGATCCGTGATGGTCATCATGATGATGGGCGGCGCCGATGAGGTGGTCGATTTCATGCGCGATGCTGTAAGCCGCTTTTCCGGACCAGTACCAGCCGCCCTGCATGGCAAAGGCATGCATCGGCAACAGCACCAGCAGGAACAGGCAAAGCAGCTTGCGCACGGTGAAATCGGGGAAAGAAGTTGAGCGCCGATTATAGCACCGGGGTTTTATCGTTCAGGGCAGGAGTGACGCCATCCCGCATGCCGCTTTGTCAATCCACGGGCGGCGCGGATGGGCTCGGCCCGCGGGTTCCGCCTGTCGTTCACGAAGTACTTGACCTTATCCATGTGGGAAGGTTTATGCTTTGACTGTGAGTCGAATTTCGCCCTTGCGATGACACTGAACCGCGTTCTCAGGACTGTGCTGCTGTACCTGCTGATGGCTTTGCTGCCCCTCGGCGGCATGGCTAACGTCCGCGCGGCCTGCGGCAAGCCGCAGGCGGCATCGGCGGAGGCGACCGCGCACATCCCTTGCGACAAGCCGGGCGCCGCGCACACCGGCCATGACACTTCAAAGCCTGACAAGTCGTCGCACTCCCATGCCTCGGCGAACTGCGGCATGTGCTTCGTCAGCACCCCTGCGCCCGCAACGGCGTCGCTTCATGTAGCCGTCGCGGAGTCCCGATCGGCTTTTCCGCCCGCGTCCAGCGCCTTCGCTGAATTCATTCCTCCCGGTCCCGACAGGCCTCCGCGGTAACGCATTTCCTTTCGTGTTTCACGGCCAGGGTCTCCTGTTGCCGGATGCCGCGCTCGCTGGTCCGCTGCCAGCGCGAGCGCGACGACCCGCGTCCTTGCCGCCGTCGGCGTTGACGCAATACTGATAATGAATCGAAGGAAATGTGATGGAAATGAAATATCCGAACCGCCTCCTGTCCGCCGTGCTGGCAACGCTTTTCATGTCCGGTGCCTGGGCCCATAGCGAACATGAGCATCCGCGCGGGTCGCCGGTGACGGAGATGTCCAGCCCGTCCGTGGACGCTGCCGCGGGCAAACCCGGCGACGCGAAAAAGGTCGCCCGCACCGTCACCGTCGACATGTTCGACAGCATGCGCTTCGGCCCGTCCGACATCGCCGTCAGACAGGGTGATACCGTCCGCTTCGTCGTGGTGAACAAGGGCGTGCTGCCGCATGAGCTTGTTCTCGGCACCCGGGCGCAGCTCAAGGCCCATGCAGAAGCGATGCGGGAAAACCCGCACGGCGCGCATGAGGACCCGGGAGCGGTGCGTGTCGAACCCGGTCAGAAGAAGGAATTCGTCTGGGAATTCACGAAGGCAGGCGTGGTGGACTTCGGCTGCCTGCTGCCCGGTCACTTCGAGGCAGGCATGGTCGGCAAAGTGAAGGTTGCGAAAGCCTGACGGCAATACCCGGGCGATCCGATGGACGTTTCCGGAAACAGAAGATTCCGGCTTATCCCACATTCTCAACAACCAGGAGGACTTATGCGTGTATCCCATCTCACTTCGATCGCACTCGTGTCTCTGGCGCTTGCCGGTCCGGTCTTTGCCCAGGGCGGCCACGCCGGCATGCACGGCGATGCCCATGGCGGCAAGGGGCCGATGAGCCATGACACGATGAAAAGCTCGCCCAATGCGGCCAGGGCTGCCTTCGACCATCAGTTCATCGACACGATGATCGTGCATCACCAGAGCGCCATCGACATGGCGCAACTCGTGGATAAACGCGCCGGGCATGACGAACTCAAGCAGATGGCCAGGAAGATGATGGACGACCAGCAGAGGGAAATCAGCCAGCTTCAGGACTGGAAACAACAGTGGTACGCGGGCAAGGGCGATGCGGTCAACATGGCGATGCCGGGCATGGCCGAATCGATGAAGGGTATGCCGATGGAGAAGATGGCGTCCGCCTCCGGGGCCGATTTCGAGGCGCTTTTCATCGACGCCATGGTCAGGCACCACCGTGGCGCGGTCCGGATGGCCGAACTGGCGCAGAAGAAGGCCGGGCATCCGGAGCTGAAGAAGATGTCGCAGGACATCATCCGGGAGCAGAAGAAGGAAATCGCCGACATGCTGAAGTGGAAGAAGGAGTGGAAGCTGACGAAGAAGTGAGTCGCCGTAAACCCTTGACCTTCCCTCGTTGGGAAGGTCTACGCTGCGAGTACAGTCAAGGAAAGGAGTACCCGATGTTTGAGCTTCAAGTCGAAAAGATGACCTGCGGCGGTTGCGCAAGCCGCGTCAGGCGGGCTGTTCTCTCTCTCGATGATGCGGCGAACGTCGACATCGATCTCGCCGCCAGGCGGGTCCGGATCGATGCCGACGTGGGGCTCGAGGAGCTGAAGGCGGCGATTTCAGGGGCCGGTTACCCGGTCACGGCGGTGCGCGCGCTCTGAGACGGCTCGCGTATCCAATGGCAGCTTTTCCCCAAGGAGGGGATCATGGAACACCGAACACACGACCATCGCGACCATCGCGACCATCGCGACGATGGCGACCATCGCGACCATAGGCATGAGCATGCCGCGCACGCGCACGGCGAGCCTGGACATCATCATGGTCATGCTCATGGTGACCATGACGGCGCGCACGTCGTCGACAAGCCCTTCACCGACCCGGTCTGCGGCATGAAGGTGTCGGCCGATCGGGACAGGACGGTCGTGTATCAGGGCGAGTCCCATCACTTCTGCAGCACCAGGTGCATGGACAGGTTCAAGGCGGATCCAGAAGCCTACCTGCAGCCGCAGCCGTCGGCACCCGTCGCGATGCCGGCGCCGGAAGGAACGGTCTATACCTGCCCGATGCACCCGGAAATCCGCCAGCCGCAGCCGGGCAACTGCCCGAAGTGCGGCATGGCCCTCGAGCCCCTGATGCCCTCGCTCGAGGAGGAAGAGAATCCGGAACTGGCCGACTTCCGCCGGCGCTTCCGGTGGACCCTGCCGCTGACGGTCGTCGTCACCATCCTGGCGATGTTCGGACACCGGATCTTCCCGAACGGCCTGCCGGGCCAGAGCTGGCTGGAACTCGTCCTTGCCACACCCGTCGTGCTGTACGCCGGCTGGCCATTCTTCGTGCGCTGGGCGCAATCCCTCGCCAACCGGAGCCCTAACATGTGGACGCTGATCGGTACCGGCACCGGCGCGGCGTACGGCTACAGCATCCTGGCGACCGTCGCGCCCGGGCTGTTCCCGGCCACGTTTCAGATGCATGGCCGGGTCGGGGTCTACTATGAAGCCGCGGCGGTCATCATCTCGCTGACGCTGCTGGGCCAGATTCTCGAGCTGCGCGCACGCTCCCGGACCTCGGCGGCCATCAGGTCGCTCCTGGGACTGGCGCCCAGGACCGCAAGGCGCATCAACGCCGACTGCGTCGAGGAAGACGTGCCGCTTCATCACGTCCATATCGGGGACGTCCTCCGTGTCCGCCCGGGAGAAAAAGTCCCGGTCGACGGCGAGGTGCTGGAGGGGGAGAGCGCGCTGGACGAATCCATGCTGACCGGCGAACCGGTGCCGGCGACGAAGCGCCCGGGCGACAAGCTCATCGGCGCGACGATCAACACGAGCGGCAGCCTCGTGATGCGGGCCGAGAAGGTCGGCTCGCAGACCATGCTTTCCCAGATCGTGCAGATGGTCGCCAATGCGCAGCGCTCCCGCGCGCCGATGCAGCGCCTGGCGGACGTGGTCGCCGGCTATTTCGTGCTCGTGGTGGTGGTCATCGCCGCCCTGACCTTGCTCGGCTGGGGCGTCTTCGGACCCGAGCCGAGCTGGGTCTATGGTTTCGTGAATGCGGTCGCCGTGCTCATCATCGCCTGTCCGTGTGCCCTGGGACTGGCCACGCCGATGTCCATCATGGCCGCCACCGGCCGCGCCGCGACGCAGGGGATACTTTTCCGCGATGCGGCGGCGATCGAGGCCATGCGCAAGATCGACACTCTCATCGTCGACAAGACCGGCACCCTTACCGAGGGCAAACCCGCATTCGACCGCGTTGTCGCCGCGCCCGGCTTCGACGGCGTCGACGTACTGCGGATGGCGGCCAGCATCGACCAGGGCAGTGAACATCCGCTGGCTCACGCCATCATGGATGAAGCGAGAAGGCGCGGCATCTCGCTGGACAAGCCGCAGACCTTCGAATCTTCCAGCGGCATCGGCGTGCGCGGCACGATCAGCGGACGCCGCATCGCCCTCGGCAATACTGCGCTGATGGAGCAGGAGAAGATCGACTGGAAGGTGCTGGCGCGCGAGGCGGAGAACCTGCGCGCGGAGGGTGCGAGCGTGATGTATCTGGCGGCGGACGGTCAGCTCGTCGGGCTGCTGGCGGTATCGGACCCTGTGAAGATCACGACGCCCGAGGCGCTTCAGACCCTGAGGGAGGCCGGCCTGAATGTCGTCATGGCCACCGGCGACGGGGTGACGACGGCCAGGTCGGTGGCGAAGCGACTCGGCATCGCGCAGGTGTATGGCGAGGTCAAGCCGCAGGACAAGTTGCAGCTCGTCGAACGCCTGCAGAAACAGGGCAAAGTCGTGGCGATGGCCGGAGACGGCATCAATGACAGTCCCGCGCTCGCACGGGCCGACGTGGGCCTGGCCATGGGCACCGGGACGGACGTGGCCATCAACAGCGCTCACGTCACGCTGGTCAAGGGCGACCTGCGCGCGATCGCGCGAGCACGGCTGTTGTCGGTGGAGACGGTGCGCAACATGCGCCAGAACCTCGGCTTCGCCTTCATCTACAACGCGCTGGGCATACCGCTGGCGGCCGGCCTGCTGTACCCGTTCACGGGGCAGCTCCTGTCGCCGATGATCGCGGCGCTGGCGATGAGCCTCAGCTCTGTATCGGTGATCGCGAACGCGCTGCGCCTGCGGGGCGCCGGGCGCTAGCCGCCGCAAGCCGGCCGGATGCGGCGGGCGGGCCAGTGCGCCGCCGGCACCCGCAGCGCCGCCGGCACCCGCAGCGCCGCTCACAGCGCCGGCCGGGCCATCAGTGCCGCCACCGCGTCGCCGGGGACGGCCGGCGAAAAAAGGAAGCCCTGCACTTCGTCGCAGTTGAGCTTGCGCAGCATGGACAGCTGTTCCGGCGTTTCCACGCCCTCCGCGACGACGCACATGTCGAGTGCGGACGCCATGGATACGATGGCCTGGAAAAGCACCTGGCCCTCGGTGCCGGACGTGAGCGCGTCGGTGAACGCCTTGTCGACCTTCAGGACGTCCACGTCCAGCCTGTGCAGCTGCGCGAGCGAGGAATGGCCGGTGCCGAAGTCGTCGACCATCAGCTTCACCCCGAGCTCACGCAGCTCCTGCAATTCCCGGATGACGCCGCGGCTCTGGTCGATGACCGCCGATTCGGTCAGTTCCACCTCGACCAGTCTGGCCTCGACATCGTGGCGGCGCAGGCAGGCGGCGAGATAGCTGCTGACATTGCCGACCTTCAGCTGATGCGGCGAGACGTTCACCGAGACCGGGGAGACATGCAGGCCCATCCGCTTCCAGGCGGCGAGCTGCGCGCAGACTTTCTCGATCACCAGCTCGCCCAGCCGCACGATCAGTCCCGTGTCTTCCGCGACGTCGATGAACTCGCCCGGGTACAGCAGGCCGCGTTCCGGGTGCTGCCATCGCACCAGCGCCTCCATGCTGCTCATGCGCCCCGACTGCACGCCGTAGCGCGGCTGAAAGTACACCACGAATTCATCATTCTCCACCGCGTGCCGCACCGCATGCTCGCGGCTCAGCCGCGTGATCAGCGATTCCGACAGATTGGGGTGGTAGAAGTGATACCTCCCCTTCCCGGCGGACTTGGCCGCGTACATGGCGACATCGGCGTGCTTGAGCAGCGTCTCGCCGTCGCGCCCGTTATGCGGATAGGTACTGATGCCGATGGAGGCGTGTATGCGCTGGCCGGAAATTCCCTTGACGGTGAATGGCGCGCCGAGGGACTTGATGATCTGGTCCGCCACGCGCGAGACGTCGCTCGCGCCCTCGAGATGTTCCAGCACCACGGTGAACTCGTCGCCGCCGAGGCGGACCGCATGGTCGCTGGCGCGGATCGTTTGCCGCAGGCGCAATGCCACTTCATTGAGCAGCTCGTCGCCGGCGTCGTGGCCGAGCGTGTCGTTGATGTTCTTGAAGTCGTCGAGGTCGATGAAGAGAACGGCGAGCTGCTTCATTGCATTGCCGGCCCGGGCGAGCGCGAGCGGCAGGTAATTGACGAGCCAGTGCCGGTTGGGCAGGCCGGTGAGGGCATCGGTGTTGGCGAGCTGCACGAGTTCCTGTTCATGCGCCTTGCTGCTCGAAATATCGCGCACCACCATCGCAATGCCGCCCGCCGAACGCATGAAACGCCGGTAGAGCCAGGCGGGCTGCCGGCCTTTCAGTGCCGGCACCCGGAATTCCTCTTCCAGGAAGCCGGTCTCCATCACATTGCGCAGGATGCGCAGGGTATCGCGCTGATATTCGACGGGCAGCGCTTTCGAAAGTACCAGGCCGAGCATGTCCGTGCGCTGCATGCCGGCGAAAGCCGCGGCGCGTTCGTTGCAGTCTTCTATCCGGAAATCGAGCGCATAGCCGGTGCCGTCCATGATGGGCCTGAGCATGTAAAACCCTTCCTGGGCGGCGTCCACGGCGAGGCGATAGGTCTCTTTCGTATCCTCAGCCTGCCGCTTGCGCTCGCCGAGTTTCCGCGAAAACCACATGCCCACGACGGCCACCGCCGCAAGGAGTACGGTAACCAGGCTTGCCGCGAGGCGCCAGTCGGCCGCGCTCGCGCGATACGCTCCCAGAATTTCATCCGTCTTCAGTCCGACGATCGCCACCACCGGGTAGCGCGCCGATTTCTGCCATGCGACGAGCCGCTCGGCGCCGTCGACGAACTTGTTGCCGGGTTCGTTCAGCACGCCTTCGGTGGTGGAAAAGACCGGGTTGGCCCGATAGAAGATCGGCCGCTTTCCATCCTGCTGTCCGACCCGCGTCGCCAGCACGGAGCCATTCCAGAGCCGGATCGAGATGAACTCGCCCGGGTTGAGCTGGCCGGCGCCGTAGAAGGTCGTGAGATACGGAGGTTCGACGGTCACCCATGTGGCGCCGTCGAATTCGCCCGTCAGGGTCTCCAGCCGGCGGCTGAAGCGAATGATCGGCCTTCCGCTCCGCGGTCCGACTTCCTGCGGCGAAATCAGCAGCCCTAGCTTGCGGTCCGCCCGATGTGCCCTGAACCAGTCCCTGTCCGCGAAGTTGAGCGGGTTAGGCAGGCCGAAGGTGCTCGCGGTGACGTTGCCGTCCCGGGTGGCGACGGAGGCGTTGAAAAAATTGCTGGGGAAGATGCCGTTGCGGTAATAAGCCGCCAGGTTCAGCTCACCCTGCTTCTCTTGCCATAAGGTGCGCAGGAGCAGCGTCGTGCGGTCGATCTCATCCAGCGTGCGGCTTATCTGCTCCGAGTACGCATCCGAGAGCGCCGCGGCGCGCATCGCGCCGCGCTCCATGGCGGCCGCCCGCTCGTTGCTCAGCCTGGCTTCGGTGGCGATCCAGAGAACGGCAATCAGGATGAATGCAATGGCGAGCCAAGGAAGCTGAGGCGCCTCATTCCGCGGCATTGCCACGTTGTGATTCTTCTGAACCGGCTCTTTAATATCCTCTGGAACAGGCATCAATTCTTCTGCGGACGGCCGGGGGCAAGCCCTGGCAGCGGGCCGTCAAGTGAGTCGGAGATCCAGGGGGATGCAATTTGCAGACCCGCCGCGGAGCCCCCGGGTTGCACCCGATCCGGTGTTCCTTCGGAAAAAATGACCGCGCGTGCGGCAAGAATTGCGTCCGCCAATGAAAAAAGGCCCGCACTCTCGTGCAGGCCTCGTGCGCGCCTGACTGATTGCCGGCAGAACAGGAACGCCCGGCCATCTTATGCGGCGTCTCCCTTTGCTGCCTTGAGGAAAGTCAGCGCGGCGGTTTTTCCGCCTCGTCGGGGATGACGCCGTAGCGCATGCCGAGGCGCGCGAGCATGCGGCGATACGCGGCCGACAGGCGGTCGGCGCGTTGCGGCACCTCGATGCCGGGGCCGAGGGGCATGCGCTTCGGACGCTGCGATTCGAGCACCGCGAGGTCCTGCAGGAAAATGCGGTCCTGGAAGGCCCGCAGCTCGTCGTCGCCGGAGACGCTGTTGGTCATGGCGAGGATGATCCAGGCGCGGCAGTGTTCCTCGTCCATCGGCTGCACGTGCAGGCTGATGGCTTCATGAAAGCCGTCCTGCGCCTGGGGCAGCTTGGTCAGGATGGCCGACAGCGGACGCACGACCCGGTAGGTGTATTCCACCATCGAGCCGCCGGCCGCGAGCAGGTTGGCCTGCGGCTGCCAGGCGAAGCAGCCGGTCGCGATCACGCCCTTCATGCCGTCGTCGCCGAGTCCGTCGTCGAACTCCGCGACCTTGTAGTCGGTGATCTCGGTATGTTCCGCATCGCCGAGTATGCCCTCGTGGACAAAGCCGAAGTGGGCCATGTCGAGGAAGTTTTCGATGATGCGCGGGCCGCAGGCATGGACGAGGTAGGGACCGCATACCACCTTGCGCAGCGCCGGGTTGGCGTGCTCGGGGAAAGGCAGCAGCCGGCGCGGCGCCGTGCCGAGGCAGACCCAGACGAGGCCGTAGGCTTCCTGCGCGAGGAAGCGGCGGGTGCAGGCCGTCTTCGGCGGCGTGTCGCGGGGATGCGCCGGCTGCAGCCGGCACTGGCCGGCGGTGTCGAACTGCCAGCCGTGATACGGACAGACCACGCGGTCGCCGGCCACCCTGCCCAGGGACAGGCGCGCGCCGCGATGCGGGCAGCGGTCCTCCCAGGCATGCACCGAACCGTCCTGCGACCGCCAGACGATGAGGTCCTGTTCCAGCAGGCGTACCGGCTGCATCGCGCCCGCCTGCAGCGTCTCGCCGGCCGCTACCGGGTGCCATTCGTTCAACAGCAGTTCATCCATTGCTTTCATTTCCGTTCCAGAATCCTTCATGCGCCTGCGCGGCTTCCGCTGCCATCTCGGGCATCGGCCCCACCACCTCGATGGACCGCTGCCCGCGTGCGAAGACCTCGCGGCAGGGCAGGGACAGGGTGGGGTTTTCCGGGTGGTCGCCGGTGAGGCGCAGCAGCGCCTGTTCCGACATCGCGTACACCACGCGGCCGATGCCGCACCAGTAGATCGCGCCGGCGCACATCGCACACGGCTCCGCATTGCTGTAGAGCGTGCAGCCGGCCAGCGCCTCGGGCGTCAGGGCGCGCGCCGCTTCCGCCGCGGCGAGCCGCTCCGCGTGCTGGGTCGGGTCGCCCTCCGGCGGCATCGAATTGTTCATCGCCTCCGCCACCACGCGACCGTCGCCGTCGACCACGATCGCTGCGAACGGATGGCGTCCCCGCTCGCGGCTCCGCCATGCCAGCGCGAGCGTGCGCTGCATGAATATGCGGTCCTGTTCGCTTGCGGCGCCCGCCGGGGCGCCGATGCGCTCTTTCATGTCTTCTCCTGCGCAAAAAAGGGCCGTCCGGCAGTCCGGACGGCCCCGTGAGCATGCCACGTCCCGCTTATTTCGGGATCGAGCCCTCGACGCCCTTCACATAGAAGTTCATCCCCTTGAGCATGCCGATGTCGGCTTCCTTGCCGGCCGCCACCACTTCCTTGCCGGACTGGTCGACGATCGGGCCGGTGAAGACGATAGGCTTGCCCGCCGCGAGCTCGGCCTTGCGTTCCTCGACCAGTTTCCTGACGTCTTCCGGCAGCGCGGGATTCAGGCTGGCGAGGTCGATCGAGTTTTCCTTCACGCCCCACCAGGTCTCGCCGCTCTGCCACTTGCCGTCGAGCGCGGCCTGCACCGCCTGCTTGTAGTACGGACCCCAGTTGATCACGGCGGAGGCGAGATGCGCCTTCGGGCCGAACTTGGACATGTCGGAGTCCCAGCCGAATGCGTACACGCCCTTTTCCTCGGCCGCCTGCAGCGTGGCGGGGGAGTCGGTGTTCTGGATGAGCACGTCCACGCCCTGGCTGATCATGGTCATCGCGGCGTCGCGCTCCTTGGGCGGATCGAACCAGCTGGAGACCCAGATCGCGCGGGTCGACACCGCGGGATTGACCGACTGCGCGCCGAGCGTGAAGGCATTGATGTTGCGGATCACTTCCGGGATCGGGAAGGAGGCGACCACGCCCAGCTTGTTCGACTTCGTCATCTTGCCGGCGATGACGCCGGCGAGATAGGCGCCCTCGAAGGTCTTGGTCTCGTAGACCGACATGTTGGGCGCCGTCTTGTAGCCGGTCGCATGTTCGAACTTCACGTCCGGGAACTGCTTGGCGACCTTGAGCATCGGCTCCATGTAGCCGAAGGTGGTGCCGAAGACCAGCTTGTGGCCCTGCGAGACGAGGTCGCGGAACACGCGCTCGGCGTCGGCGCCTTCCGGCACCTTTTCGACGAACGTGGTCTTGATCCTGTCGCCGAACTCCGCCTCGATCGCCTTGCGGCCGGTGTCGTGGGCGAAGGTCCAGCCGGCGTCGGCGACCGGGCCGACGTAGACGAAGGCGACTTTCAGCGGCTCCGCCGTGGCGGCGGCGGCCGGCGCTGCCGCCGGTGCTTCGGCCGGCCGGGTTTCTTCCTTCTTGCCGCAGGCGAGCAGCATGAGTGCGGAGCCCGCGATGACGAGTCCTGTCTTGAGCGTGTGGCGCTTTTTCTGATCGAGCATGTAGTGTCCCTGGTTGAAAAGAGTGTGACGGCAGTGATGCATCGTAGCAATTTTCAGACCAGTCGTGTCGGCGCGCTTTACCGTCCATTACCGCCCATCGGCACCCGGCGCCCTTCTTGCTTGTGCGCGAGAATACCCGCCCGGCACCGGCGCGGTGCATCCCGCACTGAAAGGAAACAGAGATAGCAATGAAGCGCGTACTGGCCAGCACTCAGCCGCCCTGGGAAGTCAGGGCATCGGGCATACACGGCAACGGCGTCTTCGCCCGCCGCAGGATAGCGGCAGGCGACCCCATCATCGAATACCGCGGCGAACGCATCCATTGGCCGCAGGCGGAGGAGCGCGCGGCGCAGCGCGGCGGCCCGCTGAATCACACCTTCTTCTTCACGCTCGCCGACGGCCGGGTGATCGACGGCGGACGGCGCGGCAATGAAGCACGCTTCATCAACCATTCCTGCGAACCGAACTGCGAAGCGATGGAGCATGAGGACGGGCGGGTCTGGATCTATGCGCTGCGCGATATCGAGCGCGGCGAGGAACTGCATTACAACTATGCGCTGATCTACGAGGGGCGGCATACCGCGGCGGTACGGCGGGCCTTCGCCTGCCACTGCGGCGCGCCGTCGTGCAGCGGCGTGATGCTGCAGCCGAAGCGGCGGCGGGGATAGCCCGCTTCCGTATCCACGCCCCGGCGGGCAGGGCGCACCGGACAGCCGACCGTCGCCCGCGGGCGCTCAGTGCACCTGCCCGGGCCGCGACAGCACCTTCCCCTGCCGCAGCAGCCGCGACAGGTCGTCCGGCGGCACGGCGGGGCTGAGGATGTAGCCCTGCACCTCGTCGCACTCGTGCGATTGCAGAAAGCGGACCTGGTCTTCGGTGGTGACGCCCTCGGCCACCACCTTCAGGTCCATGGTGTGGGCAAGCGCGATGGTGGCCGAGACGATCGCGGCATTGTCGCGGCTGGCCGAGATGTCGCGGATGAAGGACTGGTCGATCTTGAGCGCATCCACCGGCAGGTGGCGCAGGTAGCTGAGCGAGGAATAGCCGGTGCCGAAGTCGTCGATCGAGATCGAGACGCCGGCGTCGCGGATCTCGACCAGCTTGGTGAGCGTGGATTCGACGTTCTGCATCAGGCTGCTCTCGGTGATCTCCAGCTCCAGCCACTTCGGGTCGAGCCCGGTCTCGCGCAGCGTATCCTGCACCGCCTGGCTGATCGAGGATTCGGGCGCGAGCTGGTGCGGCGAAATGTTGACCGAAACCTTCAGCGGCGGCAGGCCGCTCGCCTGCCAGAGGCGGTTTTGCCGGCACGCGGTTTTCAGGACCCAGGTCCCGAGCTCTTCGATGAGGCCGATCTCCTCCGCCAGCGGGATGAACTCGTTCGGCGGCACCAGGCCGCGCTCCGGATGCTGCCAGCGCAGCAGCGCCTCGGCGCCGACGATGCGCTGCTTGGCGATGTCGACCCGGGGCTGGTACCAGACCACGAGTTCGCCCTTTTCCAGCGCCAGCCGCAATTGGTGCTCCTGCAGCAGCCGCGCCTTGACGCGCTCGTTCATGTCCTCGCGGTAGAGACGGAAGGCGCCGCCGCCGGCCGACTTGGCTTCGTACATCGCGAGGTCGGCCGCGCGCAGCAGGGCGCCGGCGCTGCTGCCGTCCTTCGGGTACAGGCTGCAGCCTATGCTGCCGGAGACGACGAATTCATGCCCTTCGAGCGTGACCGGCTTTTCGATCTGGGCCAGCACGTTGCGCGCGACGATCACCACGTCCTGGGCGGTGGCGATGTTTTCGAGGACGATGACGAATTCGTCGCCGCCGAGGCGGGCCACGGTGTCGGCCTCGCGCACGCAGGACTTGAGACGGTCGGCGACGATGCGCAGCAGGGCATCGCCCATGTCGTGCCCCAGGCTGTCGTTGACCAGCTTGAAGCGGTTGAGATCGAGGAACAGCACCGCGACCCGGTGGCCGTCGCGTTCGGCCTGCACCAGCGCATGGCGCAGGCGGTCGTCCAGCAGATTGCGGTTGGGCAGCCCGGTCAGCGCGTCATAGGTGGCGAGATACTCGATGCGCCGTTCATAGCTCTTGCCATGGGTGATGTCACGGGCGATGCCGTGGACGCCGACGATCCTGCCGTCGACGACGATCGGCACCAGGGTCACATGCGCGTCGTACGGCGCGCTGTCCTTGCGCAGTGCGGTGGTCTCGAAATTGGAGGCGGTGCCGCGCACCGCGGCCTCGAAGCGTTCCCGCACCGAAGCCATGCAGTCGGGATCGATCAGCGCCTGCCAGCGGCAGTTCGTCAGCTCTTCGCTGCTGCGGCCCGTCAGTACGCAAAACGCCTGGTTGGCGGAGGTCAGCCGGCCGTTGAGGTCGAACGCGAACACTCCATCCGGATGATGCTCGAACAGCGAGTGGAAGCGCTGGTCGCGCTCGGCCAGCGCGTACGCCGCTTTCTTGCTGGCGGTGATGTCGCGCGCCACGCAGTAGAAGCGCTCGTCGGCGCGCGACCAGTTGACCGTCCAGCTGACATTCACGATGTCGCCGTTGCGCCCGAGGAAGCGAGCCTCGAGTGCGAGATCGGCACCGTCGCGGCGCGCGGTGAGCGCGGCATCCGCCAGCATCGCGCGGTCGTCGGGATGCGCGAGGTCGAGGAAGGACTTTCCGGCAAGCTCTTCCGGGCGATAACCCCAGACCCGCTGCGAGGCGGCGCTGACCTGCACGAAGCGATTGTCGGCATCGACGGCCGCGATCACGTCGAGCGAGTACTCCATCAGCCGCCGGTTCACGTGCAGCGCCGCTTCCAGCTCCGCCTGGCTCTGCCGCAGGCGGTCGAGCGCCTGCCGCAGTTCGGCCTGGTGCTGGCGCAGCTGGGTGTCGATCGTCCTGCGTTCGCGGTTGTCGCGGATCGAGGCGCAGAACAGCAGCGTGTCTTCCATCTGCACCGGCGTGATCGTGACTTCGATCGGCAGGCGCTTGCCGTCCTTGTTCAGCGCGCTCAGTTCCAGCCGCCGGTTGAGCGAGCGGTGGAAGCCGGTGGAGCGGAAAACCCGCAGCCCGCGTGCAAAGGCGACGCGCGCATCGGGAGGCAGGATCATTTCACTGAGACGCGCGCCGATCGCTTCTTGCCGGGACCAGCCGAAGATGCGCTCCGCCTCGGGATTCCATTCATGGATCAGATCGTCGTCGCCGACCACGATGAATGCGTCCATCGCATTCATGATCATTGCATTGAGCAGGGCAGCGAGACGGTCGCCGGATTCCAACAGGTTCATGTGGATATTGTTTAGCCTTGCGGAAAGGTGCCGCAGGGGTTCGACTTGCACGACGCGCAAGGGTTCGGTCGGGATGACGGCGCGCAATGGGCTATCGCGGGTCCCGCGTGCCGGACGGACTGTGGGCGCAGGTGTTCGTTCTTTATTTCTGCAGGGAGGGACGGGCGGCGGCAACCGGCAGCCCGGCAAACAGCTCGGTCTCGTTGAGCACGAGTTGCAGCTGGTACAGATCGAAGGGCTTGGGCAGCAGACGGAAATCGAAGTCGGTCTTGTCGGCGACGAGGAAACCGTTGCCGCTGACGAACACGACGCGCAGCCCGGGAAGCTTGCGCACCAGGATATCCGCCAGGCGGATGCCGGACATGCCCGGCAGGTTGATGTCGGCCAGCAGGATGGCGAAGCGGTGCCGCCCCTGTTCCACCATCGCCAGCGCCTCCTCGGCGCTGGCTGCGGCGCTGACCTGGTGGCCGAGCAGCACAAGCATCTCGGACATCAGGCTGCGCGTCGCGGGGTCGTCTTCGACGACGAGAATGGGGGCTGTTGCAGAAGTCATTTGAATGGGGCGGTCGCTTGCGTCTCCGGCGTCGTTGCCGGGTTCTCTGGTCCATATCATCCTTGTCCCCGACCTGCCGGCTTTGCGCCAGCTAAAGCTTCGACGACGAGGGATTCGAGAAATGGCAATCCGCGATTCTGTGTGGATTCGGGCAAGTTTTCAACGCCGCATCCGGGCAATGGCAGGGGGAATTGATCGCGCTCAACCCGCTTGCCATTTGTATAACGCTGCGGGAAGGAGGAAGGGGGAAAGGGAGCGGAGCGGGGGAGGGGAAGCGGGCCGGGAAGCCCCGGCCCGGGGGAATTACTTGACCTTGACCTTGGCGACCAGGGTCTTCAGCGCCGGGCTGGGCTTGAAGCGCACGCTCTTGGATGCCTTGATCTTGAGGGCTTCGCCGGTCTTCGGGTTGCGGCCCGTGCGCGCTGCGCGCTGGCTGACGGTGAAGGTGCCGAGGTCGGGGAAGGAGAAACGGCCTTCCTTCTTCAGGTCGGTGCCGATAAAGCCGAACACCTGCTCAACGATCTGCTTGGCCTTGACCTTGGTCAGGTCGTTGTCGGCCGATACTTTTTCAATGATTTCAGACTTGTTCATTCAATCTACTCCCAGGAAAAAATTGCCAGAATACAACCGGCGCTGAAATATACCTTATCCGCCGCAGAATGGGCAGGGGAAATCAGCGCGCCTGTTGCGCGCGCGGCAGCGAAGCGCGCACCGCCTGCCAGTCGATGCCGGGCTCGCGGTAGTCGCGCGCGGGCAATTGCGCGATCTGCTCCTGCAGCGCCGTCATGCGCTCGGCCGATGGCGGATGGGAGGAAACCAGCGACATGCCGGGTATGCGCGCCTCGTTCTCCGCCAGCCGGCCGAAGAAGCGCGCCATCGGCTGAGGCGACAGCCCCGCGTCATGCAGCGCGCGCACCGCGCGGGCGTCGGCTTCGGTCTCGGCGTCGCGCGAGAACTTGAGTTCGGCCAGTCTGGCCGCCCAGGCGCCGGCCGCGCTGCCGGACCAGTCGCCGAGCGCGATCGACAGGACGAGGCCGAGCCCGGCGCTTTTCACCATCGCCTCCAGCGAGTGCCGCTCCTCCACATGCGCGATTTCATGCGCGAGCACGCCGGCAAGCTCGCCCGGTTCCGCGGCGGCCTCGATCAGGCCGGTATTGACCACCACCACGCCTCCCGGCGCGGCAAAGGCATTCACCGTGCGGTCTTCCGCCACGAACCAGCGCCAGCGGTAGGCGGAGCCGCGGCTCAGTTCGCGCCCGAGCTGCTGCACGGCCGCATGCGCCGGGCCGTCTTCGCGCAGGGTGACGCGCGCGCGGGTCTGGGCCAGCACCAGGTCGCCGAGCCGTTCCTCGGCGCCGCGCGGCACATGCTGAACCGCCCAAGCGGCGATCCGGTCCGACTGCATGAAGAACACGCCGAGCGCGACGAAGGGCAGCAGCAGGATCAGGCCGCAGAGCAGCAGGGCGGCGCGGAAGCGGCCGCCGATGCGGCGCCGCTGCGCCCGCGCGGTGCCGGCGGCGGCGGCGAGCGCCGGCGGCGCGGCGGCAAGAAAGTCCTCGCGCCCCGATTCGATGAAGAGTTCGAAGCTGCCCTCCGGTGCGGTCCAGCCCAGCCGCAGCTGTTCGCCGTTGAAGCCGGCAGCCTCCAGCCGCAGCCCGGGCGCCGGGACCGCCAGCGAGCGGCCGCCGCAGCCGACCTCCAGCATCCCGCCCCGCCAGGCCGCATGCGCCTCGCTGCCGGCATCGGCGCAGCCCGGGCCGAACAAGCGGCCGCGCCAGCCGCCCGCCCGCGCGTTCACTCGTCGTCGCCGCCGAGCAGGCCGCCCAGCGCGGTGCCGCCGAGGAGCGAGCTGCTGGCGCCGCCGGCGGCCGGCGCGGCCACCATCAGCCGGCTGGCCAGCCGCGACAGCGGCAGCGACTGCAGCCAGATCTTTCCCGGGCCGCGCAGGGTCGCGAAGAACAGGCCCTCGCCGCCGAACAGCGCCGACTTGATCTTGCCGACGAACTTGATGTCGAAGTCGACCTGGGGCTGGAAGGCGACCACGCAGCCGGTGTCGACGCGTAGGACCTCGCCCGGAGCCAGGGTGCGCTCGACCAGGGTGCCGCCCGCATGCACGAAGGCCCAGCCGTCGCCTTCGAGCTTCTGCATGATGAACCCCTCGCCGCCGAACAGGCCGGCGCCCAGCCGCCGCTGCAGCGCAATGCCGAGCGATACCCCCTTGGCCGCGCACAGGAAGGAATCCTTCTGGCAGATCAGTGTGCCGCCGATGTCGGCCAGGTGGATGGGCACGATCTTGCCGGGGTAGGGAGCGGCGAAGGCGATGCGGCGCTTGGCCGCGGCCTCGTTGTGGAAGACCGTCGTGAACAGCGACTCGCCGGTGAGCAGGCGCTTGCCGGCGCCGAGCAGCTTGCCGAACAGCCCGCCCTGCTGGGAGCCGTCGCCGAACACGGTATCCATCTCGACCCCGTCCTGCATGAACATCATCATGCCGGCTTCCCCGACCGCGGCTTCGCCCGGATCGAGCTCCACCTCGATGTATTGCATGTCGCTGCCGAAAATCTGATAGTCGATCACATCCATTGCCATGGCATTCCTCCCGGTGAATATGAATAAGGGTGACTGGGCGCAGCCGCGCCGCTTGCGCAGCCGATGATAGATCAGAAGCGAAGCATGAGGCGCGACAAGCGCCGGATTTATGCGCGCCGCATGCTGTCTCATGTCCGATCCAGTTCTTATCGAGAAAAATAATGACGCTTGCGCCTAAACAACCTCCCGTCTCCGCTCCCCAGGTATTGAAACCCTCTGTCATCCGCGAGGGCAGGCCCTTCCCGCTCGGGGCGACCTGGGACGGCCTGGGCGTCAACTTCGCGCTGTTCTCCGCCAACGCGACCAAGGTCGAACTCTGCCTGTTCGACATCGACGGCCGCACCGAACTCGAGCGCATCGAGCTGCCCGAATACACCGACGAAGTCTGGCACGGCTACCTGCCTGCCGCGCGTCCCGGCACCGTCTACGGCTACCGCGTGCACGGGCCGTACGAGCCCGACGCCGGCCACCGCTTCAATCCCAACAAGCTGCTGATCGACCCGTACGCCAGGCAGCTGGTCGGCGAAGTCATCTGGCGGCCGGAGGTTTTCGGCTACACGCTCGGCTCGCCGGACAAGGACCTGTCCTTCGACGAGCGGGACAGCGCGCCGTACGTGCCCAAGTGCAGGGTCATCGATCCCGCCTTCACCTGGGGCACCGAGCACCGGCCCCAGGTGTCCTGGGAAAACACCGTGTTCTACGAGATGCATGTGAAGGGTTTCACCGCGCTCAACGAGCGCATCCCGCCGGAGCAGCGCGGCACCTTCGCCGGCCTCGCCCATCCCGAGGTGGCGGCCTACCTGCGCGCGCTCGGCGTCACCACCGCCGAGCTGCTGCCCATCCATGCCTTCGTGCATGACAGCTATCTGACGGAGAAGGGCCTCAAGAACTACTGGGGCTACAACTCGATCGGCTTCTTCGCGCCGCATTCCGCCTACCTGCAGTCGCCGTTCACCAATGAATTCAAGGAGATGGTGAACCAGTTCCACGCGGCCGGCATCGAGATCATCCTCGACGTCGTCTACAACCACACCGCGGAAGGCAATGAACTCGGGCCGACGCTGTCGTTCAAGGGCATCGACAACGCGAGCTACTACCGGCTGCTGCCGGATCAGCAGCGCTTCTACATCAACGACACCGGCACCGGCAATACCGTGAACCTGTCGCATCCGCGCGTGCTGCAGATGGTGACCGACTCGCTGCGCTACTGGGTGCAGGAAATGCACGTGGACGGCTTCCGCTTCGACCTCGCCACGATACTCGCGCGCGAAACCTACGGCTTCGACGAAGGCGGCGGTTTTCTCGACTCCTGCCGCCAGGACCCGGTGCTCTCCAGCGTCAAGCTGGTGGCCGAGCCATGGGACGTCGGACCCGGCGGCTACCAGGTCGGGCAATTCCCGCCGGGCTGGGCGGAGTGGAACGACCGCTTCCGCGATACGGTGCGCGGCTTCTGGAAGGGCGATCCGGGCACGCTGTCGGATTTCGCCTCGCGCATATCCGGTTCCGCCGACCTGTTCAACAAGCGCGGCCGCCGTTCATGGGCGAGCGTCAATTTCATCTCCGCCCACGACGGCTTCACGCTCAACGACCTGGTTTCCTACAACGACAAGCACAACGAGGCCAACGGCGAAGAAAACCGCGACGGCCATTCCAACAACCACTCCTGGAACCACGGCGTCGAAGGGCCGAGCGACGATCCGGAGATCAAGGAACTGCGCGAAAGGCAGAAGCGCAACCTGATGGCGACGCTGATCCTGTCGCGCGGCACGCCGCTGATCCTGGCCGGCGACGAGTTCGGCAATACCCAGTACGGCAACAACAATGCCTACGCCCAGGACAACGAGATTTCCTGGCTGGAGTGGAACAAGATCTCGCGCGACGACCACCTGATGCTGGGTTTCACCCGCCGCCTGCTCGAAATCCGCAAGAGCTTCCCCATCCTCAACCGGGGGCGCTTCCTGTCGGGGAATTTCAACGAATACCTCGGTGTCAAGGATGTGACCTGGCTCACGCCCGACGGCAGTGAGATGGAGCAAGGCCACTGGGACGACAGCAACGCGCGCTGCTTCGGCATGCTGCTCGACGGCCGCGCGCAGGCGACCGGCATACGCAGGCTGGGTTCCGATGCGACGCTGCTGCTGGTGTTCAATGCGCACCACGACGTCGTCAGGTTCACCCTGCCTTCCGTACCCGAGGGCAGGCACTGGGTCGGGCTGATCGACACCAACGATCCCGAGCGCTCCGAGATGCCGCCGTTCGACTTCGGCCACTGCTATGAAGTCACCGGGCGTTCCCTGCTCGTGTTCGCGCTGGTCGGCGGTCATCGGCGGCAGTCCTGGTATCTGCGCGACACCGACGCATGGAACCGGCACATCGTGGACTGGGCCGGCGGTCCGGCCTAGTTGTTGGGCTGCAACCATACCGGCGGTTTTTCACGGGAATCGACTCCGCGGCTGCGCTTATCCGCTAACCTAGCGGCTGTCGTTATCACCATCCGCCGCCCGCCGGGACGGCGCCTGCTGTTGTCACATGGCCGTCCTCTATACCCTTCTCCTGCTCGTCACCTGCGCGCTGTCGGTCGTCATGCTGCTCGTCCTGTTCGCGCTCAGGCGCAGCAGGACGCCGGGGGTGCGCTGCTGGTTCGCCGCGAACGCCGCCGCCACGCTGGCGCTGCCGCTGTTCGCGGCGCGCGGCGTCGCGCCGGATTTCCTGTCGATCGAAGTCGCCAATTTCTTCATGCTCGGCGCCAGCGGGTTCATGCTGGCGGGGTACCGCCGCTGCTTCTCGCGCCCGGTCCCGCTCCGCATGCTGCTTGCCGGCGGTACGGCGACGCTGGCGCTCGTGGCCGGCTTTCATTACATCCTCGACTCGCTGCCGATGCGCATCGTCGCGGTCTCCGCATTCCACGGCGCCGTGTGCCTGGCGATCGGGCTGACGGTCGCCCGCGTGCCGCACTCGCGCACGCGCTATCCGTTCCGCTTCGCGGCCTGCGCCGCGTTTGCGCTCGCCTTCGGGCATTTCGTGCGCCTCGGGGTCTACGCGCTGCAGGCGCACGGCCACGATGGCTTTCTCGATCCGGGCCTGTGGAATCTCTCCTTCCTCGCTTTCGGCACGCTCGCGCTGCCCTTGCTGACCATCGGCGGCGTGATGATCGTGTATGAGGAACTGGTGGCGCGCGCCAACGAACTGGCCAACCGCGATTTCCTCACCAATGCCTGGTCGCGCCGCGCCTTCTTCGAGATCGCCGAGCGCGAGCGGAACCGTGCCCTGCGCGGCCATCCCGCGCTGTCGCTGATCGTGTTCGATGTCGATCATTTCAAGGCGGTCAACGACAGCCAGGGCCATGAGGCGGGCGACCGCGTGCTGGTCGGCATCGTGCACCAGGTGCAGTCCATCATCCGCAGCGTCGATTACTGCGCGCGACTGGGCGGGGAAGAGTTCGCCATCCTGCTGCCCGACGCCGACCGCGGCCAGGCGCGGGCGATCGCCGAGCGCATCCGCGCGTCGGTGATGGAGGCCTCGGCGACCGCCGGCATGCCGGGCTGCACGGTCAGTGCCGGCGTGGCGACCTGGCTCGGCAAGCCGGAGACCATGGTGGAGCTGCTGCGGCGGGCCGACGATGCGCTGTATGGGGCCAAGGAGCAGGGCAGGAACAGGGTCGTGTCGGCCGAAGAGATGGCGCCCGGCGAGCCCGCGGCGGCCCACGCCGCCGTCCCGCAGGCTGCCGTCTGCGCGCACGGCAGGTAAGAAAACGCCATTCATGGCACCATGGCGCCGCTCTCCACTCACCGCAGCGCAATGAAAGCAATCGTCGTATTCAAGATCGGCGACACCTTCGACCGTCTCGCCGCCCGCATCGGCGACTTCGAGGACTGGATCGTCGCCGGACTCGGCCCCCATCCGCTGCCCGTGCGGATCTGCGATCCGCGCGCCGGCGACGGGCTGCCGCCGCCGCACGAGGTCGCGGCTGCCGTCGTCAGCGGTTCCCATGCGATGGTGACCGACAGGGCGGCGTGGAGCGAGGCGCTCGCCGAATGGCTGCGCGCGGCGGTCGCGGCCCGGATACCGGTGCTCGGCATCTGCTACGGGCATCAGCTGCTTGCCCATGCGCTCGGCGGGGAAGTCGGCTATCACCCCGGGGGCATCGAGATCGGCACCGTCAGCGTGACACGCACGCCGCAGAGCGACGCGGACGCGCTGTTCGCGCGTCTGCCCGCGAGGTTCGCCGCCCAGGCCGCGCACAGCCAGAGCGTGCGGCGGCTGCCGCCCGGCGCCGTGCTCCTGGCCGGCAACGACTTCGAACCGCATCATGCCTTCCGCGTCGGCGACTGCGCCTGGGGCGTGCAGTTTCACCCCGAGTTCAGCCCCGAGGCCACCGCCGCCTATATCGCGCACTTCGGCAGGGAAGGCGACGCATCGGCCCTGCCGTCGGATGAAGCGGCCACCGTGCTCGCGAGCTTCGCCGCCGTCGCGCGCGATCGCTAGCGTCGCGGCCTGCCGCCGGCGATGCCGAACCGGCCGCAGCGTGCCAGCAGGAACTCGCGCAGCAGGCGCACCAGCGGCGATATCTGCCGCCGTCCCGCGACGACGAAATACAGCGGCACGTTGTCTCCTTCCCAGTCCTCGCACAGCGGCAGCAAGCGCCCCGCCGCGAGGTCGTCGAAGATGTCGGCGCGCGCGCGGTATGCGATGCCGTGGCCCTCGACCGCCCAGCGGCGCACCACCTCGGAGTCGTCGGCCACGCGGTTGCCGGCGACATGCACCTGGATATCGTTGCCGCCCTTCCGGAAGCGCCAGCGCTCGTACACCTCGCCGTCCAGCATGAAGCACAGGCAGTTGTGCTCGGCCAGCTGCGCCGGCGAGGCCGGCCTGCCATGCCGCGCGATGTAGGACGGCGCCGCACACAGCACCCGCGGGTTCGCGGTCAGCAGCGGAAAGGCGACCATGCCCGAGTCGGGCTGGTGTCCGTAGCGTATCGCGACGTCGACCGGTTCGCGGTACATGTCGGCGAGCCGGTCGGCCAGCTGCAGCCGCAGGCGCACGCCGGGCCATGCCGACTGGAATTCATCCAGCCAGGGCACGAACAGGTGGCGGCCGATGTCCGAGGGCATGGAGATCTGCAGCTGGCCCTCCAGCACGGCATGACCGGAGGCGATCTCTTCCTCCGCCGCGCGCAGGCTGTCGAGCAGCGGGCGCGCGCGTTCGAGCAGGCGTTCGCCGTCCAGGGTCAGACGCATGCTGCGCGTGGTGCGCAGGAACAGCGACGCCCGCAGGTCGCGCTCGAGCCGTTTCAGCGCCACGCTCGCCACCGCCGGCGACAGATCGAGCACGCGTGCCGCCGCCGACAGGCCGCCGTGCTCGGCGGCGGCGACGAAAACTTCCAGGTCCTGCAGATTCTTTATTTTCAATTTGTTTTTGAAAGTCATTCAATTCGGTGCCAGTTTATCAAACGGCACCCCGCCGGCAACAATGGCTGACCTTTACCGCATCCGCAAGGAGACAACATGAAAGCAGTGGCTTACCGCAAGAACCTTCCGATCGATCATCCCGACGCCCTGTCCGACGTCACGCTGCCCGACCCGGCGCCGGGCGGCCGCGACCTGCTGGTGGAGGTGCGCGCGGTCTCGGTCAACCCGGTGGACACCAAGGTGCGCAAGTCGACGCCCGCGCCCGAGGGCGAATGGAAGGTGCTCGGCTGGGACGCCGCCGGCGTGGTCCGCGCGGTCGGTCCCGAGGTCAGCCTGTTCAAGCCCGGCGACCGCGTCTGGTATGCCGGCTCGATCGCGCGTGCCGGCAGCAACAGTGAGCTGCAGCTGGTCGACGAGCGCATCGTCGGCAGGATGCCGGCTTCGCTCGGCTTCGCCGAGGCGGCGGCGCTGCCGCTCACCAGCCTGACGGCGTGGGAGATGCTGTTCGACCGCCTCGCCATCCCGCAGGGCGAGGCCGCGGCCGGCGACGCGCTGCTGGTCATCGGCGCCGCCGGCGGCGTCGGCTCGGTGATGGTGCAGCTCGCCCGCCGGCTCACCGGGCTCACCGTGATCGGCACCGCGTCCCGTCCCGAGTCGAGGGCATGGGTGGAGCAGTTCGGCGCCCATCATGTGATCGACCACGCCGCGCCGCTCGCCGCGCAACTCGGCAGCCTCGGCATCGCGCCGCGCTACGTGGTCAGCCTCACGCACACCGACCAGCATTTTCCGCAGATCGTGGAAGCGATCGCGCCGCAGGGCAAGTTCGGCCTGATCGACGACCCCGAGCCGATCGACGTGCGCCTGCTCAAGCGCAAGAGCGTGTCGCTGCACTGGGAGCTGATGTTCACCCGCGCGCTGTTCAACACCGCCGACATGGCGTCGCAGCACGCGATACTCGACCGGGTCGCCGCGCTGGTCGACGACGGCACGATCAAGACCACGGTGAACGAGCGCTTCGGCACGATCAGCGCGGACAACCTGCGGCGCGCGCACGCGATGCTGGAGTCGCACCAGGCGCGCGGCAAGATCGTCCTGGAAGGGTTCTGACGGCAGGCAGGCGAGGCGGGGACGCGGAGCGCGCCGCGTCTTCGGCCTCGCCGCTCAGCCCGCGCCCGCCGCGGTGCTTCCCGCCAGCGAGCGGACCGCCGCCGTGGCCGCCGCCAGCATGCACGCCAGCGCGAGCGACAACGCCAGCAACGCCTGCGCGTGCGGCCCTCCACCGGGCGCGCGCGGCTGATATTGCGGTAACTGCCGGAAATCGCGCTCTCCGAACCGCTTCTCGTTGAAGAAATAGGGGTAGAAGAAGTGGCGCAGCCGGCCGTGGTAACGGGCAATGCTCTCCTGATAGGCCAGTTGCGCAGGCAGGTCGGTATCGGCCAGCCTGTGCATGGCGACCTGCGCCGCGGCCGCAGGCAGCAGCCATCCCGCGCGTGCCGTCCACAGCTCGCGTTTCCTCAGGCTGTCGGTATAGGCGCTCACCAGCGGCTGTACCGCTTCGTCTCCCGCCTGGTGCATCGCGTAATACCATTTCCAGTGAAAGCGCACATTGACGGGCGGCGTATCCCGCCATTCGGGGTGCGAGCGGAAGAACTTTTCAAAGGTTGCGGACTTGGGCGCGTCCCATCCCTGGTGCACCTCCTGGCGCTGCGCCATCGCCAGTTCCACGCCCTTGCCCACCGGGATGAGCCGGTTGATGGCCGCGTTCGCCAGTGCAGGCAGCAGCAAGGTCAGGCAGACGAAGCAGGCCAGCGCCGTGGTGGCCGATGACGCGGAGGACCGTGCCCGCGCGCCGATCAGCATCAGCAGCGCCATCCAGAAGCCGGCGTACAGGCCGGCGATCAGGACGAGGCTGGCCGCTTCCATGACGCCGCTCTTCGTCAGCGCGACGCCGGCCAGCGGCGGCGCCAATAGCGGAATCAGCACCAGGATGTAGCGCAGGGACGCCCGCATGATCCATGGCCGGCCGCGAGCGGCGGGAAGCGACGACAGGAGACGCAGCCGGCCCGTCTCGCGTTCCGAGCTTACCCAGTCGTGCATCAGAACGATGATGAACAGCGGCGCCAGGTACACCAGCACGAAAGCGAAGTCGAAACGTCCCGGCAGCGCCAGTTCCGGGTTCAGCGTTTCCGACTCATAGAGTTGCGACTGCAGGCCGAGCATCCGCACCCGTACCGCCGCAGGCAGCAGGTCGCGCTGGCCCCAGGCGAGAAAGGCGGCCGCGGGCGGCGGATCCGAGGTGAGATGAAACGCGTAATAGGCGAAGTATCCGGCTTCGCAATCGTTGCCATGGCGCGCCCTGACCGCGGCCAGGTCCTCGTAATGGACCGCCGCCGTGCGTGCGAGCGCCTCCCGCTGAGCATCCGCCGCGCGCATTCCGCTCCAGACGGAGAGTGCGGACAGCACGAACAGCGACACGAGAGCGAGCGCCGACAGCCGGGAGTGCGCGACCATGCGCCACTCAAGCAATAATCTGCTCATGCCCGCACCCTCCCCATGCGCCATGCCACCAGCGGCAGAAACGGAACCAGCAGAAACAGCCAGAGCACCATCGCGGACAGCGCCGGCAGGGCATGCAGACGTACCGCTTCGGCCGTGTCACGCGGCGGGAAGGAAAAGCGCGGGAGCGACTGCCAGTGGGTCTGGCTGATGCGCTGGTCGCGGTCGTTCTCGAAACGGACATGGCGCGCATGAAGCTCGTTGAGCGCCTGTATCAGGTTGAACCGATACTTTTCAGCCTCGATCAGAAAACGCTCATGCGTCTGCCGGTCGGTGCCGGCGAGCGACATCGAGAGGCGGCGCAGCGCAAGAAACGGGCTGGCGACGGCGAAGGCGTCGACGAATCGGCTTTGGGCCTCCTGCATGCGGAAAAGCTCGCGCGTGTGACGGTCGAACAGCTCGCTCGTCAGCCGCTCCCCCTCCTTGAGCAGCAGGCCGCCGTAATTCACCGGAAGGTCCTCGATCTTCTGCACGCCATACTGGGCGAGTATCTTCTGGCGGTATCCGCTGAAGTACGGGTCATTCGGGTCATGGCTGTCGCCGATCTGCGCGAGCGCCTTATGGATGGCGACGTCGATTTCGATCCGGGTGGGCAGCTCGACGCGCGCGCTGGCCAGATCCGGCAGCAGGCGCGGCAGGACGATGACGACGGCCGCCCAGAGGGCAAGCAGACACAGCAGGGCATCCCGCGCCCTGGACACGGCACCGGACATGCACACCGCGATCGCCGCCCACAGCAGCAGGTAAAGCGCGTAGCCGGTCATCATCAGGAGGGCTTCGATGCGCTGCCCGGGCGCCAGCACGGCGACGGCCGCCAGTGCAAGAAGAGCCGGCGATGCGATCAGCAGCGCCAGCGCGCCGTGTCCGGCAAGCTTTCCGTACAAAATCCGCGCGGGCGACACGCCCTGCGCCAGCAGCAGGCGCAGGCTGCCCCGCTCCCGCTCCCGCGAAATGCAGCCGAATGCCAGGAAGACGATCAGCAGCGGCAGCAGGGTCTGCAGCACGAATGCGGGCGTGGGCAGGCCGAACCGCAACAGCACCGAGGACTGGCGGGCGTCGCTGAAGTTGGCGGTGTTCTGCCGGTGTCCTTCCAGGTACAGCATGTGGCCGGTGAAGGCATCGATACCGCTGTCGAAGAACGCAAGCGGCGTCAGCGGCCGGAAGACATAATGCCCGTAGTGGACCACGCGGTGTGGATGTCTGTCGGGCTGGGCATGCCACTGCGCGTCGGCAGCCGACTGATAGCGTTCCCGGTCGCCCTCCACGCTGCGCCGGTGCTCGTAGCCGACGAGGGTTGCGGTCGCCGCCAGCAGCAGGCCAAGGATCAGCGCGACCAGCGTTACCCGCTGACGCCACATCGCGCGCAATTCCTCCCGCGCGATGCGCGCCACGCTGGAGCCGAAGGTGGCGCTCATCGCTGTGCGCTCCATCCCGCGTACCGGCGGTACAGGGCATCGACATCGAATCGCTCCGGCCCGGCCGCGGCGAATTCATCCACGATCCTGCCTTCGGAGAGAAAGCCGATCCGGTCCGCGACCTGGGCCGCGCCGAGAAGATCGTGGGTGACCATGAAGACCGTCTTTCCCTCGCCGCGCAGATCGGTCAGAAGGCGGTTGAGTTCGCCGTTGGCGCGGGGATCGAGACCGGTATCGGGTTCATCGAGCAGCAGGACCGGGGCGGATCGCGCCAGGGCCAGGGCGATCGCCACCTTCTGCCGCATGCCCTTGGAATAGCCGGCGAGACGCCGCCCCCAGGACGACGGTTCGAGGCCGGCGGCCGAAAGCGCTGCGTCTATCGTCTCCCCACGCGCGAGCCCGGGATCGATGAGGCCGAGAAAATAGCGAAGGTTCTCCCTCGCCGTCAGATGCTCGTAGAGGACCACGTTCTCCGGCACATAGGCGAGCCGCGCGCGCGCGGCGAGCGGATCGGCCGCGACATCGATGCCGCAGACCCCGATCCTGCCCGAGCGCGGCGGCAGGAGACCGAGAAACGCGTTGAGGGTGGTCGACTTGCCCGCGCCATTGCCGCCGAGGAGCGCGTAGATCTCCCCCGCGGCGACGCGCAGGTTCAGTCCGCGCAACACCGGCTGCCTGCCGTACCCGGCGCTGAGGTCGAGCGCTTCCAGCGCGACGCCATCATTTCCATTCATGTTCTTTCCCTATCGCGTTGGACTTAGAACTTCGCCTGCAGGCCGAGCACGACGGTGCGCGGCGCGCCGGGCGTGACCCAGGTGCGCTGGTACGAGCTGGCGTACCATGTCCGGTCGAACAGGTTGTCGACGTCGAGCGACAGCCGCAACGCCGGGGTGATGCGCCAGTAGGCGGCAAGCCTTGCGGTCGTGTGCGACGGCAGTTCGAATGCATCTTCTCCGCTGCCAGCCTGTGCCCGTGTGCGCGCCTCTCCCAGGCGGCGCCCGCTGTAGGCCAGTCCTCCGCCGATTCCGTAACGACCGCCGCCGGCGAGGGCGTCCTCGTACATCAGGAGCAGGCTGCCGCTGAGCTTCGGCACGTTGAGCAGGCGGGCGCCGACCTCGAGCAGGTTGTCGCGTTTCACTTCCGCCTCGATGTACGCGAGGCTCGCGCTGAGGCGCCAGTTCGCCGACAGCTGGCCCGACACGTCAAGGTCGAACCCGCGACTGCGCACTTCTCCGGCTGCAATCGAAAAGCCGGTGTTGAAGGGATCGGAGGTCAGCACGTTGCGCTTGGTGATGTTGAACAAGGCCAGGCTGGCGCCGAGGCTGCGCACCGCGTCTTCCCATTTCGCCCCGACCTCGGTCGCGGTGCCGGACTCGGGATCGAATGCGCCCCCTGCGGCGTCAGCGCCACTGTTGGGCCGGAAGGACTTGCCGGCATTGGCGAACAGTGTCCACCGAGGGGTGGCGAGATAGCTGACGCCGACGCGCGGGGAGGTCGCGTTCGGGCTTTGACGGGTGCGCGTGCCCGTCCTGCGGTTGAGGACGGTCTGCTCGTTGCGGTCGAAGCGCAGGCCGCCGAGCAGCCGCCACTTCTCGCCAAGATGTACGGTGTCCTGCAGGTAGAAGGCCAGGTTTTCCTGATCTTCCGCGGTATCCGTGCTGGGCAGCAGCGCCGGCCGGGGCTGGCCATATACCGGATTGAAGATGTCGATCGCGTATGGCGCGCTGCCGCTCGGATTCGCCCGCAGCATCCGCTGGTTGAGGTCGAGCCGCCAGGCCTCGAACCCGGCGAGCACTTCATGTTCAAGACCGCCCGCGCTCAGCCGGCCCAGCAGTTCTGCCTGCACGCCGATGTCGTCCGATTCGAAGTCGCGATAGCGGCGCTGGCGGCGCAGCGTCCGCTGATCCGGTTGCAGGGCGGGTTGCGGCTCGGTCGAGTAGCCTTCGAGCGTGCCGTTCTTGTAGGAGATGCCCATGCGTCCGAGCCAGGCCGCATTCAGTGCATGTTCGAGAATCAGCTGGTGTGTCTGGTTTTCGACCCGGACGTCGCCGTCGGACGGCTCTCCCAGGAAGCGCTCGCGCGGGACCGCGCCGAGCCGGTTGCCGACTGCAACGACGCCGCGGTCGAGCGGCGTGCGGTGGCGCAGGATCTCGGCCGCATAGTCGAGCCTGGTGGCCGGCGCAAGCTTCCAGGTGATGGCCGGGGCGATCAAACTGCGCCGCGTGTCGACATGGTCGCGAAAGCCGCCGCGGTCCTCGAGCGCCAGGTTCAGGCGGTACGCCACGCGCTCGCCCAGCGGGCCGCCGGTATCGAGCGCGGTGCGATAGAAATCGTGGCTGCCGGCGTAGGCTTCGACCGCGTGCGCGGCCTTCCACAGCGGCTTCCTAGTGACCACATTGACCGTCCCACCCGGCTCGCTCGCGCCGTAGAGGGCGGCCGACGGCCCCTTCAGGAACTCGATGCGCTCGATGTTGGCCGTGTCGCGCGGCGCGTTGTAGCCTCGGTTGGCGGTGAAGCCGTTGAGCAGCATCGGCATGCCGAGGTTGGGATCGCCGGCGAGGCCGCGGATGGAGAGGTTGTCCCACAGGCCGCCGAAGTTGTTCTGCGCGGAGACGCCACCGACGTAGGCGAAGGTCTGGTCTAGGCGCGAGGCGCCGAGGTCCTGCAGGGTTTCCCGTCCCATGACTCTCACCGCCTGGGGCAGTTCGCGCAACGGCAGGTCGGTCTTCGCGCCGGACACCTCGCTGCGGTGATAGCTGTTGCCCACGCTGCCGCCGAGAACTTCCACGGTCGGAAGAACGGTTTCCGGCGCCGCGTGGGCCGCATCAGACGCCGCCTGTGGCTGGGCGTGGGCCGGCAGGCTCAGGGAGGCGAGCAGGGCCGCGAAGACGTGCGGCGCACGTCTCTGTTCTTTTTTTTGCATGGCTTTGAGCGGAAGTGGATCGGCCGGACGGACCGGCATCCCCGTGGCGGCGGCTGGGGGTGCTATTTGCAACCGTGTTGCAACTTAATCTTAAGGCAAGGCCGTTTTTTTTGCAACAGAGTTGCACAAAGGCTGTGATGAGCGCCGCGGAAAGATGGAATGGCCGGCAGCGGGCGCCGTTCATGTGACGGCGATTTCTGCGCAGAGGACTGCGCGGGCCGGGAGGCGCTCGTGGCGGACCGCGATCGATGCGGGCGGGTTTGGCGAGCGGGTGCTGCTCCGGCTGCCGGGCGCGCGTCAGCAGGGTGAGGGATAGCCGGGGAGGTCGGCGCGCCTCGATAATGAGAGCGGGCGGACCTCCGCGCGGAAGTGAGGGGTCCTACAACTCCAGCACCAGTCTCCCGCATGCCGCGCGCGAGCAGCACGCCATCATCTTGTTGTTGGCGTCGCGCTCGGCGCGGGTGAGCACGACGTCGCGGTGGTCGATCCGGCCCGCCAGCACCCGCACCTCGCAGGAGCCGCACAAGCCTTCGCCGCAGTCGCTCTGGACGTCGATGTTGGCGCCGCGCAGGGCGGCGAGCAGCGTCTGGTCGGGCGGTACCTGGACGACGATGCCGGAGTCCTTCAGTTCCACTTCGAAGGCCCGCTCCTTCGCCGGGTCGAGGCTGCCCCGCGTCGCATGGAAGTGCTCGATGCGCAATGCATCCTCGGGCCAGGCGGCGCAGCAGTGCTCCAGCGCCTCGAGCAGGCGCGTCGGGCCGCAGGCATAGATGCGGGTGCCGTCCGCCGGCGAGGCCAGCAGGGCGGCATAGTCGGCGCGCCTGCCTTCGTCGCCGGCGTAGATCCGGAGCCGGTCGCCGTGCAGCGCCGACAGTTCGTCGAGACAGGCCATGCTGCGGCGCGAGCGCCCGCTGTAATGCAGTTCATAGTCGATGCCCAGCGCCCTGGCGCGCCGCGCCATCGCGATGATGGGCGTGATGCCGATGCCGCCGGCGATGAAGATCGCGCGGCGCGCGCTCTCGTCGAAGCGAAAATGGTTGCGCGGTCCGCGTATCTTCAGCCGGTCGCCCGGCCTGACGTTGTCATGGATCCAGCCCGACCCGCCGCGGCTGTGCGGATCGCGCAGCACCGCGATCTCCAGCGTCTGCGCATCGTCCGGGTCGCCGCACAGCGAGTACTGCCGCGAGACATCCGGATGCCCGCACTCGACGTCGATGTGCGCCCCGGGCATCCAGCGCGGCAGCGCGCGCCCGTCGGGCGACTTCAGGCGCAGCCGCAGGATGTCGTCGGTGAGCCGCGTGACGCTCTCGACGACGACGCTGCGGCTCGCCGCATGGGCCGAGGGCTCGCCGATGCGAACCGGCAAAGCGTGCGCCAGCAGCGCCCGGTTCCTTCGCTCCGGATTCTGTAGCGGATCCCATTCCACCCACAGGTGCTCCGGGCCGCGGAAGGAGGTGTTGGGAAGATAGGTGAAGGTCTGCTCGCACAGCCGCATGTGCGGCAGCCGCCGGCTCAGTTCCTCCAGGAAGATCTGCATCTCCATGCGGGCCAGATTCTTGCCCATGCACTGGTGGGAACCGTAGCCGAAGGTCAGGTGGTCGCTGGAATTGTCGCGGCGGATGTCGAGCGCATCCGCATCCTCGAAATGGCGCTGGTCGTGATTGGCCGACGCCATCACCATGAGCAGCTTCGAGCCGGCCGGTATGTCGATGCCGCCGATCTTCACATCGCGTGTCACCAGGCGCCGCCATGCCGGCACCGAGCCGTTGTGGCGCAGGCATTCCTCCACCGCGTTCGGAATCAGGGACGGATCTTCGCAGATCTCGCGCCAGGCGCTCGGATGCTGCAGCAGCAGCTTGAGTGCATTGGCGGTGGCGTTGGCGGTGGTCTCGTGGGCGGCGACGATCCCGGCCATCATCATGGAATGCAGATAGGAGTCGGTCACCACCTCCGGATAGTCCGCCTGCTTGCGGATGCCGTACTTCATCCATCCCGGGCCGCTCGGATCCTTGCGCATCTTGTCGAGGATCTTGCCGGCGAGCTGCCAGAAATTGCCGACCGCGTGCGCGACCCTGACCTGTTCCTCCGGCTTCGGACGTCCCCAGGTATTGACGGTGTGCGCGATCGAATACTGGCGCAGCAGGTCCATGTCCTCTTCCGGGATGCCGAGGAAATGCAGCGCCACCGTGAGCGGCACTTCCCACAGCATCTGATCCACCAGGTCGGCGCGGCCATCGTCGATGAAGCGGTCGACATACTCGCGTGCCAGGCGTCGCACCATCGGCTCGTGATGCCTGAGCGCCTCCGGCGTGAACGGCTCCATCAGCACCCTGCGGCGCGCCATGTGCGCCGGCTCGTCCTCGTTGACCAGCGTGCGGTTCATCGCATAGCTGTACGAGGCCAGCACCGCGTTGGCCTCATCGCTGGTGGGGATGATTTTTTCGAGTGCGATCGAGGGACTGAAGGTGATGTTGTCGCGGAACACCGCCTTGATGTCGTCGTAGCGCGTGATGACCCAGTAGCCGAGCTTCGGGCTGAAGAATACCGGCTCTTCCTCGCGCGCCCAGCGCACGTATTCCGGCGGATCCTGCTGGTAGGCGTCCTCGAAGGGATCGAATGCCGCCGCGCGGGGGCTGACCGGGCATGCTCCGGCCTTCAGGGCCGCGTGGTCGATGGGACAGGAAGTGGCGGGCGTCTTCATGGTGCGGTTTCCGGAGATGGGTGTCGACGGGAACGAGGGAATCAGTTCTGCGTAATCATACTCCGTTATGCGTAATCCGGAAGACGTGCCGGACCGCAGTAATGGACGGAAAAGAATCAGGGTTTGACACGCGCGCCGAGGGCGGCGCTGATGTCGGCCGCTTCGCGCCTGACGAGACTCGCGATCCTGCCTGTCGGATCGGTATCGAAGCCGCCGGTGGCGCCGAGCGCGGTCAGCACCGCGCATACGCGTCCGGTGTAATCGAAGATCGGCGCCGCCACCGCGCTGATGCCGGGCAGGAGGGTATCCCTGATCGCCGCGCAGCCCTGCTCGCGCACCTCCTTGCGCAGCCGCTCGATCGGGTTCCTGCCCGACAGCGACGCCCGCTGCTCCTTGCCGGCGCGCGCCAGTTCCTCGTCCGCCTGCGCCCGCACGTGGGCATCGTCGAGGTGGCCGAGAAACGCCCGGCCGGTGGCCGACCAGAGCAGCGGCAGCACCGATCCGGCGCGTGCATTGATGGTGACCGGCAATCCGGGTTCTTCGATGCGCAATATGGTCGGCCCCTTGTTGCCCATGACGGAGATGAAGCAGGTCACTTCCAGCTGCTCGCGCAGCCGCATCAGCGATGCCTCGCCCAGGCGTATCGGATCGCACTGCTTCAGCGCCGCGAGGCCGATCTGTATCGCTTCCCGTCCGAGGTAATAGTGCTGGGTGGCGGGGTCCTGCGCGACCAGGCCCTCCTGGGCCAGGCTCGCCATGTAGCGGTGCACCTTGGCGGTGCTTTCGCCGACCTCCGCCGCCACCGCGGTCAGGCTGGCGGAACCGCCGAGCCGGCCGAGCGCCTTGAGTATGCCCATGCCCATCTCCGCCGACTGCACCCGCTGGCGCCGCTCCATCGATCGCTGTTCCACCGTCTGTTTCATTGCTTGCGCTGCCTGTTGAACAAGAACATTACTCTGGCGCCGCCGGCGCGCGCCGTCAACGGCCGCGCTTCCGGCGCCCTTGACTGAGATCAAGGCGAGCTTGTTAATTTTACGCTGTGCGTAGTAGGATTACGCAAAATTAGAACACGCACCAATTCAACGAGGAGCACTCCATGAAAAGACTGATCGCGGCCTGCATGCTGGCGCTGCCGGTACTCGCGGCTTCCGCCCCGGCGATGGCGCAATCCTATCCGTCCAGGCCGATCCGCTGGCTGGTGCCGTATCCGCCGGGCGGCGGCTCCGACTTCCTGGCGCGGACGGTCGGCCAGCAGCTGTCCGAGCAGGTCAAACAACCGGTCATCATCGAGAACAAGGCGGGCGGCAATACCGCGATCGCGGCCGCCGAGACCGCGCGCTCCCCCGGGGACGGCTACACCATCCTCAACGCGGACAACGGCACCATGGTGTTCAACACCGCCCTGTATTCAAAGCTGGTCTACAACGCGGAGAAGGACCTCGCGCCGGTGACCCTGGTCGGGCGCTTCCCGATGATCCTGGTGGTCGGCCCCGGCTCCGAAGCCAAGGACGCCAGGGATTTCATCGCCCGCGCCAAGGCCAGGCCGGGCAGCGTCAACTACGGTTCGGCCGGCGCCGGCAGCCCGCATCACCTGGCGATGGAGCTGCTCGAGGTGAGCGCCGGACTGGACATGGTGCACGTCGCCTATCGCGGCGCCGCGCCCTCGCTGGCCGACGTCGCCGGCGGACAGATCCCGGCGATGATGGTCGACCTCGCCGCCGGTGCCGCCTTCATCAAGAACAACCGCGTGCGTCCGCTGGCGGTCGCCAACGCGACGCGTCTGCCGCAGCTGCCCGACGTGCCGACCTTCGCCGAACTCGGCTTCAGGGATGTCGAGGCGGCGGCGCTGGTGGGCGTGGTGGCGCCGGCCGCGACGCCGCCCGAGGTGGTCAATACCCTGTACAAGCAGATCTCCGCCGCGATCGCCCAGCCGTCGGTGCGCCAGCGTCTCGTCGACTTCGGCGTCGAGCCGGTGGGCAGCACGCCGCAGCAGTATGCCGAGCTGCTGACCCGCGAGCGGGAACGCTGGCACAAGCTGATCCGCGACCAGAAGATTACGCTGGACTGAGTGCATTGTCGGAGCGATGAAATGAACGTGAAGGACCGCGACGAGCAGGGTGGCCTGCGCTATCAATCGGGCTTCGGCAACGAGTTCGCCACCGAGGCGCTGCCCGGCGCGCTGCCGGTCGGCCGCAACTCGCCGCAGCGCGCGCCCTACGGCCTCTACGCCGAACAGTTTTCCGGCACCGCCTTCACCGCGCCGCGCAGCCACAACCGCCGCTCCTGGCTGTACCGGATCAGGCCGGCGGCGGTGCACATGCCGTTCCGCCTGCTCGACAGTCCGCGCATCGTCGGCGACTTCGCCGCCGTGCCGCCCACACCGCCCAACCAGCTGCGCTGGGATCCCCTGCCGGTGCCGGAGGCGCCCACCGACTTCATCGACGGCTGGGTCACCATGGCGGGCAACGGCTCGGCCGAGGCGATGTCCGGCTGCGCGATCCACATGTACGCGGCCAACCGGGCCATGGACGGGCGCTATTTCTACACCGCCGACGGCGAACTGCTGATCGTGCCGCAGCAGGGGCGCCTGCACATCGCCACCGAGCTGGGCCGGATCGAGATCGCGCCGCAGGAAATCGCGATCGTGCCGCGCGGATGCCGCTTCAGCGTATCCCTGCCCGACGGGACCGCGCGCGGCTATATCTGCGAAAACTTCGGCGCGCTGCTGCGCCTGCCCGACCTGGGTCCCATCGGCTCCAATGGCCTGGCCAACCCGCGCGACTTCGAAACCCCGCATGCGTGGTACGAAGACCGGGAAGGGGATTTCGAACTGGTCGCCAAGTTCCATGGCCGGCTGTGGTCGGCGCGCATCGGCCATTCGCCGCTGGACGTCGTCGCCTGGCACGGCAATTACGCGCCATGCAAGTACGACCTGCGGCGCTTCAATACCATCGGTTCGATCAGCTACGATCATCCCGATCCGTCGATCTTCCTGGTGCTGCAGTCGCCGAGCGACACGCCCGGGGTCGACACCATCGATTTCGTGATTTTCCCGCCGCGCTGGCTCGCCGCCGAAGACACCTTCCGCCCGCCCTGGTTCCACCGCAACGTGGCCAGCGAGTTCATGGGACTGATACACGGCGAGTACGACGCCAAGGCCGAGGGCTTCGTCCCCGGCGGCGCCAGCCTGCACAACTGCATGTCCGGCCACGGACCGGATGCCGCGACCTTCGACAAGGCGTCGAACGCCGACACCAGCAAGCCGAACAAGGTCGGCGACACCATGGCCTTCATGTTCGAGACGAAGACCGCGATCAGGCCGACGCAGTTCGCGCTCGAGACATCGCAGCTGCAGAGCGAGTATTTCCAGTGCTGGCAGACGATCAGGAAGCATTTTTCTCCGACGCGCAAATGAGCGCGGCTCCGAACAGGAAGGATAAGCAAGTCCGATGATCACCCTGAATGAAACCCACGATCCCGCGCTGCGCAGCTGGGTCGCATCCGCCAATGCCCGGGACTGCGACTTCCCGATCCAGAATCTGCCTTTCGCGGTCTTCCGCCGTCGTGGCGGCGGCGAAGCCTTCCGCGGCGGCGTGGCCATCGGCGACCAGATCCTCGACATGGCGGCGGCGGCCGCGACCGGGGTCTTCAGCGGCGAGGCGGAGGACGCCGCGAGCGCCGCGGGGCAGGACAAGCTCAATGCCCTGATGGCGCTGGGCGAACCGGCCTGGCGCGCATTGCGCCTGAGCCTGTCGCGGGCTTTGCGCGAAGGGGCCGCGGAACAGTCGCGACTGCAGTCCTGCCTGGTGCCGCAGGCCGAGGCCGAATACGACGTACCCGCGCGCATCGGCGACTACACCGACTTCTATACCTCCGTCCATCACGCCACCAACATCGGCAAGCAGTTCCGGCCCGACAATCCGCTCCTGCCCAACTACAAATGGGTGCCGATCGGCTACCACGGGCGTGCGTCGAGCATCGTCGTCTCCGGGCACGCCTTCCGCCGTCCGAGCGGACAGACCATGCCGCCGGGCGCGGACAAGCCCGGGTTCGGCCCGAGCAAGCGGCTGGACATCGAACTCGAGCTCGGCATCTTCATCGGCCGGGGCAATGCGCTGGGGGAGGCGGTACCGATCGGCGAGGCCGAGTCCCATGTGTTCGGCATCTGCCTGCTCAACGACTGGTCGGCGCGCGATATCCAGGGCTGGGAATACCAGCCGCTCGGTCCCTTCCTTTCCAAGAACTTCGCCACCACCGTCTCGCCCTGGATCGTGGCGCTGGAAGCGCTGGCTCCCTATCGCCTGCCGTTCAGCCGCGCGGCCGGCGATCCGCAGCCGCTTCCCTACCTCGACTCGGAACAGAACCGGGCCGCCGGCGCTTTCGACATCGAGCTGGAAGTGGGTCTGCGCACCGCCGCCATGCAGCAGGCCGGGCAGCGCGAGGCCAGCATCTGCCGCACCAACTATCGGCACGCCTACTGGACGGTCGCGCAGATGGTGGCGCACCACACCGTGAACGGCTGCAATCTGCAGGCGGGCGACCTGTTCGGCAGCGGCACGCTTTCCGGGCCGACGCTGGACCAGGCGGGCGCCCTGGTCGAACTGACCGCGGGCGGAAAAACGCCGCTGCAATTGCCGAACGGCGAAACCCGCGCATTCCTCGAAGACGGCGACTCCGTCGTGCTGCGCGCCTGGTGCGAAAAGCCGGGCGCGAGCCGGATCGGGTTCGGCGAATGCTGGGGGACGGTGCTGCCGGCACGCGCCTGAATCCGTAGCACGTTCAGACTTTCCCCTCCCGGCGCGGCCCTGTTCCCGGCGCACGATGCCACACGGCGACCCGGCCCGCCGTCTCATGCCTGCCATGCAGCGCGTTCGCGCGCGCACGCTCACCGTTCGTGTTCGGCGGTGAGCGAACTCAGCCCGCCGTAAACACTCTCATCATTCAACCGCTCGATGCATTGGCAGGGCGGGCTTGCCGGAATGGCGCCGACCAGGCCCAGGTCGCGATCATCTTGCCGGTGTGGCGGCCCCGGCCGACGGAGCACTGCCCGCCGGATTTCCCGAGCCCACGCCCATGCCGCTCCCCGGTACGGAGAGCGGCGAGCCCTGCGCATCGTTCGTGCCCTGCACCGAAGGGCGCTGCGGACTGGGCCGTATGCCTTCCCGCGAAATCATGCAGCCGCCGAGCAGCAGCGTGACGAGCATCAACAGTAACGGGCGCGATGGCATGGGGCCTCCTGCAGGGTGATGCGGGTTTGGACCGCCTTTTTCAGGGCGCCGTTCTTGCGGCTCGCAATGTTTCTCCCGGCACATGCAGTGAGTACCAACGAGAGGATGCGGGGTTGAGCGAAATCACGCCAGCCCGACTTTCTCTGCGCGAAGTGTTTTGCTTTTAACAACGATCAAATAGATTGACGCCTTGGTTTTCGAATCCCGGTGACTAGCCGGCAAATGCTTGCCCCTCGGGCAGGCCGTATTGGAGACAAGAAGAATGCAAAGCTTTGTCGTAATGGGCGGTTGCAATACCCTGGTGCCGCAAGTGCTGATGGCCTTGCGCAGCGCCGGCGATTTCAGATGCACCGTGCTCGGCGGACCGAACACGCGCAAGCTGCGCTTTTCCGCGTTGTGCAAGGACATGGTCGAGATCGATTTCGAGCGGCCGGACGATGAGCAGCTGTTGCGTCAGCTGAAGCGCATCGCGGAGCGCGAGCCCCACGCCACGCTGGTGCCCGTCGACTGCGCGAGCATGCGCATGATCAGCCGCGTGCGCGACGAGCTGCCATTCAGGACCATCCCCTTGCCCGATGTCGAGCTGATGGACATGTTCGACGACAAATGGCGGTTCTTCCAGTTCTGCAAGGCCCATGGGCTGAGCGTGCCCGAGACCCTCTACATCGGACGCAAGGAAGACCTCGACTACGGACGCATCGCTGCCCGGCTCGGCGTGCCCTTCATCCTCAAGCCGAGCAACGAGGCGGGATCCACCGGGGTGCAGGTGATACAGGGCGAGGATGATTTGCGGCGCCTGCTCGACGATGCGGATTACCGTTACCGCACCCTGGTGGCGCAGCGCTATGTCGCCGGCACCGATGTCTGCATCGACCTGTTCGCGCTGCGCGGCACGATCAGGGCGCTTGCCTTGCGCCGGCGGGAAGGGGCGAAGATGTGCTTCTTCGACAATGAGCAGATGCGCATGCTGGCCCATCGCATCGTGGCCGCCAGCGCATACAACGGCGTGATGAACCTGGATGCGCGCATCGAGCACGACAGCGGCAGGGTCTACCTGATCGAATCCAATCCGCGCTACTGGGCCACGCTGACCGCATCGGTCGGCGCGGGGCTCAATTTCGTCGCCCAGAGCATCTCGCCGCCCGCCGAGGACGCGCCGATGTCGATGCTGACGCAGGGCGAATTCCTCACCCGCCATCCGCTCACATCCCCGTCCGCCTGGCTGCCCATGCTGTTCGACCAGGGCGCGCACGGCCGGCTGCTGCGGGCGAAGATGGCGGACATGCAGGGCCTGAGTCTCGCGGTGAAGTCTCTTGCCGTCAAATCGCTGCGCGTACTGCCTCAGCTGTTCACCCGCGCGCGCGCCAAGGAGTTGTACACGATACAGCGCCGGTGACGGCCGGACAGGGGTGTCACGTCCCCTCGTCGTCCCGCCTGGTCCGCCCATGAGCCTCGGCAGCGCGGTGTGAGATTTCGCGCGTCGCGCCGCCGGGCGAGCATTTCGTCGGCGATGCAATTCAACCACATAGCCTGCCAAAGTTGACCTGGATCAAGGGCGCGCGTAACTTGCTTTGGTGAAATTGCCGCTCCTGATACGTGGCACACTCTGGATCCCCGGGTGCCGACAAATGCAATGCGCACCCTCTCCCTCCGAATTGTCATTCTCATATTCGTCTCGATTCTTATCGCGCCCGCGCTCATCCTTGCGTCCGTGATCGCGGATGACGCCGCGGCGGATCTCGAGGCGGCCGAGCGCAGTGCGGCCCTGCATATCGCCCGCGGCATCACCGCCCTCAATGCGGAAGTGGTGCGCACGACGCGCGGCGTGCTGGCGGCGTTCTCGCACATGCCCGCGATGACGGGCGCGGACTGGGATAGCTGCAACAGGACGCTGGCGGCCGCGATGCGGGATCAGGCATACAAGGCATACACCGGCTTCGGCGTGTTCTCGCTGAATGGCGACCTGGTGTGCGACAGCGAACCCGTTTCCGGCATCAACGTCGCCGACCGGGCCTGGTTCAAAGCCACCCGCCGCGCGGATGATTTCGCGAATGGCGGCTATGTGATCGGCCGTTCTTCGGGGCTGCCGATCCTGCCGTTCGGGCATCCGGTGCGCGATGCGAGCGGCAAGACCGTCGCCATTCTGCTTGGCGCGATCAAGCTGGACTGGCTGGAAGAGAGCATCAAGACCACGCAGGAGTACAGCAACGCGATCATCCGCGTGCTTGACGCCGAGGGGCGGGTGCTCGCCCATGCGCCGAGCGACAGCAAACGGGTCGGCGCGGTGATGGCGCTGCCCGATGAGGTCCGCTCGCCGGAGGCGGCCGGAGAAGGATTCGTCAGCCTCGTCGACCTGGACGGAGAACGGCGCCTTTTTGCCTACGCGCGCATGACCGAGACGGGCGGAACCGTCCTGACCGCCGTCGGTACGGGCAGCGCGTCGGCCGGCGCCGTGGCGCCCACCGCGCTGCTGTGGCTGATCCTCGTCTTCGTCGCCGCGTTCGCGGGCACGTGGTGGGGCTTCTCCTTCCTCAGCCGTCCGATTCATCAGCTGCTGAACGCCACCCGCCTCGTCGGCCAGGGCGAGGCGGTGAGCTTTGGACAAATCACGCATGTGAAGGAGTTTCAGGAAGTCGCCGTCGCCTTCGACAGCATGAGCAGCCTGATCGCGAGCCGTGAGCAGGCATTGCGCGACAGTCGCAACGAAGTCAGGCTGCTGCTCGAATCCGTGGGCGAAGGCGTGTTCGGCGTCGACCCCGAGGGACGCATCAGCTTCGCCAATCCCGAGGCCCTGCGCCTGACCGGCTACAGCACCGCGGAGCTGGTCGGCAAGGACATGCATGAGACCATCCACCACGCGTCCGAAGACGGACGGGAACAGCCGCGCCAGGCATGCGCCATTCTTGCCTGTCTCGGGAGCGGGAGGTCCGCCAGGGTGACATCCGATGTCTTCTGGCGGCGGGACGGGAGCAGCTTCAGGGTCGAATACTCGATCAACCTCGTCGAAAGCGAGGGCAAGGTCCGCGGCGCGGTGATCGTGTTCCGCGACGTGACCGACCTGCGCCAGGCCGAAGAGCGCCGGCGCCAGTCCGAGGCGAGGTTCCGCGTCATCTTCAACTCCGCCGGCGACCCGATGTTCGTGCACCGGCTGGATGGGCGCCTGGTCGAAGCCAACAGCGCCGCCCAGGCCCTGCTGGGATTCACCGCGGCCAGCTCCTTCGGCGGCGACGCGCTGAACGACCGGGGGATGTTCAGGGCGCAGTATCACGACAGGCTGAACGTGCTGAAGTCGGCGGGGACGATTGCATTCGAAGCGTCCTGCACGTCGGCGACCGGCGCCGCGATCGTCCTCGAGATCACCGCCCACCTGACCGACTACGATGGCGCGCTCGCCGTCATCAGCGTCGCGAGAGACGTCACCGACCGCAAGCTCGCCGAGTCGCAGATCAGGCGGCTGGCGCTCTTCGACAACCTGACCGGCCTGCCGAATCGCGCCCTGACGACCGAACGCCTGGTCTCGGCCATTTCCCTGTGCTGCAGGAGCGACAAGCCCGTCTGCGTCTTCTTCATGGATCTCGACCGCTTCAAGGCCGTCAACGACAGCCTCGGCCACGACGCCGGCGACGAACTGCTCCGGCAGGTGGCGAGCCGGCTGACCGGATGCCTGCGCGCGGGAGACACGGTCGGACGCCTCGGCGGCGACGAGTTTGTCGCGGTGCTGCCGGAGATGCTCAACCTGCATGCGGCGGAAGCATTGGCCCGGAAAATCCTCGTCACCATCGGCCGGCCCTTCTCGCTGGAGAAGGGCGAGGTTTCGGTGGGGATCAGCATCGGCATTGCCTTTTATCCCGGCAATGGCGGCAGCGCCGAAACATTACTGAAAGAGGCCGACAAGGCGCTTTACCAGGCCAAGCGCAGCGGACGGAACACCTGGGCGGTGTCGACCGCCGTCGAGCTGAGCTGACAGGTCATGGGCGCGGGCCGACCGCGCTCAGGCCGGGTCGCCGGAGGCGAGTGCCGCGTACCAGTCGGCGTAGGGCGTGTTGGCCGCCAGCCGGCGATTGAAGTCGGGCGCGCCGTCGGTCCACCACACCGGCCCCCTTTCTCCCAGCGCGTGCTTGGCCGCATCGACTGCCGCACGCGCGCGGCGCTCCGCTTCGGCATCGCCTGCCTTGAGGGCGATCCCGACCTGCCTGCGCGCGTGCATCAGCCGGTCGACCAGTGCCTGCCGTTCTTCCGGCGCGAGCGCGGGATTGCTCATGCGCCAGAGCCGGCCGTTCACGACGAAGTAGCGTCCGTCCGGCGTGACAGGATGTTTTCGGGTGGCTGACATGCGCCTACTATACCCAAGGCTGCCCAGGCCTTCCGGCCGTCACGCCGCCGCCGCGCCGAACTCGTAGGACGCCATCGGCACCTTCATCGCGTGATCGATGAACAGGGCGCGCCCGGTGTGCTCTCCGGCCGCCCCGGCCACCACCATCAGCGGCACGAGATGGTCTTCGCGTGGATGGGCGAGACGCGCACCGGGGCCGTTCTCCCAGTGCACCAGCATGTCGTTCCGCGCGGCCGCGCTTTTCTGGCTGATCGCGCGGTTCAGATAGGCTTCGAACGCTTCGGCCACCGGCGTCGATTCGTCGCGGCCGAAACCGCGCATGTTGTGATAGGTCAGGCCGCTGCCGATGATCAGTATGCCCTCGTCGCGCAGCGGCGCGAGGGCCTGGCCTGCCCGGATATGCTCCGCCGCGTCATAGCCGGACCTGAGCGACAGCATGACGACGGGCACGTCGGCCTGCGGGTACATCAGGCTCAGCGGCACGAACACGCCGTGGTCGAACCCGCGCGCCGCATCTTCGCTCACCCCGAGGCCGGAGGACGACAACAAATCTTTCACCCGGGCCGCGAGCGCGGGCGCGCCGGGCGCAGGGTAGCTGATGTGGTAGGTATGCTCGGGAAAGCCGTAATAGTCGTACTCCATCGGCGGCCGCTCGGCGGTCGAGACGGTGAAGTCCGGCGCCTCCCAGTGGCCCGAGATCGCCAGTATCGCCTTCGGCCGCGACGGCAGCCGTGCGGGCAGGGCGGCGAACTCGGCGGCGGTGCGCGCGAACATCGGCCGCATGGACTCGACATACGGCCATGGTCCGCCGCCATGAGAAAGAAAGTACACCGGTAATCTTGATGCATTCATGATGTTTCCTTGCGCGGGGCGCGCCCGTGCCGGCACGCGCCGTTTCCGCGATACCGCGATACGTCGGCTATTGCCCGAGCGCGGCCTTCAGCAGCACGGCTCGAGGCGTGGTGGGGCGCCCGATGAGCGTGCTCAGCTGGCGGCTGTCGTCGAACAGCCCGCCCCTGGCGGCGCCCGCATCCGATTCGGCCAGCAGCGTCGCCAGTCCATCCGGCAGTCCGGCCTGCACCAGCGCCGCCCGGAAGGCCGCCTCGGGAAGATTGTCATAGGCTACCGCCTTTCCCGACGCGCGTGCGATGTCGGCGGCGAATTCGCCCAGCGTATAGGCCTCGTCGCCGGCCAGTTCATACACCCGCCCCGCCTGGTCGTCCCGTGTCAGCACCGCGGCCGCCGCATGCGCATAGTCTTCGCGCGCTGCGGAAGAGATCCTGCCTTCTCCCGCCGCGCCGAACAGGGCGCCCAGCTTCAGCGCCGTCGGCACGCCCGCCAGATAATTCTCGGTGTACCAGCCATTGCGCAGCAGTACATGGGGAATGCCCGAGGCGCGCAGCATGGCTTCGGTCTCCTTGTGCTCGGCCGCGAGGGGGAGCGGCGAGCTGTCCGCGTGCAGGATGCTGGTGTAGGCGATGAGGCCGACCCCGGCGCGTCTCGCGGCGTCGATCACCGCGCGGTGCTGGACGGCGCGCCGGCCCACCTCGCTGGACGAGATGAGCAGCAGCCTGTCGACGCCCTCGAAGGCGGTCGCAAGCGTCTCCGGCCGGTCGTAATCCGCCTGTCTCACCTGTACGCCCGCGGCCGCGAGGTCGGCGACCTTCGCGGGATCGCGCACCGCGGCGACGATCTCGCCCGCGGGGAGTTTTTCCAGCAGCTTCTTGATCACGAGTCGGCCCAGCTGGCCGGATGCGCCGGTAATGGCAAGCATGAAGTGCTCCTTCAAAGGGTTGGGGTGGAACTTGCGCATACTGTAAGTGCGCGTCGCGCCTTGCACTAGATGGTAAAGTAGGGAAACACTGTGCAACCGGATGGACAATCAAGGAGAGTCGATGGATCTCGACGCCGTCGCCGTATTCGTCAGGGTGGTCGAGGCAGGAAGTTTTTCCGCCGCCGCGAGACTGATGAAGATGCCGAAGACCACGGTCAGCGCCAAGGTGGCCGCGCTGGAGAAGCGGCTGGGCATCGGACTGCTGCACCGGACCACGCGCAAGCTGAACATGACGCCGGCGGGCGAGCGCTATTACCGGCACTGCGCTAAGGCGGTGCATGAGATCGAACTCGGCGAGTCGGCGCTGCTTTCGGTGCGCGACCGTCCGAGCGGCCTGCTGCGCGTGACCGCGCCGATCGACCTCGGTCACACGCTGCTGCCGAAGGTCGCCCGCGCCTACCTCGACAGCTACCCGGATACCCGCGTCGAGATGCTGCTGTCCAACCGGCTCTTCGACCTCGTCGGCGAAGGCATCGACCTCGCGATCCGCGTCGGCCATCTCAAGGATTCCTCGATGATCGCGAGGCGCTACTTCGACCTGTCCATGCATCTCTGGGCCTCGCCCCGCTACCTGAAGGCGGCCGGCATGCCGCGCCACCCGAAGGACCTCGCGGCACACCGTTGCGTTACCTATGCGGGCATGGATCCGGTGCGCCTGACGCGCGCGACAAGAGGCAAGGCCGAGGCAAAAGCGTCCATGCCCTCACGCATGGTGGTCGACGATTTCGAGGCCATCAAGGCGATGCTGATACTGGGCGAAGGCATAGGCCTGCTGCCCGATTTCCTTGCGGCGGATGCCGCGACCTCGGGTGCGCTGGTGCCGGTGCTCGCCGACTGGAAGCTCAAGGCCGGCGGCGGCTTCACTTTCGTTTATCCGGGCGGGAAGTATGCGTCCCCGAATGTGCAAGCCTTCATCGACACCGCGCTTGCGTTGCTCGGCGAGGATGGCGGACGGACCTGATATCGCCGCGCCGCGAAGGGCGATGAAGATGGCGACCGGCAAGACCGTCGGGATGGGCCAGGCACGCTGTGCGCGGGCGGCGCTGCTGTTATCATGCCCGCAGGCTTCGCGCGCACGCGCTCGCGTGCGACGACAATCATCACCGAGAGTCAGGAAATTTGATGTCCAAGAAGGAAAAGCTCGATCCCGAAACCGCCGCCCTGATTCAGTGGTGTACCGAAGTGGAAGGTTTTCTGGTCGCCGGCGGCGCCACGCTGGACCAGGCGCAGGAGCATATCGAGGAAAACGTCGAGTGGTTCACCGACATGTTCTATGACGGCCTGTCGCCGGAACAGGCGGCGAAGGCGGCGCTGAACGACTAGCGATTCGACCGGGGCGCGCGCTTCACGCGCCGCCCCTGTGCCGCAATCTCCATGCGGCGGGCAGGCCCCTCGTGCACGCACGTGCCGCGGGGCCTGCCCGCCCGCAAGCATCAGCCGAAGAGCTTCGCAGCCGTGCGGGCGACGAGTTCGCCCTGGTGACGCGCGCCGGCGAGTTCGATCTCGCTCGGCTGGCGGCTGCCGTCTCCGCCCGCGATCGTGGTCGCGCCGTACGGTGCGCCGCCGACGATCTCGCTCACGCTCATCTGACCCTGGAAGCTGTAAGGCAGGCCGACGACCGTCATGCCGAAATGCAGGAGGTTCGTGATGATGGAGAACAGCGTGGTTTCCTGGCCGCCGTGCTGCGTCGCGCTGGAAGCGAAAGCGGCGCCGACCTTGCCGTTGAGCGCGCCGCGTGCCCACAGGCCGCCGGTCTGGTCGAGGAAGGCGGCCATCTGCGAACTCATGCGTCCATAGCGCGTGCCGGTGCCGACGATGATCGCGTCATAGTTCTCCAGGTCGGCGACCTGCGCCACCGGCGCGGCCTGATCCAGCTTGAAGTGGGCCTTGCGCGCGATATCTTCCGGCACCGTCTCCGGGACGCGCTTGATGTCGACCTGCGCGCCCGTGCTGCGGGCGCCTTCTGCGATGGCCTCTGCCATTTTCTCGATGTGGCCGTAGGAGGAATAGTAGAGAACGAGAACCTTTGCCATTGAAGCTCCTGTTAATGCTGCATGTTGATGCCGCGGTGTCGCAGCAGTGTGAAAATCGGACGGCCCCGGTCCGTCAGGGGCGGCGCCTGCGGGCGCGGCAGGCTTGTTGTATATTTCTCGTGCATCGCAACATTCCCCCGCAGCACCCGATCCTAGCTTCCTTACCCGAAAGCGGGAATATATTTTTCTTCGATAGCTCCTATCCGGAGGACCGATAGATGTTAGACGGCATGTCCATGGACCAGTTGCGAACATTCATCGCTGCGGCGGAGGAAGGCAGCTTTTCGGCTGCGGCGAGGAAGCTGCGAAGGGCGCAGTCGGTGGTCAGCCAGACCGTCGCCAATCTCGAATACCAGGTCGGTCTTCCGCTGTTCGTGCGGGCCGGACGCGCGCCCCGTCTTACCGAGGTCGGCAAGGTCCTGCTGACGGAAGCCCGCGCGGCGGTCGCCTGCATGGATGGATTCAAGGCGAGGGCGAGGGCGCTCGCCGAGGGCCTGGAGCCCGAGCTGTCGGTGGCGGTCGATGTCATGTACCCGATCAAGGCGCTCACCCGCGCCGTCGGCGAATTCCACAAGGCCTTCCCGCAAACGCCCCTGCGGCTGTACGTGGAAGCGCTGGGCGCGGTGCTGCAGCCGGTACTCGACGGCCACTGCCGCGTCGGCATCATCGGCTCGCTGCCGGAAGTGCCCGAGGCCTGCGGCTCCGAGTACCTGACGCGGGTGCCGGCCGTCACCGTGGTCGCGCCTGCGCATCCGCTGGCCGCCCTGCGCGGCCCGGTGCCGCATTCGGTGCTCGAGGAGCATGTGCAGCTCGTTCTCACCGACCGCTCCTCGCGTACCGAGGGACGCAGCTTCGGCGTTCTCTCGGACCGCTCCTGGCGGCTGGCCGACCTCGGCGCCAAGCATGCCTTCCTGCTCGCCGGGCTCGGCTGGGGCCACATGCCCGAACCCATGGTGCGCGACGATATCCTCGGCAACCGCCTGGTGCGTCTCGAGCCCGAGCCGCATCCCTCGGTCGGCTCCGCCTTTTCGATGCACGCCATCTACCGCAACGACATGCCGCCCGGGCCCGCCGGCCGCTGGTTCATACAGACGCTCAAGCAGGAGCGGGAAATCGCCGCCTGAGCGCTGCGCCGGCGCGAACGCCGGCTTCCTCAGCGGCCGGGCGGCGGCCGCCTCGACTTGAACGATGACTGGTTCTGGAACAGTTCGATCAGCCAGTCCACGAATACCCGCACGCGCGCGCTCAGGTGGCGATTGGGCGCATAGACGACCGACATGGAGATCGGCGCCGCCTGCCATTCGGCGAGCACGGGCTGCAGCAGTCCGGCCTCGACCTGGGGCTGGGCGATGAAGGCCGGCAGGTGGACGATGCCCAGGCCCGCCATGCCCGCCGAGAGCAGGGCATTGCCGTCGTTGACCGACACGAAGTGGCGCCCGCGGACCACGATCTGCTCGCCGTCCCGTGACAGTTCGACCGGAAGATGGCGTCCGCTGGCGAAGGAGTACTTGACCAGCAGATGGTCTTCTTCCAGTTCCGCCGGATGCGTCGGCGTGCCGTGCTGCTTCAGATAGGCGGGCGCGGCGCAGGTGATGAAGGAAAAGTCGCCGAGGGGACGGGCCACCAGCGACGGATCGGTGATCTTCCCGGCGCGGATCACGCAGTCGACGCGGTCGGCGATGAAGTCCGAGGGCCGGTCGCTGACGCCGATGTCGAGCTGCAGATCCGGATAGCGCGCCTGGAAGCTGGGCAGGGCCGGGATGACCAGCAGCGTGGCGGTGGCCGACGCCATGTCCACCCTCAGCCGGCCGCGGGGCCGCGATTGCGCATGCGCGAGTTCGGCCTCCACCTCCTGCCACTCCTCGAGCAGCCGCGCCATGCGCTCATAGTACGCGGCGCCGTCGTTGGTCAGGGACACGCGGCGCGTCGTCCGGTTGAGCAGCCTCGTGCGCAGGTGCGCCTCGAGCGACTGCACCAGCTTGGTCACGGTATTGCGCGGCAAGTGCAGCGAGTCGGCTGCCTTGACGAAGCTTGCGGTTTCCGCCACCCGCGCGAACGCGCGCACCGCGTTGAAGTAATCCATCCCCGTCCCCCTTTCAGAAGTAAGCGGAGATTATCACCAAAACAGGAATGCTGCGGGAGCGCTTCCAGCATTTATCCGGCCGGGGCATACAGCTAGGATGCAGCCCTGAACGTCGCACGCCTGCACGCGGGCGCCCTAGTGCAGGCGCACCAGGGTGGATTCCCTCAGGTAGAGACAGCCCGGCGCGAGCGCGGCCGAGGTGCGCAGGCCGGTATCGCCGTCGATCAGCACCAGCCGGCGATGCCGGAGCAGGTAGCGGCCCGCGTAGCGCGTTCCCGGAAAGACGTGCGTCTCGGTGAAATACCCGTGCCGCAGGTCCAGCCGCAGCGAGCCGTCGACGCTGATCCAGCTGCCGTCTACCTGGCACTCGTGCTCGGCATGTTTACTGGACGGTGACATAGGCGGAAACGGTGCTGTGCGAAGACACCAGGAGCGCGTTCTTCATCGCCAGTGCTTCCTCGAGCGGCGGCCTGCCGAAGAAGCGCTTGAACTCGCGGCTGAACTGCGAGGCGCTCTCGTAGCCGACCCTGACGGCGGCGGTGGAGGCATTGATGCCGTCCTGGACCATCAGCAGGCGCGCCTTGTGCAGGCGCACCGTCTTCAGGTACTGGATGGGCGAGGTGCCGGTGACCGCCTTGAAGCTCGCATGGAATGCCGCCACGCTCATGCCGGCCTCGTCGGCCAGCGTGTCGACGTCGAGATCGCCCGCGTAATCCGCATGGATGCGGCGCAGCGCGCGGTTGATCTTGGCGTGATAGCTCTGGTGGTTGAGCGCGGCGCGGATCGCCGGCCCCTGTTCGCTCGTCAGCGCGCGGAAATAGATTTCGCGCAGGATGGCGGCGCCGAGCGCGCGTGACTCGAGCGGCGAGCCGAGTGCTTCGACGAGGCGCAGCACGGCATCGGTCAGCTTGTCGTCGAGGCGGGTGGAGCAGATGCCGACCGCGCTCTCGCCGCGCAGCGCGGCGGCGGCGTCGAGGGTAACCAGCAGCTCCGCGATCACGGTCAGGTCGAGCGGAATCTGCACCGCGAGCATCGGGTCTTCCGGGGTCGCGATCGTTTCGCTTTCGAAGGGAAGCGGCACCGACAGGACGAGAAACTGCTGGGCGTCGTAGTTGTACACGCTGTCGCCGATGAAGCCGCGCTTCTTGCCCGACACGACGACCACGATGCTGGGTTCGTAGAGGACAGGGGTGCGCGCGATGTCGCGGTCCGAGCGCATCAGCTTGACGCCGTCGATCGCCGTCAGGGTGTAGCCCTCGTTCGGGGCCAGCGTCTTGATCAGCTCGGCCATCCTGTGCTGCTTGTCGCGCGACTTGTCGTACAGGGGGATGTGTTCCGTTGTCATTTTTCGAGCTCCTGAAACATGTTCCCCGAGCCTAGTCGATGCCGAAGGCGGCGTCCACAAGGCAAGAGAATCAGGCAATAGATATCGAGGAATGGGCGAGAACAGGCAATGCCGGCATACATGACATGGTAGCGCGGCAAGGCATTCCATGCAGGAGCGCCGCGTGCGCGCGCGGTGGCGTCTTGTAGGAAAAGGCAAGGATCATGGAAGAAGCGCCATTTCCGGCAACGCCTGCCGGACCTAGACTTCCAGGCATCGGAGCAACGCTTGTTCAACCAACGAGAGGAAAGGAAAGACCATGAACGCATCCATTCAACAATTCCCCGGCATCGAAGGCAAGGTCGTCGTCATCACCGGCGCCAGCAGCGGAATCGGCGAGGCGACCGCCCGTCACCTGGCATCGCTCGGCGCGCGCGTCATGCTCGGCGCCCGCCGCACCGAACGCCTCGAACAGCTCGCGGCCGAGATCCGGGCCGTCGGCGGCGCGGTGCATTTCGCGCGGCTCGACGTGACCGACCTGGAGGATGTCCGCCGCTTCGTCGCCCTGGCCAACACGACCTTCGGCCGCGTCGATGTCATCCTCAACAACGCCGGCGTCATGCCGCTGTCGAAGCTCGAGGCGCTCAAGGTCGACGAGTGGAACCGCATGATCGACGTGAACATCCGCGGCGTCCTGCACGGCATCGCTGCCGCCCTGCCGGTGATGCAGGCCCAGGGCAGCGGCCAGGTCATCAACATGGCATCGATCGGCGCGCATGCGGTCAGCCCCACCGCGGCGGTCTACTGCGCGACGAAATATGCGGTATGGGCGATTTCCGAAGGCCTGCGCCAGGAAGCGGGGCCGAATCTCCGGGTCACCGTGATCTGCCCGGGCGTGACCGAGTCCGAACTCGCCGACTCGATTTCCGATGAACAGGGCCGTGCCGAGATGAAGGAGTTCCGCCGCATCGCCATCGGCCCGGATGCCATCGCCCGCGCGGTCGCCTATGCCATCGCCCAGCCTGCGGACGTGGACGTGAGCGAGATCATCGTCCGTCCCACCGCGAGCATTTACTGAAAAGCCGGCGACGACGCCGCACGCAAGCAAGGAACCGCCATGAGGACACCGATGCTGTTTCCGCACGAGAGAGAGGCGCTGATCGCCGCGCTCAGGCGCGATCTTCAGCGGGAGAGCTTTCGCATGCTCGCCAGCGCGGAACGCAGGGAGCTTCATGGGGCCAACGTGCGGATGGTGATCCGTCTGCTCGAACTCTTCGGGCAGACGGAGCGGCACCTGCCGTCCGATGCGGAGCAGGGCGGCTAGGGACGGTCCGGCCGGGGCGGGGGCGCCGCGTCGCGGCACAGCCCGGCAATGGCGCCGCCGTCGCCGAAGATGCCGAGCACCTGCATGAAACTCGCCTCCGGCTCGGCGTACAGGTGCAGCGGCTCGCCGGTGGCCGGATGAGAGAACTGCAAGCGGATGGCCGCGAGCATCAGCCGGCCCTGGCCGAAGCGCTGCGCGAAATAGCGGTTGTGCCGGCCGCGCCCGTGGTTGGCGTCGCCGATGATCGGGTGGCTGATGTGTTTCATGTGGCGCCGCAACTGGTGCTTGCGTCCGGTTTCCGGATACAGGGCAAGCAGGCTGTAGCGGCTGGTCTCATGGCCTTCGATCGTCACCGGGATCTCGGTGGTCGCCAGGCGCCGGTAGCGCGTGCGCGCCTCGCGCAGCGGCATGATGTCGTCTTTGCGGCGGCGGTCTTCCGGCTCGTCGCGCAGCGGATGGTCGATCAGGCCGGCTTCCGGCGTCCAGCCGCGGACCATCGCCAGGTAGGTCTTGCGGACTTCGCCGGCCATCATGGCGCGGCCCAGCCTGCTCGCCGTCGCCGGGTCGCGGGCGAACACCAGCAGTCCCGAGGTCGGGCGGTCCAGCCGGTGCGCCGGGTACACGTGGCCGCCGCCATTCATCGCCCGCGCGTACTGCAGCGCGAACTCGGTCTCGTGATGATCGATGGGGCTGCGGTGGACCAGCAGGCCGGCCGGCTTGTGCACGACCAGCAGCCACTCGTCGCTGTACACGTGGACCAGCGGATTCCTGGTGTCGGCGGGGCGGGGCATCGTCTCGTCGATGCCCGCGAGGTCGGAAAGATCGGTCATAGGCGACGGCGCGCCGCCGGCGGATGCCGGCGGCCGCGATACGGTCTTGTGGTTTGCTCGGGAAGCGCCATTAGAGCACAGGACGGCGCCGCTCCGCGCGCAGCCCCTACCGCGCGGCGATGGCGGAATTGCGCAGCGGGCCGGGCGGCAGCGACGCCACCCAGGTCTGGTACGAGGCCTGATCCTTCTGCTGCCAGAATCGGGTCAGATGCGCGGCCGCGTTCGCCTGCAGCGTCGGATTGCCCACCGAGGCGAGTATCTGCGCCACTTCCTGCGGCTTGGTATAGGACCAGCGGTACAGCAGCTTCTGCGCCGCGTCCGGGTAGACCGGGTCGCTGCTGTACTGATTCAGCCAGTTCCAGGCGGCCGCGAGATCGTCCTGCCCCTTGCGGATGGCGAGTTCGCTCATCAGGCTTTGCCTGACGGCCGGGTCCTGGGTGCGGCTCATGAATTGCGCGGCGGCGTTCTGATCGCCCGCCGCCAGGCTGCTGCTGACTTCGTCCAGCAACTGACCGGGCGTGGTGTCGCTGCGGCTGCCGATGATCTGGCTGACCCACTGATAAGCCTGCGCAGGGTCATGGCCGGCGTAGGCCGCCGCGACCTGCTGGATCAGGGCGACGGGCGCCCGTTCCTGCAAGTCGGCCACGGCGCGCGCGGCGGCCGCGATATCGTTGCGGATCAGCCCCGGCAGGGCGGCGGCGGTCAGTTCCGCGACGCTGTCGGGATCGGCATGCTCCCGTATCCACTCGAGCGCCTCGCCCGGGTGTCGTTCGGCGATGGCGCCGATCACCGCCGCCAGGTCCGAGCGCTCCTGGCCCAGCGTGGCCGCGTACTGCCGGAAGTTCGACGGCCGTCGTTCCGCCAGTACGGCGAGTGCGGCCGACACGATCGCGCGACGCTCTTCGGCGGGAATGCGCTCGATATGCGCGGCGGCCGACGCCGGCGCCTCGAGCAGCCAGCGGGTGTACGCGCGCTGCAGCGCCTGGGTGCGCGCCTCTCCCGGCGCCATCGCCAGCGCTTCGTCGAAGGCTTGCTGCAGCGCGGATGCGCCCGGCGCGTCGCCGCCGCTGCGCATGATCGACATGACGTCGGCGAATGAAAATCCGGGCGCACCGTCTTCCTGCCCGCCCGGGCCGCCGCCATTGCGCGTCTCGCCTGCGGCGGCTGCAGCGGCGGTCGCGGCGGAATACGTGGCGGCCGCATCCTGCTCCGGCTCGTCCGCGAGCTGCAGGCCGATGGCCACGCCGATGGCCGGCGCAATCAGGAACGGCAACAGGATTCTGGCTTTCATCTCGATTTCCCCCAAGCTCAGGTGATAAGACAGCGGCCGGCGCCAAAGTGCGGCGCCGGCCGCGCGTCGCTGCCCCCGATGGGAACAGGGAAGACATGCACGGCGGCATGCCCTCCGTTGCCGCATCAGTACGGGCAGTTCTCGCGATACTCCGAGATCTGGATGTTCGACAGGTCGGCCTGGTGCGGCGCCCCGCAGAGGAAGGGGCTGTAACGCGTGTCGTTATCCATGAAGCGCTTCATCCAGGCCACGCCGTACTTGCCCATGATGCGGGTGTAGTCGTTGCCGGTCATGACGCAGAAATGGTCGCCGTTGTTCATTTCCATGAAGGCTTTCTTGGTGGCCGACGCCGGGATGCTGTTGTAGAACGGCGATGCATGCTGCGACACCGGGGCGATGGTGTCGCTCTCGCAGGCCACTACAAGGGTCGGTACCCGCACGCTCGAGAAATCCGTGCTGGTATTCCACGGCGCGAGCGGGATCGCCGCCTTCAGCGTCGGATTGTCGCGCGCCGCGATCAGCGTGCCGCCGCCGCCCATCGAATGCCCCATCACGCCGAGCCGGTTCGGATCGACCTTGCGGTAGATCGGATGCGAGCTGGTGTTGCTGAAGGTGACGAGCTGGCGCAGCGCGGCCATCAGTTGCGGCGCCCGCTCGTAGGGCTGGTCATAGATGGAATTGGTGTCGATGGTGATGACGACGAAGCCGTGCGATGCAAGCCGTTCCCCCCACCAGCTCATCGTGGACTTGGTGCCGGTGTAGCCGGGAGAGATGGCGATGGCGGCGAAGGGGCCCGCCACATTGGTCGGATGATAGATGGTGCCGCCGCCGTAGCCGCTGGCCGAGAACTCCGAGACATTGGTGGTGGCATAGGTGAAGGGACCGGTGCTCGATTCCAGCATGGACGTGGTCGGATTCGGGCCCTTGGCATAGGGGTTGGTGCCGGTGTCGCCCGGGATGCCGGTGAGCTGCACGTTGTCGACGGTGTAGGTTTCGCTGCTCAGGCTGGCATCGATGCGAAAGCGCAGCCGCAGCGCCGCCTGGCCCGCCGCCGTATCGGGCAGGCTGAAGGTGACGCGTCCGTTCGTCGTGACACGGGTCGATTCGACCGCCGTCCAGGTCGAACCGTTGGTCGAGTACTCCGCAATGCCCGCCTCGCCGGAGTCGAGGCCGGAGGTCACGCGGTCGAAGCTCAGGCTCAGTCCGGTAAAGCCCTGCGTGCTGATCGCGCCGGAGGTGATCGCGCCGTCCGTGCAGCCGTAGCAGCCTTCCATCCGCGCGGCGCCGGTGCTGGTGCCTACGGTTCCGGTAGCGGTGAAACCGCCGAGGCCGGAAGAAAAGCTCTCCTGAAAGATGGCGACCTGTGCCTGCGCGGCGAAGGAGCAGAGCATCGCGGCGACGGCGAGGCCCGTCTTCGCCAGCGCCGCGCCGGGCAGCGGCGAGGCTGAAAGCAGTGGCAGGGTCGGATTCTTGTTTTTCATTGCATGTCTCCAGTGTGGTGGTGGGAATGGTTCGGGCGGCCGCGCCGGGCACGCCGTCGGGTACTGCTGATCAGGGCATCGCGGTCCTGGCGAATGGCGTGGACGGCTGGGTGCGCCGTCGCGCTGCCGAGATGTTTTCCCGGCGGCGCTTTCTCCTTGGGTGCGTCGATTATCCGTATGCACCGGCGGAAGAACATCCCCCTTAAGGGGGATTGGGGGCTGGGGGATATGGAGATCGCGGGATGGAAGGGGCGGGAGGATCCGGAGGAGGCGGGGCGACGCCGTGACGCGACGAGGCCGCGCCGGGCGCTGTGCGCGGCCGGCGCGGCGATCAGGACGACAGGAGCGGGATCAGTGATGAAGCATGCCGGGGTGCGGCAGCGCGATGAGGACGGTTGTCAGGTCTTCCAGCGCTGCCCTCGTGTCCTTGTGGTCGACATCGGCGCAGGAGTCCTGGAGCTGGCGCCCGGCTTCCTTCAGATGTTCCAGGCACTCGGCACAGCGGTCATCGGCGGATTCGAGCCTGAGCAGGGATGAAAGGCGGCGCGCGTCGCGCTGTATCGAGAACAGGGAGGAGTGAATGCACGCGGGCGCGCGCCTTTCGCACATCTCCGTAATGGCCAGAACGGTCCGGTCGATGCCTATCAGCCGCTTCTTGAGCGAGTCGATTTCCACGGTTTCTCCTTTCTTGTAGTCCCCGGCGGCGGCCGGGGCGGCTTCAGAAGAAACGGAATGCAAGGAATTGAGTTGACCGGCGGGAGTGTAAGTATTCGTAACTGACTTTTGCCCGCCGACCGGCAGCGCGGAACCGTGCGCGCCCCGGGGCCACTCAGGTTTCCTCGCCGGTCCGCCGCGACAGCGGAGTGAACGCGCCGTCCGGCGCCGGCAGCGTTGCACCTTCCATAACAGTGATCACGCAAACCATGGGCATCTCACTATCCCGCAATCGGTCCTTCCCGGCCGCTCCGCCGGTGCGGCGGGCTGGAGGCAATGAACCTCAATCGCGCCCGGCCATGCCGGAGGCTCCGGCGCACGGCAGGGCATCCATTCACCGCAAGAGCGAAGGACGGAGCAAAAGGCAGGCGCTGCTGGAGAAGTTCAGGCGCTTGCAGGGAAAGCTCACGTCCGGCATGCCGCGGCAGCCTGACTGGGGCATCCAGCACGTCAAAGTCAAGCGCAAGGAGGGAATGGGGCTCCCTGACCTTACGAGCGTCGCCGGCGCTTCCGTGGCCTATGCAGCCCTGGTCGGCAGCCTTGAACTCACCGATGCCGCGCTTCAGCAGATGTGCAGGAACGTAGAGATTCTTGAAGACCTGAAGGGCGGCGATGACGGGAAAGCCCTGAAGTCGGCGAAGAAGGCGATCGCCGAGGCACACAAGGACCTGATGGCGCCGAGCCATCCCGACAAGGTCTGGATACTGCGCGCCCTCAAGGACTATATCCGCATCCAGCACCCCGAGCGGATGGGAGGGACGTACGCACCGTCCGCGGCGACCCGTCTCGCCGCCTCCCCGGCGCCTGCTGTCAGCCCCGAACGGGACCGCCTGCTCCAGGAGTTCATGGAAGCGCTTCGTACCGTCGAGCGCACCGACGCGCCGCCGCTGCCGCAGGCGGCGGACACGGTGGGCGATGCGGGGGAAAGCGGCTCAATGCCGGAGACGCAGTCCGCGGCGGAGCGGCCCGACTATCGGCGCCAGTATGTGGCCGAACCCGCGCCGTCGGCGCCGATCGATCTGCGGGCGTATGGACGGATACCCAATCAGGGCGGCGGCGACTGCCTGTTCCATGCGCTGAGCGGAAGAAATCTTTCGGCCGATGAAATCGTCGCGCTGAGGGGAAGGGTGGCCGCGGTGCGCGCGGGTCTGAGCGATACCGAGCAGGCATTCAACGCACACCGTCTCGTCGCCGGCCTCACGCAGACACCCGGCCTGCACGCAAAAGGCATGGCATTGATGCAGGGAAGGCATGCGATACCGAATTCGGTGCTCGCGAAGTTTCAGGCCGTTCCCGGCATGTACGCAGGCGAGGATGAACTCGCCCAGTGGAGCATGCTCGATGAGAACCGGGAAAAGCGGGTTCTCGTCGTCCACGGCAACGGACCGTGCGAAATGTACCGGTCAGGCGTGAGACAGCCGGTACCCCGCGAAGACTTTGAGCGTCATGCGCAGACCGCCGACCTGATTCTCCAGCGAAGTGGAGCGCACTGGGAACAGATCGCGCCGAAGCGGATCGCCGCGTCGTCGCGCCTGCTGCCCGCCTCCCGGGGAACAGATTTTCAGCTTCGTCACGCCAGACACGGAACACTGGAGATCGTGCGTCGGGAGGATGCGGGGCAGCCCCACAGTGTCGGATTCGAACTGCGCTGACGCCCCTGAAGGGTGACGTTGTCACGCACCGTGCGTCGTTGACGTGGCGCGCGCAGGATGTGGTGCGGGGCAACAAGTCGGTGCTGGTGTTCACCCCTCCCGCGCGTCCCGGGGAATTGCGAGACAAGCCCGTTGCACGGGCCTTTCTTCACGCCGCCGCGCGTGCCGCGAGCGAGGCCGGGGCCGACTTCGTCGCGGTCGATGGGGCGGACAGCCGGGACATGAAAAACCTGTGCATCGGATGGGGCTTGCAGTCCGGCTACCGGAGCGACTGCTATGAAGCGACGCCCGCGGCCCTGATGGCATCCACCCTGCGCAGTCTGAACGAGAAGGGATGGACCCAGGACTGAGAGCGGGCTCGCGGACACGGGTACGTTCGCCGGCCTTCTCATGCCTGAGCGGGAGAAAAAACAGCAGGAAAGTTTCCCTCCGCCGTCGCGCCGGGCGGCGGCAACGCTCCCTGCTGAATATCAATACTGCTTCTCACGCGACGGTACAGAGTGTGGGTCACTCATCCCCAACATTCGATAAGGAGAACGCTATGACCCTTCGTTCCGCCAAACCCCTGCTTGCCTGTGTGCTGGGAATCGCCGTGCTGGCAGGCTGCGCCTCGTCGAAGTCTTCCACCCCGACGGCTTCGGCGGCCGCCAGCGGCATGCAGAAAGGAAAAATCGTCGCGGTCGAGCCCGCCAGCGTGGCCGGCAGCACGATGACCTCTCCGACCTCCGGCAGCTCGGCGACCGGCTCCACGATGGCCGGCAGCCCCTCGGCGGTGGTCACCGTCCAGTTCGCCGACGGCACCCAGAGCCGCTACAGCGTCACCCAGCAAAAGACCAGCTTCAACGTCGGCGATCCGGTCAGCGTCATCATGCGCGGCGACAGCGGCGTCATCATGAAGCCCTGATCAGGCGGGCGGCCGTCATGGCGCGGCATCCAGGCATCTTCCCGACCTTTTTTCTGTCCGGGTTCGAATGCTCCACATTCCTGTGGAAGGATGGCCGGCGCCGTGACCTGGTGGAGGAAACCCGGCATCGCCGGCATGCGCTGGAAGACTACCGGCTGTTGCGCGATCTCGGCATCGGCGTCGCGCGGGAAGGCATCCCCTGGCCGCTGGTCGACCGGAACGGCGACGGAAACTGCGACTTCCACCTGATCGATCCTTTCATTGCCGCCTGCCGCGACACGCGGGTCGCGCCGGTCTGGGACCTTTGCCACTACGGCTATCCGGAACGCTGCGATCCGTTCTCACCCGCATTCAGCGAGCAGTTCGCCCTCTACTGCCGCGCCGCGGCGCACTACGTCTCGCGGCACCTGCCCGGACCTTACTACTTCACCCCGATCAATGAAATCACCTTCTTCGCATTCTGCGGAGGCGAATGGGGCTGGGTCGCGCCCTACCGGCGCTCGCGCGACGAGCGCGAAGTCCTGCGCGCGGCGCTGTGCCGTGCATCGATCGCGGGCGTGAAAGCCATACGCGAGGTTCTGCCGGACGCACGCATGATCCATGTCGATCCGCTGGTGCAGGTGGTGCCGCCGCGGGACAGGCCCGACCTGGCAGACGAAGCGGCCCATGAAACTTTCGTCGATACCTTTCTCGCCTGGGACATCCTGTGCGGGAAGGCCTGCCCCGAGTTCGGCGGCGCACCCGAGATTCTCGACATCGTCGGCGCCAACCATTACTCGTTCGGGCAGATGGAGTACCGCGGGCAGGGACCGCACAAGGCGCTGCCACCCGGCCACGAGGGCGTCGAGCCGCTGTGCCTGCTCCTGCACCGCGTCTGGGAGCGGTACCGGCGCCCGATCGTGATCGGCGAAACCAGCGGACTCGGCACCGGGAGACCGGAGTGGCTGCGGGATGTGATGGAAGAATCGATGGCGGCCGTCAATCTCGGCATCGACCTGCATGGCATCTGCCTGTTCCCGGCGGTCGACATGCCGGACTGGCACAACGGCGAGTGGCTGCACAACGGCATTGCCGACCTCGTCGAAGCCGGCGGTGACCTGAAGAGGGTGCCCTACCAGCCCTACGTCGACGAACTGCGCCGCTGGCAGCGCGAGCTGAACCGCGTCACCTCGCTCGACGAAGATCCCGGCAGCGATCCGGTCGAGCTGCAGGAAGTCATCGACGCCGCCCGCCGCCTGCGTCCGCGGCCGGACGACAACTGGCACTGAGCGGGTATGCGGCGGGCCTGACCCTGGCCGATCCCTGCGGCGCTCCCTGGCTGACCCATCATGCGCGACGCGCCCGCCGGGCAGCAATGAGGCCGGCAAACGCCGGACCCGCGACACAGGCATAATCTTCCGGCACCGCTTCCATACCAATTCGAGGAGACACATGAAAACACGCATCACGGAACTGTTCGGCATCCGGCACCCGATCATCCAGGGCGGCATGCATTACGTCGGTTATGCCCAGCTTGCCGCGGCCGTATCCAATGCCGGCGGACTCGGCATCATCACCGCGCTCACGCAGCGCACACCCGAAGCCCTGGCCGCGGAAATCGCCCGCTGCCGCGAGATGACCGACCAGCCCTTCGGCGTCAATCTGACTTTCCTGCCCTCCGTCACGCCGCCCGATTATCCCGGCTACATCAAGGCCATCATCGACGGCGGCGTCAGGATCGTCGAGACCGCCGGCAACAATCCGCAGAAGTGGCTGCCGGCGCTCAAGGAAGCCGGCGTCAAGGTGATCCACAAGTGCACGGCGGTGCGCCATGCGCTCAAGGCGGAGTCCATCGGCTGCGACGCGGTGAGCGTCGACGGCTTCGAATGCGGCGGCCACCCCGGCGAAGACGACGTGCCGAATTTCATCCTGCTGCCGCGCGCGGCGGAAGAGCTTTCCATTCCCTTCGTCGCGTCCGGCGGCATGGCCGACGGCCGCTCGCTGGTGGCGGCGCTGGCGCTGGGCGCGGAGGGCATGAACATGGGCACCCGCTTCATCGCGACCCGGGAAGCGCCGGTGCACGACAGGGTCAAGCAGGCCATCGTCGCCGCCAGCGAACTCGACACGCGACTCGTGATGCGGCCGCTGCGCAATACCGAGCGCGTGCTGTCCAACGCGGCGGTGGAGCGACTACTGGAGAAGGAGCGCAGCCTCGGCGCGGCGCTCAGGTTCGAGGACATCGCGGCCGAAGTGGCCGGCGTCTATCCGCGCATCATGAAGGAGGGCGAGATGGATGCGGGCGCCTGGTCCTGCGGCATGGTGGCCGGCCTCATTCGCGACGTGCCCAGCGTGCAGGAGCTGATCGACCGCATCATGACGGAAGCCGAAGGGCTGATCCGCAAGCGCCTGGCGGACATGCTCGCCGGCTGAGGCGCTGTCCGCGCGGCCCCGGGCACGCCCGCCCCGCGGCCGCCTCGACCAGAGCGGGCGCCTGCATCAGAACGGAGACAACATGCCTTTGCCAACGCTTGAAACGACGCGCTACAGCGTCGACCAGGGTATCGCCACCATCACGCTGAACCGGCCCGAAAAGCTCAATGCCTACAACGCCAGGATGCGGGAAGAGCTGATCGCGCTGTTCGACGAAACCGACGCGGACGACAATGTGCGCGTCGTGATCGTCACCGGCGCCGGCCGCGCCTTCTGCGCGGGCGCCGACCTGTCCGGCGGCGGAGCCACCTTCGACCGCCAGGCCAACCCCGGCGACCTCTCGCGCGAGTCGCTGAAGGTGGGGGACGTGTACCGCGACGGCGGCGGCACCAATACCCTGCGCATCTACCAGAGCCTCAAGCCGGTCATCGGCGCCATCAACGGTCCCGCCGTCGGCATCGGCGCGACCATGCAGCTGCCGATGGACATTCGCCTGGCGTCGACCGAGGCGCGCTTCGGCTTCGTGTTCGCGCGCCGCGGCATCACGCCCGAGGCCGCTTCCTCATGGTTCCTGCCGCGCCTGGTCGGCATGCAGACCGCGCTCGAATGGTGCATGACCGGCCGCGTCTTCGGCGCCGATGAAGCCCTCGCGCGCGGACTGGTGCGCTCGCTGCATGCGCCCGACGAGCTGCTGCCGGCCGCCCGCGCGCTCGCCCGCGAAATCGCCGACAATACCGCGCCCGTATCGGTCGCGCTCAGCCGCCAGCTGCTGTGGCGAATGGCCGCTGCCCCGCATCCGATGGACGCGCACCGCATCGACAGCCGGTCGATCCAGTCGCGCGGGCAGTCCGCGGATGCGCGCGAGGGCGTGACCGCCTTCCTGGAAAAGCGGGCCGCGGTCTTTCCGGACAAGGTGTCGACGGACATGCCGGCGTTTTTTCCCTGGTGGGACGAGCCGGAATTCAAGTAAGCCGGTCCGGCCCGGATGAAGCGGATGGCGGCGCGCTATCTCGCCGCCGTCACCCGCCAGACCGCGTTCCCCACATCGTCCGACACCAGCAGCGCTCCCCGGCGATCCAGCGCGATGCCTATCGGCCTTCCCATTGCCTTGCCGTCGTTTGACAGGAAGCCGGTCAGGATGTCGGTCGCCGGGCCCGACGGGCGGCCGTTGGCGAATGGCACGAAGATGACCTTGTAGCCGCTGTGCGGGCGCCGGTTCCAGGAGCCGTGCAGCGCGACGAATGCGCCGCCGGCATACGCCGCGGGCAGCAGGCCGCCCTCGTAGAAGGCGATGCCGAAGGCCGCGGTATGCGCGCCGAGCGCATAATCGGGAACGATCGCGGTGGCGACGAGATCGGGCCGCGGCGGTTGCGCGCGGCTGTCGACATGGCGGCCGTAATAGCTGTACGGCCAGCCGTAGAATCCGCCGTCCTTCACCGTAGTCATGTAGTCGGGCACCAGGTCGCTGCCGATCTCGTCCCGCTCGTTCACCGTGGTCCACAGCGCGCCGCTGACGGGATTCCAGGCCAGGCCGTTGGGGTTGCGCAGGCCGGTGGCGAAGCTGCGCGTGCGGCCGCCGGCGAGATCGATTTCCAGGATGGCGGCACGATCGACTTCGTTTTCCATGCCCAGTTCGCCGACGTTGCTGTTCGAGCCGACGGTGGCGTAAAGCCGGCGGCCGTCGCGGCTGGCAATGATGTTCTTGGTCCAGTGGTGATTGATGCTGCCGGCGGGCAGATCGGCGACCTTCACGCCCGCCGCGGTGATCCTGGTCGCGCCCTCGGTATAGGGGAAGCGCAGCACCGCATCGGTGTTGGCGACGTACAGCGCATCGCCGACCAGCGCCATGCCGAAGGGAGAGTTCAGGTTTTCCAGGAATGCGGTGCGCACCTCGGGAATGCCGTTGCCGTCGGCGTCGCGCAGCAGGGTGATGCGGTTGGCGCTCGGCACGCCGGCGCCGGCGCGTTCCATGAACGTCCTCATGAACCAGCCGGCGATGCCGGTGCGCGCGCCCTGCGCGTTCGCCGGCCGGTTCGACTCCGCGACGAGCACGTCGCCGTTGGGCAGCACATAGAGCCAGCGCGGGTGATCGAGCCCGCCGGCGAAGGGCCGGACCTCCAGCCCCGGTGCTGCCGCCGGCTTGCCGCCATCGCTCCAGCCGATCGCGGGCGCAATGTTCACGGTCGGCAGGAGGCCGCCGCGCGGCGGCGGCAAGGCCGGGTTCGGGCCGATCCCGGCTTCCACCGGCAACTGCGCGCGCTCGGCACAGGCCGTCGTCATCGCTAGGGTGGCCAGGGCAATAAGGTGGCGGACTCGCATGCATCTCTCCCTTCCCATACATGAGGCGTCGGATGGCCGGATGGCCATGCCGGAGCATTCAAGCATGATTGCGGCCGGCGCAATAGCGGTATTTCGGCATGGGCGGCATCCATGCCGGCGAAATTACCGCTTCTGCAATTCTCGCTGGAACTGTTTCCGGCTTGCGCCGGTCAGAGGCCTTGTTCTCCATCATACGTCCGGCCTCCATGAGCAAAGCAGCAAAATCCAGTCGTCGAAACAAGCGGGCCGGGAGTGCCCGCCCCCAGTCCGCCCGCAGGCCGCGTGCCGGCGCCGCCGGGCCGGCGTCCAGGCGTGGCGATGAGGAGAGCAAACGCAGACTGTGGGAACGCAAGCAGGCCGAACTCGAGGCGAGATGGGTGGCCGCGCAGGCCAAGCAGTCCAGCGAAGAGGCGGCGCGCAGAAGAACCATGAAGATCGCGCGCAGGGTCACCGGCATCGGGGCGCTGGCGGTTCTGCTGTGTGTGCTCGCGCTGTATTACACATACGGCGGAACCGGCGCCGCCGGTCTGTCCTGAGCGCGGCATCCGGGCGCCGTGCGGCGACCACGCCGGCGGGTTGCCGGTGCTAGAATGCGCGCATGTTAAGAATTCGGCACTGGCGGCGCAGCATGGCGTGGATGGCATGTATGGTCATCGCGCTGTCGTCCCTGTTGCCGATGATCTCGCACGCGATGGCGGCGCATCGCGCGGCGCTCACGGCGCAGCATGAAATATGCACGGCGGCGGGTGTCGTGACCGTCGATGTGCCGGTTCCGGATGACGGCCCGTCCTCGCATGGCAAGCACGGCCATTCCACCGACTGTCCCTATTGCCGCCTGCACGCCGATCATCCGGCGCTGCCGCCTTCCGTGCCGGCGGCGTTGCCGGTTTCCCCGCAACGGGCCGCCTATCCTCCGCTGTTCTACTCCTCCCCGCATCCGCTGCACGCCTGGGCGTTCGCACATCCGCGCGCGCCTCCCCGTTTCTCCTGAACCGATTCCTTGCCCGGCCGGCCCGCCTCCGCGTGGCGGCCGTTGAGTGCTGCCGCCGGCGGCCGCTGATGCGGCATGCGTCGCGTGCGCGCGCCGACAGATCATCATCAGGAGAAACCAATCATGAAGTCCATTTTCGTCGCCGCGGCCATGCTCGTCGCCGCGCCCGTCGCCCTGGCACAAGTCGCGGTCAGCGACGCCTGGATACGCGGCACCGTCGCCCATCAGACCGCGACCGGCGCCTTCATGCAGCTCGTCGCCGAGCGTGACGGCCGGCTGGTGGAGGCGAATTCCCCCGCCGCGGCGCAGGTCGAGATCCACGAGATGCGCATGGAGAACGATGTGATGCGCATGCGGCGCATCGATGCGCTGCCCCTTCCCGCCGGGAAGCAGGTGGTCCTGCAGCCCGGCGGCTTTCACCTGATGCTCACCGGGCTGAAGGCGCCGCTGCGCGAGGGAGACAAGGTCCCGCTGTCGCTGGTGTTTCAGGCGGACGGGCAGGCGCCGCAGACGGTCCGCCTCGACGTTCCGGTACGCGCGCTGCACGGCAAGGGCGGGCTCGGCCATGGCAGGTAAGCGCCACGGTCGCCGGCGCGTCATCGTTCTCGCCTGTTCGGCGCCCGCGCTGCTGCTGCCGGGCGCGGCGGTCCGCGCGGAGGAGCCCAGCCTGCCGGCGGTCACCGTGACCGCCGCGCCGGCCGCGCCGCCGACGCTCGAGTCGATGGAGCAGGCGCGCAGGCGCGTCGATGCGGTACCGGGCGGCGCCAACATCGTCGACGCCGAACAATACCGGGAGGGCCGCGTGTCGACGCTGCCCGATGCGCTGCAGTTTTCTCCCGGCGTGTTCGCCGCTTCGCGGTTCGGGGCGGAAGAGGCCCGGGTGTCGATACGCGGCTCGGGACTGCAGCGCACTTTCCACATGCGCGGCATCGCCCTGCTGCAGGACGGCGTGCCGCTCAACCTCGCCGACGGCGGTGCCGACTTCCAGGCGGTCGAACCGCTGGCGGCACGCTATGTCGAGGTGTATCGCGGCGCGAATGCGCTGCAGTTCGGGGCGGCCACGCTGGGCGGCGCCATCAACTTCGTCAGTCCATCCGGCCTGTCGTCGCCGCCGGTCTCGGCCCGCGTGGAGGGCGGCAGCTTCGGTTACAAGCGGGCGCAGGTGACGGCATCCGGCAGCAGCGAGTCGAGCGACTGGTTCATCGCGGCCGCCGAGTTCTTCCAGAAGGGCTTTCGCGCGCATGCCCGGCAGGATACGCAGCGGGTGTCCGGCAATCTCGGCTGGACCATCGGCGGCGGCCTTGAGACCCGGTTCTTTCTGCAGGCAGTCAGGACCGACTCCGAGCTGCCCGGCGCACTGACGCGCGCCGAAATGGCGGCCTCACCCCGACGCGCCGATCCGGCCGCCGTCGCCGGCGACCAGCATCGTGACTTCGACCTGTATCGGCTGTCGAACAGGACGACGCTGCGGCTGTCGCCGGAGCGTCGTGTCGAGGCGGGCGCGTTCTACGCCTACAAGCATCTGGTCCATCCGATCTTCCAGGTGCTTGATCAGAACTCCAACGACTATGGCGTTTCCGCACGCTTCATCAGCGAGGAACGCCTGTTCGGCCGCCGGAATCAGTTCGTGCTGGGCACGAATCTCGTCTACGGCGAACTCGACGACGACCGCTTCCGCAATGTTGGGGGAGAGGCCGCCGCGCGCACCGGCGCGTCGCGCCAGCGATCGAAGAACCTCTCCGTGTTCGCCGAGAACCAGTACTACCTGATGCCAGCCACGGCGGTCGTCGTCGGCGCGCAGGCGGTGGATGCGGGGCGGCGGCTGCGGGACCGGTTTCTCGCGGACGGCGACCAGAGCGTGGACGAAGGCTACCGGCGCATCTCGCCGAAGTTCGGCGTGCGCCAGGACATCGCGCCCGGCGTCCAGGTCTTCGCCAACGCCAGCGGCAGCTATGAACCGCCCAGCTTCGGCGAACTCGCCGGGGGACGAAATGTCACGCCGGTCGCCGCGCAGCGCGCGACGACGCTGGAGGCCGGCACGCGGGGCACGGCGCGGCAGGCGTGGGGCAGCCTGCGCTGGGATCTGGCGCTGTACCGCGCGCGGGTGAAGGACGAACTGCTCGCGCTCAACGACGCCGCCGGCAATCCGCTCGGCACCCGCAACGCCGACCGCACCCTGCATCAGGGGATCGAGCTGGGCCTGCAGGCCGATGTCGGCGCTCACTGGACCGCACGCATCGCGTATCAGCTGAACGATTTCAGGTTCGACGGCGACCCGGTGTACGGCAGCAACCGTCTGGCCGGCGTGCCGCGGCAGTTCGCCAGCGCCGAAGTGCTGTACCGGACGGCGGGCGGTCTTTACTTCGGGCCCAGGGTGCGCCTCGCGTCCTCCACCTGGATCGATCACGCGAACAGCCTTCGGGCCGGCGGCTACGGCGTCTATGACTTCAAGCTCGGGCAGAAGCTGGACAAGTCGCTGTCCTGGTTCCTGGAGGCGCGCAATCTGGGCGACAAGACCTATGCGGCGACCACCGGCGTGGTGGCCGACGCGAGAGGGCGGGACAGCCGGCAGTTCTATCCGGGCGAGGGACGCGCCTTTTATGCGGGTGTCGAACTGGCTTACTGACGACAGCCGGACAACGATCGAAAGGAAAGACAGATGAATTTTTCTAGACGCAGCGCGCTGCGCGCACTCGGCGGATTCGGGCTGCTCATGGCCGGTGGGCTGCCGGCCGCGCGCGCGCATGGCCAGCATGGACACGGCGCGCGCGAGCTGGGCACCGGCGCGGCGCTCGGCCGCGACGGCCGCCTGTGGGTCGTGGGCAAGGAGACGGCCGGGCAGGATCAGTACGTCGTGCTCCAGCACACGAGCGATCTCGGCAAGACCTGGTCGGCGCCACGCCGCATACAGCAGTCGCCCGAGCCGGTGGCGGCCGGCGGCGAAGCGCGGCCGCACATCGCGCTCGGCGCGGACGGCGAGATCTACATCTCCTATACGAGCACCGTCGCGCGGCCGCATATCGGGGACATCCGCTTCGTGCGCTCGCTCGACGGCGGCAAGACGTTTTCGGCGCCGCTGACGGTCAACACGGACCGCAGCCGGGTGACGCACAGTTTCGAATCGATGGTGGTGGACCCGCGCGGCCGCATCTTCATCGCCTGGATCGACGGCCGCGACGCCGACCGGGCGAAGCGGCGCAAGGAAAAATATGCGGGATCGGCGGTCTACTACGCCGTCTCGTCCGATCACGGCGCCAGTTTCGGGACCGACCGCAAGCTTGCCAATCATTCCTGCGAATGCTGCCGCATCGCCCTGACCCTCGATGCCGCCGGCAAGCCGGTCGCGGCATGGCGGCATGTCTTCGCGCCCAACATCCGCGACCACGCGATGGCAGAACTCGGCGGCGAGGATGTGCCGTCCCCGGCGCGGGTGACCTTCGACGACTGGCGCATCGACGCCTGCCCGCATCATGGCCCATCGCTCGCTTTCGGCGCGGACGGCCGGCGCCACCTTGCCTGGTTCAACGGCAGGGAGGGCGATGACGCGGGAGCGTGGTACGGCATCGAGGCCCCGGCCGGCGGCGCCGGTTCGCGTATCAGGCTGGGAGATGCCTCGGCCTCCCATCCGGACGTCGCGGTGGCGGGAAACCGGATCGCCGTGGTGTGGAAAGCATTCGACGGCAAGGCCGGCAGCGTGCTGGGCAGGATCTCGGCGGACGGCGGCAAGACCTGGCGGCAGGCCGAGCTGGCCCGCGCCGCCGGCGCTTCCGACAAGCCCTGCCTGGTGTCGGGCGCGGATGCGCTGTTGCTGGTCTGGCGCACGCAGGACGAGGGCATCCGCGTCGTGCCCCTGGTCTGACCCGGGGTGCCGGCCGGCATTGCGGGATTGCACGGCCTTGCACGATGTTTCGGCATGCATCGTCGGTGCGTCAAGGAACCGGCATCCGCGCTTGCAGTCTGCTTGTCTCTGCCTGCGGGCTTTGCAATGAAAGGAGCTGTCCATGCGGCCGCAACTCAAACCGCTTTCGCAACAGGTCGTCGTCATTACCGGCGCCAGCAGTGGCATCGGCCTGGCGACCGCAAGGGCCGCCGCGCGACGGGGCGCGAAGCTCGTCGTGGTGTCGCGCGATGAAGCCGCGCTGCAGGCGCTGGCGGACGAATTGCAGCAAGGCCGGCATGAGGCGATTCCGGTGGCCGCCGATGTCGGCGTCGAAGCCGACGTGCGCCGGGTCGCGGCGCGGGCGCTGGCGCATTACGGCCGCTTCGACACCTGGGTCAACAATGCCGGCGTCTCGATCTTCGGCCATGTCGAACAGCCGACGATGGAAGAGAACAGGCGCCTGTTCGACACCAATTTCTGGGGCGTGGTGCATGGCACGCTGGCCGCGCGGGAGCATCTGCGCCTGCACGGCGGCGCCATCGTCACCGTCGGCAGCATGCTGTCCGACGTGAGCATTCCGCTGCAGGGCATGTACTGCGCGTCCAAGCATGCGGTCAAGGGCTTCATCAATTCGGCGCGGATGGAAAGCGAGAGCGCCGGCGAGCCGGTGTCCTTCACCCTGATCAAGCCGGCGTCGGTCAACAGCATGCTGGCCGCGCATGCGCGCAATTACATGGACAACAAGCCCGACCTGCCGCCCCCGGTGTATGCGCCGCAGGTGGTGGCGGACGCGATCCTGCACGCGGCCGAATACCCGGCGCGCGATATCGAGGTCGGCGAACCGGCGGCCGGCGCCACCTTCGCGCAGCTCGCGCCGGGCATCGCCGACGTGGTGCTGCGCACGTTCGCGATGAACATGCAGCAGAAAGATGAAAGGGACCGGCGCGCCGACAGCGGCAATCTGTTCGCGTCGGCGGGTGATGGCAGCCTGCGGGAGAGCGAGGATCGACGCGGGCTGACCTTTCAGCACAGCCCCTATACCGAGCTGATGACGCGCTTCGGCGATCCGCTGGCATCCCGGCGCAGGACGCTGCGCTAGCCTCGCCCGCCTCAGCCGGCGACGGCCAGCCGCGGCCTCGGCCCGGCGGCCGCCTCCAGCCTTTCCCACAGGCGGTCGTGCCAGGGCATCAGCGCGACGTTGAGGACCGGCTCCAGCACCGCGGCGAGTCCGCCGAAGGCGACCGAGCCGGTGGCCCAGAACATGACCGCGAAGGCCACCGCCATGTGCATGGCGGTCTGGCTCAGCTTCTCGCCGGCCACGGCGAGCAGGGCGGCCGGTGCCCGGCGCCGGATGCCGGCCCACAGGCGCTGGTGATAGGGCAGCAGCAGCACGTTGATCACCGGTTCGACCAGCACCGCGAGGCCGCCGAAGACGACCGAGCCTGTCATGGCGTACATGATCGCGAAAGCGATCGCCATGTGGGTACCGACCTGGCTGACTTTCTTCGCTGCGATGACCATGAGATTCTCCTTTTGCTGCAGGCTTCTTCCGATGTGCGAATGTTAGTCATTCTCATTCAATAGTTAAAGCAAATTGTTTCTAAAGAAAAGATAGGACTTAGCTATCCGCACGCCTGCCTGCGCGCTTGCCGAAAAAGTTGCCGATAGTAAAATGCGCGTCTTTACCATGGAGACACTCATGCGCATCCTGCCCGCCGTCCTGCTGACCCTTGCCAGCACCTCCCTCGCGCACGCCGCCACCCAGCAGCAGTGCGAAGCCCTGATGAAGCCGGTGGAGGCGAAGATGGAAGGCATGCAAAAGCTCAAGGACGGCGACAAGCCCTCGCCGGCCACCTGCGCGCGCGGCAAAGAGGTCATCCGGCTCTATGCGGACTATGCGGCCCAGGCGGACAAGCTCAACTGCCCGTTCGCCTATGTTTCGGGCCAGAAGTTCGGCGGGAAGGCGGAACGCGCCGAACTCATCGCCGACCTGCAGGAGGCCTACAAGGAGAAGTGCCGCTGAGGCACCCTGCGGCGGAATGGAAAAAGGGCCGCCCCCCGGGGCGGCCCTCACGGCACCTGCATCACTGGCGGCGAGCGGCACGCGCCGCCGCGCTGCCCGGCGTCAGTACCGGCGTCAGAACGCCGGCACCACCGCGCCCTTGTACTTCTCTTCAATGAATTTCTTCACTTCCGGCGAGGTCAGCGCCGCCGCGAGCTTCTTCACCGCGGGGCTGTCCTTGTTGTCCTCGCGCGCCACCAGCAGGTTCGCGTAGGGAGACTTGCCGTCCTCGATGAACAGCGAATCCTTCACCGGGTTGAGCTTGGCTTCCAGCGCATAGTTGGTGTTGATCAGCGCCAGGTCGACCTGGTTCAGCACGCGCGGCAGGGTGGCGGCCTCGATCTCGCGGATCTTGAGGTTCTTCGGATTGGACACGATGTCCTTGCGGGTCGCCGAGATATTGTTCGTATCCTTCAGCTTGAGCAGGCCCTGGCGCTCGAGCAGCAGCAGCGCGCGGCCCGAGTTGGACGGATCGTTGGGGATCGCGACCGTCGCGCCATCGGGCAGGTCGGCCACCTTCTTGTGCTTGAGCGAGTAGCCGGCGAAGGGCTCGACATGCACCTTGGCGACCGGCACTTCGATGTCGTTCTTGTGGCTCTTCTTGAACTCATCCAGGTACGGCTGGTGCAGGAAGAAATTGCCGTCGAGGCGCTTCTCGTTGACCTGCACGGCGGGCTGCACATAGTCGGTGAACACCTTCACCTGCAGATCGACGCCCTGCCGGGCGAGCGCCGGCTTGACGAATTCCAGGATCTCGGCGTGCGGCACCGGGGTGGCGGCGATGGTCAGCTTGTCGGCCGCCTGCGAGGCCGCGGGCGCCAGCAGGCTGAGGGAAGAAGCGAGAAGCAGGGCAAACTTGAAACGCATGGGGACTCCTTGGGCTAGAAATTATTTTCGGGTGAAATGCCGCACCAGCCGGTCGCCGCAGAACTGCAGCAGCTGCACCAGTACGACGAGAATGGCGACGGTCACGAGCATCACGTCGGTCTGAAAACGCTGATATCCATAGCGCAGCGCGAGATCGCCGAGGCCGCCGCCGCCGATCACGCCCGACATCGCCGCATAGGAGACCAGGGCGATGGTGGTCACGGTGCCGGCCGCGAGCAATCCGGGCAGGGCTTCGGGCAGCAGCGCATTGATGACGATCTGATGCGTCTTCGCGCCCATGGACTGGCAGGCCTCGATCACGCCGCGATCGACCTCGCGCAGCACGTTCTCCACCAGGCGCGCGAAGAACGGCGTGGTGGCGGCGACCAGCGGCGGAATCGTGCCTTCGACGCCGAGCGAGGTGCCGACCAGCGCCAGCGTCACCGGGATCATCACGATCAGCAGGATGATGAACGGCAGCGAGCGCAGCACGTTGACCACCAGCGACAGCACGCCATAGACGCCGCGCTGTTCCAGCAGCTGGCCGCGCGCGGTGAGAAACAGCAGCACGCCGAGCGGCAGGCCGAGCAGCACGGTGAATACGAGCGAGACGCCGGTCATGGTCAGCGTGTCGAAGGTGGCCTGGGCGATGTCGGCCCAGTCGATATTCGAGAAATCCATCAGTTCATCACCTCGCACTGGACCTTCAGTTCGCGGAACAGGTCGAGCGCCTGCGCGGTTTCCTGTTCATTGCCGCCGATCTCCACCAGCAGCTGGCCATACGGCGTGTCCTTGATGCGCGAGACCGAGCCCTGCAGGATCGCGATGCTCGCGCGGCTCTGCAGCGCCACCCGGGTGAGTATCGGCTGGTGCACCGCGTCGCCGGTGTAGGTCAGGCGCAGCAGGGTGCCGCCGCCGCCGCGGATCGCCGCCGGATCGAAATCGTCATGCGTGGTCTCCGCCACCAGGCTGCGGGTCGCCGCATGGCGCGGATGCAGGAACACTTCGGCGACCGGCCCGCTCTCGACGATCTCGCCGCCCTCGATCACCGCCACGTGGTCGCAGATGCTGCGGATGACATGCATCTCGTGGGTGATCAGCACGATGGTGATGCCGAGGCGCGCGTTGATGTCGGCGAGCAGCGCGAGGATCGACTGGGTGGTTTCGGGATCGAGCGCGGACGTGGCTTCATCGCACAGCAGGAGCCTGGGGGCATGCGCGATCGCACGCGCGATGCCGACCCGCTGCTTCTGCCCGCCCGACAGCTGCGCCGGATACTTGTCCTTGTGCGCGCGCAGTCCGACCAGGTCGAGCAGTTCATCGACGCGCCGGTCGCGCTGTTCGCGGCTGTACCCGCCCGCCAGGCGCAGGGGGAATTCGATGTTCGCGCCCACGGTCTTGGCATGCAGCAGATTGAAGTTCTGGAACACCATGCCGATGTGCTGCCGCAGGCGGTCGAGTTCGGCCTTGCCGAGGCGGGTGATGTCTTCGCCGGCGATGCGCACGGCGCCGCTGGTCGGACGCTCTAGCAGGTTGAGCGTGCGCAGCAGCGTGCTCTTGCCGGCGCCGGAGCGGCCGATGATGCCGAAGATCTTCCCCTGCGGGATCTGGAGGTTGATGTCGCGCAGCGCGCTGACCGTCCTGCCTGCTGCCCGGTAGTCCTTGTTGAGCTTCTCGATGTGAATCACGTTGTGGTGCGGCCGGTTTCGTCCGCGCTTGTGGCGCGGCGCGTCGCCGCCGCCCCTCACGAGAGCCGACGGAGAAGAAATCGCCGTTTGAAATTGACAGAAGCGCGCAAGATTACTGGCAGAACTGGCAAGCAGGAACGAAGTATTTTTTATTTGCTTATTGGCAGTTCATGCATATAGCGGGCTGGCGGAGGATTTCGGGCGTTTTGCCGAAGAAAGTACGGTGCCCCGGGGATGGCAGTGAAGAAAATTCCTGCGGCCGGTATGCGGAAAAAGCGAAAAATCCCCGGGGCGGAAGCGGGGGCAGGATTCAGACCCGCGCCGCGCAGTCCCGTATGAAGGATGCCGTCCGTTCCGGGTGGATCACCGGCAGCATGTGCCCGCCGTCGACCAGTTCGAGCCGCGCGCCCGGTACCCTGGCAGCGAGGGCCTCGCCGTTGATCTTCCAGTCGAGGATGCGGTCCTGCCGGCCGAACAGCACGCCGACCGGCACGCGCAGCTCGGCGTAGCGGGATACGATCGCGGGCAGGCGCGCGGGTACCGCCTGCAGGTCCCGCGAGGCGGCGATGAACTGGCTCGGCATGAGACTCAGCAGGCCGCCGCCCCGGGTACCGAAGTCGCGCGGGACCGGGTCCGGGCCGAATACCTGGTCGAGTACCTTGCGCCGGCCGGCGATGGCGCCGGGGACCGCGAGCGTCCACGCGAACAGCTTGCGCAGCCAGGGCGTGGCGATCGTCAGCGCGCGGAAGGCCGCTGGCGGCTGCTCGCCCTCGGGCAGATGCGTGAGCGGCGCGATCAGCGCCAGGCCGCCGACTTGCCCGGGATGTTCGAGCGCGAGCGTGAGCGCGATCGCGCCGCCGAGCGAATGGCCTACCACCAGCGGACGGCCGAGGCCCAGCGTGTCGATCAGCGCGGCGATGGCGCCGGCCTGGGTGCTCAGGTCCGCCGGCGTCTCCTCGCCGCGTACAGAGTAGCCGGAGCCGGGCCGGTCGATCGCGACCACCCGGTAGTCGGCCGCGAGGCGCCTGGCAACGCCATAGGTGTAATGCCGCATCTGGCCGGCGAGGCCATGGATCAGCAGCAGCGCGGGGCCGCTTCCCTCTTCGCTCACATGAAAGCGGATCCCGCCGGCGTCGACGAAGCGTCCCTGTGGCGGCAGCGCGGCGCGCACGCGGCTGGCGGTCCACCAGGTGAAGGCGGCCAGCGCCAGCATCAGCGTCAACGCCGCGAGGATGGCGGCGACAAGGATATTCATGGCTGTACGCCCTTTTTCAGCAGCTTCCAGTAGGCGACGGGGAAGAAGCGCTCGATCAGCGCGGCGATCTTCGCATCGGTCCCGACGAGTATTCTTGCCTTGCGGCGCTCGATGCCGCGCACGATGATCTCGCCGGCTTTCTCCGGCGGCATGCGCAGCAGCTTTTCCGACAGGGCCTTGCGGCGACGCGCCTCATCCGGATCGAGCCCGGCCGGCACGCGCGCGCTGCGCGCGATGGAAGTGGACACGCCGCCCGGGTGCACCACGGTCACGCCGACGCGGGATCCTTCCAGCTCGTGGCGCAGCGCGTTGGAAAACCCCCGCACCGCGAACTTGCTCGCTGAGTAGGCGGCCTGTCCCGGCGGCGAGATCAGGCCGTAGAGGCTGGAGATGTTGACCACGCGCGCATCGTCGCCCGCCCTGAGATGCGGGAGAAAGGCGCGCGTCATGCGCACCACGCCATGGAAATTGATCTCCATGAGCCAGTCGAAGTCGTCCTCGCTGACCTGTTCGAAGGTGCCGCCGAGCGCGACGCCCGCGTTGTTCACCAGCAGGTCGACGCGACCATGGGCGGCCAGCACCCCGGCCGGCAGCGCACGCACCTGTTCCCGGCTCGCCACGTCGAGACGATGCAGGGAATGACCGGCGCCGGTCCGCCCGACTTGCTCGCCCGTCTGGCGCAGGCCCTGTTCGTCGATGTCGGCCAGCGCCAGGCGGCAGCCGCGGCGCGCCAGCGACAGCGCGACCGCGCGGCCGATGCCGCTGCCGGCGCCGGTGACGACGGCGACGCGACCATGGAGCTTCATGGCAGGTTTCCTTTTGCGCCGAAACGCATCACGCCGTCGGCGATGCGGCCGAAGCGGATCGTGAGCAGGTCCTGCAGATAGTTCTGGTACACCTGCCATGGCGCCCGCGAGCCCTGCCTGGGCAGCAGGTTCTGCGCGCGCCGCACATAGCCCGAGGTGAAGTTCAGGAAGGGCTGCGGCGCGACGCCGGCTTCGCGGCGCGGCACTGCGATCGCCTTGGCGTGCCTGTCCATGTACTGCAGCAGGCGGCATACATAGCCCGCGGTCAGATCGGCCTTGAGCGTCCACGAGGCGTTGGTGTAGCCGAAGGCCATCGCGAAGTTTGGCACGTCGCTGAGCATCATGCCCTTGTAGGCCATGGCTTCGTTCGGCCGCACCGGATCGCCGTCGACGGTGAGCGCGACGCCGCCGAGGACCCTGAGCTGCAGGCCGGTGGCGACCACCACGATATCGGCCGCCAGCGTGCGGCCCGAGCGCAGCAGGATGCCATCCGGGGTAAAGCGCTCGATATGGTCGGTCACCACCGAGACCTTGCCGCGGCGGATCGCGCGGAACAGGTCGCCGTCCGGCACCGCGCACACGCGTTGGTCCCAGGGCTTGTAGTCCGGGGTGAAATGGGTGGCGACATCGTAGCCGTCGCCGAGCTGCTTCGCGGCGAGCTTCACGATGTGCCGCTTGACCGGCTCGGGGCGCTTGCGCGCGAGGCGGAAGAAGAACATGCCGACCAGTACGTTCTTCCAGCGCGTGAGGCTGTAGGCGATGCGCGCGGGCAGGATGCGCCGCAGGCCCTGCGCGATGCGGTCCTCGCCGGGACGGGTGACCACATAGCTCGGCGAGCGCTGCAGCATGGTGACGTGCGCCGCCTGCGCGGCCATCGACGGCACCACGGTGACCGCGGTGGCGCCGCTGCCGATCACGACGACGCGCTTGCCGCTGTAGTCCAGGTCGTCCGGCCAGAACTGCGGCAGCACCAGCCTGCCCTGAAAGTCGGCCTCGCCGGGGAAGTCGGGGCGGTAGGCTTCTTCATAGCTGTAATAGCCGCTGCAGCTGTAGAGGAAGCGGGCACGCAGCGTGTAGCGCCCGCCGCCGGCGAGGTCTTCGACGATCACCGTCCAGCAGGCGTCGGCGCTGGACCAGGACGCGCCGGTCACCTTTTGCCGGAAGCGGATATGACGCGTGATGCCGGCCTCTTCCGCGGTCTCGCGGATGTAGGCGCGGATCGACGGTCCGTCGGCGATGGCCTTGGGATTGGTCCAGGGCTTGAAGGCATAGCCCAGCGTGTACATGTCCGAGTCCGAGCGTATGCCCGGGTAGCGGAACAGGTCCCAGGTGCCGCCGATGGCGTCCCGCGCTTCCAGGATCGCGTAGCGCTTTCGCGGGCAGTGCTTCTGCAGATGCCACGCGGCGCCGATGCCCGACAGGCCGGCGCCGACGATGAGCACATCGATGATGTTCTCGCTGTCGGGTGGGGAAGTGATGGACATGGCTGCGCCGTTCTCGATTGGAATTCTGACACTGTACCGTGTCAGTTTTGTTCTGACAAGGAGTCGTGTCAAAATAGCGGCATGGCCCGCACCCCGACAACCCGTTCCTACCGCGGCGTGACCCAGGACGAGCGCCGCAGGCAGCGGCGCGCCAGCCTGATCGCCGCCGCCATCGCCGTTTATGGCGAACGCGGCTTCCGCAATGCCTCGGTCAAGGCCGTGTGCGAAGCCGCCGGCCTGACCGAACGCTATTTCTATGAATCCTTCGCCAACAGCGAAGCGCTGCTGGTGGCGGCCTTCAACGCCGTCACTTACGCGGTGCACCGAGAGAGCGTCGAGGCGGCGCAGGGCATCCGCGGCCGCCGCGAGCGGGCGCGCGCGATGATCGGCGCCTATTTCTCGGCGCTCAAGCGGGAGCCGCATTCGGCCCGCGTCTTCCTCGTCGAGATCCGGGGCGTCAGCCGTGCCGTGGACGAGGCCTTCGAACTCGCCCTGCGCAGCATCGCGCGCAGCAACGGCGAGCTGCTCGGGCTGACGGGGCCGGGCGCGGACGAGATGCTGCAGGTCGCGGTGCTGGGCGGCGTGCTGCAATTGGCATCGAGCTGGGTGAACCAGGGCTACCGGCCTTCCATCGAAACCGTCACCGACACCGCAATACGCCTGACCAATGTCCTGTTCAGCAGAAACTGAATTTATACCCTTCGCCGCGCGCAGATAAATACCGGGCGCGACGTGGTCTAAGCTGCCGTGAGCAACCCTGCGCGGCGCAGCGACCCGCGTCGTTCCATAAACAGGAGAAAGATATGGATCAGAAAGGCGACACCGGCTACAACGACGGCGCGAACGACAAGGACAGCGGCAAGAACAAGACGGTCAAGGGCGGCGACGCCGCGCAGGGCAAGTCGGGCGCGGGCGGCGACGCCGGCTGCAACGACGGCGCCAATACGGCCAACACCAACAACGGCGTGCAGCCCGGACAGAACCCGCGACGCTGACACCACCCGCATGCGCGGCATCGGGGCCGGCGCATGCTTCCTGCACCGGCCGCGGATTCGATAACATGCGTCCGGTAAAGGACGAGCATGCGACCCACATCACAACCCACCTCTGCTTCACCCGATGCGCCGGCGCTGCGCGGCGGCACCATCCTGCTGCTGGCGGCCCTGTACTGCGCCCAGGGACTGCCCTCGGGCCTGATCGCGCACGCGCTGCCCGTGATGCTGCGCCAGCATGGCGTCGACCTCGCGGTCATCGGCGCGCTCAAGCTGATCGCCCTGCCCTGGATGCTCAAGGTGCTGTGGGCGCCCTGGATCGACCGTCTGTCGTCCCGGCGGCTCGGCCATCACCGGGGATGGATCCTGCCGATGCAGGCCGCCGTCCTCGCAGGCCTGGCGGCGGTTGCGATGCTGCCGCCCGATGCCTTGTTCGGTCCCTGGCTGCCGGTCTTCCTCGGGCTTCTGCTGCTGCTGAACCTGGCGGCGGCGACGCAGGACGTCGCGGCCGACGGCCTGGCGGTGCGCTTGCTGCCCGCGCGCTGGCGCGGCCTCGGCAACAGCCTGCAGGTCGGCGGCTACAAGGCGGGCATGATCGTCGGCGGCAGCCTGCTTCTGCTGGTCGTCGAACCCCTCGGATGGCGGACCTCGATCGGACTGCTGGCGGGCCTGGTGGCGCTGATGGCGGTCCCGGTCCTGCTGTTTCCCGAGCAGCGGCGGCTGCCCCGCCTTGCTCCGCTCGACGAACCGGCCGGCCCCGCCCTGTTGTGGCGCCACTATCGCGGCTTTCTCGCACGTCCGGGCGTCGGGGCCTGGCTGCTCGTGGTGCTGCTCTACAAGCTGGGCGACGCGGTCGGCTCGCCGATGATCAAGCCGATGCTGGTGGACCAGGGATGGACGTCGGCGGCGCTCGGCCGGCTGACGCTGGTCAGCAGCGCGGCCGGCATCGGCGGCGCGGTGCTGGGCGGCCTGGTGTATGCGCGTCTCGGCGCGGTCCGCTCGCTCGCGGCGTTCGGCCTGCTGCAGGCGGCCGGCATCGCGGCGATGGCATGGCTGGCCGGCGGCGCCCCGGTGCAGGCGGTGTACGCGGTCGCGCTGTTCGAGCAGGTGGCCGACGCGATGTCCACGGTCGCGCTCTTCGCCGTCATGATGGACAGGTGCCGGGCCGGGCATGAAGGCGGCGACTATACTTTCCAGGCCTGTCTGCAGGTGCTGGCGGCCGGCGCGGCCGGTGCGTTCAGCGGCGTCGCGGCCAGCGCGCTCGGCTACGGCGGACACTTCGTTCTTGCGGGCTTGCTCGGCGTGCCGGCAATCGTCCTGGCGGCGCACGGCGGGTGGCGCGGGATGGAGACCGCGCCGGCGGTATCGGCGCCGGCGCGATGAGGGTGGAAGGGGGGGTCAGGCTGCGCGCAATTGCCGGTGGAGGCGCTGCGGCATCCTGGCCTTGCTGCGGCGTTCGCCGAGTACCTGGCGCAGTTCGTCGACCGTCTTGCCGGCGCATTCCGCCATCATCAGGAGCAGCGAGGGCGAGAGCGAAATGCGGCCGCTGCGGATGCCCTGGATCACGGGCAGCGAAATCTGCAGCAGGCGCGACAACTGGCGGTCGTTGGCGGCGCGCAGCCACTCGGCCAGCGTATCGAGAAGGCGGTTGGGTGCGTAGGAAATGTTCATCAAGAAAAAGTGAATCAATAAACAAGGACCTTAGTACGCGGGCGATGATGAAAGGTTCATTTTTTTTGCCGGGCGGGGTGCCGGCGCGCAGCGCCGTCGCGACGGCCCGCTTTATGCATGCGCACTGCCCGCGGTCCTCGCCCGGCGCGCCGGTACGCGGGGAAAGCGCTCAGTTCAGGCGAAGGGAAACGCAATGTTCGTAGTGTATTGGCTGGAGGCCGCCGAGGATGGGAGCGAAGCCGGATTCCAATCCTTCGGCGAGAGCGAGATGAGCGCGGCGCTGCGCTTCATGGAGGAATTGCGCACCGCGCAGCGCGAGGGCGCGCGGCCGATCGCCTTCATCACGATGTGTTCGGAGAATCCGAATTCGGTGGGCAAGCCGGGCGCCGCCGACCCCGGGGCGGATTACAACTGGACCAAGCGGCGGGGCAACATGCCGCGCGCCAGGGAAGCGCTCAACCCGGACAACTACCGCGACTACTGAGTCCGCCGGCGCGTCCGCGAACTCCTCGAAATTCCCCGGGCTGGTCCGCCGCAGTGGCGGCTTCTTGTCCGGACATGGGTTGCCCATCCATGGGCCGTGACCGCCCCCAACAGTTCCACCCCTTATGCGTGCGCTGAGGATGTCCACTGCGACGGACATGGATTGCCGTTAATATCCGTCGCATGGCCGGATCGCCGGCATGAACAGCGTGGACAGAGGCGGTAATTTGATGCAAACGAGGCGGGGTTTCGTGCTGACGCGGCACTGGCGCGACACGGCGGCCGGTACCGAGGTCGAGTTCTGGCTGGCGACGGATGACGGTCCCTGCCATGTCCGCCTGCCGCCGCAGACCTCGGTCGCCTTCATTCCCGCCGAACAGCGCGAGCAGGCGCAGGCCGTGCTGCGTGATGAACGCGGCTGCGAGCTGCGCGATCTGGATCTCCGGGATTTTCACCGGCGCCCGGTGCTCGGGCTTTACTGCACCCACTACCGGCGGCTGCTGAGTCTGGAAAAGCGGCTCCGCGAGCACGGCGTGGAGGTGTACGAAGCCGACATCCGCCCGCCGGAGCGCTATCTGATGGAGCGTTTCATCACCGCGCCGGTGTCGTTCTCCGCGCCGACCGGCGCCGTTCCTCCGCTGCCGGTGCCGCAGCTGAAACCCGACGGCGGCTACCGTCCCCGCCTGCGTACCGTCTCGCTCGATATCGAAACCAGCGCGCACGGCGACCTGTACTCGATCGCGCTGGAAGGCTGCGGCCAGCGCCAGGTATACATGCTGGGGCCGCCGAACGGCGGCGATGCCGTGCTCGATTTCGATCTCATGTACTGCGACAGCCCGGCGCAGATGCTGGTGCGGCTCAACGAGTGGCTGGACACGCATGATCCCGATGCGGTGATCGGCTGGAATCTCGTGCAGTTCGACCTGAACGTGCTGCGCCGTCACGGCCAGCGGCTGGGCATTCCGTTGCGCTTCGGCCGCGGCGGCGCCGAGCTGGAATGGCGCGAGCACGGCAGCCGCCGGCACTTCTTCGCGGCGGCGGCCGGCCGCCTGATCATCGACGGCATCGAGGCGCTGCGCTCGGCCACCTGGAACTTCCCCTCGTTCAGTCTCGAATACGTCGCCCAGGCGCTGCTCGGCGAAGGCAAGGCCATCGACAATCCCTACCAGCGCATGGCCGAGATCGACCGCCGCTTCGCCGAGGACAAGCCGGCGCTCGCGCGCTACAACCTCAAGGACTGCGAACTGGTGACGCGCATCTTCGACAAGACCGGCCTGCTCGACTTCCTGCTGGAGCGCGCGAGCGTGACCGGGCTGGCGGCCGACCGAAGCGGCGGCTCGGTGGCCGCCTTCGAGCATCTCTACATTCCGATGATGCACCGCCAGGGTTATGTCGCGCCCAATCTCGGCGACGTCCAGGGCGAGAGCAGTCCGGGCGGCTTCGTGATGGACTCGCGCTCCGGCCTGTATGACTCGGTGCTCGTGCTCGACTACAAGAGCCTCTATCCGTCCATCATCCGCACCTTCCTGATCGATCCCGTGGGGCTGGTCGAAGGCGGCGGCGCCGGTCCCGACGCCAGCGTGCCGGGCTTTCGCGGCGCGCGCTTTTCCCGGCACCGCCACTGCTTGCCCGCCATCGTGCGGCAGATCTGGCAGGGGCGGGAAGCCGCCAAGCGCGAGGGCAACCAGGCGCTGTCGCAGGCGCTCAAGATCATCATGAACGCGTTCTACGGCGTGCTCGGTTCCGGCGGCTGCCGCTTCTTCGATCCGCGGCTCGCGTCCTCGATCACGCTGCGCGGCCACGAGATCATGCATCGCACGCGCGAGCTGATCGAGGCGCGCGGCTACCCGGTGATCTACGGCGACACGGATTCCACTTTCGTCTGGCTGGGGCGGGCGCACGATGAACAGGAGGCGCTCGCGATCGGCGCCGAACTGGTCGGGCATGTGAACCGCTTCTGGCAAGAGCACCTGCGGCGCGAGTTCGGACTCGAGAGCGCGCTCGAACTGGAATTCGACACGCATTACCGGCGCTTCCTGATGCCCACCATCCGCGGCTCGGACCAGGGCAGCAAGAAGCGCTATGCGGGCCTGGTGCGCAAGGCCGACGGTTCGGACGAACTCGTGTTCCGGGGCATGGAGACGGTGCGCACCGACTGGTCGCCGCTTGCGCAGCGGTTTCAGCAGGAGCTTTACCTGCGCATCTTCCGCGGTGAGCCCTACGAGGAATACGTGCGCGATTATGTGCGGCGCACGCTGTCCGGCGAACTCGATGAGCTGCTCGTCTATCGCAAGCGACTGCGGCGCGAGCTGGACGAATACCAGCGCAACGTGCCGCCGCATGTGCGCGCGGCGCGCATCGCCGACGAGTACAACCGGCGCCAGGGGCGTCCGCTGCAATACCAGGACGGCGGATGGATCCGCTACGTGATCACCGTGGCCGGGCCCGAGCCGATGGAAGCGCTGCGCTCGCCGATCGACTACGAGCACTATCTGACGCGCCAGCTGCAGCCGGTCGCGGACGCGATACTGCCGTTTCTCGGCGATGCCTTCACGCGGCTCACCAGCCCGCAGCAGACGCTCTTCTAGATATCCTTCTGGGGCACGCCGGACAGGGTGCCGCCTTCCAGCCTGACATCCAGGTTGCCGCCCGCCATGCCGTTCTGCCGCGCGTACAGCGATTGCGCGTAATCCTTGAGCGCCTGCGCCACCTCGCTCTCGCTCAGCTCGCGCCATGGTTTCGTGCCCTGGTACTGCGATATCGCTTCTTCCACCGTGAACTCGACCGAGCTGTCCACGCCCTGTCCGCTGATGCGTGCCTTGATGCTTTCCATGCGAATCCTTTCAGGTCTGATGGCAGGACGATGGCAAGCGAAACGCATGCCGGACGCCGTGTTGCAAAAGTGAATGTCACGACGTTGTCATCGGACGACGTGTGACTTCGTGCACCTCTTTATCAGGGGCAACGCAATCGGCGGGAATTCGGCATGCGCTCGCCTTGATCGCCATGCCGGCAGCATGGTAATTTCGACGCATCACGCATACCGGGGGGAAGCGCGATGCCTAGCCTTTCACGCAGATGCTCGAACGAAGACTGCCGACTGCCATTCCGCGTGCATCGCTATGACGCCACCCTCAGCCTGTCGACGCCGGCCGGCATCATCCGCTGCCCGCACTGCGGACATGCAATACCCGCGGACGCCAATTCCATCTTCCTGACCCACGCCCTCTCGAGCGAAGAGAATCGCGTCTTCATCCATCAGGAGAGCCAGGAACTCGCGCGCAGCAGGCGCTGACGTGCCGGTAGGTCGGCCGGCAAAGAGGCAGGAACCTTTGCGGCGGGGCTTTCTCTGAGTTGCGTCACTTTCAACCGCGCGACAATGGCTCTATCCGACCTGCTTCTCGACAGTGTTGCCGACACGGGCAACAACACCGATGAAGCGCTCAGACAACTTCTCCAGGCGATCCGCCAGCATCTCGGAATGGACGTGGCCTTCGTGTCGCGCTTCACCGATGACCAGCGGGTATTCCGCGAAGTCGATCCGCCCGGTCCCGACAATCCCGTGCAGGCGGGCGCGGGCGGACCGCTCGAGGAATCCTATTGCCTGCGTGTCGTCGACGGCCGCATTCCGGAGCTGATCAACGACGCGCGGCGGAACCCAGTGACCGCCGCCCTTCCGGTCACGCACGCATTGCCGGTGGGCGCCCACGCGAGCGTGCCGGTGCGGCTCGACGACGGCAGGGTGTACGGCACCTTCTGCTGCTTCAGCTATACCCCCGACCCCACGCTCGACGAGCGCGACATGGCGATGATGCGGGTTTTCGCGGATGTCGCCGCGCGCCTGATCAGCAGCGAAGAGCGCGCCGCCGCCGATCACCGGAGACAGGAAGCGCAGATCCGCGAAGTCTTGCAGGATGACCGTCACCGCATTCTCTACCAGCCCATCTTCGACATGGAGGCAAACGGCGTCATCGGCTTCGAGGCGCTGTCGCGCTTTCATGCGGAGCCGCGGCTGTCGCCCGATCGCTGGTTCAGCCTCGCGCACGAGGTCGGCCTCGGTTTCGAACTCGAGGCACGCGCCATCCATCGGGCGCTGGAAGGCCTGGACAGCCTGCGCGACGATGTCTTCGTGTCGGTGAACATGTCGCCGGAACACATACTCAGCGGTGCCCTCACCGGCATCTTCGACGGCTATGCGCTCAACCGCGTGGTGCTGGAAATCACCGAACACGCGTTCGTCGATCATTACGAAGACCTCGGGCGCCTGATGCAGCCGCTGCGCGAGCGGGGGATGCAGGTGGCGGTGGATGACGCCGGCGCCGGCTATGCGAGCTTCCGCCACATCCTCAACCTGGACCCCGACCGGATCAAGCTCGACATGAGCCTGACCCGAAACATCGATACCGACAGGTCGCGACGCGCGCTGACGGCCGCGTTCGCGCGCTTCGCCGGGGAGACCGGGATCTCGCTCGTGGCCGAGGGAGTGGAAACCCCGGGCGAGGCGGCCACGCTGTCCGAGCTGGGCGTGCACAAGCTGCAGGGCTATTACATCGCCCGTCCGCTCGAGATCGGGTCCGCCGCGTCCTTCCAGGACGTCAGGCCGGACAGCATCGAGCTGGCTGTCCGCCAGGACTGAACGTCCGGGCCGGGCGGCAGGACGGCGCTACCCGGCGATCCGGCACAAGTCCTTCACCTGATCGAAATGCGCCTGCGGGCGGAATCCGCGGAAGGCGTGCGCGGAGCCGTAACCCCAGGACACCAGTCCGAAAGCCATGTCCGCCGCGTGCGCCGCCTCGCAGTCGGTCGGCTGGTCGCCGATATAGATCGCCTGCCCCGGCGGCACGCCGGCGGTGCGCAGGATCTTTCTCAGGCGCGCCGCCTTGCCGAAGACCGACGCGCCGCAATCGACGTAGCGGAAATGCCGGCAGTGATGGCCGAGTATGCCGGTGACGTTGGCATGGGAGTTCGACGACACCAGCGCCAGCGTCACATCGCGCCGGGCGAGGCAGGAAAGCGCCGAGGGCACGCCGTCGAACAGGGAGATGGCGGCCTGGTTGTCCTTCATCAGGGTGATGAAACTGCGCGCGATGAGCGGCAGCTTCCAGAACGGGATGCCGAGGCGGGCCATCAGTTCGCGCGCCCCGCAGCCGCGCAATGCTTCGATCTCTTCCTCGCGGATGCGGCTGAACCGATGCCTGTCGGCGATCCGGTTGAAATTGGCGATGAAGAAGGGAAAGGAGTCGGCAAGCGTGCCGTCGAAGTCGAAGATCGCCAGCGGGTATCGGACGGGTGGATTGTTCATCGGTCGGCAAGAAGCGGAGACTGGCAGCCTCCCAAAGTTTAATGGTTTCATGCGCGCCACTGCCCAGGCAAGCATTCATGCCGCATCGCACATTGAATTTTTCGTTGTAACACCTCCTGGTTTTGCATAAGCCTGCCCGGCTTCCCGCCGACGCCGCAGGTACAGGCCTCAAGGCGAGCATATGGCAGCACGGGGCCAGTAGCGCCGAACTTGAGAAGTAACGGAGAATCCTCCGCGCGCTGCCGGACCATGCGTCGATCATGCCGTCCGACTGATCCGCGCACCCGGTTTGCGCAGCTTCCGCTCCGCGCCGCCCGGAAAATGGTAGCGTGCAGGTCCAACCGACAATGAAGAGACCAAGACATGAGGACGAACACGCTGTCCGCCGTGCTCGCCGCGGGACTGCTCTGCGGCTGCGCCGGCCGTCCTGTGCAGAATGCGGCGCCGGCCCAGCCCCAGCCGCAGGCGCCCGTCCAGGCGCAGGCTCAGGAGCAGATCCAGGCACAGGCCCAGGCGGCGCCCGTGCAGCCGGCCGCGCCGTCGCAGAGCGTCTCCCTGCCGGGCAGCCAGCAGGATGAACTCGCGCTCAATTCCGCGCGCATCGGCGACCGCGAGGCGCTCGCGTTCCGCGTGATGTTCCGCAGCGGCGCGAACGCGCTCAGGCTGAGCCCCGAGGCTGAAAAATCGCTGACGGCGATCGCGCTGCGCGCGGAAAAAATCCAGCTGCGCGAAACCTTCGACCATGGAAAACCGGCGGACTACGCGCCCGAGCTCAGGGACGAGCGGCTGCGCGCGGCGCGCGCGTTCCTGGTGGAGCGTGGCGTCCCCGCCGACCGGATAGAGGTGCTCAGGGCGGCGGCGCGGCCGCTGGCCAGCACCGGCCGGGCGGGCGGCGCCGGTCCGGTGGTCGAAATCGTCGTGCAGCTGCCGGAGCCCGGCGGCCCCCTGCGAGGGCGATGAGGGCGCGCCGGCCGCGCTCAGAACTGGAGCGCGTCGCCCGGCTTCATGTTGAGGATGCCGATCGGCGAATTGCCCATCGCGCGCGCGAACTCTTCCGGCGTTCCCTTGAGCTGCGGATTGGTGCCGTAATGGATGGGGATCGCATAGCGCGGGCGGATCATGTCGCGCGTCGCGACCGCGGCGTCCTTCGGGTCCATCACGTAGTGGCCGCCGATCGGGATCAGGATCAGGTCCGGCTTGTAGTATTCGCCGATGAGCCGCATGTCGCCGAACAGGCCGGTGTCGCCCATGTGCCAGATCTTGAAACCGTTCTCCAGTTCGATCAGGAAACCGACCGGCTCGCCCCCGACATGGGTCTCATCCTTGCCGGTGGCGGGATTGCGCCAGGTGAGTTCGGAACTGTGCTCGGCATGCGTGGCGGTGATCCTGATGCCGGGGCCGAGCGGCGAGATGGTGCCGCCCTTGTTGAAGCGCGGCGACAGCTCGCTCGGCAGCATGCCGAGATGCACCATCGACTGATTCAGGCCGGCCGGGCCGTAGACGGGCGCGTTGTACAGCCTGGCCATCGCCGGCGCGTCGGCGAAATGATCCATGTGGGCATGGGTCACCAGGATGAGGTCCACCTTGCCGAGTGAATGCACGTGGCGGAATCCCTCCGGCGTGCGGGGATTGGTGGTGAGCCACGGATCGATGACGATGACCTTGCCGCCCGGGGTGATGATGCGGGTCGCCGCCTGCCCCAGCCATTGCACCAGCGTCTTGCCGGATGCAACGCCCGGCGCCGTGGCAGTGGTGGCTGTGGCGGGTTGCTGCACGACGGGTGTGGGCGCCGCGCGCACCGGCGCCTGTGCGCTCTCGGTGCGCGCCGTCGAGCCGCAGCCGCCGAGCGCGAGCATGCATGCGGCGGCCGCGCACAGCGCCTTGCCTGCCTTGCCGTTGACCATGTTTTTCTCCTTTTTTTCAGCGGGCACGCGGCACCGGCGCCTCGACAGCCCGGCTCAAGTGTAGTCGGCGGCGCGGACGGCGCGGCGCCGACCCGTCGCCGCCTTAAAGTGCGTCAATCATCGCGCCTGCTGCGTTCATGCCCCCGAAACAGAACTAAACCCGACGCCGGCCCTCGTATCGATGAATCCGCCGCGGCAGGCGTGTTTGCGAGGCGGGAGCAGCGATGCCCGCGCGTGCTTGCCGGGTGGCGGAATACGCAATCCAAGGTGAGGCCCACAATGAATTCAAGCAAGCAAATCACGATCGACGGCCAGGCGTATGAACTGAGCGACGAGTTTCTGTCCCGCGTACTGCAGGTGGCGGCCGAGGGAGGCTGCTCCTACTGGGCGGACGCCAGCGTGGAGTCGGAGGGCGATGCCGCCGGACCGGACGGCGCGCGCGATTTCGACGTCTCGGACTATGTGGAGGACGACGCCGAAGTGCACGGCGACGAGCGCGAGGACATCGAGTACCAGGCGGTGAGCTTTCTCGCGCAGGACGATCCGGCGCAGGGCGGCACGCTGGACCTGCAGGGCGTGGCCGATGCGATAGAGCGCATCGCCAATGAAGAAGCGGAGGTGGCGCCCGCGATCCGGGCGATCATCCTCGCGGCGGTGGAAGAGGGCGATCCGACGGACATCGACGCCGAGGCGGCCGACTGCATCGTGCAAGTGGGGCTGTTCGACGAGATCGTCTACGGCTAGCCTCGCGGCGGCTTCAGAGCCTGATCACCTCTTCGCCCTTGTGCGTGAGTTCGATGAGCTTGCCGTTGACGCAGGCGACGCCGGCGTCGATCGCCTTCTGGTGCGCCGGCAGGCCGTGCACATAGACGGTGGGCTGGCGGCTGATGAGCAAGGCGGCTTCGTAGATTTCTCGACTGATGATCATGGCGGGTCCTGTGGGCAAGGCGAGGATGGTAAACCTTTTCCGCGTGCGCCGCCCGCCTGATTGCCCTCGCCGGCTATTTCCCCGGGCTGTTCGAGGTGTTGGTCGTGCTGCCGGTATGTCCCTTCGTCGCCGCCGGGCCGCCGGTTTCGCCGGCGGCGCTGCCCGAGGCCGCCTTGTCGACCGGCTTGCCGCCGGCACCGATGGCGCCTTCCTTCAGGTCGGGCCGGTCGCCCGAACTCTCGGCCCGCTTTTGCGGTTTGCCTTGCGGCTTGCCGTCGGAGGTGGCGGCACCCGGCTGTTTTGCGGCGGCGGGGGATTTCCGCGTGTCGTCGGCGGCCGCCGCGGAGGCGGCGAAGAGGACGGTCGCGATCAGGGCAAGTGACGTTTTCATCGTGGAGGCGGTGGCAGGAAGTGATAGCCGTTGGAGCACGACGGGCCGGCGTGGTTCGCCATGCCTAGCTGTGATGTTTCAATAGGTTGTTCTGGTTCATTCGGATTGGATTTGAGAAACTGGAAATCGCCAAACCCCCAGTTCTCAAAGAAGCCAACCGAATGAACATCCATAAGAATGCCCGATTGA
>NZ_BPMK01000017.1 GCF_019656455.1 Noviherbaspirillum aridicola
GGCGATAACGTCTCGATCACGGTCAAGCTGATCAACCCGATCGCGATGGAAGAAGGTCTGCGCTTCGCCATCCGCGAAGGCGGCCGTACCGTCGGCGCCGGCGTCGTTGCCAAGATCATCGAGTAATTCGCGCACGGATCACTCTGTCGCTCTTTGACTGAAATCGCCGCGGGCGCACCCCGTCCGCGGCTCGCTCTTTTTAAGGAATTAGCATGCAAAACCAGAAAATCCGTATCCGCCTCAAGGCATTCGACTATCGCCTGATCGACCAGTCCGCACTGGAAATCGTCGAGACCGCCAAGCGCACCGGTGCAGTCGTCAAGGGCCCGGTTCCGCTGCCCACCCGCATCCAGCGTTTCGACATCCTGCGTTCCCCGCACGTCAACAAGACCTCGCGCGACCAGTTCGAGATCCGCACCCACCAGCGTCTGATGGACATCGTCGACCCGACCGACAAGACGGTCGACGCGCTGATGAAGCTGGACCTGCCGGCCGGCGTCGACGTCGAGATCAAGCTGCAGTAATCACCGCATCGTGACCCTGCACATACCACAACTCAAGCGATTAGTGGTTGTGGTGTGAAAAAACGCGGGTTATAATGCTCGGCTTCGGTACTGGCACGGAAAGTCCGTGCCAGTACGTTTTTGTAGTACAAACATCAGCCCCGCCCAATCGCAGGCGGGAATGGAGAAAACAATGACCCTCGGCCTTGTTGGTCGCAAGGTTGGCATGATGCGCATCTACACGGATGACGGCGATACGATCCCCGTTACCGTGCTCGACGTGTCGAACAACCGCGTGACGCAAATCAAAACTGACGAAACCGACGGCTATACTGCTGTTCAGGTCACCTACGGTCAGCGCCGTGCTTCCCGCGTCAACAAAGCGGCAGCCGGTCACCTCGCCAAGGCGGGTGTGGAAGCTGGTACCGTCCTCAAGGAATTCCGTATCGAGGCAGCGAAAGCAGCCGAACTGAAGGCTGGCGACACCATCGCTGTCAGCATCTTCGAAGCAGGCCAGAAAGTGGACGTGCAGGGCGTGTCCATCGGTAAGGGCTATGCCGGTACGATCAAGCGTTACAACTTCGGCTCCGGCCGTGCAACCCACGGTAACTCCCGTTCCCACAACGTTCCTGGCTCCATCGGTATGGCGCAGGATCCGGGTCGCGTGTTCCCGGGTAAGCGCATGACCGGTCACCTCGGTGACGTCACCACCACCGTCCAGAACCTGGAGATCGCCCGCATCGACGCAGAGCGTCAGCTGATCCTGGTCAAGGGCGCAGTGCCGGGTGCAAAGAACGGTCAAGTCATCGTTCGTCCCGCAGTCAAAGTCAAAGCAAAGAAGGGAGCGTAATCGATGGAACTCCAGCTCCTGAATGAACAAGGTCAAGCTGCTTCCAACGTCGCAGCGCCGGATACGATTTTCGGCCGCGACTACAACGAAGCGCTGATCCACCAGGTCGTCGTCGCCTATCAGGCGAATGCTCGCAGCGGCAACCGCAAGCAGAAGGACCGTGAAGAAGTCAGCCACACGACCAAGAAGCCGTGGCGCCAGAAGGGCACCGGCCGCGCTCGTGCAGGTATGTCCTCCTCCCCGCTGTGGCGCGGAGGCGGTCGCATCTTCCCGAACAGCCCCGACGAAAACTTCTCGCACAAGCTGAACAAGAAGATGTATCGCGCAGGTGTCTGCTCGATCCTCTCCCAGCTCGCTCGCGAAGGCCGCCTGTCGGTCGTCGAGAACCTGTCGGTCGAAGCGCCGAAGACCAAGCTGCTGGCGCAAAAGCTGAAGGGCATGGGCCTGGACTCCGTGCTGGTTATTACCGACAACGTCGACGAAAACCTGCTGCTCGCTTCGCGCAATCTGCCGAACGTGCTGATCGTCGAGCCGCGTCATGCCGATCCCGTGTCCCTGGTGTTCTACAAGAAGGTCCTGATCACCAAGCCGGCATTGGCCAAGATTGAGGAGATGCTGGCATGAGCGCGACCGTGAAGCATAGCGAAGAGCGTCTGATGAAAGTGCTGCTGGCTCCGGTGATTTCGGAGAAGGCCACCTTCGTCGCTGAGAAAAACGAGCAAGTTGTTTTCCGCGTCGCCCCGGACGCAACCAAGCCGGAAATCAAAGCGGCTGTCGAGTTGCTGTTCAAGGTGCAGGTGGATTCCGTGCAGGTCGTGAACCGTCAGGGCAAGCAGAAGCGTGCCGGTCGTTTCATCGGTCGCCGCAACCACACCCGCCAGGCATATGTCTGCCTGAAGCCGGGTCAGGAAATCAACTTCACCGAGGAGGCTAAATAATGGCACTCGTGAAAATGAAACCGACGTCGGCAGGCCGCCGCGGCATGGTCAAGGTCGTCAACCCCGACCTGTACAAGGGCCGTCCGCTCGCCTCGCTCGTCGAAAAGAAGTCCAAGACCGCCGGTCGTAACAACAACGGCCACATCACCACCCGTCATATCGGTGGCGGTCACAAGCAGCACTACCGCGTTGTCGACTTCCGTCGCAACAAGGATGGCATCCCCGCCAAGGTCGAGCGTATCGAATACGACCCGAACCGCACCGCGCACATCGCACTGCTGTGCTACGCGGACGGTGAGCGTCAGTACATCATCGCTCCGAAGGGTATCGCTGTCGGCGACCAGGTCATGAACGGCTCGGAAGCGCCGATCAAGGCCGGCAACTGCCTCCCGATCCGCAATATCCCGGTCGGTACCACGATGCACTGCGTCGAAATGCTGCCCGGCAAGGGCGCCCAGATGGCCCGTACCGCGGGCGCCGGCGTTGTGCTGATGGCACGCGAAGGCACCTACGCTCAGGTCCGCCTGCGTTCCGGCGAAGTGCGTCGCGTGCACATCGAGTGCCGCGCCACCATCGGCGAAGTCGGCAACGGCGAGCACAACCTGCGCAAGATCGGCAAGGCCGGTGCAATGCGTTGGCGCGGCGTGCGTCCGACCGTCCGCGGTGTCGTGATGAACCCGATCGACCACCCGCACGGTGGTGGTGAAGGCCGCACCGCTGCAGGCCGTCACCCGGTGTCGCCGTGGGGCCAGCAGACCAAGGGCAAGAAGACGCGTAGCAACAAGCGCACGACTTCGATGATCGTCTCGCGCCGTGGCAAGAAATAAGGGGTAACACATGACACGTTCATTGAAAAAAGGGCCGTTCTGTGACGCCCACCTGGTGAAAAAGGTCGAAGCTGCGCAAGCAACGAAGGACAAGAAGCCTATCAAGACTTGGTCCCGTCGTTCGACCATCCTGCCGGACTTCATCGGCCTGACGATCGCAGTGCATAACGGCAAGCAGCACGTGCCGGTTTATGTATCCGAGAACATGGTTGGTCACAAGCTCGGCGAATTCGCGCTGACCCGCACGTTCAAGGGTCACGCCGCTGACAAGAAGGCTAAGAAATAAGGTCCGATATGGAAACTAAAGCTTCCCTGCGTGGCGCACGCCTGTCGGCCCAGAAAGGCCGTCTGGTCGCCGACCTGATCCGCGGTAAAAAAGTTGATCAGGCGTTGAATATCCTGGCCTTCAGCCCGAAAAAGGGCGCGGTCATCATCAAGCAGGTTCTGGAGTCCGCAATTGCGAACGCCGAACACAATGATGGCGCGGATATCGACGAACTGAAAGTCAAGACGATCTACGTCGAAAAAGGTGCGGTCCTCAAGCGCTTCATCGCGCGTGCCAAGGGCCGTGGTGATCGCTTCTCGAAGCAAACCTGTCACATCTACGTGACTGTCGGTAACTAAGGAGTCACGATGGGACAGAAAATTCATCCGACCGGTTTCCGTCTTTCGGTGACGCGTAACTGGGGCTCGCGCTGGTATGCAGGCAACACCAATTTTGCCTCCATGCTGAACGAAGACCTCAACGTTCGCACCTACCTGAAGAAGAAACTGAAGAACGCCTCGGTGGGCCGCATCCTGATCGAGCGTCCGGCCAAGAACGCCCGCATCACGATCTACAGCTCCCGTCCGGGCGTTGTGATCGGCAAGAAGGGCGAGGACATCGAAGTCCTGAAGTCCGAGCTGACCAAGCTGATGGGCGTGCCCGTGCACGTCAACATCGAAGAAATCCGCAAGCCGGAAGTCGATGCGCAGCTGATCGCCGACTCGATCGCTCAGCAGCTGGAAAAGCGGATCATGTTCCGCCGTGCCATGAAGCGCGCGATGCAGAACGCGATGCGTCTCGGTGCCCAGGGCATCAAGATCATGTCGTCGGGCCGTCTGAACGGTATCGAAATCGCCCGCAAGGAGTGGTATCGCGAAGGTCGCGTGCCGCTGCACACCCTGCGCGCCGACATCGACTACGGTTTCAGCGAAGCCGAAACGACCTACGGCATCATCGGCATCAAGGTCTGGGTCTACAAGGGCGATCGCCTCGCCAGCGGCGAAGCGCCGACCATCGAGGCACCGGCCGAGGAAGACAAGAAGCGCCGCGGCCCGCGCCGCGACGATGGCAAGCCGGGCGGCCGTCCGCGTCCCCGTGGCGCCGAAGGTGCAGGGGCACCGGGTGCCAAGCGCGTTCGTGCCTCCGCTCCCAAGAGCGGTGCGCCGGCTGAGAAAGCAGGAGAATAATCATGCTGCAACCCGCACGCAGAAAATATCGCAAGGAACAGAAGGGCCGCAACAAGGGCATCTCGCACGAGCGCGGCACCGGTGTGTCGTTCGGCGAGTACGGCCTGAAGGCTGTCGGCCGCGGCCGTATCACGGCGCGCCAGATCGAAGCGGCACGTCGTGCCATGACCCGTCACATCAAGCGTGGCGGCCGCATCTGGATCCGTATCTTCCCGGACAAGCCGATTTCGCAGAAGCCCGCTGAAGTTCGTATGGGTAACGGTAAGGGCAGCCCGGAGTACTACGTCGCCGAAATCCAGCCCGGCAAGGTGCTGTACGAGATGGACGGTGTCGACGAGGCGCTTGCACGCGAGGCGTTCCGCCTGGCCGCCGCCAAACTGCCGCTGGCGACCACGTTCGTGCTCCGCCAAGTCGGTCAATAACAGGAGTGAAACATGAAAGCATCTGAACTCCGCGGCAAGGACCAGGACGCTCTGCAGAAAGAGCTCAACGAGCTGCTCAAGGCCCAATTCAGCCTGCGCATGCAGATCGCAACGCAGCAGCTGAACAACACCGCGCAGCTGAAGAAGGTACGCCGCGACATCGCGCGCGTGAAGACCGTCATGAACCAGAAGGACGCCAAATAATGAACGATCAAGTGAAACAGTCGCTCAAGCGCACCCTGGTCGGCAAGGTGGTCTCCGACAAGATGGACAAGACCGTGACCGTTCTGGTCGAGCGTCGCGTCAAGCATCCGCTGTACGGCAAGATCGTCATCCGCTCGAACAAGTATCACGCGCATGACGAAGCCAATCAGGCCAAGGAAGGCGACACCGTCGAGATCCAGGAAGGTCGTCCGATCTCCAAGACCAAGGCATGGACCGTCACCCGCGTGGTGCAGGTCGCCCAGGTCGTCTGAAGATCGAAAATAGTAGTTGCGTGCCCGGCCTTGTGGTGACATAATGCCGGGCTTGGTTCCCGCAAAGCCATTTTGCGGGAATCTCGTTTGCAGTACCCTGCAGTTCGAAAAGATTGCGCAGCAGTCAGGCGCTCCAAGTAGTTTTGTAACCGTCCACCTAATCGGCGTGGCTTAGCTCTAAGTCGGCTGACAGGACCAAGACTGACCGCGGGCCCGCATTAGGCGGATGAGCGGATTAAGTTGGGAAAGAAAATACTATGATTCAAACTGAAAGCCGGCTCGAGGTAGCCGACAACACGGGTGCGCGTGAAGTCCTGTGCATTAAGGTGCTTGGCGGTTCCAAGCGCCGTTACGCCAGCATCGGCGACATCATCAAGGTCACTGTGAAAGACGCTGCGCCGCGCGGTCGTGTGAAGAAGGGCGAAATCTACAACGCCGTGGTGGTGCGTACCGCCAAGGGCGTGCGTCGCCAGGATGGCTCGCTCGTCAAGTTCGACGGCAACGCCGCCGTTCTGCTGAATAACAAGCTCGAGCCGATCGGCACCCGTATCTTCGGGCCGGTCACCCGCGAGCTGCGCACCGAGCGTTTCATGAAGATCGTCTCGCTCGCGCCTGAAGTTCTGTAAGGAGTCGTGATGGATAAGATTCGGAAAAACGACGAAGTCATCGTCCTGACCGGTAAAGACAAGGGCAAGCGCGGTGTGGTCAAGCAGCGCGTCGACGCCGAGCACGTCGTGGTTGAGGGTATCAATGTCGCCAAGAAGACCGTGCGGCCGAACCCGATGACCGGTGCTACCGGCGGTATCGTCGACAAGGCGATGCCCATCCACGTGTCCAACGTCGCGCTGTTCAATGCCGCTACCGGCAAGGCAGATCGCGTGGGCGTCAAGATTGTCGACGGCAAGAAGGTGCGCGTCTACAAGTCCAACGGCGAAGTCGTTAAGGTGTAAGCATCATGGCCCGTCTCCAACAATTTTACAAAGATAAGGTCGTCGCCGAGCTGACCTCCAAGTTCGGCTACAAGTCGGTGATGGAAGTGCCGCGTCTGACCAAGATCACGCTGAACATGGGTCTGTCGGAAGCGGTCGCTGACAAGAAGATCATCGACCACGCCGTCGGCGACATGACCAAGATCGCCGGCCAGAAGCCGGTCGTGACCAAGGCTCGCAAGGCAATCGCCGGTTTCAAGATCCGCGAAGACTATCCGATCGGCTGCATGGTGACCCTGCGTGGCGCCCGCATGTACGAATTCCTGGATCGTCTGATCACCGTCGCGCTGCCGCGCGTGCGTGACTTCCGTGGCGTGTCCGGTCGTGCATTCGATGGCCGTGGCAACTACAACATGGGCGTCAAAGAGCAGATCATCTTCCCGGAAATCGAGTACGACAAGATCGACGCGCTCCGTGGCATGAACATCAGCATCACCACGACCGCCAAGACCGACGATGAGGCGAAAGCACTCCTCGCCGCATTTAAATTCCCGTTCAGAAACTGAGGCTGCCATGGCAAAACTGGCACTGATTAACCGTGAACAAAAGCGCGCAGACCTGGTGAAGAAGTACGCCGGCAAGCGTGCCGAGTTGAAGGCAATCATCGACGACCAATCGAAATCGGAAGAAGAGCGCTACGAAGCGCGCCTGAAGCTGCAGGCGCTGCCGCGCAACGCCAATCCGACTCGTCAGCGTAATCGCTGCTCGATGACCGGTCGTCCCCGTGGCACTTTCCGCAAGTTCGGTCTGGCCCGTACCAAGATCCGTGAAATCGCCATGCGCGGCGAGATCCCGGGTGTAACCAAAGCTAGCTGGTAATAGGAGAACACAGTATGAGTATGAGCGATCCTATCGCCGACATGCTGACCCGCATTCGCAATGCCCAGGGCGTGCAGAAGACGAGCGTCGTGATGCCGTCGTCGAAAGTCAAGGTTGCGATTGCCAACGTCCTCAAGGACGAGGGTTACATTGAAGATTTCGCAGTCTCCGAAGCCGAAGGCAAGGCCGAACTGAAGATCGGCCTGAAGTACTACGCCGGCCGTCCGGTAATCGAGCGCCTGGAGCGCGTGTCCCGTCCGGGCCTGCGCATCTACAAGGGCAAGAACGATATCCCGAACGTGATGAACGGCCTTGGTGTGGCAATCGTGTCCACCCCCAAGGGTGTGATGACCGACCGCAAAGCGCGCGCAACCGGTGTCGGTGGCGAAGTGATTTGCTACGTGGCCTAAGGAGTGCAAGATGTCTCGTGTAGGTAAGATGCCGATCGCGCTTCCGGCTGGAGTGGAAGTCACGATCACCGCTGACAGGATCACTGTCAAGGGACCCCAGGGTACCCTGTCCATGCCGCTCAACGGCCTGGTCAAAGTTGTGAACGAAAACAATACGCTGCTGTTCACGCCGGCTAACGATTCCCGTGAAGCCAATGCGATGTCGGGTACCCTGCGCGCACTGGTGAACAACATGGTCACCGGCGTGACCAAGGGCTTCGAGCGCAAGCTGTCGCTGGTTGGCGTGGGCTTCCGTGCCCAGGCGCAGGGCGACACCCTGAACCTGTCCCTCGGTTACTCGCACCCGGTCGTGCACAAGATGCCTGCGGGCGTCAAGTGCGCTACCCCGAGCCAGACCGAGATCGTGATCTCGGGCGCCGACAAGCAGAAAGTCGGTCAGACTGCTGCTGAAATCCGCGCCTACCGCGAACCCGAGCCCTACAAGGGCAAGGGCGTCCGCTACTCGGACGAAGTGGTGGTCATCAAAGAAACCAAGAAGAAATAAAGGGGCTGACGATGGACAAGAAACAATCCCGTCTGCGTCGTGCAACGCAAACTCGCGCCAAGATCGCAGAGCTGAAGGTGGTCCGCCTCGCGGTGCACCGTACCAACCTGCACATCTACGCGAACATCATCGGCCCGGACGCGAAGATCCTGGCCTCCGCATCGACCGTCGAAGCGGAAGTGCGCAAGGAACTGGCCGACAAGTCGGGCAAGGGCGGCAACGTCGCTGCTGCCGCGCTGGTTGGCAAGCGCGTTGCGGAGAAGGCTCTCAAGGCCGGCATCTCCGAAGTCGCGTTCGACCGTTCCGGTTTCCGTTACCACGGCCGTGTGAAGGCGGTGGCAGACGCTGCGCGTGAAGCCGGTCTGAAGTTCTAAGGAAGAATTGTCATGGCAAAAATGCAAGGTAAGCCGCAACAAGGCGAAGAACGCGACGACGGCATGCGCGAGAAGATGATTGCGGTCAACCGTGTGACCAAGGTGGTCAAGGGTGGCCGGATCATGGGTTTCGCCGCGCTGACCGTGGTCGGTGATGGCGATGGCCGCATCGGCATGGGCAAGGGCAAGTCGAAGGAAGTGCCGGTGGCCGTGCAGAAGGCGATGGAAGAAGCCCGCCGCAAGATGATCAAGGTGTCGCTCAAGAACGGCACGCTGCAGCACACCGTGACCGGCCAGCATGGCGCGTCCAAGGTCATGATTTCGCCGGCCAAGGATGGTACCGGCGTGATCGCCGGCGGTCCGATGCGCGCGATTTTCGAAGTGATGGGTGTGACCAACGTGGTGGCCAAGTCCTACGGCTCGACCAACCCGTACAACATGGTCCGCGCAACGCTCGACGGCCTGTCGAAGATGAACACCCCGTCCGAAATTGCTGCCAAGCGCGGCAAGTCGGTCGAAGAAATTCTCGGTTGAGGTGATCAGCATGGCAAACACAATCAAAGTGAAACTGGTGAAGGGCCTGATCGGCACCCGCCAGGACCACCGCGCCACCGTTCGCGGTCTCGGTCTGCGTCGTGTGAACTCGGTTTCCGAGCTCCAGGACACGCCGGCGATCCGCGGCATGATCAACAAGGTTGCGTATCTCGTTAAGGTTGTCGAGTAAGCCTAGCGCTTGCGATCGATACGGAGTAGAACATGGAATTGAACACTATCCGCCCGGCAGAAGGCGCCAAGCATGCGAAGCGTCGCGTGGGCCGCGGTATCGGCTCCGGCCTGGGCAAGACCGCGGGTCGCGGTCACAAGGGCCAGAAGTCCCGTTCCGGCGGCTTCCACAAGGTCGGTTTCGAAGGCGGCCAGATGCCGCTGCAGCGCCGTCTGCCCAAGCGTGGCTTCAAGTCGCTGGCAACGCCGTTCAAGGCTGAAGTCCGTCTGGGCGACCTGGCAAACCTGCCGGTCGAAGAGATCGACATGCTGGCCCTGAAGCAGGCTGGTCTGGTGCCCGAGCTGGCACGCAGCGTGCGCATCATCAAGGCTGGCGAAATCAGCAAGAAGGTGACGGTCAAGGGCCTGGTTGCGACCAAGGGCGCCAAGGCTGCCATCGAAGCCGCAGGTGGTTCGGTTGCTTAAGCAACCGGTTCGTTCGGAGCGTTAATTGGCGACTTCACCGCAACTTGCCAAGAGTGCAGCAAGCGGTTTTCCGTGGGGCCGCCTGTGGTTCCTGCTTGCTGCGCTGGTGGTTTACCGCATCGGCGCGCATATCCCGGTTCCGGGTATCGACCCTGATCAGCTGGCTGAGCTGTTCCGCCAGAACCAGGGCGGCATCCTGGGCATGTTCAACATGTTCTCCGGCGGTGCCCTGTCTCGCTTCACGATCTTCGCACTGGGGATCATGCCGTACATCTCGGCATCGATCATCATGCAGCTGCTGACGGTGGTTTCGCCGCAGCTGGAAGCGATCAAGAAGGAAGGCGAGGCGGGACGGCGCAAGATCACCCAGTACACCCGCTACGGTACGCTGGTGCTGGCGCTGTTCCAGGGCCTGGGTATCGCAGTGGCTCTGGAATCGCAGCCGGGGCTGGTGATCGATCCGGGTCTCGCATTCCGTTTCACGACGGTGGTGACGCTGGTGACCGGCACGATGTTCCTGATGTGGCTGGGTGAGCAGATCACCGAGCGCGGTCTGGGCAACGGCATCTCGATCATCATCTTCGCGGGTATCGCGGCAGGTCTGCCGAGCGCCCTCGGCGGTCTGTTCGAGCTGGTTCGTACCGGGTCGATGAGCGCGCTGTCGGCGATCCTGATCTGCGTGATCGTGGCTGCCGTGACTTACCTGGTGGTGTTCATCGAACGCGGCCAGCGCAAGATCCTCGTGAATTATGCAAAGCGCCAGGTCGGCAACAAGATCTACGGCGGGCAAAGCAGTCACCTGCCGCTGAAGCTGAACATGGCAGGCGTGATTCCGCCGATCTTCGCATCGTCGATCATCCTGTTTCCGGCGACGATCACGAGCTGGTTCACTTCGGGCGACGCAACCAATGGTTTCGTACGCTTCCTGAAGGACCTGGCTGCGTCGCTGGCGCCGGGCGAGCCGATCCATGCCCTGTTGTATGCGGTTGCCATCGTGTTCTTCTGCTTCTTCTACACCGCACTGGTGTTCAACAGCAAGGAGACCGCGGACAACCTGAAGAAGAGCGGCGCGTTCGTTCCGGGTATCCGCCCGGGTGAGCAGACGGCGCGGTACATCGACAAGATTCTGATGCGTCTGACCTTGGTCGGCGCGCTGTATATCACGCTGGTGTGCCTGTTGCCCGAGTTCCTGATCGCGCGCTGGCAGGTGCCGTTCTACTTCGGTGGCACGTCGCTGCTGATCATCGTTGTCGTGACGATGGACTTCATGGCGCAGGTTCAGAACTATGTGATGTCGCAGCAGTACGAGTCACTGCTTCGCAAGGCGAATTTCAAGGGCGGCATCCCGATGCGCTGAAGCGATCGGCACCCAGGATAACGAGCGGAACGAATGGCAAAAGACGACGTAATTCAGATGCAGGGGGAGATCCTGGAAAATCTTCCCAATGCAACATTTCGAGTCAAGCTGGAAAACGGGCATGTGGTTCTCGGACACATCTCGGGGAAGATGCGGATGAATTACATCCGTATCCTCCCCGGGGATAAAGTGACGGTGGAATTGACACCCTATGATTTGAGCCGGGCACGCATCGTGTTCCGAACCAAGTAAGAGTAACTAGAACTGGAAGAAAGAGGGCAAACATGAAAGTGCTCGCATCAGTCAAGCGGATCTGCCGCAACTGCAAGATCATCAAGCGCAAGGGTGTCGTTCGCGTCATTTGCACCGAACCGCGCCATAAGCAGCGCCAGGGTTAATTAACGTTATTGATCGAGGAATAACGAATGGCACGTATTGCAGGGGTCAACATCCCCAACCACCAACACACTGTTATCGGCCTGACCGCCATCTATGGCATCGGCCTGTCGCGCTCCAAGCTGATCTGCGAGCAGACCGGTGTGCCGACCAACAAGAAAGTCAAGGATCTCGACGACAGCGAGCTCGAGCGCCTGCGCGACGCGATCGGCAAGTTCGTGGTCGAGGGTGACCTGCGTCGTGAAGTGTCGATGAGCATCAAGCGCCTGATGGACCTTGGTTCCTATCGCGGCCTGCGTCATCGCAAGGGCCTGCCGGTCCGCGGTCAGCGTACCCGCACCAATGCTCGTACCCGCAAGGGCCCGCGCAAGGCAGCCCAGTCGCTGAAGAAATAATCCCGCTCGTCTGAGCAGCAGTCGGATTCAAGGAAATCATCATGGCAAAAGCCCCGAATAACGCCGCAGCAGCACGCGCGCGCAAGAAAGTTAAGAAGAACGTCGCCGAAGGCGTCGCGCACATCCACGCGTCGTTCAACAACACCATCATCACCATCACCGATCGCCAGGGCAACGCCCTGTCGTGGGCGACCTCCGGTGGCGCCGGCTTCAAGGGCTCGCGCAAGTCCACCCCGTTCGCGGCACAGGTTGCTGCCGAAGCGGCTGGCCGCGTTGCGCAGGAATGCGGTGTGAAGAACCTGGAAGTGCGCATCAAGGGCCCGGGCCCGGGTCGCGAGTCCGCTGTTCGCGCACTCAACAACCTCGGCATCAAGATCACCGTGATCCAGGACGTCACCCCGGTTCCGCACAACGGCTGCCGTCCGCCGAAGCGTCGTCGTATCTGATTCGCGACTTTCGCGTACAATCAGCTGTTTTTCGCAGTAAAGCAGCCCGCCAGCAGTTTGGCGGGTTTTGTTCTTAAGACCACCGTCTGACCGCAGGCAGATCAGACTAGCGCCCGCCGGCCTTTCCGCGGCCGGGGCGTCATTTGAATAAGGAAATTAACGTGGCACGTTATATCGGACCGAAAGCAAAACTGTCCCGCCGTGAAGGCACCGACCTGTTCCTGAAGAGCACCCGCCGCTCGCTGGATTCCAAGTGCAAACTGGATTCCAAGCCTGGTCAGCACGGCCGCACTTCGGGTGCCCGCACCTCCGACTACGGCAACCAGCTGCGTGAAAAGCAGAAGGTCAAGCGCATCTACGGCATCCTCGAGCGCCAGTTCCGTCGCTATTTCGCCGAAGCCGACCGCATCAAGGGCAACACCGGTGAGAACCTGCTCAAGCTGCTGGAGTCCCGCCTGGACAACGTCGTCTACCGCATGGGCTTCGGCTCGACCCGCGCTGAAGCGCGCCAGCTGGTCAGCCACAAGGCCATCACGGTCAACGGCCAGGTCGTGAACATCCCGTCCTACCTCGTCAAGGCCGGTGACGTCGTCGCCGTTCGCGAGAAGGCCAAGAAGCAGGCACGTATCGCCGAATCCCTCTCGCTGGCCGAGCAGAGCGGCTTCCCGAGCTGGGTCGCCGTCGACGGCAAGAAGATGGAAGGCACCTTCAAGTCGCAGCCGGACCGCTCCGAAATCGCCAACGACGTCAACGAGTCGCTGATCGTCGAATTGTATTCGCGCTAATCCGCAGTTCCCGCCCGCCTCGTCTCCGACGGGGCGGGTTTCTTTGTAATGCCATCAGCCTTATCGGTGTAACGAGCCGAGGGTATTGAAAAGGACATTCATTCATGCAAAACAGCCTGTTGAAACCCCGTATTATCGAAGTCGAGGCACTCGCTCCCGGCCATGCCAAGGTCGTGATGGAGCCGTTCGAGCGTGGCTACGGCCACACGCTCGGCAACGCGCTGCGCCGCGTATTGCTGTCGTCGATGGTTGGCTATGCGCCCACCGAAGTGACGATCGCCGGCGTCGTGCACGAGTATTCCTCGCTCGACGGTGTGCAGGAAGACGTCGTCGACATGCTGCTCAACCTCAAGGGCGTGGTGTTCAAGCTCCACAACCGCGATGAGGTGACGCTGTCGCTGAAGAAGGAAGGCGAAGGCGCCGTGCTGGCATCGGATATCGATCTGCCGCATGACGTCGAGCTGATCAACCCGGATCACGTGATCGCCCACCTCACCGCGGGCGGCAAGCTGGACATGCAGATCAAGGTGGAGAAGGGCCGCGGCTATGTGCCCGGCAACGTGCGCCGCCTGTCCGAAGATGCGAACAAGACCATCGGCCGCATCATCCTCGACGCTTCGTTCTCGCCGGTTCGCCGCGTGTCCTATGCGGTCGAGTCCGCCCGCGTGGAACAGCGTACCGACCTCGACAAGCTGGTCATGAACATCGAGACCAACGGCGTGATCTCACCGGAAGAAGCGATCCGCCAGTCGGCGCGGGTGCTGGTCGACCAGCTCAACGTGTTCGCCGCGCTCGAAGGCACGGAAGCCGCCGCCGAAGCACCGCAGCGTGCGCCGGCAGTCGACCCGATCCTGCTGCGTCCGGTCGACGACCTCGAGCTGACGGTCCGTTCCGCGAACTGCCTCAAGGCCGAGAACATCTACTACATCGGCGACCTGATCCAGCGCAGCGAGAACGAACTGCTGAAGACGCCGAACCTGGGCCGCAAGTCGCTCAACGAGATCAAGGAAGTGCTTGCTTCCCGTGGCCTCACCCTGGGCATGAAGCTCGAAAACTGGCCGCCGGCCGGTCTGGAGAAGTAATACCGCCGGGAGCCGTTATAATGCCGCTCCCGAATTTTCAGCTGTACCAACCCAAGTATTTACCGGCCCGCGCCGGGCGACAGCCCGAGCGATAGAAGAGCTGGATTCAAAACTCAACGAAAGGAAATACCATGCGCCACCGTCACGGCCTCCGCAAACTGAACCGCACCTCGTCGCACCGCCTCGCGATGCTGCGCAACATGACCGTTTCCCTGCTGCGCCACGAAGCGATCAAGACCACCCTGCCGAAGGCGAAGGAACTGCGCCGCGTGGTCGAGCCCATCCTCACCCTGGGCAAGACCGACAACCTGTCGAACAAGCGCCTGGCTTTCTCGCGTCTGCGCGATCGCGAAATCGTCGTCAAGCTGTTCTCCGAACTGGGCCCGCGCTACGCCAACCGCAACGGCGGCTACCTGCGCATCCTGAAGATGGGCTTCCGCCAGGGCGACAATGCGCCGATGGCCTTCGTCGAACTGGTTGACCGTCCGGAAATCAGCGACGCATCCGACGTTCCGACCGCCGAGTAATACCGGCGCACCGTCAAGAAGCCAGGCCGAGCGCCTGGCTTTTTTGCTTTCTGAGCCCTTGTCCACAATATGGCAAGATGAGGCTTTCGCTCTTCGACTGTGGGCATGAGCAATCCCGACATTCTCTCCGTCTCCGGCCTGCGCAAGTGGTTCGGCAGCGGTGCCGCACGCACCGTCGTCGTCGACGGGCTCTCGTTCGCGCTCCGGCGCGGCGAGTGCTACGGCCTGCTCGGGCCGAACGGCGCCGGCAAGACAACCACGCTGAGGCTGTGCCTCGGCCTGACCGCGCCCGACGGCGGCAGCATCACGCTGGTCGGTCATCCGGTTCCCCAGCAGGCCCGGGCCGCGCGGCTGCGCGTCGGCGTGGTGCCGCAGGCGGACAACCTGGATCCCGACTTCACCGTGGCCGAAAACCTGATGGTCTTCGGTCGCTACTTCGGACTGCGGGACGACTGGATCGCCCGGCGCATTCCCGGCCTGCTCGAGTTCGCCAGCCTCACCGCCAAGAAGGATGCCACCATCGCCGAGCTTTCCGGCGGCATGAAGCGCCGGCTCACGCTCGCGCGGGCACTGATCAATGACCCCGACCTGATTTTCATGGACGAGCCGACCACCGGGCTCGATCCGCAGGCCCGGCACCTGATCTGGGACCGGCTCAAGACCCTGCTGGCACAGGGCAAGACCATCTTGCTGACGACGCATTTCATGGACGAGGCGGAGCGGCTGTGCGATCGCCTGGCCGTCATCGATCACGGGCGCATGATCGCGGAGGGCGCGCCGCGCGATCTCATCCGGCAACATATCGAGGCCGAGGTGGTCGAAGTCTACGGCGAGAAAGCCCGTGCCTGGGCCGAGCGCGACGGCCGCGGCCGCTCCGCCCGGCTGGAGACCAGCGGCGAGACGGTCTTTTGCTATACCGAAGATGCGGGGGACCTGCTCGCCAGCCTGCAGCATGAAACCGGCGTGCGCTATCTGCATCGGCCTGCCAATCTCGAGGATCTTTTCCTGAAGCTTACCGGGCGCGAAATGCGCGACTGAGGACGATACGATGCAAGCCGCCATCTATGCCGTGCCCAGCTTTTCGCTGCGCTTCCTGCCGATCTGGCGCCGCAACTTCCTGGTCTGGAAGAAGCTCGCCGTCGCCAGCATCCTCGGCAACATCGCCGAACCGCTGATCACCCTCGTCGCGTTCGGCTACGGTCTCGGCAGCCTGCTGCAGACGGTGGACGGGATCCCCTACATCCAGTTTCTTGCATCGGGCTCGATTTGCATGTCGGTGATGATGGCGGCATCCTTCGAGACGCTGTACTCGGCTTTCTCCCGCATGCATGTCCAGAAGACCTGGGACGCGCTGCTGAACGCGCCGCTCGCACTCGACGACGTGGTGCTGGCCGAAATGCTGTGGGCCGCGACCAAGTCCATGTTTTCCGGGTTTGCGATTCTGGCGGTGATCCTGATGCTGGGCATCGGCTGGCACCCGCACACGCTGCTCGTGCTGCCGCTGCTGTTTCTGATCGGGACCACCTTCGCTTCGCTCGGGCTGATCATCAATGCGCTCGCCAAGGGTTACGATTTCTTCACCTACTACTTCACGCTGGTGGTCACGCCGATGATCTTCGTCTCCGGCGTGTATTATCCGACCGCCCAGCTGCCGGGCTGGCTGCAGCGCATCAGCGAGATGCTGCCCCTGACGGCGGCGGTCGACCTCATTCGCCCCCTGTTGCTCGGACAATGGCCCGAGGCGCCGCTGACCAGGATCGCAGTGCTGCTTGCCTACCTGGCCGCAGGATTTTATGTGGCCAGCGTCGTGACCCGGCGACGACTGCTGAAATGACGGGAGAACGCCCATGGACCAGACGCTGCTGGTGATATCCAACCTGCCTGACGCGCAGAGCGCGGAAACGCTCGCCCGCGCCCTCGTCGAACAGGGACTCGCGGCCTGCGTAAACATCCTGCCTGCGGTACGATCCGTCTACCGTTGGCAGGGGGCAATTGAGGACGCGACCGAAGTGACCCTGTTCATCAAGACCGCCGCGCACAGATACCCGGAACTCGAAACGGCGGTGCGCCGGCTGCATCCCTATGAGGTGCCGGAATTGATCGCCCTGCCGATTACGGCGGGACTGCCGGCTTACCTGCAGTGGGTGATCGGGGAAACCAGGAAGGATGTGGATGTTTAAGCAGTTCATGCAGTCCGTGCGCGCCGTGCGCCTGCTCGCATTGTGCTGGGCGGTGCTGGCCTTTGCCGTCCTGCCCGCGCAGGCGGATGAATTCCTGCCGCCGGAAAAGGCGTTTCGTTTTTCCGCGCGCATGGTCGATCCCGGCCATGCGGAGCTGACCTGGCGCATCGCCGACGGCTACTACATGTACCGTGATCGCTTTGCGTTCAAGGCGGAGGGCGCGCGCCTCGGCCAGCCTTCCATCCCGGCCGGCAAGGTCAAGTATGACGAGACCTTCCAGAAGGACGTGGAGACTCACCGGGGAACGGTGGCCGTCATCGTGCCGGTGGAGGCGCAGGGGCCGTTCACGCTCATCGCCACCAGCCAGGGCTGCGCCGACCAGGGCCTGTGCTATCCGCCCATGGACCAGCGCGTGAGCCTGACGCCCACCGCGGGCGGCGCCATGCAGACGGCGGCCGGCGCACTCGCCCCCGATGCGGAAATGGGGCGCATCGAAGCGTCGCTCCAGAGCGGGCGGCTGCTGACCATCCTGCCGCTGTTCCTGCTGCTCGGTATCGGCCTGTCGTTCACCCCCTGCGTGCTGCCGATGGTGCCCATCCTGTCGTCCATCATCGTGGGCGAGGGCGCGCAATCCAGCCGCAGCCGGGGCCTGCTGCTGTCGGCCAGCTACTCGCTTGGCATGGCGCTGGTCTATACCGTGCTCGGCATCGCCGCCGGCCTCGTGGGCGAAGGTCTGGCCGCCGCCCTGCAAAGCCCGTCGGTGCTCGGTGCCTTCGCCCTGCTCATGGCGCTGCTGTCGCTGTCGATGTTCGGCGTCTACCAGCTGCAGGTTCCGGCGGCGCTACAGTCGCGCCTCACCCAGGTCTCCGGCCGCTTCTCCGGCGGCAAGCTCGCCGGCGTGTTCGTCATGGGCGCGCTGTCGGCGCTGATCGTCGGTCCCTGCGTGGCGGCGCCGCTCGCCGGCGCGCTGCTCTACATCAGCCAGACCCGCGACGTGGTCATCGGAGGCAGCGCATTGTTCGCGATGGCCGCCGGCATGAGCGTGCCGCTGCTGCTGGTCGGCGTATCCGCCGGGGCGCTGCTGCCGCGCGCCGGCGCATGGATGGCGTCGGTCAAGGTGTTCTTCGGCGTCCTGATGCTCGCGCTGGCCTTGTGGATCGTCACGCCGGTACTGCCGGGCTGGATCATCATGCTCGGCTGGGGCATGCTCGCCGCCGGCTACGGCGTGCGCCTGCTGTTTTCGCCGCGTTTCGGGTGGCGGGCGCGGGCCGCCGGTCTGCTGTTCGCCGCCGCCGGCGCCGTGCAGCTGGCGGGCGCGGCCACCGGCGGCCTCGACCCGCTGGCGCCGCTCGCCCACCTGCGCGAGGGCGGCGCTCACACCACCGCTTTCAGGCGCGTGGCCTCGATCGCGGAACTCGACGCCGCGATCGCCGGAGCCGCCGGCAAGACAGTGATGCTCGACTTCTATGCTGACTGGTGCGTCTCCTGCAAGGAGATGGAAAAGCTCACCTTCACCGATGCGCGCGTGAAGGCTCACTTCGACGAGATGGTGCTGCTGCAGGCCGACGTGACCGCCAACAACGAGGATGACAAGGCACTGCTCCGGCGCTTCAACCTGTTCGGCCCGCCGGGGATCATCTTCTACGACAAGCAGGGACGGGAGATTCCCGGCGGGCGGGTGATCGGCTACCAGGACGCCGACAAGTTCAGCCAGGTGCTGGAGCTGGTGCGGCAGTTCTAATGCCTCATCCGCATAAGAATCTGACGACTTTGTATTTTGCAAAGAGGGCGGGTGAATCTATAGTGTCTGCTCCTCAACTATGACGGGAGAAGAACATGACCCTGCGACTCGGAGACACCGCGCCGGATTTCGAACAGGATTCCTCGATCGGCAAGCTGCGCTTCCACGAATGGGCGGGCGATTCCTGGGTAGTGCTGTTCTCCCACCCGGCGGACTTCACCCCGGTCTGCACCACCGAGCTCGGCCTCACCGCCCGCCTCAAGCCGGAATTCGACAAGCGCAACGTGAAGGCGCTCGCGCTGTCGGTCGATCCCGCCGACAAGCACACCTCGTGGATCAAGGACATCGAAGAGACCCAGAAGACGGTGGTCGGCTTCCCCATCGTCGCCGATGCCGACCGCAAGGTATCGCAGCTGTACGACATGATCCATCCCAACCAGTCCGAGACGATGACGGTGCGCTCGTTGTTCGTGATCGATCCGAAAAAGAAGGTGCGCCTGATCATCACCTACCCGATGAGCACCGGCCGCAATTTCGATGAAGTGCTGCGCGTGATCGACGCCCTGCAGCTCACGGATGGCTATACGGTGGCGACCCCGGGCAACTGGCGCGATGGCGACGATGTCATCATCCCGCTCAGCGTCCAGGATGAGGAAGTCATCCGGCAGAAGTACCCCAAGGGCTACACCGCTCCCCGGCCCTATCTGCGTCTGACACCGCAGCCCAACAAGTAAGACACCGCCACGCCCGCCGATGCGGGCGTTTTTGCATCAGCCGTCCCGCCCCCGGTCCTCCAGGTAGCGCTTGCGCCGGAACAGCAGCAGCAGGACCACCACGATCACGGCCATCATGCCCATCGTGATCCAGAAGCCGAGCCGGTCCTCCAGCAGCGGCATCTGCGCAAAGTTCATCCCGAAGATGCCGGTGACGAGTGTCAGCGGCATGAACAGCGCGGTGATCACCGTCAGTGTGCGCATGATTTCGCTGGTGCGATGGGCCATCGCGGAGAAGTGGATCTGCACCGCGGACTCAATCGTGGCCTCCAGCCGCTGTGCATGGTTGAGCACCCGGGTGATGTGCTCCATCACGTCATTGATCCGTACCAGCATCAGATCCGTGCTGCGGTTGTTCTCGTCCTGGGTATCGACGATATAGTCGCGCAGCTCCTGCATCGCATCGCGCTGGCCCTCGCACAGGTGGTCGAGCTTGCGCAGTTCGATGCGGGCGTCGAGCAGTGCGATCCAGTCCTGGAACGGCGAGCGCGGATCGAGCAGCGCGCGCTGCCAGCGGTCGATCTGCCCCGTCAGCGGCTGACGCAGATCCAGATACTGATCGACCATCGCGTTGAGCATGCGCAGCATCAGGTCCCCCGGGCTGGAGGGCGGCCGCCCACTGTGGCCGTTGCCGTTCTCGCGCCTGCGGTACTCCAGCAGGCGGGTACGCATGGTTTCGATGGTGCGGCTGTTGGGCGCGTGCACGGTGATGAGCGCGTTTTCCATCAGCAGGAAAGTCACCGGCCGGGTCGTCAGTTTCGACAGCGCCGGCGGAATCCTGCGCTTGCCCTCGGCGCTCGGCGCCGCCTCCGGCGCGCCCGCGGTATCGAGTGCCAGCTTGCGAAATACCACCATCGCATAGTCCTGGGTGGAGTCGAAATACGAGGGATGCGCGGGATTGACCGCATCGGTGAGGTGAGGGTCGTAGATCTGGATGCCGGTGATGCGCGCCACCGCGTCCCGCCATGCGCCGAGGTCGGCCCCGACTTCTTCATGCGTGGCGTCGAGCCAGAGAAATCCCTGGCCGGGGACGGCGTCGAACGGCTGCTGCAGTTGGGTGACTTGCTGACTATTGATGAGAAAGATGTCCATGCACCGGGGGCAGGGGTTTGAATACGAGCCAAAGCGCCAGCAGCGACACGACGGCGGCGACCGCGACCGCGCCCTGGGCCGCAACGGGCAGGGGCACGGGGCCGAACCAGGCGCCGGCGGCGAGCACGCCCGCCGCGGTAAGCACCAGCCGCAGCGCTTCGCCCGCCGCGTACAGGCGGCGCCCTTCGAGCATGCCGCCGATCAGCCAGAGCGAAGCCGCGAGCCAGCCCGCGTAGGCCGCCAGCTGCGCGGACGACATCGCATTGTACCCGGTGAGGAAATGGGTGGTCACCAGCAGCACGATGCCGAACTGGGCCAGGCAATACAGCTGCGCGCCCAGGCCAAGTGGCGGATCGTAGCGCGGACGGGTGATGTCGAAGGGGCGCGAGGGATAGCGTTCGATGACGTCGGCCGGCTTCCATCCCGGCGGCTTGAACCATATGCGCAGCTTGTCCTGCCAGCGCCGGGCGCGCCATGCATCGACGCTGATCGCCTTGTACACCTCGAGGTTGGCCCATACCGGATTCCAGCTGCGCAGCGGGCTGCGGGTGCCGTAGACGATGGTCTCGTCGTCGCGCTCATCGATGAAGGTGCCGAACAGCCGGTCCCACACGATCAGGATGCCGCCGTAATTCCTGTCGAGATAGATGTCGTTGACCGCGTGATGCACACGGTGGTTGGACGGCGAGACGAAGACACGGTCGAACCAGCCGAGCCTGCCGACCTGCTCCGTATGCACCCAGAACTGGTAGAGCAGGTCGATCAGCCCGACCACCACGAAGACTTCGACCGGATAGCCGAGCACCGCCATCGGCAGATAGAAGATCCATCCGAGCAGCGCGCCGCTGCTGGTCTGCCGCAGCGCGGTCGAGAGGTTGTACTGCTCGCTTTGATGGTGCACCACATGCGCGGCCCACAGCACATTGACCTCATGTCCCATGCGGTGCAGCCAGTAGTAGCAGAAATCGTAGAGCAGCAGCCCGGAGACCCAGACCCATAGGCTGTCGGCAGGCAGGCGCCAGAGCGCCACGTGCTCCACCAGCCAGGCATAGATGCCGATGCGCAGCAGCGTCATGAAAACGCCGCTGACCTGGCTGAGCACGCCGAGGCTCAGGCTGTTGATGGTGTCGTTGAGCCGGTAGCCGTTGCGGCCGCGCCGGATGCCGACCACGAGCTCGATGAGGATCAGCAGCAGGAAGACCGGCGTGACCAGCGTGATGATTTTTTCGTGCATTGCAGTCTCCATGCATGCAGAAGCGACGCGTGCCGGGGATCCGGTCGCGCTTGTGGTTATAGCGGCAATGGTAGCCGATGCCGCAAGGCGTGGCGCGGCCCGGATTAGAGGAGGGATTCGGTTTGAGGCGGCGCAAAGGCGGGCCGGCCGGCCCGCCTTGCCGTGACGGGCGGGTCAGCCCTGGCGCAGCAGGCGCGCGATGTCGCGCGCGAAATAGGTCAGCACGCCGTCGGCGCCGGCGCGCTTGAAGGCCAGCATGGCCTCCATCATCGTCTTGTCGTGGTCGAGCCAGCCGTTCTGCGCGGCTGCCTTGATCATCGCGTATTCGCCGCTGACCTGGTAGGCGAAGGTCGGCACCCGGAACTCGTCCTTCACGCGGCGCACGATGTCGAGATAGGGCATGCCCGGCTTGACCATCACCATGTCCGCGCCTTCGGCCAGGTCGTGCGCGACTTCGCGCAGCGCCTCGTCGCTGTTGGCGGGGTCCATCTGATAAGTCGCCTTGCTGCCCTTGCCGAGATTGGCAGCCGAGCCCACCGCATCGCGGAAGGGGCCGTAGAAGGCCGACGCGTACTTGGCCGAGTAGGCCATGATGCGGGTGTGGATGTGATTCTGGTCTTCGAGCGCCGAGCGGATGGCGCCGATGCGGCCGTCCATCATGTCCGACGGCGCGACGATGTCCACGCCCGCGTCCGACTGCACCAGCGCCTGCTTCACCAGGATCTCGCAGGTCTCGTCGTTGAGCACATAACCCTGCTCATTGATGACGCCGTCCTGGCCGTGGCTGGTATAGGGATCAAGCGCCACATCGGTGAGGATGCCGAGTTCGGGAAAGCGCTGCTTCAGCTCGCGGACCGCGCGCGGCACCAGGCCTTCCGCATTGGTCGCCTCGAGGCCGTCGGGCGTCTTGAGCGAGGGATCGATGACCGGGAACAGGGCCAGCACCGGAATGCCGAGGGCCACGCAGTCTTCCGCCACCGGCAGCAGCTGGTCGACCGAGAGACGCTCCACGCCCGGCATCGAGGCCACCTGCTGGCGCTGGTTTTTGCCATCGAGAATAAACACGGGATAGATCAGGTCGGCGCTGGTCACTACATGCTCGCGCATCATCGCGCGCGAGAACGCGTCCCGGCGCATGCGGCGCATGCGGGTTGCGGGAAACTGCTGGGCATACGGATTGGTCGGCATGGCGTATCTGCTGGAAAAAAAGGAATGGTGAAGTTTGTACGAAACCCTGAAACTTTTCTGGCGGAGTCCTATCTTATCGGCAGGTGATTTATTCACCTCCCGCTTCTCCTCCCTGAGCGGGGCCTATCGTGGCATTAGCGATAAGGCGTTACTACCCTGGAGATCTTCCCCTTTCTCCAGGGTTTTTTTTGCCCGGACGATTTTCATTCTGCGGCCGCGGTCTTTTCCGCGTTCAGCCCGAGCAGTTCGAGAATCCGGGCATCCGCTTCTTCCAGGCCCACCCTTTTCAGCGCGGAAAACAGCTGTGCCGTGAACGGGAAGGGCTGGCCCTGTTCATCCACGTAGCTCGACAGCACCGTGTGCGTCTGCCGCAGCGCGTTGACCGATTCGCTGCGGGTGAGCTTGTCGGCCTTGGTCAGCAGGCAGTGCACCGGCTTGCCGCTGGGCGCGAACCACTCCAGCATCTGCACGTCGAGGTCGGTGAACGGCCGCCGCGCATCCATGATCAGCACCAGTCCGGCGAGCTGCTCGCGTGTCTGGACATAGGTCCCGAGCAGTTCGTTCCAGTGGGCCTTGGCCTGGCCCGGCACTTCGGCATAGCCGTAGCCCGGCAGGTCGACCAGCAGCGCGCGGATCTCGTCGACGCGGGTCGGATCCTTGCGGTGCTGGGCGACGTGCGCGCCGCCTATCGAGAAATAATTGATGTGCTGCGTGCGTCCGGGCGTCTTGGAGGCGAACGCGAGCCGCTTCTGGTTGCACAGGATGTTGATCGCGGTCGACTTGCCGGCGTTGGAGCGGCCGGCGAAAGCGATTTCCGGGACTTGCAGCTTTGGCAAATCGCGAAGGTGGTTCACCGTGGTGAAAAAGCGGGCTTGCCAGAGGAGGGACATGGGCGGGCGAGAAATTGCTGCAAGGGAGGGAAAAACGACAAGAACCTATTGTACAATAAGAGGTTATGTGCATCGCGCTGCTGCGAAGGTACAAATGAGGTACGAATGCGGCGCACGACGACGAGCAACAAGCGCACAGAGTGCGTCAGGGAGCCGACAGCGCAGACTGGCTGCGCCCACGCCACCGAGGCAAGAATCTTAAAATCAAGTCCCCAGGGTGTTTGAATGAACCGTGTGTTTTCCCCGTTTGTGAAGTCCTTGTTTGTCGCGCTGATGGCGGTGTCCTCCGTGGCAACCGCCGCAGAAGAGAAAAAAGCACCGGCTGCCGATCCGGCCAAGGGCGAACAGCTGTACACCAGCGGGGATGCCTCGCGCAACATCATGGCCTGCGTCGGCTGCCACGGCGCCGCCGGCAATTCCACCATCGTTCAGAACCCCAAGCTCGCCGCGCAGCACGCCGAATACATCGCCAAGCAGCTGAACGACTTCAAGAGCCCGAACCGCAACAACCCGGTCATGAGCCCGATCGCCAAGGCCATGTCGGATGAAGACATCAGGAACGTCTCCGCCTACCTCGACCGCCAGGCATCCAAGCCCAACGCGGCCAAGAACCGCGAAACCATCGAGCTCGGCAAGAAGATCTACCGTGCCGGCATCGCCGACAAGAAGGTCCCGGCCTGCGCGGCCTGCCACGGCGCCAGCGGCGGCGGCATGCCCGCCCAGTTCGCGCGTCTTGCGGGCCAGCACCAGGATTACACGGTGGCCCAGCTGACCAGCTTCCGCGCCGGCACCCGCAAGAACAGCGCGCAGATGACCACCATCGCCAAGCGCATGTCGGACGAGGAAATCCAGGCTGTGGCAGACTATGTGGCCGGCCTGAGGTAAATCAGACAAAGCAACACAAGAACAGGGAGGGGGTGGCAGATGCCACCCCTTTCTCTTTTGGGCAAACAGATGAGCACTCCTACTTCCGGACTCCACCTGCACACCCGGCGCCGCTGGGTCGCCGACCTGGTGGAACTGGTTTCCTCGATGCGTTTCGCGATCAGCCTGCTGACGCTGATCGCGATCGCTTCCGTCATCGGCACCGTACTCAAGCAGAACGAGCCGATGCCCAATTACGTCAACCAGTTCGGGCCGTTCTGGTTCGCGGTGTTCGACAAGCTCAACCTGTACACGGTGTACTCGGCATGGTGGTTTCTGCTCATCATGGCCTTCCTGGTGGTCTCGACCACGCTGTGCATCGTGCGCAATACCCCCAAGATGCTGCGCGACATGCGCAGCTGGCGCGAGAATGTGCGCGAGCAGTCGCTGCGCAATTTTCCGCACAAGGCGGAATGGGCGAGCGGGCTGCCGCTGCGGGACAACGCCCGCTCGCTCGCGCAGCGTGTGGCCGGCAGCGGCTACAAGCTGAAAGTGATCGAGAAGGACGACGCGGTGCTGATCAGCGCCAGGCGCGGCGCGGCCAACAAGTGGGGCTATATCTTCGCCCACAGCGCCATCGTCATCATCTGCCTGGGCGGACTGCTCGACTCCGACCTGCCGATCCGCTTTCAGCAATGGTTCGGCGGGAAGACGCCATTCGCCGGTACCGGCGCGATCGCCGACATCGCGCCTCAGCACCGGCTCGGGCTGGGCAATCCCAGCTTCCGCGCCAATGCCTTCATCCCCGAGGGCGCGACCACCACCACCGCGGTGATCCCGCAGCAGGGCGGCGTGTACATCCAGGAGCTGCCGTTCGCGATCGAGCTCAAGCGCTTCATCGTCGATTTCTACTCCACCGGCATGCCCAAGCTGTTTGCCAGCGAAGTGGTCGTTCACGACCGCGAGGCGGGCAAGACCTTCCCCGCCACCATCAAGGTCAACGAGCCGCTGATCTACAAGGGCGTGGCCGTCTATCAGTCCAGCTTCGACGACGGCGGCAGCAAGCTCAGGCTGGCCGCCTATCCGATGACCGGTGTGCTGTCCGAGCCCTTTCCGGTCGAAGGCGAGGTCAACGGCAGCACCCAGCTGGGCAGCAGCAGCGGCAACGAGTACACGATCGAATGGTCCGGCTTCAAGGTGTTCAATGTCGAGAACATGGCCGAGGCGGGCCAGGACGTGCGCGCGGTGAATCCCAACCAGAGCTTCAATGAAAAGGTGACCGCGGGACTGGGCAAGCAGCTCGGTTCGGCAGCCAGGCCCGATGCCAACAAGGATCTGAAGAACGTCGGCCCGAGCGTGCAATACAAGCTGCGCGACAAGACCGGCCAGGCGCGCGAATATCACAACTACATGCAGCCGGTGCAGCTGGAAGGCGCCTGGGTATTCCTGACCGGGATGCGCGCCGCGCCGAGCGAGCCTTTCCGCTACCTGCGCATTCCGGCTGACGAGAACGACAGCGTCGAGGAGTGGATACGCCTGCGCGCGGCGCTTGCCGATCCCGCCCTGCGCGAGCGGGCCTCGCACCGCTATGCGCAGCAGGCGGTGCCGGCCAATCGCGAGAACGCCGAAGCCATGCGCGACCAGTTGCAGAAGTCGTCGGCGCGTGGACTCGAAATCTTCGCCGGCGATGGCAGCCAGTCCGGCTATATGGCGGTGTCGCGCTTCCTCGAACGGGTGCCCGCATCGGACCAGGAGAAAGCCGCCGAAATCTTCATGAAAATCCTGAACGGCAGCATGTGGGAGCTGTGGCAAGCTGCGCGGGAAAAAGCGGGAGCCAGGCCGGCGGAGCAGAATGAAAAGAACGTGCGCTTCCTGCAACTGGCCACCAATGCAATCTCCGACGCCGCCTTCTATGGCGCGCCGGTCTTCCTGCAACTGAAGGAATTCGAAGAAGTCAAAGCTTCCGTGCTGCAAGTGACGCGTTCGCCGGGCAAGAACATCGTCTACCTCGGCTGCCTGTTCCTTACGCTCGGCGTGTTTGCGATGTTCTACATTCGCGAGCGCCGGCTCTGGATCTGGCTGAAGCCGGACGGGCAGGGCGGCTCGCAGGCGCTGATGGCGCTGAGCACGCAGCGCCGCACGCTGGACTTCGAGAAGGAATTCGAATCGCTGAAAGCACAGCTGGCGAAGCCGGCCTGAAGGAGCAAATCATGGATGTGACACAGAACCCCCGGGCGCCGATCGACACGCCGATCTACACCGCGCCACCCGGATATTTCCGCCGCCTCTCCGTCCTCGACTGGCTGTATGCCCTGGCGCTCGCGGCCGGCGCGCTGTTCGCGCTGCAACGCTTCGGCGATTACATGGATGTGTACGAGAAGGGCATCCTGCTGCTGTCGGCACCCACTTTCGCCTGGCTCGGCTGGCAATGGAAGCCGATACGCGGATTGATGGCGCTGCTGGCGCTGCTGTCGCTGGCAGCGATCGCCCAGTACGGCGGCGCGCTCGATGCCGCCGAAAACAAGTTCTTCCTCAAGTACGCGCTGTCGAGCCAGTCGGCCATCCTCTGGATGAGCACGCTGTTCTTCCTCTCCACGCTGTTCTACTGGGGCGGCCTGGCGATGCGCTCGCAATTCGGCGGCGCGGTCGGCAGCAAGCTGTGCTGGGCGGCGGTGGTGATCGGCTTCACCGGCATGCTGGTGCGCTGGTACGAGTCGTATCTGCTGGGCACCGACATCGGCCATATCCCGATCTCCAACCTGTACGAAGTCTTCATCCTGTTCTGCCTGATCACCGCGCTGTTTTACCTGTACTACGAACAGCAGTACCAGACGCTGCAGCTCGGGGCCTTCGTGATGCTGGTGATCTCGGCCGCGGTCGGCTTCCTGCTCTGGTACACCGTCAGCCGCGAGGCGGCCGCGATCCAGCCGCTCGTGCCGGCACTGCAGAGCTGGTGGATGAAGATCCACGTGCCGGCCAACTTCATCGGCTACGGCACCTTCGCGCTGGCGGCGATGGTGGCGATCGCCTGGCTGCTCAAGTCGAAAGGCGTGCTGGCCGACAGGCTGCCGGCGCTGGAAGTGCTCGATGACGTGATGTACAAGGCCATCGCCGTCGGCTTCGCCTTCTTCACCATCGCCACCATCCTCGGCGCGCTGTGGGCGGCCGAGGCCTGGGGCGGCTACTGGTCCTGGGACCCCAAGGAAACCTGGGCCCTGATCGTCTGGCTCAACTACGCGGCCTGGCTGCACATGCGCCTGATGAAGGGCCTGCGCGGCGCGGTGGCGGCCTGGTGGGCGCTGGTCGGCCTGCTGGTCACCACCTTCGCCTTCCTCGGCGTCAACATGTTCCTCTCCGGGCTGCATTCCTACGGCGCCCTCTGACGCGAACCGGCGCTCGCGGGCGGCAGTCGAAATTGTTGTAAGGTTACGGCGCACAGTCCGACCAAGCATCATCGACAACGCCCGGGAGCGACCATGTTCATCAAGCGACAGCCCAACGGGATGGATATCCCGTTCAGTTCCGAAATCACCCCCCGCGAAGTTTTCGAGTCGCGCCGCCGTTTCATCCGCCAGCTTGCGCTCGGCTCCATCGCGGGCAGCGCGCTCGCCGACATGGCCCTGCGCGAGGCATTCGCGCAGTCGCCGGGCGCGCAGAAGCTGCCGGCGAAACCGAATCCGTCCTTCGTGGTCATGGACAAGCCCACCGATTACAAGGACGCGACCGGTTACAACAATTTCTACGAATTCGGCACCGACAAGGACGATCCCGCGCGTCATGCCGGCAGCCTGCAGACCCGTCCGTGGACGGTCGCGATCGAAGGCGAGGTGAAAAAGCCGCTGACGCTCGATATCGACAGCCTGCTGAAACTGGCGCCGCTCGAGGAGCGTATATATCGCTTGAGATGCGTGGAAGGCTGGTCCATGGTGATTCCCTGGGTGGGCTACCCGCTGTCGGAACTGATCAGGAAAGCCGAACCCAACGGCAACGCCAAGTACGTGGAATTCGTGACCCTGGCGGACAGGAAGCAGATGCCGGGGCTGCGCAGCCCGGTGCTGGAGTGGCCGTACGTGGAGGGCCTGCGGCTGGATGAAGCCAATCACCCGCTGACCCTGCTCACGCTCGGCATGTATGGCGAAGTCCTGCCGAAGCAGAACGGCGCGCCGGTGCGCATCGTGGTGCCCTGGAAGTACGGCTTCAAGTCGCCGAAATCCATCGTGAAGATCCGCTTCGTGCGCGAACAGCCGAGGACCGCGTGGAATATTTCGGCGCCGCAGGAATACGGGTTCTACTCCAACGTCAACCCGGAAGTCGACCATCCGCGCTGGTCCCAGGCCACCGAGCGGCGGATCGGTGAAGACGGCTTCTTCACGCGCAAGCGCAAGACGCTGATGTTCAACGGCTACGACGTCGGCTCCCTGTATGCGGGAATGGATCTGAAGAAGTTTTACTGAGCCGGCGCGAGGCCGGCAGGAGATGGAGTGGAAGCGATGCGCAATCCGACCCCCAGGCAACTGACCGTCATCAAGTCGCTGTTATTCATCGCGGCCCTGCTGCCGTTTTCGCGACTGGTGCTGTTTGCGTTCGTCGACCCCGACCGCCTCGGCGCCAATCCGATCGAGTTCATCACGCGCGACACCGGCGACTGGACGCTCTATCTGCTCTGCCTGGCACTGGCGGTGACGCCGCTGCGGCGGCTGACCGGCTGGAACTGGCTGGTCAGGCTGCGGCGCATGATCGGCCTGTTCGCCTTCTTCTACGCGGCCCTGCATTTCACCACCTTCCTCTGGTTCGACCATTTCTTCGACTGGCAGGCCATGCTCAAGGACGTGGTCAAGCGGCCGTTCATCACCGTCGGCTTCGTCGCCTTCGTGCTGCTGATCCCGCTGGCCGTCACCAGTACGCAGGGCATGGTGCGCCGCCTCGGCGGCAAGCGCTGGCAATGGCTGCACCGCCTGGTCTACCTGATCGCGCCGCTCGGCATCCTGCACTACTGGTGGATGAAGGCCGGCAAGAACGACTTCGAGCAGCCGATCGTCTGGGGGCTGGTGGTGGTGGTGCTGCTCGGCATGCGGCTGTGGTGGCAGGTGCTGCAGCCCAGAATGCAAAAGCGCCGGACTCAGCCGGCGCCCGGATAACGCGGGTCAGCCCCGCGGCAGGACCGATTCGAGCGCAAACAGCGCGCCGGCGTCTTCCCGTTTGCGGATCAGGTGCGCCCGGTCGCCGTCGACCATGACTTCCGCGGCACGGCCTCGCGTATTGTAGTTGGACGACATCGTCATGCCGTAGGCGCCGGCCGACATGATCGCCAGCAGGTCGCCCTGCTCGATCGCCAGGCTGCGCTCGCGGGCCAGCCAGTCGCCCGATTCGCACACCGGTCCGACGATGTCGTAGACCCTGGCGCCGTCCGCGCGCTGCTGCACCGGCTGCACGCCGTGCCAGGCTTCATACATCGCCGGCCGCATCAGGTCGTTCATCGCCGCGTCCACGATCGCGAAGTTCTTCGCCGCGCCGTGCTTGAGGTATTCCACCCTGGTCAGCAGGATGCCGGCATTGCCGACGATGGAGCGGCCCGGCTCGAACATCACCTGGATCGGCTTGCCGGCGTAGCTCAACCGGCGCCATGTGTCGATGCGCGCGAACAGCCGCGACAGGTAGTCGCCCACCGCGACCGGCTTGTCCTGGTCGTAGGTGATGCCGATGCCGCCGCCGATATCGAGATGATGGATGACGATGCCTTCCTTCTCCAGCCTGTCGATCAGCTCGATCAGGCGCTCCAGCGCTTCGAGCAGCGGCGCGTCGTCGAGCAGCTGCGAGCCGATATGGCAGTCGATGCCGGCCACCCTGATGTGCGGCAGGGCAGCGGCGGTGCGGTAGGCGTCGAGCGCTTCCTCGTAGGCGATGCCGAACTTGTTCTCCCTGAGGCCCGTGGAGATGTAGGGATGGGTCTTGGCATCGACGTTGGGATTGACCCGCAGCGAGACCGGCGCCTGCTTGCCCATTTCGCCGGCCACTTCATTCAGGCGCCTGAGTTCGGCGGTCGACTCCACGTTGAAGCACAGGATGTCATGGGACAGCGCCAGCCGCATTTCATCTGCCGACTTGCCGACGCCGGAAAAGATCACCTTGCGCGGATCGCCGCCGGCCGCGATCACGCGCAGCAGTTCGCCGCCGGACACGATGTCGAAGCCTGAGCCGAGGCTGCCGAGCAGGTTCAGCACCGCCAGGTTGGAATTGGACTTGACCGAATAGCAGACCAGCGCGCTCTTGTCGTCGCGGCCGTTGGCGCGGCAGGCGTCGGCATAGGCGGAGAAATTCTCCACCAGCGCAGCCCTCGAGTACACATAGGTCGGCGAGCCGAACTGGCGGGCGATTTCGGAAAGCGGGAGGTTTTCGGCGTGAAGCGCGCCGTTCTTATAGCTGAAATGCGACATGGCGATGAGCGACTAGCGGGAGGCGGGGGCGGGCTCGGCGGCTTCCGGCGTCGAAGGCGCGGGAGGCGGTGATACGCGCGGCCCGGGATTGGCGACCGGCGCCGGCTTGGCCGGCAGGTAAAGCGGCCCTTTCTGTCCACACGCCGCCAGCAGGCAGATCAGCACGGTCAGCAGCGGGAGATGGAAAGCGGGCTTCACGATTAGAATCACGGTTTTGAGAGTTGACGGGAGTGTAGCATGACTGAATCGGAATTCCTGGCGCTGGCCGAGCGTACGCTGGCCTCGATCGAGGCCTCGCTGGAACACATCGCGGACTCCTCGGACCTGGACGTCGAGTGCAGCCGCAGCGGCAATGTGCTGACGATAGAACTGGTCGACAACGGCTCGAAGATCATCGTCAACAGCCAGGCGCCGATGCAGGAAATGTGGGTGGCCGCGCGCTCCGGCGGTTTTCACTATCGCCGCGAGGGCGACCGGTGGGTCAACACGCGCGACGGCTCGGAACTGTATGCGGCGTTGTCGCGGATGCTGAGCGAGCAGGCCGGAGAGACCGTCCTGATCGAGGCGCCGAAATGAAAAATGCCGGGTTGCCCCGGCATTTTTCCTGGCGACCGGCTTAGAACAGTTCGTTCTTCACCTCGTCCCTTGCGCCTTCCTCCACGACAGGCTGTTCGCCGAGTCCCAGGCTGCGCACGCCGGTGCCCGGCGGGTTCTCCGCGTAGTAGTAGTCGCCCGCGACCTGGATCACGCCCGGCGGCATCGGCCGCTCCTCGATCGGCACATCCTTGAGCGCCTTCTGCATGTAGCTGATCCAGATCGGCAGCGCGAGACCGCCGCCGGTTTCCTTGTTGCCGAGATTCTTCGGCTGGTCGAAGCCCATCCATGCCACGCCGACGAGCTTCGGCGTGTAGCCGGCGAACCAGGCGTCGAAGGAATCGTTGGTGGTGCCCGTCTTGCCCGCGATGTCGGAGCGCTTGAGCACCAGCGCGCGCGTGGCGGTGCCGAACTTGACGACATCCTTGAGCATGCTGTCCATCAGGAAGGCGTTGCGCGCATCGATCACACGGTTGGCTTCGTCGCCCGCCCGCTCGGGGGTGACCTGCGACAGCAGCCGGCCGCTGGAATCGGTGATGCGCGAGATGATGTACGGATTGATCCTGAAGCCGCCGTTGGCGAACACGGCATAGCCTCCGGCGACCTGCAGCGGCGTGACCGCGCCGGCACCGAGCGCCAGCGTCAGATAGGCCGGATTCTTGTCGGCCTCGAAGCCGAAGCGGGTCGCGTACTCCTGGCCGTACTTGGCGCCGATCTTGTGCAGGACGCGGATCGAGACCATGTTCTTCGACTTGGTCAGGCCCTTGCGCATCGTCATCGGCCCTTCATACTTGCCGTCGTAGTTCTTCGGCTCCCACGGCTGGCCGCCGGTCTGGCCGGCATCGAAGCTGATCGGCGCATCGGCGATCAGGGTCGCCGGCGACAGGCCCTTTTCGAGCGCGGCGGAATAGATGAAGGGCTTGAATGACGAGCCCGGCTGGCGCCAGGCCTGGGTCACGTGATTGAACTTGTTGCGGTTGAAATCGAAACCGCCGACCAGCGCCCGGATCGCGCCGTCCTCGGTGTTGGCCGCCACGAAGGCGGATTGCACTTCCGGCATCTGCGTGATCGTCCACACCTTGTTTTCCAGGGTGACGCGGATGATCGCCCCGCGCCGCACGCGCTTGCCCGGCGGCGCCTTGTCCGACAGCAGATTGGTGGCGAACGACAGGCCGGGGCCGGTGATCTCGATCTCTTCGCCGGAGGAGAGCATGGCGCGCACCAGCTTGGGCGTCGCGTGCAGCACGACGGCCGCCACCAGATCGTCGCTGTCCGGGTGCTCGGCCAGCTCCTGCTCGATCGCGGTATCGGCGTCTTCCTTGGACTGCGGAATCTCCATGAAGCCCTCGGGGCCGCGGTAGCCGTGCCGCTTTTCGTAGTCCATCACGCCGCGCCGCAGCGCGAGGTAGGCGGCGTCCTGGTCGGCCTTGGTGATCGTGGTGTAGACATTCAGGCCGCGCGTATAGGTCTCTTCCTTGAATTGTTCATAGACCATCTGCCGCACCATCTCGGCAACGTACTCGGCGTGGATGCCGAACTCGCTGCTGTCGGTCTTGACCTTCAGCACCTGATTCCTGGCCTGCTCGTATTCGTCCTGCGTGATGTAGCCGAGGCCCGCCATGCGCTCCAGGATGTACTGCTGGCGCGCCCGCGCGCGCTTGGGATTGGCGACAGGATTGTAGGCGGAAGGCGCCTTGGGCAGGCCGGCGAGCATCGCCGCTTCGGCGATGGTGATGTCGGACAGCTTCTTGCCGAAATAGATCTGCGCGGCCGAGGCGAAACCGTAAGCCCGCTGGCCGAGATAGATCTGGTTCATGTAGACCTCGAGGATCTGGTCCTTGCTGAGGTTCTGTTCGATCTTCCAGGCGAGCAGGATTTCGTAGACCTTGCGCTTGAAGGTCTGCTCCGACGACAGGAAGAAATTGCGCGCGACCTGCTGGGTGATGGTGGAGGCGCCCTGGCGCGTGTTGCTGGTCAGGTTGTGCAGCGCGGCGCGCGCGATGCCGAAGTAATCGACGCCGCTGTGATCGTAGAAGCGGTCGTCTTCGATCGCCAGCACCGCCTTTTTCATGATGTCCGGCACGTCCTTGATGCGCACCAGATTGCGCCGCTCCTCGCCGAATTCCCCGATGAGCACGTTATCGGCCGAGAAGATGCGCAGCGGGATCTTGGGCCGGTAATCGGTCAGGGAGTCGAGCGCGGGCAGGTTGGGATAGGCCAGGGCCAGCGCGAAGGCAATCGTCAGCACGCCGGCGAGAGCGAGGCCGAAAACGCCGGCCACCGCGCCGAAAAACAGGCGCAGGAAGAGGGAAGCCCGGCGGGGCGGCTTCTTTGGGGTATCGCCGGCGGCGTTTTGACGGGTCATGCGAGAGCGAGATGAAGGGGATTCGGGTCGCTGAATTATAGCGGCGGGCCGGGCCGCTACCTATGTATGGTTGGGCGAGGGCGTCGGGTTCCGGCGTGGGCAATTGGCAACGCCTTACCCTGTTACTCAGCGGAAATTACTTTACACCTGCGGAAACTTGTTGCTAGGATTTAATGTAACCTTGGATGTATTACACCTAAATGTTTGTTTCGTAATGTCTTTTTCGCAGCAACCTCAGGTTGGCGGAAGATTCGACACGTAAAGAAGTCGTGCGTTCACGCAATATTCCACATTTTTTCGGGGAGTAACCCTTGGCCATTGATCTCGGACTGTTGCTCGGGAATAAAAATCCGCCTCTGATCGGCCTGGATATCAGCACCTCGGGCGTGAAGCTGGTCGAGCTGGCGGATGCGGGCAAGAACGAATACCGCCTCGAGCGCTTTGCCAGCGAGCCGCTGCCGCGCGGCGCGGTCGTCGACGGCAACATCGAGAATATCGAGCAGGTGTCGGAGGCGGTGCGCCGGGTCTGCAAGAAGAGCGGCACGCGCGCCCGCCACGTGGCGATCGGCATGCCGCCGGCCTCGGTCATCACCAAGAAAATCGTGCTCCCCGCCGGCCTGTCCGAGGACGAACTGGAAGTCCAGGTCGAGAGCGAGGCCAACCAGTACATTCCGTTCGCGCTGGAAGAAGTCAGCCTGGACTTCGACGTGATCGGCCTGGCGCCGAATTCGCCCGACGACGTCGAAGTGCTGATCGCCGCCACCCGCAAGGAAAAGGTCGAGGACCGGGTCGCGGTGGTCGAGGCCGCCGGTCTCAAGCCTTTGGTGATGGATATCGAATCCTATGCCGCCCGCGCCGCGATCGACCGCGTCACGGCGCAGCTGCCCAAGGGCGGCCAGGGGCAGATCGTGGCGCTGTTCCAGATCGGCGCCCAGGCCACCCACGTCTCGGTGCTGCTGGACGGCCAGACGATCTATGAGCGCGAGCAGCCGTTCGGCGGCAACCAGCTGACACAGGACATCGTTCGCGCCTACGGCATGACGTTCGAGGAAGCGGAGACCAAGAAGCGCGCCGGCGATCTGCCCGAGGGTTATCAGCAGGAGCTGCTCGAACCCTTCCTCGACAACGCGGCGCTCGAAGTCACGCGCGCGATCCAGTTCTTCTTCACTTCCACCCCGTTCACCCACATCGACCAGATCTTCCTCGCCGGCGGTTGCGCCAATATTCCGGGGCTGGTGGAGATGGTGGCGGAGCGGACCAAGATATCGACCTCGGTTGTCAGCCCCTTCAAGGGCATGCAGCTGGGGTCCAACCTGCGCGAGAAGCAATTGCGCGCTGAAGCCCCCGCCTTTCTGGTCGCATGCGGGCTGGCGATGCGGAGGTTCGACTGATGATACGCATTAATCTGCTTCCGCACCGGGAAGAGAAACGCAAGCGCCGCAAGGAAGCCTTCGTGCGGCTGCTGGCGCTTGCCGGCGTCGGCGGTCTCGCCATCGTGGTGGGCGTGGGCGGCATCATCGCATCGCAGATCGCCGGCCAGAACCAGCGCAACGACTTCATCCGCGCCGAGAACGTCAAGCTCGACGCGGAGATCAAGGAAATCGCCTCGCTCAAGGAAGAAATCGATGCCCTCAAGGCGCGCCAGCAGGCGGTCGAGGACTTGCAGAGCGATCGCAACCAGCCGGTCTACCTGATGGATGAGCTTGTCAGGCAGACGCCGGAGGGTATCTACCTGCGCTCCTTCAAGCAGGAGGGGCAGCGGGTGGCGCTGACCGGCTATGCGCAATCCAACGAACGCGTCTCCGAACTGCTGCGCAACCTCGGCAACAATTCGCCCTGGCTGGAGCGGCCCGACCTGGTGGAGATCCGCTCCGCCTCCGTCGGCCAGGCCAAGGACATGAAGAAGGTGTACGCCTTCACCGTCAACGTCGGCATCAAGCGGCCTCGCGACAAGGAGGCGGCGATGGACGGCAAGCAGCACGCCGCCGCGGCCTCGCCCAAACCGCAGTGAGGATGAACCCAACATGGCAGATCTGAAAAACATCGGCGAGTCGGTCGCCAGCCAGTTCAGGGGCCTCAACGGCAGGCACCCGGGGCAGTGGCCGCTCATCCCGCGCATGCTCTGTGCGCTCGGCGTCGTGCTCGGCGTGGGCGTGCTCGGCTGGTTTTTCTACCTGAGCGACCAGATCGATGCGCTCGAGGCGGCCGAGCAGCAGGAAGTCAAGCTGCGCGACGAGTACAAGAGCAAGCTGCAGCAGGCGGTCAACCTGCCGGCGCTGCGCAAGCAGAAGGAGCAGGTCGGCGAATACGTGGCCACGCTCGAGAAGCAGCTGCCGAGCAAGGCAGAGATGGATGCGCTGCTGTCGGACATCAACCAGGCGGGCCTCGGCCGCGGCCTGCAGTTCGAGCTGTTCAAGCCTGGCCAGGTGGTGGTCAAGGACTACTACGCCGAGCTGCCGATCGACATCAAGGTCACCGGCAACTATCACGATGTCGGCGCCTTCACCAGCGACATCGCCAACCTGCCGCGTATCGTCACGCTCAACAACATGAACCTCCAGTCCGGCAAGGACGGCGTCCTGACGCTGGAAGCGGTGGCCAAGACCTTCCGTTACCTCGACAAGGAAGAAGTCGATGCGCAGAAGGCCGCGGCAAAGAAAGACAAGAACGCGAAGAAGGGAGCGAAGAAATGACGAGCTCGCGCGGCATTGCACGCCTGCTTCCGCTTGCCCTCCTCGGCGTTCTGCAGGGCTGCGGCGACGGCGGCGTGCAGGAAGTGAAGCAGTGGATGGACGACGTGCGCAGGCAGACCCCGGTCAAGGTGGAGAAGATCTCGCCGCCGAAAACCTTCACGCCCTTCACCTACGACGCCAAGGATCAGCCGGATCCGTACAGCCCGGCCAAGCTCGATGTTGCCCTGGCCAAGCTTGCCGGCAAGTCGAGCAGCCCGATCAAACCCGACCTGGAGCGCCGGCGCGAAGTGCTGGAAAGCTTCCCGCTCGATACCGTCAAGATGGTCGGCACCCTGCAGAAGCCGGGGCTGAACTACGCGCTGCTGCAGGTGGACAAGTCGGTGTACCAGGTCAAGGTGGGCAATTACGTGGGTCAGAATTTCGGCATCGTCACACGCATCACCGAAACCGAAGTGGAATTGAAGGAAGTCGTCCGGGACGCGGCCGGTGAGTGGACCGAACGCAAGGCCAAGTTAGAGTTGCAGGAGAACCAGCAATGAATGCAGTGAATCTTTCCCTTCAGGCGCTGCGCGCATGCACCCATCTGGTGCCGCGTTCCGCTCTCCTGTGCCTCCTCGCCGTGAGCGGACTTGCCGCGGCCCAGGAAAACGCCATCGAATCCATCCAGGCCAACCAGCAGGGCTCCAACGTGGTCGTCAAGGTCACGCTCAAGGACAAGCTGGCCAAGCCGCCGATCGGCTTCTCCGTCACCAGCCCGGCGCGCATCGCGCTCGATTTCGGCGCGACCGCCAATGCGACCGGCAAGTCCGCGGTCGACATCGGAATGGGTGACGTGCGCAATGTGAACGTGGTGCAGGCCGGCGACCGCTCGCGGCTGGTGTTCAACCTGCTCAAGCCGCTGAACTACGCAACCGCCGTCGACGGCAACGTGGTCGTCGTCACCATCGACGGTTCCGGCGGGGTCGCAACGCCGGTCAACGCGGCAGGCGTCCCGGTAGCGGCGCGCGCCGCTTCCGCCCCCGTCGCCCGCACCGCCCTGCGCGACATCGACTTCCGACGCGGCAGCAACGGCGAAGGACGCGTGGTCGTGGATCTGCCGAACAAGGATGTCGCCGTCGACGTGCGCCAGCAGGGACAGAGCATCGTGGTCGACTTCCATAAGACCGCGCTGCCCGAAGTCCTGCGCCGCCGCCTCGACGTCACCGATTTCGGCACCCCGGTGCAGAACATCGTGACCACCCAGAGCGGCGAGAACGTCCGCATGGTGATCTCGCCGACCGGGCTGTGGGAGCACAGCGCCTACCAGAGCGACACCCAGCTCGTGGTCGAGGTCAAGCCGATCAAGGAAGATCCCAACAAGCTCGTCCAGGGTACCCAGGGCTATCGCGGCGAGCGCCTGTCGCTGAACTTCCAGAACGTGGAAGTGCGCGCGGTGCTGCAGGTGATCGCCGATTTCACCGGCCTCAACATCATCACCAGCGACACCGTCAGCGGCAACCTGACCCTGCGCCTGAAGGACGTGCCCTGGGACCAGGCGCTCGACATCGTGATGCAGGCCAAGGGCCTCGACATGCGCAAGAACGGCTCGGTACTGTGGATCGCGCCCAAGGATGAACTCCTGACGAAGGAAAAGCTGGAACTCGAACAGCGCGCGCAGATCGCCGAGCTCGAACCCCTCAAGACCGAGACCTTCCAGCTGAACTACCAGAAGGCCGAGGCCTTCAAGCAGATCTTCGGCATCGAGGGCGGCAGCGGCGGCAGCGGCGGACGCAGCATCCTCACCAAGCGTGGCAGCGCCGTGGTCGATCCGCGTACCAACCAGCTGTTCGTCACCGACATTCCGTCCAAGCTGGAGGAAATCCGCGCGCTGGTGCAGAAGACCGACATCGCCAGCCGCCAGGTGCTGATCGAGGCGCGCATCGTCGAAGCCGACGACAAGTTCAGCCGCAATCTCGGCGCCAAGCTTGCCTTCGGTTTCCGCGGAAACCCCGACAGCGGCACCTTCGAGGCAAGCGGTCAGCAAACGGGCACCGTCAGTGCCGCCGGCGGTTCGGGCACCGCCATCGGACTGAATTCGCGGGCCCTCAGCACGGTCAACGGCAACGCGGTCAATCTGCCGGCTCCCGGCATCAACGGCAGCACGCCCGGCTCGCTGGCGCTGACGCTGTTCAATGCCGCCGCCTCGAAGTTCATCGGCCTGGAACTCTCCGCACTGGAAGCCGACGGCAAGGGCAAGATCATCTCCAGCCCGCGCGTGGTCACCGCCGACCAGCTCAAGGCACTGATCGAGCAGGGCACCGAGCTGCCTTACCAGCAGGCCACCAGCAGCGGCGCCACCAGCATTGCATTCCGCAAGGCAAATCTGAAGCTGGAAGTCACCCCGCAGATCACGCCCGACGGCAACGTGATCCTCGATGTCGACGTCAGCAAGGACAGCGTCGGTACCGAGACCCGCGCCGGTTTCGCGATCGACACCAAGCATGTCAAAACCCAGGTCCTGATCGATAATGGCGGAACCGTCGTCATCGGCGGCATCTTCCAGCAGGTCGAACGCAATGCGGTGACCAAGGTGCCGCTGTTCGGCGACATCCCGGTAGTGGGCAACCTGTTCAAGACTACCGGCGTGACCAACGACAAGACCGAGCTGCTGATCTTCCTGACGCCGAAGATCGTCGACAACAAGGTGGCGCTGCAATAAGGGGCGCCGCGGCCCGGCGAGGGAAGAAGGATGCGATGACGTGGTAGACAACATATTCCTGGTCGGCCTGATGGGGGCCGGCAAGACCACCATCGGCCGTGCCCTCGCCCGGCGACTCAACAAGACCTTCATCGACTCGGATCACGAGATCGAGGCCCGCACCGGCGCCTCGATTCCGCTCATTTTCGAGATCGAGGGCGAGGCCAGTTTCCGCCACCGGGAGGCCGAGGTCATCCGCGACCTCACTGCGCGCAGCAATATCGTGCTCGCCACCGGCGGCGGCGCCATTCTGAAGCCGGAAAATCGCGAGCTGCTCAAGGCACGCGGAACGGTCATCTACCTGCGCGCCAGCGTCGCCAGCATCCTTGCCCGCACGGCCCACGACAAGAACCGTCCGCTGCTGCAGACCGCCGATCCGCGTGCCCGGCTCGAACAGCTGACCCGGGAACGCGAGCCGCTTTACGAGGAAGTCGCCCACTTCGTGGTCGAAACCGGCCGTCCTAACGTACAATTGCTGGTCAATACCATCGTCGCCCAGCTGGAAGCAGGCTCCGCCAACCAGCCGCGCGACTAGCCCAGATTGCCAGATGACGCAGCACATTTCCCCGATCACCCTGCAGGTCGATCTCGGGGAGCGCAGCTATCCGATCACCATCGGCCAGTCGCTCCTTTCCGATCCTGACCTGATTGCCCGCCACGTCGGACGCCGCGCGGCCATCGTCACGAACACGACGGTGGCGCCGCTCTACCTCGAGCGCCTCGCGCAGGTCCTGGCCGCCGCCGGCAAGGAAGTCACCACCATCGTCCTGCCGGACGGCGAGGAAGAAAAGAACTGGGCCTCGCTGATGCAGGTGTACGACGTGCTGCTGCGGGAGAAATGCGATCGCAAGACGACCCTGATCGCCCTCGGCGGCGGGGTCATCGGCGACCTCACCGGGTTCGCGGCCGCCACCTACATGCGCGGCGTGCCTTTCGTGCAGGTGCCGACCACCCTGCTGGCGCAGGTGGATTCCTCGGTCGGCGGCAAGACCGGCATCAACCACCCGCTCGGCAAGAACATGATCGGCGCCTTCTACCAGCCGCAGGCAGTGATCGCCGACACCGCCACGCTCGACACCCTGCCGGCGCGCGAGCTTGCCGCCGGCCTGGCCGAAGTGATCAAGCATGGCGCCATCATCGATGCCGGCTTCTTCGACTGGATCGAGGCCAACATCGGGCGGCTCGTCGGCCGCGACCCCGCCGCGCTCGCCTGGGCGGTGCAGCGGTCCTGCGAGATCAAGGCCGACGTGGTGCGCCAGGATGAGCGCGAGGGCGGCCTGCGCGCCATCCTCAACTTCGGCCACACTTTCGGCCACGCGATCGAGGCCGGCCTCGGCTACGGCGAATGGCTGCACGGCGAAGCCGTCGGATGCGGCATGGTCATGGCCGCCGACCTCTCGCAGCGGCTGGGTTTCATCGAGGCCGGTGCCGCGCGCAGGATACGCGGGCTGGTCGAGGCCGCCGGCCTGCCCGTGGTGGCGCCCGACCTCGGTCTCGAGCGCTGGATCGAACTGATGCAGGTCGACAAGAAGAACGAGGGCGGCCAGATCAAGTTCATCCTGCTCAGGCCGCTCGGCGCCACCGTCATCATGCCGGTGCCTTCCGAAGCCCTGCACGCCACCATCAGCGCCTGCACCCGGTGATGGACGTCGAAGCGCATCTCGCCCCCTATGCTGCCCGATCGGCCGCATCGCGCGGGCGGTGCTTCCCCGAACCGGCGCCGCCGACACGCAGCGAATTTCAGCGCGACCGCGACCGCATCATCCATTCCACCGCTTTCCGCCGGCTTGAATACAAGACCCAGGTCTTCGTCAATCACGAGGGCGACCTGTTCCGCACCCGCCTCACGCACAGCATCGAAGTCGCGCAGATCGCGCGCTCCATCGCCCGCAACCTGCACCTGAACGAAGACCTGGTGGAAGCCATCTCCCTGGCCCACGATCTCGGCCATACCCCCTTCGGCCATGCCGGGCAGGATGCGCTCAACGACTGCATGAAGGACTACGGCGGCTTCGAGCACAATCTGCAGAGCCTGCGCGTGGTCGACGAGCTGGAAGAGCATTACGGCGCCTTCGACGGCCTCAACCTGAGCTTCGAGACGCGCGAGGGCATCCTCAAGCATTGCTCGCTGGCGAACGCGCGCAGGCTCGGCGATGTCGGCCAGCGCATCATCGACAAGCATCAGCCTTCACTGGAAGCGCAGCTGGCCAATCTTGCCGACGAGATCGCTTACAACAACCACGACATCGACGACGGCCTGCGCTCCGGCCTGCTGACCACGGCGCAGCTCGACGAGATCGGATTCTGGACGCGGCATCGCCGGGAAGTGGAGCAGGCCTACCCGGGCATCGGCGGGCGCCGCGCCATCCACGAAACGATACGCCGCATGATCAATGCGCTGATCATGGATCTGATCGCCGCCTCGCAGGAACGCATCGCCGGCCACGCGCCGAAGAACATCGACGAAGTGCGCCGCGCGCCGCCGCTGATCGCGTTTTCAGCGCGGATGAGCGAGGAAGCGCTGCAGCTCAAGCGCTTCCTGCGCGCCAATCTCTACCAGCACTATCAGGTCAATCGCATGACCAGCAAGGCGCGGCGCATCGTGCGCGAACTGTTCGCCGCCTTCATGGAAGAGCCGCGGCTGCTGCCGCCTGACTATCAGCTGCCCGGCGGCGACACGATGCGCCAGGCGCGCAAGGTGGCCGACTATATCGCCGGCATGACGGACCGCTACGCCATGCGGGAGCACCGCAGGCTGTTCATGGTCGACGAGCCGCAGAACTAGGCCAGGTCGCGCAGCGGATGCGCATGATCCGGCCAGGGCGGCGCGAAAAATGCCGCCACCCGCGCGTCATCCACTTCTTCCAGCGAGCCGGGATTCCATTGCGGCGCATTGTCCTTGTCGATCACCAGGGCCCGTATGCCTTCCAGCACCTCGCCGTATTCGAAGCTGCGGCGCACCATGTTGCGCTCCATCCGCAGGCACTCCGCCACGCTCATCGAGGCGCCGCGGCGAAGCTGCTCGAGCGTCACGCACATCATCAGCGGCGATCGCTTGCGCATCACCTCGGCCGTCTTCTGCGCGAAGGGCGAGCTGTCGGCGGCAAGCGCGGCGAGAATCGCCGGAACATTGTCATGTCCGAAGCAGCGGTCGATCGTTTCATGCGCGGCGCTCAGCGTGCTGCCGGCCGGATCGCACTGGTCGCGGAAGGGCGCGGCGAAGCCGCGGACCGCTTCGCGCATGTCCGGTCCCTCATGGGCGGCGAGGCTCGCGATCAGCGTTTCCAGCTCCGCCGCCGGGATGAAGACATCGGCCAGGCCGGCGTACAGCGCGTCGGCCGCCGAAATGGTTTCGCCGGTCACGCCGAGATAGGCGCCGACACAGCCGGGCGTGCGCGCCAGGAAGTGGCTGCCGCCGACGTCCGGGAACAGGCCGATATTCACTTCCGGCATGGCCATCTTCGTCCGCTCGGTGACGACCCGCATCCGGTTGTCCGGACCCGCCTGCGCGACACCCATGCCGCCCCCCATCACGATGCCATCCATCAGCGCGATATACGGCTTCGGGTAGAAATGGATCAGGTGATTGAGCGCGTATTCCTCGGAAAAGAAATCCTCGAGCAGGGTGCTGCCGCCGCCGGGCGTCGCCCGGCCCGCGTCATGGAAGAAGCGGATGTCGCCGCCGGCGCAGAATGCGCGGTCGCTGCTGCTGCGGATCAGGACGGCATGCACGGCCGCATCCTCCCGCCATGCAAGCAGTTGCGCGGTCAGTGCGCGCACCATGTCGAGCGACAGCGAGTTGAGTGCCTTGGGACGATCGAGGGTGAGCAGGCCGAGGCGGCCGCGGACTTCTGCTTGCAGGTGTTGGGTCATGGTTGTTGTAGTCGTCGGCAGGAAGAATATTGTAGCCAGTGTCGGTCCGGGGCGTCAGTCGCGCCGCCGACAGTCCGGCGAGGGGCAAACAAAAAGGGCGCATCGCTGCGCCCCATGGTCTTGCCCGACTACCGGATATCAGGCGACGCTTGCCTCGCCCGGCATGCGCTTGATGGCGTCATGCTGATAGTCCTGAAGCTTGGTCTTGTACCTGAGGACCTGGCGGTCCAGTTTGTCGATCAGGCTGTCGATGGCTGCGTAAAGGTCTTGCGCAAAGCTCTCCACATGAATCACGTTTCCCCTGAGCCGGACGTTGACTTCGGCTCTCTGGCGCTTGTCCTTTTCGGCGGGCTTTTCCACCCCGAGGATGACGGCAATATCAATGACATGGTCGAAATGACGAAGAACTCGATCGAGCTTGGCCTTCACATATTCGCGAATGGCGGGTGTCAGTTCGAGGTGATGTCCACTGATCATGAGATTCATACAGCGCTCCTAAATTTGGCGTCGCTGGCGGTTCTCGTCGTGCCCGCGTAACCCAGGGCTACGGCGGAACACAGCAACTCAACACACTACACGGACCTACAGGGATTTGCGCAGATTGACCGGCGGGATCTTGAGGGCCTCGCGGTATTTCGCGACTGTGCGCCGCGCGACGACCATTCCTTGTTCCCCCAGCATATCCGCGATCTTGCTATCAGAGAATGGATTCTTCGGGTCTTCGGCTCCTATCAACTGTTTGATCAGCGCGCGAATTGCGGTGGAGGACGCTTCGCCCCCCGCCTCCGTCGCAACGTGGCTGCCGAAAAAGTACTTCAGCTCGAACATGCCGTGAGGGGTAAGCATGTACTTCTGCGTCGTTACGCGAGAGATAGTGCTCTCGTGTAAGCCCAGTGTATCAGCAATTTCACGCAAGACAAGGGGCCGCATGGCAACCGCGCCGTGGGAGAAAAAATTTCGTTGACGGTCGACAATTGCTTGTGCAACGCGCAATATCGTGTCGAAGCGCTGCCGCATGTTCTTGATCAGCCACTTCGCTTCCTGCAGCTGTGAACTGAGCGAGCCTTCGCCCTTGTTCTGCTTGAGGATGCTGGCGTACATCGCGTTCACGCGCAGGCGCGGCATGACGTCGTGGTTGAGCATCACCTGCCAGCCGTTCTTGCCCTTCTTGACGATCACGTCGGGCACCACGAAGTCGGAGGCGTCGGATGCGAACAGGGCGCCCGGATGCGGATTGCAGCAGCGGATCACCTGCTGCGCCTCGCGCAGGTCCTCGTCGTCGCAGTCGAGCGCCTTCTTGAGCTTGTTGAAGTCGCGCTGCGCAAACAGCGTGAGGTGGTTCTCGACGATCTGCAGCGCGCGCCGCCGGGTCACCAGCGCGACCTTCGGCATGCGGCGGATCTGCAGCGCCAGGCATTCCGACGGGGTGCGGGCTCCGATGCCGGCCGGCTCGAAGCTCTGCACGAGCCTGAGCGCGACCCTGAGTTCTTCCAGTTCGACGCCGAGCTCTTCAGGCAGACGGGCGTGGATCTCTTCCAGCGGTTCTTCCAGATAACCGTTGTCGTCGAGCGCGTCGACGATGAGTTCCACCAGCGCGCGGTCGCGCGTCTCCCTTACCGTTACCCGCATCTGCTCGAGCAGGTGTTCCCGCAGCGTGACTTCGTGGGCTTCCAGCTGCGGCCGCGCATCGTCGTCCTCCGGCGCCTTGGAGGTGCGCGCGACGTCGTCGAAGCTCCAGTCGCTGTCGGCACCGCCGCCCTCGGCGGATTCGCCTCCCTCGAAGCCGGCTTCGGCCTCCTGGCCGCTTGCCGGCGCGGCGTCGGCGGCCGGCGCTTCGGATGATGCCGAGCTGCTTGCCGCGGTACTGATGGCGCCGTCGGCGAGCAGCCGCACGGAGTGGTCCAGCGGGTCGTCCACCCGTTCCAGCATCGGGTTTTCGGACAGGATCTGTTCCAGCTCCTGGTGCAGTTCCAGCGTCGACAGCTGCAGCAGCCGGATCGACTGCTGCAGCTGCGGCGTGAGCGCAAGATGCTGCGATATGCGAAGTTGGAGGGTCTGTTTCATTTTGCTGAGTCTCTTCCCTACATCCGGAAGTGTTCGCCCAAGTAGACGCGCCGCACCGACTCGTTGGCAATGATGTCGTCCGGCAGCCCGCTGGCCAGCACCGATCCCTGGTTGATGATGTATGCGCGGTCGCAGATGCCCAGCGTCTCGCGCACGTTGTGATCGGTGATCAGCACGCCTATTCCACGCTCCTTCAGGAAGCGCACGATGCGCTGGATTTCGATCACCGCGATCGGATCGACGCCCGCGAACGGCTCGTCGAGCAGCACGAAGCGCGGATTGGTCGCCAGCGCGCGTGCGATCTCGACCCGCCGGCGCTCGCCGCCGGACAGGGACAGGGCCTGGTTTTCCCGCAGGCGTTCGATCTGCAGTTCCGACAGCAGCCGGTCCAGCCGCTTGTCGATTTCCGCCTTGGACAGCGGCTTGTCGTCGATGCGCTGCAGTTCGAGCACCGCGCGGATATTGTCCTCGACCGTCAGCTTGCGGAAAACCGATGCTTCCTGCGGCAGGTAGGACAGGCCGAGCACCGCGCGGCGATGGATGGGCAGGCGCGAGATCGGCGCGCCGTCGAGATCGATCTCGCCGGCGTCCGACGGCACCAGGCCGACGATCATGTAGAACGACGTGGTCTTGCCCGCGCCGTTGGGTCCGAGCAGGCCGACCACTTCGCCGCTCTTGACCTCGAGCGAGACGTCGCGCACCACCTGCCTGGCGCCATAGCTCTTCTGCAAGCCGCGGACGACGAGTGTGCTCACCATGTCACTTGCCCTGTGCTTCGTTGCGCGGCTGGATCACCGCCTTGATGCGGCCGCCGCCCGGCTTGCTTTCGCCGGTGTTGGTGTTGTGCACGGTGAAGAATTCGGCCCGGCTGTCGTAGGAAATGAATTCCCCCTCGACCTCGTCGGTGACCTTCTGCGCTTCGAGTCGGCGCATCTTGGCGCGGGTAAACAGTTTCACGATCTCGATCTTGCCGTCGTACTCGATGCGCTCCGCCTCGCCTTCGATCCACTGGTCGTTGCCGGCGTCGCGCTTCTGCCGGAAAGTGGCCACGCCCTTGGCGCCGCCGAGCAGCGTCGCGTACTGGTAGCCCTGCGGATCCTGCGTCACGATCAGCTTGTTGGCGCGCATGAGCAGCGTTCCGCGGGTGAGCACGACGTTGCCGGTGAAGGTGTTCACCTGCTTCACGTCGTCATAGGCCATCTGGTCGGCTTCGATATTGGTCGGCTTGGTGCTGTCTGCCTTTTCCGCATGCAGCGGGCCGGCGACCGCGCCGAGAACCAGAAGCAACAGAAAGAAACGTGTCATGAATGATCCTGAAGGGTTGGCTACAAGTTATCTTGATTCAGCGCGGCGGTGCTTGATACGTGCCATGGACATCGTTCGCCAGCCGCAGCTCGCGGGTGGCATTGTTGGCCCACATGCCGGTACCGTTCAGCACTGACTGTCCTACCGTGATCTCGACCGGGACGTCGGTCTTGACCACGTCCTCGTCCGGCAGGATCAGCAGATGCGACGACCGCAGATGCATCTCGCGCGAGTCGGCCGACGCGGCGCGGTCCATGCGCACATTGTCGTACAGGTTCACTTCGCTGTAATCGCTGTTGGCGGTGCCGCGGTCGCCGCGCAGCGTGGTCGGCGGCTTGCCCTCGCTGCGGTTGGTGATGACCGGGGCGGTGATGTCGTAGGAATCGTCAAGCGGGTTGTGCACCAGCTTCGCCCCCGAGAAGTGATACGAGGTGCGGCCGGTCGTCCTGGAAATTTTCACGTAGCTGAAATTCTCCAGGTAAAAATCCGGTTCGGTCCGCTGCGCACGCTGGCCCTGCTCGTCGTCGCCGCGCCGGATCACCTCGAACAGCCAGAAACTGCCAAGCGCGAGCACGGCGAGAAGCACGATCACGATCGCGCTGCGCACGTGTCGGGCATTGTCTCTCATGCGAGGTAGGGCGCCAGCGCCGACTCGTATTGGCCCTGCGCCCGCATGATGAAATCGCACAGTTCGCGCGCCGCGCCCCGGCCGCCGCCGGCCTGCGTCACGTAATGGACGCGGCTGCGCACCTCGGGATGGCCGTTCGGCACGCTGGCGGCGAATGCAACGCGGGTCAGGATGGGCAGATCGATGACGTCGTCGCCGACGAATCCGCAGGCATCGGCGCCGACGCCCGCCTGGGCGAGCAACTGCTCGAAGGCCTGGCGCTTGTCATGCGCGCCCTGGAACAGGTGCATGATGCCGAGGTCGGCCGCGCGGCGCGCCACGATCTCCGACTTGCGCGCGCTGATGATGGCCGTGGCGACGCCCGAGCGCTGCAGCAGCTTGATGCCGTGGCCGTCGAGTACATTGAAGGTCTTGATGAGTTCGCCGTCGGCTCCGTAGTGCAGGCTGCCGTCGGTGAGAATGCCGTCGACGTCGAAGATCATCAGCCGCACGCGGGCGGCGCGGGAAGCGGCGTCCTGCATCAGATCACCTTCGCACGGGTCAGGTCGTGGATATGCAGCGCGCCGACCAGGCGTCCGTCGGCATCGGTCACGAGCAACTGGTTGATGCGGAATTCTTCCATCTTCTCGACCGCTTCCACCGCCAGCTGATCGGGACCGACGGTACGCGGATTGCGGTGCATGACATCGGACATCTTCAGCGCGCCGAATTCATGCGCGCCTTCGATCAGGCGGCGCAGGTCGCCGTCGGTGAATACGCCGAGGACGCGGAAATTCTCGTCCACCACCGCCGTCATCGCCAGGCCCTTGCGGGTGATCTCAAGCAGGGCGGTGGTCAGCGGCACTTCCGGGCGCACGGCCGGAATCGCGTCGCCGGTGCGCATGACGTCGCGTACATGCGTGAGCAGGCGCCGGCCGAGCGCGCCGCCCGGGTGTGACATCGCGAAGTCCTCTTCCCGGAAGCCGCGCGCATCCAGCAGGGCCACCGCCAGCGCATCGCCGAGCGCGAGCGCCGCCGTGGTGCTGGCCGTCGGCGCCAGGTTAAGCGGACAGGCTTCCTTGTCCACCTTCGCATGCAGATGGATGTCTGCCAGCTGCGCCAGGCGCGACTTGTCGTTGCCGGTGATGGCGATCAGCGGCGCGCCCATGCGCTTGAGGAAGGGGATGATGGAAATGAATTCGTTGGCTTCGCCGGAATACGAGATGGCGATCATCGCATCGTGGCGGGTGATCATGCCGAGGTCGCCGTGCAGCGCCTCCGCCGCGTGCACGAACATCGCGGGGGTGCCGGTGGAGGCGAGGGTGGCCGCGATCTTGCGCGCGATATGGCCGGACTTGCCGATGCCGGAGACGACGACGCGGCCCGTGCAGGCGAGCAGGACTTCCATCGCGCGCGCGAATTCCGCGCCGACGTCCCCCGCGAGCCGGTCCTTCAGCGCGAGAATGGCATCGGCTTCGATCTGCAGGGTTTCACGGGCGAGCTCCAGGCCGCGCGTGGCCGTTTTTGTATTGAAAGCTTTCGGCAAGCTTTTTGCATCGGTTACACTCATGCGCGCAGTATAAACTAATTGCGCAAGCAAAAAATCTGCCAGTCATAACAAAAATTCCAGCCTTGAGCTGACTCAAGCGGAGGGCGCAGCGGCTAAGTCTTTCATTCTGAAGAGAAAATTGCCGGTGCTCACATCGTCGCGGCGATCGTCGCGATGCTCCGCCAGCTTGCTCGGGCCGGCCCGACAACCCACGCGCCGCCACCCGTCGCGATGCATTGCCGAACATGTTTTCAGCACTAGAACTGACGCTCATGCTGCTCGGATCCGCCGTGCTCGGCGTCGTGGCCTTCCGCATGCTGCACCTGCCCCCGATGCTCGGCTATCTCGCCGTCGGCATCGTGATCGGTCCGCACGGGCTCGGCCTGGCGAGCGAAAACCATACGACCCACACCCTGGCGGAATTCGGCGTCGTCTTCCTGATGTTCTCGATCGGGCTCGAGTTCTCGCTGCCGAAGCTGACCGCCATGCGGCGGACTGTGTTCGGCCTCGGCATGGCGCAGGTGCTGCTGACCATCGTCGCGGTCATGCTGTTCGGCTGGCTCGTCGCCAGCCTGCTGCCGGGCGTGATCGACATCTCCTGGCGTGCGGCGTTCGCGCTCGGCGGCGCGCTGGCGATGTCCTCGACCGCCATCGTGTCGAAGATGCTGACCGAGCGGCTCGAACTCGACAGTCCGCACGGCCGCCAGATTTTCGGCATCCTGCTGTTCCAGGACCTCGCGTTCGTGCCGCTCCTGATCCTGGTGCCGGCCCTGGCGACCAACAGCGACGACCTCGGCCTGACGCTGTCGCTGGCGGCGATGAAGGCCGGCATCGTGCTCGTGCTGCTGCTGGTGATCGGTCAGCGCCTGATGCGCGGCTGGTTCCGCATCGTGGTCAAGCGGCGTTCGCAGGAACTGTTCATGCTGAACCTGCTGCTGATCACGCTCGGCGCCGCCTGGATCACCGAGCAGGCGGGGCTGTCGCTGGCGCTCGGCGCCTTCGTCGCCGGCATGCTGATTTCGGAAACCGAATACCGCCACCAGGTGGAAGAAGACATCAAGCCCTTCCGCGACGTGCTGCTCGGCCTGTTCTTCATCACCATCGGCATGCTGCTCAACGTGCGGCTGGTGCTGGAAAACTGGTGGCTGGTGCTGCTGTTGCTGACCGGCCCGGTGCTGATGAAATTCGCGCTCATCGCGGCACTGGCGCGGCTCACCGGCGCCACCACCGGCACCGCGCTGCGGACCGGCCTGGCGCTGGCGCAGGCCGGCGAGTTCGGTTTCGTGCTGCTCAGCCAGGCCGGCGGCCTGCGCCTGATGGACCAGCAGCTGATCCAGCTGATCCTGGCATCGATGGTGCTGTCGATGCTGCTGGCGCCGCTGATCATCGCCAAGTCCGACCGGATCGTGCTGAAGCTGTCGGCCAACGAATGGATGATGCAGTCGCTGACGCTGACCCAGATCGCCGCCCGCACCATGACCACGCAGAAGCATGTGCTGATCGCCGGCTTCGGCCGCAGCGGCCAGAGCCTGGCGAAGCTGCTGGAGGAAGAGGGCATCGCCTACCACGCGCTCGACCTGGATCCCGACCGGGTGCGGGAGGCGCAGGCGGCGGGCGCGGCGGTCTCCTACGGCGACGCAGGGCGGCGCGAGAGCCTGGTGGCGGCCGGCATTCATCGCGCCGCGGCCCTGGTCATCACCTTCGCCAGCACGCCGTCCGCGCTGAAGGTGCTGCACTTTGCGCATGAGCTCGCGCCCGAACTGCCGGTGGTCGTGCGCAGCCACGACGATTCGGACCTGGAACGCCTGCGCGAGGCGGGCGCGGCGGAAGTGGTGCCGGAGGCGATCGAAGGCAGTCTCATGCTGGCCTCGCATGCGCTGGTCATGCTCGGCGTGCCGCTGCGGCGCGTCGTGCATCGCGTGCAGGCCGCGCGCGACGAACGCTATGCCTCGCTGCGCGGATACTTTCACGGCGTCAGCGACGCGCCGGAGGATGCCGAGCATCTGCATGTGCGGCTGCATTCGGTGACCCTGCATGAAGACGCGCGCGCCGTCGGCCTCGCGCTGTCGGAGCTGCGGCTGGCGGAAGTCGGTGCCGAGGCGACCATTCTGCGACGCGGGAAGTCGCGCGTCGACGTCAAGCCGGCCACCGTGCTGCAGGCCGGCGACATCGTGGTCCTGCGCGGCACCGCGGAGGGCGTGGCGCGCGCCGAAGAGCGCCTGCTCAAATAGCGTTTTTCCTGCAGAAAACGCGAGACGGGCGTTCTCGCTACAATGACCGGCGGCGTCCTACCTGTCGGAATTCCTCTTCATGCAAGTCTTCGAGCGCATCCTCGGCATCATCCTGCCGGTCTTCATCATCATCGCGGTGGGTTATGGTTACGGCCGCCTGCGGGGGGAGCGGGTGCGTAAGGACATGGGCTCGGTCAACCGGGTCAGCATGGATGTGCTGTGTCCGCTGCTGGTGTTTTCCGCGCTGGCAGCGAAGGAGTTCGATCTCGTTCACAACGGCAGTCTCATCCTCGCCGGCGTGCTGATCTCGCTTGGCTCGGGGCTGCTGGCCTGGCCTGTCGTGCGCATGCTCGGCTACGATGCGCGCACCTTCATCCCGCCGATGATGTACAACAATTGCGGCAACATGGGCCTGCCGCTGGCGGTGCTGGCCTTCGGCACTGCCGGGTTGTCCGCCGCGGTCGCGCTGTTCATGGCCTGCAACCTGATCTACTTCTCGGTCGGCATCAAGATCATCGAGAGCGGGCGCGACCGGCACACGCCTTTCTGGAAATTCCTGATGAGTCCGATGATGCTGGCCATGGCGCTCGGCATGGTGTTCGCGATCTTCCGCATCGCCCTGCCGCAGCCGCTGATGCTGGCGCTGAAGATGCTCGGCGATGCCTGCATTCCGCTCATGCTGTTTGCGCTGGGTGTGAGGATGCTGGATGTGAGTCTGAAGAGCTGGCACATCGGCCTGGTGGGCGCGGCCGTCTGTCCGCTGGCGGGACTGGCCGTGGCATGGATGCTCGACCGCATGGCGGGCGGCCTGCTGCCGCTGACGGACATGCAGCGCGGGCAGATGTATCTATTCGCCGCGCTGCCGCCCGCGGTGTTCTGCTTCATGGTGGCGGAGCAGTACAAGCAGGAACCGGACAAGGTCGCCTCCATTGTGCTGCTCGGGAATCTCGCGGCGCTCGCGTTCGTGCCGCTGGGCCTGTGGATGGGTATGTAGGGAAGCCGGCTGTCGCCGCCGCTATGCGGTGGGCAGTACCCGGAAGCCGCTGTTGCCAGGCTCCTCGGCCGGCGTCGCCTCGACATCGTCGACGCGGGACATCGCCGGTCCGCGGGCCGCGTCGGCAATGATCTGCTCCACGTCCGCCGCGCCACCCGTCACCAGCGCCTCCACCGAACCGTCCGCGCGGTTGCGCACCCAGCCCGACAGGCCGAGCGCGCGGGCCCGCGCCTCGAACCAGGCGCGGTAGCCGACGCCCTGCACGCGCCCGGTAATCCGCAGGTGCTTCGCCACCTTGCCCCCCTTACTTCTTCTTCAGCATCGGCGCGAGGTACCTGCCGGTGAAGCTGGCCGGATTCTTCGCCACGTCTTCCGGCGTGCCGCTGGCGATGATCTGTCCGCCGCCGGCGCCGCCCTCGGGACCGAGGTCGACGATCCAGTCCGCGGTCTTGATCACGTCCAGGTTGTGCTCGATGATGACCACGGTATTGCCCTGGTCGCGCAGACGGTGGATCACCTTCAGCAGCAGGTCGATGTCGTGGAAGTGCAGGCCGGTGGTCGGCTCGTCCAGGATGTAGAGCGTGCGCCCGGTATCGCGCTTGGACAGTTCCAGCGACAGCTTGACGCGCTGCGCCTCGCCGCCCGACAGCGTGGTCGCGCTCTGGCCGAGGCGGATGTAGCCGAGGCCGACGTCGAGCAGGGTCTGCAGCTTGCGCGCGATGACCGGCACCGGCTTGAAGAACTCGTGCGCTTCCTCGACCGTCATCTCCAGCACTTCATGGATGTTGCGGCCCTTGTACTGGACTTCCAGCGTCTCGCGGTTGTAGCGCTTGCCGTGGCAGACGTCGCAGGGCACGTAGACGTCGGGCAGGAAGTGCATCTCCACCTTGGTCACGCCGTCGCCCTGGCAGGCTTCGCAGCGGCCGCCCTTGACGTTGAACGAGAATCGGCCGGCGGAATAGCCGCGTTCCTTGGCGGTCGGCACCGTCGAGAACAGGTCGCGGATCGGCGTGAACACGCCGGTGTAGGTCGCCGGATTGGAGCGCGGCGTGCGCCCGATCGGCGCCTGGTCGACCGAGATCACCTTGTCGAAATGCTCGAGGCCGCTGATGCTTTCATAGGCTGCCGGTTCCGTCTGCGAGCCGTAGAGATGGCGCGCGGCCGCATGATAGAGCGTGTCGTTGACCAGCGTCGATTTGCCCGAGCCGGATACGCCGGTGACGCAGGTCAGCAGGCCGACCGGCAGCTCCAGCGTCACGTTGCGCAGGTTGTTGCCGGAGGCGCCGGCGATCACCAGCTGGCGCTCCGGGTCGGCCGGCGTGCGCTTCTTCGGCACGTGGATGGCCAGCGTGCCGTTCAGGTACTTGGCGGTCAGCGATTTCTTGTTCTTCAGGATGTCGTTGAGCGGGCCGCGCGCGATGACCTCGCCGCCATGCACGCCGGCGCCCACGCCCATGTCGACGATATAGTCGGCACAGCGGATCGCATCTTCGTCATGCTCCACCACCAGCACGCTGTTGCCGATGTCGCGCAGGTGCTTGAGGGTGGCGATCAGGCGGTCGTTGTCGCGCTGATGCAGGCCGATGGACGGCTCGTCGAGCACATACATGACGCCGGTCAGACCGGAGCCGATCTGCGACGCCAGGCGGATGCGCTGCGCCTCGCCGCCGGACAGGGTGTCGGCGCTGCGTTCCAGCGAGAGATAGTCGAGGCCGACATTGTTGAGGAACTTCAGGCGCGAGACGATTTCCTTGATGATCCTGTCGGCGATCTCCTTCTTGGCGCCGGTCAGCTTGAGCGATTCGAAGAATTCCAGCGTCTCGCGCAGCGGCGTCGCCGATACCTCGTAGATCGCGCGCTGCTGCTTGCCGTTGCCCACCTTGACGTGGCAGGCCTCCAGCCGCAGGCGCGCGCCCTTGCAGGTCGGACATTCCTTCTGGTTGATGAACTTCGCCAGTTCTTCCTTGACCGCCATCGAGTCGGTCTCGCGGTAGCGCCGCTGGAGGTTGTTCACCACGCCTTCGAAAGTGTGCTCGCGCACCACGGTCCGGCCGCGTTCATTGATGTAGGAGAACGGCACCGTCTGCCGGCCCGAGCCGTACAGCACCACCTGCCGCGCCGATTCCGGCAGCTTGTCGAACGGCGTGTCGATATCGAAGCCGTAGTGCTCGGCCAGGTTCGACAGCATCTGGAAATAGAACTGGTTGCGACGGTCCCATCCCTTGACCGCGCCGCTGGCGAGCGACAGGTTGGGGAAGGCGACGATGCGCTTGGGGTCGAAGAACTCGATGTGGCCGAGGCCGTCGCACTCCGGGCAGGCGCCCATCGGATTGTTGAACGAGAACAGGCGCGGCTCCAGCTCCTGCAGCGAATAGCCGCAGACGGCGCAGGCGAACTTGTTGGAATAGAGATGTTCCTTGCCGCTGTCCATTTCCAGCACGATCGCGCGCCCGTCGGCGAGGCGCAGCGCCGTTTCGAAGCTTTCGGCCAGCCGCTGCTTGGCATCGGCCTTCACCTTCAGGCGGTCGATCACGACGTCGATGGTGTGCTTTTCGGTTTTCTTCAGTTTCGGCAGGTCGTCGACCTCGTAGATCTTCGCCGCGTGCGTGCCGCTCTGAATGCGGAAACGGATGAAGCCCTGCGCCTGCATTTGTTCGAACAGGTCGACGTGCTCGCCCTTGCGGTTGGCCACCACCGGCGCCAGGATCATCAGCTTGGTGTCTTCAGGCATGCCCAGCACCGCGTCCACCATCTGCGATACCGACTGCGCGGCCAGCGGATGCTCATTGTGGTCGGGGCAGTAGGGCGTGCCGACGCGGGCATACAGCAGGCGCAGGTAGTCGTGGATCTCGGTGACGGTGCCGACGGTGGAGCGCGGATTGTGCGAGGTCGCCTTCTGCTCGATCGAGATCGCGGGCGACAGGCCCTCGATCAGGTCGACATCCGGCTTTTCCATCAGCTGCAGGAACTGGCGCGCATAGGCCGACAGCGATTCGACATAGCGCCGCTGGCCTTCCGCATAGAGCGTGTCGAAGGCGAGCGACGACTTGCCGGAACCCGACAGGCCGGTAATCACGATGAGCTGGTTGCGCGGTAATTCGAGATTGATGTTTTTCAGGTTGTGGGTACGGGCACCACGAATTCTGATTTCTTCCATGAACAGCCTTTACTTGTTACAAGTCCTTCAAGTCCTTGCAGGCAGCCGCTTGTTGCGGGTCAACCTGTTACTATAACGGGTTTTGAAGCCCGTCGTATCAGGCCGCACCCTCCATGTCTTCCAGCCCCGCCGTCGCTCCCGGCTCCCGCATGAGCGCAACCGAAATCCGCGCCAGCGTCTCGCTGGCGTCGATTTTTGCGCTGCGCATGCTCGGCATGTTCCTGATCCTCCCGGTGTTCTCGGTCCATGCGCGATCCATGCCCGGCGGTGAGAGCGCGACCCTGGTCGGACTGGCGCTCGGCATCTACGGCCTGACGCAGTCCTTCGGCCAGATTCCCTATGGCATGGCGTCGGACAAATACGGGCGCAAGCCGGTCATCGTGATCGGGCTGTTGTTGTTTGCACTCGGTTCCTTCATCGCCGCCGTCGCCGAGACCCTGCCCTGGGTCATCGCCGGCCGCGCGATACAGGGCGCGGGCGCCATCTCCGCCGCGGTTACCGCCTTCATCGCCGACAGCACGCGGGAAGAGCACCGGACCAAGGCGATGGCCATGGTCGGAGGCTCGATCGGACTGACTTTCGCGTTTTCCCTGATCGCGGCGCCGGCGATGTATGCGGCGATCGGCATGGGCGGCATCTTCGCGCTCACCGGCGTGCTCTCGCTCCTGGCAATCCTGGTGGTGATCTATGTGGTGCCGCCGGCGCCGCAGGTGATCGCGACCAGTCGCGTGCCGTTCAGCGAGATATTGCGCAATCCCGAACTGATGCGTCTGAACTTCGGCGTATTCGCGCTGCACATGACGCAGATGGCCATGTTCGTCGTGGTGCCCTCCGCCCTGGTGCAATATGCCGGTCTGCCGGTGGCCGCGCACTGGAAGGTCTATCTGCCGGTAGTGCTGGCATCGTTTGCGCTGATGCTGCCGCCTGTTTTCGCCGGCGAGCGGCACGGCAAGATGAAGCAGGTCTTCGTCGGCGCCGTGGCGCTGATGCTGCTGGTGCAGCTCGGCCTTGCCGCCTTCCTCGGTGCCGGCAGCCTGCACTGGTCGCTGCTGGTGGCGCTGCTGCTGGCATTCTTTGTCGCATTCAACATTCTCGAGGCCTGCCAGCCCTCGCTGGTGTCGCGCATTGCGCCGCCCGCGGGCAAGGGCAGCGCGCTCGGCGTCTACAACACCCTGCAGGCGCTCGGCCTGTTCTGCGGCGGCGCGGTCGGCGGCTGGCTGCAGCAGCACGCGGGCGCGGCTTCGGTGTTCGTCCTCGGGGCGGTTCTCACTATTGCCTGGCTTATAATTGCCGCGCGCATGAAAGAATTGCCGCGCCGCGCCGCCGCGGCAGCCGCCTGAGCCTTCGCTCTCATCACTATCGATTCCGCTTTAGGAGAAATTTATGGCATCAGTCAACAAAGTCATCATCGTCGGCAACCTCGGGCGGGATCCGGAAACGCGTTACATGCCCAATGGCGACGCGGTCACCAACGTTGCCGTCGCCACCACCGAAAGCTGGAAGGACAAGAACACCGGCGAGAAGAAAGAACTCACCGAGTGGCACCGCATCACCTTCTATCGCAAGCTCGCGGAGATCGCCGGCCAGTACCTGAAGAAGGGCAGCCAGGTCTACGTCGAAGGCCGCCTGCAGACCCGCAAGTGGACCGACAAGGATGGCGTCGAGCGCTACACCACCGAAATCATCGCCGACACCATGCAGATGCTGGGCAGCCGCCAGGGTTCGGGCGGCGGCGGCGCGCCGGCCGGCGGCGGCTACGGCGGCGGCATGGACGACGACTATGGCAGCCCGGCGCCCGCCCAGCGCCAGGGCGGTGGCGGCGGTTCCGCTCCCCGCAGCGCCCCGCGTCCGGCGCCGAACTTCAGCGACATGGATGACGACATCCCGTTCTGATCGGCTCGCTTCACCGTGCCCCCGAAAAGCCCCGCAATCTGCGGGGCTTTTCTTTTTTAAATCAGGCACATGTTTCTTTTTGTGCAGTTTCTCGTTTAAGATTTCCCGATATCATCTTTCTTGACTACAATCTGTTAGTAAGCGCAACAGTTTCGGCTGGCGCTGCCGCTAATCAGGGTATGCGGCACGCCCCTTTACCCACTTGACATGTTTTCCGTTCGCCGAGACCGCCAGCAACTGGGCCCGACCCAGGTAGACAGCCTCATGGAAGCCGCCGGTGATGCGGTTTTTCGTCTTGGCACGGACGGCCGCATTCTGTTTGCCAGCAAGCGGGCCCGCGCGCTGACGGGATGCGAAGTCGGCCTGGAAGGCAGGCTGATGGCGGAACTGATCCCGCGCGACAACCATCCCGCCGTGCTTGCCGCCCTGCGCGAGGCGCTCGAGTCTCCGGGGCTTCCGAGCCGGGTCAACGCCCGCCTGAACACCCCCACGGTCGCACTCTGGATGGAGCTTCAGGTCAGCGCCTATCGCAACGAAGCGGGCCACGCCGAACTGCTGGTGGTGGGCAGGGATATCTCGGGGCAGCTGGCGACCGAGGAAAGGCTGCGGCACATGGCGACCCACGACGCGCTGACCGGCCTGCCGAACCGCTCGCTGCTGTCCGACCGCATCCGCATGAGCATCAGCCAGGCGCGCCGCACCGGCCGCGGCTTTGCCATCCTCGCGCTCGATCTCGACGGTTTCAAGAAAGTCAACGACGCGCTCGGCCATCCCGTCGGCGACGCGCTGCTGCGGATAGCGGCTTCACGCCTGGCCGAGACGCTGCGGCACGTGGATACCCTGGCGCGCGTCGGCGGCGACGAGTTCGTCGCGGTGCTGCCCGGCGCCGTTTCGGAACCCGAGATACAGATGATCGGACGGCGCATGATTTCGACCATGCAGCTGCCGTTCGAAATCGACGGCCACACGTTATACGTCGGCTGCTCCATCGGCGGCGCCGTCTTCCCCGAACATGGCGACAGCGAGGTCAAGCTGCTCGCCCACGCCGACGCCGCGATGTACCGCGCCAAGGAGACCGGCAAGGCGCGCTGCGTAGTCTACAACCACGCACGCTTCACCCAGCCGGAGCATGACGTGTCGATGGAAGCCGCGATGTTCCAGGCGGTGCGCGACGGCGAATTCCTGCTTCACTACCAGCCCATCGTCGATGCCCGCACGCGCCAGATCATGGGCTTCGAGGCGCTGATGCGATGGAACCGGCCCGGCCAGGGCATGGTGTCGCCGGCGCAGTTCATTCCCATGGCCGAGAGCAACGGGCTGATCAACCTGCTCGGCGCCTGGGCGATGAAGGCCGCCTGCGTGCAGATCAAGCGCTTCGAGGAAATCGCGGGCCGTCCGCTGTATGTGTCGGTCAACGTCAGCCCGCGCCAGTTCCGCAACGACCAGTTCATCGATGTCGTGGACGAGGCGCTGGCCCTGTCCGGCCTGGACGGCGAGAAGCTGCTGCTGGAGATTACCGAAGGCATCCTGATGGCCGATCCGGAGCATGCCGAGAGTCTGCTGACGGCGATGACCGCGCGCCGGCTGAAGATCGCCATCGACGACTTCGGCACCGGCTATTCGTCGCTGGCCTACCTCAAGCGCTTCCCCATCGCCACGCTCAAGATCGATCGCGCCTTCATCAAGGATTTGCCGTCCTCGGTCAAGGATGTGGCCATCTGCAACGTGATGCTGAGCCTGGCCAGCCACTTGAACCTGAACACCGTGGCCGAAGGCGTGGAGAAGGAAGAACAGATGGACTTCCTTGCCGCCCACGGCTGCAGCATGATCCAGGGGTTCCTCACCGGCCGGCCCCTGATGCCGTCCGACGCCGCCGCCCTGCTCAAGGCCCAGGCGGCGGCGGAAACCGCGGCGCACCAGATCGGATAGGGAATGGATATTCAGGTAGCCTCCCACGCCGACATCGCCCAGCAGACCATGCAGCTGCTGTGGTCGCGCGTGCGCCAGCGCGGCGACCTGCCGGGTTTCTCCAAGGTCGTGAGCGCCATCATCGGCGCCATGCGCGGCGACGATGACCGCGAGTTCAGCATGACCAGCACCGTGCTGCAGGATCCCGCCCTCACGCAGAAAGTGCTGCGCCTGGCCAACAGCGCCATGTACTCGGTGTTCGGCCAGGGCATCAATACGGTGTCGAAAGCGGTGATCGTGCTCGGCACCGAGGCGATCGGGCATCTCGCGCTCGGGCTGAAACTGGTGGACGGACTGTCGGCGGCGTCGGCGGGATCCGAGCATGCGCGCGCTGAGATGGAAAACGCCGTGCTGGCGGGCCATATCGCCCGGCAGCTCACCAGCGGCGCCGCCACCCGCGATTCGGAAGAGGCCGTCGTATGCGCAATGCTGCATTCGCTCGGGCGCATGATGACCACCTTCTACCTGCCCGACAGATGGCAGCAGGTGCTCGCGCACAGCGCCGCCAACGGTTGCGACGAAAACGAATCCGCCTTCGTCCTGCTCGGCATGGGCCTCGACGACATCGGCCGCGAGGCCGCCCGCCACTGGGGATTGCCCACGCCGCTGGTGCAGAGCATGGCCGACATGCCGGCGCAGTCCAGCGGCGACCCGCTCGACCATCAGGACTGGCTGTGCGCCGTGTCCACGCTGTCGTCGCGCTGCGCGACCGTGCTCAACAGCGAGGAGGGCGACACCGACGGCGAACTGGCGCGCCTGGCCGGCAGCTATGCCGACATGCTGGGCATGGATGCCGCCCATGTGCAGGCGGCGCTGGCCGCGGCGCAGCGCACCGCAGCGGAAGAAGATTCACTGGTGCCGCGCTCACAGCGGCGCGAGGACGTGCAGCCTGCGCCCGCGCTGGCCGGCAAGCCGGCCGACTGCATCGCGATGCTTGCGCGCGGCGTGGTCGACGTCAAGAGCGCGCTCAGCACCGCCAGCAGCGGCCAGATCATGTCGATGGCCCTGGAAACCATCTACCAGGCCTACGGATTCTCCCGCAGCATCGCCTTCCTGCGCGACCGCGACCGCCGCCAGTACATCGCCACCATGTCGCTGGGGGAGGGCGTGCAGGAAAGAGTGTCGCGGCTGGCGTTCGGCGACGCCTACGAGCCCAATGTCTTCCATGCCGCGCTCGCCAACGACAAGATGATCTTTGTCGAGAACGCCCGCGACCCGAAACTGCACAGCAAACTGCCGCGCTGGTGGAAGACTTCTCTGCCCGAGGTGCGCAGCTTCCTGCTGCTGCCGCTGACGGTCAACCGCCAGCCCGTGGGTTTCCTTTACGGCGACTGGGACCAATGCAAGCCGCCGGGCCGGATCGAGCAGCGCGAGATCGCGCCGCTGACCGCGCTGCGGGTGCTCGTGGTGCGCATGCTGGAACAGCGCCGCCGCGCGGAACCGACCTGGCTGCGCAAACTCTGACTTCGCGCGCTTCGGTGTGACCGGCGTCAAGACGCGCCGACCCCGTGCCCGGCAAGCTGCTTGGCATCCTCCATTTCGCGCTTCCACCGCCCGGCAATGACTGAGCCGCTCGTCCAATCCTCCCCGGCGCAAGCCGCCGCCCGCGATATCACAGTCATCCTCAATCTCGGCTCCGGCTCGGCCAGCAAGCAGCAGCTGCGCGAGCAGATCGAGCAGGCCCTGTCCGCGCATGCGGGCAGCTGGCGCGTCATCGCCGTGAAACGGGGGAGCGACATCGCCAGGATCGGTGCAGAAGCGGTGGAAGCCGCGCGGCGCAACGGCGGCATCGTCGTCGCCGCCGGCGGCGACGGCACGATCGGCACCATCGCCAGCCTGTGCTGCGGCAGCGGCGTTCCGCTCGGCATCATTCCCGCCGGGACCTTCAACTATTTCGCGCGTGAACTGAATATCCCCGGCGATGCCGCCGGCGCGGCGACCCTGCTGATGACCGGCACCCCGAGGCGGGTGGCCGTCGGCTTCGTGAACGATCGCCTGTTTCTGGTCAACGCCAGCTTCGGCCTGTACAGCAAGGTGATCCGTTCCCGCGAGCAGGACGTGTCGCGATTCGGCCGTTCGCGCATCGTCGCCGTGCTTTCCGCGCTCGGCGCCCTGCTGCGCGGCCGTCATCGCTACGCCGTCAGGATCAGCGCCAACGGCGTCGAGCAGGTGCGGCGCACGGCCATGGTCTTCGCTGGCAACAGCAGCCTGCAACTGGAAAAGCTGGCCCTGGAGATCGCCCGCTGCACCGAGGAGGACAGGCTCGCGGTGCTGGTGCTGCGGCCGGCTTCCCCGCTGGGGATGCTGCGGCTGTTGCTGCGGGCCGCCCTCAAGACGCTCGATGGCGATGAACTGCTGGAAGCCTTCTGCGCCGATGCCTTCGAAATCGAAACCCGCAGGCGCTACGTGGATGTGGTGGCCGACGGCGAAATCGTGCGCTGCCGTACGCCGCTGCGCTTCCGGGTGGAGCGGTCCGCGTTGCAGGTGATCGTCCCGCCGGAGCCGCAGTGACGCGCATTGCGCACCTGTCCGATACCCATTTCGGCACCGAGCTGCCGCAGGTCGCCGAGGCCCTGCTGGATTGCCTGACCGGCCTCAGGCCGGACCTCACCGTGGTCAGCGGCGATGTGACGCAGCGCGCCCGGCCCAGCGAATTCGCCGCCGCCGTCGACTATTTCCGGCGTCTGCCGTCGCCGTTCATGGTCCTGCCCGGCAACCACGACATTCCCCTGTTCGATCTCGCCTCGCGGCTTTTGCGCCCATACAGGAATTTCCGCGCCGCCTTCCGCGCCGGCGCCGAACTCTGGCAGGGCGAGGCCGCGGCAGTGCTCGGCCTCGATACCACGCTGCCGCTGCGTCATACCCGCGGGCGCCTCGACACGGCCCAGCTTTCGCGGCTCACGGCGCAACTGCCGCAGGAGGCCGCAGGGAAGATGCGCATATCCGCCGTGCACCAGCCGTTGCATGCGGCCTGGCCGGAGGATCGCGACGAAGTGCTGCTCAATGCGGAAGAAGCGGCGCATGCCTTCGCAAGGGAGCGGATCGACGTCGTCCTCAGCGGTCACGTCCACGTACCGGTGGTCACCACCACCCGGCAGCTGTTTCCGCGCCTGCGCCGGCACTTCATCCTTGCCGGCGCGGGCACCGCGATCTCCTACCGCACGCGCCCGGGAGCGCCCAATTCCTTCAACCTGCTGTCCTGTGAGCCCGGGCAGGGGAGCGTCGAAGTGCAAAGCTTTCACTTCGCCAAAGACAGCCGCGCCTTTCACCCGCACGCCCGCTTCGCGTTCAGCCTTGCACTGGACGGCTGGACGGAAAGTTCCGTCTGACCCTGCTCAGTGTTTGATTCGCGACAAAAAGAATAAAAAAGACAATTCGGAATATAGCCAAAAAGGTAACGAAATGTTAAATTCTTGTTGAATAAATAAGAATCAGGGGGTGCCATGCCCGACGCTATTCTTTTCTTCGGCATTGTGTTCGCCGGCCTGGCGGGCTGGTTCTTCTGCCATCGCGAGCAGAAGCCGCGGTTTCGCCAGAAGCAGATTCTGACCGGCAGCGAAGCCGAACTTTTCGAATCCCTTCGCGCCGCGCTGCCGGATTGCGTGGTGGCGCCCCGCGTCGCGGTGTCGTCGCTGATCGAGCCGACCGGGGCGCTCGCCGCCCGGCGCGCAGGTCGCCGCAGGCTGGCGGGACAGCGCGTCGATTTCGCGGTCTTCGACGAGGGCATGCACCTGCTGGCGGTGATCGAGGTCGTGCATCGCTCCCGCCGCAGCCGGGAGGAAGCGGAGCGGGAGCGGTTTTTCTCCACCGCCGGCGTCGCCGTCATTCGGCTCCGCGCCGGGCGGCTGCCGTCCGACCTGAAGATACGTGCGGCGGTCTTCGGCAAGTCCCGGCGCTCGCACCCGGCCGCCGAGGCGCTCGCCTACACCCCCGTGCGGACGCCCTGGCGCAACACCGTCAACGCGCATATCTGATCCCGGCGGGCGGCGCGGGCCGTACAATGCCGCCATTCGCAACGCGCCGTTACTCGCCATGGCCCGACTTCCCAGGCTGGTCGCGCCCGACCAGCCCCACCATGTAATCCAGTCCGGAATAGACGGCCTGACCATCTTCCGGGACGACGAAGACCACCAGGCTTTCCTGCGCTTTCTGCGCGACGCCGCCCGTCAGTTCGGCCTGGCCGTTCACGCCTATGTGCTGCTGCCGGGCCGCGTGCATCTGCTCGCCACGCCGCGGCAGTCGGACACGCTTGGCCGGGTCATGCAGTGGGTCGGGCGCCAGTATGTTCCTTATTTCAATGCGAGATACGGACGCAGCGGCACGCTCTGGCAAAGCCGCTACAAGGCGACGGTGGTGGAGTCGGAGCGCTACTTCCTGTTGTGCAGCAAGTATGTCGAGGCGCTGCCCATGCTCGAGAACCTGGTCGCGTCGCCGGAGGACTATCGCTGGTCGAGCTGCGGACACCATGCCGGCGTCCGGTCCGACCCGCTGATCACGGATCACCCGCTTTTCTGGGCGCTCGGCAACACCCCCTTCGAGCGGGAGGCCGCGTACCGCGCGGTGCTCGAACAGATTCCTACTGCGAGCGAAACCAGGCTGATCGACGAAGCGACGCGCAAGGGCTGGGCACTGGGTTCCGAGCAATTCAAGGCCGGCCTGAGCAGACAGCTCAGCCGCCGCGTGGCCCCGGCAAAACGCGGAAGGCCGCGCAAAGTCAGCGCGGACGCACCGGGATGACTCTGTCCCTTTTTATTTTGGTGCGAAATTCCCGGGTGCGGCAATTCTACTCTGACCCCATTTTATTTCGGTTGATCTAACTATTGCACTGCACTATCCTTCAACTTCGAATTTAACCGAAGTTGCGGAGAAAGTTATGCACGCGCAAGGTCTGTACGATCCTTCCAACGAACACGATGCCTGTGGCGTCGGTTTCATCGCCCACATCAAGGGCAAAAAAAGCCACTCCATCGTTGAGCAGGGTCTGCTGATCCTCAAGAATCTCGACCACCGGGGCGCCGTCGGCGCCGACAAGCTGATGGGCGACGGCGCGGGCATCCTGATCCAGATCCCCGACCAGTACTACCGCGAAGAGATGGCCAGGCAGGGTGTGACCCTGCCGCCGCCCGGCGAATACGGCGTCGGCATGGTCTTCCTGCCGAAGGAAAACGCCTCCCGCATCGCCTGCGAACAGGAAATCGAACGCGCCGTGCTGGCCGAAGGCCAGGTGGTGCTCGGCTGGCGCGACGTGCCGGTCGACAGCGAAATGCCGATGTCGCCGACGGTGCGCGCCAAGGAACCGGTGATCCGCCAGATCTTCATCGGCCGCGGCCCGGACATCATGGTGACCGACGCGCTCGAGCGCAAGCTGTACGTCATCCGCAAGTCTTCCGGCCACGCGATCCAGGCGCTCAATCTGTTGCATGGCAAGGAATTCTTCGTGCCGTCCATGTCCGCCCGCACCGTGGTCTACAAGGGCCTGCTGCTGGCGGACCAGGTCGGCCTGTATTACAAGGATCTGCAGGACGAGCGTTGCGTGTCGGCCCTGGCCCTGGTCCACCAGCGCTTCTCCACCAACACCTTCCCCGAGTGGCCGCTGGCCCACCCGTACCGCCTGATCGCCCACAACGGCGAAATCAACACCGTCAAGGGCAACTTCAACTGGATGCGCGCACGCGAAGGCGTGATGAAGTCCGCCGTGCTCGGCGACGACCTGCGCAAGCTGTTCCCGCTGATTTATGAAGGCCAGTCCGACACCGCCTGCTTCGACAACGCGCTCGAACTGCTGCTGATGGCCGGCTATCCGCTCGCCCAGGCGATGATGATGATGATCCCGGAAGCCTGGGAAAACCACACGCTGATGGACGACAACCGCCGCGCCTTCTATGAGTACCACGCGGCGATGATGGAGCCGTGGGACGGCCCCGCCGCCATGGCCTTCACCGACGGCCGCCACATCGGCGGCACGCTCGACCGCAACGGCCTGCGTCCGGCCCGCTACATCGTCACCGACGACGACCTCGTCGTCATGGCGTCCGAATCCGGCGTGCTGCCGATCCCGGAATCCAAGATCATCAAGAAATGGCGCCTGCAGCCGGGCAAGATGTTCCTGATCGACCTGGAAGCCGGCCGCATCATCGACGACAAGGAACTCAAGGACACCTACGCCAACGCCAAGCCGTACAAGCAGTGGATCGACTCGGTCCGCATCAAGCTCGACGAACTGGACAAGGAGCCGGAAGAGGCGAAGTCCACGCTGCCGCTGCTGGACCGCCAGCAGGTCTTCGGCTACACGCAGGAAGACCTCAAGTTCCTGATGGCGCCGATGGCCATGAACGGCGAGGAAGCCGTGGGATCGATGGGCAACGACTCGCCGCTGGCAGTCATGTCCAACAAGAACAAGACGCTGTACCACTACTTCAAGCAGCTGTTCGCCCAGGTCACCAACCCGCCGATCGACCCGATCCGCGAAGCGATGGTGATGTCGCTGGTGTCCTTCATCGGCCCGCGTCCGAACCTGCTCGACACCAACAACATCAACCCGCCGATGCGCCTCGAGGTGTCGCAGCCCATCCTCGACTACGCGGACATGGCCAAGCTGCGCAACATCAGCAGGCATACCGGCGGCAAGTTCAAGTCCTACGAACTCAACATCTGCTACCCGGTCGCCTGGGGCAAGGAAGGCATCGAAGCGCGTCTCGCATCGCTGTGCGCGAAGGCGGTCGACGCGGTCAAGTCGGGCCACAACATCCTGATCATCTCCGACCGCAAGTTCGATGGTGAAAACGTCGCGATCCCGGCGCTGCTGGCCACCTCCGCCATCCACCTGCACCTGGTGAGCAAGGGCCTGCGCACCTCCACCGGCCTGGTGGTGGAAACCGGCTCCGCCCGCGAGACGCATCACTTCGCACTGCTGGCGGGCTACGGCGCCGAGGCCATCCATCCCTACCTCGCGATGGACACCCTGTGCGAAATGGCCAAGGGCCTGTCCGGCGAGCTGTCGGCCGACAAGGCGATCTACAACTTCCAGAAGGCGATCGGCAAGGGCCTGATGAAGGTGATGTCCAAGATGGGCATTTCCACCTACATGTCCTACTGCGGCGCGCAGATCTTCGAAGCCATCGGCCTGAACAAGGCGCTGGTCGACAAGTACTTCAAGGGCACCGCGTCCAACGTCGAAGGCATCGGCGTGTTCGAAGTCGCCGAGGAAGCCCTGCGCCTGCACAAGCTGGCCTTCTCCAACGACCCGGTGCTGGCCAACGCGCTCGACGCCGGCGGCGAATACGCATTCCGCGTGCGCGGCGAAGAGCACATGTGGACGCCGGACGCGATCGCCAAGCTGCAGCATTCGACCCGCGCCAACAACTTCAACACCTACAAGGAATACGCGCAGATCATCAACGACCAGTCCAAGCGCCACATGACGCTGCGCGGCCTGTTCGAGTTCAGGATCGATCCTTCGAAGGCGATTCCGCTGGATGAAGTCGAGCCGGCGAAGGATATCGTCAAGCGTTTCGCCACCGGCGCCATGTCGCTCGGCTCGATCTCGACCGAGGCGCATGCCACGCTCGCCATCGCGATGAACCGCATCGGCGGCAAGTCCAACACCGGCGAAGGCGGCGAGGACGAAAACCGCTATCGCCAGGAACTCAAGGGCATCCCGATCAAGAAGGGCGCCACGCTGGCGTCGGTGATCGGCGAGGACCGCGTCGAAGTCGACCTGCCGCTGCTGGAAGGCGATTCGCTGCGCTCCAAGATCAAGCAGGTTGCATCGGGCCGCTTCGGCGTCACCGCCGAGTACCTGACCTCGGCCGACCAGATCCAGATCAAGATGGCGCAGGGCGCGAAGCCGGGCGAGGGCGGTCAGCTGCCGGGCCACAAGGTTTCCGAGTACATCGCCAAGCTGCGCTTCTCGGTGCCGGGCGTGGGCCTGATCTCGCCGCCGCCGCACCACGACATCTACTCGATCGAGGATCTGGCCCAGCTGATCCACGACCTGAAGAACGTCAATCCGAAGGCATCGATCTCGGTCAAGCTGGTCTCCGAAGTCGGCGTCGGCACCATCGCCGCCGGCGTCGCCAAGGCCAAGGCCGACCACGTCGTAATCGCCGGCCATGACGGCGGCACCGGCGCCTCGCCGCTGTCCTCGATCAAGCACGCCGGTTCGCCGTGGGAGCTCGGCCTGGCCGAGACCCAGCAGACCCTGGTGCTCAACCGCCTGCGCAGCCGCATCCGCGTGCAGACCGACGGCCAGATCAAGACCGGCCGCGACGTCGTCATCGGCGCGCTGCTCGGCGCCGACGAGTTCGGTTTCGCCACCGCGCCGCTGGTCGTCGAGGGCTGCATCATGATGCGCAAGTGCCATCTCAACACCTGCCCGGTCGGCGTCGCCACCCAGGATCCGGTGCTGCGCGCCAAGTTCCAGGGCAAGCCCGAGCACGTGGTCAACTACTTCTTCTTCGTCGCCGAAGAAGTCCGCCAGATCATGGCCCAGCTCGGCATCCGCAAGTTCGACGACCTGATCGGCCGTTCCGATCTGCTCGACAAGACCAAGGCGGTCGCCCACTGGAAGGCCAAGGGCCTCGATTTCGGCAAGATCTTCTATCAGCCGGAGATCGGCTCCGACGAGCCGCGCTACCAGGTGGAAGAGCAGGATCACGGCCTCGAAAAGGCGCTCGACCACAAGCTGATCGCGCAGGCGCGCGCCGCGCTGGACAAGGGCGAGAAGGTGTCCTTCATCTCCCCGGTCAAGAACCTCAACCGCACCGTCGGCGCCATGCTGTCGGGCGAAGTGGCCAAGAAATACGGTCACGAGGGTCTGCCGGACGACACCATCCACATCCAGCTGCAGGGCACCGCGGGCCAGTCGGCCGGCGCCTTCCTTGCGCACGGCATCACGCTGGATCTGGTCGGCGAGGGCAACGACTACGTCGGCAAGGGCCTGTCGGGCGGCCGCATCATCGTGCGTCCGAACACCGAGTTCCGCGGCTGGGCGGTGGATAACATCATCGTCGGCAATACCGTGCTGTACGGCGCGATCTCGGGTGAAGCCTTCATCAACGGCGTCGCCGGCGAGCGCTTCGCCGTGCGCAACTCCGGCGCCATCGCGGTGGTGGAAGGCACCGGCGACCATGGCTGCGAGTACATGACCGGCGGTACCGTGGTCGTGCTCGGCGCCACCGGCCGCAACTTCGCCGCCGGCATGTCGGGCGGTATCGCCTACGTGTACGACCCGGACGGCGAGTTCGCGAAGAAGTGCAACATGGCGATGGTCGCACTCGATCCGGTGCTGTCGTCCGCCGACCAGGAAGCGAAGATCGACCGCGCGATCTGGCACGCCACCACCCGCGGCGGCGAAGGCCAGACCGACGAGGCGATCCTCAAGGGCCTGATCGAGCGTCACTTCAAGTACACCGGCAGCACCCGCGCCCGCAACCTGCTCGACGACTGGGCCAACGGCCGCGCCAAGTTCGTGAAGGTCTTCCCGACCGAATACAAGCGCGCGCTCGGCGAGATCAACGCCGCCGCTCAGGTCAAGGAAAAGGTTGCCGCCTAGGTCGCCAGCGATTCACCGATAAACAAAGCCAGACCGGGGTTCCGACGAACCCCGGCGCCAACGATGTGAGTAAAAAATGGGAAAAGTAACCGGCTTTCTGGAGTACCAGCGCCTGCAAGAGGCGAGCGAAGCGCCGCAGCTGCGCAAGAAGCACTACAAGGAATTCGTCGTCCACCTGAGCGACGCCGATGCCAAGGTCCAGAGCGCGCGCTGCATGGACTGCGGCATCCCGTTCTGCAATAACGGCTGCCCGGTCAACAACATCATCCCCGACTGGAACGACCTGGTTTATCACGGCAACCTCAAGGAAGCCCTCGACAACCTGCACTCGACCAACAACTTCCCCGAGTTCACCGGCCGCATCTGCCCGGCGCCCTGCGAGGCCGCCTGCACGCTCGGCATCAACAACGACCCGGTGGGCATCAAGTCGATCGAGCACTACATCATCGACAAGGGCTGGGAAAACGGCTGGGTGATTCCGCAGGTCCCCGTCGCCAGGACCGGCAAGAAGGTCGCGGTGGTCGGCTCCGGCCCGGCCGGCATGGCCGCGGCGCAGCAGCTCGCCCGCGCCGGCCACGACGTGACCGTGTTCGAAAAGAACGACCGCGTCGGCGGCCTGCTGCGCTACGGCATCCCCGACTTCAAGATGGAAAAGAGCCTGATCGACCGCCGCGTCGAGCAGATGAAGGCCGAGGGCGTCACCTTCCGCACCGGCGTCTTCGTCGGCAAGGACTTCACGCCCAACGTCTACAACTGGGCCAAGGAAACCATCTCCCCCGAGCAGCTGAAGAAGGACTTCGACGCCGTCGTCATCTCAGGCGGCGCCGAGCAGCCGCGCGACCTGCCGGTTCCCGGCCGCGAGCTCAAGGGCGTGCACTTCGCGATGGAATTCCTGCCGCTGCAGAACAAGGTCAATGCCGGCGACAAGGTCAAGGACCAGATCATGGCCACCGGCAAGCACGTCGTCGTGATCGGCGGCGGCGACACCGGTTCCGACTGCGTCGGCACCTCCAACCGCCATGGCGCGGCGTCCGTCGTCCAGTTCGAGCTGCTGCCCCAGCCGCCCGAGCAGGAAAACAAGCCGCTGGTGTGGCCGTACTGGCCGACCAAGCTGCGCACCTCTTCTTCCCACGAGGAAGGCTGCGAGCGCGACTGGGCAGTGGCGACCAAGCGCCTCGAAGGCAAGAACGGCAAGGTCGAAAAGCTGATCGCCGCCCGCGTCGAATGGAAGGACGGCAAGATGGTCGAAGTGCCGGGTTCCGAATTCGAACTGAAGGCTGACCTGGTGCTGCTGGCCATGGGCTTCGTCTCGCCGGTGCAGACCGTGCTCGACGCCTTCGGCGTGGACAAGGATGCGCGCGGCAACGCCCGCGCCACGACCGACGGCGACGGCTGCTACAAGACCTCGGTCGACAAGGTTTTCGCGGCGGGCGACATGCGCCGCGGCCAGTCGCTGGTCGTGTGGGCGATCCGTGAAGGCCGGCAGTGCGCGCGCGCGGTGGATGAATACCTGATGGGCAGCAGCGTCCTCCCTCGCTAAGCGCATGACGCCGGTCACCCCGGCGCCGGAAGAACTTGAAAAGCCTGCAATATCCTGTGGATTTGCGGGCTTTTTAACTATTCCTCCGTGTTGTTATCCAACCGGCCGTCCGATGCCAATCCCTTTTCTGAACTACAATCTCGGTTTTGCAAAAAAAACTTCTGTTTGTGCCGAACCTCGTTGAAATCCGCGACCTCCATTTTGCCTACGGCGACCGTTCCATCCTCAGCGGACTGGAAATGGACTTCCCGCGCGGGAAAGTGGTGGCCGTCATGGGCGGGTCCGGCTCCGGCAAGACGACCATCCTGCGCCTGATCGGCGGGCAGGTGCGCGCCCAGCGCGGCGCCATCAGCGTCGACGGACAGCCGGTCGACACGCGCGATACCCGGGGGCTGTACGTCATGCGCCGCAAGATGGGGATGCTGTTTCAGCACGGCGCGCTGTTCACCGATCTCTCGGTGTTCGAGAACGTGGCGTTTCCGCTGCGGGAGCACACCGATCTGCCCGAGCCGCTCATCCGCGACCTGGTGCTGCTGAAGCTGCATGCGGTCGGCCTGCGCAATGCCGCGCAGCTCAAGCCTTCCGAAATCTCCGGCGGCATGGCCCGGCGCGTGGCGCTGGCGCGGGCGGTGGCGCTCGATCCGCAGCTGATCATGTACGACGAACCCTTTGCCGGCCTCGATCCGATTTCCATGGGCGTGACCGCCAACCTGATCCGCCGTCTCAACGATGCGCTCGGCTCGACCTCGATCGTGGTGTCGCATGACGTGCATGAGACCTTCCACATCGCCGACTACGTCTATTTCCTGTCGCAGGGGAAGATCGTCGCGCACGGCACGCCGGCGCAGATGCAGACCTCCGACCATCCCTACGTGAAGCAGTTCGTGCATGCCGAAGCCGACGGCCCGGTGCCTTTCCACTATCCCGGCCGCAGCCTGGCGGACGACCTGATGCAGGAGCACCGGAAATGAAGCGGCTGCTTGAGGCAATCGGGCGCGGCGCGCGCGAGTGGCTGCAGAATCTCGGTTACGGCACGCGCACCTTCTTTTCGCTGCTGTTCGCCACGGGCGGCATGCTGCGGCGGCCGCGGCTGGTGACCGACCAGATTCATTTCATCGGCAACTACTCGCTGGTGATCATTGCCGTATCCGGCCTGTTCGTTGGTTTCGTGCTCGGCCTGCAGGGTTACTACACCCTCAACCGTTACGGCTCGGAACAGGCACTCGGCTTGCTTGTGGCATTGTCGCTGACACGCGAGCTCGGTCCGGTCGTGACCGCGCTGCTGTTCGCCGGCCGGGCAGGAACCTCGCTGACGGCGGAAATCGGCCTGATGAAGGCGGGCGAGCAACTGTCGGCGATGGAAATGATGGCGGTCAACCCGATGCAGCGGGTGATCGCGCCCCGTTTCTGGGCAGGCGTCATCGCGATGCCGTTGCTGGCGACCATCTTCAGCGCGGTCGGCGTGCTCGGCGGCTACGTGGTCGGCGTGCAGATGATCGGCGTCGACGAAGGCGCGTTCTGGTCGCAGATGCAGGCCGGCGTCGATGTCTGGGACGATATCGCCAACGGCTTCATCAAGAGCGTGGTGTTCGGTTTCGCGGTCACCTTCATCGCCCTGTTCCAGGGCTATGAGGCGCAGCCGACACCGGAGGGTGTATCGCGTGCGACGACGCGCACCGTGGTGATCGCGTCGCTGACGGTGCTGTGGCTGGACTTCCTGCTCACCGCATTGATGTTCAACTGAATTCGAGTGAAATGGCGCAGCCGATCGCGGTTGCGCCACCTATGATGAGTAATCGGTCATGCAAAGAAAATCCTTAGACTTGTGGGTGGGGCTGTTCGTGCTGCTCGGCGCGGCGGCATTGTTTTTCCTTGCCATGAAAGCAGGGAACATGAGCACCATTTCCTTCGCCGAAACCTATCCTGTCATCACCAAGTTCGACAACATCGGCGGACTCAAGCCGCGTGCACCGGTCAAGAGCGCCGGCGTGGTGGTCGGCCGGGTCGGCGACATCAGCTTCGACGACAAGACCTTCCAGGCCGTGGTCACGCTCAATCTCGAGTCGAACTACAAGTTTCCCAAGGATTCGTCCGCCAAGATCCTGACCTCCGGACTGCTCGGCGAGCAGTACATCGGCATCGAACCGGGCGGGGACACCAACAATCTGGCGGCCGGCGACCGCATTCGCATGACCCAGTCGGCGGTGGTGCTCGAAAGCCTGATCAGCCAGTTCCTCTACAGCAAGGCCGCCGAGGGCAAGGAGGGCGACCAATGAAATCCCGTCATTCCGCGGCAGTCATTCTGCTCGCGCTCGCGATGAGCGGTTGCGCGACCACGGGCGGCGACCCCCGTGACCCGTTCGAGGGATACAACCGCGCGGTGTTCAGCTTCAACGACAAGCTCGACGAAGTGGCGGTCAAGCCCGCCGCCGAAGCCTACCGCGCCGCCCTGCCGCAATTCGTGCAGACCGGCATCAGTAACTTCTTCGGCAACCTCGGGGATGTCTGGATCGCCGCCAACAATTACATGCAGGGCAAGTTCGAGCATGGCGTCAATGACACCATGCGCTTCGCGGTCAATTCCACTCTCGGCATTTTCGGCGTGCTCGACATCGCCACCGAGGCCGGGCTGCCCAAGCATAGCGAGGACTTCGGCCAGACGCTGGGCAAGTGGGGCGTCGCCTCCGGTCCGTATTTCGTTCTGCCGCTGCTCGGGCCCTCGACGGTGCGGGATTCGCTCGCGACGCCGGTCGACCTGGCCGGGGACGGCTGGGCCTATGTTTCCTCGCAGCCTTGGACGGCCGCCGGCACCGTGACCCGGGTGGTGGACCTGCGTGCCCGCGCGCTCGACGCATCGAATCTGCTTGAAGAAGCGGCGCTCGATCGTTATGTATTCGTACGTGACGCCTACCTGCAGCGGCGCCAGAGCCGGGTGTACGATGGCGAGGTGCCGACGTCGAAATACGACTATGACATCGGACCGACACAGGAAACGAGCCACGCCGGCGCGCCGGCATCGGAACCCGGCAAGGAGTCGGTTGTCAAACTGGAAAGCAATGGCGCGGCGGAAAGCAGTGCCGCCGGCAGCAAGTAGCGGCGGCGCCCGGACATGAAGCACGCGCGCGTCTCCCACTCAATCCTCTATCGATAATCAACGCCATGAATCTGTTGAAGAAACTATTTGCCGTATTCAGTCTGGTCAGCGCGGCGGCATTCGCGCCGTCCGCCCACGCGCAGGAGGCGGCGGACGCCTTCATCAAGCGCATCACGCAGGAAGTGATGGAAGCCGCCAAGACCGACAAGGACGTGCAGGCCGGCAATCACAAGAAAGTGCTCGACCTGGTGGAATCCAAGGTCCTGCCGCACGTGGACTTTCAGCGCATGACCGCACTGGCGGCCGGCCGCTACTGGCGCGAGGCCACGCCCGAGCAGCAGAAGCAGCTGACCAGTGAATTCCGTTCGCTGCTGGTCTATACCTACTCCGGCGCGGTCTCCCAGGTGCGCGACCTGCAGGTGGAGTACAAGCCGCTGCGCGCCGAGCCGACCGACACCGACGTCGAGGTCCGTTCGCAGGTCGTGCAGCCGGGCCGCGGCGAACCGATCCAGCTCAGCTACCGGCTCTCCAGGCAAAACGGCGGCTGGAAGATCTACGACGTCAATGTGCTGGGTGCCTGGCTGGTCGAGACCTACAAGGGCAATTTCGCATCCGAGATCAGCAAGGGCGGGATCGACGGTCTGATCAAGACCCTGGCCGAACGCAACAAGCGTCTCGCCGCCAGCGCGGCCAAGGCCCCGAGCAAGTCCTGATGCCGATGTTCCGACCCGACGCCAGCCTCACTGTCGGCAATGCCCGGGCCGTGCTTGCCGCCGGCCTCGAGGCAATCCGCGGCGGACAGACCGAGTTCGACCTGGGCGGCCTGGCCGCCGTCGACTCGTCCGCCGTCGCGACCCTCATTGCCTGGCAGCGCGCCGCGCGCGAAGCCGGCCGGCAGCTCGCCTTCATCGGCCTGCCGGCCAACCTGCGCTCCCTCGTCGACCTGTACGGCGCGGCGGAGCTGTTGCATCTCTCCGCGGACCCGCTGCATCGCCGCGACCTGCCGCATCACTGATCCCCGCGCATCTCCCGTCCCGGTTTCTCACCGGGAAATCCCATATAATCAAGGGTTTCGCCGTCGCCGCCATCCGGGCGGCTCCCGGCTTCCCCGCTAAACTGAACGAGCCATCATGGCTGCCCTCCAGATCCTCAATGTCGAGAAACGCTACAAGTCGCTGCAGGCGCTCGGCGGCGTCACGTTCTCCGTCGAACCGGGAGAATTCTTTGGCCTGCTCGGGCCGAACGGCGCCGGCAAGACGACGCTGATCTCCATCATCGCCGGCCTGTCGCGCGCCGATGCCGGCACGGTCAGCATTCTCGGGCACGACGTGGTCAGCGATTACCGCGAGGCCCGCAGCAGGCTCGGCGTGGTGCCCCAGGAGCTGGTGTTCGATCCCTTCTTCACCGTGCGCGAAACGCTGCGCATGCAGTCCGGCTACTTCGGCCTGCGCAAGAACGACGCGTGGATCGACGAGGTGATGGACAATCTCGACCTCACCGACAAGGCCGATACCAACATGCGCGCGCTTTCCGGCGGCATGAAGCGCCGCGTGCTGGTGGCGCAGGCGCTGGTGCACAAGCCGCCGGTCATCGTCCTCGACGAACCCACCGCCGGCGTCGACGTCGAGCTGCGGCAGACCTTGTGGAAGTTCATCTCCCGCCTCAACCGCGAGGGGCACACCATCGTTCTCACGACCCACTACCTCGAGGAAGCGCAGGCCTTGTGCAACCGCGTGGCCATGCTCAAGGCCGGCAAGGTGGTGGCGCTGGACAAGACCTCGTCGCTGATCCGGCGCATCTCCGGCTCGCAGCTCGTCGTCAGCCTCGCACGGGGCACGCTTCCCGATGCGCTCAAGCCGCTCGTCTCGCATCCCGACGAACTCGTCAGCGGCAGCAAGTACACCCTGCGGGTGAACGAGTACAGCGACGTGGAACCCATCCTGGCGACGCTGCGCCAATCCGGCGCGGTGATCGAAGACATGCAGCTGCAGCAGGCCGACCTCGAGGATGTGTTCATCCAGATCATGGAGGGCGAGAAATGACGGGCTTCCAGACCCTGTTCTACAAGGAAGTGCTGCGCTTCTGGAAAGTCGCGACGCAGACGATCTCGGCACCCATCCTGACCGCGATGCTGTACCTGCTGATCTTCGGCCACGTGCTCGAAGAGCATGTGCAGGTCTATCCGGGCGTCAGCTACACCTCCTTCCTGATCCCGGGCCTGGTGATGATGAGCGTGCTGCAGAACTCCTTCGCCAACAGCTCGTCCTCGCTGATCCAGTCCAAGATCACCGGCAACCTGGTGTTCGTGCTGCTGCCGCCGCTGTCGCACTGGGAGCTGTTCGGCGCCTATGTGCTGGCGTCGGCGGTGCGCGGCCTGACGGTGGGCGCCGGCGTGTTCCTGATCACAGCCTGGTTTGCCGACCTGTCGTTCGCCGCGCCGTTGTGGATCGGCGCATTCGCGCTGCTGGGCGCGGCCATCCTCGGCACCATGGGCCTGATCGCGGGCATCTGGGCGGAGAAGTTCGATCAGCTCGCCGCTTTCCAGAATTTCCTGATCATGCCGGCAACCTTCCTGTCCGGCGTGTTCTATTCGATCCACTCGCTGCCGCCTTTCTGGCAGGGCGTGTCGCACTTCAACCCGTTTTTTTATATGATTGACGGCTTCCGGTACGGCTTCTTCGGCCAGTCCGACGTCAGTCCCCTGTTCAGTTTTTCCATCGTCAGCGTGTTCTTCCTGCTGCTGGCGGCTTTCGCAATCCGCATGCTCAGGAGCGGCTACAAGCTGCGCCACTGAGCGGCACCCTGCGCACGAAAGGAAACACCCATGCTGCCCACACCCGATCTCGTCAAGAGCTATATTGCCGCCGGCCTCGAATGCACCCACCTCGAAGTGGAAGGCGACGGCCAGCATTTCAACGCCGTCATCGTCTCGCCCGCGTTCGCCGGCAAGCGACCGATCCAGCGCCACCAGCTGGTCTATGCCGCGCTCGGCGACCGCATGCGCCAGGAAATCCACGCGCTGTCGATGAAGACACTCACCCCTGAAGAATTCCAGCAACAGTAATGGACAAACTGCTCATCACGGGCGGTCGCCGCCTGTCCGGCGACATTCCCATCTCCGGCGCCAAGAACGCCGCGCTGCCCATCCTCTGCGCGGGCCTGCTTACCGCCGACACGCTGCAACTGTCCAACGTGCCGCACCTGCAGGACGTCAACACCATGCTCAAGCTGCTGAGGCAGATGGGCCTGGGCGTCGAGCAGGACGGCGAGCGCATGGCGCTCAACGGCGGCAGCGTCGACAAGTACGAAGCGCCGTATGAAATGGTCAAGACCATGCGCGCGTCCATCCTGGTGCTCGGCCCGCTGCTGGCGCGCTTCGGCGAAGCCAAGGTGTCGCTGCCCGGCGGCTGCGCCATCGGCTCGCGGCCGGTCGACCAGCACATCAAGGGCCTGCAGGCGATGGGCGCCGAGATCAGCATCGAAGCCGGCTACATCAATGCGCGCGCCAAGCGGCTGCGCGGCGCGCGCATCGTGACCGACATGATCACCGTCACCGGCACCGAAAACCTGCTGATGGCCGCCGTGCTGGCCGACGGCGAGACCGTGCTGGAAAACGCCGCGCGCGAGCCGGAAGTCACCGACCTCGCCAACCTGCTGGTGGCGATGGGCGCGAAGATCGACGGCATCGGAACCGACCGCCTCGTGATCCAGGGCGTGGAGCGCCTGCATGGCGCGTCCCACACCGTGATCGCCGACCGCATCGAGACCGGCACCTTCCTGTGCGCGGCGGCCGCGGCCGGCGGCGACGTCACGCTCACCCGTACCCGCAGCGATATCCTCGAGGTCGCGCTCGACAAGCTGCGCGAAGCCGGCGCGGTGATCACCACCGGGCCCGACTGGATCCGCCTGCAGATGGCGGCGCGGCCGAAGGCGGTCAGCTTCCGCACCACCGAATACCCGGGCTTCCCGACCGACATGCAGGCGCAGTTCATGGCGCTCAACTGCATCGCCGACGGCAGCAGCCGCATCACCGAGACCATCTTCGAGAACCGCTTCATGCACGTGCAGGAGCTCAACCGTCTCGGCGCCTCGATCGACATCGACGGCCACACCGCGCTGGTGCAGGGCGTCGAGCGGCTGGTCGGCGCGCCGGTGATGGCGACCGATCTGCGCGCCTCGGCCTCGCTGGTCATCGCCGGCCTGGTCGCGCAGGGCCAGACCCTGGTCGACCGCATCTATCACCTCGACCGCGGCTATGACCGGATGGAAGCGAAGCTTTCCGCCGTCGGCGCCGACATCCAGCGAGTCAAGGAATGAGCCGCCAGCTGACCCTGGCCCTGTCCAAGGGCCGCATCTTCGAAGAGACGCTGCCCCTGCTGCAGGCCGCCGGCATCACCGTCGCCGAGGACCCGGAAAAATCGCGCAAGCTGATCCTGCCGACCAACGATCCCGATGTGCGCGTGATCATCGTGCGCGCCTCAGACGTGCCGACCTATGTCCAGTACGGCGCCGCCGACTTCGGCGTGGCCGGCAAGGATGTGCTGCTCGAGCACGGCGGCGAGGGCCTGTACCAGCCGATCGACCTCAATATCGCCAGGTGCCGCCTGTCGGTCGCGGTACCCGCCGGCTTCGACTACGCCAGCGCGGTGCGCCAGGGCGCGCGCCTGCGCGTGGTCACCAAGTACGTCAAGTGCGCGCGCGAGCATTTCGCCGCCAAGGGCGTGCACGTGGACCTGATCAAGCTCTACGGCTCGATGGAACTCGGGCCGCTGGTCGGCCTGTCGGATGCGATCGTCGACCTCGTCAGCACCGGCAGCACGCTGCGCGCCAACAACCTGGTCGAGGTCGAACACATCCTCGACATTTCCTCGCGCCTGGTGGTCAACCAGGCCGCGCTCAAGCTCAAGCGCGAGCGTCTGCAGCCCATCCTCGACGCGTTCGAAAAAGCCTCGGCCAATCGCTAAACCTGACCGCCATGCCCGTCCAGATCCGCAAACTCGACTCCAGCACCCCCGGCTTCCGGGAACAACTCTCCGCCGTCCTCGCCTTCGAAGCGGGCGAGGATGAAGCCATCGACCGCGCCGCGGCGACCATCCTCGCCGACGTCAAGGCCCGCGGCGACGCTGCCGTGCTCGAGTACACCAACCGTTTCGACAAGCTCGAAGCGCAGGCGGTGGCGGCCCTGGAGATCGGCCGCGAGGAACTGCAGGCGGCGCTGGCCGGCCTCGCGCCGCAGCGCCGCGAAGCGCTGCAGATCGCCGCCGATCGCGTGCGCGACTACCACCAGAGGCAGAAGCAGGAGACCGGCGGCGACGGCTTCACCTACACCGAAGCCGACGGCACCGTGCTCGGACAGAAGGTCACGCCGCTGGACCGCGTCGGCATCTACGTCCCCGGCGGCAAGGCCGCCTATCCGTCCTCGGTGCTGATGAACGCCATCCCGGCCAAGGTCGCCGGCGTGCAGGAAGTGATCATGGTGGTGCCCACGCCGGCCGGCGTGAAGAACGAACTGGTGCTGGCGGCCGCCGCGCTGGCGGGTGTCGACCGCGTGTTCACGATCGGCGGCGCGCAGGCCGTCGGCGCGCTCGCCTACGGCACCGCCACCATCCCCCAGGTGGACAAGATCGTCGGTCCCGGCAATGCCTATGTCGCCGCCGCCAAGCGCCGCGTGTTCGGCATCGTCGGCATCGACATGATCGCCGGCCCGTCGGAAATCCTGGTGCTGTGCGACGGCACCACCGATCCCGACTGGGTGGCGATGGATCTGTTCTCCCAGGCCGAGCATGACGAACTCGCGCAGTCCATCCTGGTATGCCCCGACGCCGCCTACATCGACAAGGTGGAAGCCAGCATCAACCGCCAGCTCGATGGCATGCCGCGCAGGGACGTGATCCGTACCTCGCTGACCAACCGCGGCGCGATGGTCAAGGTGCGCGACATGGACGAGGCCTGCGAGATCGCCAACCTGATCGCCGCCGAGCACCTCGAAATCTCCGCCGAGCAGCCGCAGCAATGGGCGGACAAGATCCGCCACGCGGGCGCGATGTTCCTCGGCCGCTTCTCGTCCGAGTCGCTCGGCGATTACTGCGCCGGACCCAACCACGTGCTGCCGACCTCGCGCACCGCGCGTTTTTCCTCGCCGCTGGGCGTCTACGATTTCCAGAAGCGCTCGTCCATCATCCACGTGAGCGAAGCGGGCGCCCGCACCCTCGGCAAGGTGGCGGCCGAGCTCGCCTATGGCGAAGGCCTGCAGGCGCACGCCGGCAGCGCGGAGTACCGACTCAAATGAGCCTGACGCGGTCCGCGGGCGGGCGGCGCTGAATGGGCGCCTGGCTCAACCGCATCTGGTGCGAGGACGCACTTCAGGGGCTGGCGCGCATTCCCGACGCCAGCGTCGACCTGCTGATCGCCGATCCGCCCTACGGGCTCGGCAAGGATTACGGCAACGACTCCGACAAGCTCGACGCCGGCGCCTACCTGGAATGGACGCGGCAGTGGGTCGATGCGGCGCTGCCCAAGCTCAAGTCCAACGGCAGCCTGTACATCTTCCTGACCTGGCGCTATTCGCCGGAGATTTTCGTCATGCTCAAGCAGCGCATGACGATGATCAACGAGATCATCTGGGACCGCCGCGTGCCCTCGATGGGCGGCAGCACGCGCCGCTTTTCATCGGTGCACGACACGATCGGCTTTTTCGCCCGCGCCCGGGATTATTATTTCGATCTCGACGCGGTGCGCATCCCCTATGACGCCGAGACCAAGAAGGCGCGCTCGCGCTCCATCTTCGTCGGCGCCAAGTGGCTGGAGATCGGCTACAACCCGAAGGATGTCTGGAGCGTGTCGCGCCTGCACCGGGAGCACCGCGAGCGTGCCGACCATCCGACCCAGAAGCCGCTCGAGGTGGTGGAGCGGATGGTGAAAGCCTCCTGTCCGCCGGGCGGCGTGGTGCTCGATCCCTTCATGGGCAGCGGCACCACCGCGGTCGCCGCCCGCCGCTGCGGCCGGAATTACGTGGGCTTCGAACTGAATCCCGACTACTGTGCACTCATAGATAACCGCCTCGCCGGCCTGGACAAGCCGGAAGCGGCCTGAAAAACGCCATGTCACTCATCGAAAACATCATCCGCCCCGAAATCCGCGCGCTCGCCGCCTATCACGTGCCCGAATCGGAAGGCTTCATCAAGCTCGATGCGATGGAAAATCCCTACGAGCTGCCGCAGGACCTGCGGGCGGAACTCGGCCGCCGCCTGGCCGACGTCGCGATGAACCGCTATCCGGTGCCGTCCTATGCCGCGCTCAAGGCCAGGCTGTCGGCCGCGTTCGGCGTGCCGGCCGGCTACGGACTCACGCTGGGCAACGGCTCCGACGAGCTGATCAGCATGCTGTCGGTCGCCTGCGCCCGCCCCGGCGCGAAGGTGCTGGCGCCGTTGCCGGGCTTCGTCATGTATTCGATGTCGGCCCGCTTCGCCGGCCTGGAATTCGTCGGCGTGCCGCTCAGGCCCGACTTCAGCCTCGACAAGCCGGCGATGCTGGCGGCGATCGCCGAACACCGCCCGGCCATCACCTATCTCGCCTATCCGAACAACCCCACCGGCAACCTGTTCGACGCGGCCGACATGGAAGACATCATCCGCGCCGTCGGCGACAGCGGCGTGGTGGTGGCGGACGAGGCCTATCAGCCCTTCGCCCAGGCCAGCTTCATGTCCCGCCTGCCCGCGTTCCCCAATCTGGTGGTGATGCGCACCGTGTCCAAGCTCGGCCTGGCCGGCATCCGGCTCGGCTACATGTCGGCGTCCGAGGCGCTGCTGGCGGAGTTCGAAAAAGTCCGTCCGCCCTACAACATCAATGTCCTGACCCAGGCGGCCGCCGAATTCATGCTCGAGCACGTCCCGGTGCTGGACGCGCAGGCCGCGCAGCTGAGGGAGCAGCGCGCACTGCTGGCGCAGGCGCTCGCCGCGCTGCCGGGCGTGGAAGTCTTCCCCTCGGCCGCGAATTTCTTGCTGGTCCGCATCAAATCCGCGGCGGCGAATGCCGACACCGTCTACTCCGCGCTGCTGGCGCGGAAGGTTTTGGTGAAAAATGTCGGTAAAATGCACGCATTGCTCGAAAACTGCCTGCGGGTGACCGTCAGCACCCCTGAAGAGAACCGGATTTTCCTCGATGCCTTCCAGGCATCGCTCGCATCAACATCAACCGCACCCGCTTAACATGTCCACGCCACGCGTTGCAGAGGTCACACGCAATACCAACGAGACGCAGATCCGCGTCCTGCTCAACCTCGACGGCACCGGCCAGCAGAAGCTGAACACCGGCGTCCCCTTCCTCGACCACATGCTCGACCAGATCGCCCGCCACGGGCTGATCGACCTCGACATCGAGGCCAGGGGCGATCTGCATATCGACGCCCACCACACCGTGGAAGACACCGGCATCACGCTAGGCCAGGCGTTCGCCAGGGCGCTCGGCGACAAGAAGGGGGTGCGCCGCTACGGCCACGCCTACGTGCCGCTCGACGAGGCGCTGTCGCGGGTGGTGGTCGATTTCTCCGGCCGCCCGGGGCTGCATTTCAACGTGCCGTTCACCCGCGCCATGATCGGCGGCTTCGATGTCGACCTCACACGCGAGTTCTTCCAGGGCTTCGTCAATCACGCGCAGGTCACACTTCACATCGATAATCTGCGTGGGGACAACGCGCACCACCAGTGCGAAACCGTGTTCAAGGCCTTCGGCCGCGCGCTGCGCATGGCGGCCGAACTCGACCCGCGCGCGGCGGGCACCATCCCCTCGACCAAGGGCAGCCTGTAACGCCGCCGCGGGCGGCATTGCGATTTCAGACATGAACAAGATCGTTGTAGTGGATTACGGCATGGGCAACCTGCGCTCGGTGGCACAGGCCTTGCGACATGTCGCGCCGGAGGCCGACGTGCGCATTTCCGGTGCGCTGGAGGACATCCGCGCCGCCGACCGCCTGGTGCTGCCGGGGCAGGGCGCCATGCCCGACTGCATGCGCAGCCTGCGCGAGTCCGGCCTGCAGGAGGCCGTCATCGAATCGACCCGCAGCAAGCCGCTGCTCGGCGTATGCGTCGGTGAGCAGTTACTGTTCGACTGGAGCGAGGAAGGCGACACGCCCGGCATCGGCCTGATCCCCGGGAAGGTGGTGCGCTTCCAGCTCGATGGCATGCTGCAGGAGGACGGCTCCCGCTTCAAGGTGCCGCAGATGGGCTGGAACCGGGTCCGCCAGACCCTGGATCATCCGATGTGGGCCGACATACCTGATGACAGCTACTTCTATTTCGTGCACAGTTATTACGCAGTGCCCGCCTCGCCGGAATTCACGGCGGGCGAAACGACCTACGGTGCCCCGTTTACGTGCGCGGTCGCCAGGGACAATATCTTCGCTACCCAGTTTCACCCGGAAAAAAGCGCAGCTGCCGGTCTGCAGCTGTACAGGAATTTCGTACACTGGAATCCGTAGTCGCAAGCCATTGAAGAAGAAGTCAAACCTCACTCACTCGACCCAACCGTAGCCATGCTGCTGATACCTGCCATCGACCTCAAGGACGGTCATTGCGTACGCCTGAAACAGGGCGACATGGACCAAGCTACCGTTTTCTCCGACGATCCCGGCCAGATGGCGCGCCACTGGCTGGCCCAGGGCGCGCGCCGGCTGCACCTGGTCGACCTCAACGGCGCCTTCGCCGGCAAGCCGAAGAACGAGCCCGCGGTCAAGGCCATCATCAAGGCCGTGCGCGACTTCGCCGCGGAGAACGGCACCGAGGAAATCCCGATTCAGCTCGGCGGCGGCATCCGCGATCTCGACACCATCGAGCGCTTCCTCGACGACGGCCTGTCCTACATCATCATCGGCACCGCCGCGGTCAAGAACCCCGGCTTCCTGCACGATGCCTGCAGCGCCTTCCCGGGCCAGATCATCGTCGGCCTCGACGCCAAGGACGGCAAGGTCGCCACCGACGGCTGGAGCAAGCTGTCCGGCCACGAAGTGATCGACCTCGCCAAAAAATTCGAAGACTACGGCTGCGAAGCCATCGTCTACACCGACATCGGCCGCGACGGCATGATGGGCGGCGTCAACATCGACGCCACCGTCAAGCTCGCGCAGAGCATGACCATTCCCGTCATCGCCTCCGGCGGCGTGCACAACATCAAGGATGTGGAAGCCCTGTGCGCGGTGCAGGACGAGGGCATCGAAGGCGTGATCTGCGGCCGCTCCATCTACGAAGGCACGCTCGACCTGGGCGCCGCGCAGAAGCGGGCCGACGAACTGAGCGGCCTCGAACAGGCCGAAGAAGAGTAAGCATGACCCTTGCAAAACGCATCATCCCTTGCCTCGACGTGACCGCCGGCCGCGTCGTCAAGGGCGTCAATTTCGTCGAGCTGCGCGATGCCGGCGACCCGGTCGAGATCGCGCGCCGCTATGACGAGCAGGGCGCCGACGAACTCACCTTCCTCGACATCACCGCCACCTCCGACGACCGCGACCTGATCCTGCACATCATCGAGGACGTCGCCTCCCAGGTCTTCATTCCGCTCACCGTCGGCGGCGGCGTGCGCACCGTCGACGACGTGCGCCGCCTGCTCAATGCCGGCGCCGACAAGATCAGCATCAACAGCGCCGCGGTGGCCAATCCGCAGATGGTGCAGGACGCGGCCCACAAGTACGGTTCGCAGTGCATCGTGGTCGCCATCGACGCCAAGCGCACCGGCGAAGGCAAGTGGGAAGTCTTCACCCACGGCGGCCGCAAGCCGACCGGGCTGGACGTCATCGAGTGGGCCCGCAACATGGAAAGCCGGGGCGTGGGCGAGCTGCTGCTGACCAGCATGGACCGCGACGGCACCAGGAGCGGCTTCGACCTCGACCTGACGCGCGCCGTATCGGATGCGGTCAACATCCCCGTGATCGCTTCCGGCGGCGTGGGCGGCCTGCAGGACCTGGCCGACGGCGTGACCCGCGGCCGCGCCGACGCGGTGCTCGCCGCCAGCATCTTCCACTACGGCGAGCACACCGTGGGCGAAGCCAAGGCCTTCATGGCCCGCCAGGGCATCGCCGTGAGGCAGGCATGAATCCCGACTGGCTCGACAAGATCCGCTGGGATGAAAACGGCCTGGTGCCGGTGATCGCCCAGGAAGCCGGCACCAACGACGTGCTGATGTTCGCCTGGATGAACCGCGAGGCGCTCGCGCGCACCGTCGAACTGGGCGAGGCCGTGTACTGGAGCCGTTCGCGCCGCAAGCTGTGGCACAAGGGCGAGGAATCCGGCCATACCCAGAAAGTGCACGAGATCCGTCTCGACTGCGACGAGGACGTGGTGCTGCTCAAGGTCGAGCAGGCCGGTGCCATCGCCTGCCACACCGGCCGCCATTCCTGCTTCTTCCAGAAGCTCGAGGCGGACGGCTGGCAATCCGTCGAGCCGGTGCTCAAGGACCCGCACAGCATCTACAAGTAAGCAAGCTAACTCCCGCACGGGCGCAGGACCGGCCCTCCAGACATCATGAGCGAAACCCTCAAACGCCTGTCCGCGGTGATCGAATCCCGCAAGCTCGCCAACGGCGGCGACCCGGACAAGTCCTACGTGGCGCGCCTGTTCCAGAAGGGCGACGACGCCATCCTGAAAAAGATCGGCGAGGAAGCCACCGAAACCGTGCTCGCCGCCAAGGACGTGCGCGCCGGCGGCGACAAGTCCAAGCTGCTCTACGAATGCGCCGATCTCTGGTTCCATTCGATGGTCATGCTCGCGCATTTCGACCTCAAGCCGCAGGACGTGCTGGACGAACTCGCCCGCCGAGAGGGCATCTCAGGCATCGAAGAGAAGGCCAGCCGCGGCTGACACCGGCCCTGACATCCAGACAACCGACCAACGCAACCGGGAGACGACATGACCGACTGCATTTTCTGCAAGATCGCATCCAGGCAGATTCCGTCCAAGACGGCCTATGAAGACGAGGAGCTGATTGCCTTTCACGACATCAATCCCGCGGCTCCCGTGCATTTGCTGATCGTCCCGAAAAAACATATCCCGACCTTGGCAGATTGTGATCGCAGCGATGAAGCGTTGTTGGGTAGAATGATGCTCCTCGCGCCGAAGCTGGCGCAGGAGCACGGATGCGGCTATCAGCCCGACGGCGACGGCGGCACCGGCAGCGGCGGTTTCAAGACGCTCTTCAATACCGGACCCGATGGCGGACAGGAGGTGTACCATCTTCACCTGCACGTGATCGGCGGTCCGCGTCCCTGGCGCGGCCAGCGCTGAAGACGCGCAAGCATTTTGATTTCGGGGCGGCAGCGCCCCTCACAGGAGAAAGCAATGGGTTCTTTTAGCATCTGGCACTGGCTGATCGTGCTGGTGGTTGTCATGCTGATCTTCGGCACCAAGAAGCTCGGCAACGTCGGCTCCGACCTCGGCAAGGCGGTCAAGGGCTTCAAGGATGGCGTCAAGGGCGAGGAAGAAAAAACCGCCCAGGAAAAGTCGACCATCGACGTCGACGCCAAGGAAAAGAAGAGCTCCTGATATCCCTTTCGGGACACCGGGCAGCGCGCGCAGGCGCGGCTGCCTCGCCCCCATTTCATAGCCCATGATAGATCTCGGTCTTGACAAACTTGCACTGATTGGCGTCGTCGCGCTGGTCGTGATCGGCCCGGAGCGCCTGCCCAAGGTGGCGCGCATGGCCGGTACGCTGATCGGCCGCGCGCAGCGCTACATCAATGACGTCAAGTCCGAGGTCAGCCGCGAGATCGAGCTCGAAGAGCTGCGCAAGATGCGCACCGACGTGCAGGAAGCCGCCAGCGATGTCGAGCAATCCGTCGCCCAGGAACTGGCGGGCCTCGAGGGCGACATGCGCGACGCGCTGAGCAACCCGCTGCTCGAGCCCGGGCAGGAATACAGCGCGCCCGACCCGGTCGCGGTCAAGGCCAAGGATTTCCGCAAGAAGCGGCTCGCGCGCACCTCCGCCATTCCCGCCTGGTACAAGAAGCAGCACGGCCGCCGCACCCGCGTCATTTCCGGCGCGGCGCGGGTGGCCCGCTACCGGCCAGCCGGCGCGCGCAAATCCACCGTCTCCTTCCATTGATGACCGAAGATCAAAAAACGCCGGGCGAGGGGGATACCTTCATCTCGCATCTGGTCGAGCTGCGTACCCGGGTGGTGCGCGCTTCGATCGCCGTCATTGTCGTATTCCTGTGCCTGATGCCCTGGGCCGGCGCCATCTACGACCTGCTGGCCGCGCCGATGATGCTGGCCCTGCCCGAAGGCAGCCGCATGATCGCCACCGGCGTCATCACGCCCTTCCTGATTCCGGTGAAAGTGACGCTGCTGGTGGCCTTCCTGGTCGCCCTGCCGGTGGTGCTGTACCAGGCCTGGGCCTTCATCGCGCCCGGCCTGTACACGCACGAGAAGAAGCTCGTCATGCCGCTGGTGATTTCCTCCTCGGTGCTGTTCCTGGTCGGCATCGCCTTCTGCTATTTCTTCGTGTTCGGCGTGATCTTCAAGTTCATCAATGAATTCGCGCCGAAGTCGATCGCGGTGGCACCGGACATCGAAAGCTATTTCAGCTTCGTCATGACCCTGTTCATCGCCTTCGGCGTGACCTTCGAAGTGCCGGTGGTGGTGATCGTGCTGGTGCGCATGGGCCTGATGACGGTCGAGAAGCTCAAGCAGATCCGCCCGTACGTGATCGTCGGCGCGTTCGTGATCGCGGCAGTGATCACGCCGCCGGATGTGATGAGTCAGCTGCTGCTGGCGGTGCCGCTCTGCCTGCTCTATGAACTGGGCATCCTGCTGGCGCCGATGTTCGTGCGCGCCACCCGGGCACCGGAAGAAGCCGCCTGAACCTAAGCGGCCTGGCGCAGCCAGGCCACCAGCGGATAGGCATCCCTGAAGCCGGCCGCGAGTTCCTTGCCGAGATCCGCCGGCACCCGCTTGCCGATCGCGGTTTCCTTCCAGACGATGAAGCTCTTCAGCTTCAGGTATTCGATGTGCGGCGCATCGGCGTCGAATCCCTTGGGCGGCCGCGCCAGCTTGCCTTCCTGCTGCAGGTCGCCGTAGGTCTCCTTCAGCTTCCTGTTCTTCAGCATCTTCGAAAAGCCGTCGGCATCGGCGACCACGTGCTGCCGGATCGCGCGCAGCCTGTCCGGCGGCGGCATGTATTCGCCGCCCGCCACCAGCAGCTTGCCCTCGGCATCGACATGGAAGTAATAGGCCGGCCCGCCGCCCTGGCTGGGCTTCTTCAGGCCGCTGGCGGTGATCGCGGCCGAGAACGTGGTCTTGTAGGGGCTCTTGTCGCGCGAGAAGCGCATGTCGCGATTGATGCGGAACAGTGCCTTTTTCGGATTGCAGCCCGCCACTGCCGGATCGAACTTCACGATCTGCGGAATCAGCGCCGTCACCAGTTCCAGAAACTCCGCCCGCAGAATGTCATAGCGCGGCTTGTTCATCACAAACCAGGCGCGGTTGTTGTTCTCCGAGAGTTCGGACAGGAACTGGATCAGGTCGCGGGTATGCATCGATTACTCCCGTTCTTCGCGCCGCGGCTTGGGCCGCTTGCCGACCACCACGTCGATCGTCGACTCCTGGTTCCTGCGCAACACCGTCAGCCTTGCCTTGCTGCCCGGCGTGAGCTGGGCGATCAGGTTGAGCATCGCGGTGGTGTCGGTCACCGGCTTGCCTTCCACCTGCAGCAGGATGTCGCCGGGCCGGATGCCGGCCTTGTCCGCCGGGCCGTTCTTCAGCACGCCTGCGATGATCGCGCCCGATTTGCGCGACAGGCCAAAGCTTTCCGCCAGTTCCGGCGTGATGTCCTGCGGTTCCACGCCGATCCAGCCGCGCACCTTCTGCCCGGTGGCGATGATGGATTCCATCACGTCCTTGACGGTACTCACCGGGATGGCGAAGCCGATGCCGAGCGAGCCGCCGCTGCGGGAGTAGATCGCGGTATTGATGCCGAGCAGATTGCCGTGCACGTCGATCAGCGCGCCGCCGGAATTGCCCGGATTGATCGCGGCATCGGTCTGGATGAAGTTCTCGAAGGTGTTGATGCCGAGATGGCTGCGGCCGAGCGCCGAGACGATGCCCATGGTGACGGTCTGGCCGACGCCGAACGGATTGCCGATGGCAAGCACCACGTCGCCGACCTTGGCCTGGTCCGCGTTGCCGAGCGTGATCGAGGGCAGGTTGTCGAGATTGATCTTGATGACGGCGAGGTCGGTCTCGGGATCGGTGCCGACCACCTTGCCGTCGGCCTTGCGGCCGTCGGCGAGGGCGACTTCGATCTCGTCCGCGGTTTCGATCACGTGGTTGTTGGTCAGCACATAACCCTGCGGGCTGACGACCACGCCGGAGCCCAGGCTGAACTGCTGGTCATCCTGCTGGTCGCCGAAGAAGCGGCGGAACAGCGGGTCGTCCATGAACGGCGATTTGGGCTGGCGCGAACCCTTGGTGGTATAGATGTTGACCACCGCCGGCATCGCGCGCTGGGCCGCCTCCCGGTAGGACGCCTGGGCGCCGGAGGAGGGCGTGGCCTGCAGCACCGGCACTTCGGTGGTGGTTACCTGGCCGCTCTGGCGTGCGGCGCCCACCAATGCCCCGGCCCACTGCGGCTTGAGGCTGGCTACAATGAACCAAAGCGCAAGACCGACGGTGACGGTTTGCGCGAACAACAACCAGAGACGTCGCATAAAGGGTTGAAGATGAGTGGATCAGTCAGCAGGGAAGAATTTGCAAAATACCTTGAGCAAACGCTCGATATTAACCGGTTTCGCGACTATTGCCCAAACGGCCTGCAGGTCGAAGGCAGGTCCGAAATCCGAACGGTCATCAGCGGCGTGACCGCCAGCCTCGCGCTGCTCGAAGCGGCCGCCGAGGCCGGCGCCGACGCCATCCTGGTCCATCACGGCTACTTCTGGCGCGGCGAGGACGCGCGGGTGGTCGGCCCCAAGCACAAGCGGCTGCGCCTGCTGCTGGCGCGCGACATCAACCTGTTCGCCTATCACCTGCCGCTGGACTCGCATCCCGAGTTCGGCAACAACGTGCAGCTGGCCGCGCGGCTCGGGCTGCAACCCGACGGGCGTTTCGGTGAAAACGATATCGGCTGGCTCGGCGCCGCGCAGCCGGGCGGGCCGCAGACGGCGGGCGGATTTGCCCGGCTGGTCGAAGAGCGGCTCGGCCGTGCGCCGATGCTGATCGGCGATCCGGAGCGGCCGGTGCGCCGCGTCGCCTGGTGCACCGGCGCCGCACACAGCATGCTCGACGCCGCGATCGCCGCCGGCGCCGACATCTACCTGAGCGGCGAAATCTCCGAGCCGACCGTCCACCTGTCGCGCGAGAGCCACGTCCCCTACCTCGCCTGCGGCCATCACGCCACCGAGCGCTACGGCGTGCAGGCGCTCGGCGAGCACCTCGCCGAGCGCTTTGGCATCGCTCACCGGTTTATCGACATTGCCAATCCAGTGTAAAAGAATTGAACCAGAAGTAGACCGAATCCCCTATCATATTGAAGATAAGAAACTAGGGAATCATCATGCTGGAGGAAGCAAAGCGCCCGCCGGTCGGCGTCCTGATCGTCGAAGACGAAGCGGTGACCCGCAAGTCGCACTGCCTCGCGGTGGAGTCGTCGCCCGAACTGCGCCTGCTCGACGCGCTCGACAATGTCGGCGCCGCGGTCGCCTGGCTCAAGGAGCGCGGGCCGGATGTGCTGCTGGTCGACCTCGGCCTGCCCGACGGCAGCGGCCTCGATGTGATCCGCGCCTGCGCGGCGAACTGGCCGGCCGCCGACATCATGGTCGTCAGCGCCGACAGCGACGAGGCCAGCGTTCTCTCATGCATCGAGGCCGGCGCCAGCGGTTACGTGCTCAAGAATGCGGTCGGCCCCGACCTGGTGCGCGCGATTCTCGACCTGCGGCAGGGCGGCGCGCCGATGAGCCCCGCCATCGCCCGCATGGTGCTGACCAGGATTCGCGGCAACGCCGCTCCCGAGCCGGCGCCGGTGCCGCAGGCGGAGGAGGCCGCGTCAACCCGGCTGACCAAGCGCGAAACCGTCATTCTCGACCTGATCGCCAAGGGCCAGAGCTACGGCGAGGTGGCCCGCCTGCTGGCCGTCTCGGTCGGCACCGTCCAGACCCACATCAAGAACATCTACGGCAAGCTGTCGGTCCACTCCCGCGGCGAGGCCGTGTTCGAGGCGCACAAGCGCGGCCTGCTGCAATTCGAACAGGCCCGCGGCCAGAAGTGACGGCGGCCTCTACTGTTTTCTGAGCGCGTCGCGGATCTCGCGCAGCAGCAGCGTGTCTTCCGGCGGCGGCGCCGGCTCGGTCTTCTCCGGCGCCGGGTTGCGCCTGGCCTTGTTGATCGCCCTGACCATCTGGAAGATCACGAAAGCCAGGATCACGAAATTCAGCAGGATCGTCGCAAAGCTGCCATAGGCCAGCACCGCGCCCGCTTTCTTGGCCTCGGCCAGCGTCAGCTCGGCGCTCTGGCCGTTGAGCGGCAGGTAGTAGTTGCTGAAATCCAGTCCGCCGACCAGCTTGCCGACCAGCGGCATGATCACGTCGTGCACCAGCGAATCCACGATCTTGCCGAATGCGCCGCCGATGATGACGCCTACCGCCAGGTCGATGACATTGCCCTTGATCGCGAACGACCTGAATTCCGACAGCATTCCCATGTTCTTCCTCCCCGAATACGATGACTGAAAAGCAAGCCGGCGGCCGATGCCGCCGACTCTTGCCGGATTGTCACAGAAAAGCCGGGGAGCGGCGTGGCGGGGCGGTGAAAAGTTCCCTTCAATTGCCCTGGCACATCTTGTATTCGCTTTAATTCGGAAACGCCGTCCGCTATAATCTAAGGTTGCTAGAAGTTTTATTCAGGTTTTTCTTAGATATGGGGTCGGTATGAGTAACGAAAAGCAGGTCGATTCCGGTCGACGCGGCTTGCTCGTCGCCACTGCAGCGGCGGGCGGTGTGGCTGGTTTGGCCACTGCGGGGGCCTTTGTGTCCACCTTCCAGCCGTCGGAGCGGGCAAAGGCCGCCGGCGCGCCGGTCGAAGTGGATATCGCCGGTCTCCAGCCGGGCGAAATGCGGACCGTCGAATGGCGCGGCAAGCCGGTATGGATCCTGAAGCGTTCGCCCGAAATGGTCGAATCGCTGAAGAAGACCGATAACCTGGTCGCCGATCCCAACTCCGAGCGCAATCCGACCGAACTGACCCCGGAATACGCCCGCAACCAGTACCGTTCCCGCAAGCCCGACATCCTCGTCGCGGTCGGTATCTGCTCCCACCTCGGCTGCTCGCCGACGACCAAGCTGCAGTCCGGTCCCCAGCCTTCCCTGCCCGACGACTGGGCCGGCGGCTTCCTCTGCCCGTGCCACGGCTCCACTTTCGACCTGGCCGGCCGCGTGTTCAAGAACGTCCCTGCGCCCGACAACCTCCAGGTTCCGCCGTACATGTTCGAAGGGGACACCAAGCTGGTCATTGGCAAAGACGAGAAAGGCGAGGCGTAATAAATGGGACAACCGACACAACACAAACCGCACGGCACGCCGGTGCCGCTTTCCGGTCGCGCGCTGCAGTGGGTCGATGAGCGCTTCCCGCTGTCCTCCACCTGGAAGGCGCACGTCTCCGAGTACTACGCGCCCAAGAACTTCAACTGGTGGTACATCTTCGGCTCGCTGGCGCTGCTGGTGCTGGTGATCCAGATCGTCACCGGCATCTTCCTGGTCATGCACTACAAGCCGGACGCCAACCTGGCGTTCGCCTCGGTCGAGTACATCATGCGCGACGTGCCCTGGGGCTGGCTGGTGCGCTACATGCACTCGACCGGCGCCTCGGCCTTCTTCATCGTGGTCTACCTGCACATGACCAAGGCGCTGCTGTACGGTTCCTACCGCAAGCCGCGCGAACTGCTGTGGCTGTTCGGCGTGGGCATCTTCCTGGCGCTGATGGCCGAGGCATTCTTCGGCTACCTGCTCCCGTGGGGCCAGATGTCCTTCTGGGGCGCGCAGGTGATCGTCAACCTGTTCGGCGCGATCCCGTTCATCGGTCCGGACCTGTCGCTGTGGATCCGCGGCGACTACGTGGTCTCCGACGCGACCCTGAACCGCTTCTTCTCGTTCCATGTGATCGCCATCCCGCTGATCCTGATCGGCCTGGTGCTGGCGCACATCGTCGCGCTGCATGAAGTCGGTTCCAACAACCCGGACGGCATCGAGATCAAGAAGAACAAGGACGCCAACGGCGTGCCGCTCGACGGCATCCCGTTCCACCCGTACTACTCGGTGCACGACATCTTCGGCGTCTCGATCTTCCTGATCGTGTTCTCGGCCGTGGTGTTCTTCGCGCCGGAAATGGGCGGCTACTTCCTGGAGTACAACAACTTCATCCCGGCCGACCCGCTGAAGACGCCGCCGCACATCGCGCCGGTCTGGTATTTCACGCCGTTCTACTCGATCCTGCGCGCAACCACGTCGCAGTTCATGTACGCGCTCGAAGTCGGCGTCATCGCCTACGTCGCACTGGTCGTCCTGAAGACCCGCCTGGCAGGCGCCGTCAAGATCGGCATCGTGATCGCCGGCGCGGTGCTGCTGATCGCAATGTTCATCTTCGACGCCAAGTTCTGGGGCGTGGTGCTGATGGGCGTGTCGGTGCTGATCCTGGCCGCGCTGCCATGGCTCGACCACTCGCCGGCGAAGTCGCTCCGCTATCGTCCGACCTGGCACGGCTACATCTACCTGGTCTTCGGCATCGCCTTCCTGGTGCTCGGCTATCTCGGCATCCTGCCCCCGACCCCGGGCCGCACGATCGTCGCCCAGATCTGCACCTTCATCTACTTCGGCTTCTTCCTGCTGATGCCGTGGTGGAGCACCATGGGCAAATTCAAGCCCGTGCCCGACCGTGTCACGTTCAAGCCGCACTAAGCCGCAAGGGATAGAACAAGATGAAATTGCTGAAAAAACTGATTGCGGTCCTGGCCCTGGCGCCGATCATGGCGCTGGCTGCCGAAGCCACTTTCCCGCTCGACAGGGCGCCGGACCGTACGCGTGACCTGCCGGCGCTGCAGAACGGCGCCAAGCTGTTCGTCAACTACTGCCTGAACTGCCACTCGGCGTCCGCCATGCGCTACAACCGCCTGCGCGACATCGGGCTGACGGAAGACCAGATCCGCAACAACCTGCTCTTCACGTCGGACAAGGTCGGCGACCTGATGACGATCTCCATGACCGCCAAGGATGCGAAGGACTGGTTCGGCGCCGTGCCGCCGGACCTGTCGGTGATCGCGCGCGCCAAGGCATCCGGCGCGGGATCGGGTGCGGACTGGCTGTACACCTACCTGCGCACCTTCTACAAGGACGATACCCGCCCGACCGGCTGGAACAACCTGGTCTTCCCGAACGTCGGCATGCCGCACGTGTTGTGGGAACTGCAGGGTGTGCGCGCGGCCAAATTTGCGGAGGAAAAAGATCCTCACGACGCCTCGAAGACGGTGCACAAGTTCGTCGGCTTTGAGCAGGTGAAACCCGGTCACCTGTCCAGCATCGACTACGACAACGCGACCGCCGATCTGGTGGCTTACCTCCAGTGGATGGGTGAGCCGGCACAGAACGCACGCGTGCGTCTCGGCGTTATCGTGCTGCTGTTCCTCGGCGTATTCATGGTGCTGGCATGGCGCCTGAACGCGTCGTACTGGAAGGACATCAAGTAAGTTTGTGTCCCGTCAGCCGAGCGAGGCCGACGGGCGTTTGTTTCGGGGTGAGCCGCAAGGTCTCACCCCTTTGTTTCTAAGGAACTGCGACATGATGGTTCTCTATTCGGGCACGACCTGCCCATTTTCCCAGCGCTGCCGACTGGTCCTGTTTGAAAAAGGCATGGACTTCGAGATTCGCGACGTCGACCTGTTCAACAAGCCGGAAGACATCTCGGTCATGAACCCCTATGGCCAGGTACCCATCCTGGTCGAGCGCGACCTGATCCTGTACGAGTCCAACATCATCAACGAGTACATCGACGAGCGTTTCCCGCATCCTCAACTGATGCCGGCCGACCCGCTGATGCGCGCGCGCGCGCGCCTGATGCTGTTCAATTTCGAAAAGGAACTGTTTGTCCACGTCCACACGCTCGAGAACGACAAGAGCAAGGGCGCGGAAAAGGTCCATGACAAGGCCCGCGCGGAGATCCGCGACCGCCTGACCCAGCTGGCACCGCTGTTCCTCAAGAACAAGTACATGCTCGGCGACGAGTTCTCCATGCTCGACGTGGCGATTGCGCCCTTGCTCTGGCGCCTCGACCATTACGGCATCGAACTATCGAAGACGGCTGCGCCTCTGATGAAGTATGCCGAGCGCATCTTCTCGCGCCCGGCGTACATCGAAGCGCTGACGCCTTCTGAAAAGGTCATGCGCCGCTGATCCGGCAAACCAGAACGCCGCGGTCCGCCGCGGCGCCACAACAGGGCAGGCCAACATGTCGGAAATCTCTACCAAGCCATATCTGTTGCGCGCCATTTACGAATGGTGCACCGACAATGGCTACACGCCGTATATCGCGGCGGCGGTCGATGCACATACCCGGGTCCCGCGCGAATTCGTCAAGAATGGCGAAATCGTGCTCAACATCAGCTTCACCGCCACCAGCGGCCTGAAGCTGGGCAACGACTACATCGACTTCAACGCGCGCTTCGGCGGCGTGTCGCGGGAGATTTCGATTCCGGTGTCGAACGTGGTGGCGATCTACGCGCGCGAGAACGGCCAGGGCATGGCCTTCGAGGCCACCCCAATTCAGGCGGAGGAAGCATCCGACGCAGCCGACGAGGGTGCCAGGGCGCCGGCGCTGTCCGCCGTCCCGAGCGCGGAGGCGGAGGGCGCGGACAAGGACAAGCCCGGACCCGACGACGGCGGCGAACCGCCGAAGAAGGGTGGCCGCCCGACACTTACCCGCATCAAATAAAGTACAATACGAAGCTTCAAGTTTTGCCGGCTTAGCTCATCAGGTAGAGCAGTTGATTTGTAATCATCAGGTGGCGGGTTCGAGTCCTGCAGCCGGCACCACCATTCCAGAACTCGCTGCCCAGGCAGCGAGTTTTTCTTTTCAGCGATCGGTTGTGGTAACCGGCCCGCTTCCCTCCGTGCAGCAATTCTCCCGCATGTCGCTAGAATAGTGCTTCGTCGCACAAAGCGGAGCAGCAAAATTAAGACCATACACATCATCGGCAGCGCCGAACTCGGCGGTGCGGAGAGCTTCTTCATCCGGTTCGTCGACGCACTCGCGCAGGCCGGCCATGAAACCATCGCGGTCTCCCGGAAAGGCGGTCCGATCGCGAAGCTGCTGTCGCCGGCGGTCAGGCAGGTTCACCTGCCCTTTGCCTCGAAGTGGGATTACTGGACCCGGTGGCAGCTCGGCCGCCTCATCAAGGCCGAGCAGCCGGCGGTGGTGCAGACCTACATGAGCCGGGCGACCCGACTGACCAGGATGCCCGCGGGCAGCACGGCGGTTCATGTCGCCCGGCTCGGCGGCTACTACACCATCCCGGGCAACTATGACCATGCCGAGGCCTGGGTGGGAAATACCCGCGACATCTGCGACTACCTGATCAAGCAAGGCTTGCCGGCCGAGCGTATATTCCACATCGGGAATTTCGTGCCGCAGCCGCGGAACGTTTCCGCCGACGAGCTCGCCTCGCTGCGCGCTGCCTTGCAACTGCCGGATGACGCCGTCGTTGTCTTCGCGCTCGGCAGGATGATCGAGAAGAAAGGTTTCCAGGATCTGATCGAAGCGTTTGCGACGCTGCCTCCCGACCACGACGGCCGGCCGCTGCGCTTGCTGCTCGTCGGCGACGGCACCGAGCGCGAACGCTATGAAACGCTCGCGAAAAAGCTGGGCGTGATCGACAGGGTGCGCTTCGCCGGCTGGCAGACGGACCCGGTGCCGTATTTCAGGCTCGCGAATGTTTTCGTCTGCCCGTCGCGTCACGAGCCTCTCGGCAATATCCTGCTCGAAGCCTGGACCCACAGGCTGCCGGTGCTGACTACACGTAATGAAGGCGCGCAGGAACTGGTCGGCGATGACGAGAGCGCATTGCTGGTGCCGGTGCGCGACCCGGCGGAAATGGCAAACGGTCTGCGGCGCATGCTGGCGCTGACGGACGCCGAGCGAACGAAGATGGTTGCCGCCGGCGTCGAGACGGTCAGGGTCCACAGCGGCGACGCGGTCATCCGCAAGTACCTCGAACTCTATGAAGAACTGCAACGCCGCAAGAGCAGCGGGTGGGTGAAGGTCGCCTGAGCTACTCGCCCATGCCGCGCCAGCGCGGCGCAAGATGGTGGGCCAGTCCGTACAGGTCGAGCACCCGACCGAGCGTATGGTCGACCATTTCGGCGATGTTCTGCGGCCGGTGGTAGAAGGCGGGCAGCGGGGGGAAGACGATGCCGCCCATTTCGGTCACGGCTGTCATGTTGCGCAGGTGGGCGAGATTGAACGGCGTTTCCCGCACCATCAGCACCAGCCGCCGGCGCTCCTTGAGCACCACGTCCGCTGCGCGGGTGATCAGATTGTCGGAGAGGCCGTGGGCGATCGCGGCCAGGGTCTTCATCGAGCACGGGGCGACGATCATGCCTTCGGACTGGAAGGAGCCGCTGGCGATCGCGGCGCCGACATCGCGCACATTGTGGACGACATCGGCCAGTGCCTCGACTTCCTTGCGGCCCATGTCGAGTTCCTGGTGCAGATTGAGCACGCCGGCGTCGGAGACCAGCAGGTGGGTCTCGACCTCCGGCGCTTCGCGCAGGACCTGCAGCAGGCGCACGCCGTAGATCGCGCCGGTGGCGCCGGTGATGGCAACGATCAGGCGCATCGGGCCGCGGCCGTGATCAGGACTTCAGCAGCGTCTGCAGTTCGCCCGACTCGTACATCTCGGTCATGATGTCGGAGCCGCCGACGAATTCGCCCTTCACATACAGCTGGGGGATGGTCGGCCAGTTCGAGAATTCCTTGATGCCCTGGCGGACTTCCGCGTCTTCCAGGACGTTGACGGTGACGATGTTCTCGACGCCGCATGCGTTCAGGATCTGGATGGCACGGCCGGAAAAGCCGCACTGCGGGAATTGGGCGGTGCCCTTCATGAACAGCACGACCGGGTGCTGGGTAACGGTTTCTTTGATCCAGTTTTGTACATCGCTCATGGCATTGCCTCGGCTAGGTTGGTTTAGGACGTCATTATAGGGAAAAGGCGCGCGCCACGCCGGACGCGAGAACCCTTCTGCAGGCCCCCGCAAACAAAAAAGGGATGCCGGAATGGCATCCGTGGTCCCGGGCCGAAGCCGGGTCAGCGCTTGAGCTTGGCGAAGGCGGCGGCCATGGCATTGTTCGCCGCCGGCTGGGCCCGCTGCTGATGCTGCTGCAGACGGCGCGCATCATTGCGGTCGCCGCGCTGCTCCGGGCGTGCCCCCGCCGGCGCCGGCGTGTCGTTCAGGCGCATGGTCAGGGCGATGCGCTTGCGCTTTTCATCGACTTCCAGCACCTTGACCTTGACCACCTGACCGGCCTTGACCACGGTATGCGGGTCTTTCACGAAGGTGTTGGACAGCGCGGAAATATGGACCAGTCCGTCCTGGTGCACGCCGATGTCGACGAAGGCGCCGAAGGCGGCGACGTTGGTGACCACTCCCTCCAGGATCATGTCCGGGCGCAGGTCGCGGATGTCTTCCACGCCGTCCTTGAAGGTCGCGGTCTTGAACTCCGGCCGCGGATCGCGCCCCGGCTTTTCCAGTTCCTTCAGGATGTCGCTGATGGTCGGCACCCCGAACTTGTCGTCCGCGTACTTGGCCGGCGTGATCGACTTGAGCAGCCGGCCGTCGCCGATCACTTCCTTCACGTTCTTCCGGATGTCGGCCAGGATCTTTTGCACCAGCGGATAGGATTCGGGGTGGACCGCGGAGGCGTCGAGCGGGTTGGCGCCGTTCATGATGCGCAGGAAGCCCGCCGCCTGCTCGAAAGTCTTGTCGCCGAGACGCGGCACCGCACGCAGGTCTTCGCGCGAGGCAAACATGCCCTTCATGTCGCGGTAATTGACGATGCTTTGCGCGACGCTCGCATTGAGGCCGGAAACCCGGGCCAGCAAGGGCACCGAGGCGGTGTTGACGTCGACGCCGACGGCGTTGACGCAGTCTTCCACCACCGCGTCCAGCGAGCGCGCGAGCTGGTTCTGGCTGACGTCATGCTGGTACTGGCCGACGCCGATGGATTTCGGGTCGATCTTCACCAGTTCGGCCAGCGGATCCTGCAGGCGGCGCGCGATCGAGACCGCGCCGCGCAGCGAGACGTCGAGCTCGGGCAGCTCGCGCGAGGCGAATTCGGATGCCGAGTAGACCGAGGCGCCGGCTTCCGACACCACGATCTTGGTCAGCTGGAGTTCCGGATGCTGCTTGATCAGGTCCTGGGCCAGCTTGTCGGTCTCGCGCGAAGCGGTGCCGTTGCCGATCGAAATCAGCGCGACATCATGCTTCTTCGCGAGCGCGGCGAGGGTGTGGATGGAACCGTGCCAGTCGTTGCGCGGCGCGTGCGGATAAATCGTCGTGGTGTCGACCACCTTGCCCGTCGCATCCACCACCGCCACCTTGACGCCGGTGCGCAGGCCGGGGTCGAGGCCGATGGTCGCGCGCGGGCCGGCCGGCGCGGCCAGCAGCAGGTCCTTGAGATTGCGCGCGAAGACATTGATCGCCTCGATTTCGGCGCGCTCGCGCAGCGCCGTCATCAGTTCCGTCTCCAGGTGCATGAAGACTTTCACGCGCCATGCCCAGCGCACGGTATCGGCCAGCCACTTGTCGGCGGGACGGCCCTGGTTGCTGATGCCGAAACGCACCGCGATGCGGCCCTCGCAGGGATTGTGCGGCGCATCCCACTTCGGCTTTTCTTCCTCGCTGTCGAGCCGCAGCGCGACGTTGAGGATTTCCTCGCGGCGGCCGCGGAACAGCGCCAGCGCGCGGTGCGAGGGGATGGTCGAGATGGTCTCGGAATAGTCGAAATAGTCGGCGAACTTGGCGCCTTCATCCTGCTTGCCCTCGACCACCTTCGATTCGACCACGCCGTGCTCGTTCAGGTATTCGCGCAGCGTCTGCAGCAGCGTGGCGTCTTCGGCGAAGCGCTCCATCAGGATCTGGCGCGCGCCGTCGAGCGCGGCCTTGGCATCGGGCACGCCCGGGTTGTCGCCGTTGGCGGTGGAGAACGCGGGCTTGATGTATTTGGCGGCTTCCTCGTCCGGATTGAGGGCCGGGTTCGCCAGCAGCGCGTCGGCCAGTTCGGTCAGTCCGGCTTCGGCCGCGATCTGCGCCTTGGTGCGGCGCTTGGGCTTGTAGGGCAGGTAGAGGTCTTCCAGCCGGGTCTTGTCCTCGGCGTGGACGATGGCGTCGAGCAGCTCCGGCGTCATCTTTCCCTGCTCCTCGATCGAGGCGATGATCGCGGCGCGCCGGTCCTCCAGTTCACGCAGATAGCGCAGGCGCTCTTCCAGCAGCCGCAGCTGGATGTCGTCCAGGCCGCCGGTGGCCTCTTTCCGGTAGCGCGCGATGAAGGGCACGGTGGCGCCTTCGTCCAGCAGGGCAATGGCGGCGGCAACCTGGGCCGGCTTGGCGGCGAGCTCGAGGGCGAGACGTTGTTCGATCGATGGCAGCATGAAAATCGTGAATGAAGAAAAACAAGCGGGTGATGATACGCAATTTCTTTCGGCGCGCCAGTCTTGACAGCCTAAATCCGACGCCCGCCGCTCACGCGCTCTATGCCGGCCAGGTCTTGCCAGCTTTGCACGTCGGCGAAGCCGGCCGCCTGCAGCAGCGCCCGCACCGCGGATGCCTGGTCGTAGCCGTGCTCCATCAGCAGCCGGCCGCCGGGAGCGAGCCGGGGCGCCCCGCCGGCGACGATCTGCCGCAAGGCGCCGAGACCGTCGCCATGGTCGGTCAGCGCATCGATGGGCTCGTGACGCAGGTCGCCCTGCGACAGGTGGGGGTCGCCGGCGACGATGTAGGGAGGATTGGAGACGATCAGTTCGAACGCGCCCGGCGGAATGGCCGCATACCAGTCGCTTTCGATGAAGGCCACGCGCGCATGGTGACGGGCGGCGTTGGCGGCGGCGATGCGCAGGGCGGCGGTGCTGCGGTCGCTCGCCGTGACCTGCGCATCCGGCCGCTGGTGCGCGATGGCGATGGCGATGGCGCCGGAGCCGGTGCCGAGGTCGAGCACCCGGCCGCCCTGCGGCAGGTATTGCAGCGCGAGTTCGACCAGCAGCTCGGTTTCCGGCCGCGGGATCAGGACATCGGGGGTGGTGTGCAGCATCAGGCCGAAGAATTCGCGCTCGCCGACCAGGTAGGCGATCGGTTCGCCGGCGATGCGGCGCCGGAACAGCGATGCGAGGCGCAGCGCCTCGTCCTCGGTGCAGGGCTGGTCGGCGCGGGTAATCAGCTGCACCCGGGTCAGGCCGAGCGCGTGCGAGACCAGGATGCGGGCTTCCAGCGGATCGATCGGCGGCTGGCGCAGCAGTTCGCCGATCGGCGTGCCGGGAAGAACGTCGAACACGGCCGTCCGGCTTATCGCGCCTGGCGGAAGGCGGCCCAGACCAGCAGCAGCGCCAGCAGGATGAACCAGGCCAGCGACCACTGCGGGATCGACAGGCCGAGGATCGGTTCGTACTCCGCCGAGCACAGCCCCTCGGCCTTGAACAGGAAGGGCATCAGTTCGGCGGTGGGGATGCGGTTGAGCGAGGTTTCCAGCGGGTCGATGCCGCAGGATACCGCGGGATGCGCCTTGACCCAGTTGTGCCAGCCGGCGATGCCCGCCCCCGTCACGGCGCCGAGCGCGGCGAGCAGGGCGCCGGTCTTGGTCGCGCCTTTCGGAAGCAGCGCGAACACCAGGCAGATCAGGGCGACGGCGATGAAGGCATAGCGCTGCAGCACGCACAGCGGGCAGGGCAGCATTTCCTTCACATGCTGCAGATAGAGCGCATAGCCGACCAGTCCGAAGCAGACCAGGGCGATGACGAACAGAACGGGGCGTGAAGTCTTCATGAGCATGCGTGTCGTCTAGGGATGCCGTTTGAACAAAGCCGCCGCAGGAAGGTTCCTGCGGCCAATATTGTCGATTATGCCTCTTCCGCCAGCGCGGCGAGCTGTTCAGCCTGGTGCTCGGCCATCAGGGCGCTGGTGAGCTCGTCCAGGTCGCCGTCCATGATGAAGTCCAGCTTGTAGAGGGTGAGATTGATGCGGTGATCGGTCATGCGCCCCTGCGGGAAGTTGTAGGTGCGGATGCGCTCGCTGCGGTCGCCCGAGCCGATCAGCGACTTGCGGGTGGCGGCTTCCTTCGCCTGCTGTTCGCGCAGCTGGACGTCCTTGATGCGCGCGGCCAGCACCTTCAGCGCCGATGCCTTGTTCTTGTGCTGGCTGCGGTCGTCCTGGCATTCGACCACGATGCCGGTCGGGATGTGCGTGATGCGCACCGCCGAATCGGTCTTGTTGATGTGCTGACCGCCGGCGCCCGAGGCGCGGAACGTGTCGATGCGGATCTCGGACGGATTGATGTCGACATCCTCGACCTCATCCGCCTCCGGCATCACGGCCACGGTGCAGGCGGAGGTATGGATGCGGCCCTGGGTTTCAGTGGCCGGCACCCGCTGCACGCGGTGACCGCCTGACTCGAATTTCAGCCGCGAATACGCGCCATGCCCGACCACGCGCACGATGACTTCCTTGTAGCCGCCGATCTCCGACGGCGACTCCGACACCATCTCCACCTGCCAGCGGTTGCGTTCCGCATAGCGCGTGTACATGCGCAGCAGGTCGCCGGCGAACAGCGCCGCTTCGTCGCCGCCGGTGCCGGCGCGGATTTCGAGATAGATGTTGCGCTCGTCGTTGGGGTCCTTCGGCAGCAGCATCTTCTGCAGTTCGCCCTCGAGCTGCTCGATGCGCGCTTTGGCCGCCGCGATCTCTTCCTGCGCCATCTCCTTCATCTCGGGATCGGCCAGCATTTCCTGCGCGGTCTCGATATCGCGGCCGGCCTGGACATAGTCCTTGTACAGCGCGACCAGGGGGCCGAGTTCGGCATGTTCGCGGGTCAGCTTGCGGTACTGCTCGATGTCGGCGGTCACGCCTTCCTGCATCAGCAGGTTGTTCACTTCTTCCAGCCTTTCGCTGAGCTGGTCGAGCTTGGCGAGCATTGAGGGTTTCATCTTGTCCTGTGAGTCTGCGGTAGGAATGGGGCGCCGAACGGCATGCGGCGCGGCCGGCGCGGCCGGCGGGGAAAGCGCAGCTAGCGCTTGGTGCGGAAAAGCTGCGGCAGCAGCTGCGCCAGGCGGGCGCGGTCGTCGCCCTGCGCGTTGTGCAGCGCCTGCTGCGGACCGTGCAGGAACTTGGCGGTGAGGCCTTTCGACAGCGCGTCGAGCACCGAGTCGATGTCCTCGCCCCTGGCCAGCAGCTTGCGGGCGCGCTCCAGCTCCGCCAGGCGCATCGCTTCGCTGCTGTCGTGCAGTTCGCGGATCAGCGGCACCACGGTGCGGCTGTCCATCCAGTGCATGAAGGCCTTGACCCGGGTCTCGATGATGGCTTCGGCCTGCGCCACCGCGGCCTGCCGGTTTTCGATGCCGGTCTGCACGGTGCTGGCCAGGTCGTCGACCGTGTACAGGAAGACATCGTCGAGGCGTGCGACTTCGGACTCGATGTCGCGCGGCACCGCCAGGTCCACCATGAACATCGGCTTGTGGCGGCGTGCCTTGATGGCCCGCTCCACCATGCCCAAGCCGATGATCGGCAGCGACGACGCGGTGCTGGAGACGACGATGTCGAACTGCGACAGCATGTCGGGCAAGTCCGCCAGGCGGATCGCGCGGCCGCTGAACCGGTGGGCCAGCGCTTCGCCGCGCTCGAGCGTGCGGTTGGCGATGGTCAGCGATCTGGGATTCTGCGCCGCGAAATGCGTCGCGCACAGCTCGATCATCTCGCCGGCGCCGATGAACAGCACGTTCTGCTCCGACACGGTGTCGAAGATGCGCTGCGACAGCCGCACGGCCGCCGCCGCCATCGATACGCTGTGCGCGCCGATCTCGGTGGTGGAGCGCACCTCCTTGGCCACCGCGAAGGTGCGCTGGAACATCTGGTGCAGATAGGTGCCGAGCCCGCCGGCCGCTTCGGCCCGGCGCACCGCTTCCTTCATCTGCCCGAGGATCTGCGCCTCGCCCAGCACCATGGAATCGAGACCGGAGGCGACGCGGAATGCATGGCGCACCGCATTGTCCTGGGGCAGGGTGTAGAGATAAGGGCGCAGTTCGCCGTAGGGCAGCTTGTGATATTGCGCGAGGAAATGCGCGGTGGCGTCGATGGCGGCATCGACGCCGCCGGGAATCTGGCTAGCGGCGTACAGCTCGGTGCGATTGCAGGTCGACAGGATCGCCGCCTCGTCGGTGGAGCCGGGGGCCGCCGCCGCGCCGAACCACGAGCGCGCAGCCGCCACCGCATGACCGATCTGATCAGCGGGGAAGGCCACTTTCTCGCGCAGGGAAACCGGCGCGGTCGTGTGGTTGAGGCCTACGGCGAGGAGCTGCATTCGGAGAACCAGGTTTGCGGGGCCTCTATTTTAGCCCTTGTTGTGCAGGGGCACAAAACGAGGCGCCACGGTATTGGCAAAGTTGAAAACGGAAACCGGGCCGGCCGCGCATCACGGTCCGCCCATGCGATAGACAGAGACTGGCGGCAATACGTTCTCGATGCGCGCGCTGCATCGTCGCGTCCCGCCGCACTCTTGCCGTAACGGAAACGGGGCGTCGTCAGCCCCCGAGACGCTCCAGCCGGTAGCCGAAGCTGTACACCGGCGCCAGCCTGAAACCGTGCGCCGGGCGCAGATCCAGCTTGCCGCGCACCCGGGAGACGTGGGTGTCGACGCTGCGCCCGGCGTCTTCCTGGCCGGGCCAGATGGCTTCCTGCAAATACGCGCGCGACAGGGGGCGTCCGAGATGACGGAAAAACAGCAGCGCCAGGTCGAACTCCTTCTGCGTCAGCGTCACCGCCTGTCCGCGAGCGGTTACCCGGCGCTGCCCGATGTCGAATGCATAGTCGCCGAATACTTCCTGCTGCTGCGGCTGCGGATGAAAGCGCGCCAGCAGTATCGCGACCCGAGCCGCGAGTTCGCCGCGGCGCAGCGGCGTGAGCAGAAAGTCATCGGCCCCGTCCGCGAGCGCGGCCGCGATGCCCGCCTGCTCGTCCGCCCCCGCGACCAGCAACAGCGGCAGCAGTGCGCCATCGTCGCGCAGCCTGCGCAGCGCGGGCAGCACATGGCGCGCCTGATGCAGATCGGACAGCGCCAGCGCGCTGTCCCGCAGCGCCGGCTCCAGCTCCCGCATCCCCGGCACCTCGCAGGCATGGCCGCGCGCGCGAAGGATGTCGCAGGCGAGGGCGGCCTCGCGCTTGTCATGGATGAACACGGCGATCTGCATGGCGGCGGCGTGACTTCCTAGGCGAAGCAGACCGCTTCGTCCGTCGTGTCGGCGGCGACGGTGACGCGGTTGCGCCCGGCTGTCTTGGCGCGATACAGCGCGGCGTCGGCGCGCCGCAGCAGTTCATTCGACGTGAGGGCATGGGCCGGGAAGCCGGCGACGCCAGCAGACAGGGTCGCATGCACTTTGCCGTCGCCTGCCGCCACGCTGCAGGCCGCGAAGGCCCGGCGCCATTCATCCACCCGAGCGGACGCGACCTCGGGAGGCGCCGACGGCAGCAGCACCAGGAATTCCTCGCCGCCGTAGCGGCAGGCGATATCGGAGGCGCGCACCTGCTGCTGCAGCAGTTCCGACAGCGCCTTGAGCACCTCGTCGCCGACCGGATGGCCGTGGCGGTCGTTGATCTGCTTGAAATGATCGACGTCGATCATCACCAGCGACAGCGGCAGGCCCTCGCGCTGGCAGCGTGCCAGCTCCCGCTCGAACGAGGCGTCGAAGTAGCGGCGGTTGTACAGGCCGGTCAGCGGATCGCGGTTGGCCTGCTCGCGCAACTGCGCCTGCAGGCCGCTGATTTCCTCCAGCTGCCGCTTGAGCGCGAGTTCGCGCTCGCGCAACTGGGCGCGCGCCTCCTGCAGGCCGAGGGCGCGGGCATAAGCGTTCTCGGCGACGATCATCACATAGACGCCCACCGTCAGGATGGCCAGCAGCGTGGCCGGCCAGCCGGTCTCCGGGGAAAACCTGGCGCCGAACGCCAGCCAGGCCGGCACCGCGCCGGCGGACATGGCCGCCGCCGCCTGCCAGAAACCCCGCCGGCCGCGGAACACGGTGACGTTGATGGTGACCGTCACCAGAAGGATGAAGGTGATCCAGACCGGAAAGCCGAGCCCCGCCGCCCACAGGCCGCCGCAGAAGCCGTCCAGCAGCAGGTTGCGTATTTCCGCCTCGCGCGGACGCGTCGATCCGCGCGCGACCAGGTAAAGCAGCTGAGGGTAGATCAGGTACTGCACGCTGGCCAGGGCCCAGACGACGGGCCCGGCGCCCTTGTCGAACAGATGGGCGCCGATGGTGGCCAACAGCAGGAGCGAGCAGAGCGACCGGTTCCGCCGGTTCATCCTGACCATCCAGTGGACATGTGTTTTTGTTTGCATGTCCGCAAGGATAACCCGGGGCGGGCAGCTTCAGGCAGGCAGCGCGGCGACGGTCGGGAACGCGGTGGATGCGGTCACATCCGGATTGAGCAGCCGGCTGAAGTCGTCGCCCGACATCGGCCTGCCGAGCAGGTATCCCTGGGTCTGGTCGCATTGCAGTTCCTGCAACAGGCGCAGCTGCTCGGGCGTCTCCACGCCTTCCGCCACCACCTCCATCTCCAGTGCATGCGCGAGCCGGATGATCGCGGTGACGATTGAACGCGCCTGCGGGTTTTCCTCCGCCAGCGTGCGGATGAACGCCCTGTCCACCTTCATCTGCTGCACGCCGAACTCCTGCAGGTGACTCAGGCTGGAATAACCGGTGCCGAAGTCGTCGATGGCCAGCGCGAAGCCGGCCGCCTTCAGGCGGTCGACGGTCTTGCGGGTTTCGTCCGCATTCTCCATCGCCGCCGACTCGGTGATCTCGAACATCAGCAGGTCGGGCGCGATGCCGTGCCGTCGCTTCGTGGCGAGGATATCTTCCACCAGCCCCGGCGAGCGCAGCTGAATCTGCGACAGGTTGACGGCGATCGGCGCCACGCTTCTGCCTGCATCCTGCCAGGCGCGCATTTCCCGGCAAACCTGCTCCAGCACCCACTGGCCGAGCGCCAGGATCTGGCCCGACTTCTCCGCCACCGGAATGAACTCCGCGGGGGAAATCAGGCCCAGCTCCGGATGCCGCCAGCGCAGCAGCGCCTCGGCGCCGACGATGCTGGCGCCGCTGCAATCGAACTTTGGCTGATAGTGCAGAAAGAACTGGTCATGCTCCATGCCGGCGCGCAGTCCCTGCTGAATGGAGATCGTGCGCAGCGTGGCCGCATTCATCGAGGTTTCGAAGAACCGGAAGTTGTTGCGCCCGTTGCCCTTCACCACATACATCGCCGCATCCGCGTGCGACAGCAGCATGTCCACCGTGTCGCCGTCTTCCGGGAACATCGCAATGCCGATGCTCGGTGAAATCGACATCGCCGCGCCCGGCAGATCGAAGTGCGCCTTGAAGGCGTCGAGCAGCTTTTCGGCGAGCCGGGCGGCCGATGCCGGGTCGGGCACGCGGTCCGCGAACACGACGAATTCATCGCCGCCGAAACGCGCCACCATGTCCTCCCGCCGCACCGCCAGCCGCAGGCGCTGCGCCAGTTCCTTGAGCACCGCATCGCCGACGTTGTGGCCGAGCGAGTCATTGATCGCCTTGAAGCCATCGAGGTCGATGAAATACACCGCGAACTGCTCGCCCGATTCCCGCGCCGTCTGGATCGCCGCCTGGATCCGCTCGGCCAGGCGGGTGCGGTTCGGCAGACCCGTCAGCGCGTCGTGCGTGGCCTGGTGCTGCAGCCTTTCCACCAGCTGGCTGGTGCGCACTTCCATGCGCGAGTCGAGCAGCGACAGCACCATGGTGATGGCGAGGATGCCGAGCGTAGCGCCGCTGACCGAAATCGCCAGCCAGCCCGAATTGACGCCATTGGCCGCACGGCAGATCGAGTCGGCCGGAAATTCCGCCGCCGCCATGCCGGTGTAATGCATGCCCGTGATCGCTATCCCCATCACCAGCGCCGCGCCGAAACGCCGCACCCGCATCAGCCCCGGCCGCGCGCCGCGCAGCGCATGCGCGATCCACAGCGCCGCGATCGACGCGACGATCGCGATACCCACCGACGCCAGCAGGATCGGCAGCACATACCGGATCGACGGCTCCATGCGCAGCGCGGCCATGCCGGTGTAATGCATGGCCGCGATGCCGAGTCCCATCAGGATGCCGCTGCCGACCAGGCGTGTCGGAGAAAGGGTGCCGCGCGACACCAGGTCGAGCGCGAAATAGGCCACCAGGGTCGCGATCACCAAGGACGCGAAAGTGATCGCCGCGTCATAGCCGAGCGGGATCGGCAGAGAGAACGACAGCATGCCGACGAAATGCATCGACCACACGCCCAGCCCCATCGCGATGGCCCCGCCCACCAGCCACCAGAAGCGGCGCGCGCCGCCACGCAGCGTCGCGATGCGGCCGACGAGATCGAGCGTGGTATAGGAGGCGACCGTCGCGATGAACAACGACGCGAACACCAGCGGATAGCTATAAGACCCTTGCAGCATGTGAGCGTAGGCCGGCGCGCGCCGGCGTGATGCGAATCAGTGAACAGGTGCCGCGAACAGGCGCGCGCATGCGCCGCTGCAGGGGCGGCGGGACGCGGTCGTCAATCGGGCGGATATTTATTCAGGATGCTTCGCGCCGCGTGCGTAGTAGCGCGTACGCGGCGGCACGATGCAGCTTGCTCAATACGGCGGGGGTGCGGACGGATCGAGGCGTACTGCGATGTTTCCCAGAAGCAGGCATTAGGTTATGCGAAGACCATTCTCGCGTCCATGGTTTTCGGGATTGAAGTTTTTTATTGTTGCGATTGGTGCTTGCCGAAATGGCAGGGGAAGGTGGGACGCGAAGACGCGAGCGGCGCCTCATGGAGGACAAGGCGTGGCCGATGGGAAGGGAGGGGCGCGAACGTGATCGGCGGCCGAAGATGAACAAGCAGTCCGGCATACAACGACCAGGATGACGACCAAAACAAAAGGGCCCAGCCGAAGCTGAGCCCTTTTTTAAACTTGGTGGCCCGGGGCGGAATCGAACCACCGACACAAGGATTTTCAATCCTCTGCTCTACCAACTGAGCTACCAGGCCAAGGCGCGCAAGTATAGCAAAGCTATTGGAATATGCAAGACCTTTCTTCCGCCCGGCATCGAAGCAGCAGATATAATGGCCCGAACTTCGCTTCTGCACAGGCTCGAATCTCTATGCCATCACAAGGAAAGGTTTGCGTCATCGGCAACGGCGCGGTCGGCAAGGCCGCCGCGCTTGCCTTCGCCCAGGCCGGGCTGGATGTGACGCTGCTGGCGCCGCCCGCGCGGCAGGTTGCGCCGGATCCCGCCAGCTGGGATCTGCGCGTCTATGCGCTGAATCACACCGCGCACGCGCTGCTGTCTTCGCTGCGCGTCTGGCAGGCGATGGACGCCGCCCGCGTGGCGCCGGTCGACGTCATGGATGTCAATGGCGACGGCGAGGGCGCGGGTCAGCTGGTGTTCGATGCCTGGGGGGCGCGTACCGACACGCTCGCCTGGATCGCCGAAGACCGCAACATCAATCAGGCGCTGGACGCCGCGCTGCGTTTCGCGCCCGGACTGCGCATCGTGAACGGCAGCGCCACCGCCCTGCGCCAGCTTCCCGACCGCGCCGTGGTCGAACTGGCCGGCGGCGAGACGATCGAGGCCGAACTGGTCGTCGGTGCCGACGGCGCGGAATCCTGGGTGAGGGGGCAGTGCGACATCGGCCTCGACTACCGCTCCTACGGGCAGCTGGCCGTGGTCAGCAATTTCGAATGCGAGAAGCCGCACGGCGGCGTCGCCAGCCAGTGGTTCACTTCCGCCGAAGGCATCGTCGCGCTGCTGCCGCTGCCGGGGCAGCGGCTGTCGCTGGTATGGTCGGCGCCGGAGATGCTAGCGCAGCAGCTGCTCGCCATGCCGGTGTCGCAGCTAGCCGAGAGAGTCTGCGCCGTATCCAGTCAGCGCTATGGCCATCTGCGCCCGGTGCAGCCGGAACTGGCCCGCGGCTTTCCGCTGCGCCTGATGCGCCCGCATGCGATCGTCGCGCCGCGCGTGGCGCTGGTGGGCGATGCCGCGCATGTCGTGCATCCGCTGGCAGGGCACGGGATGAACCTCGGCTTTGCCGATGTCGCCGCGCTGGTGCGCGTCGTCGCCGGCCGCGAGTCCTACCGTGATGCCGGCGATGAGCGGGTGCTCGCACGCTATGCGCGCGAGCGCAAGGAGGATATCTTGCTGATGCAGGTGGCCACCGACGGACTGGAGCGCCTGTTCGGGAGCAGCCTGGAGCCGGTGCGCCTGCTGCGCAATGCGGGACTCAGTCTCGTCAACCGGCTGCCGTTTCTGAAGCGGGCGTTGATTTCACAGGCGCTGGGAAAGCGCTAACCAAGGAAGACAATCATGATCAAACTGAACAAACTGGCCGCCGTGCTCGCACTCGGCCTCGCGGCTGCCGGCGCCTTCGCCCAGACCGGTACCGAGGCAGCGATCAAAAAGGCGATCGAGCCGCGCCTCGGCGAAGGCGTGAAGATCGACTCGGTGACGAAGACGCCGTATGCCGGCCTGTACGAGATCCGCATCGGCGGCGACATCTTCTATACCGACGCCAAGGGCGAGTACCTGTTCCTCGGCCGCGTCGTCAACAGCAAGACCTTCGAGGATTACACCAAGGCGCGCACCGACGAGATCAACCGCATCAAGTTCTCCGACCTGCCGCTCGATGCCGCGATGAAGCAGGTCAAGGGCAACGGCAAGCGCGTCATCGCGGTGTTCGAAGATCCGAACTGCGGCTATTGCAAGCGCTTCCGCCAGACGCTCAACGAGATGGACAACGTGACGGTCTATACCTTCATGTACAACATCCTGTCCGAAGACTCGGTGACCAAGTCGCGCAACATCTGGTGCTCGGCCGACCGCGCCAGGGCGTGGGACGACTGGATGATCCGCGGCAAGCAGCCCGAGGCCGCGGCCGCAAGCTGCACCACGCCGCACGAGAAAGTCTTCGCGCTCGGCCAGCGGTTGCGCGTCACCGGCACGCCCACCATCTTCTTCACCGACGGCAGCCGCATCCCGGGTGCCGTCGACGCCAAGACCCTGGAGAGCAAGCTGGCCTCGATCAAGTAAGCAGTCCGCGGATTCATCGCAGCGGCGCATGCCCGGTATCGGGATGCGCCGTTTTTTTTGGCCGGAACAGGCTTTTTCGCCGCGAACTATAATCGGTCATCACAAGGAGGGGACCATGTTCAACGCGATTCTGCTCGACAAGAACGAAGACGGCAGCACCCGCGCGCAGCTGACGCAGCTCGACGATGCGCAGCTGCCGGCCGATGGCGACGTGACGGTGCGCGTCGATTATTCGACGATCAATTTCAAGGACGGCCTGGCCATCACCGGCAAGTCGCCGGTGGTGCGCAAGTGGCCGATGGTCCCGGGCATCGACGGCGCCGGCGAAGTCATCGAGTCGTCCCATCCCGACTGGAAGCCGGGCGATGCTTTCGTGCTCAACGGCTGGGGCGTGGGTGAAGTGCATCCCGGCTGCCTGGCACAGCGCGCGAGACTCAAGGGCGACTGGCTCATCCGGCTGCCGCAGAACATGAGCGCGCGCAGCGCGATGGCGATCGGCACCGCCGGCTACACCGCCATGCTGTGCGTGATGGCGCTGCAGGATCACGGCATCCGTCCCGACAGCGGGGAGATACTCGTGACCGGCGCCTCGGGCGGGGTCGGCAGCGTGGCCGTGGCCTTGCTCGCCGCGGCCGGCTATCGCGTCGTCGCCTCCACCGGCAAGCTCGGCGAGAGCGATTATCTGCAGGCGCTCGGCGCGGCGGAAGTGATCGACCGCGCGCAGCTGTCGGCGCCGGGCAAGCCGCTGCAAAAGGAACGCTGGGCGGGCGTCGTCGACTCCGTCGGCTCGCACACCCTGGTCAATGCGCTGGCCCAGACGCGCTACGGCGGTGCGGTCGCCGCCTGCGGACTGGCGCAGGGGCTGGACCTGCCGGGCTCGGTCGCGCCCTTCATTCTGCGCGGCGTGAGCCTGCTCGGCATCGACAGCGTGATGGCGCCCCGCGCCCGGCGCGAACGCGCATGGCAGCGCCTGGCGGCCGAACTCAAGCCCGCGCTGCTCGACCGCATCACCTCCGAAATTCCGCTTGCGGAGGCGCTCGACCGCGCTCCCGACATCATCGCCGGGAAGATACGCGGCCGCCTCGTGGTGAACGTCAACCGGTGATGGGAATGACGGAAAACGGTGCGCAGTCGTTCACCGGCATCCTGCTCGCCGCGGGGCAGGGCAGCCGCTTCGATCCGGCCGGACGGCGCAACAAGCTGATGCAGCCGCTTGGCGACGGCGTGCCGGTCGCGCTCGCGGCCGCAAGAAAGCTGCTGACCGTCCTGCCGAACGTGGTTGCGGTCGTGCGCCCGGGGAGCGACTTGCTGGCGCAGCAGTTGCGCGAGGCCGGCTGCAGGGTAAGCGTGTGCGAGGCCGCACGGGACGGCATGGCGGCATCGCTCGTACATGGGCTGCACGCCGCGCCGCAGGCACCGGGCTGGGTCATCGCGCTGGCCGACATGCCCTGGGTCGAAGCGGCGACCATCGCCGCCCTCGTCGACGCCATCGACGACGGCGCGCAGATCGCCGTGCCGACCTTCGAGGGCAGGCGGGGCAACCCGGTGGCCTTCAGCCGCGGCTATCTTCCCGAGCTGCTCGCGCTGCGCGGCGATAAAGGCGCGCGCAGCCTGCTGTCCACCTGGCCGGTGACGGAAGTGGCCACCGGCGACCGCGGCATCCTGCGCGATGTCGACACGCAGGACGACCTCGATCGGGGCGCGGGTTCGTGACGCGGGGCCGCTTGCCGTTACACTGGCGGTTTTTCGTCCGCGTCTTCCCCATCGCATGAATGCACATTTTCTGAACAAGCGCCTGATCAGCCTGCTCACCGTCGGCGGCGTGCTGCCTTTCCTGCTTCTGATGCTCGCCTGCTGGGTGGTCGACATCGAATGGCTCGGCGTCTTCATACGCGCCCAGCTTGCCTGGGGCATCGCGATCCTGTCCTTCCTCGGCGGCATTCACTGGGGCGGCGCGCTCACCCGCGACGATCTCGACGCCGAGCAGACGCGCAAGGCCTTCACCTGGGGCATTTTGCCCACGCTGCTCGCCTGGAGCAGCACGCTCGCCGGCGGCTTCGGCTTCGCCGTGCTGATGGCCGGCTTCGTTCTTGCATATCAGGCCGACAAGCGTCACTTCAGCTGGTATCGCTTGCCGCAATGGTTTCTCGTCCTGCGGTTCAGGGTCACCGCCGCCGTCATTGCGACGCTCGCGCTGACCGTCATCGCCGCCAACGTCAGAAGTTAGGAAAGCATGAAAAACGCCGTCAATTACACCGTGGTCGCGCGCGACCCCGCCGCCCATCTGTTCGAAGTCACGCTGGTCGTGGACGCGCCCGATCCCCAGGGCCAGGTGTTCTCGCTGCCCGCCTGGATCCCGGGCAGCTACATGATCCGGGAATTCGCGCGCAATATCGTTCGCATCGCCGCCGAGTCGAACGGCGAGCCGGTGCCGCTCAAGAAGCTCGACAAGCACACCTGGCAGGCCGCGCCATGCCGGCGCCGGATCACGGTGCGCTATGAAGTCTATGCCTGGGACCTGTCGGTGCGCGCCGCGCATCTCGACCAGACCCACGGCTTCTTCAACGGCACCAGCATGTTCCTGTCGGTGCTCGGCAAGGAAAACCTGCCGCACGTGGTGGATATCCGTCGTCCCGAGGGCGAGATCTATCGCAACTGGCGGGTCGCGACCGCGATGCCGGAGCTCAAGGCGCGCCGCTACGGTTTCGGCAGCTATATCGCCGCCGACTATGACGAACTGATCGACCACCCGGTGGAAATGGGCGATTTCGCACTCGCGACCTTCAAGGCGCACGGCGTGCCGCACGACATCGTCATCACCGGCCGCGTTCCCGGGCTCGACATCGATCGCATCGCCGCGGACCTGAAGAAGGTATGCGAGGCGCAGATCGCCCTGTTCGAGCCGGGCAGCCGGCGCGCCCCGATGCAGCGCTACGTGTTCATGACCATGGCCGTCGGCGACGGCTACGGCGGCCTCGAGCACCGCGCCTCGACCGCCCTGATCTGTTCCCGCAACGATCTGCCCGTGCTTGGCCAGCGGGAGGCGAGCGAAGCCTACCGGACCTATCTCGGCCTGTGCAGCCACGAGTACTTCCACACCTGGAACGTCAAGCGCATCAAGCCGGCGGTGTTCGCGCCCTACGACCTGCGTACCGAGGGCTACACCTCGCTGCTCTGGCTGTTCGAGGGCTTCACCAGTTATTACGACGACCTGATGCTGGTCCGCAGCGGCCTGATCGACGAAAAGCAGTATCTGTCCGCCATCGCCAAGACCGTCAACAGCGTGCTGCGCGGCAGCGGCCGCCACAAGCAGAGCGTGGCCGAATCCAGCTACGACGCCTGGATCAAGTACTACCGGCAGGACGAGAACGCGCCCAATGCCATCGTCAGCTACTACGCCAAGGGCTCGCTCGTCGGCCTGGCGCTGGACCTGACGCTGCGGGCCGAGACCGGCGGCAGGAAATCCCTCGACGACATCATGCGCGCGCTGTGGCAGCGCTTCGGCCGCGACTTCGCGCAGGCGGGGCAGGGGCTGGGTGAGGACGAGGCGCGCGCGATCTTCGAGGAAGTCGGCGGCGTCAAGCTCAGGCGCTTCTTCGAGCGCTACGTGGAAGGAACCGAGGACCTGCCGCTGGACAAGCTGCTTGCCCCGTTCGGCGTGACACAGTCGGATAACCGCAAGGATGCCAGGCCGGCGCTCGGCATCCGCAGCAGCGGCGGCAACGGCGAGTGCAAGATCACGCATGTGTATGAAGGCTTTGCCGCCCATCGTGCCGGCCTGTCCGCCGGCGACGTACTGATCGCGATGGACGGGCTGCGCGTGACCGCCTCCAATCTCGACAAGTTGCTTTCACGCTACCGGGTCGGCGACACCGTGCTGCTGCATGCATTCCGGCGCGACGAGCTGATCGCCTTCTCCACCGAGCTGATGGCGGACGACACGCCGCGCGTGGCGTTCGAGGTGCAGGAAAAACCGGCGGCGCTCGCACGCATGCGTCGGGCCTGGCTGGGAACGGAAGGCCGCTGAGGGTTTTCTCGCGCGTAAGCCGTCGAGGGAGTGGCACGCAAGTTGCGGTACCGCTGCGGTCACCGCCGAGCCGCTGCAACGCGCCGGGCAAGAGTCCGGCATGCTGTAGCGGCTACATGCCTTTGTCTTTTTTACCGGGCGCCGGGCGGTGCTTTCGAAAACAAAGAAGACAGGAGCGCACATGAACCCGCAAACCTCGGATTTTCTCGGACGCACCCTGGTGTCCGGCACGCTTGCCGGCCTCGCCACCGCCGCCACCGCCGCCCTGGCGGGACAGCGCGAAACGCATTCCTATGCAGCCCCGCTCAATGCCACCAGCCACATCGCCTGGGGCAACGTGGCGGCGATCCAGGATCGCCCCTCGGTGAAATACACCCTGACCGGATTCCTGCTGAACCACGCGGCGACCACCTTCTGGGCCGCGATCTATGAAAAGCTGGTGGCGCCGAGGGCCGGCGCGCCGGAGACATCGATGCTCAAGCCCCTGCTCGGCGCGGCCGCCGTCACTGCCGGGGCGTACGTGACCGACTATTACCTCGTGCCGCAGCGCTTCACGCCGGGCTATGAAATGCGGCTGTCCAACCGCTCGCTGGCCGCCATTTACGGCATGCTGGCGCTCGGCCTGGTGGCGCGCACGCTGATGCAGCGGCAGCGCGGCCAGGGATTCAGGAGAACAGGCGCTGCAGTTCGGCTCCCGGATCGGGCGCCCGCATAAACGCTTCGCCGACCAGGAAAGCGTGCACGTCGGCGTCGCGCATGCGGCGCACGTCGTCCGGCGCGAGTATGCCGGATTCGGTCACCACCAGCTTGTCGCGCGGGATGCGCGGCAGCAGGCCGAGCGTGGTCTGCAGCGATGTCTCGAAAGTGCGCAGGTTGCGGTTGTTGATGCCCAGCAGCCGGGTCTTCAGGCGCAGTGCGGCGTCGAGCTCGGCGCCGTCATGCACCTCGACCAGCACGTCCATGCCCAGCCCGTGCGCGCACGCCTCGAGTTCGGCCATCAGGCCGTGATCGAGTGCCGCCACGATCAGCAGGATGCAGTCGGCGCCCCACGACCGCGCTTCGTAGACCTGGTACAGGTCGACCATGAAATCCTTGCGCAGCACCGGCAGCGCGCAGGCCGCGCGCGCCTGGCGCAGGTATTCGGGACTGCCCTGGAAGAACTGGACGTCGGTCAGCACCGACAGGCAGGCGGCGCCATGTTCGGCGTAGCTGACGGCGATGTCGGCGGGTCGGAAGTCGGGCCGCAGCACGCCCTTCGACGGCGAGGCCTTCTTGACCTCGGCGATCACCCCGGCCCGGCCGGCGGCGATCTTGCCGCGCAACCCGTTCTCGAAGCCGCGCAGATCGTCGCGCAAGACACGGTCGTTTTCCACTTCGCGGCGCAGGCTCGCCAGGTCGCGGTATTTCTTCGCGGCGGCGACTTCCTCCGCCTTGACGTCGAGGATTTTGTTGAGGATGTCGGACATGGTCAGTTGGCGGCGCCGAGCTGCTGCGTCGCCTGAATGAATTGGTCGAGTTTGCGGCGCGCGGCGCCCGATGCGAGCACTTCACGCGCCTTGAGCAGCCCGCCGCCGATCGAGTCCGCCAGCCCGGCAGCATAGAGTGCGGTGCCGGCGTTGAGCACCACGATGTCGCGCACCGGGCCGGGCGTGTCGTCGAGCGCTTCCAGCACTTTCTGCTTCGATTCGGCCGAGCCGGAGACTTTCAGGTTGCGGCTGGCGACCATCTGCAGGCCGAAGTCTTCCGGATGGATTTCATATTCCCGGATCTCGCCGTTGACCAGTTCGCCGACCATGGTGGCGGCGCCGAGCGACACTTCGTCCATGCCGTCGCGGCCCCACACCACCAGCGCATGCTGCGCGCCGAGGCGCTGCAGCACCCGCACCTGGATGCCGACCAGGTCAGGGTGGAACACGCCCATCAGGATATTGGGCGCGCCCGCCGGATTGGTCAGCGGGCCGAGGATGTTGAAGATCGTGCGCACGCCCAGTTCCTTGCGCACCGGTGCCGCATGCTTCATCGCGGCATGATGATTCGGCGCGAACATGAAGCCGATGCCGGTCTCCCGGATGCACTGCGCCACCTTTTCCGGCTGCAGATTGATGTTGGCGCCGAGCGCCTCCAGCACATCCGCGCTGCCGGAGGAAGACGACACGCTGCGCCCGCCATGCTTGGCAACCTTCGCGCCCGCGGCCGCCACCACGAACATCGAGGTGGTCGAAATATTGAAGGTATTGGCCCCATCGCCGCCCGTGCCGACGATGTCGAGCAGGCCCGTCGTATCGTCCAGCGGCACCTTGGTCGAGAACTCGCGCATCACCTGGGCCGCCGCCGCGATTTCGCCGATGGTCTCCTTCTTCACCCGCAGCCCCATGGTCAGCGCGGCGATCATGACCGGCGACATTTCGCCGCTCATGATCTTGCGGAACAGGGAGAGCATCTCGTCGTGGAAGATTTCGCGGTGCTCGATGCAGCGCAGCAGGGCTTCTTGCGGAGTGATAGGCATGCGTGTCTCCGTGATGTTTAGCGGATGCTCAGGAAGTTCTTGAGCAGCTCGTGACCCTGTTCGGACAGGATGGACTCCGGGTGGAATTGCACGCCTTCCACCGCCAGCGTCTTGTGGCGCACGCCCATGATCTCGCCGTCGTCGGTCCAGGCCGTCACTTCCAGGCAGTCGGGCAGCGATTCGCGTTCGATCGCCAGCGAGTGATAGCGGATCACCGTGTAGGGATTCGGCAAGTCCTTGAACACGCCCACCCCGGTGTGATGGATGACCGAGGTCTTGCCGTGCATGACCTGCTTGGCCCGCACCACCTTGCCGCCAAAGGCCGCGCCGATGCCCTGATGGCCGAGGCAGACGCCCAGGATCGGCACCTTGCCCGCGAATTCCTTCAGCACCGGCACCGACACGCCCGCCTCGTTCGGCGTGCATGGCCCCGGCGAGATGCAGATGCGGTCGGGATTGAGCGCCGCGATCTGCTCCAGCGTGATCTCGTCGTTGCGGAAAGTCCGCACATCCTCTCCCAGCTCGCCGAAATACTGCACCAGGTTGTAGGTGAACGAGTCGTAGTTATCAATCATCAGCAACATGTCACAGCTCCCCGTCCAGTCCGTCCTGCACCTGTTCGGCCGCGCGCAGCACCGCGCGCGCCTTGTTTTCCGTTTCCTGCCATTCCATCTCCGGCACCGAGTCGGCGACCACGCCGGCGGCCGCCTGTACATACAGCGTGCCGTCCTTGATGACGCCGGTACGGATGGCGATCGCCAGATCCATTTCGCCGCCGAAGGACAGATAGCCGCATGCGCCGCCATAGATGCCGCGCTTGGTCGGCTCCAGTTCATCGATGATTTCCATCGCCCGCACCTTCGGCGCCCCGGACAGGGTGCCGGCCGGGAAGGTGGCCTTGAGCACATCGAGGTTGGTCAGGTCCGGCTTGAGCGTGCCCTCCACGTTGGACACGATGTGCTGCACATGCGAGTACTTCTCGATCACCAGCTTGTCGGTCACGCGCACGCTCCCGGTCTCGGAAATGCGGCCGATGTCGTTGCGCGCCAGGTCGATCAGCATCACGTGCTCGGCGATTTCCTTCGGATCGGCCAGCAGCTCCTTCGCCAGCTGGGCATCCTTTTCCGGCGTCGCGCCGCGTGGACGGGTGCCGGCCAGCGGACGGATCGTGACCTTGCGCTTGCCGTCGTTCGTCTGTTCGTTGCGGACGAGGATTTCCGGCGACGCGCCGACGATCTGCATGTCGCCGAAGTTGTAGAAATACATGTACGGCGAAGGATTCAGCGAGCGCAGCGCGCGGTACAGCGACAGCGGCGAGTCGACATAGGACTTTTTGAGCCGCTGGCCGATCTGCACCTGCATCAGGTCGCCCGCCATGATGTATTCCTTGGCCTGCTCCACCGCCCTGAGGTAATCCGCCTTGGCGAATTCGCGCACCGTCTCGGTACGCACGGAGCCCGACGTCACCGGCACATCCACCGCCCGCCGCAGCATCGAGCGGAGGTCTTTCAGGCGCTGGCGTCCGCGGGAGTAGGCTTCCGGGCTGGCAGGGTCGACATAGACGATCAGGTAGAGCTTGCCCGAGAGGTTGTCGATGACCGCCAGCTCTTCCGTCACCAGCAGCTGAATTTCCGGCAGGCCGAGATCGTCGCGCGGCGCGCTGTCGGCCAGCCGCTTTTCGATATGGCGGACCGCATCGTAGCCGAAGTAACCCGCCAGGCCGCCGCAGAAGCGCGGCATTCCCGGGCGGATCGCCGCCTTGTATCGCGCCTGGAAGGAAGCGATGAATTCGAGCGGATTGCCCTCATGGGTTTCCACCACCTCGCCGTGCCGGACCACCTCGGTGCGGTTGCCATAGCTGCGCATCAGGGTGGAGGCGGGCAGGCCGATGAAGGAATAGCGGCCGAAACGCTCGCCGCCGACCACGGACTCCAGCAGGAAGGTATTCCTGCCCGTGTTCTGGGTCTGGGCCAGTTTCAGGTACAGCGTGAGCGGGGTTTCCAGGTCGGCGAAAGCTTCGGCGATCAGCGGAATGCGGTTATAGCCTTGAGCGGCAAGGGATTTGAATTCGAGTTCGGTCATGGTTCTCTCCGGGCGCTGTTGTAGAACGACGGCCAATAGCGGGGGATTTTTCAAAAAACGTTGCCGAACGTGCAAAGGCGTCGGCGGCGATCGGGGTCAGTTGGACCAGGATTGCCAGCGTCGCCACAGCCAGGCCTCAAACTGGCCAGGCGTGCATGCCTTACGTTTTTTGCCGAGAAACATGATATGGATTCAGGCGTGAATGAGGTTCGCCGCGTCAAGCAGCGAGGAAACTATACCATCCGAATCAACGTTGTGTATAGATTCGCCATGGTTGTACCCGTAGGGCACGTTGAGCACCCGGCATCCCGCCGCCCGCGCCGCCAGCGCGTCGTTGGAAGAATCCCCGATCGCCACGACCTGTGCCGGCGTCAGCCCGAAGTCCTCGCATACCTTCAGCAGCGGATAGGGATCGGGCTTCTTCTTCGGCAGCGAGTCGCCGCCGTAGACCAGCTCGAAATACCCGTCCAGCCCGGTGCTCGCGAGCAGCGGCCGCGCGAAGCCGTAGGGTTTGTTGGTGACGCAGGCCAGCCGCAGCCCCTTGGCCCGCAGCGCCGCCAGTCCCTCCCGCACGCCCGGGTACACCGACGAGTGCAGGCCATTGATCTCGATGTAGTGCCGCGAGTAGGAGGCGAGGGCGGCCTCGAAGTGCCGCTCCACGCCTGCCACGTCATAGTCGAGGGCGAGCACGCGCCGCATCAGGTTCTCCGTGCCCTTGCCGACGAAGCGGGTGATGGTGCCGATGTCGGTCGGCGCCAGGCCGAGGTCGCTTCGCATGCGATTGACCGCGACCAGAAAATCCGGCGCGGTATCCACCATCGTGCCGTCGAGATCGACGATCGCGGCGCGTATGCCTTCGAGGCGAGTCATGCCTGGGCCAGCTGTGCGCGCATGGCGTCGATCACCGTCTTGTAATCCGGCTTGCCGAAGATGGCGGAGCCGGCCACGAAGGTGTCCGCCCCGGCGCGCGCCGCCTCGGCGATGTTCTCGACCTTGATGCCGCCGTCCACCTCCAGCATGATGTCGCGCCCCGAGGCGTCGATGCGCTGGCGAACCGCGGCGATTTTTTTCAGTGCCTCGGGAATGAAGGACTGGCCGCCGAAGCCGGGATTGACCGACATGATCAGGATGATGTCCAGCTTGTCCATCACATGATCGAGGTAGTGGAGCGGCGTGGCGGGGTTGAACACCAGACCCGCCTTGCAGCCGTTATCGCGGATCAGCTGAAGCGAGCGGTCAATATGCTCCGACGCCTCGGGATGAAAGGTGATGATGTTCGCGCCGGCCTTGGCGAAATCGGGGATGATGCGGTCCACCGGCTTGACCATCAGATGCACGTCGATCGGCACCTGCACATGCGGGCGGATCGCTTCGCACACCAGCGGGCCCACCGTCAGGTTGGGCACGTAGTGATTGTCCATCACGTCGAAGTGAATGATGTCGGCGCCAGCGGCGACGACATTGCGGACCTCTTCCCCGAGACGGGCGAAGTCGGCGGAGAGAATGCTGGGGGCGATGCGGGATTTGGGCATGACGGGCAGGATCAAAAAGGAAGCGCTATTTTACTTTCGCCGCGCATCTCGTGTTGCAAGCACTCCCGTTTTCGTGTGCAATGGACGGCCGAATCTGGCCAGAACAACAAGGAACCCGCATGCCCGCGTATGAATTCAGCGTCAGCGTCCGTACCCGCTATATCGCGGAACAGTCCGATCCCGACCGCTCGCATTTCGTGTTCGCCTACACCATCACCATCCGCAACACCGGCACCGTGACCGCCCAGCTGATCTCGCGCCACTGGATCATCGTCGACGCCAACAACCGCGTCGAAGAAGTCCGCGGCCTCGGCGTCGTCGGCCACCAGCCGCTGCTCAAGCCGGGCGAGCATTTCGAATATACGAGCGGCACCGCGCTCACGACCCCGCAGGGTTCCATGACCGGCAACTATTTCTGCGTCGCGGAGGACGGCGAGCGCTTCGAAGTAAAGATTCCGGAATTCATCCTGTCGCTGCCGCGGACCCTGCACTGACTCACGGCTTGTCTTCCGGTTCGCGCGGCTTCTCCGCGGGCGGCGACTCCGGCTTGCGACCCGAAAACATCGTCCACCAGACGATGAATATCAGCAGAAACAAGGCAACGCCAGCTTCAAGCATCAACAGCCACATGCTTTCAATCCTCATGCCGTCAAAACACACAAGTGTACCCGCAAGCGCCGCCGCCCTCGCGCTCGTCCTGCTCTCCGCCTGTACCTCGGCGCCCGAAAAGCCGCCGGCGCCGGTGCCCGTCCCGGCGCAGCCGAAACCCGCCCCTGCGCCGGCGCCTGCCCCCGCCGACGTCCGCAAGCCGACGCTTTCGCCGGTGACGTTCGCCGCCCTTCCGGGCTGGAGCAGGGACAGGCTGCGCGAAGCCTGGCCCGCCTTCATCGCATCCTGCGAGACGCTGGTCAAGAAACCCGACTGGGCCGAGCCCTGCAAGGTGGCGCAGGACGTGGACGTCAAGGATGAAAAGGCGGTGCGCCTGTTCTTCGAGTCCTTCTTCGTCCCGCACCAGGTCGTCAATGCCGACGGCAGCGACAACGGACTGGTCACCGGCTACTACGAGCCGCTACTGCGCGGCGCCCGCAAGCGGTCCGGTCCCTACCAGACCCCCCTGCACCGCACGCCCGACGACCTGGTGGCGGTCGACCTCGCCGCCATCTATCCGGAACTGAAGAGCCTGCGCCTGCGCGGACGCCTCGCGGGCAACAAGATCGTGCCCTATCCGACGCGCGCCGAGCTGACGCAGTCCGGCGCCCTCAACGGCAAGGAACTGCTCTGGGTCGATGATCCGATCGACGCCTTTTTCCTGCAGGTGCAGGGCTCGGGCCGCGTACAGCTCGCCGATACGAAAGAAACGGTGCGCATCGCCTACGCCGATCAGAACGGCCATCCCTACAAGTCCATCGGACGCTACCTGGTCGACAAGGGCGAGATGACGCTCGACCAGGCCTCGGCCCAGAACATCAAGGCCTGGTTCAAGGCCAACCCTGCGCGCCAGAAGGAATTGCTCAACGCGAACCCAAGCTATGTGTTCTTCAAGGAAGAAAAGCTTGCCGATCCTTCGCGCGGTCCGAAGGGCGCGCTCGGCGTGCCGCTGACCCCGCTACGCTCGATCGCCGTCGATCCGCAATTCATCCCGCTCGGCGCGCCGGTCTTCCTCTCCACCACGCAGCCCGCCAGCGACACGCTGCTGCAGCAGCTCGTGATGGCCCAGGACACGGGCGCCGCGATTCGCGGCGCGGTGCGCGCCGACCTGTTCTGGGGCTTCGGGTCGGAAGCGGGCGAGAAGGCGGGCCGAATGAAGCAGCGCGGCACGATGTGGGTCCTGCTTCCCCGGATGCCGGCGCCGCGTTAGCGGAATGGCATCCAGCGTTACAATCGCCGTTCCAGTCCAGGAGGAGCACGAAAAATGAACTATGAAAACATCCTCGTCGAAACCCGCGACAAGGTCGGTCTTATTCGCCTCAATCGCCCGAAGGCCCTCAATGCCCTCAATGACGCACTCATGGATGAGCTTGGCCGGGCGCTGCTCGCCTTCGATGCGGACGATGCGATCGGCTGCATCGTCCTGACGGGAAGCGAAAAGGCCTTCGCCGCCGGCGCCGACATCGGCGCAATGGCAAGCTACAGCTTCATGGATGTCTACAAGGGCGAGTACATCACCCGCAACTGGGAGCAGATCCGCAAGGTTCGCAAGCCGGTCATCGCTGCGGTTGCGGGTTACGCGCTAGGCGGCGGCTGCGAGCTCGCGATGATGTGCGACTTCATCATCGCCGCCGAAACCGCGAAATTCGGCCAGCCCGAAATCAAGCTCGGCACCATCCCCGGCGCCGGCGGTACGCAGCGCCTGCCGCGCGCAGTATCCAAGGCCAAGGCCATGGACATGTGCCTGACTGCACGCATGATGGATGCGGCCGAAGCGGAGCGGGCAGGCCTCGTTTCCCGCGTCGTGCCCGCAGAGCGTTTGCTGGACGAAGCCATGGAAGCCGCCGGCGTCATCGCAGGCATGTCCCTGCCGATTGTCATGATGGTGAAGGAATCGATCAACCGCGCGTACGAAACCACGCTGAACGAGGGAGTACAGTTCGAGCGCCGGCTCTTCCACAGCACCTTCGCATCACAGGACCAGAAGGAGGGCATGCAGGCCTTCCTCGAAAAGCGCCCGCCGAACTTCCGGAACAGTTAGCAGGACGGCATGCAATAGCGGCAAGGACGCGAAGCCACGAAAAAAACCGCGCGCAGTGCTTGACGCATGACGGCGAGCACTGCATAATCTCGTTTCTCTGCTGCTGACGAACAAAACGATTCGCAGCAAGCGCCGGCAAGGAAAGAATGGCGGGTGCGGCAGACAGGATCTTTAACAATCAACAGCCGATAAGTGTGGGTACTTGGTAC
>NZ_BPMK01000018.1 GCF_019656455.1 Noviherbaspirillum aridicola
CTCGCCTTTTTCCACCTCGTCAACTACCGCCAACTTAAAAGCCAGCGTGTAGTCCCGCTGCGTACGCTTGATCCCTCTGTCCATTTGACACCTCCAAAAAAGTGTCAACGCATTTCAGGACGGGTCACAGGCACAAAAAAAGCCGGCATGCGCCGGCTTTTTTGAGGCTGTGTGGATCAGGCCTGCTCGCCAACCACCGAGACGGAAATCTCGGCGACGACGTCGGTGTGCAGCTGGATCGCGATCGGGTATTCGCCGACGGCTTTGAGCGGACCCTGCGGCATGCGAACCTGGGCCTTTTCGACCTTCAGGCCCTGCTGGGCGGTCACTGCCTCGGCGATGTCGGCATTGGTCACCGAGCCGAACAGACGGCCGTCCACGCCGGCCTTCTGGCCGATGCGCACGGTGGCGCCGGACAGCTTCTCGCCTTGCGCCTGGGCTTCGGCCAGCTTCTCAGCTGCCGCCTTTTCCAGTTCAGCGCGCTTGGCTTCGAACTCGGCCACGGCTGCGCTGGTCGCGCGGCGTGCCTTGCGCTGGGGGATCAGGAAGTTGCGGGCAAAGCCGTCCTTGACCTTGACCACGTCACCGAGGTTGCCCAGGTTGACGACTTTTTCCAACAGAATGACTTGCATGTTTTTCTCCTATTCTTCGTCGTCGATTACGCGTTGTGCAGATCGGTGTACGGCAGCAGCGCCAGATAGCGCGCGCGCTTGATCGCGGTATCGACCTGGCGCTGATAATGCGCCTTGGTGCCGGTCAGGCGTGCCGGCATGATCTTGCCGTTTTCCTGGACGAAGTCCTTCAGGGTGTCGACGTCCTTGTAGTCGACCTGCTCAACGCCGGCGGCGGTGAAGCGGCAGAATTTCTTGCGCTTGAACAGCGGGTTCTGCTGCTGGCGCTTCTGCTTGAGTTTGCTCTTGTCGAATTTCTTACCAAATGCCATTTTCGGCTCCTGTATCTAGTGATCTGGTGAATACGCCTGGATGTCCGTGATGTGAAAGACCAGGCTTTTGCTGTTGCGGCGTCTCAGCGCGAGGAATCCCGTGAAATTCAGCGTCTTGCCCAGCTCCGCCCGGTTGAACCGCCCCGAGATTTCTCCGGCGGCAATCGCGGCGATTTCGAGCTCGACCCGGCGGGTGATGCCGGCTTCCACCTGGTCCGACGTATGCAGCAGCACTGCGGATACGATCGGGATGCCGGCCGGTGTGTAACGCAGTACGTCGCGTTCCGAGATGGCGGCCGCCAGGCACAGCTGGTTCACATTCCTCCGCTAGAGAATCAGGCTGCGGTGCTTTCGGCGCGCTGGCTCTTGGCCGCGTCTTCCTTCTGCACTGCCTTCATCATCGGCGACGGCGCGGTTTCAGCCTTCTTCATCTTCACGGTGAGGTGGCGCAGCACGGCGTCATTGAAACGGAAGCCGGTCTCGAGCTCGGCCAGCGTGTCGCCGTCGCACTCGATGTTCATGCACACATAGTGCGCCTTGGCCAGCTTCTGGATCATGTAGGCCATCTGGCGACGACCCCAGTCTTCGACACGGTGGATCTTGCCGTTGCGGGCGGTGACGATGCCCTTGTAGCGCTCGATCATCGCGGGCACCTGCTCGCTCTGATCCGGATGGACGATGAATACGATTTCGTAATGACGCATGTAATCTCCTTGTGGACTGAAGACAATGCCCACCCCGGCGTCTGACGGGTGTGGGAAGGGAAAGCCCGCTATGATAACCGGTCGCTGGGATTTACTCAATACATTCAGCAACTTGCGGGCGGTCCGCGACTTTCGGTTGGTCTGCGCTTGCATTCGCGCGCGGCCTGTATAAAAATACAGGCTGTCTTTTTGAACAGCGCGCACGCGCTTCGCCGGGCACGATCATGATCAAACTCACCGCACGCCAGGAACAGATTCTCAACCTGATCAGGGAAGCCATCGAAAACACCGGCTTTCCTCCGACCCGGGCCGAGATCGCCAGCGAGCTCGGTTTCAAGTCCGCCAATGCCGCCGAGGAACATCTGCAGGCGCTGGCGCGCAAGGGCGCAATCGAGATTTCTCCCGGCACCTCCCGCGGCATCCGCCTCAGGGACCATCAGCCCGCAGGGGCGGCACGCCAGATGGCGCTGCCCCACCCGGCGCTGATGCAGCTGCCGCTGATCGGCCGCGTCGCCGCCGGTTCTCCCATCCTTGCCCAGGAACACGTTGAGTCCACCTATCAGGTCGACCCTTCCCTGTTCTCCGCCAAACCCGACTACCTGCTGAAAGTGCGCGGATTGTCGATGCGCGATGTGGGCATCCTCGACGGCGACCTGCTCGCCGTGAAAAAGGCGGACAGCGCGAAGAACGGCCAGATCGTCGTGGCGCGCATAGGCGACGATGTGACGGTCAAGCGCTACCGCAAGAACGGCAACCTGATCGAGCTGCTACCCGAGAACCCGGATTTCCAGCCCATCCAGGTGCAACCGGGACAGGAAGATTTTGCGCTCGAAGGTCTCGCCGTAGGACTGCTGCGCGCCTGGGGCTGAGTAACAGGGGGTTCAGCGCGGCACGGGCAGCGGGTTCGCTGCCCCTCGCTGCCCCTCGCTTTTCCGCCCCCGCCCTCCTCTCGCTGCCGACCCTGCCGGATTTCCCCGCCCGATTTTCCGACGGCTTTCTCCGACCGGCCTCGCCCATCATGCAAGGCATCCTGATGCTGAAGCGGTCCGGATCCCGGTTGCCTACGGCTTCCGTTTGTGCAGGATCTTGTTGGCGATGCCGCGCAGGATGTTGACCTCCTCCTTTTCCAGCTGGCTGCGCGAGAACAGCCGGCGCAGACGCGGCATCAGCTTCTTCGGGTTGTCCGGGTCGAGGAAGTCGATGGCGATCAGCGCCTGCTCCAGGTGCTGGAACATGCCCTCGATCTCCGCCAGCTCCGCGGCCTCGCCCTGGAAACCCACCGGCTGTGAAGGGACCTCGTCTCCGCAGGCCGCCTGCCTCGCCTCCCAGGCAAGCACCTGCACCGCCTGCGCGAGATTCAGCGACGAATAGCCGGGATTGGCGGGAATATTGATCAGCACGTTGCAGCGCGCGATCACCTCGTTCGGCAAGCCATAGCGTTCGCTGCCGAACACCAGGGCGGCGCGCAGCCCGGCGTCCTGCGCCAGCCGGGCCGCGAGGGCGCGGGGCGCGGTCACCGGCGGCGAGAATTCCCGCAGGCGCGCGCTGAGGGCGGCCGCATAGTTGCAGCCTTCTATTGCCTCTTCGAAGCTCGATGCGATGCGCGCCTCCGCCAGCACATCCTGGGCGCCGCTGGCGAAGGCGATCGCCTCCTCGTGGGTCAGCACGTCCGGATAGCGCGGATCGACCAGCACCAGCTGGCGGAAGCCCATGGTTTTGATGGCGCGGGCGGCGGCGCCGACATTGCCCGGATGGCTGGTACCGACCAGGACGAAGCGCAGGCGCTCGAAAAGAGAATTACTGGATTGGGACGGGTTCATTTAAAATAGCGCGATCTGCGGCCCCCCGCGTTGTACGGAAGCCGGCCGCTTCGCTCCTTAATTCGAATCTCATGCGGTTCCGTGCGCGGTGGCGACGGCACCGCCATTCTAACGGAACCATTTATGCATCCCATGCTCAATACGGCCGTCAAGGCCGCGCGGCGCGCTGCGTCCCTCATCAACCGGGCCTCCTTCGATCTCGAACGGGTCCGGGTCACGCAAAAGGGTCAGAACGACTTCGTCACCGAAGTCGACCAGGCCGCGGAGCAGGCGATCATCGAGGTTCTGAAGACCGCCTACCCGGATCACGCGATCCTCGCCGAAGAGTCCGGCCCTTCCGCCGACCTGCATGACGAGAATGAAAACGTCTGGATCATCGATCCGATCGACGGCACCACGAATTTCATCCACGGCTTTCCGCAGTACTGCGTGTCGATCGCGCTTCAGCAGCGCGGCCAGATCACGCAGGCCGTCGTCTACGACCCCACCCGCAACGATCTCTTCACCGCGTCCAAGGGCGCCGGCGCATACCTGAACGAAAAGCGCATTCGCGTCGGACGTCGCGACAAGATGGCCGAGGCGCTGATCGGCACCGGCTTCCCGTTCCGGGACACGGAGGGCCTGGATGAATATATGAAGATGTTCAAGATCATGACCGAGAAATGCGCGGGCCTGCGCCGTCCTGGCGCCGCCGCGCTCGACCTGGCGTATGTCGCCGCGGGCCGTCTCGACGGCTTTTTCGAGAAGGGGCTCAAGCCCTGGGACGCGGCGGCCGGTTCGCTGCTGATCACGGAAGCCGGCGGCATCGTCGGCGACTTCCGGGGCGACTCCGACTACCTTTACAAGGGCAATGTCCTGGCGGGCAGCCCGAAGATCTTCGCCCAGATGGTGAACCTGCTGTCGCCGTTCGCCAAGTAACACCTCCCTCGCATGCGGCCCACGGTGGCCGCTGCATTCTTCCTGCCGCCGTCGCAAGCGCGGGCGGCAGTCAACCGTTTTTCTGAGTATTCATGTCTTTTACCGAACTCGGCCTCGCCGATGAAATCGTTCGCGCTGTCAGCGAACAGGGCTACACGACGCCCACCCCTATCCAGACCCAGGCCATTCCGGCCGTACTGCGCGGCGGCGACCTGCTCGCCGGCGCCCAGACCGGTACCGGAAAAACCGCCGGCTTCACCCTGCCCATCCTGCAGCGGCTCGCCAAGGCCGGCCCGATGCGCCGGCCGAAGTCGGTGCGCGCACTGATCCTGACCCCGACCCGCGAGCTCGCGGCGCAGGTCGAGGAAAGCGTGCGTATCTACGGCAAGTACCTCAGGCTCCGCTCGGCGGTCATCTTCGGCGGCGTGGGCATCAATCCGCAGATCGCGGTGCTGGCGAACGGCCTCGACATCCTGGTGGCCACTCCGGGCCGCCTGCTGGATCACATGCAGCAGGGCACGATCGACCTGACACAGGTCGAGATCCTCGTGCTCGACGAAGCGGACCGCATGCTCGACATGGGCTTCATCCGCGATATCCGCAAGGTGCTCGCCGCGCTGCCGCCGAAGCGTCAGAACCTGCTGTTCTCCGCCACCTTCTCCGACGAGATCAAGGCACTCGCCGACGGCCTGCTCAACAACCCGGAGATGATCGAGGTCGCTCGCCGCAACTCGACGGCGGACGTGATCGCGCAAAAGATCCACCCGGTCGACCGCAACCGCAAGCATCCGCTGCTGAGCCACCTGATCAAGTCCAACAGCTGGACCCAGGTGCTGGTCTTCACCCGCACCAAGCACGGCGCGAACAAGCTGGTCGAACAGCTCGGCAAGGACGGCATCAGCGCGATGGCGATCCACGGCAACAAGAGCCAGTCGGCGCGCACCCGCGCGCTGGCCGAATTCAAGGACGGCCAGCTGCAGGTGCTGGTCGCGACCGACATCGCGGCGCGCGGCATCGACATCGACCAGCTGCCGCACGTGGTGAATTACGACCTGCCGAACGTGCCGGAAGACTATGTGCACCGCATCGGCCGCACCGGCCGCGCGGGTGCCACGGGCGAAGCCGTGTCGCTGGTCTGCGTGGACGAGCACGACATGCTCAAGGGGATAGAGAAGCTGATCAAGCGCTCGCTGCCGCGTGAAGTGGTGCCCGGCTTCGAGCCGGACCCGAACGCCAAGCCGCAGCCGATCCAGCTGCGCAGCGGCGACATGCAGGGCCGCGGGCGCCAGCCCCGCCGCCAGGGCGGCAATGCGCAGGAACCTGCGCAGAACCGCGCGCGCAAGCCAGGCAACGCCGGCGCACCCGCCAAGCCGGCCCCCCAACGCGGCGCCGGACGCAAGCCCTGAGGCATATCATGGCCGGCAACATGCCGGCCATGCCACACCACCTGCCTGCCGCTCGCCCTGGGTATTAAAATGCTGGCTTCGTTCTCGCCCATCGCACCTGAAGAAGAAAGACTGGCATGGCCTCATCGACCGCCCTCACTCCGGATACCGCTGCGGTAGCGCGCATCGAAGAAGCGCTGGAGAAACACACTCCCATGATGCAGCAGTACCTGCGCATCAAGGCCGAGCATCCCGACATGCTGGTGTTCTACCGGATGGGCGACTTCTACGAATTGTTCTTCGAGGATGCGGAGAAGGCCTCGCGCCTGCTCGGCATCACCCTCACCCAGCGCGGCGCCTCGAACGGCAATCCGATCAAGATGGCGGGCGTGCCCTTTCATTCGGCCGAACAGTACCTGGCCAAGCTGATCAGGCTCGGCGAGTCGGTGGCGATCTGCGAGCAGATCGGCGACCCGGCGACGAGCAAGGGGCCGGTGGAACGCAAGGTGGTGCGCGTGGTCACGCCGGGCACGCTGACCGACTCCGATCTGCTGCCGGAAAAATCCGAGCGTCCGCTGCTGGCCGTGCGTCGCACCCTGCAGCGCAAGACGGCGACCATCGGTCTCGCCTGGCTGTCGATGGCCAGCGGCGCGCTGCGCCTGATGGAGTTCTCCACCGACGCCAGGAACGCGGAGCCGCGGCTGCGGCAGGAGCTGGAAAGAATCTCGCCGGCCGAGATCCTGGTCAACGAGGAAAGCGACGCCGCCCAGGCGCCGGGCAAGCTCACCGTGGTGCCCCACTGGCACTTCGACGAGGAAAGCGGATTCAAGGCCCTGATGGCGCAGCTGGGCGTGGCGTCGCTGAGCGGTTTCGGTGCACAGGATTGCAGCGCCGCTCACGGCGCGGCGGGCGCGCTGCTGCGCTATGCCCAGTCCACCCAGGGCCGCGGGCTGCAGCATGTGCGTTCGCTGACGGTGGAATCGGAGAGCGAGTTCATCGGCCTCGACGCGGCCACCCGCCGCAATCTCGAGCTGACCGAAACCCTGCGCGGCGAAGACGGCAGCGGCGCCCCCACCCTGTTCTCGCTGCTGGATCACTGCCGCACCTCGATGGGCTCGCGCCTGCTGCGCCACTGGCTGCATCACGCCAGCCGCAACCAGGACGTCGCGCGCGCCCGGCATGCCGCGCTCAATGCGCTGATGCGCGCGGACGCCGCATCGGGACTTTCCGCCACGCTGGCAGCGGTACCCGACGTTGAGCGCATCACCACCCGCATCGCATTGCTGTCGGCGCGCCCGCGCGATCTCGCCGGACTGCGCGGCGGCCTGCAGCAACTGCCCTCGCTGCGCTCCTATGTGGCCATGTGCAACCGCGACGCCGACGCACCGCTGCTGCGCGAAATCCATGCAGCGCTCGAGACGCCGGCGGAATGCCTCGACCTGCTGGAGCGCGGCATCGCACTGGAGCCCGCCGCCATGGTGCGCGACGGCGGCGTGATCGCGCGCGGCTACGACGCCGAACTGGACGAACTGCGCGGCCTGTCCGAGAACGCGGGCCAGTTCCTGGTCGAACTCGAGGCGCGCGAGCGCAGCCGCACCGGCATCGGTAATCTGCGGGTCGAGTACAACAAGGTGCACGGCTTTTATATCGAAGTCACCCACGGACAGACCGACAAGGTGCCGGAAGACTATCGCCGGCGGCAGACGCTCAAGAACGCGGAGCGCTACATCACGCCAGAGCTGAAGGCTTTCGAGGACAAGGCGTTGTCGGCGCAGGAACGCGCGCTGTCGCGCGAGAAGTACCTGTATGAAAAGCTGCTCACCGAACTCGGTCCGCAGGTCGGCGCCCTGCAGCGCATCGCTCACGCGATCGCACAGCTGGACGTGCTGGTGGCGCTGGCCGATCATGCCTCCCGCAACAACTGGTGCGCGCCGCAGCTGGTCGCCGAGCCCGCCATCATGATCGAACAGGGCCGCCACCCGGTGGTGGAGAAGCAGATCGAACGCTTCATCGCCAACGATTGCGCGCTCGACGGCGACCGCCGCCTGCTGATGATCACCGGCCCCAACATGGGCGGCAAGTCGACCTTCATGCGGCAGGTGGCGCTGATTACCCTGCTTGCCTACGTGGGCAGCTTCGTGCCGGCCGATTCGGCCCGCATCGGCCCGATCGACCGCATCTATACCCGCATAGGCGCCGCCGACGACCTCGCGGGCGGCCGCTCCACTTTCATGGTCGAGATGACCGAGGCGGCCGCCATTCTCAACGGCGCCAGCGAACGCTCGCTCGTGCTGATGGATGAAATCGGACGCGGCACCTCGACCTTCGACGGCCTGGCCCTGGCCTGGGCGATCGCACGGCACCTGATCGACACCACGCGCAGCTTCACGCTGTTCGCCACCCATTATTTCGAGCTGACCCAGCTTCCCGAGACCCATCCCTCGGCCGTCAATGTGCATCTGTCGGCGGTCGAGCACAAGGACAGCATCGTCTTCCTGCACGCGGTCCAGCAGGGACCGGCCTCGCAGAGCTACGGTCTGCAGGTCGCGCAGCTCGCGGGCGTGCCGCAAAGCGTGATCCGTTCGGCGCGCAAGCATCTCGCCCAGCTGGAGGCGAATTCCCTGCAGCCGACGCCGCAGTTCGACCTGTTTGCCGCACCGCCGCCGGACTGCGACGAGGAAGCGCCGGCGCCGGCCGCCGCCGCCCCGGTGCTCGACCTGCTGGCGGCGACCGACCCCGACTCGCTCACGCCGAGGCAGGCGCTGGAAGTGCTGTACCGGCTCAAGTCGCTGGCGGACGCCGAATGAAACGCGCAGCGGGATTTGCACTCGCGCTCGCGCTGTGGGCGGCCTGGCCGGCCCATGGCGCGGACAACGGCTTCCGCTTCGGCGTGATTGGCCATGGCGGCGGGACGGGTACCGGCGAAAGCGGCCTCGTCCGGGCGCTGGGCGAAGCCGACCAGGAGAACCTCGCCTTCGTCGTCGTCAACGGCATCAAGCAGCCGACCGAGCCCTGCGCCGACAGGCTGTATCAGCGCCGGCTGGAGTTGCTGCAGCAGGCGCAGAACGGGGTCGTGGTATCCCTCGCGTCGAGTGACTGGGCGGAGTGCCGGAACGACGGCAGCAGGCCGACGCCGATCAGCCGGCTGACGCGGCTGCGCGAACTGTTTTTCGCCGACGAGTTTTCACTCGGGGCAAGCCGGATTCCGGTGACCCGGCAATCCACCAATCCGCGCTTCCGGAGCTATGTGGAGAACGCGCGCTGGGAGATGGGCGACATGATCTTCGCCACCGTCAACCTCCCGGACAACAACAATCACTATGTGACCGACGCCGGCCGCAACAGCGAATTCGAAGACAGGACGGTGGCCAACCGCGAGTGGCTGCAGCGGGTCTTCGCGCACGCGCGGCAAAAGAAACTGAAAGGCGTGGTGCTGTTCTGCGACGCTAACCCGCTGGCCCAGCCGCGCCAGGTCAGGCGCGACGGCTTTCTCGAGATCCGGCGCCAGCTCAATGCACTGGCCACGGACTTCGATGGCCGCGTGCTCGTGGTGTACGCGGACGCGGGACGGCCGGTATCGAATGCGATCCGCTGGCAAGGCCGGCTGGGCGAACTCAATGCCGGCGCCGGCGTCCTGCACGTGGCCGTCGAGCCGGACGCCCCCTGGCTGCTGCTGTCAACGTCCGAGGCGGGTCAGCAGCGCTGAGTCCGCGGCGGACCGTCGTTACTGCAGCGGCACGCTGCGGAATTCGTCGCCGTCGCCGTCGTCATCGCCGTGATGATGACCATGCGCGCCATGCACGTGTCCGTGCTCGATCTCTTCCTGGCTTGCGCTGCGCACGTCCGTGACGTTGAGCGTGAAGCGAAGCGCCATGCCGGCCAGCGGATGATTCCCGTCCAGCACGACCTTGTCTTCCGCAATATCGGTCACGGTAAAGATCACCGGCTCGTCATCGTCGCCCGCGCCCTCGGGCGTGCCTTCGAACTGCATGCCGAGTTCGATCGGCTCCGGCAGGCGATTGCGCGGCTCGATCTTGATGAGTTCCGGATCGTATTCGCCGAACGCGTCGTCCGGCTCCACCTGTATGGTGGTCTCGTATCCGGGATCCTTGCCGTCGAGGGCTTCCTCGATCTTGGGCAAGGTGTTTTCATAACCGCCGTGCAGGTACACCATAGGCTCGCGGCTCTCCTCGATGAGATTGCCCTGGGCGTCGGACAGTTTGTAGTGCAGCGTCACAACCGTATTCTTGGCAATCTTCATTGCGCTTCCTTTCATGTGGGTGATTGGCCGATTATAGCGGCAGCGGCTGCACGCGATGGACATCTTCGCAAGGACGGAGCGGCCGCATTGATCGATGAAAACTTCGCGTCTGCCGGCCGGATGCGAGCCGATATAATGCGCGCATGAAAAAACTCACCCTGCTTGGCGGCCTCACGCCGCAACAATTCCTGCGCGAATACTGGCACAAGAAACCCTTGCTCATCCGCCAGGCGATCCCCGGATTCAAGCCCTTGTTTTCCCGCGAGCAGCTGGCGGAGATGACGCAGCGGGACGATGTCGAATCGCGCCTCATCACCCATTTCGGCAAACGCTGGCAATTGGTGCGCGGCCCGCTGGAAACGGTTCCCCCTTTCACCCGCAAACCCTGGACCATGCTGGTGCAGGGCGTGAACCTCCATGACGACGCGGCCGATGCATTGATGCAGCAGTTCCGCTTCATCCCGGACGCGCGTCTCGACGACCTGATGATCAGTTATGCGACCGACGGCGGCGGCGTCGGCCCCCACTTCGACTCCTACGATGTCTTCTTGCTGCAGGCGCACGGGCAACGCCGCTGGCGCATCGGCCCGCAAAAAGACCTGAGCCTGGTCGAAGGCCTGCCGCTGAAGATCCTCAAGCATTTCGAGCCCGAGCAGGAGTATGTGCTGGAGCCCGGCGACATGCTTTACCTGCCGCCGCACTATGCGCACGACGGCATCGCGGTCGGCGAGTGCATGACCTACTCGATCGGCTTCCGCACGCCGCATTTCCAGGAGCTCGGGGAAGCCTTCCTTCAGTTCATGGCGGAATCCATCGAGCTCGATGGTCGCTATGCGGATCCCGATCTGGCGCCAACGACGCGCCCCGCCGAAATCAGCAACGCGATGCTGGACCAGGTGAGCGAGCAGATCGCGCGCATCCGCTTCGAGCGGGACGACATCGCCATCTTCCTCGGCGAATACCTGTCGGAGCCCAAGCCGACCGTTTTCTTCGACCCGCCCGCGCGTGCGATGAGCCGGGACCGGTTCCTGGCCGCAGCGGCCAAGCGCGGCATCAGGCTGTCGCGCAAGACGCGCATGCTGTACCGCGGCCGCCAGCTCTTCATCAATGGCGAATCCTTTACGATGGGGCGCGCCGACCGGGCGGCATTGATCGCCCTTGCCGATCAGCGCCGGCTCGACCCGCAGGCCATGCAATCCGCTTCTGAGGATGTGCGGGATGCGCTGTATACCTGGTATCAGGATGGATGGCTGATGCCGGCGTAGGAGAAAAACCGTCGGTCGAATGCTTACAAATGCCTTACTTCGTGGCGCCGGGGCTGCATCCTTTCAATGAAATGTAGCTATAATTGCGGGCTAGGAAGTTTTCCTGTTCGTCATGCGAATGTCGCGCTGGAGAACGCCTACCGAGCGATAATTACCGGTAATTATTCATCGCAAAAACCTATAACTTTGAAGGGAAATCCCATGAAAAAGACTCTGTTGATCGCCTCGCTCCTCGCTGTTGCCCTGGCCGCTTGCGGCAAGAAGGAAGAAGCTGCTCCGGCCGCTGCTCCCGCTGCTGAAGCACCCGCTGCCGCTCCGGCTGCTCCCGCTGCTCCGGCTGCTGAAGCTCCGGCTGCCGCTCCGGCTGCTCCGGCTGCTGACAGCAACGCTGCTGCTCCGGCCGCTCCGGCTGCTGACAGCAACGCTGCCGCTCCGGCTGCCCCGGCTGCTCCGGCTGCAGAAGCTCCCGCACAGAAGTAATTTCGACTGCGAAAAAAAACCGACCTTCGGGTCGGTTTTTTTTTGCCCATGACGTTCAGATCGCCAGGTCTATCCAGTCGAAGCCCTGCTGCTGGCAGGCGATTGCAATCTCCACCTCATCCACGCCTGGCACTGCCTGCAATGCGGCCAGAGCAAGTTCAGGCGTATTGTTCTGCTGACTGAGATGAGCGCCGACGACGATGCGCAGCCGTGAACGATCGATGGCCGCGAGGATCTCGGCCGACGACGCGTTCGACAGATGGCCGAACGGCCCGCCGATGCGCCGGCGCAGTGAGGGCGGATAGGTGGAATTGGCCAGCATTTCGCGGTCATGATTGCACTCGAGGACCAGCCCGTCACAGGCGCCGAGCATCTCGATCAGATGCGGCGTCGGCTGCCCCGCATCGGTCAGCACGCCAAGCCGCCGTGCTCCGTCGCTGGCGACATACTGGACCGGCTCGCGCGCATCGTGGGGCACGGTGTACGGCGTGAGTTCGAGGCCGCCGATGGAGAAGCTCTCGCTGTCCCGGCACAGCATCACCTCCACGCCGTCGCAGTCCCCGCGCACCGCCTGCAGCGTGCCCCAGGTCAGCCAGACGGGTATGCGGTGGCGGCGCGCGAAGCGGAATACGCCTCCCACATGGTCGGTATGCTCATGCGTGACGATGATGCCGTCGATATCGCCTGGTGTCAGGCCGACGCGCTGCAGACGCCGCTCGGTCTCCCTGATCGCGAAACCGCAATCGAGCATGACCGTGGTGCGGGATTGATCGGCAGCGGCGGAGATGAGCAGGGAATTGCCCTCGCTGCCGCTGCCCAGACTGGCAAACTTCAATAGATGGGATGCTTACTTGAGCTGATCGTTGAGCAGCGTGAGGATGCGGTTGGCCGTCTGCGAACTGTCAGGCGCGCCGTCCTTGTTCAGCACCGCCACCTGGCTGGTGCTGCCCGCGCCCTTCACCGATACCTGGTAGCGTGCGGCGGTCCTGGCCTTGTCCTTGTCCGAGCCGAAGCTGAACAGGCGCGACAGGAAGCCCTTGTCGGATGCCTTGTCCTTGTCCTGCTCCGGGTCGACATAGCGCACATAGTACAGGCCCTGGCTGCGGTCGCGGTCTTCCACCGTGAAGCCGACGCGGTCCAGTGCAAGGCCGACGCGACGCCATGCGCGCTCGAAGCCTTCATCCACTTCGACGTAGCCGGCGGCGCCGGACTTGACGAGCTTGGCGCGAATCGGCTGCAGGCCGGCATTGGCGACCACCGCCTTCGCCTTGGTGGATTCGGCGCCCAGACGCGTCATCAGGCGCGAGAGGAATTCGGCTTCCAGCTCGGGATCGGATTCCCGCGGCGTCCACACGGTGCTGTCCTTCTGCTGGCCGACCAGCACTTCCTGCATGCCGCGATGGCTGATGTAGATCTCCGTGGTGCCGTCCGCGCCGCGCTCGAGGCGGGTGCGGAACTTGTCGCGCTCGCCGGTCGAATACAGGGAATCGAGCGCCTTGCCGAGCGTATTGCGGATGAAGTCCTGCGGGATCTTGGCACGGTTCTCGGCCCAGTCGGTTTCCATCACGCCGGCCTGGGGAGACTCCTGCGTCAGCAGAAAGCCGGAATCCTGCCAGAAATCCTTGAGCTGCGGCCACAGCGCTTCGGGCGCCTGCCTGACCACCAGCCAGCGCTGATTGCCCGCGCGCTCGATGCGCATGTCCGTATTGGCGACGGGAGCGACCACCGAGGTCTGTTCAGGGCGCGCGCTCTGCTGCAGCATGAAGCCGGATGCGGTCGCCTGGCCGCGGTTCGCCTCAGGGATCGCGTACCGGTTCTCGCGCTGCAGCTTGGTCAGATCGGGAGGAATCTCGAGCGAAGGCGCCTTGCCCGCGCTCTTGTACTCGACGCCGCTCGGTTGAAGCATCTCGTTGAGAGAGCCGCTGCATCCGGCGAGGCCGGCGACAGCGAGTGCACAGATGAGCCCACGTTGGGCGGTCCGAAGGTGCTTGCGAGTTGTCATGTCGATGTTCAGAGTGATCTTGAAGGCTTGCGGCGCGAAAATGCGGCGCTTATTGTAATACACCGGATTCGCGCAAGGCCTCGCGCACGGCGCCGTGCCATGCCTCGCCCATGGGCACGAGCGGCAGGCGGATGCCGGCCGGGATCAGTCCCATCTGCTCCAGCGCCCATTTCACCGGCACCGGATTCGGTTCCACGAAGAGCTTGATGTGCAGCGGCAGCAGACGGTTGTTGATGGCGACCGCCTCGGCCACGTTGCCCGCCATCGCGGCGGCGCACAGCTCGTGCATGGCGCGCGGCGCGACGTTGGCGGTGACGGAGATGTTGCCTTTGGCGCCGCAGAACATCAGCGCCATGGCGGTCGCGTCGTCGCCTGAATAGACGGCAAACGAAGACGGTGCCAGGCGGATCAGGTCGCTGCCGCGCGCGATGTTGCCGGTCGCATCCTTGACGCCGACGATGCCGGGCACCCCGGCCAGACGGAGGATGGTCTCATTGGACATGTCGGCCACGGTACGGCCGGGCACGTTGTAGAGGATGACCGGCAGGTCGACCGCTTCCGCGATCTTGCGGAAATGCTGGTACATGCCTTCCTGGGTCGGGCGGTTGTAGTAGGGGACGACCTGCAGCGATGCGTCGGCGCCGACATCCTTGGCGAACTGAGTGAGTTCGATCGCCTCGGCCGTCGAATTGCCGCCGGTGCCGGCGATGATCGGTACGCGCCCTGCCGCGTGTTCCACCGCCACCCTGATCAGCTCGCAATGCTCGTCGACCGACACGGTCGGCGATTCGCCGGTGGTGCCCACGATGACGATGCCGTCGGTGCCTTCTGCGACATGCCAGTCGATCAGCTTGCGCAGGCCCGGCAGATCGAGGCTGCCATCGGCGTGCATGGGAGTCACAATTGCGACAATACTGCCCTGAATCATGATGATGTTAGCGGTAAGGAATGAAAGGGACGATTGTAACGGAACGAAGCTCCCATGGGGCAATCCCGCATGGAATACGGCCTCGGGTCACAGTCGCGCGAGATCCGGCGCAAAACCGGGAGCGCCGGCGCAGATGCGCTGGACCATTGCCGGCTTTGGCACATCAACGCGCCCGTCCTCGTATGCGATGACACGGGCGCCGGCACGATGCGCCTCCGACAGCAGCTCGCCGGGGCGCAGCAGGAAATCGGGACGCGTGGGCTTGCCAAACTGCTCATTACCCGCGGCGAAGGTTTCGTAGATGAGCAGCCCGTCCTGCGCCAGGCTGCGGAACAGATGCGGGAACAGCGGCTTGTGCAGATAGTTGGTGACGACGATGCCGGCGAACCGCCCGGCTTCGAACGGCCAGGGATGGCCTTCCTGCTCGAGGTCCGCCTGCATGACGGTGATGCCGGCGCCGGCGGCGCGCGCCAGCGCGTCGGCATCGCGGTCGACGGCGAGCACCGGGTGGCCGAGCGCCGCCAGCAGGCGCGCGTGACGGCCGCCGCCGCAGGCCAGGTCGAGCACCTCCCCGGCCGGAATCAGGCGGGCGAAGCGCGCGACCCAGTCGGAGGGCCGGTCCAGCGCAGCATGCGGGATACTCATCCGCTCAACGGTAGTTAAGGCCCATCGCGCTGCGCACGTCGACCATGGTCTCCTGCGCCAGCTTGCGCGCGGCGGCGCAGCCGTCTTCGACGATCTCGCGCACCAGCTTCGGGTTGTCGAGATACTGCTGGGCGCGTTCGCGCATCGGTTCCTGTTCCTTCAGCACGCCGTCGACGACCGGCTGCTTGCACTCGATGCAGCCGATGCCCGCGGAGCGGCAGCCCTTGAGCACCCACTCCTTGGTCGGCTCGTCGGAATACACCTTGTGCAGCTGCCATACCGGGCATTTCTCGGGCTCGCCCGGGTCGGTGCGGCGCACGCGGGCCGGATCGGTGGGCATGGTGCGGATCTTCTTGGTCACGCTGTCGCGATCCTCGCGCAGCGCGATGGCATTGCCATAGCTTTTCGACATCTTCTGGCCGTCCAGGCCGGGCAGACGCGAAGCTTCGGTGAGCCTGGCCTGCGGCTCGACCAGGATGATGCGGCCGGTGCCTTCCAGATGGCCCAGCAGGCGTTCGCGGTCTTCCTGCGACAGGCTCTGCGCCTGGTCGAGCAGGGTGCGCGCATAGCCGAGGGCCTCGGCCTTGCCCTGCTCCTGGTATTCGGCGCGCAGCGTGTTGTAGCTGCGGGCGGCCTTGCTGCCGAGCTTCTTGATCGCTTCCTGCACCTTCTGCTCGAAGCCGCGCTCCTTGCCGTACAGGTGATTGAAGCGACGCGCCAGCTCCCGCATCATTTCGATGTGCGGGATCTGGTCTTCACCCACCGGCACCATGCTGGCGCGGTAGATCAGCACGTCGGCCGCCTGCAGCAGCGGATAGCCGAGGAAGCCGTAGGTCGCGAGATCGCGGTCGGCCAGCTTTTCCTGCTGGTCCTTGTAGGTCGGCACCCGCTCCAGCCAGCCGAGCGGCGTCGCCATCGACAGCAGCAGGTGCAGTTCGGCGTGCTCCGGCACCTTGGACTGGATGAAGATGGTCGCCTTGTTGGGGTCGATGCCCGCGGCCAGCCAGTCGATCACCATGTCCCAGGTGCTGGTTTCGATGATGCTGGGATCGTCGTAGTGCGTCGTCAGCGCATGCCAGTCGGCGACGAAGAACAGGCAGGGATGCTCGGACTGCATCCTGATCCAGTTTTTCAGCGCGCCATGGTAATGGCCAAGATGCATCGCCCCCGTCGGGCGCATGCCGGAAACTACACGTTCGGGGTACATGGTAATCAGCTCAGGAAAAGAGTCAGGGGAGAAATGATCAGCTTCAGCAGACCGTGGGCGGCGGTCATCACCGGCACCATCCAGAAATACAGCACCTTCAGCAGCACCAGCGCCATCACGATGAAAAAGCCGTAGGGCTCGATCTGCGCGAACTTGTACGCATAGCGGTGCGGCAGCAGGCTGGTCAGAACCCGCCCGCCGTCGAGCGGCGGCACGGGAAACAGGTTGAAGGCGAACATGACGAGATTGGTGAGCACGCCCGCCTGCGCCATCCGCACGAAGAAGGTTTCATCGATGCCGGACACCGCAAGCATGATCGCGAACAGCATCCAGAGCAAGGCCATCACGAAATTGGCCGACGGGCCGGCCAGCGCCACCCAGGCCATGTCGCGCTTGGGCTTGCGCAGATTGCCATATTCCACCGGCACCGGCTTCGCATAGCCGAAAAGGAAATTGCCGGATGTGGAGATGTACAGCAGGATGGGAATGATGATGGTGCCGAAGGGGTCGATGTGCCTGACGGGATTCAGGCTCATCCGTCCCTGCATGTAGGCGGTGGAGTCGCCGAGGTAGCGCGCCGCGTACGCGTGCGCCGCCTCATGCAGCGTGATCGCGAACAGCACGGGCAGTGCATATACCGCGACGGTTTGTATGAGTTCTTCCATGGGGCGAGATTCTAACAGAGCGGCCGCCCGCCCCGTTTCACGAGTGAAATACCCGGATTACAGGCCGAATACCGAGGCGTCTCCCCTGCCCTGGCGCACCAGTTCCGGTTCGTCGCCGGTCAGGTCGATCACCGTGGTCGGCTCCAGGCTGCAGGCGCCGCCGTCGATCACCAGTTCGACCTGGCGCTGGAGCCGCTCGCGCACTTCCTCCGGATCGGTCAGCGGATCGGTATCGTCGGGCAGGATCAGGGTGGTGCCGATCAGCGGCTGGCCGAGTTCTTCCAGCAAGGCGCTGGCGACCGGATTTTCCGGCACCCGCAGGCCGATGGTCCGGCGCGACGGATGGCTGAGCCGGCGCGGGACTTCCTTGGTCGCCTCCAGAATGACGGTGTAGGGTCCGGGCGTGGCCGCCTTGAGCAGCCGGTACTGGCGGTTGTCCACCCGCGCATACTGGGCGATTTCGCTCAGGTCGCGGCACAGCAGGGTCAGATGGTGCTTGTCGTCGACGCCGCGAATGCGGCGCAGGCGCTCGACCGCCGACTTGTCGTCGAGGTGGCAGACCAGCGCGTAGCAGGCGTCGGTGGGGAGCGCGACGATGCCGCCGCGGTGAATGATGTCCGCCGCCTGCTTGATGAGTCGCAGCTGGGGGTTCTCGGGATGGATCTGGAAGTATTGGCTCATGAAAAAAGAACGGCGGTCTTGTCGACCGCCGCCATTGACAGGTTGGAAGATCAGCGCGTGCCGCGCAGCGCGGCGATGCGTTCCTCGATCGGCGGATGGCTTGCGAAGAGCGAAGCCAGGCCGGACGAACCGCCGCTGATGCCGAAAGACTTGAAGTTCTGCGGCAGGCTCTCGTCGCTGCTCAGGCCGCCGAGACGCGCGAGTGCCTTGACCATCGGCTGCGGCGAGCCGAGCAGCCTGGCCGAGCCGGCGTCTGCGCGGAATTCGCGGTAGCGCGAGAACCAGGCGACGATGATCGAGGCGAGGATGCCGAACACGATCTCGCAGACGAATACCGTGACCATGTAGCCGATGCCGGGGCCGCGGTCGTCGTTGTTGCGGAATACCGCCTTGTCGATCAGGAAGCCGACCACGCGGGCAAGGAAGACCACGAAGGTGTTGACCACGCCCTGGATCAGGGTCAGCGTCACCATGTCGCCGTTGGCGACGTGCGCGATTTCGTGGCCCAGCACGGCTTCGACCTCATCCTTGGTCATGCTCTGCAGCAGGCCGGTCGAGACCGCCACCAGGGCGGAGTTCTTGAAGGCGCCGGTGGCGAAGGCATTCGGTTCGCCGTCATAGACCGCCACCTCGGGCATGGCGATGCCGGCGCGGTCGGACAGGCGCTTGACGGTATCGAGCAGCCACAGCTCGGTCGACGAGGACGGCGTGCCGATGACGCGCGCACCGGTCGACCACTTGGCCATCGGTTTGCTCATCAGCAGCGAAATGATGGAGCCGGTGAAACCGACCACCAGCGAAAATACCATCAGGCTGCCGAGGTCGAGTCCGTTCGCCGTCAGAAAACGGTTGGCGCCGAGCAGCGACAGCACCACCGACATGACCAGCATGACGGCAAGGTTGGTGGCAAGGAACAGGACGATTCTTTTCATTGTTACCCTCGAAGCAGACATCAACCGCCGGCAGCGGCGGCAATGTCACGAAAATGCGGTTGGCCGACGTAAATTTCAAGTCCGGCGCGAGGACTGCAGGCCCCAGTCGTGCCAGACCGGCTGCAGTGTCGCCGGCAGCGGCGGCAGGCCGCCGAGCTCCGTCTGCGACTCGCCCGGCGCATGAAAGTCCGAGCCGCGCGAGGCCAGCAGGCCGTATTGCTGCGCCACCTTCGCATAGACGGGATATTCCTCGGGCGTATGGCTGCCGGTCACCACTTCGATGCCGGCGCCGCCGAAACGCTTGAATTCCCGCAGGAAGACGTCCAGCTCCAGCTCATCGAGTTCGTAGCGGCCGGGATGGGCGACCACGGCGATGCCGCCGGCGCCGCGTATCCAGCTCACCGCATCCTTGAGCGTGGCCCAGCGGTGCGGGACATAGCCGGGCTTGCCCTCGGTCAGATAATTGCGGAACACTTCCGGCACATCGGCGCAGACGCCCCGCTCGATCAGATAGCGGGCGAAATGGGTGCGGGAGATCAGGTCGGGATTGCCGACGTATTTCAGCGCCCCCTCGAATGCATCCGGGATGCCGGCCTTCGCCAGCTGATCGGCCATCTCGCGTGCCCGGCGCTCGCGTCCCGAGCGGGTGCTGGCCAGGCCGCGTACCAGGTCCTCGTTCTTTTCGTCAAACCGCAGTCCGACGACATGAATGGTGCGGGCGGCCCAGGTGATCGATATCTCGACCCCGGTCACGTGCTGCATGCCGAGGTCGCGGGCGGCCTCGCGCGCTTCGGCGACGCCGCCGATCTCGTCATGGTCGGTCAGTGCCCAGACGTCGACGCCGTTGGCATGCGCGAGCGCCGCCACCTGCGCGGGCGGAAGCGCGCCATCGGAGACGCTGGAATGGCAGTGGAGATCGACGTTGAGCATGGGGGAGAACAAAATGGCAACCGGCTTCGATTGTACGCTCTCCGCCCTGCCGCCGCATTGCGTCCGCTTAGAGAAAATCCTCGATCAGGCCGGCCAGCCGTTCCGGCTGGTCATGGTGCAGCATGTGCCCCGCCGCCGGAACCGAGGCGGTTTTCACCTGCGGGATGAAAGCGATGCGGCGGTCGATCTCGACGCGCGCCTGTTCCTTCGGCCCCATCCAGCGCCAGGCCTCGGTCTCTTCGGCTTCGACCCACAGCACCGGCGCGCTGATACGCTGCCAGCAGGCCAGGACCTCCTCCACCCGGTACAGGACCGGGCTGCTGAGCTTGTGTGCGGGATCGCCGAGGATGACCCACTCCCCGCCGGCATTGCGTTCCGCCCAGTGCGAGGCGAGAAACGCGGCCCGCTCGTCGGACAGCCTCGGGTTGGTCTTCTGCAGCCGCGCCGCCACCTCTTCCAGAGTGGCATAGCCGCGCATCCCCGGCGGCGATTTCAGTTCATCCATCCATTTCGCATACCGTTCGGGCGCCTGTTCCGGCCGTGTCGCCGGCAGGCCGAAGCCTTCCAGGTTGATCAGGCGGGCGACACGATGCGGACGGACGCCGGCGTAGAGGCAGACGACGTTGCCGCCCATGCTGTGACCGAGCAGCTTGACCGGCTGCTCCGGCGAGTAATGATCGAGCAGCGCGTCGAGGTCCCCGAGGTAATCCGCGAACCAGTAGCTGTCCACGCCGGGATTGCGGGTCAGGCCGAACCCGCGCCAGTCCGGCGCGATCACATGCCAGTCCCGCCGCAGGCAGTCGACCACGAACTGAAAGGATGCCGACATGTCCATCCAGCCGTGCACCATGAAGAGCTTGGGAGCGCCCTCGTCGCCCCAGTGACGGACATGGTATTGCAGGCCCCGGACGGGAATGAATTCTGATCGCGATGGTGTCATGTTCGTTGGATCCTGTGCGGCATGAATCGGCGGCATAATGCGGTGAGACCGCACTGCACGTGCAATAAGAAAAGAACGACCGTTCGATAATTATAATGGAGGAACCATGAAGTCTGCCGCAGCCCCTTCCCGTACGCCCGCCGTCGTCGACGAGTATCAGGCGCTTTACCGGGAGTTCCACTGGGCGGTGCCGGAGCGGATGAACATTGCACAGTTGTGCTGCACCCGGTGGAAGGACGACCCGGCGCGGATCGCGATTCACTATGAAGACGAACAAGGCGTCACTGCCAGCTATGCCTATGCCTGGCTCGACGAGCAGTCGAACCGGCTCGCCAACGTGCTCGCGCGGCTGGGAGTAGGCCGGGGCGACCGCGTCGCGATCATCCTGCCGCAGCGCCCCGAAACCGCGGTGGCGCACATGGCCTGCTACAAGCTGGGCGCGGTGGCGATGCCGCTGTCCATCCTGTTCGGCCCGGATGCTTTGGAGTACAGGCTGCAGAACAGCGAAGCCGGCGTGGCCATCGTCGATCCGGCGGGCGCGCGCAACCTCGCCGAGGCCCTGCCGTCCTGCCCCCGCCTTGCCCACATCATCGCCGTCGATGGCGGCCCGGAAGGCGCGCTCGACTGGCGGCGCGAACTCGACGGCGCCGACAACGTTTTCGAACCGGCCGACACGCTCGCCACCGATCCGGCCGTGCTGATCTACACCAGCGGCACCACCGGGGCGCCCAAGGGCGCGCTGATTCCGCACTCGGCGATGATCGGCAACCTGACCGGTTTCGTCGCCTCGCAGAACTGGTTTCCGCAGGAAGGCGACGTCTTCTGGTCGCCGGCCGACTGGGCCTGGACCGGCGGCCTGTGGGATGCGCTGCTGCCCACGCTCCATTTCGGCATGCCCATCGTCGCTTACCGCGGCCGCTTCTCCGCGGAGACGGCCTTCCGCCTGCTCGAGAAATACGGCGTGACCAACACCTTCCTGTTTCCGACCGCCCTCAAGATGATGATGAAGGCGGTGCCCGCGCCGCGCGAACGGTATCGCCTGAAGCTGCGCGCCATCATGAGCGCGGGCGAAGCGGTCGGCGACGCGGTGTTCGGCTGGTGCGAATCGGCGCTGGGCGTGACGCCGAATGAGATGTTCGGCCAGACCGAGATGAACTACATCGTCGGCAACAGCGCGCAACGCTGGCCGGCCAGGCCTGGCAGCATGGGACGGCCCTACCCCGGTCATCAAGTCGCCGTGATCGACGACGATGGCAACCCGGTCGGCGCCGGGCAGACCGGCGAGGTGGCACTGCACCGGACCGACATCCACGGCCATCCCGACCCGATCTTCTTTCTCGGCTACTGGAAGAATCCCGAAGCGACGCGCAACAAGTACAGCGGCGACTGGTGCCGCACCGGCGACCTGGCAGCGATGGACGAGGACGGCTATCTCTGGTACCAGGGCCGGGCCGACGACATGTTCAAGGCCGCCGGGTACCGCATCGGCCCCTCGGAAATCGAAAACTGCCTGGTCAAGCATCCCGCGGTGGCGAATGTCGCCGTGGTGCCGAAGCCGGACGCCGAGCGCGGCAACCTGGTCAAGGCCTTCATCGTCCTCACGCCGGAAACGGCGCGCGGCACAGCCGAGGACGCGGCGCTGATCGCGCAGCTGCAGGAGCATGTGCGCGGCAAGCTCGCGCCCTATGAATATCCGAAGGAGATCGAGTTCATCGGGGAGCTGCCGATGACCACCACCGGCAAGGTGCAGCGGCGGGTCCTGCGCCTGCTGGAACAGGAGCGGGCGACGGCGGCGTCTAGTCAAACAGCCGGCGCGGCCTGAACGACGAACGCGCGCCGAGCGCGTGGAAGTTGTGCCGCAGCCAGGCATCGGCGCGCTCCCGCCCTTCCGCGTGCAGGCGGCGGATGAAAGCGGGATGGGCATTGAGCTTGCTGTGGCCGCCGAGCCGGGTCATCAGGTCGCGCGACTCCACCACGTGCATGTGCAGGTTGCGCAGCCGGCGTTCCATGCGGCCGAATGCGAACCAGCCGCGGCGCGCCTCGCGCTGGGCGAGCATCAGCGCCTGCAGCTCCGAGAAGAAAGTGGAGCTGAAGTTCATCTCCGTCAGCCGTTGCGAGATGTCGTCCGCCGTCACCGGCACCCGGGTGCGCGGACGCGGATGCAGCAGCACCGCGATGATGTCGTGTGCCGAGCAGCGGTGCACCAGCGGCAGCAGCGGCGGATTCGCCGTCAGCCCTCCATCCCAGTAGACCTCGCCGCCGATCTCCACCGCGCGGTGCAGCAGCGGCAGACAGGCCGAGGCGAGCAGCACTTCCACCGTCAGGTGCCGGGTGCGGAACAGCCGCAGCGTGCCGGTGCCGACATGGGTGGCGGCGATGAACAGGCGCAGCGGGCATTCGCGGCGCAGGCGCTCGAAATCGATCTGCTGCAGCAGGATGGCGCGCAGCGGATTGATGTCGAAGGGATTGAGCTGGTAGGGCGAAAAGATGCGCAGCAATGACAGCATGGGCTTGTAGGCGGGCGGGACGTCGGCCGCCGGCGCCAGCCGCGCGTGCTGCAGCACGGACTCGGGCACGCTGCTGAAGGGCGCGCTGCGCGCCACCGCCTCCCAGAAATCGGCCAGCGCGCGCCGCGCCCCGTCGCGCCCGCCGACGGTGTATCCATGCGCGAGAACGGCCGCGTTCATGGCCCCGGCGCTCGCGCCGCTTATCCCCTCGATGCGCACGCGGCCGTCCTCGAGCAGACGGTCGAGCACGCCCCAGGTGAACGCCCCGTGCGAGCCCCCTCCCTGCAGCGCGAGCGTGACCGGCTTGCTTTCCATAGGCGGCAATATCGACGGATGCACGGGGGTGGCCGGGCGCGGTATGCGCAGACGCCGCACCCCGATGCAACGGAAGACGGAAGACGGAAGACAGGAGACGCTTATTTCTTGGCTTCTTCAGCCTTTTCCTGCATCTTCTGGCCGAGTTCCTGCATGCCCTGGCCGGCCTTGCCGGCGAGTTCGTTCATCTTTTCCCCGGCCTGGCTCGCCGCCTGGTCGATCTTTTCGCCGGCCTGCTGGGCCGGCCCGGCGCCTGCGGCCTCGTCACGTTTCTCGCATCCCGCCAGAGCCGCGACGAGCGCCGCGCCGGCGAACAAGGCAACAACGGATTTCACGCGCTTCAACATGGCATACCTCCCTGTCGGCAAGACGATGACGTTTCGTCATCCATGCTGACAGTGACTGCCGCAATGCAGCGAAGTTTCTGCAACTTGTTCCTGCGCAAGCCCGCCAGATTATCCTCGCAGAGCGGCGAGTTCGGCCTCGCTGAACCCGGCGGCGCGCCGGGCTTCGACATTGAAGGGGCCGCGCAGCGGCGGCGCCTTGTAGCGCGCGGCGAGATCGGCATAGGTCTGCAGCGGGTCGATGCCGCGTTCGGTGCAGAGGAAGCCGAACCAGCGATTGCCGATGGCGACATGCCCGATCTCGTCGCGCAGGATGATGTCGAGAATTTCCGCCGCCTTCAGGTCCCCCGCCTGCGCGAGTTTTGCCCGGACCGCCGGCGAGGCATCCAGGCCGCGCGCTTCCATCGTCCGCGGCACGAGCGCGATGCGCGCGAGCACGTCGCCGGCGGTTTTTTGCGCCATGTCCCACAGGCTGTTGTGGGCGGGGAAGTCGCCATACGCATGGCCGAGGGTCTCCAGGTGCGCGGCCAGCAGGGAGAAATGCAGGGCCTCCTCGGCCGCCACCTTCAGCCAGTCCTCATAGTAGGCCGCCGGCATGCCGGGGAAGCGCCAGATGGCGTCGAGGGCGAGATTGATGGCGTTGAATTCGATATGCGCAAGCGCGTGGATCATCGCCGCGCGGCCCTCCGGGGTGCCCATTGAGCGATGCTTCACCGCCAGCGGCGGCACGAGTTCGGGACGCGGCGGCCGGCCGGGGACCGGAAGCCGGCTCGCCAGGCGCGCGCCGCAGTCCAGCGCGAGCGCGCCGCGCCGGTAATCCTCCGCCATGGCTGCCACGCCGCGCGCCTTGGCCCCGGCTTCCGTCACGCACAGCCAGTGCAGCGCGGCAGCACGCAATTCCCTGTCTACAAGCTCCTCGGGAGCGGCTGAAGCAATCATGGTGCAAGAGTAGAATGACGGGTTTGCCAACGAAACCGACGATTCTACGAAAAACCATGGCCATCTACCAACTCGGCGAGCACGCGCCCGACATCGACGCATCCGCCTACATCGCCGACGACGCGAACGTTATCGGCAAGGTCAGGATCGAAGCCAATGCCAGCATCTGGTTCGGGGTGACGATCCGCGGCGACAATGACCTGATCACGATCGGCGAGAACAGCAATGTGCAGGAGGGCACGGTCATGCACACCGACCCCGGCAAGCCGCTGACCGTGGGCCGCGACGTCACCGTCGGGCACCAGGCCATGCTTCACGGCTGCCACATCGGCGACGGTTCGCTGATCGGAATCCAGGCCGTCGTACTCAACGGCGCGAAGATCGGACGGAACTGCCTGGTCGGCGCCGGCGCCCTGGTCACCGAGGGCAAGGAATTTCCCGACAACTCCCTGATCATCGGCTCCCCCGCGAGGGCGGTACGCACGCTCGGCGAGGATGATATCGCGCGCATGCAGGCGGGCACCGCCAGCTACGTCGCGCGCGGCCGATTGTTCAAGCAGGGTCTCAAGCGGATTGGATAGGAATGGATACGCTACAACGATTTATCTTTGAAAACGCCGCGGTGCGGGGCGAACTCGTCGAAATCTCCGAAACCTGGCGCCAGGTGCAGGCGCGGGCCGATTACCCGGCGCCGGTGCGCGCGCTGCTCGGCGAAATGCTGGCGGCGGCTGCCCTGCTGTCGGCCAATCTGAAGTTCAACGGCATGATCGTGATGCAGATGCACGGTGACGGCCCGGTCCGCCTGCTGGTGGTGGAATGCGACTCCGATCTGAACATGCGGGCCACCGCCAAACTCGCGCCCGGGGCGGAAGTGGCGCCGGATGCGACGCTGACGCAACTCGTCAACGCACACGGCCATGGTCGCTTCGTCATCACCCTCGATCCGAAGGACAAGCTGCCCGGGCAGCAGCCCTACCAGGGCATCGTGCCGCTGGACGGCGAATCCGTCGCGGTAGTCATCGAAAACTACATGCTGCGCTCCGAACAGCTCGACACCCGCCTGTGGGTCGCCGCCGACACCCATGTCTCGCGCGGACTGCTGCTGCAGAAGCTTCCCAAGGAAGGCGGCACCGGCGCCCAGGTGGAGGATGACGTCGAAACCTGGAATCGCATCGTGACGCTGGCGTCCACGCTGCGCACCGAAGAGATGCTCGCCACCGACATCAACACGCTGCTGCGCCGGCTGTTCTGGGAAGAGACGCTGCGGGTGTTCGAACCGCGCCACCCGCACTTCCAGTGCACCTGCTCGCGGGAGAAGGTCGGCAACATGCTCATCATGCTCGGCAGGGACGAGATCGATTCGGCGCTCGCGGACCTGGGGAAGCTGGCGATCAATTGCGACTTCTGCGGGCAGCTGTATGAATTCGACAAGGTCGACTGCGCGCAGCTGTTCGCCGCGGCCAACACGCCGGATGCGATGCAGCAGCCGGGCAGCGCCCGGCATTGATATCGGGGGAGCGGCCGTCTAGTCGGCGGCCGCGGGCAAGGGCGGCAAGGGCGCGGATTTCGCGTTGGGCTCGACGATCTGGACGAAGATTTCCCCCTCCCTGATCATGCCGAGCTCATAGCGGGCGCGCTCTTCCACGGCTTCGGTTCCTTCGCGCAGGTCGCGCACTTCGGATTCGAGCTTGGCGTTGCGCGCCTTGAGCCCTTCATTCTTTTTCTGCGCCTCGACCACCTGGTTATCCAGGTCCCAGACGCGCAGCCAGCCGCCCTTGCCCAGCCAAAGCGGAAGCTGGATCAAGAGGAGCAAGGCGGCGAGGCTAAGCGTAATCAGGCGCATGCGGCATTCTATGCGAAACAGTGACCTGGGAGCGGACGCCCCGAGGTCACTGTTGCTTGGACGACGCTAACTTGTCAATCAGCGAAGATTGTAGAAGGCGGCGCGGCCGGGATAGCTGGCGATGTCGCCGAGGTCTTCCTCGATGCGCAGCAGCTGGTTGTACTTGGCCATGCGGTCGGAACGCGACATGGAGCCGGTCTTGATCTGCAGGGCGTTGGTGCCGACGGCGATGTCGGCGATCGTGGAATCCTCGGTCTCGCCCGAACGGTGCGAGATGACCGCGGTGTAGCCTGCCCGCTTCGCCATCTCGATCGCCGCAAACGTCTCGGTCAGGGTGCCGATCTGGTTGATCTTGATGAGGATGGAGTTGGCGATGTTCTTCTGGATGCCTTCGCGCAGGATCTTGGTGTTGGTGACGAACAGGTCGTCGCCCACCAGTTGCACCTTCTTGCCCAGGGCATTGGTCAGCGTGGCCCAGCCGTCCCAGTCGTTTTCCGCCATGCCGTCTTCGATCGACACGATCGGGTACTTGTCGCACCAGGTCGACAGCAGGTTGGTGAAGTCGGCAGACGACAGTACCAGGCCTTCGCCTTCGAGGTGGTACTTGCCGTCCTTGTAGAACTCGGAGGCCGCGCAGTCGAGGCCGAGCGCGATCTGGGTGCCCGGCTCGTAGCCGGCCTGCTCGATCGCCTGCAGGATCAGCTTGATCGCGGCTTCATGGCTTTCGACGGAGGGCGCGAAACCGCCCTCGTCGCCCACCGCGGTGGTCAGTCCCTTGTCGTGCAGGATCTTCTTGAGCATGTGGAAGACTTCGGCGCCGTAGCGGATCGCTTCGCGGAAGCTGGGCGCGCCCACCGGAATGATCATGAATTCCTGCAGGTCGAGATTGTTGTCCGCGTGCGCGCCGCCGTTGATGACGTTCATCATCGGCACCGGCATCTGCATCGCAGCGGAGCCGCCGAAGTAGCGGTACAGCGGCAGGCCGGATTCTTCCGCCGCCGCCTTGGCCACCGCCATCGACACGGCCAGCATGGCATTGGCGCCGAGGCGGCTCTTGTTTTCCGTGCCGTCGAGATCGATCAGGGTGCGGTCGAGGAAGGCCTGCTCATTGGCGTCGAGACCCATGATGGCTTCCGAGATCTCGGTGTTGATGTTTTCACAGGCTTTCAGCACGCCCTTGCCGAGATAGCGGCTCTTGTCGCCGTCGCGCAGCTCGATCGCTTCGCGCGAACCGGTCGAGGCGCCGGACGGCACTGCCGCGCGGCCCATGACGCCGGACTCCAGCAGCACGTCGCATTCCACGGTCGGGTTGCCGCGCGAGTCGATGATCTCGCGGCCGATGATGTCTACGATGGCACTCATTTCAAATCTCCCAGATCAAAGTAATTCCATTGTTCGTGGCCGCCGGGCCGGCGCCGTCGTTTCCCCTTCCGGCGGCGGCTGGCGGTACGTCCGTTCGGCGATGCGCAAGATTATTCCCGCGCCCCGGGCGCCTCGCACCCAGAAATCGCAAAAACGGTCACGAAAAATTGTTTTCGAGGAATCCCGCCTTCTTGACCACGCGGTCGATTTCGACCAGGGTCGCCAGGAGGTCTTTCATCTGCCCGAGCGGCACCGCATTCGGACCGTCGGACATGGCCTCGGCAGGGTTGGGGTGGGTCTCCATGAACAGGCCGGCGATACCGACCGCTACGGCGGCGCGCGCCAGCACCGGGACGAACTCGCGCTGGCCGCCGGACGACGTGCCCTGCCCGCCCGGCAGCTGCACGGAGTGGGTGGCGTCGAACACGACCGGGCAGCCGGTATCGCGCATGATTGCCAGTGAGCGCATGTCGGACACGAGGTTGTTGTAGCCGAAGGAAACGCCGCGCTCGCAGGCCATGAAGTTATCCTGCGGCAGGCCTGCCTCGGCCGCCGCCGCCCGCGCCTTGTCGATGACATTCTTCATGTCGCCGGGTGCGAGGAACTGGCCCTTCTTGATGTTGACCGGCTTGCCCGACTGCGCGCAGGCGCGGATGAAATCCGTCTGGCGGCACAGGAAGGCCGGCGTCTGCAGGACGTCGACGACATCGGCCACCGGCCTGATTTCGTCGATCTCGTGCACGTCGGTCAGCACCGGCACGCCGATCTGCCTGCGCACTTCCGCGAGGATCTGCAGGCCCTTATCCATGCCCAGCCCGCGGAACGAACTGCCCGACGAGCGATTGGCCTTGTCGAACGATGATTTGTAGATGAACGGAATGCCGAGCGCGGCAGTGATTTCCTTGAGCTGGCCGGCGGTTTCCAGCGCCATTTCCTGCGACTCGATCACGCAGGGACCGGCGATCAGGAAGAACGGCCGGTCGAGACCGGCCTCGAAATGACAAAGCTTCATGCAGCTTTCCTCTGCGACGACGCCTGCTTGCGTGCCAGCGCCGCCTTGATGAATGAAATGAACAGCGGATGGCCGTCGCGCGGAGTCGACTTGAACTCCGGGTGATACTGCACGCCGACATACCAGGGGTGGCCCGACTCGCCGCCGCGCGGCAATTCCATGATCTCGCACAGGCCCTCGGTCGGCGTGCGCGCCGACACCACCAGGCCGGCCTCTTCCACGCGGCCGAGATAATGGTTGTTCGCCTCGTAGCGGTGACGATGGCGCTCCGTGACCTTGTCGCCGTAGATTTCGGCGGCGATGGTGCCCGGCTTCACCGCGCAGGTTTGCGCGCCGAGGCGCATGGTGCCGCCGAGGTCGGAGTTGGCATCGCGCTTCTCAACCTTGCCGTCGTGGTTCTGCCACTCGGTGATGAGCGCCACGACCGGATGTTCGGTCTCGGGATCGAACTCGGTGGAATTGGCCCTGGCCAGTCCCGCCTTGTGGCGCGCGAATTCGATCAGCGCGACCTGCATGCCGAGGCAGATGCCGAGATACGGGATCTTGTTCTCGCGGGCGAAGCGGGCGGCTGCGATCTTGCCCTCCACGCCGCGCTTGCCGAAGCCACCCGGCACCAGGATGGCATCGTACTTCGCCAGGCCCTCGGTGCCCTTGGCTTCGATCTCTTCCGAGTCCAGGTATTCGATGTTGACGCGGCTCTCGGTGTGAATGCCCGCATGGCGCAGCGCTTCGGTCAGCGACTTGTAGGACTCGGTCAGATCGACATACTTGCCCACCATGCCGATCGTGACTTCGGTCTTCGGATGCTCGAGCGCGTAGACCAGGCGGTTCCAGACCGACAGGTCGGCCGGCTTGGCTTCCACGCCGAGCTTCTCGCAAATGATGCGGTCCAGGCCCTGGTCGTGCAGCATCTGCGGAATCTTGTAAATCGTGTCGGCATCCCAGACCGAGATCACCGCTTCTTCCGGCACGTTGGAGAACAGCGAGATCTTGGCGCGCTCGTCGTCGGGAATGCGGCGGTCCGCCCGGCACAGCAGCGCGTCCGGCGAAATGCCGATCTCGCGCAGCTTCTGCACGCTGTGCTGGGTGGGCTTGGTCTTGAGTTCGCCCGCGGACGCGATGTACGGCACCAGAGTCAGATGCACGAAGGCCGCAGCGTTGCGGCCGGCGCGCAGGCTCAGCTGGCGCGCGGCCTCGAGGAAGGGCAGCGATTCGATGTCGCCGACCGTGCCGCCGATCTCCACCAGCGCGACGTCGAAGCCCTCGGCGCCGCGATGGATGTAATCCTGGATCTCGTTGGTGATGTGCGGGATCACCTGCACGGTCTTGCCGAGGTACTCGCCGCGGCGTTCCTTGCGGATCACCGATTCGTAGATCTGGCCGGTGGTGAAGTTGTTCAGCTTCTTCATCTTCGCGGTGATGAAGCGCTCATAGTGTCCCAGGTCGAGGTCGGTCTCTGCGCCGTCGTCCGTGACGAACACCTCGCCGTGCTGGAACGGGCTCATGGTTCCCGGATCGACGTTGATGTAGGGATCGAGCTTGATGAGGGTGACTTTGAGGCCGCGCGATTCGAGGATCGCAGCGAGGGAAGCGGCTGCGATCCCTTTACCGAGGGATGAAACAACGCCGCCAGTAACGAAAACAAACTTGGTCATTGCTGGGATGTGCCGGACGGCACGTGCGGGAAATTCAAATTATACCCCAAACCGGTGCCCGGATTGGCGGTCACGGATGCGACGCCGACCTGGGGATTTATACAGATCGGGCGCGCGCTCAGGGCGTATAGGAGACCTGGAGCCGGACAAAGTTCTGCGCGCCGTCGGAATCGGACAGCCCGCGGATCTCGTTGCCGCGCCTGACCACGCCCAGCCGCGCCGCCCAGGCGCCCTGCTGCCAGACGGCGCCCAGCTCCAGCTCGCCGACCACGCGCTCGGGCCTGACGGTGTGCGGGTCGTCATCCGAAAAATACCCGCCCTGCAGCGTGGCATTCCATGCCACCGCGTTGACGCTCGCGCGCAGGAAGCCGTGCAGCGTCGGCTGGTCCGGCAGCTGGTTGAGCCGGCCCGCGCGTGCAAGCAGGCTGACGCCCGCGTCGGTGAAGATATTGCCGAACCGTCCATGAATCGTCGGCGCGAGGTCTGCCGACGAACCGAGCGACCAGCGCACCGGCGTCACCTGGCCATGCAGCACCATGCCGAATTCGTTGCGCACCTGCCTGGACCATCCGCGCGGCAGGGGCTGGTCGATCAGGCGATGGAAGTTCTTCTGCGTCCACTCGCCGCCCGCGCAGGGGCCGATGCAGCCCACGTCCAGGCCGTAGCCCGCCGAACTGCCGTCGGCCCGATGCGTCTCCCTGAACAGGCCGAGGTACAGCCAGCCGGCATAAGGATGATCCGGCGGCCCTACCCTCTCGGGCGGCAGCTTGATGTCGGACGCCGTGTACAGCTCCTGCCCCAGGCGCCAGCCGAAGCGGTCAAGACCGCCGCCGCTGCCCAGGCTGTAGAGACGGGTGTAGCGCATGCCGCTGGAATAGAAGCCGTCGTCCCGGTTCATCAGCAGGGTATCGTTGTCGATGTCCACCCGATGCGTAACCGTGCCGCGTTCGCGCGCGGCGGCAAAGTCGGAGAAGAACCCTTGTGCATGCGCCGGCGGCTGCAGCCCGGTCAGCAAGAGCACGGAAACGATCAGCGAAATGGGTCGCATGCCTACTCCTGTATCAGGGAATGAATCATCTTGTGCACTGCCGCCGCGGCGGCGCCGGGCGACTCCATCGGGAAGAGATGGCCGCCGGGCAGCTGCATGAAATGCCGCCCGGTGAGCCGGCGGGTCGCGGCCAGCCCCGCCTGCCTGCATTCCACCGAATCGGCGCCGCCGACGAAACCAACCGGCACCGGAAAGGCGCGCCGCGTCAGGGTACCGAGGGTGTGGGGCAGGCCGCGATACACCGCGGTTTCGACTTCACGGGTGAAACGCAGGGTCACGCCTTCGGGATGCGGCACGAGACCATGCGCCACATAGTCGCGCAAGACTTCCGGAGCCCAGGCCGCGAACATTGGCTTGGCTGCGTAATGGCGATAGGCGGCCTCGGCATCGGGCCACACGTTGCGGCGTTTTTCCGACGTGCGCGCCGGCGAAAACCGCTTGTCGGCGCCGACCCGCTTGGCCACGCCGAGCAGGGCCGCGCGCCAGCCGGCGACGACCGGAGAATCCAGCAGCACCACGCAGCGTACCGCCTGCGGATTGGCCTTCGCCGCCATCAGGCTCAGCATGCCGCCCATGGAGTGGCCGACCAGGATCACCGGCTCGCGGTACCGCGCCCGCAGCTCATCAAGCAGTTCCTGCACCAGCTCCGCCCAGCCGTTGCGGACCGGATAGGCGGGATTGTGCGCGTGCATGTCGAGCGCTTCGACCTGGTAATGCTTGCGCAGGTGATCGAAGAACACGCGGTAGGTGCCGGCCGGGAAGCTGTTGGCGTGGACGAAATGGATGATCGGTCTGGTCATGATGATGAAATCGGCAATCGCGGCATTGTAGCGAATGTCAATCCGCCGGCGCTTGCACCGCCGGCGCCGCGCCGTCGCTGCGCGGCTGCCGTTTGTGCCAGTAGCGCGCGTCGGTCGCCCGGTACTCGGCCACCTGCATCTCCCTGCCGAACCGAAGCGTGATGGCGCCGGAGGCATCCGTGCGAAGCCTGCGTATGCCGAACTCGCCGTAGCGCCGGTAGACCTCTTCCTTCGGATGCCGATAGCGGTTGCGGTAGCCGATCTGGAAAATCGCGAGCGCCGGCCGCACCGCCTCCAGGAACGGCGGCGTGGACGAGGTGCCGCTGCCATGGTGCGGCGCGAACAGGACGGTGGCACGCAGGTCGTCGCCCATGGTCCTGACGAGTTCGGCCTCCTGCGCCGATTCGATATCGCCGGGCAGCAGAATGACATGCTCCCCAAGCCGGATCCTGAGCGTGCAACTGCGATGGTTGGGTTTGGCCTTCTTCCTCTCGTACTGTTCCGGCGACGGATACAGGAGATCGAAGTGCGCCTCGTCCCAGGACCATGACCTGCCCTGCTCGCAGCGTTCATGCCGGCGCGCGCGCCGCGCGATCTCGTGGTCGTGCGGCATGGAGGAAGACACGCGCTCCACCTCGAGCGCCTTCAGCAATGAGAGCGCGCCGCCCGCATGATCATTGTCGCTGTGGGACACCATCATCAGGTCGAGCCTGTCGATGCCGCGCGCCTTGAGATACGGCAGGATCACCCGGTTGCCGCCGTCGCCGTCCTCCGAGTAGGCAGGCCCGGTGTCGTACAGCATCCGGTGTTCATGCGTTTCGATCAGTACCGCCGTGCCCTGCCCCACGTCGAAAGCCGTCACCCACAGCTCGCCGGGATTGGGACGGGACGGCGCGGTCAGCGCGAGCGGCAGCAGCCACACCAGGCCGAGCCAGCGTTGCGGCCATCCGGGCGGCGCCAGCAGCCAGAGCGTGCCGGCCAGCGCAGCCAGGAATGCGGCGGTGGATGGCAGCGGCATGCCCCATACCGCCCCCGGCAATGCGCTGAGGCCGCCGAGCATCCAGGCAAGCCCGGCGATGCCGGCATGGGCCATTAGCAGCAGGCCGTCGCACAGCGGCCCCGGGGCCACGCTACCCGCAAGGGCCAGCGGCGTGACCAACAGGCTCACGAGCGGAATCGCGACCGCATTCGCGATCGGACTGATCAGCGAGATCTGCCCGAACAGCAGCATCGTCAGCGGCACCAGGCCGATGGTGATCGCATATTGCGTGCGGGCGGCGGCGCGCAGTACGGGCATGAGCCGCGCCCGCGGCGTGCTCTCGTCGGCGGGCGGTTCGGGCACGCGCCCCACCGTGCAGTACAGGATGATCGCGACCGCGCAAAAGGACAGCCAGAAGCCCGGCCACAGCACTGCCCAGGGATCGAGCAGCACGACGATGGCGACGGCGCCGCACAGCACGGCGGACACATTCGTCAGACGTCCGAGCCAGAGCGCCGCCGTCACCACGGCCAGCATGTAGAGGGTTCGCTGCGCGGGCACGCCGAATCCCGCCAGCAGCACATACAGCAGCGCCGTCATCAGGCCGGCGGCCGCCGCCGCTTTCTGGGCCGGCAGCCGCAGCGGCAACTGGGCGTCGGTAAAGAATGAACGGCGCCACAGCGCGCCGAAGGCCGCCGCCGCCAGCCCCGCGATCATCGTGATGTGCAGGCCCGAAATCGAGATCAGGTGGCCGATGCCGCTGCGGTTGAAAATCTCCCAGTCCGACTGGCTGATCGCACGCTGCTCGCCGATCACGAGCGCGACGATGACGCCCGCATAGGGCCGTCCCGCCAGCGCCTGCTCGATGCGTTCGCGCAGCCAGCCGCGACTGCGCTCCACCAGGTTCGCTGCGCCCGGCACGAAATCGTCGAGCCGCGAATTCTTCAGCGCGTTTTTCCTGTCGGGTCGGACATAACCGCTGGCCCGCAGGCCGCGTTCGAGCATCCAGACTTCATGGTCGAAGCCGTGCGGATTCGCATTGCCGTGCGGCTGCCGAAGACGGACCGTGAGTTGCCAGCGCTCGCCGGGCGCGAGCCGGGGCAACTCCTCCTCGTCACCTGCGTGCCAGGAAAGCGCCAGCCGTTTCGGAATGGCCGCTTCGGATTCCGGCACCGATACCTGCCGCTCGACGGCGAAATGAAATCGCACGCCGCGCTCCACCGGCTGCGGAAGACTGGCGATCGTCCCGATCAGCGTGAGATCGCGTCCCTCCCAATCCGCCGGAAGCGTCTCCCGCAAATGCCAGTGTGCGATCAGGCCGGCCCAGCAGAATCCGGCAAGCGTGCCGCCCGCGAGCAGCAGAACCCTACGCGTTGCGATCCATCGTCCGGCGCAGCACAGCGCGCCGACCGCTGGCGCGAGCAGCAGCAGAAGCCAATACCAGGACAGCAATGCAGATTGTTGTTGCAGCAATGAGGCGCCTGCCACCAGGCCTATTGCCGCCGCCCGCATCGCCTCAGCCGGCGAGCCGCGTCAGCACGGCGTGGGCGTTGCGCGAGGTGAGTTCCGCGATCTCTCCGGGCGACATGCCGCGCAGCTGCGCGAGCACCTCTCCGATGCGGGGCAGCTCCCCCGGGCTGTTGCGCCCGGGGTGGATCCAGGCAGGCGGGATGTCCGGGGCGTCGGTTTCCAGCACCAGCGCCTCCTCGCTCACGCTGCCGGCGAGCCGGCGTATCTGCAGGGCGCGCGGAAAGCTCATCGCGCCGCCGAAGCCGAGCTTGAAGCCGCGCCGGATGAATTCCTCCGCCTGCTGAAAGCTGCCGTTGAAGGCATGGGCGATGCCGGTGGCCGGCTCGATCCGGCGCAGATACTTGAGGATGATGTCCTGCGAGCGGCGCACATGCAGCAGCACCGGCAGGCCGAAGTCGCGCGCGATCTTCAGCTGTTCGCTGTAGAAGCGCTCCTGCCGGGCGCGCATCTCCGGGGTGCAGAGCGCGGGAATGAAGAAATCGAGGCCGATTTCGCCGACCGCGACGAAGTTGGGATCGGACAGCGCCCCACGCACCGCTTCGCGCAGGACATCCAGGTCGTCCTCGGCGGCCTGCGGCACGAAGATCGGATGGATGCCGAGCGCATAGACGCAGTTGTCATGCTCGGCCGCAAGCCGGCGCACGCTGTCGAAGTTGAAACGCGCCACGGCCGGTATCACCACTTTCCGCACGCCCCGCCGTGCCGCCTCGCGTGCGACGTCGCCATGCTCTCCGGCGAACTCGCTGGCGTCGAGATGGCAGTGGGTGTCAATCCACATAGGGATGCAGGCCGTCCTCCGTCAGGCGCAGGACGCGGTCGCAGTGGCGGGCGAGTTCGATGTCATGGGTGACGATCACGAAGGCGGTGCCGAGCGTGCGGGACAGCTCCAGCATCAGGTCGAAAGTGCGGTGCGCCGTCGCGCGGTCGAGATTGCCGGTCGGCTCGTCGGCCAGCACGCATGCCGGCTGCGTCACCAGCGCCCGCGCCAGCGCCACCCGCTGCCGCTCGCCGCCCGACAGCTCGCCAGGCACGTGAGTGATGCGTCCGGCCAGTCCCACGCGGGCCAGCACTTCCTGTGCCGCGTGATGGGCCGCCGACCGGGGCTCGCGCCGGATCAGCAGCGGCATCGCCACGTTGTCGAGCGCGGAAAACTCGGGCAGCAGGTGATGAAACTGATAGACGAAGCCGAGCGAGCTGTTGCGCATTTCGCCGCGCTCCCGCTCGCCGAGCCGGGCCATGTCCTTGCCGAGCAGGGTGACGCTGCCGGCGGTCGGCATGTCGAGCCCGCCTAGCAGGTGCAGCAGCGTCGACTTGCCGGAACCGGACGCGCCGACGATCGCCACCCGTTCGCCCCGCCCGATGTCGAAGTCGACGCCCTTGAGCACATCCACCGAGTATTTGCCCTGGGTGTAGGTTTTCCTCAGCCCGCGGCATGAAAGTACTGTCTGTTCCATTCTTCTTCCCCGTCCCTTACTCGTAGCGCAGCGCTTCGGCCGGCCGCACGTTGGCGGCCCGCCAGCTCGGATAGAGCGTGGCCAGGAAGGCCAGCACCACCGCGACGCCGCCGATGGTCCACACGTCGGGCCAGCGCAGGTCGGAAGGCAGCGAGGTGATCAGATAGATTTCCTTGGACAGGAATTGAACGCCGAGCAGCCGCTCGATGAAGGGCACGATGACGTCGATGTTGAGCGCCACCAGCACCCCGAGTCCGACGCCGATGGCGGTACCGAGCAGGCCCACCATGGCGCCCTGGATCATGAAGATCTTCATGATCGAGGCGGGCGAGGCGCCGAGCGTGCGCAGGATGGCGATGTCGGCCTGCTTGTCGGTGACGGTCATGACCAGCGTCGACACCAGGTTGAAGGCCGCCACCGCGATGATCAGCGTCAGGATGATGAACATCATGCGCTTTTCCGTCTGCACCGCGGCGAACCAGGTCCGGTTCTGCTTCGACCAGTCGAGGATCAGCAGATCCCCGCTGAGCGTGCGCGACAGCGCCAGCGCCACTTCGGGCGCGCGCTGCATGTCGGCCACGCGCAGCCGCAGGCCGGTCGGCTCCTGCAGCTTGAACATGCGCATCGCATCGTCGATATGGATGAAGGCGAGGCTGGAGTCATACTCGTTGTGCCCTGCTTCGAATATCGCGCCGACGGTGAACTGCTTGAGGCGCGGCAGCACGCCGGCCGGCGTGACCTGACCTTGCGGCGCGATCATCGTCACCCGGTCGCCGACCCCCACCTGCAGTCCGCGCGCCAGCTCGCGCCCGAGCACGATGTTGAATTCGCCGGGCTGCAGCGAATCGAAGCGCCCCAGCTTCACCTGCGCGGCCACATCCGACACGCGCGGCTCCTCCGCCGGCAGCACGCCGCGGATCATCACCCCGCGCACCGTCTCGTCGCGCATCATCATCGCCTGCGCCGCCACGTAAGGCGCCGCCCCCTTGACCTCGGGCAGCTGCATCGCCTCTTTGGCGGTCAGCTGCCAGTCGGGCATGCCGCCGTATGCCCCGAACACCTCGATGTGCGGCAGCACCGACAGCATGCGGTCGCGCACCTCTTTCTGAAAACCGTTCATCACCGACAACACCACGATCAGCGCCGCGACGCCGAGCGCGATGCCAATCATGGAGGTCATGGAAATGAAGGAGATGAAGCTGTTGCGCCCGCTGCGGCGTCCGGCGCGCGTATAACGCAGGCCGACCAGCCATTCGAACGGGACATTCCTGGACTTGCTCAAAAAAGACTCCTGAAGAATTGCCACGATCATCGCCCATCCCGCGCGCTGCGGAATTGCGATCGGTCACTTTATGAACAACCTGGCAACATCCGATGAAGCGGGAAGTTTGCCATACAATCCGGGCATGAGTCATGCAGAAATCCTGATCCCCTTCAGCCTGCCGCCCGCCGAGCTTGCCGTCGACCTGCTGCAACAGCTACACACCCCCGCCCTCGCCATGCTTGCCGGCCGCGCGCGTCCTGAACCCGAGGTCCAGCCGGCGGATACATTCATGCGCTCCCTGCCGCACGAGCGATGGCTCGCCGCGCGCTGCGGACTGCCGGTGGCCGGCGACGACAGTCCGCCGCTGGCGCCGCTGCTGCTGGAGGCCTTCGGTCAGTCCCCCGCCGTCGGCCGCTGGTTCGTGCTGCAGCCGGTGCACATCCATATCGCGCGCGATCACCTCGTCCTGACCGATCAGCGCCAGCTGGCCCTGGAAGAGGCGGACTCGCGCGTACTGTACGACATCGCCGCCCCGCTGTTCGCCGAGGCCGGGCTGCAGCTCGCATGGGGCGATGCGCTCACCTGGTTCCTGCGGGCCGACGACTGGGATGGCCTGCGTACCGCCACCCCCGATGCGGCCGCCGGCCACAACATCGACATCTGGATGCCGAAGGGTCCGCATGAACGCGCCTGGCGCAAGATTCAGAACGAAGTGCAGATGCACTGGTTCGGCCATCCGCTCAACGACGCCCGGGAGGCACGCGGCCTGCGTCCGGTCAATTCGCTCTGGCTGTGGGGCGGCGCGGCGGCGCAGACCCGGGCGCCGGCCAGGATCTTCAGCCACGGCATCAATCTCGCATCCTGGCACGCGGCATTCCGACCCTATGCCGGCCATGCGGGCAGCGCCGGCAGCGCCGCGGAGCTTCCCCGCGATGCCACCCGCACCCTGGCCGTGCTCGACGCGCTCGCGCATGCCTGGCTGAGTTCCGACTGGGGCACATGGCTGGCCGGCATGCAGGCACTCGAGGCTCAGTGGTTCGCACCGCTGCTGGAAGGCGTAAAATCCGGCCAGCATGACAGCCTGTCCCTTGTGCTGAGCGACGACACCCGCCTGCTGCAACTGTCGGTCACCCGCGGCGCGCTGCGCAGATTCTGGCGCAAACCCGGCCTGACCCCGCTACTTCCACCCGTATCATGACCCGCATCGTATCGCGCAGTTTTCCCTTCCGCACCGCCGAAATGCTGCGCCAGCAAGGCGTGCACCCCGTGCTCGCCAGGCTCTACGCCGCCCGCGGCCTGAGCGCGATCGACGAGCTGTCGAGCGAACTCGGCGCGCTGATTCCCCCGGCCGGCCTGCTGCATGTCGACCAGGCGGCGGTCTTTCTCGCCGATGCCATCGATGCCCGCAAGAAGCTGGTGATCGTGGCCGACTACGACTGCGACGGCGCCACCGCGTGCGCAGTGGCGCTGCGCGGCCTGCGCGCGCTCGGCGCGCGGGTCGACTACATCGTGCCCAACCGATTCGAATACGGCTACGGCCTGACGCCGGAGATCGTGGCGCTCACCGTGCGCGAAAAGCAGCCCGACGTGATCATCACCGTCGATAACGGCATTGCCAGCGTCGACGGCGTGGCGGAGGCGAACCGGCTCGGCATCGAGGTGGTCGTCACCGACCATCACCTGCCCGGCTCCGTCCTTCCCGACGCCCGCGTGATCGTCAATCCCAACCAGCCCGCCTGCGGATTCCCGAGCAAGCACCTGGCCGGCGTCGGCGTCATGTTCTACGTGCTGCTCGCGCTGCGTGCGGAGATGCGCCGGCGCGGCGTCTTCGATGCGCAGAATCAGCCGCGCCTCGACGCCCTGCTCGACCTGGTCGCGCTCGGCACCGTCGCCGACGTCGTCCGGCTGGACGCCAACAACCGCATCCTCGTTGCCCAGGGCCTCAAGCGCATGCGCAGCGGCCGCATGCATGCGGGCATCGCCGCCTTGTTCCGCGCGGCAGGGCGGGAAGCGCGCCGCGCCTCGCCCTTCGACCTCGGCTTTGCGCTCGGCCCGCGCCTCAATGCGGCGGGACGGCTGGCCGACATGTCGCTCGGCATCGAGTGTCTGACCACCGACGACGAAGGCCGCGCCTGGGCCATCGCCCAGCAGCTCGACGCGATCAACCGCGAGCGCCGCGACATCGAGGCCGGCATGCAGGATACCGCGCTGCTGATGCTCGACAGCTTCGAACCGAGCAACCGCACCACCATCAGCGTGTTCGACGACGGCTGGCACCAGGGCGTGATCGGCATCGTGGCGTCGCGCCTCAAGGACAAGTTCTACCGTCCCACGATCACCTTCGCGCCCGGCGGCGAAGGCCTGATCAAGGGTTCGGGCCGCTCGATCAACGGTTTCCACCTGCGCGACGCGCTCGACCTGGTCTCCAAGCGCGCACCCGACGTCATCCAGAAGTTCGGCGGCCACGCAATGGCCGCGGGCCTGACGATCCGAGCGGAAGCCTTCGACAATTTCGCCGCGGCCTTCGAGTCGGTCGGGCGGGAATGGCTGAGCGAGCCCCAGCTCGAGCGGGTGATCGAAACCGACGGCGCGCTCGAGGACGCCTATTTCACGCCGCAGTTCATCGAATTGCTGGACGGGCAAGTCTGGGGCCAGGGGTTCGCGCCGCCGGTGTTCTGCGACGAGTTCCGGGTGCTCACCCAGCGCATCCTCAAGGAACGCCATCTCAAGCTGACGCTGGAAAAGGCCGGCCGCCGCTACGACGCGATCTGGTTCGGCCATGCGGAAGACCTGCCCGAGCGTGCCCGCATCGCCTACCGGCTTGACGCCAACGAATACAACGGCGCCGTGCGCGTACAGCTGCTGGTGGAACACGCCGAGCCCGCCTGAGATGCCGCGCGCCGGGGCGCATATCGAGGGGGGCCTCGGGTATAATCACGGGTTTGATTGTCACAAGAATCCGCCATGGAAGCCGAACGCATCAATGCCCTCTCCAACCTCCTGACCGACCTTGGCAACCGGTCAACCGAACTTCGGAGGTATCTTTGACTTCGATGTGAAGTCGGAGAAACTCGAACAAGTCAACGGCGAGCTGGAAGACCCGAACGTCTGGAACGACCCCAAGCGGGCGCAGGATCTCGGGAAAGAGAAAAAATCCCTCGAAGCCATCGTCGGCACCCTGATCAAGATCGATACCGAGCTGGCCGACGCGCGCGACCTGTTCGAGATGGCGCGCGAAGAGCAGGATGACGCCACCCTCACCGCCCTCGAGAGCGATGCCCAGGAGATCCTGAAGCTGGTCGAAGACCTGGAGTTCCGCCGGATGTTTTCCAATCCGATGGACCCCAACAATTGCTTCATCGACATCCAGGCCGGCGCCGGCGGCACCGAAGCCCAGGACTGGGCGTCGATGCTGCTGCGCCAGTATCTGCGCTATTGCGAGCGCAAGGGATTCAAGGTCGAAATACTGGAACAGTCCGAAGGTGAAGTCGCCGGCATCAAGACCGCCACGCTCAAGGTGGAAGGCGACTACGCGTACGGCTTCCTGCGCACCGAAACCGGCGTGCACCGCCTCGTGCGCAAGTCCCCGTTCGACTCCGCCAACGGCCGTCACACCTCGTTCTCCAGCATTTTCGTGTACCCGGAAGTGGACGAGTCGATCGAGATCGACATCAACCCGGCCGACGTGCGCACCGACACCTATCGCGCCTCCGGCGCGGGCGGCCAGCACATCAACAAGACCGACTCCGCGGTGCGCCTGACGCACATCCCGAGCGGCATCGTTGTCCAGTGCCAGAACGACCGCAGCCAGCACCGCAACCGCGCCGAAGCCTGGGAAATGCTGAAGTCCCGCCTGTACGAACAGGAATTGCGCAAGCGCATGAGCGAGCAGCAGAAGCTCGAGGATTCGAAGACCGACGTGGGCTGGGGTCACCAGATCCGCTCCTACGTGCTCGACCAGTCCCGCATCAAGGACCTGCGCACCAATTTCGAGACCGGCAACACCAAGGCAGTGCTTGACGGCGACCTCGACGAATTCATCGCCGCCTCGCTCAAGCAGGGCGTGTAAAGCGACAACCGCCATTTCGAACCGACAATGACCAACCAGAACGAACACGCCGCCGCGCAGGACGAAAACGCGATCATCGCCGAGCGCCGCGCCAAGCTGGCCGCCCTGCGCGAGCAGGGGGTCGCCTTCCCGAACGACTTCCGTCCGCAGCACAAGGCGGCCGATCTGCATGCACAGTACGGCGAACTGGGCAACGAAGAACTCGAGCCGAAACAGATCAAGGTGTCGGTCGCCGGCCGCATGATGCTCAAGCGGGTGATGGGCAAGGCCTCGTTCGCGACCCTGCAGGACGCCTCGGGCCAGCACGCGGAGGGCCGCATTCAGCTCTACATCACCAACGACAACGCGGGGGAAGCCACCCACGCGGCGTTCAAGCACTACGACCTGGGCGACATCCTCGGCGCCGAAGGCCTGCTGTTCAAGACCAAGACCGGTGAACTGTCGATCAAGGTGACCGGCCTGCGGCTGCTGACCAAGGCGCTGCGCCCCCTCCCCGACAAGTTCCATGGCTTGCATGATCAGGAAACCAAGTACCGCCAGCGCTACGTGGACCTGATCACCAGCGAGGAAACCCGCCGCACCTTCCGTGCGCGCACCGCCGCGATGTCGTCGATCCGCCGCTTCATGGCCGAGCACGGCTTCATGGAAGTCGAAACGCCGATGCTGCATCCGATCCCCGGCGGCGCAGCGGCCAAGCCCTTCATCACGCATCACAATGCGCTCGACATGCAGATGTTCCTGCGCATCGCGCCAGAGCTCTACCTGAAGCGCCTCGTCGTCGGCGGCTTCGAACGCGTGTTCGAAGTCAACCGCAACTTCCGCAACGAAGGCGTGTCCCCGCGCCACAATCCGGAATTCACGATGATGGAGTTCTACGCCGCCTATGTCGACTACAAGTGGCTGATGGACTTCACCGAAGCCGTGATCCGGCAGGCGGCGGTCGACGCGCATGGCACATCCCTGCTTTCGTACCAGGGTCGCGAACTCGACCTCGGCAAGCCCTTCCAGCGCATGACCATCGTCGAGGCGATCAACAAGTACGCTCCCCAGTACACGAGCGATCAGCTCAAGGATGCCGCCTTCCTGCGCGAAGAGCTGAAGACGCGCTACAAGGTCGAAGCGCTTGCCGGCGCCGGCCTCGGCGCGCTGCAACTGGCATTGTTCGAAGAAACGGCGGAATCCCAGCTGTGGGATCCGACCTACATCATCGATTACCCGGTCGAAGTATCGCCGCTGGCACGCGCCTCCGACACCGTCCCCGGCATCACCGAACGCTTCGAACTGTTCATCACGGGGCGCGAGATCGCCAACGGTTTCTCCGAGCTGAACGACCCGGAAGACCAGGCGGCCCGCTTCCAGGCGCAGGTCGCTGCCAAGGATGCCGGCGACGAAGAGGCCATGTACTACGACGCCGACTACATTCGCGCGCTGGAGTACGGCCTGCCTCCGACCGGCGGCTGCGGCATCGGCATCGACCGCCTGATGATGCTGATCACCGACTCGCCCAACATCCGGGACGTCATCCTGTTCCCGCATCTGCGGCGCGAGGACTGAGCGCCGCGCATCGCGCACTCAAGGGGCCGTTGGCCCCTTTTTTATTGCCGCACGTGTTACAAAGCCTTACAGGTGATACGCAGCGGCCCTATGTGGCCGGCAGCCCCTCTTCGATAATTACTCCATCGAATTTTTCGAGGTTTTATCGCCAAGGAGGCAGATATGGAAATCCAAAAGAATCCCGCGCGCATTCACCCGCTGGTCGCCGGCGCATCCATCTCGGTCATGCTGGTCAGCCTCACGGGCATCGCCGCGATGACCGGCATGCTGCCCAGTTCACATGGAACGGGCGCGCCGTCGGCAACGGTCGCCGACTCGGTCGGCGCAGCCGCCGCCGCCTCATCCCCCGCGGCCCTGGTTGAGACCGCGCCGCAGCCGCCCGCTCCTTCTAAGCTGGCAAAGGCCGAACCGGAAGAGCCGGCGCCGGCGCCGAAGAAAAGCGTGAGCCGGCCGGCGGTGGTCAAGGAATCCCAGCCGCGCCATGCGAGCTATGCCGAACCGGCCCGCGCCGCGGCCCCCGCGATCTGTCATAGCTGCGGCCAGGTGGTCGACATCCAGGCGATCACCCAGCCTGCCCAGGGTTCCGGCGTCGGCATGGTGGCCGGCGCGGTACTCGGCGGCGTACTCGGCAACCAGGTCGGCGGCGGCAATGGCCGCAAGCTGGCAACCGTGGCGGGCGCCGTCGGCGGCGGTTACGCCGGCAATGAGATCGAAAAGCGTACCCGCGCCACCACTTCATACCAGGTCCGGGTACGAATGGAAGACGGCGACACGCGCATGTTCAGCTACGCCCAGCAGCCGGGCTGGAATGTCGGCGACCGCGTCCGTGTGGTCGACGGCCGCCTCACCTCCCGCGCCTGATTCCCTCCTGCGCGCGGCTAGCCTGAGACCCGGGGCGGCGAATTCGCCGCCCCTTTCATTTCCCCATATGCCTGCGGCGCGTTTTCATCCGCAGTCTGTTACCCCGCCGGCGTGGGTAGAAAGACACAGACCGCTTGCGTTCGCCTGAACACGTCCGCATACTTGTCTTTTTGATATTACTCAAGCCGAATCTCCATCCGGCTTGCGCCAAGCGACATGAAAAACACTGCGATCCGCGTTCCGCCCCCCCAGCGCCGCAGCGGCGACAGCAAGTACCTGTCGGCCGTCCCTGACGTCGTCCCGCCCTATGCACGCGCCGAGGAAAGCGGTGTTCCCGCAGCGCAGGCGGACAGCAGCGCCCTCCGCTTCTTCGAACTGCAGCAGACCATCGCCCGCTATACCGATCTCTACAATTCCGCGCCCGTCGCCTACTTCCGCCTGGATTTTCACGGCTTCATACTCGAGGCAAACGTGATGGCGGCAGGGATGCTCGGCGTCACCCGCGCTTCGCTCAGGGGCCGGCGGCTGGAGGATTACATCTCCTCCGACGCGCGGCTCGCCTACGCCGTGTTTCTGGAACAGGTATTCCTGGGGGCCAGCAAGGAGACCTGCGAACTGGGCTTCCTCGACAGCGATGGCCAGCCCTTCTTTGCCCATGTGGAGGCCAGCGCCGATGTGACCGGGGAGGCGTGCAGCCTGGTCCTGTGCGACATCAGCGAACGGCGTCAGGCCGAACTCGGCCTGATCGAGAGCGAGGAACGCTTCAGGCTGATGGCCGACTCCGCGCCGGTGCTCATCTGGATTACCGGACCGAGCCAGAACTACCTGTGGTTCAACAAGATGTGGCTGGACTTCACCGGCAGGCAGCTGGATGAAGAACTCGGATCCGGCTGGCTTGGCGGCATACACGAAGACGACCGCAGCGCATGCACGGCAATTCAGTCGGCCGCCTTCGAGGCGCGCGAGGCCTTCAGCATGGAGTACCGGCTGCGCCGCCAGGACGGGCATTATCACTACATGCTTGCGCACGGCGTGCCGCGCTTCTCGCCGAGCGGCCGTTTTCTCGGCTACATCGGGAGCAGCATCGATATCACGGAGCGCAAGAAAGTCGAAGAGGCGCTGCGCCATTCACGGCAGCTGCTGCGGCATCTCGTTTCCTATCAGGAGAAAGTCAGGGAAGACGAGCGCAAGCGCATCGCGCGGGAGATACACGACGACCTCGGCCAGAACCTGCTGGCACTGCGCCTCGATGTGGCGATGCTGCATACGCGCACCGAGAAATCGCATCCCAGGCTCAATGCACGGGTCAAGGTCGCGCTCGACCACATCGACGCGACCATCAGGGCGGTGCGTGCCGCCATCAACAACCTGCGTCCCGCGGTACTCGACCTTGGATTGAACGCCGCGATCGAATGGCAGGTGCAGGACTTCCGCCGGCGTACCGGCATTCGCTGTTCGCTGGAGATGGAAGACGACGTCGTGCTCGACGACAATTGCGCAACCGCGCTCTTCCGCATCCTCCAGGAATCGCTCAACAACGTGCAGCGCCACGCACAGGCCACTGCGGTGCAGATCAGCGTCTACCGCGAGGACAGGAACCTGTGGATGCGCATCGCCGACAACGGCGTCGGCATGTACCCGTCCTGCCGCAGAAAGGCAAACTCCTTTGGCCTGGTCGGGATAGAAGAACGCATCAGCGCCCTGGGCGGAGGGCTCTCGATCACCGGGGACAAGAGCAAGGGAACGACTCTGATGGTGTCGCTGCCCCTGCGGGACGCGTGATGGTCGCGTGAGGGATGCGCCGGTCAGCGTGCCTCTTCTATCCAGGCCATCTGGATAGCTTCCAGCACCTTCTCGCCGGACCGTGCCGGGTCGTCGTCGAAACCGTCGAGTTCGCATACCCACCGGTGCAGATCCGTAAACCGGACCGTCAGGGGATCGACATCCGGATACTTCTCATACAGTTCTTCCGCGATGCGTATCGTATCTGTCCATTTCATCGCGCCACCCTTCAGTGATTCTCGCTGACCTGGTTGATCGTGTACTTGGGAATCTCGACCACGAGGTCGGTGTCCCCGACGAGGGCCTGGCATGACAGCCGCGAGGTGGCTTCGAGCCCCCAGGCCCGGTCGAGCAAGTCTTCCTCTTTCTCTTCCGGCTCGTTCAGCGAATCGAAGCCTTCGCGCACCACTACGTGGCAGGTGGTGCAGGCACAGGACTTCTCGCAGGCGTGTTCGATCTCGATGTCGTGATCGAGGAGGACATCGCAGACCGACTTGCCCGAAGGCGCGTCGATGACCGCGCCTTCAGGACACAGCTTCTCATGTGGCAGTACGACGATTTGCGGCACTATTTTTTCCTTGTATTGAAATCCGGTTGACGAGTACGGCTGTCAGGCCAGCTGGTCCAGCTTCTTGCCGGAGAGCGCCGCGCGCACGCTGCGATCCATGCGCCGCGCCGCGAACTCTTCCGTTCCCCTGGCCAGCGCCTCCACGGAGGACTTGATCGCCAGGTGATCGCTGCCCTTGATGCCGTTTCGAACCTCGTCCATCAGCCTGCCCAGAGCCTCCCGCTCCTGCTCGGACAGCAGCTCGCCATCCGCGTCGAGCGCCGACTGGGTCGCCAGCAGAATCCGCTCCGCCTCGACCTGCTCTTCGCGCAATGCGCGCAGCTTCATGTCTTCTTCCGCCGAGCGATAGGAGTCCTGCAGCATGCGGGCGATTTCGTCGTCCGCCAATCCATAGGACGGCTTGACTGAAATCGAGGCCTCGACGCCGGAGCGCTGCTCCCGCGCCGATACCGACAGCAGGCCGTCGGCATCGACCTGGTAGGTGACGCGAATGCGCGCGGCGCCAGCCGCCATCGGCGGTATGCCGCGCAATTCGAAACGGGCCAGTGAGCGGCAGTCGCTCACCAGCTCCCGCTCGCCCTGCACGACGTGGATTGCCATCGCGGTCTGCCCATCCTTGAAAGTCGTGAATTCCTGCGCCCTTGCGCAGGGAATCGTCGAGTTGCGCGGGATGACCTTTTCCACCAGTCCGCCCATGGTTTCAATCCCGAGCGACAGCGGGATAACGTCGAGCAGCAGCCACTCTTCGCCGGCCGCGCGATTGCCGGCGAGCAGATTCGCCTGGATCGCGGCGCCGAGCGCGACCACCTTGTCGGGATCGATATTGGCCAGCGGCGTGGTCTGGAAGAAATCGCCCACCGCCTTGCGGATGTGCGGCATGCGGGTCGCCCCGCCGACCAGCACCACTCCGTCCACGTCATCCACCGACAGCCCGGCGTCGCGCAGGGCCTTGCGGCAGGGCGTGATGGTCTTGGTCACGAGATGCCGGGTGATCTCGGCAAAAGTCTCCGCCGACAGGATGAGATGCACTTCTTCGCCGGAGCCCAGCACCACATCGATGCTCGTCTCCGCCTGGGTCGACAGCAGTTCCTTGGCTTCACGCGCCTTCACCATCAGCAGCCGGGTATCCTTGTCGGACAGCGGCGCCAGCCTCGCCTGCTCGATCATCCAGCACACCAGGCGGTGGTCGAAGTCGTCGCCGCCGAGCGCCGAATCGCCGCCGGTGGCAAGCACTTCGAACACGCCCTTGCTGAGCTTGAGCACGGAGATGTCGAAGGTACCGCCGCCCAGGTCGTACACCGCGTAGATGCCCTCGGATCCATTGTCCAGGCCATAGGCAATGGCGGCCGCCGTCGGTTCGTTGAGCAGGCGCAGCACATTCAGGCCGGCCAGTTTCGCGGCATCCTTCGTGGCTTGCCGCTGCGCGTCGTCGAAATACGCAGGAACCGTGATCACCGCCCCGACGAGTTCATCGCCCAGGGCGTCTTCCGCACGCTGGCGCAAGGTGGCGAGAATCTCGGCCGAGACTTCGACCGGACTCTTGATGCCGGCGACTGTCTTCAATTGCACCATGCCGGGGGCATCGACGAAGTCGTACGGCAGGTTCTCCGCGTAGGCGATGTCCTTCAGGCCGCGTCCCATGAAACGCTTGACCGAAACAATGGTGTTTTTTGGATCGGTGGTCTGGGCAGACTGCGCCTTGTAGCCGATATGAGCATTCCCGTTCGGCAGATAACGCACGATGGACGGAAGCAGTGGATGGCCTTCCTCGTCATTGAGGACTTCGGGAATGCTGTGGCGTACCGTGGCGACCAGCGAATTGGTGGTGCCGAGATCGATGCCGACGGCGAGCCGCCGCTGGTGCGGCGCGGTTGACATCCCGGGTTCGGATATTTGGAGTAAGGCCATGTTACCTGTTCAGTACTTTCTGCTCGTCGCCTCGGAAGACACTTTCCTCAGCCTTCGAGCTTTTCAAAAACGGACTGCACTTCTTCATCGAGCTTGTCGAGAAACATGAGCTGCCGCACCAGCTTTCCGGCATCGTCATATTCATTGCTGTCCAGCAGGGCGCCAATCTCCGCGACCTTGGCCTTTCTCGCCGCTTGCAAGTCCTTGTCCAGGCGGTCGAGCGCCTGCACGTCACCGGCGTCCCTCGCCTCGTCCAGCGCTTCGCGCCACTCCATCTGCTGCATCAGGAAAGCCGTCGGCATCGCCGTGTTCGACTCAATCTGCAGATCGACACCATTGAGTTCGCAGAGATATGCCGCACGCCTGAAGGGATTTTTCAGCGTCTGGTACGCCTCGTTCGCGCGCGCCGCCCACTGCAGCGCCACCCGCTTTTCACTGTCCGTCCCGGTGGTGAACTTGTCGGGGTGGACCCGGCTCTGGACCTCGCGATATGCCGCCTCCAGCGCCTTCATGTCGACCGCGAAGCGCTGCGGCAAGTGAAAAAGTTCGAAGTGGTTTTGCATGTCAACTTAAAACAAAAGCCTGTACGCGGACGAACAGGCTTGTGGACTGCGGCATGCCGCAAGGGCACGGACCGCCGGACTGTCAGATGCGGAAGCTCTCGCCGCAGCCGCACTCGTCCTTCACGTTCGGGTTGTTGAAGCGGAATCCTTCATTCAGCCCTTCACGCGCGAAATCGAGCTCGGTGCCGTCGATGTAAGCGAGGCTCTTCGGATCCACGAACACCTTCACGCCGTGCGATTCGAACACTGCATCCTCGGGAGCGCTCTCATCGACATACTCCAGCTTGTACGCCAGGCCGGAGCATCCGGTGGTGCGCACGCCGAGGCGCAGGCCCAGCCCCTTGCCGCGCCGCTCGATGTAGCGGGTGATGTGCTTGGCAGCCTTTTCCGTCAGTGTGATTGCCATATGCTTGCTTCTTTCTCCGGTTGCGGATCGGCTCCGCTCAGGCCGCCTCGGCTACATGGCCGCTGCTGCCGTGCTTGTCCTTGTAGTCCTTGACCGCCGCCTTGATCGCGTCTTCCGCCAGGATCGAGCAGTGGATCTTCACCGGCGGCAGTGCCAGCTCTTCGGCGATCTGGGTGTTCTTGATCGACATGGCTTCGTCGAGCGTCTTGCCCTTCACCCATTCGGTGACGAGCGAGGACGACGCGATCGCCGAGCCGCAGCCGTATGTCTTGAACTTCGCATCCTCGATCACGCCGTCGGCGCCGACCTTGATCTGCAGCTTCATCACATCGCCGCATGCGGGCGCGCCGACCATGCCGGTGCCGACCGTTGCATCGCCCTTTTCAAACGAGCCGACGTTGCGCGGGTTTTCGTAGTGGTCGAGAACTTTTTCCGAATAAGACATCTTGTGCTCCTAATGACTTGAGTTTGTTCCGCGCCTAGTGCGCGGCCCACTGGATGGTGCTCAGGTCGATACCATCCTTGTACATTTCCCACAGCGGCGACAGTTCGCGCAGCTTGCCGACCTTGGACTTGATCAGGTTGACCGTGAAATCGATATCCTCCTCGGTCGTGAAACGGCCGATGGTGAAGCGGATCGAGCTGTGCGCGAGTTCGTCGCTGCGGCCAAGTGCACGCAATACGTAAGATGGTTCCAGGCTGGCCGAAGTACAAGCCGATCCGGAGGAAACCGCGATGTCCTTGATCGCCATGATCAGGGATTCGCCCTCGACGAAATTGAAGCTCACGTTCAGGTTGTGCGGGACGCGGTGATCCATGTCGCCGTTGACATACACCTCTTCGATTTCCATCAGTCCCTTGGCGAGACGGTCACGCAGCGCGCGGATACGCGCAATTTCCGTGTCCATCTCTTCCTTCGCCAGACGGAAAGCCTCACCCATGCCCACGATCTGGTGCGTGGGCAGCGTGCCCGAGCGCAGGCCACGCTCGTGACCGCCGCCGTGCATCTGCGGCTCGATGCGCACGCGCGGCTTGCGACGCACGTACAGGGCGCCGATGCCCTTCGGACCATAAGTCTTGTGTGCAGTGAAAGTCATCAGGTCGACCTTCCATTTCTCGAGGTCGATGGCCACCTTGCCGGTCGCCTGCGCCGCATCGCAATGGAAGATGATTCCCTTGGCGCGGCACAGCTCGCCGATTTCCGGGATCGGCTGGATGACGCCGATCTCGTTATTGACGAGCATGACGGACACCAGGATCGTGTCCGGACGAATGGCTTCCTGCAATTGCTCAATGGTGATCAGGCCATTGTCCTGCGGCTGCAGGTAGGTGGCTTCGAAACCCTGGCGCTCAAGCTCCCGCACCGTGTCCAGCACCGCCTTGTGCTCGGTCTTCACGGTGATGATGTGCTTGCCCTTGGTCTTGTAAAAATGCGCGGCGCCCTTCAGCGCAAGATTGTTGCCTTCGGTTGCGCCAGAGGTCCAGATGATTTCGCGCGGATCGGCGTTGACCAGCGCAGCCACATGAGCGCGCGCTTCCTCCACCGCCTTTTCGGCCGTCCAGCCGTACATGTGACTGCGCGAAGCCGGGTTACCGAACTGCTCGCGCAGATAGGGAATCATTTTGTCGGCGACGCGCGGATCGATCGGCGTGGTGGCCGAATAATCCATGTAGATCGGGAAGTGCGGCGCCTTGATCGTATCCAACAAGGTTTTTTCCAACGGGGCATTCATATTCTGCTTTACTCCTATCAAGCGGCGACCGGCGGACGGGGCACCACGACAACATTCTGTTCCGCACTCTTTTGCCGCTGCTGATCGACCAGATCCTTCAGCGAAACCGAGTCCAGGTATTCGACCATCTTCGCGTTGAGAGTCGCCCACAGGTCGTGGGTCATGCAGCGCGTGCCATGCTCGTGACTGGCGCCATGGCAGTTTTCCTTGCCACCGCACTGGGTGGCGTCGAGCGGCTCGTCGACGGCAATGATGATATCGGCCACCGTCACATCTTCCGCCCGTCTTGCCAGCGTATATCCACCGCCGGGACCGCGTACCGATTCAACGATTTCATGCCGTCGCAACTTGCCGAAAAGCTGCTCGAGATACGACAGCGATATTTCCTGCCTCTGGCTGATCGCCGACAGCGTGACCGGCCCCTTGTCCTGGCGCAGCGCCAGATCAATCATGGCAGTCACGGCAAACCGGCCCTTGGTGGTCAAACGCATAAACTCTCAACTCCCGAAAACAGGGGCCCCGCGTAATTTCCCGAGTACCCGAAGATTTTGGTCAAGTATAACAAAGTTGAGTAGTTTTGTCAGGTATTGGCGCGGAGCGAAATGATGGCGAGCCGCCGCCAATTGCCAAAATGCAACGCGTTATTATTTCATAATCGCGCCGCTGGCGCAGGGGGACTTTTACCTGAGGCGCAGGCGCGCAACCATCATGTACAGCAGGGTATCGCCCTGCCCCTGACCGACGGTGTGCGGCAGGCGATAGTGGCTGACGAAACCGCCGAATTCAAGGCGGGCTCCCGGGCCGGTATCGAGCTCGCGCACGTAGCCGATGCTCAGCCTGTTGACCCTGGACCTGTCCGTCAGGACTTCGCCGAGTCCGGGTTCGTCGCTGCCGACCTGCTCGAGCCGGCCGAAGAGCGTATGAGCGCCGGGGAGTCGTACGGTCGATTCCAGCAGAAAGCCGGAAGTCGACTGCCGCATTTTCCTGCTGCTGCGCCCCCATGCGAGCATGTTTTCCAGCCGTACCCCGCCGTGTTCGAAGACATGGCTGGCCGAGACGGCGGTTCTGCGCAAGCTCTCGTCCGCCATCAGATGGTCCAGTCCGCTTATCTTGCCCCTGGCCAGTTGCAAAACGAGATTGTCGGCGGGTTTGTAGGACAGGCGGGAGATGCGGGTCCGGTAAAGTCTGGCATCGATCCTCTCCGCCGCCGGGCCCGAGGACAGCTGCTCGAAACTGAATTTCCGCCAGCGGTAGCCGACGCCGTATGCTTCTTCGTCGGGACGGTAAGCGCCTGTCCAGAGATAATCCACCCCGCCGGCGCCGGCGTTGCCGAACAACAGCCAGGGCGCCGCGGCACGGCCCGGTTGCGTGTCACTCTTGATGTCCGCCGTCAGGCCAACCTCGTCCGAGGCCTTCGCTGCGACTGAAGAAAGCATCAGGATTGCCGCGATGATGACAGGCCGGTATCCGCGCATATTCCCCCTCCTATCCCGACAAGGCGCCGTGGGCCACCAGGGATTGCATCAGTCCCATGCAACCATCTTCGATATACGAAAGAACAAGCTCGAAGTCTTTGCCTCCGCGGTAATAGGGATCATGCACGACGGTGGCATTGTGGCGCTGGGCATAGGCCATCAGCAGCCCCAGCTTCCCTTTCTGCGCGGGAGGGCACAGACGCTGCAGCACCTCGAGATTGTTGAAATCCATCCCGATGAGCAGATCGAATTGCTGGAAGTCGGCTTGCGTGATCTGTCGTGCACGCAAGGATGAAAGGTCATATCCGCGCTTGCGGGCGGCGGCCTGGGCGCGCGGGTCGGGAGGACAGCCGACGTGGTAGTCGTGCGTGCCGGCGGAGTCGACGACCACACGGCTGGCGAGGCCGGCGTCCGAAAGATACTTGCGCATCACCGCCTCCGCCGTCGGAGACCGGCATATATTCCCCATGCAGACAAACAATACCGCGCATTTTCCGTTCTGGTTCATGCTCCACCCCACGAGCAGGCGCGCTGGACGCCCTGACATGGATTGTGTAGCAAGCAGCGAAAACGAAATTATGCGACGTCAAATCCCGCCGGCCGCCGGCGAGGGAAGCCCCGGCAATCTGGCCTGCGGTGGAGATGCGTCAAACCCGCGATGAGCTCGGCTTCCGAAGCAGGCGCATCGGCCCGAACAGGTCCTGCATGGTCTTGTTGGCGATGAAGGACAAGTTGTACGGGTGCTCGGAGCGGACAGTCGGAAAGCGGCCGGTCACGTCCAGCGAGGCCAGCTGCTCGGCGATTTTCCCCCACAGGACCAGGGTCGGGGTGGCGGGCCGCTCACGCGCAGCGAGGCTTTCGAGCACGACCTTGAGAAACGGCCGCCAGGCCCTCGCATCCTTGACCGGCGCCACATCGGCGCGGAAGACCAGGCTGGCGTTCAGCAGCAGGAAACCATGGGAGATCAGATTGGCCTGCAACTCCGGCAGTCCCTGGATGCATGAATCGTCTTGCGACGACCGCCTTGCCACGCCCTGCAGCGCCGCCGCACCCGTATCGCTTTCCGACAGCCAGCCGTCCGCGACGAGCAGCATTTTCATGAAATTGCGCAGAGAAGTCGCGCGGTTGACCTGCTTGGACAAGCCATTTGCCGACCAGAGGGCTTCCACCGCCCCGTCCATGAAACAGACTCCGGTCGCGCTCGCTTCCCGGGGATACGGCCCTTCCCCGACCAGTATGTAGCGGACCGCATCGAAGGGCAGCCGGAATGCGGCGAAAAGACGTCCCTGCGTCGGCAGGTAGCTGCCCGCGGCGAGCGCCGGAAGGTAGGCCGGGTCGGCGAGGGTTAGTTCGCGCAGGCCCTTTTCGAGGGTCGGATGCCAGGATGGGTGAGCAAGCGTCAGCGCGTCGATGATCTGGGCGGGAATGTGGGCGGTCATGAATGGCAGCGGTCGACAAACCGCGCCATTCTAACCGTGCCGGCAACAGCGGGAAAACTATTTGCCGGTCAGAGAGACCACGTTGTCGGCGCCGGGCGCGCCGAACAGCTGCTCCTTCAGCAGATGCAGCTGGTCGCGCACCTGCGCCGCCTTTTCGAACTCCAGGTTCTTCGCATGTTCGACCATCAGCTTTTCCAGCCGCTTGATCTCCTTGCTCACCTGTTTCTCGCTCATGCCTTCATAGCGGGCCTGCTCCTGCGCGACGAGCAGCTCGGCGCGGGCCTCCTGCGGACTGTAGACGCCATCGATCAGTTCGCGGATCTGCTTCTTGACGCCGATCGGCGTGATGTTGTTGGCCTTGTTGAACTCAAGCTGCTTGTGCCTGCGCCGCTCGGTCTCGTCGATCGCGCGCCGCATCGAATCGGTCATCCTGTCGGCGTAGAGAATCGCCGTTCCGTTGAGGTTGCGCGCGGCCCGCCCGATGGTCTGGATCAGGCTGCGCTCCGACCGGAGGAAGCCTTCCTTGTCGGCATCGAGAATGGCGACCAGCGACACCTCGGGGATGTCCAGGCCCTCACGCAACAGGTTGATGCCGACCAGGACATCGAAAGTGCCGAGGCGCAGGTCGCGGATGATCTCCACGCGCTCGACGGTATCGATGTCGCTGTGCAGGTAGCGCACCTTGATTCCGTTGTCGCCCAGGAACTCGGTCAGCTGCTCCGCCATGCGCTTGGTGAGCGTCGTCACCAGCACCCGCTCGTTCTTCTTCACACGATCGGTAATCTCCGACATCAGGTCGTCCACCTGCGAACTGGCAGGACGCACGATGATCTGCGGATCGACCAGGCCGGTCGGACGCACCACCTGTTCCACCACCTGGCCGGCGTGCGTCGCCTCATATTCGGCGGGGGTGGCCGAGACGAAGACGGTCTGCCGCATCTTGCGCTCGAACTCCTCGAATTTCAGCGGCCGGTTGTCGAGCGCCGAAGGCAGCCGGAAGCCGTAGTCGACCAGGTTGACCTTGCGCGCCCTGTCGCCGTTGTACATGCCGTTGAGCTGGCCGAGCAGCACGTGCGACTCGTCAAGGAACATCACGGCATCCTGCGGCAGGTAGTCGACCAGAGTCGGCGGCGGCTCGCCCGGCCTGGAGCCCGTCAGGTGGCGCGAGTAGTTCTCGATGCCCTTGGTAAATCCGATCTCCTGCATCATCTCGAGATCGAAGCGCGTGCGCTGCTCGAGCCGCTGCTCTTCCACGAGCTTGCCTTCCTTGCGGAAGAACTCGAGACGCTCCCGCAGCTCTTCCTTGATGCTCTCGATCGCCCGCAGAACGGTTTCCCTCGGGGTGACGTAGTGCGAACCGGGATAGATCGTGAACCTCGGAATCTTCTGCCTCACGCGCCCCGTCAGCGGATCGAACAGCTGAAGGCTGTCGATCTCATCGTCGAAGGTTTCGATGCGCAGTGCCAGTTCGGCGTGTTCCGCTGGGAAGACATCGATCGTGTCGCCGCGGACGCGGAAGGTGCCGCGCCCGAAATCGATTTCGTTCCGGGTGTACTGCATCTGTATGAGCCGCGCGATCACATCGCGCTGGCTGACCTTGTCCTTGGCCCGCAGGGTCAGGATCATCCGGTGATACTCGTTCGGATTACCGATACCGTAGATCGCGGATACGGTCGCCACGATGACCACGTCGCGCCGCTCCATCAGCGACTTGGTGCACGACAGCCGCATCTGTTCGATGTGCTCGTTGATCGAGGAATCCTTCTCGATGAACAGGTCGCGCTGCGGCACGTAGGCTTCAGGCTGGTAATAGTCGTAGTAGCTGACGAAGTACTCGACGGCGTTTTGCGGGAAGAACTCGCGGAATTCGCTGTAGAGCTGCGCGGCGAGCGTCTTGTTCGGCGCAAACACGATCGCGGGACGGCCGAGGCGCGCGATGACGTTGGCCATCGTGTAAGTCTTGCCGGAACCGGTCACGCCGAGCAGTGTCTGGAACGACAGTCCGTCCTCCACGCCTTCGACCAGTTTGGCGATCGCACCCGGCTGGTCCCCGGCGGGCGGGAAAGGCTGGTAGAGTCGGTAGGGCGAATCAGGGAAGGTGACGATCTTCGACTCGTCGATCGGGCTGGAAACCTGGGATAAATCTGCCATCTGAATTCGACCTTTGGTAGAATAAATAGTTGCACGTAAGCTCTTGGTTTTTTTAGGTAAAGTCCACCGCAACCGGCCTGCCCAAGTACCTGTTCGTACCTCTTCGCAGCCAATTTTTCATGTTATCACGATGACCCAACCGCAAACCGCCTCCCTCTTCGGCGCCGTCGACATGGCGCCCCGCGACCCGATCCTAGGCATCACCGAAGCCTATAACGCGGACAAGAATCCGAACAAGGTCAACCTCGGCGTCGGCGTTTATTACGACGACAACGGCAAGGTGCCCTTGCTGGAGTGCGTGCGCAAGGCGGAAGCCCAGTTGCTGGAAAAGGCGGCTCCCCGCACCTATCTGCCCATCGACGGTCTGGCCGCGTACGATAAGGCGGTGCAAGAACTCGTATTTGGTGCCGACAGCGCGGTCGTACAAGAGAAACGTGCGATTACCGTGCAGGCCATCGGCGGCACCGGCGCCCTGAAGATCGGCGCCGACTTCCTGAAGCGCTTCGCACCCGACTCTCAGGTCTGGATCAGCGATCCGAGCTGGGAAAACCATCGTGCCCTGTTCGAATCCGCCGGCTTCGTCGTCAACAGCTATCCGTACTACGATCCGGCCACGCGCGGCGTGAACTTCGCCGGCATGCTCGGCGCGCTGCAGTCGATGCCGGCAGGCTCGATCGTTCTGCTGCATGCCTGCTGCCACAACCCCACCGGCGCGGACCTGACCGACGAGCAATGGAAGCAGGTCATCGAGGTGGTGACGGGCCGCGGACTGATCCCCTTCCTCGACATGGCTTACCAAGGCTTCGGCGACGGCATCGATGCCGACGGCAGGGTGGTGCGCCAGTTCGCGCAGGCCGGCGGCCCGCTGTTCGTTTCGAACTCCTTCTCCAAGTCCTTCTCGCTGTACGGCGAGCGCGTTGGGGCCCTCAGCATTGTGGCGGCAAGCACCGAAGAAGCGGCACGCGTGCTGTCGCAGCTCAAGCGGGTCGTTCGCACCAACTACTCCAACCCGCCCCTGCACGGCGGCCAGGTCGTCGCCACCGCACTGGCGACGCCGGAATTGCGCGCACTGTGGGAAGAAGAGCTTGCAGCAATGCGTGTGCGCATTCGCGAAATGCGCCAGGCTCTCGTGGCGAAACTCAAGGCAAAGGTCCCGAATCAGAACTTCGATTTCGTGATCACCCAGCGCGGCATGTTCTCCTATTCCGGCCTGACCAAGGCCCAGGTCGAACGCCTGCGCAACGAGTATTCGGTCTATGCAGTCGATACCGGCCGCATCTGCGTGGCGGCGCTGAACTCGAAGAACATCGACTACGTGGTCGACGCGATCGCGAAGGTGCTCTAAAAGAACCAGGCCGCCACCGAAAACCTTTCTTCCCGCGGAACATCTTCCAGTTCTTTGACATTTCCGGAAAGATCGGCCTATAATAGCGGCTCTGTTCCCTGATAGCTCAGTCGGTAGAGCGACGGACTGTTAATCCGCAGGTCCCTGGTTCGAGTCCAGGTCGGGGAGCCAAAAAATTGCAAGGGCTTGCGCGAAAGCGCAAGCCCTTTTTCCGTTTACCGGTCTGTCTACCCCTGCCCGCAGCGGATTGTCCGTCATCAAACTGTCGCATTGTTCATTCATCGGTTTTCTGCACGTACGGTCATATCCGCATGCTTGCAGTGATTCCTCGGTCGTGCATTGAAAGAGTGAAGCGGGGCCTGCATCGGAAAGTTCGAGCATATGCGTCATTTGTCAAAACACGCGGTCATGGCCGCCCTTAGCATCGAAGCCGTCGAACGCGTTTGCGCGTCCAGCACCTCTTCGGATCGCGAGTATCCGCACGGCCGTCCCGGCCCGATTTTCGGACAGTACTGACTTCCTGCCCGTGTCTGGGCAGACTATGCAATGACTACCCAACTGGAAAAGAGCGCCCCACGTTTGTCGAATTCCATCACGACGCTGTCGCGCTTTCCGGCCAACAAGTTAAGCCCCTCCCTGCTCTCGCGGATCAAGTCCGCGATGGACAGTGTCATCATCATCGACGCCGAACGCCGGATCGTGCTGGTCAATTCCCGGGCAGAGCAATTGTTCGGCTACACGGCCGCGCAACTGCTCGACCGCCCGCTCGAGATGCTGGTGCCTTCGCAGGGTGAAGACAAGGCTTTGGGACTCGGCACCACCTCGACGCTCAGAGGCCTTCGTTCCGACGGCCGGCTTTTCAGCCTCACTGCCGTCATCGCCCGGGTTTCCATTCAGGGCGAAACCTTTCTTGCCCTGATCGCCCCCGGCGGAGCGGACAGCAGAGCCGCGGAACACAGCCGGAAACCGGCACTCCCGGCGGATCTGCGCCGCTGGGCGGCGACCACCCAGAAGACGGTGGAAATTGAAAAGCGCCGCTTTTCCCGCAAGCTTTACGACGACATCGGACAGCGGCTGAGTGTGCTCAAGCTCGACCTCGACTGGCTGGAACACAGCCTGCCGAACGAGAGCAAGCTGGTGCCCGCCCGCGTGGCACGGATGCAGGGTTTGCTCGACAACATCATCGCCATGACGAAAAACATGGCGTCCACCCTGCGCCCGCCGCTGCTCGACGATTTCGGCTTGCTGCCCGCCGTGGAATGGATGGCGGAAAATCTCAGGAAAAGAACGGGCATCACCTGCACGATCGAGAGCTCCGGCATGGATGCGAAGCTCGACGACACCATACAGTCCGCGCTGTTTCGGCTCGTCCAGGAAGGACTGTCGAACGTGGAGCACCACTCGCACGCACGCTCGGTGCAGATTCACCTTCATCGCCGTTCCGGCCACGTCCTGCTGATGATGCGCGACGACGGCGTTGGCATGCCCGAAGGCAGCGAGAACAAGCCGGGCTGTTACGGTCTGATTGCCATGCAAGAACGCGTCTTCGTGCTCGGCGGTACAATCAGCATTCGCAACGAGCCGCCGTATGGTGTTACCATTCAGGCATCGATTCCGATCGAGTCGTTTTTCTCCCCCGAACAAATCACCTGACCACGTTCTATGATCCGTATCGTAATCGCCGATGACCACACCATCATGCGCGAAGGTCTCAAACGCATCCTCGACGGTGCGGATGACATCGAGGTGGTGGGCGAGGCCGTCGACGGCTTCGAGGCCCTGGCCCATGTACGCAAGGGTGGATTCGATCTGCTGATGCTGGACCTTTCCATGCCGGGTCGCAGCGGCGTGGAGCTGATCCGGCAGATCAAGGATGAAGTGCCGAAGCTGCCCATTCTCATCCTGACCATGCACGAGGAAGAACAGTATGCCGTCCGCGCGATCCGCGCCGGCGCGCGCGGCTATCTGACGAAGGAAAGCGCCGGGACGCAGCTGGTCAGCGCCATCCGCAAGGTCGCCTCGGGCCGTCCGTACATCAGCCTGGAAGTGGCCGAACAGCTGGCCATGGACGTGATGCCGGCCAACGAAGACCTGCCGCACAAGCAACTGTCCAATCGCGAGTTCGAAGTATTCACCCTACTCGTAAGCGGCAAGTCGATTACCGAGATCGCGGAAGTCCTGCATCTGAGCGCGAAGACGGTCAGCACGCACAAGACCCGCATTCTGACCAAGATGAACATGAACTCGCTCGCCGAGATGGTGCAGTATGCAGTGCAACATCGGCTGCTCGGGCCGTTGAAGAACTGAACCGGCTTCGCACCCTTCTCCCCGCGTTTTCCCCCTTCCTACCTGCTCCTAATCGCGCGGCACGGCCTGCGGCCCTGCCGCGCGATTAGGAAAACACGCTCGCCGCTTGTAAGAATTATCTGACAAAGATAAATCCATTCTTACAACCCAATTCAGCCCAAGCCGATAGTAATTACCAGTTGCGATTGCGATACTGGCTCTTCTCTTCCATGCATGACAGGCAAGCAAGTCGGCGGCTCCGTGGAACAGTTGCTTACTCCACGGAGCCGCCTTACTCCTTTCAGCATGCGCAACCATTGACACAGTGATTTAGGAGATGACCATGCTGTCAACGCAAACGTCCGATTCCCGCGTGGAGGCAAACTCCACGTTGCACGCCACCTCCACTGAAGCAGGCTGGCAGCGACAGGGAAAACTGTGGTCGAACCTGAAGGAACTGTGCGACGTCTTGCGCATCCCCTCCGCAGCCATACATACGGACGAGGAATTGCTGTTCCAGCATGTGCAGTTCAAGACCGGCCAAAGGATCCACACCATAGGCCAGCCTTTCGATACGCTGTACATCGTGCACTCCGGTTTCCTGAAGACCGTGCTGATCGACGAATTCGGCAATGAACAGGTACTCAGCTTCCCGATGAAGGGTGACCTGTTCGGTGTCGACGGGATTCACACCAAGCGATACGCGTCGGAGGCGGTGGCGCTGTCGAACTGCGACCTGATTCTTCTGCCTTTCAAGAAACTGACCGCGCTCGGGCGCGCACATGTCGAGTTCGAGCACGCAATGTACAGCGTGATGAGCCGTGAACTGGTGCGCGAGCAGGCCATGGTCAGCATGCTCGGCGCGCTGAGCGCGGAAGCACGGGTCGCCCGCTTTCTGGTGAACCTGTCGGAACGCTATGCCGAGATGGGATATTCCAGCAAGCTGTTCAACCTGCGCATGACGCGCCATGAGATAGGCAGCTACCTCGGCCTGACCCTGGAAACCGTCAGCCGCACGCTGTCGGCCTTCAACGAGATCGGACTGATCTCCGTCGACCAGCGCTCCATCGGCATCAAGGACCTGGATTCGCTGAAGACGCTGCGCCGCCTCCCGCCCTCCAGTTCGCGCGCCAAGCAGGTCGCCTCGAGAAAGGCGAAACAGCTGGCCCAGCAGGAGCGCCCCGAGGGCGAGTGGGGCCAGGTGGCAGGCGTCTGATCTCCGGCCCGCACCCAGTCGAAAATGCCCGCGTCATGCGGGCGTTTTTTTTCACTCGCCCGACAGCAGCGAGGCAGCAATCGCGTGATCGTCCTTCAGGTTCTGCAGCACGATGTTGGACCTGATGTCGAGCACGCCTTTCGTCTTGTAGAGCCTGTCCAGCACGAATGCGGAGAAGTGCTTCAGCGAGCGCGCCCGCACGCGCAGCAGATAGTTGGCCTCGCCGGTGATGATGTACGCACCCGCGACCTCCGGCCAGGTCTGCACCGCGGCGCTGAAGTTTTCATGCCACTGCTCGACGTCGCGGCGCATCGTGACCTGGACGAAGGCGTCCACCTCCAGCCCGACGCGGGAAGGATCGAGCAGCGCGACGTAGCGCGCGATCACGCCTTTCTCCTCCAGCTGACGCACCCTGCGCAGGCATGCCGATGGCGACAGGAAGACTTTTTCCGCAAGCTCGAGATTGCTGATGCGGCCGTCCTCCTGCAGGAAGTGCAGCAGCCTGAGATCCATGGCGTCCAGTGTCATTGCAATCTTTCGTCGTCGTAGTTCAGTTTCTCGCAATTTTATTCATTTCTCAGCCAATCCGCCGCTTCATTTCCGCAGCATTTCGCGCGGCTTTCGCACTACCATCTGTCCATCGCCCACAAACCGAGACCGACATGCCCTCCCCTATTCTCGATATCACACCCGCGGTCCATCCCGGCCTCCCGGTGTGGCCAGGCGACACGTCCTTCAGTGCAAGCACGACCTGGCAGATCGGCGACGGCTGCCCGGTCAGGGTGAGCCGGCTCACCCTGTCGACGCACACGGGCGCCCACTGCGACGCGCCGTCTCACTTCGCCCGGCAAGGACGCACCATCGACGAGGTTTCCCTCGATGCCTATGTCGGCGCCTGTCGCGTCATCCATTGCATCGGCGCCGAGCGGGTGGAGCCGTCGCATCTGCGGTCGTATCTCGACGGCGTACCCGCGCGGGTGCTGCTCCGCACCTACCGGCGCGCGCCGCTTGACGCCTGGGACAAGCATTTTCCGGGCGTGGCGCCGGAGACCGTCGACCTGCTCGCGGCGCATGGCGTGCGCCTGATCGGCGTCGATACGCCTTCGCTCGATCCGCAGGAGTCGAAGACCATGGATGCACATCACCGGGTGCACGCACACCAGATGGCGATCCTCGAGGGCATCGTACTGGACGACGTGGCCGCCGGCGATTACGAACTGATCGCCTTGCCGCTGAAGCTCGCGGGCATGGATGCCAGCCCGGTACGCGCCATCCTGCGCCCTCTCCCGCAGACACAGGGAGATGCGGCATGAGCCTCTCGCGCGAACATTGCCTGGCGCTGGATGCGCACGACGAACTGGCGGCGCTGCGGTCGGAGTTCGAACTGCCCCGGGGCGTGATCTACCTGGACGGGAATTCCCTCGGCGCGCGTCCGTGTGCGGCGCTGGAACGCGCGCGTGAGCTGATAGGCGAGGAATGGGGCAACGGTCTGATCCGCAGCTGGAACAAGGCGGGCTGGTTCACGCTGCCCACACGCCTGGGCGACAAGCTCGCGCCGCTGGTCGGGGCGGGCGCCGGACAAGTGGTGGTGACCGACTCCACCTCGGTCAATCTGTTCAAGGTGCTGGCCGCGGCGTTGCACAGCCAGGCGGAACGCGACGACAAGCGCAAGGTGATCGTCAGCGAGCGAAGCAATTTTCCGACCGATCTCTATATCGCCCAGGGGCTTGCCGCCTGGCTCGACCGGGGATATCGGCTGCGCCTCGTGGACAGCCCGGCAGAGCTTGCCGCGGCGGTCGATGACAGCACCGCCGTGCTGATGCTCACCCACGTGAATTACCGCACCGGCCACATGCACGACATGGAGGCCATGTCCGCCCTGGCACACGAACGCGGCGCGCTTGCGGTCTGGGACCTTGCGCATTCCGCCGGCGCCGTCCCGCTGGCGCTGGAGGCGAGCGGTGCCGACTATGCGGTCGGCTGCACGTACAAGTATCTCAACGGCGGCCCCGGCGCGCCGGCGTTTCTCTGGGTCGCGCCGCGGCATCTCGCCGGCTTTCGCCAGCCGCTGTCCGGCTGGTGGGCGCATGCCTCGCCCTTCGTGATGCAGCCCGAGTTCTCCCCTGCGCCGGACATCCGGCGCGCATTGTGCGGCACGCAGCCGATCGCGTCGCTGGCCATGGTGGAGTGCGGCCTCGACATTTTCCTGCGCACCGACATGCAGCGGATCCGCGCCAAGTCCCTGGCGCTCACCGATCTGTTCATCCGCCTGGTCGAGCAGCGCTGCGCGCATCACCCGCTGGAACTGGTCACGCCGCGCGACCATGGACAGCGAGGCAGCCAGGTCAGCTTCGCGCATCCGCACGGTTATGCGGTAATGCAGGCCCTGATCGGCCGCGGGGTGATAGGCGACTACCGGGAACCGGGCATCATGCGCTTCGGCTTCACGCCGCTCTACACCCGCTTCGTCGACGTCTGGGACGCGGTCGACATCCTGGCCGACATCCTTGACAACCGGGCCTACGATACCGAGGCACCGCGCGACGCGGTCACCTGAAGGAATGACGATGAAAGACACGAAAACGGACGGCGCCTGGCACGACGCGCGCATGGATTTTCGCGACACGATGAGCTACGGCGACTATCTCGGCCTGGAACAGATCCTCAGCGCGCAGCACCCGCGATCGACCGACCACAACGAGATGCTTTTCATCGTGCAGCACCAGACCAGCGAACTCTGGATGAAGCTGATGCTGCATGAACTGCACGCCGCGCTCGCCGCGATACGTGCCGACTCGCTGGCGCCGGCCTGCAAGATGCTGGCCCGGGTGGCGCGCATCATGGAACAGCTGGTGCATGCCTGGGATGTGCTCGGCACCATGACGCCGACCGAGTACAGTGCGATCCGCCCCTCGCTGGGACAGTCGTCCGGCTTCCAGTCTTACCAGTACCGGGAGATCGAATTCATCCTGGGGAACAAGAACACCGCCCTGCTGCAGGTGCATGCGAAGGTGCCCGAGGCGCATGCCCGGCTGGAGGCCATCCTGCATGCCCCCTCGCTGTACGATGAAGTCCTGCGCCATCTCTCGCGGGCCGGGTTTGCCATCGATCCGGGCCGGCTGGAATCCGTCTCCACCCGGCCGGCCTGCGCCGATGCATCGGTCGAGGCGGCTTGGCTGCAGGTCTATCGCAACCCGGAGGCCCACTGGGGCCTGTATGAAATGGGCGAAAAGCTGGTCGACCTGGAAAGCGCCTTCCGCCTCTGGCGATTCCGGCACGTGACGACCGTCGAGCGCATCATCGGCTTCAAGACCGGCACCGGCGGCACCGCCGGAGTCAGCTACCTCAAGAAGATGCTGGAGACCGTCCTCTTCCCCGAACTCATGTCCCTGCGTACCGCCCTGTAACGCGGGCCTGGCACTTTTAGTCCTGTAACAGCGGTGTAAATTCGCGGCCCGGCGGGAAGCACCCGCAATGGCTGCGGGTATAATACCGCGCGAACAAAAGAGCCCCGGGGCTTCGGCGTATCCGCTCCATCTGCCAGCCGCCGCGACGCGGCCACTGCCGCCGTCCTGGCGGCTGCGGCTCTCCCTTACCCAATTAGCATCTATGTCAAAAGCCCAGAGCAGCAAGCCGATTGAGATCAAGATTTCAACCGTCGTCGCTGTCGCGGTCATCCTGCGCACGGTCGACGCCGGCGCGCTCGATGCAGCGATGAAGTCGATGACCGGCGGCGCGCCCGATTATTTCGACAACGAGTTCGCAGTGCTCGACGTGAGCGACTGCGACCTGTCCGCCGCGACGCCCGACTGGCCCGCGCTGATCTCCCTCTTCAAGACCTACAGCCTGAACCCGGTCGCAGTGCGCGGCGCACAGTCCGGGCAGCATGAGGCGATCGTGGCCTGCGGCCTGAGCATCGACACGCTGGCGCGTCCCCGGCAGGAGGAAGCCGCCGCCGCACCCGCGCCGGCTCCCGCACCGGCGCCCGTGCCGGCCCCGGTCGCAGCGCCCGCCCCCGTCGCCGTGGCCGCATCCAGCGCAATGATCGTCGACACCCCGGTACGGGCGGGACAGCGCATCTATGCGCGGGGCTGCGACCTCATCGTCACAGCCATCGTCAACAATGGCGCCGAACTCATCGCCGACGGCAGCATCCATGTCTACGCGCCGCTGCGCGGGCGGGCGCTGGCGGGCGCGACGGGCAACGCCGAGGCACGGATTTTCGCGCTCAGCATGGAAGCGGAGCTGGTGTCGATTGCCGGCGTCTACCGCACCTTCGAGTCGGGGATTCCCAAGGAGCTGGCCAAGCAGCCGGCCCAGGTTCGTCTTGCAGGCGACCGGATCGATGTACTATCCGTTCGCGCCTAGTTATTTTTTATTCAAGGAGTCAGTCTGTGGCCAAAATCATCGTTGTTACGTCGGGCAAGGGGGGTGTCGGCAAAACCACCTCCAGCGCCAGCTTCTCCACCGGCCTGGCCATGCGCGGGCACAAGACCGTCGTGATCGACTTTGACGTCGGTCTGCGCAACCTCGACCTGATCATGGGATGCGAACGCCGCGTGGTGTACGACCTGATCAACGTGATCAACAACGAAGCCACGCTGAATCAGGCGCTCATCAAGGACAAGCACTGCGAGAACCTGTACGTGCTGCCCGCCTCGCAGACGCGCGACAAGGATGCGCTGACCGAAGAAGGCGTGGAGCGCGTACTCAACGAGCTCAAGAAGATGGGCTTCGAATACATCGTCTGCGACTCGCCGGCGGGCATCGAACACGGCGCGGTGATGGCACTGACCTTCGCCGACGAAGCCATCGTCGTGACCAATCCCGAAGTGTCGTCGGTGCGCGACTCCGACCGCATCCTCGGCATCATCCAGGCCAAGTCCCGTCGCGCCCTCAACGGCGAGGAGCCGGTCAAGGAGCACCTGCTGATCACCCGCTACGTGCCCAAGCGCGTGGAAGCCGGCGAGATGCTGTCCTATACCGACGTGCAGGAGATCCTGCGCATTCCGCTGATCGGCATCATCCCGGAATCCGAGTCCGTGCTGCACGCGTCCAACCAGGGCAACCCGGCCATCCACATCGAAGGCAGCGACGTGTCGGAAGCCTACAAGGACGTTATCGCGCGCTTCCTCGGCGCCGAGGTGCCGCTGCGTTTCGTCTCGTACGAGAAGCCGGGGCTGTTCCAGAGACTCTTCAAGGGTAAGTGACATGTCGCTGCTTTCATTCCTGTTCAATAACAAGCCGAAAAGCGCGAGCACCGCGAAGGAACGCCTGCAGGTCATCATCGCCCGCGAACGCAACGGCCGCGACGGCCCGGACTTCCTGCCCGCCCTGCACAAGGAACTGATCGAAGTGATCTCCAAGTATGCGAAGGTCAACGCCGAGGACATCAAGATCTCGCTCGACCGCCAGGGCAATCTCGAAGTGCTGGATGTGAATGTCGTGCTGCCGGACGGACCGGCAGCGAAGTAAGCAAGTTGACGCCTTCCGCCACCGAGCGGAAGGCGAGTCTTCAGTGGAGCTGATGCTTGAGTTCCGACAGCTCCCGGTGCGCCTGCATTACCGCTTCGCGCAGTTCGCTGTCGACGTCCGCAGGAGCGCTTTCACAGGCATCCTTGGCGCGGTCGCCCAGTTCTTCCAGGTCCTCGACACACTGCCTGATCTGGTTGTCATCCTGCGAACGCAGCAATTCACGCGCATAAATCGCCTTCTGGTCCAGCTGCTGCACGCTGTCCTTCAGGTCCAGCGGCACCGAGTCCACCACCTGGCAGCGCTGAGCAGCCCGGTGAATCATTTCCTCCGCGTGGCTGAAGCGTTGCTGCATCTCATTCTTTTCCATCACGTTCTCCTTTCTTGTTGCTTCCATAAGTGAACAGATTTGGATGAACCCCTGCAGCGCGAGTTCCGGCAACTCCGGCGCTGCTCCGCGGTCATATGGCTCCGCCTGCCGGCGCTATTTGCTTCCGGTACAATCCGCCCCACCATGCACACGCCCAAGAACCTTTTCTCCTACCCGCGTTACCGGCCCGAATACACGACGCCGGCGCCGTTCCTGCCCATGTCGCGCGCCGAGATGGATGCGCTCGGCTGGGACAGCTGCGACGTCATCCTGGTGACGGGCGACGCTTACATCGACCATCCCAGCTTCGGCATGGCGCTGGTTGGCCGGCTGCTGGAGAAACAGGGTTTCCGCGTCGGGATCATCAGCCAGCCGGACTGGCAGTCGGCCGAGGCGTTCCGCGCCCTCGGCAAGCCGAATCTGTACTTTGGCATCACCGCCGGCAACATGGATTCGATGATCAATCGCTATACCTCGGACCGGAAGATCCGCTCCGACGATGCCTACACCCCGGGCGGCGAACCGAACAAGCGTCCCGACCGCGCGGTCGTCGTCTACGCCCAGCGTGCGCGCGAGGCGTATCCCGACGCGGGCGTGATCATCGGCAGCATCGAGGCCAGCCTGCGCCGCATCGCCCACTACGATTACTGGTCTGACAAGGTCAGGCGGTCCGTGCTGCCGGATTCGAAGGCCGACCTTCTCCTGTACGGCAATGCCGAGCGCGCGCTGGTCGAGCTGACGCACCGGGTAGCCGCGGGCGAACCGGTGAAGTCCATTCGCGACCTGCGCGGCACGGCCTTCATGGTGCCGCGCGGCTGGAAACCGTCGGACGACTGGGCCGAGGTGAACTCGACCCGCTATGACACGCCGGGACGCGTCGATCCGCATCCGGATCCGTACGAGATGAAAACGAAGGATGCGTCCTGCGCGACGGATGACGCGGCAAGCAAGCCTGTCGAGAAGCCCGTCATGATCCTGAGCCGCGAAGAACGACAGGCCGCGCTGCGCGAACAGCGAAGCCGCACGGTGGTGCGCCTGCCGGCGTATGAAGCGGTCAAGGATGACCCGGTGCTGTATGCCCACGCATCCCGCGTGCTGCATCTGGAATCGAATCCGGGCAATGCGCGTGCGCTGGTCCAGGCACACGGCGAACGCGACGTCTGGCTGAACCCGCCGCCGCTGCCGCTGGCGATGGATGAAATGGACGGCGTCTTCGACGCACCCTATGCCCGCGCGCCGCACCCCGTCTACGGCAATGCGCGCATTCCCGCCTGGGAGATGATCCGCTTCTCGGTCAACATCATGCGCGGCTGCTTCGGCGGCTGCACCTTCTGCTCGATCACCGAGCATGAGGGCCGCATCATCCAGAGCCGCTCGGAGCCGTCCATCCTGCGCGAAATCGAACTGATCCGCGACAAGACCAAGGGCTTTACCGGCACCATCTCGGACCTCGGCGGGCCGACCGCGAACATGTACAGGCTGGCCTGCAAGGACAAGCAGATCGAGCAATCCTGCCGGCGCCTGTCGTGCGTCTACCCGAGCATCTGCGTCAACCTCAATACGGATCACGGCAAGCTGATCCAGCTCTACCGCAAGGCGCGCGCCATCCCCGGCATCAAGAAGATCCTGATCAGCTCGGGCCTGCGCTACGACCTCGCGGTGCGCTCGCCCGAGTATGTGAAGGAGCTCGTCACTCACCATGTGGGCGGACTGCTGAAGATCGCACCGGAGCATTCGGAGGAAGGCCCGCTGTCGAAGATGATGAAGCCCGGCATGGGCGCGTACTACCGGTTCAAGGAGATGTTCGAGCGCTATTCGCGCGAGGCCGGCAAGGAACAGTACCTGATCCCGTATTTCATCGCGGCCCACCCCGGCACCACCGACGAAGACATGCTCAATCTGGCCCTCTGGCTGAAGCAGAACAACTTCCAGCTGGACCAGGTCCAGACCTTCCTGCCGACACCGATGGCCATGGCCACGGCGATGTATCACGGCCGCCGCAACCCGCTGCACAAGGTCGGCGCCGACTCAGAAGTCGTGGAAACGGTCCGCACCGGCAAGATCCGGCGACTCCACAAGGCCTTCCTCCGCTACCACGACCCGGAGAACTGGCCTATCCTGCGCGAGGCGCTGCAGCGGATGGGACGAAGCGACCTGATCGGCAACAGCGACCGTCATCTCGTTCCGCGCAGCGACCAGCCCCGTCCGCAAACCGCCCGTCCCGCACCCGGTGCGGCGCCGCGGAAAAACTTCCAGCCGGCCGGGTTCAAGTCCCCGTCGGGGTTCAAACCGAATTCGCAGCGGGGACAGTTCGCGCCGACCGCCCGCAAGCCGGGCCAGACCAGGCCCGCGGGCAAGCGGAAGACGGTAACCAGTTGATATACGGAAATTCTATATCTGATATTGCCAGACGAAAGCAGACGCAGGAAGGGCCGGGCGATATAGTTATTCCCGTCTCCTCCAACTCTTCTTGAATTGGATTCACCCACGGCCTCAACGCCGTGGGTTTTTTTTGCCTGCCGCCGTCGAAATTCCTGAAAAGTTGCCTGTTGGACTATTGCTTCCCGTCAGCGCTTCTATACAATGAATCTCACTCGTTGCCACACTTCAACAGGAGACAAAATGAGAACGGCAGAACACAACGCACGCGTCGCTCCCGTCACCCGTGGCTTCAACTACAACAAACTGCAGGCCGTCGCCTGCATGCTGGCATCGGCGGCGACGAGCATCGGCCTCACCTGGTACGCCATCACCCGCCTGTTCTAAGCACTAGCGTTCCACGCAACTCAGGTACAGATAGCTCGCGCCGAGCACGGCGATCACCACGCACGACAGCGCAAAACCTATCCCCGCGCCGGTACAGAAAATCAGGACCGAGACGCTCACCGCGCCGCTCGCCGCATCGGGCAGCGGCGCCGACAATACCCGGGTGATCTGCAGCAGGCAGAAAGCGATTCCCACCCACTTCCACACATAGAACGGCAGCACCTTGCGCTGAGCGCGGTTGTAGCGATAGTTGGCAATGCGCTGCTCGACAGTGCCGCGGTGCGCATCCCGAAACATCCAGAGCGGCATCGCGAGACGCCACACATGCACGATCAGGGCGGACAGCCGGCTCCGCGGCGTCTGGTCTTGGCTGTTCAACATAGACGAATCGTCCTCCTGCTGATTAGTCATCAAGCGGAAAAACCCGTTCCAGTCGAAAGGCGGAAGAATGGCGGAAATGAAAAAGGCCCGCATCGCTGCGGGCCTTCGGAATTCTGGTGGACAGTACTGGGATTGAACCAGTGACCCCCGCCGTGTGAAGGCGGTGCTCTACCCCTGAGCTAACTGTCCGAGGAAGCTGCGCATTATAGAGGAGATACTGCAGACTATCAACTCGCAATTTCTGCCGGCTGGGCGCGCCAGACGCAGCTGCCCTTCACTTCCTTGTCCAGCTTGTCGAGCAGGGCTTCATGCTCGGCGAGTTCGTCTTCTGTCGCGCGCAGCACGACGATGTCGCCGAGCGGGACGTCTTCGACCGCGGCTGCGCCGGCCTCTTGCTCGATCCCGCCGAGGTCCATGCTCAGGCTGTTCTGACCGCGGGTCATCGCGAGGTAGACCTCGGCGAGCAGTTCGGCGTCGAGCAAGGCGCCGTGCAGGGTGCGGTGGGCATTGGAGATGCCGTAGCGGTCGCAGAGCGCGTCGAGGGAGTTGCGCTTGCCGGGATGCAGCTCCTTGGCCTGGACCAGGGTGTCGCTGACCTGTTCGACATGCTGGGCGAAAGGCGGCAGGCCGAGGCGCTCGAATTCGGCATCGAGGAAGCCGAGGTCGAAGGGGGCGTTGTGGATGATGATTTCGGCGCCGCGCACATAGTCGAGCAGCTCGCCCGCGATCTCAGCGAACTTCGGCTTGTCGCTGAGGAATTCGGTGGTCAGGCCGTGGACCGCGAGCGCGCCCTCTTCGGAATCACGCTCGGGGTTGATATAGGTGTGGAAATTGTTGCCGGTGAGCCGGCGGTTGACGATCTCCACACAGCCGACCTCGATGATGCGGTCGCCGGAGCGGGGGTTGAGGCCGGTGGTTTCGGTGTCGAGTACGATTTGTCGCATGGTTCGGTGATCAGTGCGCCTGCGCCGGCACGGTCGCCCCGGCTTGCGCGTCGGGCTGGTGCGCCGTCTTGCGGGCGAAGAAGGTATAAAAAGTCGGCACCACGAACAGCGTGAGCAGTGTGCCGAAGGTCATGCCGCCGACGATCACCCAGCCGATCTGGATACGGGATTCGGCGCCGGCGCCGGTGGCCAGCGCGAGCGGTACCGCGCCGAGCACCATGGCGCCGGTGGTCATCAGAATGGGTCGCAGCCGCAGGACGGCCGCTTCTTTCACGGCGTCGTGCAGTTCCCGGCCCTGCTCGCGCAGCTGATTGGTGAATTCCACGATCAGAATGCCGTGCTTGGTGATCAGGCCGACCAGGGTGATCAGGCCGATCTGGCTGTAGACGTTGAGCGTGCCGCCGCTCCACTTGAGCGCCGCGAGCGCGCCGGCCATCGACAGCGGCACGGTCAGCATGATGACGAAGGGGTCGATGAAGCTTTCGAACTGCGCGGCCAGCACCAGGTAGATGAAGGCCAGCGCGAGCACGAAGGTCAGCACCAGGCTGCCGGCCGAAGACCGGTATTCGCGCGAGGAGCCGGAGAGGTCGGTCGCGTAGCCCGGCTTGAGGATGCGGGCGGCGGTCTCTTCCATGAACTCGATCGCTTCGCCCTGGGTGTAGCCGTTGGCCAGGTTGGCCGAGATGATCGCGGCGCGGCGCTGCCCGAAGTGGTTGAGCTCGCGCGGGGCGACGGTTTCGCGCACCTTGAGCAGGCTCGACAGCGGGATCATCTGGTCAGGCTGCCCGTTCTTGCCGGGCGCGCGCACGAAGATGTTGCTGATGTCGTCGGGCGCGGTGCGGCCGGCGTTCTCGATCTGCACCATGACATCGTACTGGTCGCCGCCTTTCTTGAAGCGGGTCACGTTGCGGCCGCCGAGCATGGTTTCCAGCGTGCGTCCGACGGTCTCGATCTGCACGCCGGCGTCGGCGGCCTTGTCGCGGTCGACTTCGACATTGACCTGCGGCTTGTTCAGGCGCAGGTCGGTGTCGATGTTGGACAGGCCTGGATTCTTGCTCGCCTCGGCGACGATCTCCTGCACCACTTTCTGCAGCTCGCCGTAGGATTCGTTGGTCAGTACGACCAGGTTGACCGGGCGCTCGCGGATGGACTGCCCGAGCGAAGGCGGCGCATTGGGGAAAGCGAGCACACCGGGAACGGCAGCCATCTTCGGCTGCATTTCCCTGATCATGTCTAGCGTGCTGCGGTCGCGCTCGGACCAGTCGACGGTGCGGAAGAAGGCGACGCCGCGCTCCACCGTGGGATTGCCCGCGATGATGAAGACGCGGTCGATCTCGGGCACTTCGGCGGCGATCTGTTCGAGCTGGCGGGCGTATTTTTCGGTGTACTCGAGCGAGGCACCGTCGGGTCCGGTGAGCGCGGTGAAGATGGTGCCGCGGTCTTCCACCGGGGCCAGTTCCTTCTTCATGCCGGTGCCGAGCCAGACCAGGGCACCGATCACCAGCAGGTAGACGAGTATCACCAGCCACCGCATGCGGAGCGAGATCGACAGCAGGCGGCGATAGCCGGCCGTCATCGCATTGAGCCCGTTCTCCACCGCCTGATACACCTTGCCATGGCTGGGCTGATGCTTGAGCAGCACGGAGCACATCATCGGCGACAGCGTCAGCGCGACGAAGCCGGAGACGATCACGGCGCCGGCCAGGGTCATCGCGAACTCGGCGAACAGGCGGCCGGTGCGGCCGGGAGTGAAAGCGACCGGTGCGTAGACCGCGGCCAGCGTGAGCGTCATCGCGACCACCGCGAAGCCGATTTCCCTGGATCCCTTGAGCGCGGCCTCGAAAGGCCGCATGCCCTCTTCGATGTGACGGTAGATGTTCTCCAGCACCACGATCGCGTCATCGACGACGAGGCCGATCGCCAGCACCAGCGCCAGCAGGGTCAGCGTGTTGATCGAGAAACCGAACAGCGTCATCAGCGCAAACGCGCCGATCAGCGATACCGGAATCGTGACCAGCGGGATGATCGATGCGCGCAGCGAACGCAGGAACACGAAGATCACCAGCGCCACCAGGATCACCGCCTCGAGGATGGTCTGATAGACCGACCTGATCGAGCGGTCGATGAACACGGTGTTGTCGACGGAGATGGAGATGTTCACTCCCTGCGGCGCCAGTTCCTCGTTCAGCTTGGGCAGCTCCGCCTTGACGTAGCTGGCCAGTTCGAGCGGATTGGCGGTCGCCTGCCGTATCACGCCGAGCGACACCGCGCTCTGGCCGTTGAACCGCACCGAGTTGCGCTCGGTCGCCGGACCGATGGCGACGCTGGCGACGTCGCGGATGCGCACCGCATAGCCGTTGACATTGCGGACGATGATGTCCTCGAACTGCTGCGGCGTGGCGAGATCGGTCTGCGACACCACCGAGAACTCGCGCTGGCGGGATTCGATGCGGCCGGCGGGCACTTCCACGTTCTGGCGGCGCAGGGCTTCCTCGACATCCGCCGGCGTCAGGTTGTAGGAGGCGAGCTTGTCGCGGTTGAGCCAGATCCGCATCGCGTACTTGCGCTCGCCGCCGATGCGCACGTCGGCGGCGCCGGGCAGCAGCTGCAGGCGCGGCTTGACGATGCGGTTGGCGATGTCGGTCAGGTCGAGCGCGTTCAGCTTTTCGCTCGAGAAGGAGAGCCAGATGATGGGCTGGGCGTCGGCCTCGACCTTGGCGATCACCGGTTCCTCGATCGTCTGCGGCAGCTTGGAGCGCACGCGCGAGACACGGTCGCGCACGTCGTTGGCGCCGGAATCCGGATCCTTTTCAAGACGGAAGCGCACGGTGATCTGGCTCTGCTCGGCGCGGGATATCGAGGTCAGCACGTCGATGCCGTCGATGCCGGCGATGGAGTCTTCCATCGGCTTGGTCACCTGGGACTCGACGATCTCGGAACTCGCTCCCGGATACCGTGTTTCCACCGTCACCACCGGCTCGTCGATCTTCGGATACTCGCGCACCGCGAGCCGGTTGTAGCTGACCAGGCCGACCAGCAGGATGATCAGCGACATTACCGTCGCAAACACCGGACGGCGGATGCAGATATCGGACAGGACCATGGATGTTCCTCAGCCGTTGGCGGTGGCGCGCGGCGCGGCCGCGTTCGGCTTGGCTTCCTGGACGCCGGCGCCGCCGTTGATGACCCGCACCGGGGTGTTGTCGCGCGAGAGACGGACCTGACCGGCGACGATGACCTGGTCGCCGGCGCGCAGGCCCTCGGTGATCTCGACCCGGGCTTCGCGGCGCAACCCGGTCCTGACCTCGGTGCGTACCGCCTTGCCGTCGGCCAGTTTCCAGACCGTGACCTTGTCGCCTTGCGGGACGATCGCCTCTTCGGGAATCATCAGCGCATTTTCGCGCTCGGACAGGATCAGGCGCACGCGGGCGAACATGCCGGGCTTGAGCCTGCCCTCGGGGTTGTCGATGCGGCCGCGCAGCAGTGCGGCGCGGCCGTTGCTGTCGATCTGGGGATCGATGGCTTCCACCCGCGCCAGGAAGGGCTTGCCCGGCAGGGCATCGACCGCGACCTCGAGCGACTGGCCGCGCTTGACCATGTCGATGAAGCGCTCGGGGATGCGGAAGTCCACCTTGACGCTGGAGATGTCTTCCAGGTTGACGAGGTCGGCGCCGTCTTTCACATAATCGCCGACGCTGACGTTGCGGATGCCGACCACGCCGGAGAACGGAGCACGAATTTCGAGCTTGGACAGGCGGGCCTCGGCCAGTGCGAGACGCGCCTCGAGCACCTGGACGTTGGCCTGCGATTCGTCGCGCGCGCGATCGGAGATGAACTTCTGCTTGGCGAGATCGGCGTTGCGCTCGAAATTGGCGCGGGCGATGCCGAGCTCGGCGCGCGCCTGCCGCACTTCGGCCTGGTTGACGCTGGCGTCGAAGGCGACCAGCACCTGTCCCTTGCGCACCTGCGCGCCGTCCGAGAAATTCAGGCGGGTGATGCGGCCGGCGACTTCCGGGCGCAGCATCACCGCTTCATTCGAACGCAGGGTGCCGACGGCGTTGACATCCTCGACCAGTCGAACCGCGGCGACGGGCGCCACATCGACCGCGACCGGCCCGGCTGCCTTGTTCTGCCCCTGCCCCTTCCCGGCGTCCTGCGGCGACTTGCTCTGCTCGACCGGCGCGAGCGGCTGCCGTTGGGCCTGCCATGCGTACGCGCCGAGCGCGCCGATGCCGACCGCTGCCACGGCCGGGTAGAGGAGTCTCCGAAGTTTCATGTGCTTGGTCTGTTGGTGAGGCGGGAGGCGCGGGGATTGCCAGCAAGCGAATTTATCACATCCGGGAAATCAGGATACCGAGGCCGCGCCGCGGTTGGCAAGCGCATCGGCGCGCTCGTTGCCTTCATGGCCGGCATGCCCGCGCACCCAGCGCCACTCGATCTTGTGCACTGCCTGGGCGGCGTCGAGCGCCTGCCAGAGATCGACATTCTTGACCGGCTCTTTCGAGGCCGTTTTCCAGCCGCGCGCCTTCCAGCCATGTATCCATTCGCTGATGCCCTTCTGCACGTACTGGCTGTCCGTGTGGACGATGACTTCGCAGGGGCGCTTGAGCGCGGTGAGCGCTTCGATCACCGCTCTGAGCTCCATCCGGTTGTTGGTGGTATTGCGCTCGCCGCCGTACAACTCCTTGGTGTGCGCGCCGGAAATCATCAGCGCGCCCCAGCCGCCGGTGCCGGGATTCCCCTTGCAGGCACCGTCGGTATAAATTTCCACTTTATCCATTCTTACTCTTGTTTATGCATGCTGTTGGTTGCGGGCACGCCCTTGGCCGCGGTGGCGGTCTTGCGGCTCCACGCCGGACCGACCAGGCGCATGCCGCGCACCCGCTTGATCGCCTGCACGATGTAGACGCCGCCGAGGAAGGGCCACCAGCGGTCGCCCGCCCTTTCCATGAAGCCGTAGCGGTTGAGCCATTTTTCCGTCACGCAGGGCGGCGCGTAGCAGCCGAAGTGGCCGCGGTTGACTTCCATGCTGAGCAGCTTCATCCAGTCCTTCAGGCGCGGCACGCTGATGAATTCCCCGTCCTGCGGCAGAAAATGCGCGCCGGTCAGGCGGCCGGCCAGCTGGCGCAGACCCCACATGCTGGCGGGATTGAAGCCGCAGACGATGACCTGCCCCTCCGGGATGAGCACGCGTTCGACCTCGCGCAGCAGCTGGTGCGGCTCGTCGACGAATTCGAGCACATGCGGCAGCACGACCAGGTCGAGGCTTTGCGACGCGAATGGCAACTCGGAGAAATCGTGCAGCAGGGCCAGCGGCGGCAGACTGTCGTCGCCTTCGGTCCGCGGCGGCAGGCAGCTGTCGGTCAGCCACTTGTTCGGCATGCGGTTGGCGCGCAGCGCATTGATCTGCGGCAGGCCGATCTGCACGGCGTTGAAGCCGAAAATGTCGGCGGTCAGCACGTCCAGGCGCTGCTGCTGCCATGCCCGCATGTAGGCGCCGACCGGGGTCTGGAGCCAGGAACCGAGGGCTATAATGGGTTTTTCGGGTGAACGAGTATCCATCGCATGTTGAATGTATTGACCGTTCCTGCATTCCAGGACAACTACCTCTGGCTGATTCACGATGGTTCGCACGCCGCTGTCGTCGACCCGGGCGACGCCCGGCCCATCCTCGCCGCGCTGGACGCGCATGCGCTCTCGCTGGCCGCTATTCTACTGACACATCATCATGCTGACCATGTCGGCGGGGTGCCCGAACTGCTGGCCCGCTTTCCGGTGCCGGTCTATGGACCGCGCGGCGACGGCATCGCGACCGTCACGCAGCCGCTGGCCGAGGGCGACACGGTGGAACTGGCCCGGCCGGCGCTGCGCCTGAAGGTGCTCGACGTGCCCGGCCATACCCGGGGCCATATCGCTTACCATGCGGCGGAACAGGACTGGCTGTTCTGCGGCGATACGCTTTTCGCGGGGGGCTGCGGCCGCCTTTTCGAGGGCACGGCGGAACAAATGGCGGCTTCCTTGAGCAAGCTCGCGGCCTTGCCTGAGCAAACGCAAGTCTTCTGCGCGCACGAATATACATTATCGAATCTGCGCTTCGCCGCCGCGGTGGAACCCGGCAACGAGGCGCTGCGGGACAGGATCGCGAGGGAACAGGCCAGGCGCGACGCCGGGCAGCCCACCGTTCCTTCGACCATCGGCATCGAAAAGTCGACCAATCCTTTCCTGCGATTCCGCGAATCCTCTATCGCGGATCAATTAATGGCAACGGGACATGTTTCTTCGCGGGAACCTATTGCCGTATTTGCTGCCTTACGCGAGTGGAAGAATTCCTTCCGCTAGTGGTCAGGCCCTCGTTTTTCCCGCGTTGCTAATCAGGTAAGCGTCACGATATGCCTTGACGCAGGAAAACTGCCTTACGTAAACTTCGTCGATTCACCGGCGCCTGACGGGCTCCGTCTTAAACAGCAAGCGAGGACTCATGCATCCGCTGCAAAAAAGAAAGTCAATATTTACAGCGTTCCTCCTTCTCGGTGCCCCGTTCGCCGCTTCGACCGCACACTCCGCCGATCTCTCCCTGCCCATGCATACCTGGTCACAGGTGTCGGCGATGGAGCGCCCGTGGGATCCGAACGACCCGCTCGCACAGCTGCTGGCCATGGAGGAGTTCGACGTATGGGCGCGCATCCGCAAGGGCTTCGCCATACCGGATCTGCAGAACCCGCTGGTCGAAAACCAGCTGCAGTGGTACGTCGCGCGCCCTGACTATATCCAGCGCACCACGACACGCGCCTCGCGCTATCTGTTCCATGTGGTGCAGGAGCTCGAGAAGCGCGGCATGCCGACCGAGCTCGCCCTGCTGCCCTTCATCGAGTCCGCTTTCAATCCGAACGCCTATTCGACCGCGCATGCGGCGGGCATGTGGCAGTTCATCCCGTCGACCGGGCGCGACTTCAACCTGACGCAGAACGTCTTCAAGGACGAGCGGCGCAATGTCATCGCCTCCACCGACGCCGCCCTCGCCTATCTGCAGAAGCTGTACGGCATGTTCGGCGACTGGCAGCTGGCGCTGGCCGCCTACAACTGGGGCGAGGGTTCGGTGCAGCGCGCGATCAACAAGGCGCGCGCCGCCGGCCAGGGCACCGACTTCAACAGCCTGTCGCAGTACATGCCGGCGGAAACCCGCAACTACGTGCCCAAGCTGCAGGCGGTCAAGAACATCGTCGCCACGCCGGGGGACTATGGCCTGACGCTGCCGAAGGTCGACAACCAGCCCTACTTCGTCACCATCGGCAAGACGCGCGACATCGACATCAAGGTGGCGGCGCAGCTCGCCGAGCTGTCGGTCGAGGAATTCAAGGCGCTCAACCCGCAGTTCAACCGTCCCGTGATCCCGGCAGGCACCGGCACCCAGATCCTGCTGCCGCAATCGAACGCGGAGAAGTTCAAGGCTAACCTGGGGAAATGGGGACGCGCGCTGTCGAGCTGGACCGCGCACAAGGTGACCTCGACGCGTGAACGGATCGACGCCATCGCCAAGCGTTTCGGCACCACCCCTGAAGTCATCCGCGAAGTCAACAATATCCCGCCGAAGACGGTGGTCACGGCCGGCTCCACCGTGCTGGTGCCGCGGCCCGAGCACCTGGCGGACAAGGACATCGCGCCCGAGCTGGTCGAGAACGCGACGCTGGTCACCGCGCCCGACGTACCCGAGACGCGGCGCGTGCATGTGAAGGTCGGCAAGAAGGACACGCTGGCATCGATTGCGCGCAGGCACAAGGTCAGCGTCGCGCAGATCAAGGACTGGAACGACCTGAAGAAGGATTCGGTCTCCGCCGGGCAGACGCTGGAGCTGAACCTGCCCAACCGGGTGGCCGGCGCACGCAAGGAACCGGCGAAGAAGGCATCCGCCGGCACCCGCTACCGGGCCGCGGAAGCCAAGCCGGCCCGCAAGGCGGCACCGCCGGCGCCGCGCAAGACGGCGGCCTCCGAGAAAACGAAGGCGCGCCGCAGCTGACAACGGCGGGGCTGGCCCGCCGCTCCCGCCTCCCTAGCCTGCCGTCGCGCGGCTGAGCGTCGAGTAAGTCGCGGCCGCCAGCAGGCGCTGCGTATACGGCTGCGACGGATTCGACATCACGTCTTCCGTCAGGCCGCTTTCCACCACCTTGCCATCCTTGAGCACCATCACCCGGTGCGCCATCGCGCGTATCACCGCGAGGTCGTGGCTGATGAAGATATAGGCGAGGCCGTATTTTCGCTGCAGTTCGGCCAGCAGCAACAGCACCTGCTGCTGTACCGAGACGTCGAGCGAGGACGTCGGCTCGTCCAGCAGGATCACCTCGGGCTTGAGCACGAGCGCGCGGGCAATCGCGATGCGCTGCCGCTGGCCGCCGGAAAACTCGTGCGGATAGCGGTTCATCATCTCCGGCGCCAGGCCGACCTCGGCGAGTGCCTCGGCGACCGCGGCGCGCACGCCTTCCTTGCCGAGCTGCGGCTGGTGCAGGGCCAGCCCCTCGCCGACCGTCTGCTCGATCGTGCGACGCGGCGAGAGCGAGGCAAACGGGTCCTGGAACACCACCTGCATCTTCGCCCGCAGCGGACGCAGCTGCGACGAGGGCATCGTGCTGACCGGATGGCCGATGAAGGAGATGTCCCCATCGACCTTCGCCTGCGACAGGCGCAGCAGGGCCATGCCGAGCGTGGACTTGCCGGAACCGGACTCGCCGACGATGCCCAGGGTCTCGTGCGGACGCAGCTGCAGGTCCACATTGTCCACCGCGACGAAGCACTTCTTGCTGAACCAGCCGGTCTTGATATCGAAGCTGCACCGCACGCCGCGCGCGGTGAGCACCGGCTGCGCCGCCTCGCGGGGATGATCGACGACGCGCTGCGGGCGGCTGGCGAGCAGCTTGCGGGTATAGGCCTCGCGCGGCTGCGCGAAGAGCTCGTCGGTGGGCGCGGTCTCGAGCAGGCGGCCCTGCTCCATCACCCCGACCCGGTCGGCGAAATGCCGGACCAGGTTGAGGTCGTGGGTGATCATCAGCACCGCCATGTTGTCTTCACGCTGGAGCTGGTTGAGCAGCTCCAGTATCTGCACCTGGATCGTGACGTCGAGCGCGGTGGTCGGCTCGTCGGCGATCAGCAGCTTCGGGCGGCAGGCCAGCGCCATCGCGATCATCGCGCGCTGCCGCTGGCCGCCCGACAGCTGGTGCGGAAAGGCCTGGGCGCGCCGCGCCGGCTCGGGAATGCCGGTTTTTTCCAGCAGTTCGATGGTCCGTTGCGCGGCCGTCCTGGCGCTTATCGCCTCGTGCAGCATCAGCACTTCGGCGATCTGGTTGCCGATGGTGAACAGCGGATTGAGCGCGGTCATCGGCTCCTGGAAGATCATCGCGATGTCCTTGCCGCGCACGCTGCGCATCGCGCGCTCGGGCCGCCGCAGCAGGTCCTCGCCCTCGAACAGGATGCGGCCGCCATAGCGGGCATCCTGGTTGAGCCGCAGGATGGAAAGCGAGGTCACCGTCTTGCCCGAGCCGGATTCGCCGACCAGCGCGAACTTCTCGCCCGGCGCGATCGAAAAGCTGACGTCATGAACCACCGTATTGCCGCCGAAGGCGACCGACAGGCCTTGCACATCGACCAGGCTCATGCCGCCCTCCTCACGTCGAGCGCATTGCGCAGGGCATCGCCGATGTTCGTCAGCAGCAGCAGGGTCGCGGTCAGCACCACGAAGGTCGAGGTGGCGATCCACCAGGCGTCGAGGTTGTTCTTGCCCTGGGCCAGCAGCTCGCCGAGGCTCGGCGTGTTGGGCGGTACGCCGAGGCCGAGGAAGTCGAGGCTGGTCAGCGCCAGGATCGCCGCGCTCATGCGGAACGGCAGGAAGGTCACCACCGGCGTCAGGCTGTTGGGCAGCACGTGGCGCCAGATGATCTGGCCGTTGGACAGGCCGAGCGCGCGCGCGGCCTGCACGTAGTCGAGATTGCGGTTGCGCAGGAAGTCGGCCCGCACATAGTCGGACAGCCCCATCCAGCCGAACAGCGACAGCAGCACCAGCAACAGGCCGAGGCTGGGCTGGAAGATCGATGCGAAGATGATCAGCAGGTAAAGCTCGGGCATGGAGCCCCAGATCTCCATGAAGCGCTGGAAGAACAGGTCGACCTTGCCGGCGAAGTAGCCCTGGATGGCGCCGGTCAGCATGCCGAGGATGACGCCGGTGATGGTGAGCGCCAGCCCGAACAGCACCGAAATGCGGAAGCCGTACAGCAGGCGCGCGAACACATCGCGGCCGCGGTCGTCCGTGCCGAGCCAGTTCTGCGCCGAGGGCGGTGCCGGATTGGGCGCCTTGGCGAAGTAGTTCAGGGTGTCGAAACGGTAGTGGTTGAGCGGATAGATCGCCCAGTTGCCGTCCTTCCTGAACTGGTCCTGGATGAAGGGATCGAGATAATCGGCCGGCGTCTCGAAATCGCCGCCGAAGGCTTTTTCGGAGTAGGTCGTGAAGATCGGGAACAGGATCTGTCCGTTGTAGCGCACCGCCAGCGGCTTGTCGTTGGAGATCAGCTCGGCGCCGAGACTGAGCACGAACAGCACCGAGAAGATGATCAGGCTCCAGTAGCCGCGGCGGCTCTGGCGAAAGCGCAGCCAGACGCGGCGGCCGGGTGAGACGGAAGGATTTTGTATTTTCATCGGCTCAGGCTTTCGAACTGCACGCGCGGGTCGGCCCAGACATAGCAAAGGTCACCGATCAGCTTGACCACCAGGCCGATCAGCGTGAACAGGTAGAGCGTGCCCATCACCACCGGGTAGTCGCGCCGGATCACGGACTCGTAGGACAGCAGGCCGAGGCCGTCGAGCGAGAACAGGGTCTCGATCAGCAGGCTGCCGGCGAAGAAGGCGCCGATGAAGGCGGCGGGGAAGCCGGTCACCAGCGGGATCAGCGCATTGCGGAACACATGCTTGTAGAGCACCGCCTTTTCGCTCAGGCCCTTGGCGCGCGCGGTCAGCACATACTGCTTGCGGATCTCTTCGAGGAAGGTGTTCTTGGTCAGCATCGTCATCACGGCGAAGGAGCCGGCCACCGACGCCACCACCGGCAGCGTGATGTGCCACAGATAGTCCGTGATCTTGCCGAACCAGGACAGCTGCTCCCAGTTGTCCGAGGTCAGGCCGCGCAGGGGGAACCACTGCACGAAGCTGCCGCCGCCGAACAGCACTAGCAGGAACACGCCGAGCACGAAGCCGGGAATGGAATAGCCGACCAGCACCGCGATGCTGGTGGCGACGTCGAAGCGGCTGCCCTCGCGCACCGCCTTGGCGATGCCCAGCGGCAGCGAGATGAAATAGGTCAGGAAGAAGGTCCACAGCCCGAGGCTGATCGAGACCGGCAGCTTGGACTTCACCAGTCCCCACACATCCTTGTGATGATAGAAGCTCTGGCCGAGGTCGAAGGTCACGAAGCCCTTGAGCATCTGCCAGAAGCGCTCCGCGGGCGGCTTGTCGAAACCGTACAGCGCCTGGATCTCCTTGACCCGCTCGGCATCCACGCCCTGCCTGCCGCGGTAGCCGGTGGCTCCGCCGCCGCTGGCTTCGCCGCCGCCGGTCTGCGCCTTGCGCAGCTCCATCAGCGCCTGCTCGACCGGGCCGCCGGGGACGAACTGGATCACCGCGAAGGTGATGGCGATCACCCCGAACAGGGTCGGGATCATCAGCAGCACCCGCTTGCCGATATAGGACCAGATGTTCATTGCTCCCTCGCCTTCTGCTGCCACCACATGGAGATCACGTACGGATCGGCGGCGTAATAGAGCGGCATTTTCTCGGGTATGCCGAAGCGGTTGCGGTAGGCCACCCGGTGGGTGGACGAGAACCAGTGGGTGACGACGATGGACTTGTGCAGCAGCACGCGGTCGAGCGCGCGCGCGGCGGCCACGAGCTGCGGCTTGGTTTCGGCGGACACCAGCGCCTGCACCAGCTTGTCGACCGCCGGGTCCTTCAGGCCCCAGTAGTTGCTCGATCCCTTCTCGTCCGCGGCGCGCGAGCCGAACATGTCGAACATCTCATTGCCCGGGCTGTTGGTGTCGCCGAAGCGCATGCTGGTCATGTCGAAATCGAACTCTTCCATCCGCTTCTGCACCAGCGCATAGTCGGCGGTGCGCTGGTGGACCTCGATGCCGAGTTTTTCCAGGTTGCGCACGTACACGCTGATCACGCGCGAGAGCGCCGACTGGTCGTCGAGGATCTCGAACACGAAGGGCTCGCCCCTGGCATTGCGCAGCGCGCCGTCGCGGTATTCCCAGCCGGCCTGCCGGAGCAGTTCGCGCGCCCTGAGCAGATTCTCCCGCAGCGAGGACGGCGGATCGGTGGTCGGCGGCACCGGGGCGGGGCCGAACACTTCGGGGTCGATCGCATCGCCCAGCGGCTTGAGCAGCCTGAGCTCGTCGGGCGACGGCAGCCCGGTGGCGGCGAGTTCGCTGTTGTTGAAGAAGGAATAGATGCGCCGGTACTGGTTGTAGAACAGCTGGCGGTTCATCCATTCATAGTCGAGCGCCAGCGCCAGCGCCTTGCGCACCCGGATATCCTGGAACTGCGGGCGCCGCAGGTTCATCACGAAGCCCTGCATGCCGGCGACGTTGGAATGCGGCAGCTCGCGCTTGACGATCTCGCCGCTGGTGAACTTGGGACCGATGTAGGCGCGCGACCAGTTCTTGGCGCTGTATTCCACCACGACGTCGAACTCGCCCGCCTTGAAGGCTTCCAGCCGGGCCACGTCATCCTTGTAGAAGCGGTAAGTGATGCGGCCGAAGTTGAACATGCCGCGCCGCGACGGCACGTCGTTGCCCCAGTAGTCGGGATTGCGCTTGTAGGAAATCGAGCGGCCGACGTCGTAGCGGTCGATCAGATAGGGACCGGTCGCGATCGGCGGCTCCAGCTGTATCTTGTCGAAACTCGTGCCGGCGCCCCATTTCCGGGAAAACACCGGCACGCCGCCGACGATCAGCGGCAGCTCGCGATTGAGGGTCTTGAAATCGAAGCGCACCGTGCGCTCGTCGACCACCACGCACTGCTTGACGTCGGCGAACAGGATCTTGAACTGCGGCGCGCCCTTGGCCAGCAGGGTGTCGTAGGAGTGCTTGACGTCGGCGGCCAGCACCGGGTCGCCGTTGTTGAAGCGGGCCCTGGGATTGAGCCGGAAGGTGATCGACATGCGGTCCGGCGCCAGCGTCATGTCTTCCGCCAGCAGGCCGTACATGGTGGCGACCTCGTCCGCCGAACCGGTGGTCAGGCTCTCGAACATGAGGTTGGACACGCCGGCGGCGGCCACGCCCTTGAGCGAAAACGGATTGAACTTGTCAAAGCTGGTCCGGCGGTCGGGGTTGGCGAGGAACAGCTCGCCGCCGCGGGGCGCGTCGGGGTTCACATAGTCGAAGTGCTTGAATCCGGCCGGATACTTGGGCTCGTCGTACATCGCAAATGCGTGGGCGGCGAAGGCATTGCCGGCGGGAAGAAGGCAGCAGACCAGTATCGAGGTGAGGAATTTGCGCATGCGCCAGTCAGGTCGGAAAGAATGCGGTTCGCGGACTATTGTACCCAAAGGCTTGCCGCCGGCAGCCGTTTTCCTCCTGATCGGAAGAAATGCCCGCCGTTGCACGCACTTCCCGGTTTTATCATGGCAATTGACCGCCGGACCGTTTTCGGCATGGCCTCCTGCGCCAACGCAAAAGTTGCCGTCGCCCGCAAGTCTCCCTACAATCTTGCCCAGTTCGCAAAACGGCAGCGGAAAAAGCGGCGCCGGGCCACCCCCCGGCCCTTTTCCGCGACCCGACCTACCCATTCATTCGGAGTCCTCATGGCTTTCCTCCAAGGCAAAAAAATCCTGATCACCGGCCTGCTGTCCAACCGTTCGATCGCCTATGGCATCGCCCAGGCCTGCAAGCGCGAAGGCGCCGACCTCGCGTTCACCTATGTGGGCGAGCGCTTCAAGGACCGCATCACCGAATTCGCCAGGGAGTTCGGCAGCGACCTGGTGTTCGAGTGCGACGTCAGCAGCGATGAACAGATCAGCAATCTTTTCGCCGACCTGGGCAAGTCCTGGTCCCAGCTCGACGGCCTCGTGCATTCGATCGGCTTCGCGCCGCGCGACGCGATCATGGGCGACTTCCTCGAGGGCCTGTCGCGCGAGTCCTTCCATATAGCGCACGACATCTCGGCCTACAGCTTCCCGGCAATGGCCAAGGCCGCGCTGCCGCTGCTGAGCCCGAATGCCTCGCTGCTGACCCTCACCTACATGGGTTCGGTGCGCGCCACGCCCAACTACAACACCATGGGCCTGGCCAAGGCCTCGCTCGAAGCCAGCGTGCGCTATCTGGCGGAATCGCTCGGCCCGAAGGGGATCCGCGTCAACGGCATTTCCGCGGGCCCGATCAAGACCCTGGCCGCCAGCGGCATCAAGGATTTCGGCAAGCTGCTCGGCATCGTCGCCGCCCACGCGCCGCTGCGCCGCAACGTGACCATCGAGGATGTCGGCAACACGGCGGCCTTCCTGCTGTCCGATCTCTCCTCGGGCATCACCAGCGAGATCACTTATGTCGACGGCGGCTTCTCGCACGTGATGTACGCACCCCAGGAATAAGCCCCGCCGTCCGCATGCCGGCGTCCCCGGCATGCGGATGCAATTAAGTCCGGCAGCGTTTCCGGATCGCCTGTATAATCGCCGCTTGTGCAGCAAAACACAGCTTGCACCGAGCAGCATCGCAAACCCCATAGCGTCAAACGACAAAGCCCTCCCGCCTTTTGGTGTCGCCTCTTTTTCAGGCACCGTCCCGGCGCAAAGCTTCTGTGCCGAAATTTCTCACAAGATTTCTCAGCTGTTTCGTTGGTTGGCGTTGCTTTTTACCGCGTCCGTAACCTCGTCATCCATGCGCCCATGCCGGCCCATGTCGATGAAGTCGCGGCGTTGACTCTGAAGAAAGAAACACAATGACATTTGAAGCACTCGGCCTGCACGCGTCCATCATCAAAGCCCTGGACGAAGCCGGCTACACCAAGCCTACCCCGGTACAGGAACAGGCGGTCCCCGCGGCGCTGCAAGGCCGCGATCTGCTGGTCTCGTCGCAGACCGGCTCCGGCAAGACGGCGGCCTTCATGCTGCCGGCTCTGCATAAATTCGCGGAAGCGGAACAGCCCGCACAGGCCGCCGCCCGCACCCCGAACCAGGAGCGGCAGGCCGCGCGCTCCCGCGGCGAGCGTCCGCGCTTCCAGCCGGCCCAGCCGAAGATGCTGGTGCTGACGCCGACGCGCGAACTGGCCATGCAGGTCACCACCGCGACCACCAAGTACGGCAGCTATGTGCGCCGCGTGCGCGCCGTGTCCATCCTGGGCGGCATGCCGTATCCGAAGCAGATGCAACTGCTGTCGCGCAATCCGGAAATCCTGGTGGCGACGCCGGGACGCCTGATCGACCACATGGAGTCGGGCAAGATCAATTTCTCGCAACTGGAAATCCTGGTGCTCGACGAAGCCGACCGCATGCTGGACATGGGCTTCATCGAGGATATCGAGAAGATCGTGGAAGCCACGCCGGAAAACCGCCAGACGATGCTGTTCTCCGCCACGCTCGACGGCGTGGTGGGCAACATGGCGCGCCGCATCACCCGCGATCCGCTGGTGATCCAGATCGCCAGCGCGGCGACCAAGCATGAAAACATTCAGCAGAAAGTGCACTTCGTCGACGACCTGTCGCACAAGAACAAGCTGCTGGACCATCTGCTGCGCGATACGTCGATCGACCAGGCCGTGGTGTTCACCGCGACCAAGCGCGACGCGGACACCATCGCCGACCGCCTCAACATCAACGGCTTCGCCGCCGCCGCCCTGCATGGCGACATGCACCAGGGCGCGCGCAACCGCACCCTCGACGCGCTGCGCCGCGGCCATGTGCGGGTGCTGGTGGCGACCGATGTGGCGGCGCGCGGCATCGACGTGCCGGGCATCACCCACGTGGTGAACTTCGACCTGCCGAAATTCCCGGAAGACTACGTGCACCGCATCGGCCGTACCGGCCGCGCCGGCCGCAAGGGTCTCGCGATCTCGCTCGTCAACCACTCGGAAAACATCAACATCAAGCGGATCGAGCGCTTTACCAAGCAGCTGATCCCGGTCGATGTGATCGAGGGCCTGGAGCCGAAGAAGAGCGCGCCGCGCAGCGACCGCAAGCCGGGCGGCTGGAAACCGGGCGACAGCCGTCGTCCTGGCGCCAAGCCGGGCCAGCGCAGCTTTGCCAAGCCGGGCGCGCCGCGCAAGGATGGCGGCTTCAACAAGGGTTCGCATTTCGGCGACAACGGCGGCGGACGCCGTTCCTACGGCGATCGCTGATCGCAGTGGCGGACGACCGCCGGGCATTCATGCCCCGCGCCGTCCAGAATGAAAGCGGCAACGGCCGCCGGGGCAACCCGGCGGCCGTTTTTCATTACAGCGCGCAGCTGCGGAAGCCGATGAACATGTGGTCCTCTTCCGGCAGGCAGAAACGCCGGAATTTCAGGGACTGCATGCGTTGCGGGGTGGCGAAGGAGGCGCCCCGCACCGACTGGTGGCTGGAAAAGCAGGGTTCCGAATACCGGCTGAAGGCGTCGGGCGCGAAGCCCGGATAGGGCTCGAAAGGCGAGCAGGTCCATTCCCACAGGTCGTTGCGGCGCAGGGCAGGATGGCCCGAGAGCGCCGCGTATTCCCATTCGGCCTCGGTCGGCAGGCGGCGGCCCGCCCAGCTGCACCAGGCCTGCGCCTCGTAGAGGCTGAGGTGGCGCACCGGCTCATGCAGCGGCAGGGCGATCAGGCGGCCGAAGCGCTGGCACAGCCATGTCTTGCCTTCGCGTTGCCAGTCGCGCGGCGCGGAGCGGTCGTTCGTCATCAGCCAGGCCTGCCCGGCACGGGTCCAGAACTGCGCGTGCTGGTAGCCGCCGTCGGCGACGAACTCGGCGTACTGGGCGTTCGAGACCAGCGTGGAATCCATGGTGAACGACGGCACGTAGACCTGGTGCGCCCACTTCTCATTGTCGAATACGAAGCCCGGCTGCCCCGCTTCCGCGCCCATGGCGATCGTTCCGCCCGGGAAGCGGATTTCGCCCTGGGCCCACGACGGTATCGGATAGGCGGCCAGCGAGGATGTCAGCGGGATGGAAAACGCCTGCAGGCCCTCGGCCAGCACTTCGGCGCGCATGTCTTCATACGCCAGGGCCAGCCGGAACGGGTACAGGCTGTCGTCATCGTCGCCGCAGCGGCTCAGCTTGTCGACCACGCGGTCGAGCACTTCATTGCAGTAGGTGCGCAGCGCGCCGGCGGACGGCAGGTCGAGCGACCGCCGGCTGCGATGCGTCACCGTGGCCGGGTCGAACCAGTCGTCGCCCTTGGTCAGCATGGAGGTGCGCTTCGCCGCCCCGGGCCGGTCGGAATCCGCCTCGCGCAGGACATACCATTCGGCGAACCAGGCGATGTGGCCCAGCTCCCACAGCGGCGGATTGATCCATGGCAGTGCCGGCACCTGCGCGTCGCGGCCCGCCGCCGCGTAGCAGGAAAGCAAGGCGAGCGTGTATTCGCGGGCTTCCTTCAGGGCATCGGCCAGCTCATGCCGGTTGGCCGTGCGGAAGGCGTAATGCATCGAAAGGGAGGGATGAGGCATGGGCACATTATCGGCCTCGCCGGCGCAAAAAGCCAAGCGCGCGCGGGAAATGCTTTCATGCTACTTTAGCGGCCCGGTTTTTCAGGAGATTCCGATGCAGCATGCAGAGAAAGACACCCGCGTAGCGGTGCGCCAGGCGGCCCTGGCCGATGCGGCGGCGATCGCGCCGCTGTTCGACGGCTACCGGCAGTTCTATGGACAGGCGCCCGACCCAGCGCTTGCGCTGGCCTTCGTCAGCGAGCGGCTGGCGCTGCTGGAATCGGTCATCTTCATCGCCGAGAGCGATGACGGCCGCGCGCTCGGATTCACCCAGCTGTACCCGTCGTTTTCGTCGGTGGCGGCGCGCAGGATATGGGTCCTCAATGACCTGTTCGTGACGCCGGACGCGCGCGGCTCCGGCGCGGGCCGCGCGCTGCTGGCAGCGGCCAGGGCGCATGCCGCCGCCAGCGGCGCCCTGCGCATCGAACTCTCGACCGCGCACGACAATCCGGCGCAGAAGTTGTACGAGGCGCAGGGATACGAGCGGGAACAGGGGTTTTATCACTACAGCCTGCGGGTGGCCGGCTGACCCCGCCCCCGGAGCACGCCGTTACTTTTTCTGTAGCGACCTGGCGAGACGCAGGCCGGTGAACTGCCAGCGTGCGCCGGACGGGAAGAAGTTGCGGTAGGTGATGCGGGCATGGCCCTCGGGCGTGGCGCAGGAAGACCCGCGCAGCACGTACTGATTGCTCATGAACTTGCCGTTGTATTCGCCGAGAGCACCCTCCTGCGGACGGTATCCGGGGTACGCGGCGTAGCTGCTGCCCGTCCATTGCCAGACCTGGCCGAAACACTGCGACAGGCCTTCCCGTCCGCCCCCGGGCGGATGCAGCGCAGGCCGGCCATGGTCCCGGACACCGGCGGCCGCCAGCTCCCACTCGCCCTCGGTCGGCAGCCGGGCGCCGGCCCAGCGCGCGTAGGCGTCCGCCTCGAAAAAGGAGAGATGCGCGGCGGGCCGGTGCGGGTCGAGCGGCTGCTCGCCGTGCAGGGTGAACTCGCTCCAGCGTCCGTCTTCCTGCCGCCAGTAAAGCGGATGATGCAGGCCGTTCGCCCTCGCCCAGTCCCAGCCTTCCGAGAGCCAGAGCGACGGTTCGCGGTAGCCGCCGGCCTCCACGAAGGCGAGGAATTCCGCGTTGCTGACCAGGCGCGATGCGATCGCGAACGGCTCCAGGAACTGGCGGTGCCGGGGCAGTTCATTGTCGAAGCAGAACGCGTCGCCTTCATGCCCGATGGCGGCCAGCGTGGCGTCGTACTCCTGCCATGCGAGCGGCTGCGCCGGCGGCGCCGGCGTCATGGCGTTGGTCGAGTAGGCAGGCAGCAGCGGATTCATCGACAGCAGGTGCTTGACGTCGGTCAGGATCAGCTCCTGGTGCTGCTGTTCATGCTGCAGGCCGGTCTCCACCAGCGCGGCGAGATCGCCGTCATCCTGCCGCTGCTCGAGCAGCCGCAGCATGCGCCGGTCGACCTGCTCGCGATAGGCGAGGACTTCGTCCAGCGACGGCCGGGTAAGCAGTCCGCGCTGCGGCCTCGGGTGCTTGTCGCCGACGCCGTTGTAATAGGAATTGAAGAGCACGCGGAAGGCCGGATGAAAGGCCCGGAAACCGGCTTCGCGGCGCTCGAGGATGAAGGTTTCGAAGAACCAGGTGGTATGGGCCAGGTGCCACTTGACCGGGCTGGCATCCGGCATCGACTGCACGCAGCAGTCTTCCTGCGACAGCGGCGCGGCCAGCTCCGCGGTCCGCGCGCGCACGCTGCGGTAACGGGCAATGGTCTCCTGCATCATCCCCTCGCTGCGCGCGCGTGGCATACCAGGAACCACTCGCGCTCGTCCGTCCAGGTGCGCGCGGCCGGGAAGCCGGCGCGCTCCAGCAGCTGCAGGAAGCCCTGTCGGGTGTACTTGTAGCTGTTCTCGGTATGAATGCGCTCGCCTTCGCGGAAGTGGCGCTGGCCTCCCTGCCAGCGGACCACCACATGGCGGCGCGCCTCGAGGTGCATTTCGACCCGGCCCTGCGCGGGGTTCCAGAAGGCGCGGTGCCGCCAGTCGCGCACGTCGAAGTCGGCGCCGAGCAGGCCGTTGAGATGACGCAGCAGATTGAGATTGAAGCTGGCGGTCACGCCGAGGGCATCGTCGTAGGCGGCATTGAGCAGCCGGGCATCCTTGGCCAGATCGACGCCGATCAGCAGGCCGCCGTCGTCCCCGCAGGCGGTACGCATCGCGGTCAGCAGGGACAGCGCCTGCTCCGGGGCGAAATTGCCGATCGAGGAACCGGGGTAAAAGAAAAGCCGCCCGTCCTCCGGGACGAAGGCCGGCAGCGCCAGCGAACGCGAGAAATCCATGCCCAGTCCCGTCATGCGGATCCGCGGGAAGCGCTGCCGCAGCCCCTCGACGGCGCCGCGCAGGAAGTCGACCGAGATGTCGACCGGCACGTAATCGCGCGGGCGCAGCACCGGGAACAGCCGGGCGGCCTTCGCGCAATTGCCGGCGCCGAGATCGATCAGCACCCCGCCCTGCCCGGCCGATTCCACGATGTCGGACAGGTGCGTGTCGAAGATGGCCGCCTCGGTGCGCGTCGGGTAGTACTCGGGCAATTCGCAGATCGCTTCGAACAATTTCGACCCGAGCGCGTCGTAGAGAAACTTGGGTGAGGTCGCGGCCTGCGGCGCGAGCAGGCCCTCGCTCAGTTCCGTGCGCAGTGCGTCGTCGTCCTTCTGGTACAGCTGCAGGAAGCCGGCGGTCGGCCGCTCCGCGATAAGTGTCATGGACATGGGCTCGGTCAGCAGGGGTTGCTTGGCGGCCAGAAGCGGGCCGACGACGGAAGAATCGCTTTTTTGGCTATCATAGTGAGCCACCGGCGACTTCCATTGACCCGACACAAGCAAGACCTGAAATCGCAGTCGGCCCGGCAATGCTGTCCGGACATCCTCTTCTCTCCCCGATGCTCATACTCCGCGATCTCGGAAAATCCTATGCGAACGGCAGGCGTGTCCTGTCCGGCCTCAACTACCGCCTCGAGGAAGGCGAATACGTGGCGGTGATGGGCGAGTCCGGGGTCGGCAAGTCGACCCTGCTCAACCTGATCGCCGGCCTCGACACACCGGATGCCGGACAGATCCTGGTCGACGGCGTCGACATCGCCGCGCTCGACGATGACGCCGCCACCCTGCTGCGGCGGGAGAAGTTCGGCTTCGTGTTCCAGGCCTTCCACATCCTTCCGCACCTGACGCTGCTGCAGAACGTGGCGCTGCCCCTGCTGCTCAGGCGCGAGCCCGACACGCGGGCGAGGCAGATGCTGGAAGCGGTCGGACTCGGCGCCCGGGCGCACGACTATCCGCGCCAGCTGTCGGGCGGGGAATTGCAGCGTGTCGCCATCGCCCGCGCGCTCGCGCACCGGCCGCGCCTGATCCTGGCCGATGAACCGACCGGCAACCTCGATCCCGACACCGCGCGCGAAGTGCTGCAGCTGCTGCGCGGCGAGATCAAGGACAATGGCGCCGCCGCGATCATGGTCACCCATTCCCATGCGGCCGCGGCCACCGCCGACCGCGTGCTGACGCTGAGCGCGCGCGGACTGCATCCGGCCGACGGGCAACCGGCATGAAAGCGGCGGCGAGCCCGGGCATCGGCATGCCGCTGCTGCTGGCCGAGTGGCGCAGCCATCCCTTGCGCACCCTGCTGGCGGTCGCGGCCATCGCGGCCGGGGTGGCGCTCGGCTTTGCGATCCATCTGATCAATACCGCCGCCTACAATGAATTTTCCGCGGCGCTCAAGGGCATCACCGGGCAGAGCGACCTGCAGGTGCGCGGCGTGCAGCCGCTGGCCGACGAGGCTTTGTACGAGCGGCTGCTGCGGGTGCCCGAGGTGGAAGCCGCCAGCCCGGTGCTGGAGATCGACGCCGGCGTGCCGGACCGGCGCGAGGCACTGAAACTGCTCGGCATCGATGTGTTCCAGGCGGCCGCGATCGCGCCGGACCTGATCGGCATGCCTGCCGAGGACCGGCCCTTCGACACCCTGGCCGACGACGCCGTGTTCCTGTCGCCGGCGGCCATGGAATGGCTGGGCCTGCGCCAGGGCGACAGCCTGCGTCTGCGCAGCGGCAGCGGCGAGGTGCGGCTGCGGGTGGCCGGGGGACTGGTGCGGGCGCGCGCCGGCCAGCGGCTGGCGGTGATGGATATCGGCGCCGCGCAATGGCGTTTCGACCGGCTCGGCAAGCTGTCGCGCGTCGAGCTCAAGCTGCGGCCCGGCGCGGACCGCGACCGGCTGCGCGAGCGGCTGGCGCGCGAACTCGCGCCGGGCGCGCTGGTCGGCGAACCGCAGGACCAGGAAACCCGCACCGCCAACATGTCGCGCGCGTATCGGGTCAATCTCAATGTGCTGGCGCTGGTCGCCCTGTTTACCGGGGCCTTTCTCGTGTTTTCGACGCAGGCGCTGTCGGTGATCCGCCGCCGCAGCCAGCTCGCGCTGCTGCGCGTGATCGGGATGACGCGGCGGCAGGTGCTGCGGCAGATCCTGGCGGAAGGGCTGGCCGCCGGCGTGATCGGCTCGCTGCTCGGACTGGCGGCCGGATACGGGATGGCGGCACTCGCGCTGCGGCTGTTCGGCGGCGACCTCGGCGGCGGCTACTTCCCGGGCGTGCAGCCGAGCGCGCGCTTCGCGCCGGGGGCGGCGCTGCTGTTCTTCCTGGCCGGCACCGGCGTGGCGCTGCTCGGCTGCGCGGCGTCGGCATGGGAGGCGGCGCGCGCGCGTCCGGCGCAGGCGCTCAAGGCGGGCGCGGAAGACGTGGCACTGTCCCGCCTGTCCTCCCCCTGGCCGGCGCTGGCCTGCATCGCGGCGGCGATGCTGCTGGTGCGCCTGCCGCCATGGCAGGAACTGCCGATACCCGGCTACCTGGCGATCGCGCTGCTGCTGATCGGCGGCATCGGCCTGATGCCGCGCATGGCCGCCAGCCTGTTCGGCGCGCTCGCCCTGCTCGGCGCGCGGCGCCGCGGCACGGTCGGCACGCTCGCGCTGGCGCGGCTCGCGAATGCGCCGAACCAGGCTTCCATCGCACTCGGCGGCGTGCTGTCGAGCTTCAGCCTGATGGTGGCGATGGTGATCATGGTCGCGAGTTTCCGCGTGTCGGTCGACGACTGGCTGTCGGAAGTGCTGGCCGCCGATCTCTATCTGCGCTCGGCGTCGGCGGGCAACAGCGCCGCCCTCGGGCCGCAGGAACAGCAGGCCATCGCGCGCACGCCGGGCGTGGCGCGGGTGGAGTTCCTGCGCTCGCAGCAACTGGTGCTCGATCCGGCGCGGCCGCCGGTGGCGCTGATCGCGCGCCCGATCGATGTCGCCGATCCGGCGCGCACGCTGCCGATGACCGGTCCGGCGCTCACGCCCGATCGTCTGCCGGCTGACGCCCTGCCGGTGTGGGTGTCGGAAGCCATGGTCGACCTGTACGGCCACGCGCCCGGCAAGCGCATCCGCCTTGCACTCGGCCCGGGCGAACGGGAGTTCGTGGTGGCCGGGGTATGGCGCGACTATGCGCGGCAATCGGGCGCGATACAGATGCGGCTGGCCGACTACCGCGCACTGACCGGCGAACGCCAAGTCAACGACGGCGCGATCTGGCTGCAGCCCGGCGGCCGTGCCGCGGATGTCATCGATGCGCTGCGCGCCCTGCCCTTCGGCGCCGGACTGGAACTGGCGGAGCCGGGCGAGATCCGCGCGGTCAGCCTGCGCATCTTCGACCGCAGCTTCGCCGTGACCTATCTGCTGGAAGCGGTGGCGATCGTGATCGGACTGTTCGGCATCGGCGCCACTTTCTCGTCGCAGGCGCTGGCGCGGGCCAAGGAGTTCGGGATGCTGCGCCATGTGGGGGTGCTGCGGCGACAGGTGCTGGCGGTGCTGGCGCTGGAGGGCAGCCTGCTGACCCTGCTCGGCATCGCCGCCGGCTTCGCGCTCGGCTTCGCCATCAGCCTGATCCTGGTGTTCGTGGTCAATCCGCAGTCCTTCCACTGGACCATGCGGCTGCACCTGCCGTGGGAAATCCTGAGCGCGGTCGCGCTGGTGCTGATGCTGGCCGCGGCGGCGACGGCGCTGCTCGCCGGGCGGCAGGCGATATCGGGTTCGGCGGTACGCGCCGTGAGGGAGGACTGGTGATGCGCAGGCTTGTATTCATCCTGGCGTGCCTGCTGTGCATGCCCGCGCTCGCGGCGCCGCCGCAGTTGTCGACGGTTACGCCCGGCCGCGCGCTGTCGTTCCCGCGGGACTTCGGCGCCCATCCGGATTTCCGTACCGAGTGGTGGTATGCGACCGGCTGGCTGCAGACGCCGGATGGCAAGCCGCTCGGCTTCCAGGTGACCTTCTTCCGCTCGGCCACCGGGCATGATGCCGACAATCCGAGCCGCTTCGCGCCGAAACAGCTCGTCATCGCGCACGCGGCGCTGTCCGATCCCGCCGTGGGGCGCCTGCTGCACGACCAGAAAAGCGCGCGCGCCGGTTTCGGCCATGCGTGGGCGCGCGAGGGCAATACCGATGTGCGGCTGGGGCAATGGACCTTCGTGCGTGGCGAGGACGGCCGCTACGACACCGTCGTCGAGGCGCGCGAGTTCGGCCTGCGGCTGACGCTCACGCCGACCCAGCCGCTGATGCTGCAGGGCGAGAACGGCTATTCGCGCAAGGGACCGCAGCCGGGCCAGGCGAGCTACTACTACAGCGAGCCGCACCTGCGCGTGAGCGGCACCGTGAGCCGCGAGGGCAAGGCGCAGCAGGTCAGCGGCAGCGCCTGGCTCGACCATGAATGGTCGACCACGGTGCTCGATCCGCGCGCCGCCGGCTGGGACTGGACCGGCGTCAACCTGGACGACGGCGCGTCGCTGGTGGCTTTCCGCATCCGCGGCAAGGATGGCGGCACGCTGTGGTCGCATGCGAAACTGCGCAATGCGGATGGCAGCACGCGCAGCTTCGGACCGGACGAAGTCAGCTTCGTGCCGCTGCGGCAATGGCGCTCCGCGCGCACCGGCGCCAGCTATCCCGTCGCGCTGCGCATCAGGACCGGCGACACCGACTGGGCGCTGCAGCCGCTGCAGGACGACCAGGAACTGGACTCGCGCCAGTCCACCGGCGCGGTCTACTGGGAAGGCGCGGTGACCGTCCAGCGGGACGGCGAGCCGGCCGGGCGCGGCTACCTCGAACTCACCGGTTATGTGAAAGCGATGAAACTATGAGCAAGACGCCGCAGGAATTGCCGAAGGGCCGGCTGTCCACGCTGCGCGGACTGCTGCCCTTTCTGACGCCCTACCGCGGACGCTTCCTGCTGGCGGGCGTGGCGCTGCTGTTCGCGGCCGGCGCCACGCTGGCCGTGCCCTATGCATTCAAGCAGCTGATCGACGCCGGCATCGCCGCCGTCGGCAGCCCGTCGGGAGCCGTCCACATCGACCGCTATTTCATCGGGCTGTTCGGCGTCGCCTGCGTGCTCGCGCTGGCCACCGCCGCGCGCTTTTATCTCGTGTCCTGGCTCGGCGAACGAGTGACCGCCGACCTGCGCAGCGCGGTTTACCGACATGTGCTGCTGCAGAGCCCCGAGTTCTTCGAGACCGCGCGCACCGGCGAGGTGCTGTCGCGGCTGACGACCGACACCACGCTGATCCAGACCCTGGTCGGCACCAGCATCTCGATGGCGCTGCGCAACGCGCTGCTGTTTGCCGGCGGTCTGGCGATGATGGCGGTGACCAGTCCGCGCCTGTCGGCCATCATCCTGGTCATGCTGGCGGGCGTGGTGCTGCCGATCGTGCTGTTCGGCCGCCGCGTCCGGAGGCTGTCGCGCGACTCGCAGGATCGCGTGGCCGATGCCTCGGCGCTGGCCGGCGAAACCCTGAACGCGGTGGCCGCGGTGCAGGCCTTCACCCAGGAGCGGCGCGAGGCCGACCGCTTCGGCGCCGCGGTGGAGCGCGCCTTCGGCGCCGCCATGCGCCGCATCCGCGCGCGCGCCGGACTCACCGTGACCGCCATCCTGCTGATATTCGGCGCCATCGTGTTCGTGCTGTGGCTGGGCGCGCATGCGGTGCTCGACGGGCGCATGAGCGGCGGCGAGCTCGGCCAGTTCATCCTGTATGCGGCGATCGTCGCCGGCGCCATCGGCGCCCTGTCCGAGGTGCTCGGGGACGCGCAACGGGCGGCCGGCGCCGCCGAGCGCCTGCTGGAGCTGCTGGCGCTGCGGGCGCCGATACAGTCGCCGACCGCGCCGCTGCCGCTGCCGGTGCGCGCCGGCGAAGGCATCGGCCTGCGCATGGAAAGCCTCGGCTTCCACTACCCCTCCCGGCCCGATCACGCATCGCTCGCCGATTTCAGCATCGACATCGCGCCGGGCGAGACGGTGGCGATCGTCGGTCCGTCGGGCGCCGGCAAAACCACGCTGTTCCAGCTGCTGCTGCGCTTCTACGATCCCCAGCAGGGGCGCATACTCCTCGGCGGCGTCGATATCCGGCGGCTCGATCTGCAGACCTTGCGCGGCGCCATCGGCATCGTCCCGCAGGACACCGTGATCTTTTCGGACAATGCGCTCGAAAACATCCGCTTCGGCCGCGCCGGCGCGAGCGACGAGGAAGTGATGGCCGCCGCCAGGCTCGCCTCCGCCCATGAATTCATCGAGCGCCTGCCGGAGGGATACCGCACCTTCCTCGGCGAACGCGGACTGCGGCTGTCGGGCGGCCAGCGCCAGCGCATCGCGATCGCCCGCGCGCTGCTGAAGAATCCGCCGCTGCTGCTGCTCGACGAAGCCACCAGCGCGCTAGACGCGGAATCCGAGCGCCTGGTGCAGGCGGCGCTGGAGGCGGCGATGGCCGGCCGTACCACGCTGGTCATCGCCCACCGGCTGGCGACCGTGCAGCGCGCCGACCGCATCATCGTGCTCGAGCATGGCCGCATCGTCGAAAGCGGCACCCATGCGCAGCTGGTGTCGCGGGGCGGCCTGTACGCGAGCCTGGCGGCCTTGCAGTTTTCGCATCCGCTGGCCGAGGGATCGGCGGCGGCGGTAAAATAGCCCGTTTTTTCTCACTCGCCCCCTCCGGCGCATATCCCGATGAAGCAATACCTCGACCTGGTGCAGACCATTCTCGACACCGGCACCTGGCAGGACAACCGGACCGGTATCCGCACCATCAGCATCCCGGGCGCGATGATGCGCTTCGACCTGCAGAAGGACGGCTTTCCCGCGGTGACCACCAAGAAGCTGGCATTCAAGTCGGTGGTGGGCGAGCTGTGCGGCTTCCTGCGCGCCTCCCGCAGCGCCGCCGATTTCCGGGCGCTCGGCTGCAAGGTGTGGGACCAGAACGCCAACGAGAATGCCGACTGGCTGGCCAACCCCTACCGCCGCGGCGAGGACGACCTGGGACCGGTCTACGGCGTGCAGTGGCGCGCCTGGCCGGCCTACAAGCTGCTCGACGCGGACGCGGCGGCGCAGATCGCGGACGCGCAGAAGCGCGGCTTCCGCATCGTCTCCGCCTTGCAGGACGAGGGGCGCGACAAGGTACTGCTCTACAAGGCGATAGACCAGCTGCGCGAGTGCCTCGACACCATCATCCGGAACCCCGGCAGCCGGCGCATCCTCTTCCACGGCTGGAACTGCGCGGAACTCGACGCCATCGCGCTGCCCGCCTGCCACCTGCTCTACCAGTTCCTGCCGAACGCGGCGACGAAAGAGATTTCGCTCTGCCTCTACATCCGCAGCAACGACATCGGCCTCGGCGCGCCCTTCAACATGGCGGAGGCGGCGGCCCTGCTGCACCTGGTCGGCCGGCTCACCGGCTACACGCCGCGCTGGTTCAGCTACTTCATCGGCGACGCGCACATCTACGAGAACCATCTCGACATGCTCAGGGAGCAGCTCACGCGCGAACCACTGCCGGCGCCGCGCCTGCGCATCGCCGAGCGCGTGCCCGAGTTCGCGCGGACCGGCCGCTATGAACCGGAATGGCTGGAAAAGGTCGAACCGGGCGATTTCATTCTCGAAGACTACCGCCACCACGCGCCGCTGACGGCGCCGATGGCGGTCTGAGCACATGCAGGCACGACTGACCATCATCGTCGCCATGGACCGCGCGCGCGGCATCGGCGTCGACAACAAGCTGCCCTGGCACCTGCCGGAAGACCTCGCCCACTTCAAGCGGCTGACGACCGGCCATCCCATCGTCATGGGACGCAAGACCTACGACTCGATCGGCCGTCCGCTGCCCAACCGGCGCAACGTGGTCATCACCCGCAACCCGGCATGGAAGGCCGAAGGGGTGGACGCCGTCGGCTCGGTGGAGGAAGCGCTGCGCCTGCTGGACGGCACCCCGGCCTTCCTGATCGGCGGCGCGCAGATCTTCGAACAGGCCCGCGACCTCGCGGACCGGATGATCGTGACGGAGATCGACAAGACCTTCGACTGCGATACCTTCTTCCCGCCCATCGACGGCACCCGCTGGCAGGAGGTCGCGCGCGAATCCCATTATTCGGAAGGCAACGGCTGCGCCTACGCATTCGTCACCTACGAGCGCCGGCCGGACGGCGTGCAAAACTGACATCGGGGCGCGATCCCGGCCCGCTTTCCGGCGGTGTTCCGGATCGCGCATCTTTCTTGCATATCTGAGAGAATTCGTTTTTTTCCGAAATCGGCGCGCAAGCGGTTGTAGCCACGACTGGCCCAGGCGTCTCCCTTGTCACCTGCTTTTCCTGGAGACCTCATGAAATTCCGCTTTCCCATCGTTATCATCGATGAAGATTTCCGCTCCGAGAACACCTCGGGGCTGGGCATCCGCGCGCTGGCGGCCGCCATCGAAGCCGAAGGCATGGAAGTGGTCGGCGTGACCAGCTACGGCGACCTGTCGCAGTTCGCCCAGCAGCAGTCGCGCGCCTCGGCCTTCATCCTGTCGATCGATGACGAAGAGTTCGGCGGCGGCACCGATGAAGAGACCGACAGCGCGCTCAAGTCGCTGCGCGCCTTCGTCGGCGAGATCCGCCACAAGAACGCCGACATCCCGATCTACATGTACGGCGAAACCCGCACCTCGCGCCATATCCCGAACGATATCCTGCGCGAGCTGCATGGCTTCATCCACATGTTCGAGGACACGCCGGAGTTCGTCGCGCGCCACATCATCCGCGAGGCCAAGTCCTATCTCGACAGCCTGGCGCCGCCCTTCTTCCGCGCGCTGGTGCACTATGCGCAGGATGGCTCCTATTCCTGGCACTGCCCCGGGCATTCCGGCGGCGTCGCCTTCCTGAAGTCGCCGATCGGCCAGATGTTCCACCAGTTCTTCGGCGAGAACATGCTGCGCGCCGACGTCTGCAACGCGGTCGAGGAACTCGGCCAGCTGCTCGACCACACCGGTCCGGTGGCCGCGTCCGAGCGCAATGCCGCGCGCATCTTCAACGCCGACCATTGCTATTTCGTCACCAACGGCACGTCCACCTCCAACAAGATGGTGTGGCACTCCACCGTGGGGCCGGGCGACATCGTGGTGGTCGACCGCAACTGCCACAAGTCCATCCTGCACTCCATCATCATGACCGGCGCGATCCCGGTGTTCCTGATGCCGACCCGGAATCACCTCGGCATCATCGGCCCGATCCCGCTGGACGAGTTCAGGATGGAGAACATCCAGAAGAAGATCGAGGCCAACCCCTTCGCCCGCGAAGCGAAGAACAAGAAGCCGCGCATCCTCACCATCACCCAGTCCACCTATGACGGCGTGCTGTACAACGTCGAGACCATCAAGGAGATGCTGGACGGCGAGATCGACACCCTGCACTTCGACGAGGCCTGGTTGCCGCACGCGACCTTCCACGACTTCTACAAGAACATGCACGCGATCGGCAAGGACCGTCCGCGCGCCAAGGAATCGCTGATCTTCTCCACCCAGTCGACGCACAAGCTGCTGGCCGGCCTGTCGCAGGCCTCGCAGATCCTGGTGCGCGATTCGCAGACGGTCAAGCTGGACCAGGACATGTTCAACGAAGCCTACCTGATGCACACCTCGACCTCGCCGCAGTACGCGATCATCGCTTCCTGCGACGTCGCCGCGGCGATGATGGAACCGCCGGGCGGCACCGCGCTGGTGGAGGAAAGCATCCTCGAGGCGCTCGACTTCCGCCGCGCGATGAAGAAGGTCGACCAGGAATTCGGCGAGGACTGGTGGTTCCAGGTCTGGGGCCCGGACAACTTCGGCGAGCATGGCATCGGTTCGCGCGAGGACTGGATGATCCGCGCCGAGGACGACTGGCACGGCTTCGGCAAGCTGGCGCCGGGCTTCAACATGCTCGACCCGATCAAGGCCACCATCGTCACCCCGGGCCTGTCCCTCGACGGCAAGTTCGGCGACAGCGGCATCCCGGCTTCGATCGTCACCAAGTACCTGGCCGAGCACGGCGTCATCGTGGAAAAGGCCGGCCTGTATTCGTTCTTCATCATGTTCACCATCGGCATCACCAAGGGCCGCTGGAACACGCTGCTGACCGCGCTGCAGCAGTTCAAGGACGACTACGACAAGAACCAGCCGATGTGGCGCATCCTGCCCGAGTTCGCGGCCAAGAACCCGCGCTACGAGCGCATCGGCCTGCGCGACCTCTGCCAGAGCATCCACGACATGTACAAGGCCTACGACGTGGCGCGTCTGACCACCGAGATGTACCTGTCCGACATGCTGCCGGCGATGAAGCCGTCGGATGCCTTCGCCAAGATGGCGCACCGCGAGATCGAACGGGTCGCGATCGAAGAACTGGAAGGCCGCGTCACCGCCATCCTGCTCACGCCCTACCCGCCGGGCATCCCGCTGCTGATCCCGGGCGAGCGCTTCAACAAGACCATCGTCGACTATCTGAAGTTCGCGCGCGATTTCAACGAGAAATTCCCGGGCTTCGAGACCGACGTCCACGGCCTGGTGACGCAGGACCTGCCGGGCGGCCGGCGCGGCTATTACGTGGATTGCGTCAAGGACTGACGCACCCGCGTTTCCTTGCAGGCAGGACAGACACCCCTCTCGCAGGGGTGTTTTTTTATCCACGAACGGCGGAAACAAAGTGTCGCCGCGTCCATCAAAGCTGCGTTCCATTCCTCATCTGCCACGGCAAGGAGACGCCATGCAACAGAACCAGATCAGAGATGAATTCGCCTCCATCAAGCGCCGCATCGACAGCGCCGCGACCGCCTGCCAGGTCAGCAGCGCGGTGCCGGAAGAACTGCGCCGCAGCCTCGGCGAACTCGGCCGCGAATCGGACGAGATGCGGCAGATCATCGATACCGAGGACAACGACAACCGGATACGCGCCTGCGTCGACAGGCTGGAAAAACTGGGCGACCGCGCGATGCAGGCCTGCAGCCAGGACAGCAACATCGATCCGGCGGTGCAGAACGAGGTGCGGGAGGCGCACGATGCGATTTCGGCGCTGAAGCACCGGCTGCACTGAAGCCGCCTTTCCCCCGCCTGAACGCCCCTGAACCGTCCGGCCCACGCGACCGGCGTGGCGGCCTGGCGCCCCGGCACCGCCGGCTCCGCAACGCCGGCGCAGCGCCGGGGGCCGTAGTGCGCTATACTTGCGGCTTCGCTTGACGGGTCCATTGTTCCGCACGACCCAGCTTCCCTGTCTCTCGAAATATCCGGCACGCGCGGCGCCAGCCAGCAGCCGGAATTCACGTACCTGGTCCGCATCCGGGACCAGGCCCCGAAAACGTATCCCGACAACCGCAGCCCGGCGTTCCCAGCGCCACACCGGCGTGCGCGCAGTACATGTCCGGCCTGCTGCAGGCCGGTCCAATTCATCAGCAATCAGGTCAACGCCCGCGCATCCGCCGGACGGCTTCGCACCTGTCACCATGGAGATTCGATGGCGAAAGAAGAACTTCTTGAAATGAGCGGCCAGGTATCCGAAGTCCTGCCCGATTCGCGTTTTCGCGTGGAGCTTGAGAACGGACACCAGCTGGTGGCCTATACCTCGGGCAAAATGCGCCAGCATCACATCCGCATCCTGGCCGGCGACAAGGTCACGATCGAACTGTCGCCCTATGACCTGAGCAAGGGGCGGATCACTTTCCGTCACCTCGAAAAGCGGGTGGGCGGCCCCTCCTACCAGGGCCAGCGGCGTCGCTGACCCTGTCCGCCGGCGCCGCCGCATTGCCGCGACGCGTGTCCCGGCCTGCGTGGCGCCTCATGGACGCGACCGCGCCGGCGCTGCGGTCTCCCCCTCCGGCACATACACCATCGACCCATCCTTCATGCGGTAGGCGGTGCCCGCCTTGGCACCCTCGCCCTGGCCGATGTCGCCGCTGCTCTTGTAGTGCTCGATCTTCTCCCCTTTCTTGATCACCATTTCCATGCTCGGCTTGCCCGCATCGGTAATCACGGTGACATCCTGCCGGCTGAAAGCGTTGAGCAGAGGATTCTTGGCGACCACGATCAGCAGCGCGGCGATGATGACGAGGAAGACGTCGATCAGGTTGACGACCGACAGGATCGGGTCTTCGGTCTCCGGTTCTTGCAGCAGTTTCATCACGCCTCCGTCCGGCGCAGGCGCGCGATCTCGACAATCTCTTCGGCCAGCCAGCGGCGGCGGACGTTGACGACGAAAAAGGTGAAGGAGGCGGCGATCAGCGCCAGGATCACCGCGGAAAACGCCACCATCAGGTTGGCCGAAACGGCGTCGAGGTTGCCGTCGGAGAGCGACTTCATCGCCGGCCCCATAGGGATCATGGTCGCGACCAGGCCCATCATCGGCGCGACGCGGGTGGCGATGCGGGCGGCCTCGAGCAGCTTGTGGGCGCGCACGTCGAGTTCATCGTCGCTGGCCTCGCGGTGGCTGCGCCACCAGGACAGCAGCGGCCGGCCGCCGCCGGCGCGGCGCTGCCATGCCTGCACCGCGAAGCCGCCGAGGCTGTAGCAGCTGTAAAGGAACAGCAGCGTGATCACGGCCAGTGTCGGGAACAGGAACACCTGGCCGAGCTGGTACATCAGGGTTTCAATCATCAGTTGCATGCCTCGTTACTCTCCATGAAAAGGACAACTCATTGCCTGGCCCGCGCCGTTTCCCGGACCGCGCCGGACAGGACCGCGGCCAGCATCAGCGCCAGCCCGACCTGCCATCCGGGCGCCGCCGCCTGGCGAACGGGAGGCTGGATCTTTTCCAGCCGCTGCCCGCGGATCCCGGGCGGCGGCGCATCCGGTGCTTGCCGCGGGGGCTGCTGCGCGGGCTTCGCCGGCGGCTGCTTCGCCGGCGGCTGCTTCGCCGTCGGCGCCGCCGCCGTGCCGAAGCCCGGCGCCACGAAATCGCGGAAGCGCGCGTTATCGCTGCGCACGTCATGGGCGGCGGCGATGTCGCGCCAGCGCTGCCTGAGCTCGGCGATAGTCGACGCGTCGGCCTTCCAGTAGCCCTTGCGCGCCGCCTCCAGCATCCGCTCGATGGTCTGCGCCAGGGCGTGCGGGTTCTCGCGCTCGAACCAGTCCTTCAGGCCGAGCCTGTGCTTGTCGCGCACATAGACATCGACGAATTCCTGCCACTGGTCGTCGCGCACCACTTCGCGGGCGACGGCCTGCCACCCCCAGAAGTTGTTGACCGAATCCAGCACCTGCAGCGTTCCCGAGTAACCTTCGGCCATCAGGCCCCGGATATAGCCGGGGTGGAAGTTGCGGGTTGCAAGCTCCCTCGCGAGGAAGCCGGCTGCGCCTTCCGTCCTGCCGCCGCCGTTGCCGCCCGCTTCACGAAGATTGGAGATGTAGAGTTCGGGCGCCTTGCCGTCGAGCCGGCGCACTGCCAGCGCCAGCCCGCCGAGATACTGGAAGGGATCGTCGGTCGTGAGCATTCCGTAGAGATTGGAACTGCGCGACAGCACCGCGCCTTCGGTGCCGCGCAACGCCTCGGCGTACAGGTTCACGCCGGCGGGCACGCTGCCCCAGCTCGTCTCGTCCGGGCCGTAGGCAAACTGCATCCGCGAGAGGTAGAGATCGGCCAGCTTGCGGTCGCCGTCGGCCTTGCCCTTCCAGCTGTCGGTGGCGAGGGCGGCATCGTCGAGCCCGGTGCCGTAGCGGCCCGATTCCGAAGAGAAGATGCGCGTCTGCGCCGCCTGCCGCCTGGCCGCTTCCGGGACGCCGGCGCGCGCCAGCCTGGCTTCGATCTGGCGCGTATGCAGCGCCACCGGGTTGTCGGGTTCCTGCGCCTCCGCCGCCAGCTTCGCCGCCTTCGCCAGCTGGCGCATCGCATTCGGGAAGTGATCGCGGTAGAGGCCGGTGGCCGACAGCACCACATCCACCCGCGGCCGGCCGAGCCGTTCGCGCGGGACCAGGCGCACGTCGGTGACGCGGCCGCCCGCATCCCATACCGGCTCCACGCCCAGTGCCCACAGCGCCTGGGCCTCGAGGATGCCCTGGTGGCGCATGGTTTCCACCGACCATAGCGAAAACGCCAGCTTCTTCGGCAGCTGCCCCCTGGCCTTGCGATGCGCGGCCAGCAGCGCGTCGAGCGCTTCCTTGCCCGCCGCCCATGCCTGCTGCGAGGGGATGCGCGAAGGGTCGAAACCGTAGAGGTTGCGGCCGGTGGGCAAGGCGTCCGGGTTCCGGATCGGATCGCCGCCGTAGGAAGTGGGGATATGGCGGCCGTCGAGCGCCGCAAGCAGGGCCTGCATTTCGCCGGCGGCGCCGAGCGCATCGTAGTAAGCCTTGCCGCGCGCCAGCAGCCCGGCCGTACGCGGGTCGACGGATTGCGTCGCCGGATCGGTCAGATAGCGCTGCAGCAGCCGGTAGGGGCCGGACCCGGCCAGCTTCTGGTAGTCGCCGACGAAGACTTCATCCTGTTCCTCGCCCGGTCCGGCCGCAAGGGTCCAGAAGTCCCTGCCGAGCATGAGCAGCACGGTGGCGATGCGGTGGCGCTCCTGCGGCGCGCTGCCGAAGGCATGCAGGCCGAGCGGCTGCGCGGTCTGCGCCAGTTCATGCAGATGGTCGTGCAGCGCATTGACGAAGCCGGCGAAATCCGCCGCCAGGCGCTTGTCGTCCCAGCCCATGTCGCGCTCGATGCGTTCGGCGCGCACCTTGCGCAGCAGGTCTTCCGCCAGCTTGTCCCTGACCGCGCCGCTGTCCTGGGCGAGCCAGGCATGCAGCAGGTCGTGGATCTGCACCAGCCTGTCGTGCAGGCCGGCCGGCGCGAAGGGCGGCGTCTGATGCGTGACGGTGACGGCGCGTCCGCGGCGCTTCGCCTGCAGCGCCTCGCCGATGTTGTCGACGATGTAGGGATAGACGACCGGCACGTCGCCGATCGCCAGCAGCGGATAGTCGGAGACCGACAGTCCGCGCTCCTTCCCCGGCAGCCATTCCTGGGACCCGTGGGTGCCGTAGTGGATGAAGGCGTCGGTGCGCCACTGCGTGCGTGCCCAGAGATAGGCCGCCAGATAGAAATGGGACGGGCCGGCCCTGGTGCTGTGGTAGATCGCCTTTTCCTGGTTTTCCCATTTTTCGCCGCGCGGCGGCTGCGGCAGGATGACGACCTTGCCGAACTTCGCGCGCGGCACCACGAAGAAGGCTTCGCCGTTCCGCCGCAGCACCATCGACGATTTCTCGGGCTCGCCCCAGCGCTGCGCCATCTCGCGCTGCACCGCCTGCGGCTGGCGCGCCAGCCAGGCCTTGTATTCGGCGACGGGAAACAGTTCGGCCAGGCCGTCGCGCAGCAGCCCGGGCAGCGCGTCGTCGCGGTAGAACGGCGTCAGCAGGCGCTGCAGCGTGGCGACCAGCACTTCCTCGTCCTGCGGCTGGGTATCGTAGCCGGCGCCGCGCAGCGCGGCGAGCGTCGACGCCAGGCTGCGCGGCAGGTTCAGATAGGAGGCGGAGAGATTCTTTTCGCCGGGCGGATAGTTCCAGAAAAAGACGGTGAGCCGCTTGTCGGCGTCGGAAGTGCGTTGCAGCCGCACCAGGGCGAGCGCCTTGGCGGCCACCGCCTGCGCCTGTTCCGGGATCGCCGTGACCTGGTCGTCGTCCTTGCGGGTGGCGGCGGCGATCATTGCATCCGCGATGCCGGCATATTCCCCCTGCGCCAGGTAGAACGGCACGTCCATCAGTTGCACGCCCTGCGGGTCGGCAGCCCAGTCGGCGGCATCGCCCTTGCGATAGGGCGTGGCCTGGATCACCGGGATGCCGAGCGCCTCGAATTCCCGCTTGCGTCCCTCGGGGTTGAGCATGATCTGGGTATTGATGATCACGTCGGGCAGCGGCTTGCCGCCGATGCTGATGCCGGGGCCCATGTCTTCCATCACCGGACCGTAGAACGGCATGGCGAGCGCGCCCGCCTGCTCGATGCGCGACACCAGGTCGTCGATGAAAGCGGTCTGCTCGGAAGCGATGTAGGACTGGTGGATGGCGATGCCGATGACCGGCGGCCGTTTCGTGCCGCCGGCCTCGGCCCATGCCAGGAAGTCGCCCGGGGTCGCGAACACCCGGCCCGGCGCGCGTGGATGGTAGACCGCGCTCCTGGGGAACTCGAGCGGCGGCGGGATGCCTTCCAGCGATGCGCCGCCGCCCGTTTTCCGCAGCAGCGCCGCCGTGGTCGCGAGGAAGCCCTCGTAATTGAATCTGCTACCGTTTATGTAGTAGGCGTGCAGCCGCCTTGCCGCGTCATCGGGAAAGCCGCTCCACTCCGGCTTGCGTTCATGCAGCCACAGCGTCGGCTGCCCGAGTGCCGGCAAGGCCGCGGCGAGACGCGCGCGCACCGCATCGCGCAGGTGGTCGCGCGGCACATCGAAGAATACCGCGTCGTAACCGGCGAACAGCTGCGGCCCGGTGTCGGCCGGCAGCTGTTCGACAAAGCGCGCTTCCACCGTCAGGCCGAGCGGCTGCGCGAGCTGGGCGAGCAGGCGGAATTTCCCCGGCGGCACCGGGCTGGCGCTGACGAACAGCAGTCTGCCGGCGCTCGCGGCGAGCGCCTGGCCCGCGGCCACGCAGAAGAGCAGGCACAGCAGCAGGCGAATCGGATGGAAGGCGCGCATGATCGCTCAGAACTGATAGCTGAGGCTGGCCGACAGCGTGCGGCCCGGCTGGCTGTAGAAGTCGACGCCCAGCGGGCTGCGCGCATCGGCCTGGCGGATGTCGCCCCACAGCCAGTACTTTTTGTCGAACAGGTTGTTCAGCGCGAGGCTGACCTGCACGCCCCTGGCCGGACGCCACCAGACGCCGATGTCGGTCACGCCGTAGCCGCCGGGGCGGAACCACTCGCCATCGCTGTCGTCGGTGCGCTTGACCGAGGCGGCGGCGCGCAGCCGGGCTTCCGCGCCCCAGGTGCCGGCGTCGCGGGCCAGGCCGATGCTCGCGCGCAGCGGCTCGACGCTGTTGAGCGGCTCATCCGTCGATTCATTCTGGCCGTGGGCGTAGGCGACCGCGCCGTCGAGGCGCCAGCCCGGCATGAAGTCCCAGGCGGCGCGCGCGTCGGCGCCGTAGATGCGCGCCCTGGCACGGTTGACGTACTGGTAGGTGCTGCGCAGGCCTGCAATGCAGGACGGATCGGACGGACAGGCCAGCGCCACGCTCTCGATGAAATTGCGGTAGCGGTTGTCATAGACCGCGAACTGGCCGCGCACCGTCGGCAAGTGCAGCCTGACGCCGAGTTCGACGCCGACGCTGGTCTCCGGCCTGAGATCGGGATTGGGGCTGGTACCGTAACCCTGGACGGCGTTGCGGAAGGCGCCGTTGACTTCGTCATAGTTCGGCGCGCGGAAGCCGCGGGCGATCTGTCCGTAAAGCGAATAGGCGTCGCTGGCGCGCCAGAGCGCGGCCAGCTTCGGGGAGAAGGCCGACTCGGTGGTCTCGACCGCCTCCCGGCCGATGGCGGCGAGCACGTTCCGCGCCAGCGCGTCCACCCGCGGCGACAGGCGGCGCCAGTCGTAGCGCAACCCCGGAATCAGGCTGAGGCGGCCGCCGGCGAGGCCGGAGATCTCGTCCTGGACGAAGAGGCCTGCCGTATCGGTATGGCCGACCGCGAAATCGCGCAGCGGGAAAGTATCGCCGGCCAGCGTCTTGCCGACGGCGCCGGTGCGCAGGTTGTAGACGGTGGCGTCGCGCTTTTCATCGGTCTTCACGCGCGACAGGTCGACGCCGTACGTCAGCAGATGATCGGCGCCCATGCCCTTGAGCGCGGATTCGAACTGCGCGCTCAGGCCGGTCGCCGTCTGCGACAGGCGGAAGGCCTGGTCGATCAGGCAGTTGGTGCCGCTGCCGGACGAGGCGGAACAGGTGGCGCTGGTATTGGTCCGCGTCTGCAGGTTGTCGTTGCGGGTGTCGGCCTCCTGGTGATAGATGCGCGCGGTCAGGCGGTCGTAGAACGCGCCGGCGGGCATGTGCTCCCACTCGAGGCTGGCGCGCACGCGGCGGCCGTTGTCCTCGCCCTCCATCGCGGTGACCCTGGGCAGCGACGCGGCGAGACGGCGCACGCTGACGTCCGCTTCCTGCTCGCGTCCTTCGAGCACCAGGCCCAGCTTGTGCCCTTGCGCCGGGCGCATCAGCAGCTTGGCAAGGATGCCGCGGTCGTCCACGTCCTGCGGATTGGGCCGGGTGCGGGACGTGGAGACGGCGCCGTCCCTGCCCTGGTTGCGGAATTCCTCGGCCCGCGTCTGCGAATAGCCGAGCAGCGCCTGCACCCCATCCCCCTGCCATGCGCCGAGCAGGGTATTGGTGAGGCCCCGGTTGGCGCCGTTGTAGCCGATGCGGTAGCGCCCGCCCGCCGCCTTGCCCTCTTCCAGCAGGTCGGACGGGTCGAGCGTCAGATAGCCGACCACGCCGCCGATCGCATCCGAGCCGTACAGGCTCGATGCCGGACCGCGCAGGATCTCGACCCGCCTGAGGAAATCGGTGGAGACGCCGAGCGGGGTGCTCATCGTGAAGTTGGTCGGACCGCCGCTGTTGTAGAAGTCGGGCATGCGCACGCCGTCGACCAGCTGGCTCACGCGGTTGTCGTCGATGCCGCGGATGTTGACCCGGGTGGCGCCGAAGCGGCGCAGGTCGCGGGCGAAGGAAACGTCCGGCTCGTCGCGGAACAGGTCCGCCTCGTCGGCCGGCAGTCGCCGCTGGATGGTTTGGGCGTCGATCGCGGTGACCGTCGCCGGCACCGCATCGGTCGGCGCGCTGGTGCGGGTCGCGGTCACCGTGACCTCGCCCATCACCTGCTCGGCGCCCGCGTTGGAAATGCCCGCCAGCGCGAGCGCGATGGCAAGCGACAGCCTGCTCTTGTTATGCATACAGCCTCCCGTGGATATCCGGTATGGCTGGCTGCATGGTCGGCGGCGGCCGACGGCTGGCGTTCCCGTCAGTAAATGATGGGACGCATTCTACTTGAGAATGAATATCATTTGCAACAAATGCTTACAGCGCATTCGCCGCGCCAGGCTCAGGTCTTCGGCAGGGTGACGCCGCGCTGGCCCTGGTACTTGCCGCCGCGATCCTTGTAGGAGGTCTCGCACACTTCATCGCTCTCGAAGAACAGCACCTGGGCGCAGCCCTCGCCCGCGTAGATCTTGGCGGGCAGCGGCGTGGTGTTGGAAAACTCGAGCGTCACGTAGCCTTCCCACTCGGGTTCGAACGGGGTGACGTTGACGATGATCCCGCAGCGCGCGTAGGTGGACTTGCCGAGGCAGATGGTCAGCACCGTGCGGGGGATGCGGAAATACTCGACCGTGCGCGCGAGCGCGAAGGAATTCGGCGGAATGATGCAGACATCGCCCTTGAAGTCGACGAAGGATTTCTCGTCGAAATTCTTGGGGTCGACAATGGTGCTGTTGATGTTGGTGAAGATCTTGAATTCGTCTGCGCAGCGGATATCGTAGCCGTAGGACGAGGTGCCGTAGCTGACGATCTTCTGGCCGTCCACATGGCGTACCTGGCCGGCCTCGTAGGGCTCGATCATGCCGTGTTCCTCGGCCATGCGGCGGATCCACTTGTCGGATTTGATGCTCATCGGTTTCGCGTTCAGGAATTGAGCCGCGCGCGGCCGGCGGCCGTGCGGATGGAGCCGCGATTTTACGCGAAATCCGCCGGGCGACGCCGCTTTCCGGCGGCCCGGCGCGGGGCGCCCTGGAAATTCCTGACCGGGATCAGAAAGCCGCGCTAGACGGCCTGGTGCACCGGCTCCGGCCGCGAGCCCGGCGGCGGACGGAAGGCGGAAGCATGCTCGACGAATTGCTGCTGCACGCATTCCGCATATGCCTGCTTGAGCAGACCCGGGTTCTCAAGCAGCCTGTCCTTCCATTCGCCCAGGCGCACCTGGTGCTGAATCAGGCTGCGCAGCACGGTTGAATACTCGGTGATGCCGACGGCATTGCAGCCGACCAGGATGTCGCGGCTGAACTCCAGCCGCAGGTAGCGGAAATTCTCTTCATCCGCCATCTCCACCCACTGGCCGCCGCGCACGCCCTGCCACTGGCCGAACGAGGAAGAGATCAGCCCCATGGTGTCGAACACGTCGATCTGGCGCACGCCGCGCTGCACCGCATGCTTGTCGGCCATGTTGAGCGCCGCGCAGTAGGCCTGGTCGGCGGCATTCGGCTGGACGCCGGAAATCACGCTGCGGCCGCTCACGCTGTCGAAGGTTTCGGCGCAGTCGCCGGCCGCATACACGCCCGGCACATTGGTCTGCATCGACGCATCGACCACCACGCCCTGCACGCACTTGATGCCGCTGCCGCGCAGGAAGTGGATGTTGGGGACGGCGCCGATGCAGTGGATGACGAGGTCGGCCTGCAGCTGTTCGCCGCTGGAGAGCCTGACGATGCGCGGCGCGCCCACGTCCTGCATGCCGCTGCTGCCGATGCCGACGATGCGGGCATTGGTGCGCACCGACACGCCCTTGCGTTCGCACCAGCGCTGGATCATGTCGCCCGCCGGCCGGCTCATCATGTTGGGCAGCAGACGGTCCCGCTTCTCCACCAGCGTCAGGCGCACGCCGCGCCGCAGCAGCGCTTCCATCACAAGGCAGCCGATGAAGCCCGCCCCCGCGAGCACCACCCGCGCGCCCGGCACGGCGTGCTGCAGGATGCGGCGCGCGTCGTCGAGCGTCCAGCAGTTGTGCACGCCGGGCAGGTCGATGCCGGGAATGAAGGGCACCCGCGCCGACGCGCCGGTGGCGATGAGCAGCTTGTCGAAGGGGATGGCGCGGCCGTCCTCCATCTTCACGGTGCGGGTGCGGGTGCTGACATGCACCGCCTTGCCGGTCACCTGCTGGATCTGCAGGCGGCGGAAGTAATCCTTGTCGCGCCGCAGCCAGGTGCCGCTCTCCCCGATCTCGCCGGAAAGCAGATTGGGCAGCGCGCTGCGCGAATAGGGAGGTTCGGGTTCGTCGCCGATCAGGAGGATGTCGTCGACGGGCGCATTCTTGCGCAGGGTCTCGGCGGCAATGACCCCGGCGGTGCCATTGCCGAGGATGACATGGCGGATGCGGGCGGCGGTGAGCTTGGCGACGGACATTCCCTTCTCCCTGCTTGGTAGGACGATGAACCTACTATATGAGCGGGGGCCTCTTGCAAATTGAATAATCTCAATCCGCTCCAATGAGATGGAACAAAGGATACCGGGGACGTGTTGATTTGGCGCAGTCTTGAATAATTTTGAGTAATGAAAGTGTCCGGGAGTCACGGAAGTGCAGGCCGGGAAGCCTGCACTTGCAACGGCCTAGCGCTGCATCGATTCCCAGACTTTCTGCAGCCGCTTGGCCGACACCGGCATCGGCGTGCGCAGCTCCTGCGCGAACAGCGAGACCCGCAGCTCTTCCAGCAGCCAGCGGTATTCGGTCATGCGCGGGTCGCTCGCGCGCTGCCTGTCCTTCTGCGCACGCTGCCAGGGCGCGGCGGCCTGCTGCCATTCGGCCTGCAGGCGGGCGTCGCGCGCCGGATCCGCGCGCAGCCGCTCCAGCCGGATGCCGATCGCCTTCAGATAGCGCGGGAAATGCGCGAGCTGGGTGTAATCGGTGTCGGCAATGAAGCGCTTGCCCACCAGCGCCTGCAACTGGGACTGAATGTCGGCCACCGCCTGCGGATGTCCCTTGGCGCCCTGCAGCCTCTTGGGCAGGCCGTAGTATTCCGCCAGCACCTGTCCGGCCAGCCGCGCGATTTCGTTGACCAGCAGCCCGAGCCTGGACTTGCCCTCGTCACGGCGGCGGCTGAATTCCTCCGCGTTGACCGGCAGCGGATCCTGCAGGCAGGCGCGCTCCAGTCCGGCCTGGATGATCTGGTCGCGCAGTTCCTCCTGCGTGCCGAGGCTCATGTACTGCATGCCCATCTGCTGCAGGCCGGGGATGTTCTTTTCCAGGAATTTCAGCTGTTCCTTGAGCTGCAGCGCGAACAGGCGGCGCAGGCCGACGCGGTGCACCCGCGCCGCTTCGGCCGGGTCGTCGAAGACTTCGAGGTCGCAATGACTGCCCTTGTCCACCAGCGCCGGGAAGCCGATCATGGTCTGCTTGCCCTGCTGGATCTCGAGCAGCTCCGGCAGTTCGCCGAAGGTCCATCCGGTGAGGTTCTGCTGGGCGGATGACTGGGCGACCGCCGCCGCCTGCTGCCGGGCCGGCTTCTGCACCGGCGCGCCGGCTTCGTCGGCCGGTGTGACCACCGCCTTTTCGGCCAGCTTCTGGAAGCTCTCCCGCGCCTGGCCGCCGAACTCCGCCTGCAGCGCCGCCAGGTTGCGGCCCATCTCGAGCTGGCGGCCGTGCTCGTCGATCACCTTGAAGTTCATGAAGTGATGCGCGGGCAGCGTCTCCAGCTTGAAGTCGGTGGTCTTCAGCGTCACCCCGGTCTGTTCGCGCACGTCGGCCATCAGTACGTCGAGCAGCTCGCCCCTGCCGAACCCGGCGCGCTCGACGAAGCCGGCCGCGTAGTCCGGCAGCGGCACGCAGTGGCGGCGCAGCTTCTGCGGCAGCGACTTCAGCAGCAGGTGGACTTTTTCCTTGAGCATGCCTGGCACCAGCCATTCGCAGCGCTGGGCCGAGACCTGGTTCAGCGCATACAGCGGGATGGTGAGGGTGACGCCGTCGCGCGCGCTGCCCGGCTCGAAATGATAGGTCAGGCCCATCGCCACGCCCGCCACGTTCATGGACTTCGGGAACAGGTCGGTGGTGACGCCGGCCGCCTCATGCCGCATCAGGTCGTCGCGGTTCAGGTGCAGCAGCCTGGGATTGGCGGCGAGCGCCTCCTTGCACCACTTTTCGAAAGCGACGCCGTCATGGACATGGGCCGGCACGTGCTGCGCGTAGAAGGCGGCGATCAGCTCTTCGTCCACCAGCACGTCGAGGCGGCGCGACTTGTGTTCCAGGTTCTCGATCTCGCGCACCAGCTTCTGGTTATGCGCGAGGAACGGCAGGCGCGTGTCGAACTCGCCGTCCACGAGCGCGCCGCGGATGAAGATCTCGTGGGCTTCCTGCGGATTGATCTTGCCGTAGTTGACCCGGCGCTGACTGTACACCACCAGCCCGTAGAGCGTGGCGCGCTCGGATGCGGTGACCTGCGCGGCGCGCTTTTCCCAGCGCGGCTCGCCCCAGGACTTCTTGAGCAGGTGGCCGCCCACCCGCTCCAGCCACTCGGGCTGGATCTGGGCGATGCAGCGCGCGTACAGACGGGTGGTGTCGACGAGTTCGGCCGACATGATCCAGCGCCCCGCCTTCTTCGCCAGGTGCGAACCCGGCCAGACATGGAACCGGATGCCGCGCGCGCCGAGGTAGTGCGGCTCGTCCTCGGCCTTGTAGCCGATGTTGCCGAGCAGGCCGGTCAGCAGCGCGGTATGCAGCTGCTCGTACGTGGCCGGCGCTTCATTGAGCCGCCAGCCCTGCTCGCGCACCAGCGTCAGCAGCTGGCTGTGCACGTCGCGCCATTCCCGCAGCCGCAGTTGCGACAGGAAGCTCGCGCGGCAGCTGTCGGCGAGCTGCCTGTTGGACTTCTTGTGCTCGACCGCTTCCTCGAACCATTTCCAGATCTTGAGATAGCTGAGGAATTCGGATTTGTCGTCGGCGAACTTGCGGTGCGCATTGTCGGCGGCCTCCTGCGCGTCCAGCGGACGGTCGCGCGGATCCTGCACCGACAGCGCGGCGGCGATGATCAGCACCTCGGTCAGGGCGGCATTGTCGCGCGCGGCCAGGATCATGCGGCCGACGCGCGGATCGAGCGGCAGCCGGGCGAGCTGGCGGCCGAGCGGCGTAAGCTGGTTGTTGTCGTCGACCGCGCCCAGCTCCTGCAGCAGCTGGTAGCCGTCGGCGATCGCGCGCCCGGGCGGCGGCTCGATGAAGGGAAAGGTCTCGACATCGGTCAGCCGCAGCGACTTCATCCGCAGGATGACGGCGGCCAGCGACGAGCGCAGGATTTCGGGATCGGTGTATTTCGGCCGCTGCTGGTAGTCCTGCTCGTCGTACAGGCGGATGCAGACGCCGGCGGCGACGCGGCCGCAGCGGCCGGCGCGCTGGTTGGCGGCGGACTGCGCGACCGGCTCGATCTGCAGCTGCTCCACCTTGTTGCGGTAACTGTAGCGCTTGACGCGGGCCAGGCCGGTATCGACCACGTAGCGGATGCCGGGCACGGTGAGCGAAGTCTCGGCCACGTTGGTGGCCAGCACGATGCGGCGCGCATTGCTCGGCCTGAACACCCGCTCCTGCTCCTGCGCCGACAGGCGCGCAAACAGCGGCAGGATGTCGACGTGCGGCGGATGATGCTTGCGCAGCGCTTCGGCGGCGTCGCGGATCTCGCGTTCGCCCGGCAGGAACACCAGCACATCGCCGGGACCGAGCCGCGCCAGTTCGTCCACCGCGTCCACCACCGCGTCCATCAGGTCGCGCTGTTCCCGCTGGGCGGAAGGGCGTCCCTCGGCGCGCTCCCGGTTCTCGGCCTTCGCATTCGATTCCACGGGACGGTAGCGGATCTCCACCGGATACAGACGGCCCGAGACTTCGATCACCGGCGCCGGCTTGCCGTCGCGCTCGAAATGGCGCGCGAAGCGTTCGGCGTCGATGGTGGCCGAGGTGATGATCAGCTTGAGGTCGGGCCTGCGCGGCAGCAGCTGCTTGAGATAGCCGAGCAGGAAGTCGATGTTGAGGCTGCGTTCGTGTGCCTCGTCGATGATGATGGTGTCGTACTGCTTAAGCAGCGGGTCGGTCTGCGTCTCGGCCAGCAGGATGCCGTCGGTCATGAGCTTGACCGAGGCGCCTCTGGAGAGGGTATCGGTGAAGCGCACCTTGAAGCCGACGTGCTCGCCCGGGGCCGACCCGAGTTCGTGCGCGATGCGCTTGGCGGTGGACGAGGCCGCGATGCGGCGCGGCTGGGTGTGACCGATCAGCCCCTTCTGTCCGCGGCCGAGCTCGAGGCAGATCTTCGGCAGCTGCGTCGTCTTGCCGGAGCCGGTCTCGCCGCCGACGATGACGACCTGGCTGGCGCGCAGCGCGGCGGCGATCTCCTGCCGGCGCGCCGAGACCGGCAGCTCTTCGGGGAAGGTGATCGGGGGCAGCGGGTTGCGTTCGACGGCCTGTGGCTCTCGGGGCGCGGGCTTCTTCGGACGGGCGGGCGTTTTTTGGTCTTGGGCGGGTGCAGACATATCGGGGCGAATTATAATGCCGGGCATGGAAAACCCTATTCAGTTCGTACAGTGGCTGCGCTCGGTCGCGCCGTACATTCACGCGTTCCGGGGCAAGACCTTCGTGGTCGCCTTTCCGGGCGAGCTGGTGATGGCCGGCGCGCTGCCGGTGCTGGCGCAGGACCTCTCGCTGCTGCATGCGCTCGGCATCAAGGTCGTGATCGTGCACGGCTCGCGTCCCCAGGTGGAAGAGCAGATGGCCCTGCGCAACCTGGAGGGCAAGTACCACAACGGCCTGCGCATCACCGACGCCGCCGCCATGGAGTGCGCCAAGGAAGCCGCCGGCGAACTGCGCCTCGACATCGAGGCGGCCTTCAGCCAGGGCCTGCCCAACACGCCGATGGCACATGCCGCCATCCGCATCATCTCCGGCAATTTCGTCACCGCGCGGCCGATCGGCGTCATCGACGGCATCGACCTCGAGTTCACCGGCGTGGCGCGCAAGATCGCCTATGAGACCATCCAGCCGATCCTGAGTGCCGGCGGCCTGGTGCTGCTGTCGCCGCTCGGCTTCTCGCCCACCGGCGAGGCATTCAACCTGGCGATGGAAGACGTAGCGGTGGCCGCCGCGACCGCGCTGCATGCGGACAAGCTGATTTTCATCACCGAAACGCCGCTGATGACCGATGCCGACGGCCGCCCCGTCCACGAACTCACCGCGCACCAGGCCGACGTCCTGCTCAGGTCGGACGCGCTGCCCGCCGACACCGCCTTCTACCTGCGCCACTGCGTCAAGGCCTCGCGCGGCGGCGTGCCGCGCGCGCACATCGTGCCTTTCGAAATGGACGGCTCGGCCCTGCTCGAGATCTTCACCCACGACGGCGTCGGCACCATGGTCAGCACCGAGAACCTCGAGACGCTGCGCGAAGCGACCATCGAGGACGTCGGCGGCATCCTCAAGCTGATCGAACCGCTGGAGGCCGACGGCACCCTGGTCAAGCGCGGGCGCGAACTCATCGAGCGCGAGATCGAATACTTCTCCGTGATCGAGCACGACGGCGTGATTTTCGGCTGCGCCGCCCTCTACCCGTTTCCGGGCGAGAAAATGGCGGAAATGGCCTGTCTCACCGTCAACCCGGAAGTCCAGAGCCAGGGCGATGGCGAGCGCATACTCAAGCACATGGAAAACCGGGCGCGGGCGGCGGGCTTTTCGAAGCTCTTCGTGCTGACCACCCGCACGGCGCACTGGTTTCTCAAGCGCGGCTTCGTGATGGCCACGGTGGACGACTTGCCCAGGGACAGGCAGCGCATCTACAACTGGCAGCGCAAGTCGCAAGTGCTGATCAAGCAACTTTGACCTATCCCGTCGCCTCTATATGGCGGCGACCCTTCTACACACAAGGAGCAAAAACATGGCCCGCACGGTCCACTGCATCAAACTCAACCGCGAAGCCGAAGGCCTGGATTTCCCGCCCTATCCGGGCGAGCTGGGCAAGCGCATTTATGAAAACGTGTCGAAGGAAGCCTGGGCCGGCTGGATCAAGCACCAGACCATGCTGGTCAATGAGAACCGCCTGAACCTGGCCGATGCGCGCGCGCGCAAGTACCTGGCGCAGCAGATGGAGAACCACTTCTTCGGTTCGGGCGCGGACGCCGCGTCCGGATACGTTCCCCCGTCCGAATAAGCAAGACGAAAAGGGCCGCCCAAAGGCGGCCCGCTTCATTCCGGCGTTCTTCGCGCCGCCGTGGCGCAAGCCGGCACCCGGCAGGAAGCCGTCAGGATATGTCTCCCGGACTGGCAGTGCCGGGCGAATTGGAACTGTTGATCGTGCCGGCGTAGATCTGGGTCAGTATGCTCATCGGATCGACGGTGCCGTTCTTCAGCGCATTCGCCAGGCCTTGCGCTCCGCCCTCGAAGGTCTTCAGCAGGGCATCGAGCCCGGCCGAAAACATTCCCCCTATCCCGCCTTTCGAGTCGCCAATGGCTTTCAGGATGTTCCCCACTCCGGGAATGAAGAACAGCTTCTCCCCGACCTCGCCCAGGAACCACTGGAAGTTGTCCTTGTTGCTGCCGTCCCATCTGACATGACTGTCATTGGTCCTGTGCAGGCGATGCGTGCCGTCGAAGACGGAGTAGCCATTTTCCGCGAAGTCCTTCAGCAGACCCGCTTCCGTTCCGTGGCGGGCGTCGCCGTCCTTGGTGATGCCTTCGATATTGCCGTCGCCCGCTGCGCCGCCCCGATCCCGGCCATCGGCACTCTTTGAACTGTCGATGTACTCCAGCACTTCGCGTATGTTGTAGGCCGCGTCCGCCCGCGACTTGGGGTCGGGATTGTTCGCGGTCCAGTCGCCGCAGCGCTGCTTCAGCAACTCGAGCTTGATGTCTTTCTGTTTGCCAAGCCGGTTGACGACGTTGCCGGCCGCGCCGTCGAGGATCTCCTCTGCCGAACGATTGTCTCCGTCCGGCCGTCCTCCCCCTTTCGGCGGCGGCTTGTATGCGCTTCCGAGACCGGGACCGTCGAGGCCACCGCCCCCTGACGACCGACCCTTGAACCAGTCGCCGAACGTCGACAATATCTCGTCGTACGCGATTTTCTGAGAGTCGGACAGCGAATTGTATAAGTTTGACGGGTCGTAATCTTTAACGCCGGAACTGTACGAATTCCCGCCCGAAATTCCGCTAACCGCCATACCCCCCCCTGCCGATGTCTCACCAAAACACCTGGCGGCACCAGGCCGCGCGATCATGAGTGGACAGAACAGGGCTTCCGGTTCCGTTCCCGCGGTCCGGAACGCCTAGCTGTGATGTTTCAATAGGTTGTTCTGGTTCATTCGGATTGGATTTGAGAAACTGGAAATCGCCAAACCCCCAGTTCTCAAAGAAGCCAACCGAATGAACATCCATAAGAATGCCCGATTG
>NZ_BPMK01000019.1 GCF_019656455.1 Noviherbaspirillum aridicola
ACCGGGAACGTCCGCACCTGGCCCTCCAATACAAAACGCCCGATGCAGTGCATCGGGCGTTTCAAAGGAGCGATCAGGCAGATAATTTACCCTGCTTAACCGTCAACCTATAGCAGGACGGGTCATGCCGGAACGCTTACTTCGTCGGCAGCTTGCCGACCACGCCTTCCACGTAGTAGTCCATCTTGTTGAGCGCGTCGTCGTTGAGCGCGCCCTTGTCGAGGCGGACCTTGCCTTCGTTGTCCTTGACCGGTGCGTCGAAGGGGGTGATCTTGCCGGACACGAGGTCTTTCTCGACGCTGGCGACCAGCTGCTTCACGTCGGCGGGCACGGCAGGATTGATCGCTTCGAGCTTGACGAAGCCGTCCTTGATGCCGCCCCAGACGCCGGTGGACTTCCACTTGCCGTCGATGACCTGCTGCGCGGCCTGGGTGTAGTAGTTGCCCCAGTGGTGGGTGACCGCGGCGAGCTGGGCCTTGGGTCCGAACTTCTTCATGTCGGAGTGATAGCCGACCGCGTACTTGCCCTTTTCCTCGGCGGCCTGGACGGCGGCGTGGGAATCGGTGTGGTGGGTGACGACGTCCGCGCCCTGGCCCATCAGCGTGATGGCGGCATCGCGCTCCTTGCCCGGGTCGAACCAGCTGTTGACCCAGACCACGCGCACCTCGGCCTTGGGATTGACGCTCTTCATGCCGCGCGTGAAGGCGTTGATGCCCTGCAGGACTTCGGGGATCGGGAAGGCGCCGACATAACCGGCGACGTTGGTCTTGCTCATCTTGCCCGCGAGGACGCCGGCCAGGTAGCGCGCCTCGTAGAAGCGGGCGTTGGCGGTGGCGACGTTGGGGGCGGTCTTGTAGCCGGTCAGGTGGACGAACTTGACGTTGGGGAATTGCTTGGCGACCTTCAGCGTCGGATTCATGTAGCCGAACGAGGTGGTGAAGATCAGCTTGTTGCCCTGTTGCGCGAGGTCGCGGATCACGCGCTCGGCGTCGGCGCCCTCGGGCACGCTTTCCACGTAGCGGGTGGTGAGCTTGCCGGCCAGTGCCTTTTCCATTTCCTTGCGCGCGATGTCGTGCTGGAAGGTCCAGCCGGCTTCGCCGATCGGGCTCACGTAGACGAAACCGACGCCGAGCGGGTCGGCGGCGAAGGCGGGGGCGGCGGCGACCGCGGGCAGGATGGCGAGCGCGGCCAGGGCGGTGCGCATGAAGCTTTTCGGCATGTTTTCCTCTGAAGATCTGCCCGCTGTTGGATATCGCGCGTCCCGCCGGCGGGACGGCGGCGGGACGCGAATGGTTATTCGGGCCATTCGGCCTGTTTGAGCTATTCGACCGTCAGTGCGGGTTGAAATTCTTGCCCAGCGAGGCCGGCATGTTCAGCTTGATCCAGCTTGCATTGGATGAAATCAGCACCAGTACCAGGATGGTCGCCAGATACGGCAGCATCGACAGCCACTGCGACGCGATCGGCACGCCCAGGCCCTGCACATGGAAGGCCAGGATGGTGACGCCGCCGAACAGATAGGCGCCGACCAGCACCCGCGCCGGGCGCCAGGTGGCGAAGGTGGTCAGCGCCAATGCGATCCAGCCGCGGCCGGCCACCATGCCCTCCACCCACAGCGGCGTGTACACCAGCGACATGAAGGCGCCGGCCAGCCCGCAGCAGGCGCCGCCGAACAGCAGCGCCGCCAGGCGGATGGCGCGCACGTTGTAGCCGAGCGCGTGGGCCGACGATGGCGACTCGCCCACCGCGCGCAGTACCAGGCCGGCGCGGGTGCGGTACAGGAACCAGATGATCGCGGCGCACAGCAGCAGCGACAGGTAGACCATCGGATGCTGGCGGAACAGCGCAGTGCCGAGGAAGGGAATGTCCGACAGGAAGGGCAGCGCGAATTTCGGATTTTCCAGGCTCTGGCCCACGTAGCTGATGCCGATGTAGGCGGAGGCGCCGCCGCCGAACAGCGACAGCGCCAGGCCGGTGGCATACTGGTTGGTCCCGAGCCAGACCGTCATCAGCGCGAAGAAGCCGCCAAGCAGCATGCCGGCCACGGCGGCGGCGATGAAGCCGAGGGTGACGCTCCGGGTGGTGACGGCGACCGCGAAGCCGACGATGGCGGCGACCAGCATCATGCCTTCCGCGCCGAGATTGACCATGCCGGATTTCTCGTTGATCAGCAGGCCGAGGGCGGCCAGCATCAGCGGCGTGCCGGCATTGATCGAGGCGGCGATCAGCGGAGCGATCGATTCCATTATTTCCTCCAGCTGAGTTTGTAGTGGATCAGCACGTCGCAGGCGAGCAGCGCGAACAGCAGGATGCCCTGGAACACGCCGGTGATCGCGCTGGGCATGCCGAGGCGCGACTGCGACAGTTCGCCGCCGATGTAGAACAGCGCCATGATGAAGCTGGAAAACACCACGCCGATCGGATGCAGGCGCCCGACATAGGCGACGATGATGGCGGCGAAGCCGTAGCCGGGCGAGACCGAGGGCGTGAGCTGCCCGATCGGGCCGATCACCTCTCCCACGCCCGCCATGCCGGCGAGCGCGCCGCAGGCGAGCATGGAACTCCAGAGCGCGCGGCGCGAGGAAAAGCCGGCATAGCGCGCCGCCGCCGGCGCCATGCCGCCGACCTGCAGGCGGAAGCCGGCAAAGCTGCGCGACAGGTAGACCCAGGCCAGCAGCGAGGCGCCCAGCGCCAGCAGCAGGCCGAGATGCAGGCGCGTGCCTTCGACGATCATCGGCAGCAGAAACCCGTCCGACAGCATGCGCGACTGCGGGAAATTGAAGCCCTGCGGATCGCGCAGCACGCCGTGCACCAGTACCGACAGCAGCAGCTGGGCGACGTAGACCAGCATCAGCGAGACCAGGATTTCGCTGGCATTGAAGCGGTCGCGCAGGAAGGCGGTGAGCGCCGCCCAGGCCATGCCGCCGAGCGCGCCGGCGATCAGCACCACGGCGATCATCAGCGCGCCGCCGCCTTCGCCGTCGTCGAAATACAGGCCGACGGCGCCGCCGGTGATCGCGCCCAGCACCAGCTGGCCCTCGGCGCCGATATTGAAGACGTTGGCGCGGAAGCAGATCGCCAGGCCGACCGCGATCAGCAGCAGCGGCGCGACCTTGACGCCGACTTCCGACCAGCCCTGCAGGTCGCGGATCGGCTCGATGAAGAACACCGCCAGCCCGCTCACCGGGTCCTTGCCGAGCGCGACGAAGAGGATGGCGCCGCACAGCGCGGTCAGCAGCACCGCCAGCAGCGGCGAGGTCCACGACATCAGCGCCGACGGGGCGGGCCTTTTTTCCAGCTTAAGCATGCCCCGTCTCCCCCTTGCCGGCCTGGTCCCACAGGCCGCTCATCCATAGTCCTATCATGTCCACCGTCGCCTCCCCGCGCGGTATCGAGGGCGACAGCCGGCCCTTGGCGATCACCACCAGCCGGTCCGAAATCTCGAACAGCTCGTCCAGTTCTTCCGACACCACCAGCAGCGCGCAGCCGGCGTCGCGCAGCGCCACCAGCTCGGCCCGGATCTGCGCCGCCGCGCCGACGTCCACGCCCCAGGTGGGCTGGGCCACGATCAGCACCCTGGGATCGCGCATGACTTCGCGGCCGACGATGTATTTCTGCAGATTGCCGCCCGACAGGCTGCCGGCGGTCGCCTGCGGTCCCGGCGCCTTGACCTTGAAACGCTTGATCACGGCCGCCGCGAGATGGCCGATCGCGCCGAAGCGGATCATGCCGCCGCGGATCATGCTGCTGTCCTGGTGCGAGAGCAGGATGTTCTGCGCCAGCGACAGGTCGGGCACCGCGCCGCGGCCGAGGCGCTCTTCCGGCACGAAGCCGAGGCCGCGCCGGCGCCGGCGGGCGGCGTTCAGGCGGCCGACCGCTTCGCCGCGCAGCAGGATGGCCTCCGGCGCGGCGCGGGTATCCTCGCCGGACAGCGCGGCCAGCAATTCCTGCTGGCCGTTGCCGGAGACGCCGGCGACGCCGACGATCTCGCCGGCGCGCAGCTCGAGGTTGATGTCCGACAGTTCGGTGCCGAAGGGATGGCTTTTCGGCAGCGACAGATGGCTGACCACCAGGCGGGTTTCTCCCGGTTCGCGGGGGGTGGCGTGGATCGCCGGCGGCTCGGCGCCGATCATCATGCGCGACAGGCTGGCCGAGCTTTCCTGCGTCGGATCGCACACGCCGGTGACCTTCCCGGCGCGCATGACGGTGCATTTGTGGCAGAGCGCGCGGATTTCGTCGAGCTTGTGGCTGATGTAGAGGATGCTGCAGCCCTCGGCCGCGAGCTGGCGAAGCGTGTCGAAGAGCTTTTCCACCGCCTGCGGCGTCAGCACCGAGGTCGGCTCGTCCAGGATCAGCAGCTGCGGCCTGGCCAGCAGCGCGCGCACGATCTCGACCCGCTGGCATTCGCCCACCGACAGGGTGTGCACATGGCGCTGCGGCTCGAGGTCGAGGCCATACTGGCGGGCGGTGGTGTCGATGCGGCGGCTCAGTTCGTCCAGGTCGGTATCGGCGGGCAGGCCGAGCGCGATGTTTTCGGCGACGGTCAGCGTGTCGAACAGGGAAAAGTGCTGGAACACCATGGCGATGCCGAGCTTGCGAGCCTCGGCCGGGTTGGCGATCTGCACTTCCCTGCCGTTCCACAGCACCTGGCCGGCATCGGGCTTGACCGCGCCGTAGATGATTTTCATCAGGGTCGACTTGCCCGCGCCGTTTTCGCCGAGGATGGAATGGATCTCTCCCGGGGCCACGTCGAGGTCGATGCCGTCGTTGGCCACCACCGAGGGGTAGCGCTTGGTGATGCTGCGGAGGGTCAGGCGGCTGTCCATATCTCGCTGTGCATGGAGCTGCCGCAAATGCCGCCGGCAGTTCGGTCGTTGATCATTCTCGTTCCTGGCAAAAATTACAGGAAACCGGCGGTCGCCATATAGGTTTGCCTTTATGGCAAATATAGCCGCTCCGCTATGCGGACGCCGGTTTTCGCCTGTACCCTCGTGCCCGCGAGTTGCGGGACAGGAATTGTAGAGTCAGCGCCGGCATATAGGAAGAGCAACTTCCCGTCCAAGCGCAAGTCATCAGGAGACAAGCAGGGCAAACAACACCTGCATGACAATTTAATAATTGCAAGAACATCACGAGGAGCGCGCATGAACGCGATCGAGCGTTTATTCAAACTGAAGGAACACGGCACCGACCTGCGGACGGAATTGCTGGGCGGCCTCACCACCTTTCTGACGATGGCCTACATCATCTTCGTTAACCCGTCCATCCTCGGCGACGCCGGCATGCCGAAGGACGCCGTCTTCGTCGCCACCTGCGTGGCCGCGGCGCTCGGCTCGCTGATCATGGGGCTGTACGCCAACTACCCGATCGCGATGGCCCCGGGAATGGGGCTCAACGCCTACTTCGCCTACGGAGTGGTCAAGGGCATGGGCTACAGCTGGGAAGCGGCGCTCGGCGCGGTCTTCATTTCCGGCCTGCTGTTCATCTTCATCAGCGTGATCAGGGTGCGGGAAATGATCGTCAACGGCATTCCGCGCTCGGTACGCATCGCCATCACCGCCGGCATCGGCCTGTTCCTCGCCATCATCTCGCTCAAGAACGCCGGCATCGTCGCCGCCCACCCGGCGACGCTGATCACCCTCGGCAACCTGCACGCGGCGCCGGCACTGCTGGCCATCCTCGGCTTCTTCGCCATCGTCGCGATGGAAAAGCTGCGGGTCAAGGGCGCCATCCTGATCGGCATCGTGCTCGTGACCTTCCTCAGCTTCCTCTTCGGCGGCAACCAGTTCCAGGGCATCTTCTCCGCCCCGCCATCGCTGGCGCCGACGCTGCTCAAGCTGGATGTGTCGGCCGCGCTGTCGGTCGGCATCCTCAACGTGGTGCTGGTGTTCTTCCTGGTCGAGCTGTTCGATGCTACCGGCACCCTGATGGGCGTGGCCAGCCGCGCGGGACTGATCAGGCAGGGCAAGATGGAAAGGCTGAACAAGGCCCTGCTCGCCGACAGCTCGGCGATCGCCGCCGGCGCGCTGCTGGGCACCTCGAGCACCACCGCGTACATCGAGAGCGCCTCCGGCGTCCAGGCGGGCGCCCGTACCGGCCTGGCGGCGGTCGCGGTGGCGGTGCTGTTCCTCGCCTGCCTGTTCATCGCGCCGCTGGCCGGCGCGGTGCCGGCCTATGCGACCGCGCCGGCGCTGTTCTACGTGTCCTGCCTGATGCTGCGCGAGCTGGCCGACCTGGAATGGGATGACGTGACGGAAAGCGTGCCTGCGGTGATCACCGCACTGATGATGCCGTTCACCTATTCGATCGCCAACGGGGTGGCGTTCGGCTTCATCTCTTATGCGGCGCTCAAGCTGCTGACCGGGAAGGCGAGGCAGGTTCCCGTCATCGTATGGATCATCGCCGGCATCTTCGTGATCCGGTACGTGTACCTGGGCGCGGAGTAGTCCCGCCGGCCGGGCGGGGACGCCCGGCAAGCCTCGCGGCCCGCTGGGGCTGCGAAGGCCTCTTCCCCTCAGTCGCGCACGCGGGTCTTCACGTAGCGCCAGATCAGCGGAGCGACCATCACGGTCGCGACCAGCGCGATCAGGACCCACGCCGGTCCGAAAGGCTCTCCCCGCCGCATGGTCTCCGAGAAGTAGAACTGGGCCGTCACGGCAACGAAGAAACTGACGCAGGCCGATGCCCAGACGAGGTGCTTTCTCTGTTTCATGTTGTCCTCCTCGTGCCGCAGGGTCGCACCCGTGCGAAGTGCGACCTGACAGCAATGAGTCTATTGCGGCTTTGGACGGGAGAGTGTCACCACCCGCTTACGTAGCTGTCGTAGATGAACGAGCCTATGCCGTATCCGATCCCGAACGAGGCACCTGCTGCGGCGCCGAGCGCGCCGCCCATAGCCGCGCCAGTCAAAGTGTTCGTCAGCACGACTCCGCCGAGAGCGCCAAGGCCGCTTCCTATGCCGATACTGTCCGAAAGCATTCCTCCGCCACTAATCTGCCCTATTTCGTTTGCTGTCAGTTCCTGAATCGCCATGCCTGCTCCTTTTCAAATCGAATCATGTGAATCCATCCGAACGTGATGGGCCCTTGTGCTTCGGCCGAAGCGAACTGCCGTCGGTTGATGAAAGTCGATCGTCCCGACAGGCGAGAACCATCGTAGCAAGAAGCAGTCGGGCCCGATATATGCAATTTCTCATGGGTCGCCAGGAATGAGGCAATCCGTACACATGTAATTTCTCATGGGTGCGCGTCCTCATGCGCTCGCGTTTCACTCTCGCGTCCTCCATCCTCCGGCCCGGACTTTTAACGCTCCTTGAATTCAAGGATGAATAACGGGTTGCAAATAATTTAAAGGTGTATTTAGAATCGTCGGCTTGGCATTTCGAAACCATCGGCCTTGGGAGAGCACAAGTGCAGAGCGGCTCCGATAGCAAGCGGGTCCTGATCATCGAGGACCAACCCCTGATTGCCTTTGCGATGCAGAGGCTCATGCACAGGATAGACGGCGCCATTGCAATGACGACCTGCGGCTGTGCCGGCAGCGCGCTGCGTGCGCTGCGGCAGCGCGAAGACTGGCACCGCGTCTTCCTCGCACCCGACATGCCGGGAGCGGAAGGCATGTCGCTCGTGCGGAGGCTGTGCGATCTCGACTTCGCGGGCCGCTGCACGCTGGTCGCGCAGTCGGCCAACCCGGCGTGGATACACGAAGCGAGGGCGTCGGGACTGCTCGGCTACATACTCTGCAGCGTGCCGGTCGAACGCTTCGAGTCGGACCTGCGCGCGGTGCTGGAAGGGCGCCGCGTATTCCCGCCGGCGCATATGCCGCCCGCGCTCATCCGGCTCACGCCGAGGCAGCAGGAAGTGCTTGCGCTGCTGCGCCGCGGCTGCTCGTCGAAGGAAATCGCCGCACGGCTGAAGATCAGCGAAGGCACCGTCAACAATCATGTCGCCTCGCTGATCCGCCAGTTCGGCGTCTCCAATCGGACCCAGGCCATTGCCCGCGCGATCGAACTGGGCTATCTGCGATGGCAGTCGAACTAGACGGCGTGTCTCATTTCCGCCCACCCATGAGAAATTGCATATATGCGCGACGCGCCGCGCGCGCTAGCATCGCCGGTCTGTTCATCACGCCCGCGTGGCAAGCAAGCGCATGACGAGACGCAGCACGATATTCCGCGCGGAAGCCCTGGCCGCGAGAAGCGGGCAATGGATGGGCGACATCATCCTCGTCCGGCCGCTGTCGTTCGCATTCCTGAGCGGGGCCGCGGTCCTGGCGGCCGTCGTCGTCGTGCTCTTCCTCGCATTCGGGAGCTACACGAGGCGCGCGACGGTGTCCGGACAGCTGCTGCCCGCCACCGGCCTGCTGAAGGTGCACACGCCGCAGGCGGGCATCGTGATCGGGAAACACGTCGCCGAAGGTCAGCCGGTCAGTCGCGGCGACATCCTCTACACGATTTCCGGCGAGCGCCACAGCGGCAGCCTCGGCAGCACCCAGGACCTGGTCGCGGCCCAGCTTGCCGCCCGCCGCCGTTCGCTGCGCGATGAAGCCGACAAGCACCGGCTGCTGTACCGCGAGGAGAAGATCGCCCTCGGCAAGCGCATGGACAGCCTGCAGCGCGAGGCCGACCGGCTCGCGGCGCAGAAGGAAGACCAGAAGAGCCGGCTGCGCATCGCCGAGGAGACGCACCATCGCTACCGGGATTTGCTCGCGCAGGCCTATGTGTCGCGCGAATCGGTGCAGCAGAAGCAGGCGGACGTGCTGGACCAGCGGGCCCGCCTGCAGAACCTGGAACGCGAAAGCCTCGCGATCGAGCGGGAGCTTGCGGCGCGCCGCCATGAACTCGGCAGCCTCGCCCCCAGGCTGGAGAATCAGCTGGCCCAGATCGATCGCGCGGTCGCCGGCATAGAACAGGAGATGACCGAGAACGACGCACGCCGCCGCATCGTGATCCAGGCGCCCGAAGCCGGGATTGCCACCGCGGCGCAGGCGGAGCCCGGGCAGGCGGTGGACGCCGCGCGCCCGCTGGTCAGCATCGTTCCGCGTCATGCCCGGCTGCAGGCACAGCTCCACGCCCGCAGCCGCGCGGTCGGCTTCATCAGGCCGGGCGACCGGGTGCTGCTGCGCTACACCGCCTATCCGTACCAGAAATTCGGTCACGCGGACGGCGTGGTCGCCGCGGTCGCCCGCACCGCGCTGCCCGGCGACGAACTCAACAACGACGCGCCGCATGAGGCCGCCGAACCGGTCTACCGCATCACCGTCAGCCTCGCCTCGCAGACCATGATGGCATACGGCAGGCCGCAGCCGCTGCAGTCCGGCATGCTGGTCGAAGCGGATCTGCTGCAGGAGACCCGCCGGCTCTATGAATGGGTGCTGGAACCGCTCTACAGCATGGGGCGCAGGCTGTGAGCGGCGGCATGATCGCATCCGCCCTCGACGCGCTGTCCTTCGGTTTCGCCGGCAAGCTGCCGGTGATGCTGCAGACCGAGGCGGCCGAATGCGGGCTGGCCTGCCTCGGCATGATCGCCGCCTACCACGGCCACCGCACCGACTTGTCGACCCTGCGGCACCGCTTTCAGATCTCGCAGAAAGGCGCGACGCTCGCGCATCTCCAGCGTGTCGCCGGCCGCATGAAACTCGCCTCGCGCGCAGTCAAGCTGGATCTGAACGAACTGCACCAGCTGCGCCTGCCCTGCATCCTGCACTGGGATTTCAACCACTTCGTCGTCCTCAGGGCGGTCGGGCCGCGGCATCTCATCGTCCACGATCCGGCCTTCGGCATGCGCAGGCTGCCATTGGCGGAGGCATCGCGTTCCTTCACCGGCGTCGCGCTCGAACTCTGGCCCGACACCGACTTCCGGCCCATGGATGAACAGCGGCCGGTCCGCCTGGGGGCGCTCACCGGCAGCATACGGGGACTGTCCGCGTCGCTGGTCCAGGTGCTGCTGGCGCTGTCGCTGGAGGTGGTCTCCCTGATCAGCCCGTTCTTCCTGCAGTGGGTGGTCGACAACGTGATCGTCTCCGCCGACCGCGATCTGCTCACCACGCTGGCGCTCGGCTTCGGGCTGCTGATGCTGCTGCAGCAGGCGATCGCCACGATCCGGGCCTGGGTCATCATGTACCTCGGCACCACGCTCAACATCCAGTGGCGCGCCAACGCATTCGCCCACCTCACCCGGCTGCCGGTGCAGTATTTCGAGAAGCGCCATCTCGGGGACGTGGTGTCGCGTTTCGGCGCGATCGACCAGATACAGCGCACCATGACCACCTCCTTCATCGAGGCGGTGCTCGACGGCATCATGACGATCGCGACGCTGGCGATGATGTTCCTGTACAGCGCCGCGCTCGGCTGGATCGCGCTCGGCGCGATGCTGCTCTACGCGCTGTCGAGGCTTGCCTGGTACCGGCCGCTGCGCGCCGCCACCGAGGAGCAGATCATCCATGCGGCCAAGCAGCAGAGCCATTTCCTGGAGTCGGTACGCGGCATCAAGGCGATCAAGCTGTTCCAGCGCCAGGACGAACGCCGCGCGGCATGGCTGTCCCTGCTGGTCGACCAGATCAATGCCGACCTGCGCACGCAAAAGCTGCAGCTGCTGCTGCGGCTGATACACGGGCTGCTGTTCGGCCTGGAGAACATCCTCGTCATCTGGCTCGGCGCCCACCTGGTGATCGACGGCCATTTCACCGTGGGCGCGCTGATGGCCTTCCAGTCCTGGAAGGGACAGTTCGACAGCCGGGTGGGCGGCTTGATCGACAGGCTGGTGGAAGTCAGGATGCTGCGCCTGCACGGCGCCCGGCTCGCCGACATCGTGCTCAGCGAACCGGAGGACACCGCATGCGGGACGGAACCGGACGTCGTGCCCGCCAGTGCGGCCGACATCGAGATCACCGGTCTCAGGTTCCGCTACGCCGAGCAGGAAGCCTACGTGCTCGACGGCGTCGACCTGCGCATCCGCGCCGGCGAGTCGGTCGCCATCATCGGCCCGTCGGGCGGCGGCAAGAGCACGCTGATCAACATCATGCTCGGCATACTCGCGCCGACCGAAGGCAGCGTGCGCGTCGGCGGCCAGCCGGTGACGGGCGCCGGGCTGGCGCGCCTGCGCACGACGGTCGGCACGGTGCTGCAGGACGATGCGCTGTTCGCCGGATCGATCGCGGAAAATATCAGCTTCTTCGATCCGCATGCCGATTTCGCCCATATCGTGGCATGCGCGCGCATGGCGGCGGTGGCCGAGGATATCGAGGCGATGCCGATGGCCTGGAACACGCTGATCGGCGACATGGGCACGGTGCTGTCGGGCGGACAGAAACAGCGCATCCTGCTTGCGCGCGCGCTCTACAAGCGGCCGAAGATCCTCATCCTCGACGAGGCGACCAGCCATCTCGACCTGACGCGGGAACACGCGGTCAACGCGGCGGTGAAGTCGCTCGCGATCACGCGAGTGATCGTCGCTCACAGGCCGGAGACGATTGCGAGCGCGGACCGGGTGGTGGTGCTGGTGGACGGGAAGGTGAGGCAGGATGGGGAGATGTTGCGCTATAGCTGAGGGCGGCGGGCAGACGAAGGGGTGCGGCCTTCGCGTCGCATCGCGAACGCCCGCCACCTCATTCGCGCTGCTTCCGTCGATTCCTCCGTCCGGCCTCCCAGCGCACCAGGGGAATGACGCCGAAGCAAAGCGCCGTGTGCGCAGCGATCCACCCGGGTTTTTCGAACCAGCTGACATTCTCGCCGAAGAAGATGACGCGGGCACTAAATGCCGCCCATGAGAGAGCGGCCCAGGCGAATGCCGCGCGCATCGTCCCCTTCTCCACCGACGGATAGATCCTGAAGAGGGCGAACAGGCCGACGCCGTGGAGGACCGCTTCGAGCGCAGTCATCGACTGGAAGACGCGACGGAGACCGCCGTCCCGTTATGCCTGCCGAAGGAAACCCGGAAAGCCTTGCTGTGGGGAGCGCGCGTCCGGCGGATCCCGGAGGCTGTTATAAGAACCAAAGATGGCAGGGCAGGATTTTCGGACATGTCTGTTCCTTGAGCTTGGGAAGAGCGTCGCCAGTCGGTGCACGTGAAATGGTAGACGACACGGTACGGCCGCACCTATGCCATTCCTCACGATGTTGCAGAAATCCCAACGGCCCCTGCGGACCTCTCCCTCATCCCCGCCCCTGTCCGGTCAACTCCCCCGATACGTCGAATACGCCCAGGGCGACACGACCAGCGGCACATGGTAGTTCTGCGCAGGGTCGGCAATCCCGAAGGCGATGATCACCCGGTCGATGAAGCGGGGTTCCGGCAGGGTGACGCCCTGCCCGGCGAAGTAGTCGCCGGCGGCGAACACCAGTTCATACTGCCCCGCCTGCATCTCGTCGCCCTGCAGCAGCGGAGCGTCGCAGCGGCCGTCGCTGTTGGTGACGGCTTCCCTGACCAGGGTGCGGCCCTGGCCTTCGCAGCGGTAGAGTTCGACCGCGACGCCGGCGCCCGGCTTGCCCCGGGTGATGTCCAGTACATGGGTGCTGAGTTTTCCCATCCGTGTTCTCCTTGCGGCTCGTTGAGGATTGATAAACAAACCTGGCGATCATACCCTCCGGGCCCGGCGGGGCCATGCGGTGCTGCATATACGCGCCATCGGCGGCCACGGATAGCTGCTTTGCCCCGACGCAATTCACGGGGCTTCATATATGGCAGCTTGTATACCTACTATGCTGGTATCGACCGCACGCCGGCACTGCCATCCCGCATCATCGGGGCGTGCCGGAGTCCGGCAGACAGACGCGCGCCGACGCACGCATTCATGTCAGGATGACAAGCGTCCGGCGCACCACACGGAGAGAGCATGTCCCAAGCCATTCGATATCTGCACCGCGGCCAGCTGCATCAAGTGACGGATGCGGAGCCGACCCGCACCGTCCTGCAGCATCTGCGCGAGGACCGGCGCTGCACCGGCACCAAGGAGGGCTGCGCCGAGGGCGACTGCGGCGCCTGCACGGTGGTGGTCGGCGAACTGAAGGACGGCGGCGTCGAACTCAAAACCGTGAATTCCTGCATACAGTTCCTGCCGACGCTCGATGGCAAGGCCCTGTTCACGGTGGAAGACCTGAAGCAGCCCGATGGCCTGCACCCGGTGCAGCAGGCGATGGTGGAGTGCCACGGTTCGCAGTGCGGCTTTTGCACGCCGGGCTTCGTGATGTCGCTCTGGGGTCTGTACCTGAAACATGAAGCCGACGGCCGGGCGCCGGCGCGCAAGGAAATCGACGACGCGCTGTCCGGCAATCTGTGCCGCTGCACCGGCTACCGTCCGATCATCGACGCCGCTCGCCGCATGCAGGAATTGCCGAAGGTGGCCTTCGACCGCGAGGCGCTGGGCGCCGCGCTGCACGCGATCCGCCGCGACGACAGCTTCAGCTATACGCATGAAGGCCGCTCATTCCACGTGCCGCGCACGCTGGAACAGGCGGTGGCGCTGCGCGCGCAATACCCGCGGGCGACGCTGTTGTCCGGCTCGACCGACGTCGGCCTCTGGGTGACCAAGCAGATGCGGGACCTGGGCGACATCATTTACCTGAATCAGGTGCGGGAACTGCAGCAGGTCGCCGAGCAGGACGGCATGCTGGAGATCGGTGCCGCGGTCAGCCTCAACGATGCCTACGCGTCGGTCTGCCGCCACTACCCGGACGAACTGGGCGAGCTGTGGCAGCGCTTTGCCTCGCTGCCGATCCGCAATGCCGGCACGCTGGCCGGCAATATCGCCAACGGTTCGCCGATCGGCGATTCCGCGCCGTGGATGATCGCGCTCGGCAGCCAGGTCGTGCTGCGCGGACCGTCCGGGCAGCGGGTGCTGGCATTGGAGGATTTCTATCTCGATTATCAGAAGAAGGACCTGCGCGCCGACGAGATCGTCGAGGCGGTGCGCGTGCCGCTGCGCCGCGACGACGGCCTGCGCCTGCGCACCTACAAGCTGGCCAAGCGCTTTGACCAGGACATTTCCGCGGTCTGCGCCGCCTTTGCGCTGACGCTCGATGGCCGCGTGGTGCGGGAGGCGAGGATCGCGTTCGGCGGCATGGCCGCCACCTCTCGCCGTGCGCCCGGCGCCGAAGCCGCGCTGCGCGGACGCGAATGGAACGAGGCGGCGCTGGAGGACGCGGTCGCCGCGCTCGCCGCCGATTACACGCCGCTGGCCGACATGCGCGCCAGCGCCGGATACCGGATGAAGGCCGCGCAAAACCTGTTGCGCCGTTTCTGGCTGGAGACCCGCCCCGACAATCCGCTGCCCGCGCAGTCGGTCAGCGCTTTCGCGGCATGAGGAGGCAAGCATGAACAAGCCCGAACCGATCACCGCCATCGCTCCCGCCGTCCCCGATACCTGGGCGGAAGTCGGCAAGCCGCATCCGCACGAGTCGGCGCGTCTGCACGTGCTAGGCGAGGCGACCTACACCGACGACATTCCCGAGCTGCACGGCACGCTGCATGCGGCGCTCGGTTTGTCGCAGAAGGCGCATGCGAAACTGCGCGGCATTGATCTGTCGGCGGTATCGCAGGCCGAGGGCGTGGTCGCGGTCTATACCGCGCGCGACATCCCCGGCATGAACGACTGCGGTCCGATCATTCATGACGACCCTATCCTGGCCGATGGCGTCGTGCAGTATGTCGGCCAGCCGGTGTTCATCGTGGTGGCCGACACGCATGACCATGCGCGCCGCGCCGCCCGCCTGGCGAAGATCGACTACGAGGAATTGCCGGCCATCCTGACGCCGCAGGAAGCAAAGCGCGCCCAGTCCTTCGTGCTGCCGCCGATGCACCTCGCCCGCGGCGACTTCCGCCGTGCCTTCGAGCAGGCGCCGCACCGGTTGCGCGGGGAGCTGCATGTCGGCGGACAGGAACAGTTTTATCTTGAGGGCCAGATTTCCTACGCGGTGCCGAAGGAAGACAATGGCATGCACGTCTGGTGCTCGACCCAGCATCCGTCGGAAATGCAGCATGTGGTCGCGCATGCGCTCGGCCTGCATTCGCATCATGTGACGGTGGAATGCCGGCGCATGGGCGGCGGCTTCGGCGGCAAGGAATCGCAGTCGGCGCTGTGGGCGGCCTGCGCGGCGATCAGCGCCGCGCGACTGAAGCGCCCGGTCAAGCTGCGGCCCGACCGCGACGACGACATGCTGGTCACCGGCAAGCGCCATTGCTTCCACTATGAATATGAAATCGGCTACGGCGACGACGGCCGGATTCTGGCGGCGAAAGTGGAAATGGTGTCGCGCGCCGGCTTCTCGGCCGATCTCTCCGGACCGGTCGCGACCCGCGCGGTCTGCCATTTCGACAATGCCTACTACCTGTCGGACGTGGACATCCTGGCCATGTGCGGCAAGACGAATACCCAGTCCAATACCGCCTTCCGCGGCTTCGGCGGCCCGCAGGGCGCGATCGCGATCGAGTATGTGATCGACGAGATTGCGCGCAATCTGAGCATGGACCCGCTGGATGTACGGCGCGCCAACTTCTACGGCCGCAGCGACGAAGAGGGCCGCAACGTCACGCCCTACGGCCAGAAGGTCATCGACAATGTGATCCATGAACTGGTCGCGCAGCTGGAAGCCGACAGCGGCTACCGCGAACGTCGTGCCGCGACGCGCGCCTTCAACGCCGCCAGCCCGGTGCTGAAGAAAGGCATCGCGATCACGCCGGTGAAGTTCGGCATCTCCTTCAACCTGCCGCACCTGAACCAGGCGGGCGCGCTGGTGCATGTGTATGTGGACGGCTCGGTGCTGGTCAACCACGGCGGCACCGAGATGGGACAGGGCATCAACACCAAGGTGGCGCAGGTGGTCGCGCATGAGCTGGGCCTGGACCTGTCGCGGGTGCGGGCCACCGCCACCGACACCAGCAAGGTCGCCAACACCTCGGCCACCGCCGCCTCCACCGGCGCCGACCTCAACGGCAAGGCGGCGCAGGACGCCGCGCGCCGCATCCGCGAGCGGCTGACCGGATTCGCCAGCGCGCACTACCAGGTCGCGCCCGAGCAGGTGCGCTTCGCCGACAACCAGGTATTCTTCGGCGACCGCGCCGAGCCCTTCCCTGCCTTCATCCGGCACGCCTACAACGCGCGGGTGCAGCTCTGGTCCGACGGCTTCTACGCGACGCCCGGCCTGTCCTGGGACGCGGCGACCATGTCCGGCAACCCGTTCTACTACTTCGCCTACGGCGCGGCGGTGGCGGAGGTGGTGGTGGACACGCTGACCGGCGAGTGGAAACTGCTGCGCGCCGACGCGCTTTACGACGCCGGCAAGTCGCTCAATCCCGCGATCGACATCGGCCAGGTGGAAGGCGCCTTCATCCAGGGGATGGGCTGGCTCACCACCGAAGAGTTGTGGTGGAACGCGAGCGGCAAGCTGATGACGCACGCCCCCTCGACCTACAAGATCCCGGCGATCTCGGACTGTCCGGAGCAATTCCACGTGAAGCTGTTCGAGAACGTCAATCCCGCCGACAGCATCCACCGTTCCAAGGCGGTGGGCGAACCGCCGCTGCTGCTGCCGTTCTCGGTGTTTTTCGCGATCCGCGATGCGATCGCGGCCGTCGGCGACTACCGGCACAACCCGCCGCTGCAGGCGCCGGCCACCTGTGAGGCCATCCTCGATGCGGTCGAGGCGGTGCGGGCGGCGCCATGAACGACTGGCTGCACGCCCTGCTCGCGCTCGGCGATCGCCGGCAGCCCGCGGTGCTCGTGACCGTGGCCGAAGTCGCCGGCTCCGCGCCGCGCGAACCCGGCGCGAAGATGCTGGTGGCCGGACACGGTCAGTTCGATACCATCGGCGGCGGCCATCTCGAGCTGCGTGCCTGCGAGCTGGCGCGCGAAATGCTCGCCTCGGGCGAGTCGCGGCGGCTGGAGCGCTTTCCGCTCGGACCCGGACTCGGCCAGTGCTGCGGCGGCGTCGTGCATCTCGCCTTCGAGCGCATCGACGCGCGGGTGCTGCCGGCGTTCCGTCTCCTGCAGGCGCGCTGGCGGCAGCGCGACGATACCTGGCGCCTGGTGGCGCTGGACCAGGAACGGGCGCCGCTCATGCTCGGCGGCGCCGGCAGGCCGCTGGAAGGAATGGCAATGCCCCCGCTGCGGCCGGATGCCGCCCGGGCCACGCATCTGCTGCGCGACGAACACGGCCGCCGCTGGCTGGCCGACGCCTGTCGCGCGCACCGGCCGCATCTGCTACTCTTCGGGGCCGGTCATGTCGGCGCCGCCATCGTACGGGCGCTGGCCGATCTGCCCTGCCATGTGACCTGGGTGGACGAGCGCGAAGATCTGTTCCCGCCCGCGACGCCGGCCAACACGCTGCTCGAGGCGACCGATACGCCGGAAGCCGTGATCTCGGCGGCGGCGCCGGGCGCGAGCTACCTGGTGATGACGCACAGCCACGCGCTCGACCAGCGACTGTGCGAAGCGATTCTGCGGCGCGGCGACGCCGGCTGGTTCGGCCTGATCGGTTCGCGCACCAAGCGGCTGCAGTTCGAGCACCGGCTGCGCGAGCGCGGCATCGACCCGCAGCGGCTCGCCGAAATGACCTGCCCGATCGGCCTGCCGGGCATCCGCGGCAAACAGCCGGCGGTGATCGCGGCCTCGGTGGCGGCACAGCTGCTGCAGATCTGGGAGGCGCAGCATACGCGCGCCGGCGACACGACTCTCCTGAACACCATGCAACACTGAACCGGTTACGCCGGCAAGCAACATGAATTCACAGACTTTCCCCCCGGGCTGCCAGGCCTGGCGCGCCAGCATCCTGCATTTCCACGACGATCCCGCCTTCAGCGAACGCGCCCACGCATGGCATGAAGACGGCCTGCTGGTGGTGGCGAACGGGCGCGTGCTCGCCGCCGGCGATTTCGCCTCGCTGCAATCCGCGCTGCCGGCGGATGCGGTGGTTCACGACTGCCGCGGCAGGCTGATCGTGCCCGGCTTCATCGACACCCACATCCACTATCCGCAGACCGACATGATCGCCTCGCCGGCCGAGGGCCTGCTGCCCTGGCTGGAGACTTACACCTTCCCCAACGAGCGCAAGTTCCAGGACCCGGCGCATGCGTCGGACGTGGCGCGCTTCTTCCTCGATGAACTGCTGCGCAACGGCACCACCACCGCGATGGTCTACTGCACCGTGCACAAGGAATCGGTGGATGCCTTCTTTGCTGAGAGCGAGCGGCGCAATCTGCGCATGGTCGCAGGCAAGATCCTGATGGACCGCAACTGCCCGGACTTCCTGCGCGACACCGCCGAGGGCGGCGTGCGCGACAGCGAAGAACTGATCCGCCGCTGGCACAACAAGGGCCGGCAGCTGTATGCGATCACGCCGCGCTTCGCGCCGACCTCGACCGAGGCGCAGCTGCGGCTGTCGGGCGAGCTGGCGGCGCAGTATCCCGACACCTTCCTGCAGACCCACGTGGCGGAAAACACCGACGAAGTCGCGTGGGTGAAGTCGCTGTTCCCCGGCTCGCGCAGCTACCTCGACGTCTACGACAGCTACGGCATGATGCGGCCGCGCGCGATGTACGCGCACTGCATCTGGCTCGACGACCACGACCGCGCGCGCATGCGCGAGACGCAGTCGGCCGCCTCGATCTGCCCCACCTCGAACATGTTCCTCGGCAGCGGCCTGTTCGACTTCGCGCGCGCCGACGAAGCGAAGGTGCCGCTCTCGCTCGCCACCGACGTCGGCGGCGGCACCTCGTTCTCGATGCTGCGCACGATGAACGGGGTCTACAAGGTGGCGCGCATGGGCGGCACCTACCTGCCGGCGCTGCGCATGTTCTACCTCGCCACCTTGGGCGGCGCGCGCAGCATGCAGCTGGAAGGCACGATCGGGAATTTCGCGGCGGGCACGGAAGCGGACTTCGTGCTGCTCGATCCGCGCGCCACGCCGCTGCTGGCGCGACGCACGGAGCGCTGCGACAGCCTGGAGGAATTGCTGTTCGCGCTGGCGCTGCTGGGGGATGACCGCTGCGTGGCGGCGACGTACAGCGCCGGGGCGCGCGTGCATCAGGCGGGATAAGCGTTTCGCTCGTGCGGCGCGGAGAAAAGTGCGGCGCGGAGAAAACGCACGAGCTGTCCCCGTCAGTGGGAACCGTTTCGCGGCCGGGCACACAGATGGGTATTTCTGAAGGTCAGGACCCTAGCCATGAGCCGTTCCATCCCGCCGCACCTCCCCGCCCCCGCCGCCCGCCTCGATCAGATTTCCACCGGTACGACCGGGCCGGCGACCGCTGCAGAGCATGCCTCGCATGGCCCCGGTTCCGGCAATGACCCGGCCGCCATCCCGGCGCGGTCGACGAACCATCCCCGGCAAGGCTCGCGGGCGCTGTTGTCGCTACTGGCCCGCGCTCATACGGGCGCGCTGGATCTGGCCGGACGGCATCCGGGCAGCACGCTGGCGGCAATGGTCGGCGGTGGCGCGATGGCGATGTTCGGCACGGTCCTCACGGCTGAACACCGCAACGCGGGAAAGCTCGCGGCCGGCGGCACGCTGCTGACCCTGGGGGGTACCGGCCTGCTGGCCGGCGCGTATGCGGTGGCGGCAAACAGAGTCCGCGCGCGCGGCGAAGCGAATCGCAACGCGGATCTCGAACTCGGTATCGTCGGGACGGAAGCAGGCAGCCGTGTCGCATCAGGACCCGGTACAAGAGAGGATCGGACCAACAGTCGCGCGACGCCACCCGCTTCGCGCCATGTCCGGGCGCCCGGAAACGCACCGTTCGTATCAACGCAACTGACCGCCATCGAGGAGGAACCGGAAGAAACCGATGCCCCGCAACAGGCGCCGGTCAATACTTCCTCAACCTGAAATCATGCCGCAACACCAGCCTGGTGGCGGCGATCAGCGGACTCAGGCCCAGCACCAGCTGGGTGAGCGCATGTCCGGGCAGGGACCAGATCTGCCGGCCCGGCGCGGGCACGCCGGTGGCCGCCGTGATCAGCGGCGCGACCCAGTCGGCGTCGGGTGTGACATCCAGCAGGATCTCGCCTTCGCTGTCGGTATGCAGGTAGACCTCGCCGCCATGGGCGAGGATGAAACAGATGCCGCAGCCGGGACCGGGGTTCTTGCCCGCCGCGCGCTGCAGGTCGCGGTTGTAGCTGTCGATCCAGGCTTCCACGTCATAGGTGGTATGCAGCGCGATCCACGGCCGTTCCGGCTGCTGCGCCTCTTCCCTTTCCATCATCGGCCCTTCGCCTACTTCCTCGCCAGCGGATTGGGCACCGGCTCGCCCACCTTGTGCAGGGTATTGCGATCGGTGTGGTGGAAAGGTTCGTCGCGGCCGCGCACCGTCATCACCGTGTCTTCGTCGTAGGTCCAGCTGCCGTCCGGGTTGACGCTCACCTTGATCCGGTACTCGGTGGTATCGAACGCATGCAGGAGGAAGGGGTTGGAACAGATGCCGTAGTCGTTCTTGCCCTTGACCGCCGCGAGTTCGAAGCTGGTGGCGTCGGGCGCGGCCTGGCCGACCGCCATCGCGATCATCCCGCGCGGAATCGCCAGTGTCTGGATGATGGTTCCCGTCGCCGGCTCCCACAGGAAGTAGCCGATCTGGTCGTGGTAGGTCTTCACCTGGTCCGGCTTGCGCGCATGCTGGTGGTAGCGCAGGCCGTAGAACAGTTGCGGACCGTTGGTCTGCGGGTCGATCGGCTGCAGTTCGAAGCGCTCGACATAGGCCTGCTTGCGCGGACCGTCGGCCTTGGGCTTGACGTCCAGTCCGCGGGTGCCTTCCCAGACGCCGGCCAGCGCGCGCAGCGGGCCGAGGTTGGCAAGCGTATCGACGTCCAGCGTCGGTTCGGTATAGATGTCGGTGGCGAATTCGCTCATGGCGGGCTGTCCCTGAAATTGCTACGGCCGACATCTTACGCGAACTTGGGTCCGGCGGCGCTTCCGTTAGGCAACATCATCCGCGCACCCGGGAGCGATTGCTTGTGCCAGCACAGGGCGGCGGCGCCCGGCCGCGGGTAGCATGACGGCTCCGTCAACCACCGCTTCCGCACGCTCTGCCCATGCCATCCACATCATCCGCCAGTCTGCGCCACGTCGTGCTCTTCTCCTTCAGGAACAATGCCGCCGCCGAGGATATCGATACGGTGGTCGCCGACTTCCGCAAGCTCAAGGACGCCATCCCCGGCATCACCGCCTTCGAGTGGGGCACCAATGTGAGCCCGGAGGGATTGAACGACGGCTTCACCCATTGCTTCACGCTGACGTTCGGTTCGGCGGAAGACCGCGACGTCTACCTGAACCATCCGGCGCACCAGCGTTTCGTCGCCACGCTCGGCGCCTGCCTGGAACGCTCGCTAGTGCTGGACTACTGGGCCAGATGAGGCCTTGCCTAGCTCGGCTTGGCGACCATCAGGTAAAAGATGATCACGAACGCAAAGAAGGCGGGAATGCCGAGCAGCACCCAGAACCTGAAGTAGCGCCAGTACAGCGGGGGCAGGTCCTTGCCTTCGCGCGCCGCCTGCGCGGACAGGTCGCGCAGCCGCATCTGCAGCCACACCACCGGCAGCCAGCAGGCGATCGCGACCGCGTACAGGATGACCGACCAGACGATCCACTTGCTGTTCATCGGGAAGCCGGCGGTGCGGATCAGCAGCCAGCCGGTCAGCGGCTGGATGACGGCGGTGGTGGCGGTGAACAGCCAGTCGGCGATCACCACGTAGCGGTTGACGAAGGCCACCACGCGCACGTCGCGCGCGATGCCGGCGAACAGCATGTAGAAGGCCGAGCCGACCCCGGTGCCGAACAGGAAGGTGGACGACATGATGTGCAGCCATTTGAGCGTGACGTAGTCCATCAGTCCTTTTCCTCCATTTCATAGAGCAGCCAGATCGCGGCGAGCATGGGCAGGTTCTTGAGCAAGGGCCCGTAGGGATGCAGCCAGAATTCGGGAAGCCGGAAAGTGATGATCACCGTGTAGAACAGGATCAGCGCCAGCTGCGCCAGCCACAGGCGCCGTCGCCAGCGGCCGCGCAGGGCGAGCGTGCCGATGCCGAAGGCGAAATCCAGCAGCGCGGCGCCGTACAGCATCAGCGGCTGCAGCAGCGGCGGGATGCCGGTGCGTCCCAGCAGCGCATAGCTTTCCTGCACCGGGTAGAGGCCGAGCGAGACGATGCCGGTGACGATCCAGACCAGTGCGATGGCAATCCGCAACAGCGGCAGCAGCCAGTTCAGCCTCGCCTTGAGCCGGGCGGTGTCGGCTTCCTCCGGGGGAATGAATTGCGCCAGCGGGCGCGGCGAGCGTCCGAGCAACGCGCTCAGGCGCGCGGCGCTGCCGGTGTTGCCGCGCTCGAGCATCGCCAGGGTTTCGGGATCAAGCAGGCTGGAGGGCAGCAGCTTGCCCGCCGCCGCGCCGAGGCGCATGAAGGGCATCGGCACCGGCATGAAATGCGCGCGGCCCATGCCCATCAGCCGCCGCAGGCCGCCGAGGAAATCGCGCATCGTCATCGGCTCCGGCCCCACCACCGGCAGGATCGTGCCGCGGTCCAGCGGATGCTCGAGCGCGCCCATCACCGCCGCCACCACGTCGTCGAGATGCACCGGCTGCACCTGCTGGCGGCCGTCGCCCGGCAGGCCGATGAGCGGCAGGCCGGCAAGCGTCGTGAAGAGCCGGGCACTGGTGCCGCCGCGCCCGAACACCAGGGACGGCTGGATGATGACGGAGTCGAGCGGCAGGCTGCGCAGGTAATCGTCGGCCTTTTTCTTGCTCAGGTGGTAGCTGCTCCGCGCCTGCTCGTCGGCGCCGAGCGCGGAAATCTGGATCACCTTGCGCACCCGGCTGGCGGCACAGGCGGCGAACAGCGCGCAGGGCGCGCGCGCATGGATGGCATCGAAGGTCTGGGTTCCGGTCTCCCGGATGATGCCGACCGCATTGATGACGGCATCGACGCCCGCCAGCCGCGGCAGCCATGCCCCGGGCTCGAAGTCCCGCGTGAAGTCGGCCCGCACGTAGCGCATCCGCTTGTCCCGCATGCGGTCCGGGTCGCGCACCGCGCACACCACCTGGTGGCCGGCGGCCAGCAGCGCCTGCGCCAGGTGGCTTCCGATGAACCCGCTTGCGCCGGTGAGCAGTACAACCAAGTCGATCTCCCTGTTGTTGTTCGGACGGGAACCGCTTCCCCTGTTTCTGCGTCACAAAGATACCGGTGTGACTACCGCGTGGTACCCGGAGTTCATAGATCGACAACATGGAGAACAAGCATGAAAACCTGGGGCCACGCCCTGCGCGACGCCATTCCAAGCGGCAGCACGGCAAGCATATTGTCCACGATTGCGATCAGCGGGTGCGGCAGGCAGGAAGGCAGCTCGCCGGAAGCGCCGGTGAATGCGATCAGCCACTGGGTCTGGGGCGACCGCGCCAAGCGGCATCATGAGGCCAGCACGGAGCACACCCTACTCGGCTATGCGATCCACCATGCATCGGCGACCTTCTGGGCGGTTTTCTACGAGAAATGGTTCGGCGAGCGCGCCGAGCGGCGCGAACTCGGTACCGCGCTGGCCGGCGCTGCCGCCGTCTCCGCGCTCGCCTGCTTCGTCGACTACAAGGTGGCGCCCTACCGGCTGCAGCCGGGTTACGAAGCCCACCTCTCCAGACCCTCGCTGTTCCTGGTCTATGCATCCTTCGGCGCCGGCCTGCTGCTGCACAGCATGACGCGGCGGCCGCGCTAAAATTTCGCTCCCGCGTTACCGGAGCCCGAGATGACACACTCCACCGATCCCGTCCGCCGCCGCACCCTCATCGCGCTCGGCGCCGCCGTCGTCAGTCCCGCGCTGCGCGCGCAGTCCGCGCCCGGCCGCCCGGCCTGCGTCGTCACGGCGGAGCAGACCGAAGGCCCCTACTTCCTCGACACCCGCCTCAACCGTGCCGACCTGCGCAAGGACCCTGCGACCGGCAGCCTGCGCGAAGGCGTACCGCTGCGGCTGACGCTGCGCCTGCAGCGGGTCGACGGCGACCAGTGCGCGCCGCTGGCCGGCGCCACCGTGCATGTCTGGCATTGCGACGCCAACGGCGACTACTCCGGCATCGACGGCAGCAAGTCGCAATTCCTGCGCGGGTACCAGGTCAGCGACAAGAACGGCGTCGTGCGATTCCGCACCATCTATCCCGGCTGGTATCCGGGACGCACCGTGCACATCCACTTCAAGGTGCGCGCCGAGGGCCGGGACCGCAAGCCGTATGAACTGACGTCCCAGCTTTACTTCGACGACGCGATCACCGACAAGGTGATGGCTCAGCCTCCCTACGCCGCGCGCGGCCAGCGCGACCGCATCAACCGCTCGGACGGCCTCTACCGGCGCAGCGGGCGGGAGCTGATGCTGCGGCTGGCTGAAGACGGCAAGGGATATGCGGCGGAGTTCGATGCAGGCGTGGCCTTCGGCTGATTGCCGGTAGCGTGGGCCTGAAGGCTCACCGCGCCATTTCCTCGTCGGGCGGGCCCGGCGGCACGGGCACGGACCGGCGTCGCGGAAACCGGGCGCGCGGGCTCATGCGGCTACGCCCGGTGTCGTGTCGACGCTCATCCTGCTGCTCCCCAGGCGTTCCTTCATCACCTCGATCACCGTCTGCTCCAGCCGCTGCAGCGCCGGGCCCTGCCGTTTCCCCGACCGCAGCAGGCTCAGCTCGGCTCCCGGCAGCCTCGGCAGCCGCTGCGCGCGCGCCAGGTTGACGAGGTCGGGCGGCATCGAGATTTCGGTGCGCACCGTCACGCCTATCCCCGCCCGCGCGGCCGCCCACAACCCGCCCTGGGTGGGACTGGTGACCGCAAGCCGCCACCGGATGCCCGCCGCGTCGAGCGCGGCGACCGCCGCCTCGTGGAATATGCAGGGCCGCTCCAGCAGCAGCAGGGGGAGCGGCTCGCCTTCCCGCAGCGAGAAGCCGGGACGGCCGATCCAGATCATGCCCGCCCTTGCGAGCCGCTCGGCATTCTCATGGCCGGGCGGGCCGAACACCAGCGCGATATCGACCGCGCCCCGCCTGGCCTGCGCGGCCAGCGCGGAATTGCGGTCCATGACGACTTCTATCGACACCCCGGGATGCGAGCGCGAAAACCGCGCCAGCATCTCCGGCAGCCAGGTGTTCTCGAAATCCACCGACATGCCGAACCGCACCTGTCCGCTCAGCCCCTCTCCGCGCACCGCCTCCACCGCCTCATCCTGCAGCTGCAGCAGGCGCTGCGCATAGTCGTACAGCCGCTCGCCCGCCGGCGTAAGCGCCAGCAGGCGGCCGCGCTTCTCGAACAGCCCCACGCCGAGGGCATCCTCCAGCTTTTTCATCTGCAGGCTGACCGCCGACTGGGTGCGGCCGATACGGGCGGAGGCGCCCGCGAAACTGCCGCTTTCCACGCCGATGACCAGCGTGCGCAGCAGATCGAGGTCGAGGACGGGTCGGGACATGTTTGAGTTTTCCTTAAGTGTTTTTCGAAAACTTCCAAATTTTCAAATACATCTTCCGCGCCTAAAGTACGGCTGTCAACCACCAGAAAGGAAGCGCCATGAAAATCCTCGCCGCCATCGCCGTCTCGTTCACCAGCCTGTTTCTTGCGCTCGCCGTCGATGCCCTGCCGCCGGAAGCATCCTCGTCCAGCCACTTCCCAAATGCCGCCCCGGCCGCCGCGGTGCACGTCGGGGAAGCCGACAACCGGCCGCTCTGACATCACGCAAAGGAGAACACTCATGCCATTCGTTCGCATATCCATACCGGCCGGCAGCGCAGCAGCGGGAGCCGCGCTGGCCGATGCCGTCCACCAGGCGCTCGTCGATACCTTCAGCGTTCCCCCTGACGACCGCTTTCAGGTCGTCGAAGAACTCGGCCCTGGCGCCCTGGTCTGCACGCCGTCCTACCTGGGCGTGCGCCATGAGCGGCCCGCCTTCGTGCAGATCGTCTGCAGCGTCGGGCGCGACCTTGCGCAGAAGCGGGCGCTGTTCGCGCGCATCGCGGCGCTGGGTGCCGAGCGTGCCGGCTGGCGGCGCGAGGACCTGATCGTCCACCTGGTGGAAGTGCAGAAGGAGAACTGGTCGTTCGGCAACGGTCTCGCCCAGTACGCCTGAGACGGACGCGCCCGGCAGCGATCGGGCGCTGTTGCTATGATGACCGGTTCATTCCCGAACACAGGAGCCGTCATGACCGATCTGAGCGCATTCCCGATCACCCGCAAGTGGCCCGCCCGCCATCCCGACCGCATCCAGCTCTACTCGCTGCCCACGCCGAACGGCGTGAAGGCGTCGATCATGCTGGAAGAAACCGGCCTGCCGTACGAGCCGCACCTGGTGAGCTTCGACACCAACGACCAGATGTCGCCGGAATTCCTGTCGCTCAATCCGAACAACAAGATCCCGGCGATACTCGACCCGCAGGGCCCGGGCGGCAAGCCCCTCGCCCTGTTCGAGTCCGGCGCGATCCTGATCTACCTGGCCGACAAGAGCGGCCGCTTCCTGCCGGCCGATCCGGCCGCCCGCTACGAGACGATACAGTGGCTGATGTTCCAGATGGGCGGCATCGGCCCGATGTTCGGGCAGCTCGGCTTCTTCCACAAGTTCGCGGGCAAGGACTATGAAGACAAGCGTCCGCGCGACCGCTACGTCGCCGAATCGCGCCGGCTGCTCGGCGTGCTCGACAAGCGTCTTGCCGGGCGCGGCTGGATCATGGGCGACGAGTACAGCATCGCCGATATCGCCACCTTCCCGTGGGTGCGCAACCTGGTCGGCTTTTATGCCGCCGGGGATCTCGTCGGCTTCGACGATTTTGCGGAGGTGAAACGCGTGCTGGATGCCTTTGTCGCGCGGCCGGCGGTGGCGCGCGGGCTGGAGATTCCGAAGCGGGGTTGAGGGGTCGGGTTCTGCGTGGGCTGCAACGGGGCCGGCCTTCCCTTTGCGACCGCGCTTCGCGGACTTAATGAAAGAGACGCGCGTCGAACGCGAAGTCCCGCACCACCGTCAGCTTCATTTCCGCATAGCGGGGATGCAGCGGATTGACGACGGCATTGAAGGCCTCGGGCAGGATGACCGACGGCACCAGCATGATCAGTTGCCGCCCACCGAGGAGCCATCTGCCGCCGAATTCCTGGGCACCGGCGAAGTTCGTCATGTCGGCCCAGTTCGGAGGCAGGTCGTTGAGCGCTGGCTTGTAGGGGAGCCTTCGGTCGTCCGGCAGGTCGACGGCGACCAGTTTGAGGGGCGGGTGAGCCTGGGCGCGGGACAGGTGGACGCGCTTTTCGAGAGCCGCCAGCTCGGGCGTGAGCGCCGCGTAGAACGCCGCCACACCTGCCGGATTCCAGCGGCCGCCGTGCAGGCGTGCGCCATCGCATGATTTGTCCTCCGCCCACTTGCGGGCCGCGATCCGCCAGAGCCGCATCAGAGAGGCGCGCCGGTGGCGATCGCGTTGAGGACCTGCCTGACCGTCACCGCGCCGGGCTCCGTATCGAGCAGATCGAGCGGCGCGTTCTGCCCCAACGACTCGTTCGGCATGCGCAGCCAGTCCTTGGCCGCACTCTCGTCTTCAAACACCTCGATGGCGAAACGCGTCACGTCGGAGATGCGGAGCACGCGTTCGGTGGCCGCCGCGTCGACCGCCTCCTTCTGCTTAATGAGCCGGCTGGCAGTGGAGGGCGAGACATGCATGACGCGCTGGATCCGTGCTTCCGACACGCCCAGAAAGGCGCTGGCGGATTTCATGATGGCGGCCGGGTAGCCGCGCCGGATGGCTTCAATGGCAGCGGTTCCCATCAGCGGCTTGCCGTGCACCAGTTCGTCAAACTTCTCCGGCTGTCGCACGGTTTTTGCGGCCGAATCCGGCCGCCCTCCGGTGGCGGGCGCGGCGGCAGCCGGCCGCTTGCCGGCATTTTTAGCGGCCGGCCTGGCTATGGCTTCAGACGTTTTGCGTGGCGGCATGGGTCCCTCGCGCGTTGTTCCATTTGATGGTTTTGATTCTACCATTTGAAGGAACCCGCGCAGAGCTGTCCGAAGACTACGCCACCCGCCCCACCGCCTTCTCCACCGCCGCCCGCACCGTCCCCTCGAGCACGAAGGAACGCGCGGTGGCGATGTCGTCATGGAACCAGCGGTCGCCATCGAGGCAGGCCGGGATCTGCCGGCGGATTTCCTCATACGCCGCCTGCGTCCCCTGCCCCAGCACGAAGCCGGGCAGCAGCGACTCGGTCATGGTCAGGCCCTGCGCCGCCAGCAGCATTTCCACGCCGACGATGTACTGGGTGTTGGCCACGACCGTCGCCGCCTTGCGCGCGCACCAGGTGGAGTTGGAGATGTGGTCTTCGCTGTTGCCCTTGGCGGGGATGCTGTCGACGCTGCCGGGCATGCACAGCGTGCGGTTTTCCATCACCAGCGCGCTCATCGAGCACTGCACCACCGGGTAGCCGGTGTTGACGCCGCGGATGCCGGTCATCAGGTTGCGCGGCAGTCCCCATGAGAGGGTCGGGTCGATCAGCCTCGCGATGCGGCGCTCGCAGATGCTGCCGAGGTCGGCCACCGCCATCGCCAGCAGGTCCATCGCCTGCGCCAGGTACTGGCCGTGGAAATTGCCGCCGGAGATGATCTCGAAGCCGCCGCCGTCCTTGCCGAAGATCAGCGGGTTGTCGGTGGCGGAGTTGGTTTCCTTCGCAATGATGCCGTCGATGTAGTCGAGCGCATCGAACACCGGGCCGTAGACCTGCGGCGCGCAGCGCAGCGAATACACATCCTGTATGCGCGGGGTGTACGGGATGTCGGAGCGGCGCAGCTCTTCCGGGAACTGCACCGAACGTGCCTCGTGCGAGGTACGGGTCGAGCCCTGCAGCAGGCGGCGGATGATGGCCGCCGTCCTGATCTGGCCCGGATGCGGACGCGCGAGGTGGATGCGTTCGTCGAAGCCGGACATTTCCGCGCGCATCGCTTCCAGCGTCAGGCCGAGCGAGATGCAGGCGTCGGCCAGCAGCGCGCGCGCGTCATGCGCCGCGAGCGCGGCCACCGCGAGCGACACCGTGCAGCCGTTGATCAGGGCCGAGGCGTCCTTGGCCTTGAGTTCGAATTCCACCGGCGCGATGCCGGCCTGCGCGATCGCTTCCGGCGCGCTCATGCGCTTGCCCTGGTAGATCACTTCCGCCTGCGGGAAGCCGGCGATGGCCGCGCCCAGATAGGCCAGCGGCGCGAGGTCGCCGGACGCCCCGACCGAGCCCTTCTGCGGCATCACCGGGTGGATGCCGGCGTTGAGGAAGGCCAGCAGCCGGTCGACCACTTCCACCCGCGGCGCCGAGTAATTGGAGGCGAAGGCATTGGCGCGCAGCAGCATGGTGGCGCGGCTGACCTCTTCCGAAAACGGCTCGCCCATGCCGGCGGCGTGCGCCTTGATCATCTGGATCTGGAACAGGCCGATGTTCTCCACCTTGATGCGGGTGTCCTTGAGCAGGCCGACGCCGGTATTGAAGCTGTACATCATCGGCGCCTCGTCGTGCATCCAGGTCGCTTCGATGTAGTCGCGGCTTTCCTTGAGGGCGGCGCGGGAGGAATCGGCGAGGCCGACGCGGATGGAGGGGTCGCGGGCGACCGCGACGACCTGTTCCGGGGTGAGGGTGAAGCCGTCGATCAGTAGTGTGTTCATCATCAGGTATCGGGGATCAGATTATTTGGCGCCGGTCTCGAACCATTGTGCAACCAGCGCGCGTTCGTCATCGGTCATGCCGGTCAGGTTCCCGATCGGCATGGCCTTGAGCTGCACCGTCTGCTGGTAGACCTTTTGCGCATGCTGGCGCAACAGTTCGGGCGTGTGCAGCATGACGCCGGCCGGGGCGGAGGCAAATCCCGGCTGGGTCGGCTTGTCCGAATGGCAGACCGCGCAGCGCTGCGCGATCACCTGCTGCAGCCTGGCGGTGTCCACCGGCTGCGCGCCGGCAGACTGCAGTGCCGGCCTGGGCGCGATCGCAATGGCCAGGCCGAGCAGCAGCGCCACGCCTGCCGCCGGATAGCCCCAGGCGATGCGGCCCTTGTGCTTCAGGTTGAAGAAATGACGGATCAGCACGCCGGCCGCCATGATCACCGCCAGCACCAGCCAGTTGTACGGGTGGTTGTAGGTCATCGCATAGTGGTTGCTGATCATGATGAACAGCACCGGCAGCGTGAAGTAGTTGTTGTGCACGCTGCGCTGCTTGCCGCGCTGGCCGTAGACGGGATCGGGCGACTTCCCCGCCTTCATCGCATCGACCATCCTGCGCTGGCCGGGGATGATCACCATCAGCACGTTGGCGACCATGATGGTGCCGATCATCGCGCCCACGTGCAGATAGGCGGCGCGGCCCGACAGCAGCTTGGACAGCACGAAGGCGGCCAGCACGATCAGCGCATACATGACGATGCCGAGCAGCCCTTCCCGCTTGCCGAGCGGCGAGCGGCACAGCAGGTCGTACACGGTCCAGCCGACGACCAGGGTGCCGAGGCCGATGGCGATCGCCTGCCACGGCGCGAGATCGGCGACCGAGCGGTCGATCATCATCGCCGAGGCATTGAAGTAATAGACGATGAACAGCAGCGCAAAGCCCGACAGCCAGGTGCTGTAGGCCTCCCACTTGAACCAGTGCAGTTCCTGCGGCAGGTGCCTGGGCGCGACCAGGTATTTCTGCGGGTTGTAGAAGCCGCCGCCGTGGACCGCCCAGAGTTCGCCCGAGACACCGGCCTTTTCCAGGTCGGAGCCGGGCCGGGGCGGGCGGATGGAATTGTCGAGCCAGACGAAATAGAAGGAAGCGCCGATCCAGGCGATGCCGGTGATCAGGTGCAGCCAGCGCACCAGCAGATTGAGCCAGTCAATGCCGTAATTGAGCAGCAAAGCTTCCATGCATTCCTCTTGCGAAAGGTGTGAAAGCTCGTCTGCCTCCGCGGGCGCTTCAGACGAGGGGGAAGGAGATTCCCGTGCGGTCGCGAACTTTGAAAGCTCCGCTGCGACCATGATGACGATGTCGGAAAGATAGCGTTTCCCTCTAGCTCGCGACATCGGCCTTCAAGTATATTTCAAATACGCGAGCCGATATAAGAGGAAAAGCAATGGCAGGTCTGCCGGATCACCTGGACATCCACCTGATACGAATTCTGTACCTGCTGTTGTCTGAAAAGAATGTCTCCCGCGTCGCGCTCAAGCTGAACCAGCCGCAGCCTTCGATCTCGGCTTCACTGCGCAAGCTGCGCGAGCTGACCGGCGACCCGCTGCTGGTGCGCGGCGCGCGCGGCATGGTGCCGACCCAGCACGGCGAGAGCCTGATGAAGCCGGCCAAGCGCATCCTCGACGAGGCCGAACGGCTGTTCACGCAGAAGGTGGCCTTTGCGCCCCAGCAGCAGGCCCGCACCTTCCATATCGCCGCGCCCGACTATCTCGACACCCAGTTCCTGCCGAGCGTGGTGGCGGCGGTGCGGCGCGAGTCGCCGAAGAGCCGGGTGGTGATCCACAGCCTCGGACCGGAAATCAACTATCTCAAGCTGCTGTCCGACGGCGACCTCGACATCGTCATCGCCAACTGGGACGAGCCGCCGGCACACCTGCACATGTCCAAGCTGTTCGAGGACGAGATCGCCTGCATGATGCGGGCCGACTGCGCCTATGCGCTGCGCACCGACTCCGACAAGATGAGCCTGCAGGACTATCTGTCGCTGCCGCATGTGGCGCCGTCGCAGATCCTGCCCGGCTACTCCGGCGTGATCGAGACCTGGCTGGAACGACAGGGCATGCAGCGCAACGTGGTGATCGAGTGCGCATATTTCGGCATGATCCCCTACATGCTCACCCGCAGCGACCTGGTACTGACCACTGGCCGCCAGTTCATGCGCTTCTATGAAAAAAGCCTGCCGCTGAAGATTTTCAAGGTGCCGCTCAAGCTGCCGCCGATGCGCTTCTACCAGCTGTGGCACCAGCGGGTGCACCAGGCGCCGGAGCACAAGTGGCTGCGCGAACTGGTCGGCGCCACCGCACGCAGCATATTGACAAGATAGCACTCCACCAGGCGCCCTATATCGGCGCCCCGAAAAGCATTATCAGCCGTTTCATATATCCGGGGCGCCGCCAGGCCTTACCATCCAACATCGACCCTGCGTCCCATCCAGCACGAGGCCCGACCTTGTCCGACACCTACCGCAACTATCCCCGCGATCTCAAGGGCTACGGCCCCAATCCGCCGCATGCCCGCTGGCCGGGCGGCGCCCGCGTCGCCGTCCAGTTCGTGCTCAACTACGAGGAAGGCGGCGAGAACTGCGTGCTGCACGGCGACCGCGCATCCGAGACCTTCCTGTCCGAAATCATCGGCGCGCAGGCCTTCGAGATGCGGCACATGAGCATGGAGTCGATCTATGAATACGGCTCGCGCGCCGGGCTGTGGCGGCTGCTGCGCATGTTCGAGGAACGCGGCATGCCGCTCACCGTCTTCGGCGTGGCGATGGCGCTCAGGCGCAATCCGGAAGCGGTCGACGCCTTTGTCCGTCTCGGCCACGAGATCGCCTGCCACGGCCTGCGCTGGATCAGCTACCAGCAGGTGGACGAGGAAACCGAGCGCGCCCACATGCGCGAGGCGGTGCAGATCATTCGCGAGCTGACCGGCGAGGCCCCGCTCGGCTGGTACACCGGACGCGACTCGCCCAATACCCGGCGGCTGGTGATGGAGCACGGCGGCTTCCTGTACGACGCCGACTATTACGGCGACGACCTGCCGTTCTGGGAAAAAGTGGACTTCACCGATGCCGATGGCCGGCAGCGCAGCGAACCGCAGCTGATCGTGCCCTATACGCTGGACGCCAACGACATGCGCTTCGCCGCCGCGCAGGGCTTCAATTCCGGGACGCAGTTCTTCGACTATCTGAAGGATGCCTTCGACGTGCTGTACGAGGAAGGCGACCCCGACGGCCTCGACCGGCCGAAGATGATGTCGGTCGGCCTGCATTGCCGCCTCGTCGGCCGTCCCGGACGCGCCGCGGCGCTGGCGCGCTTTCTCGATTATGTGCAGTCGCACGACAAGGTCTGGGTCGCGCGCCGCATCGACATCGCCCGCCACTGGCGCGACACCCACCCGTACACGGAGCCGTCCGCATGAGCCTCACCCTCGACCAGCTCAATCGCTGCGCGCCGGACGAATTCGCCGCGGCACTGCATGGCATCTATGAACACTCGCCGTGGATTCCACAGCGGGCGGCGGCGCGGCGGCCCTTCGCCACCCTGACCGCGCTCAAACAGGCGCTGCAGCAGGCGGTGACGGATGCCGGCGAGGAAGCGCAGCTCGCGCTGCTGCGGGCGCACCCGGAGCTGGCGGGCAAGGCGGCGATTGCCGGCGAACTCACCCGCGAGTCGACCGGCGAGCAGGCCAGGGCCGGACTCAATCTCTGCAGTCCGGAGGAGTACGCCACCCTGCACCGCCTGAACGCCGCCTACAACGAGAAATTCGGCTTTCCCTTCATCCTCGCGGTCAAGGGTCCGCTCGGGCGCGGACTGACGCGGCAGCAGATTATCGACACGTTTTCGCGGCGGCTGGACAACGGCCGCGCCAACGAACTGGCCGAAGCGCTGCGCCAGGTCCACCGCATCGCCGAAATCCGGCTCAACGACCTGCTCGGCCACGTGCCCGCGCTCGGCAACCAGATCATGGAGTGGGCCGAGATCATCGGCGCCTGGAGCGACGACCTCGACGGCCTGACCTGCGCCTACATGACGGCCGCTCACCGCAAGACCGCCGCGCAGCTCGCGACCTGGATGCGCGAGGCCGGCATGGACGTGCGCATCGATGCCGTCGGCAATGTGACCGGCCGCTACGCGGCGGAAGACCCGGCGGCGAAAACCCTGATGACCGGCTCCCACTACGACACGGTGCGCAACGGCGGCAAGTACGACGGCCGCGAAGGCATCCTGCTGCCGATCGCCGTCGTGAAGCATCTGCATGAACGCGGCGAGCGCCTGCCCTTCCACCTGGAGATCGTCGGTTTCGCCGAGGAGGAAGGCGTGCGCTTCCGCAGCACTTTCCTCGGCAGCAATGCTATCGCCGGCCGCTTCGACATGTCGCTGCTGGAACAGAAGGATGCCGACGGTGTCACCATGCGCGCGGCGCTGCTCGATGCCGGCCATGACCCGGACGAGATACCGTTCGCCGCGCGCCGCCCGGAGGACCTGCTCGGCTTCGTCGAAGTGCATATCGAACAGGGACCGGTGCTGCTCGAGCGCGGCCTGCCTGTCGGCGTCGTCAGTTCGATCGCGGGCAGCTGCCGCTACCTGATCGAGCTGACGGGCGTCGCCAGCCATGCCGGCACCACGCCGATGGGCATGCGCCGCGACGCCGCGACAGCGGCGGCGGAAATCATTCTTGCCGTCGAGCGCCGCTGCAGCGGCACGCCTTCGCTGGTCGGCACCGTCGGGCAGCTGCAGGTGCCGGGCGGCTCGGTCAACGTGGTGCCGGGCGCCTGCCGGTTTTCGCTCGACGTGCGCGCGGCCGACGACGCCGCGCGCGACGCTGCGGTCGCGGACATCCTGCGCGACGCCGAAGCGATCTGCACGCGGCGCGGCGTCGGCATGCAGCGCGAACTGCTGCTGCGCGCCGCGGCCGTGCCCTGCGCGCCCCGGCTGATGACGCAGCTGGCGGAGTCCACCCGCCGCGCCGGCGTCGAGGTGCTGCAGCTGAGTTCGGGCGCCGGCCATGATGCGATGGCGATGGCGGCGATCACCGACGTGGCGATGCTGTTCACCCGCTGCGGCAACGGCGGCATCAGTCACAATCCGCTGGAGACGATGACCGCCGACGATGCCGAACTGTCGGCCCGGGTCTTCCTCGATTTCCTGCGCCATCTTCGGGCGGATTGATGGGGACGCTGCTGGTCCGCAATGCGCGGGTGCTGGTGACGATGGATGCGCAGCGGCGCGAAATCGCCGACGGCGCGGTCTTCATCCGCGATAACGTGATCGAGCAGGTGGGCGCCAGCGCCAACCTGCCGCAGCAGGCGGACGAGGTGATCGACGCCGGCCGGCACGTCGTGCTGCCGGGCCTGGTCAATACCCATCATCACATGTACCAGAGCCTGACGCGTGCATTGCCCGCCGCGCAGGATGCCGAACTGTTCGACTGGCTGCAGGCGCTCTACCCGGTGTGGGCCGGCCTGCGGCCCGAGATGCTCAGGGTGGCGACGCTGACCGCGATGACCGAACTGCTGCTGTCGGGCTGCACCACCAGCAGCGATCATCTCTATCTCTTTCCGAACGGCTGCCGGCTCGAGGACAGCATCGAGGCCGCGCAGCGGATCGGCATGCGCTTCCATGCCACGCGCGGCGCAATGAGCGTCGGCCGCTCTCAGGGCGGCCTGCCGCCCGACAGCCTGGTCGAGGATGAAGCGGCTATCCTGAAGGACAGCCAGCGCCTGATCGAAACCTGGCACGATTCGCGCCGCCACGCGATGCTGCGCATCGCGCTCGCCCCCTGCTCACCGTTCTCGGTGTCGCGGGACCTGATGCGCGAGGCGGCGGCGATGGCGCGCCACTATGGCGTCGGCCTGCACACGCATCTCGCGGAAAACGCGAGCGACGTCGCCTACAGCCGCGAAAAATTCAACATGACGCCGGCCGAGTATGCGGAATCCTGCGGCTGGGTCGGCCCGGACGTCTGGCATGCGCACTGCGTGCAGCTCGACGAGCATGGGATCGACTTGTTCGCCCGCACCGGCACCGGCGTCGCCCACTGCCCCTGCTCCAACATGCGTCTCGCCTCGGGCATCGCGCCGGTGCGCCGCATGCACGAGCGCGGCGTGGCGGTCGGCCTCGGCGTCGACGGGTCCGCCTCCAACGACGGCGCGCACATGCTCGGCGAAGCGCGGCAGGCGATGCTGCTGCAGCGGGTCGGTTTCGGGCCCGACGCGATGAGCGCGCGGCAGGCGCTGGAGCTGGCGACCCTCGGCGGCGCCCGGGTGCTCGGCCGCGACGACATCGGCGCGCTCGCACCCGGCATGTCGGCCGATCTCGTGATGTTCAGCCTCGACGGCATCGGCTTCGCGGGCGCCCTGCACGACCCGGTCGCGGCGCTGGTTTTCTGCCCGCCGGCGAACGTGGATTGCAGTATCGTCAACGGCAGGGTCGTGGTGCGGGAGGGCCGCTGCGTGACGGTCGAGACCGGCGTCCTGCTGGAACAGCATCAGCACTGCGCGATGGCGCTGGCCAGCGGCTGACCGGGGCAGATTTTCCTGTAGGAATTTTTATGCCGAATCGATAAAATGGCGGAAGTGACATCTTCTTCCGAACGAGAACGTGAGCAGCATCGGGCCCTCCTCCTCCATCAGCAAGATCGCCGGCGACCTTTTGCAGCTTGACCAGCAGCGCCGCCAGCAGATCGACCTCCACCTGCAGGTATCCGAATCGACCCGGCGCGTGCGCGACCAGGCGGTCGACCAGAGCATGGCGGCCATCACCAAGCAGGCGCAACTGGTCCAGGAAGTCAAGGAAGCCGGCGTGCAGACGCGCGCACGCGGCAGCATCGACGTCTGGGCCTGACAAGGCCGGTCAGAGAATCAGCAGCGCGCGGAAATCGTTGACGTTGGTCCGCGTCGGACCGCTGACCACCAGATCGCCGAGCGCCTCGAAGTAGCCGTAGCCGTCGTTATCGTCCAGCATCGCGCGTGCGCGTAAGCCGAGCGCGCGCGCCCTCTCCCCCGAATCGGGCGCATACAGCGCGCCCGCGTTGTCTTCCGAGCCGTCGATGCCGTCGGTATCGCAGGCAATCGCATGCACCCCCGGCATGCCGTCGAGCGCGGCGGCCAGACTCAGCAGGAATTCCGCATTGCGTCCGCCGCGCCCCTTGCCGCGCACCGTGACCGTGGTCTCGCCGCCGGAAATCAGCACGCAGGGTTTGGCGAACGGCTGTGCGCGCAGCGCGACCTGGCGCGCGATCGCCGCATGCACCCGGCCGACGTCGCGCGCCTCGCCCTCGATGTCGTCCGAGAGAATGTGCGCGGCGATGCCGGCTTCGCGCGCGACCTGCGCCGCCGCCTCCAGTGCCTGCTGGGCACTGGCGATCACATGGTGTTCATGGCCGGCGAAACGCGGATCGCCGGGCTTGGGCGTCTCGGCCGCGAGCGATTGCAGGTGCTGCAGCACCTCGGAAGGCACCTCGATGGCGTACTTGCGGAGAATGGCTAGCGCGTCGGTGCTGGTACCCGGGTCGGGCAGCGTGGGGCCGCTGGCGATCACGCCGGGATCGTCCCCCGGCACGTCCGATATCAGCAACGTGACGACCCGCGCCGGCGCACAGGCCAGCGCGAGCCGCCCGCCCTTGATCGCAGACAGATGCTTGCGCACGCAATTCATCTCGCCGATGTTGGCGCCGCTCCTGAGCAGCGCGCGGTTGATCGCCTGTTTCTGTTCCAGCGTGATGCCCGGCGCCGGCAGCGCCAGCAGCGCGGAACCGCCGCCGGAGATCAGGCACAGCACCAGATCGTCCTCGCCGAGGCCCCGCACCATGTCCATGATGCGCTGCGCCGCCTGCCTGCCCGCCGCGTCCGGCACCGGATGCGCGGCTTCCACCACTTCGATGCGCCGGCAGTCGCTGCCGTGTCCGTAGCGGGTGACCACGAGACCGGAGAGCTCGCCGCGCCAGTGCTCCTCGACGGTTTTCGCCATCGAGGCGGCCGCCTTGCCGGCGCCGATGACCAGCGTGCGGCCCCGCGGCGGCGGCGGCAGGTAAGGCGGCAGGCAGCGCTGCGGGCTGACCGCGCCGACGGCGGCGGCATACATGTCGAGCAGGAGACGCCGGGGATCGATGTTCGTCATCTGTGTGGTCTGGTGGCCGGGGATGCCACATTGTACTCATGCCCCGGGGTAAGCGCGCGCGCCCCTCGCGCCGTCCGCGCACTCCCCCGTGCGCTACATATTGCGTAACGTCAATGATGCCGATGAATCTCCTGCCCTGCCGCATCTTCGGGGCGACCGGTGGCAGAATGCGTATAAACTTTCTCCAACATTCGAAGCCGGACCGGGTCAATGGGCAACTGGAAACGTTTTTTCTCGTCACTGCTGACGTCCACCGCATGGTGGTCCGGCGTTGCGGTCTCCCTCGTCCTCTATCTCGTCGTCGCGCGCGTGGTGGAGGACAAGAATCAGGCGCAGTTCGACTTGCAGGCCGATAATTCGCGGCTCGCGGTACAGACCCGGGTGCGCGCTTATGTCGACCTGCTGCGGGGCGCCAGCGCCGTGTTTTCCTCGGGCCATCCTGTCGGCCGCGATACCTTCCGCGCCTACGTCGCCCAGCTCGACCTGAAGCAGAGCTTTCCCGGCATCGAGAACCTCAATTTCGCAGCGCGGGTGAGCGCCGCGGACAAGGATGCCTTCATCGACGCCGTGCGCAGTGACCGCAGCGTCCGCGCCGAGGGACATCCCGGCTTCGACATCCTGCCTCCCGGCGAACGCGATGAATACCATGTGCTGACCTATCTCGAGCCGATGGAAGGCAACGAGCAGGCCTTCGGGCTGGACCTGGGCGCCACCGCCGCGGTCGGGAATACGCTCGCCGTGTCGCGCGATTCCGGACAGCCGGCGTCATCCGTCCGCCTGATCCGCATCGGCGGACCCGACAATTACGCCGGCATCGCGATCCGCATGCCGGTCTACCGGGGCGACATGCCGACCGGCAGCGTGGCCGAGCGGCGCGCGGCCTACTACGGTTCGGTCGGCGCCGGCATCAATCTCAACCTGCTGATGGCGGGGGCCGTGGACCAGCAGACCTGGCGCAAGATGCGCATCCGGCTCTTCAACGGCCACGCCGGCAGGCCCGAGGCAGGCGGGGCGGGCGACGACCATCGCATGCTGTTCGACAGCACGCCCTCGCGGCCGGCGCCCGGCGCCGGCATGCATGTCAAGCGCGTCTCGATGAACATCGGCCCGCGCGTCTGGGAAGCCGAGTTCAGCGCGCCGCGCGACGCCTTCGCCACCCGCTTCGATACCTGGCTGCCGTGGATCATGCTCATCGCCGGCCTGCTCGGCACCACGCTGCTCTACTGCATCTACTACTCGATGCGCTCGGCGCGCGGGCGCGCCGTCGATCTGGCGCGCGAGATGACGCGCGATCTGCGCAACAGCGAAGCCAGCCTGGCCGAGGCGCAGCACATGGCGCACCTCGGCAGCTGGACGCTGGAGCCGAATACCCGGGTCATGAACTGGTCCGCGGAGACCGGACGCATCTTCGGCATGAGCCATTACCGCGCCGAACAGCAGTACGACGACTTCCTGCGTCGCGTGCATGCGGATGACCGGCAGTTCGCGCGCGCCGGGCTGAACCGCGCGCTGGCGGGCGAGGAAGAGTTCAATGCCGAGCTGCGCATCTGCCGGCTCGACGGCGCGGTGCGCTGGGTGCAGCTCATCGCCCGGCTGGGCAGCGATGAACGGACGCCGCTCCTGCGCGGCACCATCATGGATATCAACGACCGCAAGGAGACGGTGGAGGCCCTCCACCGCTCGCGCGAGCTGCTGCGGGAGCTGACGGCCTACCAGGACCGGGTCAAGGAAGAAGAGCGCAAGCGCATCGCGCGCGAGATCCACGACGAGCTGGGACAGACGCTGCTGGCGCTGCGCATCGACGTCTCGATGCTCGAGGCGCGCACCGCGCGCAGCCATCCTCGCCTGCACGACAAGGTGCGCAGCGCGCTCGGGCAGATCGACGCCACCGTCAAGACCATCCGCACCATCATCAACAACCTGCGTCCGGCGGTGCTCGATCTCGGTCTGACCGCCGCCTTCGAATGGCAGGTGAACGAATTCCGCCGGCGCAGCGGCATCGGCTGCGAACTGCGCATGAGCGGCCAGGAACTCGAGGTCGACGACACCCTCGCCACCTCGCTGTTCCGCATCCTGCAGGAATCGCTGACCAACGTGATACGGCACGCCAACGCCAGCTATGTCCTGGTCGACCTCTACCAGGACGAAGGGCGGCTGGTGCTCAAGATCACCGACAACGGCATCGGCCTGCTGCCCGGCCCGCGCAAGCGCGGCAATTCCTTTGGCCTGATCGGCGTGGAGGAGCGGGTGCATGCGCTCAACGGCGAATTCAGGATCAGCAGCGCGCCGGGCAAGGGCACGACACTGATCATCCAGATCCCGCTCGTCTCCCCCGAGACGCAGGCGCCGGCCAGGCTGGGCGTGGGAGCGGCCCAGGGCTGAACTTTCCCGCCGCGCGCGCAATCTGACCAGTCGCATTGACAACCCGACAAGGAAAGAGAATGAATATCCTGTTCGTCCTCACATCGCACGACAAGCTCGGCGACACCGGCAAGAAAACCGGCTTCTGGCTGGAGGAATTCGCCGCGCCCTACTATGTGTTCAAGGATGCCGGCGCCCACATCACGCTCGCCTCGCCCAGGGGCGGCCAGCCGCCGCTCGACCCCAAGAGCGATGAACCCGACGCCCAGACCGAAGCCACCCGCCGCTTCCGCGAAGACAAGGAAGCACAGCAGGCGCTGGCCAATACCGTGCTGCTGTCGAGCGTCTCGCACGAGGAGTTCGACGCCGTGTTCTATCCCGGCGGCCACGGCCCCTTGTGGGACCTGTCGGAGGACGCCGATTCGCTGACCATGATCCAGAGCATGTTCGCCGCCGGCAAGCCGGTCGCCGCGGTCTGCCACGCGCCTGGGGTGCTGCGCAATGCGCGGCTGCACAACGGCAAGCCGCTCGTGGAAGGCAGGCGGGTCACCGGCTTCACCAACACCGAGGAAGAGGCGGTGCAGCTGACCAAGGTGGTTCCCTTCCTGGTGGAAGACGCGCTCAAGCAATGCGGCGGCATCTTCTCGCGCGGTCCCGACTGGGCTTCCTACGTGCAGGTCGACGGCCTCCTGGTCACCGGCCAGAATCCGGCTTCCTCGGTGGAAGCGGCGCAGGCCGTGATCAAACTGATCGCCGAGCAGAAGCAGGACAAGAAAATCTGAATCGGCCGAACTCCCTCTCTTGCCAGTTCTCTAACCTGTCCCGCGCTCCCCGACGGAGCGCAGCAACATAGGAGCATGCAATGAGAATGAACCATCCCAACCGCGACCGGCAACAGGCGGCGGACCGATTCGAGATGCAGCAGAAACAGTCCGGCGACCAGCACATCCTGCCGGCGGACGAGCCGGACGAGGATCCGCACCGTCCGCACCGCATCAGCCGGGAAGACATGCAGAAGCTGCGGCCGGCGGATGCGGATCCGGATGATCCGGCTACGCCGTAGTCCACGGCCTGACCAGGAAGACGGGCAGCCCAGGCTGCCCGTTTTGCATTTCCGGATACGCATTTTGTCGTATTGCCTAACCGCAATCTTTGCGCTACCTTGCACGGTCCGCAATTCCGTTCCAGAGTACCGTGCAAAACCTTCGCAGCTCGTCCGCCGGCATCGCCGGCGTCATCTCCCGCCCTGCCGCCGCCTGGACCGTCGGCGCCCGCCTCACAGCCTTCACCATTGCGCTCGCGGCCCTGCTGTTCGTGCTGTTCATCGTCTTCATCGCCCATACCGCTTCGACGGCGCTGGAAAAGCGCTCGCAGGAGCTGGTCGAGGCCCAGGCGGCGGGCGTGACGCAGATGCTCGAGACGTCCAGCCGGACCCAGCTCGCGGTGGTGGCGCGCTATGCGCAGATTTTCGCGCAGCAGCTGCCGGGCAGCTTCAGCCTCGACGGCGCCAACGAGATCGATACCGGCGGCACCATGGCGCCGGTGCTCGCGCATGATGGCGCGCCGCTCAACCTCGACTTCAGCGCGGTGGACAGGTTCACCCAGCTCACCGGCGGCAATGCGACCGTGTTCGCGCGCAAGGGCGACGACTTCATCCGCGTCAGCACCTCGGTCAAGAAGGCGGACGGCAACCGCGCGGTCGGCACCAGCCTCGGCAGCACGCACCCGGCCCATGCCGCGATCCTGCAGGGGCAGACCTACCGCGGCATGGCGGTCCTGTTCGGCAAGCCCCACGTGACCGAGTACATGCCCATCCGGGACGGCGCGGGCAAGGTGATCGGCATCCTGTACGTCGGCATCGACATTTCGGCCGATGTCGCCCTGCTCAAGGACAGGGTGAAGCAATTGCGGGTGGGCGAGTCGGGCTACTTCTTCATCCTCGACGCCAGGCGCGGCGACGGCCTGGGCACCTTCCTGGTGCATCCGTCGCTGCAGGGGCAGAAGGGACTGGCCTTGCGCGACGCCGACGGCGGCGAATACATCCGCGGGATGCTGGAAGCCGGCCAGGGCACGATGCGGCTGACGCTGGCGGACGGCGAGAACGGGGCGGCGCGCGCGCAGCGGGTCGCCTACCAGACCAGCAAGGACTGGCAATGGACCATCGCGGGCGTGGCCTACGACGACGAAATCGCGGCGGAAGTGGACCGCCTGCGCGCGATAGCGATCGCGACCGGCGCGCTCGCGCTGCTGGGATTCGCCGCCGCGCTGCTGCTGATCGTGCGCCGCACCGTGTCGCGGCCGCTGGCGGCGGCCACCGAGGCGGCGGAAAGGCTGGCCGCCGGCGACCTCACCGTGCGCCTCGAGATCGCGCGCCACGACGAGATCGGCCGGCTGATGGGCGCGATGAATGGCATCAGCCAGGGCCTGTCGTCGATGGTGGCGACCATCCGCCGCGGCACCGAGGACGTCAGCAGCGCCTCGGCGCAGATCGCGACCGGCAACCAGGACCTTTCCGCCCGCACCGAGCAGCAATCCTCGGCGCTGGCGCAGACCGCCGCCTCGATGGAAGAGCTGACGGCATCGGTCGCGCAGAACGCGGACCATGCTCGCCAGGCAAACGACCTCGCCGCCTCCGCCTCGTCCATCGCCGAGCAAGGCGGCGAAGTCGTGTCGCAGGTGGTCGACACCATGGGCTCGATCGCGGATTCCTCGCGCCGCATCGTCGACATCATCGGCGTCATCGACGGCATCGCCTTCCAGACCAATATCCTCGCGCTGAACGCGGCGGTGGAAGCGGCGCGCGCCGGCGAACTCGGCCGCGGCTTCGCGGTGGTGGCGTCGGAGGTGCGCTCGCTGGCGCAGCGTTCGGCGGCGGCGGCCAGGGAAATCAAGGCCCTGATCGACGACTCGGCGGGCAAGGTCGATACCGGCAGCAAGCTGGTCGGCGATGCCGGCCGCACCATGGAGGACGTGGTGGAGAGCGTGCGCAAGGTGTCCGCCATCATGGCCGAGATCACCTCCGCCACCGCGGAACAGCGCCAGGGCATCGGCCAGGTCAACGATGCGATGATCGGCATGGAGCAGGTGACGCGCCAGAATGCCGCCATGGTCGAGGAAGCGGCGGCGGCGGCGCAGGCCATGCAGCAGCAGGCGGCCCGGCTGGCGGAGGCGGTCAGCGTGTTCAGGCTGGGCTGATCCGGCTCACTGCCGCCGTCCAGGCGGTGCAGGCTCCGCGCCCGCATCGCCGTCTTCGGGCGGCGCCGCCTTCTTCTCCCGCGGCGCTATCCCCCGACCTGCCTGAACGGATCGAGCGCCAGGTCGATCAGCCTTCTTTCCCGCACCACCACTTCCGACACCGCCGTCATCCCGTAGCGCAGCGGGTACTTCTGGTCGCCGACCAGATAGTGGTCGCGTTCCAGCCTGATGCGTCCCTCGTACACCGGCTGCTTGTCCTTGCTGCCCGGCTTGGTGGCCGGCGAGATGGATTCCAGCGTGCCGTTGATCAGCCCGTGCCGCTGATAGGGAAAGGCGTTGAACTTGAGCTTGACCGGCAGCCCCTCGCGCAGAAAGGCGCGGTCGTGCTCGGCGATCTCGACGCGCAGCATCGGCCGGGCGTCACGCGGCGCGATGCCGCCGAGCGGAGTATTGGCCTGGATCTTGTCGCCGGTCTGGGTGGAGGTCACTTCGGTGACGACGCCGTCGACCGGCGCGACCACCAGCAGGAAGTTGTCCTTGTCGATGTTCTCGAAGCGGATGCGCGCCGCAGCGTCGGCGACCAGCCGCGCGGTCTGCACCTGCAGCCGCAGCTTGTCCTCGGTATTGGCGACCTCGCGCACCGCGGCCTCGTACTGCAGGCGCAGGCGCTGCAGTTCCTGGCCGCTGGTCTCCAGCCGCTCCCGCGCCTGGCTGGATTCCAGGCTCTGCCGCGCGCCGAGTTCGCTCAGGCGGGACTGCGCGACGCGGAAGGCGTTTTCGGCGGCGAGCAGGCTGTTGCGCTTGGATTCGACCTGCAGCTGGGAGACGCCGCCGCCGCCGGGCAGCTTGAACAGGCGCGCGTACTTGTCGGCTTCCTCGCGGGCGGCGTCGCGCGCCCGGCGCGCATCCTCGAGATTGGTGCGCGCTTCCTGCATCTGCGCCCGCTGGCCCTCGGTGAGCAGGCTGGTGCCGTCGGCAATCCGTTTCTCATGCAGGCGCTCTTCGGTTTCCATCTGCTGCCGCAACGTGTTGACGCGGCGTTCGAGCATGGCCTGCTTTTCGGGAAACTCCCGCCATTCGCGTTCCGCATCTTCCAGCTTGAGCTGGGCTTCCAGCGCGCGGGTGGCGGCTTCTATCGCGCCGCGCGCATAGAGCCGCGCCACCACGTCGCCCTGCGACACCGGCTGTCCCTCGGCGATGTAGACATTGGCCAGTTCGCCGTCGATCGGCGCGTACAGGCGCCGCACTTCGGTGTCGGGCATCAGCGTGCCCGGCGCGCTGACCAGCACATCGGCGCGGCCGAAGAAGGACCACAGCAGCGCCGCCAGCACCAGGCACAGCATGACCAGCACGCCGGCCTGCATGAAGCGCGACGGCGTTTCGGACAGCAGCGCGATGCCTTCCGAGCTGTGGTCTTCCAGCGCCTCGGAAAGCGGACGCAGGTTTCTATCGTTCATCGCCGCCTCCCAGCATGTCGAGCTTGGTCTTGACCAGCGCCGGCGCCAGCGTGCCGGCACGCGCGTCGATCAGCGCGCGCCGCTGCAGCGCGAGTTCGGATTCGATGTCGCGCTGCAGCTGATTCCACTGCGCCGGGTAATCCGCCTGCAGCTGCCGGTATACCCGCAGGCCCTGGCGCTGCGCCTCCGCGGCGGCGGACAGCAGGCCGGCCTGCGACCGGAAGCGGGTGGAGACCCCGGGCTCGATGCGCTGGCCCTGTTCTATGCCGCCGTTGACCTGGTATTCGCTCCACAGCGATTCGGCGCGGGCGATGCGCTGCTGCGCCGCCCTGAGCACCGGTTCGCGGCGCGCGGCCAGTTCGGCGCCGAGACGTTCGATGAACCAGGCATCCTGCAGCGGATCGGCGCTGCCGTAGAAGGCGAGCAGGCGCTCTTCCTGCCCGCGCGCGTCGCGGCCCTTCAGCGCCGCCTCATAGCGCGCGAGCAGCGCCTGCCTGCGCGCGGCATCCTGCGCCACGCCGTCGCGCCACGGGCCGGATTTCTGCATCGCCTGCAGTGCCGACAGCGCCTGCTGCGCCTCGCCGCGCCGCCAGGCGGCGGTCACCGCGGCGTAATCGCGCATCAGGTCGGGCGGCGGCAGTTCGCGGGCCGCCAGCTGCCGCATCCGCTCCTGGAACGGCGGCGTGGCGAAGCGGGCGCGCTCGGCCGCCGCCGCAAGGGCGCCGAGCCGGCGTTCGCGCAGTGCATCGGCCAGCGGCAGGTACTGCGCCAGGTCGCGGCGGATCTCGTCCAGACCCTGGATGCGCGGGTACTTCTGCGCAGCCTCGTCGAGCAGGCCCGACACCGCTTCCGGCCGCCCGCGCGCGAGCTCGTTCGCGATGCCGCTCTTGAGACGTTCAATGGCCGCCAGGTAGACCGCGTTCTCCGCCTGCAGACCGCGCAGGTAGCTCAGGGCGGCGGCATAGGGCCCGGAGAATTCCGGCACATGCGCGGCGATGCGCGCAAGCGCGCGCTGGTGGGCGGCGGTGTCGCGATCCCACCAGGCGAGCAGCGACTTGATGGTTTCCTCGTCCGAGAAGATGCGCAACGGCGCGTCGGCCTGCGGCCGGCGCGCGGCGAAGGCCTGCAGGCCGCCCAGCCACGAGAGTTCGCGCAGCAGAGGCTGGAGTTCCGGATTGCCCGCGCCCTGCTGCGACATCCGCGCCAGCACGCGGCTGCCTTCGTCGAAGTTGCCTGCCTTCTGCGCCGCGAGCCATTGCGGCAGATGGGCCTTGAGCAGCGCTTCGGTGGCGAGCGACTGCAGGCCGACATCGCCCGGCCGCTCCGCCAGCGCCTCCGCCGCCGCCTGGGAGGCTTGCGCATAGTCGCCGTCGGCCATCAGCTGCTTGAGATACCGTCCCTCGTGCCCGCTCCACCAGGCCGCGAATGCCACCGCCAGCAGCGCGGCGAGCGCGGCCAGCCACCAGCGCCGGTTGCTGCCTCGCGCGCTCCGGCTCTCGCCGTGGAACGCCTTGCGGAATTCCGCCAGCAGGGTCGCCCGGCGCCCGCGCCGCGGTCCGCCCTCGTCGGCGCGCGCCGCCTCGGCCTCGGGCGGTTCGCCGTCGGGCGCATCGGCCTCGCCCGGCACCGAGGGATCGATGCAGAAGATATCGAGAAAGGAATCGGCGGCGGCGACGAAGGTGGTCTTCTCGGCCACCTCGGGCGGCAGCGCGCGCGCGATGGCGGCGGCCGGCGCGGCAGCCGGGCCGACCCGGGTGACGGTGGGGTCGAGCGTGACCTCCGGCGCCTGCAGCACGACCTGGTAGACGAAGTGATGGCCGCCGAAGGCGAGCGTGTCGCCGTCCTTGAGCGCGACCGCGTGCTCATCCAGCCTGCGCTCGTTGACGAAGGTGCCGTTGGTGCTGCCGAGGTCCTCGACGAAGGGCGTGCCGCCCTTGAGGAAGATGTGCGCGTGACGGCGCGACAGATAATGGACCTGGTGCGGGAACGCTTCCTTGTAACGCGCGAAGGCGTCGTCGGCCTTGCTGACCAGGAAGGGAAAGCGGCTGATCACCAGCGGCTGCAGTCCCGCGGCCGGATCGTGCGGCATCAGCGTCAGAGCGGCCACGCGCGGCGCGCCGCGCTCGGTGCGGCCGCTGCGCCCGAGATGCACGCGCCAGGACAGGCTGCGGCCGAAGCAGATTTCATCGCCGTCATTGAGGCGGCTGATCTTTTGCTGGATGTCGACGCCGTTGACGGTCGTGCCGTTCTTGCTGTCGAGGTCGGCGATGAAGACCGCGCCGTACTCGCAGAAGATGCGCGCATGGCGGCGCGACAGGTCGGCCACGATCTCCGGCGGATAACTGTCGAACGGCCTTTCGTTGCGGCCCACCGCGAACAGCTCGTCCTCGATGCAGATATCGTCCAGCTCGGGATGCGACAGCGGCTTGAGCACGATGTCGTACTCGGCGCCGCCGCTTTTCGGCTCCAGCGTCGTCACGGCGCTTGCTTCTATCGGATGGGCGGATGGGTTGGCTGCCATGTATGCTCCGGCTCAACGGTTGGCGACTTCGACCGGCGGCCAGCCGCCGCCGAGCGCCTTGTAAAGTGTGACCGTATCCGACAGTATCTGTTGGTGGTTGGCCAACAGGGCCAGCTGCGCCGACAGCAGCGAACGTTGCGTCTCGAACAGTTCGAGCTGCGAGACCAGGCCTTCCTTGAGCTGGGCCTCGATCTGCGCCGACACCACCTGCAGGTGGTCGACCTGCTGCTGCAGCTCGGCACGCTGCTTGCGATGGGCATCGAGATTGACCAGCGCGTTCTCGACTTCTTCCAGCGCCGCGATCACGGTCTTCCGGTACTGCTCTTCGGCCACGCCCGACCCCGCCTGCGCGCTCCGGATGCGGGCCTTCACGGACGGATCGAAGATCGGGAAATTAATGCTCGGCATCAGGCCGAAGGTGAACGAGCGCAGCAGATCGGTCAGCGCCAGGCTGGAGGTGCCGCCGCGCCCGGTGAGGCTGATTGACGGCAGCTGGGCCAGCTTGGCCTGGCCGACCAGGTCGTAGGCCTCAAGCACCCGGTATTCCGCGGCGACGATGTCCGGACGCCGGCGCAGCAGCTCGGCGGGCAGTCCCGCCGGCACCGGCGGCAGGCTCACCCTGTCCTGCAGGTAGCCGTGCGGCACCCTGAACTCGCCCGCCGGCGTGCCGAGCAGCGTCGCCAGCGCATTGCCCGCCAGCTCGCGCGCCCGCGACAGCTCCAGCATGTCGGTGGTGAGCCGGTTGATTTCCGCGCGCTGCTGCAGCACCCGCGTGTTCGGAATCAGGCCGTTCTGATGCATCGCCTCGTAGGTGGCGAGGATGTCGCGGTTCTTCGCCAGCGTCTGCTTCTGCTGGTCGATCTGCTGGTCGAGCTGCAGGATCTGGAAGTACGTGGTCGCCAGGCCCGACACCAGGTTGAGATAGCCGGCGCGCCAGTCGGCCTCCGAGGCGCGGAAGCTCGAGGTCTGGGCCTGCACGCCTTTTTCCACCCTGCCCCAGATGTCGATGTCCCAGTTGACCTGGGTGCCGAGGTTGAACTGCTTCGAGAATTTCTGGCCGGTGCTCTTTTCGAAGCTCGCGCCGGCGCCGGCGTCGAGCGTGGGCAGCGCGCCCGCCCGCGCTTCGCCGATCTGCGTCTCGGCCTGGCGGATGCGGGCGGCGAGTATGCGCAGGTCGATGTTGTTGTCGATCGCACGGTCGACCAGCTGATTGAGCTGCGGATCGCGGAAGCCCTTCCACCAGTCCGGCTGTATCGCCTCGCCCGGCGCCACCCGCGCCTGTTCGCGCTCGGAAAACGCGGTCTTCATCGGCGCCTCGGGCCGCTGATAGGCCGGCATCGACACATCCGCGCAACCGGCCGCACCCGCGCACAGCAGCAGCGAGGCGACCGCTTTCATACCTGAAGTCTTGCTCATATCCCCTCCATGCATGGCGCGCGTCAGACGGCCGTCCATGCTTTCGATTCCACAAAAATGCGGAACAGGCTCGCGTCGAGCTTGCCTGCCCGGCACTCGGCAGACAGCAAGTCCAGTGCCTGCTCGGCGGGGATGGCTTTTTTGTAAGGACGGTCGGCGGCGGTGAGCGCGTCGTAGATATCGCAGATGGTGAGGATGCGGGTCTGGATGCTGATCTGGTTGCCCTGCAGTCCCATCGGGTAGCCCGAGCCGTCGAGCTTTTCATGATGGCCATGGGCGATGCTCGGCACGCTGGCGAGATCGCGCGTCCACGGGATCAGGATCAGGAAGGAATAGGAGTCGGCGACATGCGATTCGATCTGCCTGCGCTCCTGCTCGGTCAGGCAGCCCTTGGTCAGCGACAGCGCCTGGTACTCCGCCTCTTCGAGCAGGCTCAGGTCGGGCAGCGCCGCGGCGCCGCAGCCGTACTCGAGTATCGCCCGCAGGTCGTGCTCTCCCTCGCGATGCGAGACCGACGGCTCGTTGGCGGCGCGGATCGCCTCCAGGAAGGCGTCGAGCCGGGCGAATTCGCTGTGCAGCGTGTCTTCCGCCTCGCGCCGCGCCGCTTCCAGCGCCGCCATGTCCAGCCCGCCCCGCATCTGCGCATCCACCAGCCGGCGCCAGGCTTCGCGCTCGAGGCAGGCGCGCACATGCGCGAAGCGCTGTTCGAGCAGCCGCAGGTCCTGCGGATAGAGCTTCTTCTCCTTGCGCAGCACATGCTCGGCCACGCCCACCTTGCCGAAATCATGCAGCAGCGCGGCATAGCGGATCTCGCGCAGCTGGTCGCGGCTGAACGCGAAGCGGGCATAGGCCGGATCGGCATCGCGCTCGAGCGCGCGCGCCAGGCTCTCCGCATACCCAGCCACGCGGAACGAATGCCCGGCCGTCACCGGATCGCGTTCCTCGATCGCCTGCACCGAGGCCCGCACGAAGCCGTCGAGCAGCTGCTCGATATCCGAATACAGCTGAAAATTCTTGAGCGCCACCGCGGTCTCGGCGCACACGCCGTTGAGCAGTTCCAGGTCCTCGGCGCGGAAGGCATACGGATCGCTCGAGGTATCGACCTGGATCAGGCCGAGGCATTCGTCCTCGAGCAGCAGCGGCACGCACATCACGCTGCGGATGGCCTGCGCGATGATGGAGTGCTGGCTGCCGAAATGGCGGTCCGACAGGGTATCGACCGACAGGATCGCGCGCTTCTTCTCCAGCACTTCGCGCAGCAGCGTGCGCGACAGCCGCACCTGGCTCAGGTCTTCGATGCGGCCGTCGCGATGGCGCGCCGCGACGGGCTCGGGCTCCTCGCCCTTGGACTTGCGCAGCAGGATGAAGGCGCGCTCGGCCAGCGGGAACAGGTCGAAGATGAAGTTCATGATCTTCGCGGTCAGGGTCTCCCTGTCCTTGACCGCGCCGAGCGCGATGCTGACCTGCGCCATCGCGTGCAGCTTCTGCACCGCGCGCCGCATCTCGTCGCGGCTCGCGTCCGCCGCCGGCGGCACGAAGCGGGTGACGTCGCTGGCATCGACCGAGGCCGCGATGATGGACGGCATCTGCGCCGGCGACGGCGCGATCAGCGAGTGGAACACCAGCGGCACGCCCGCCAGCGACACTTCCTCGCCATCCCGCAGCCGGTGCCATGCGCCGGGCGCGAGCCGCTGGCCGAGCACGAAGGTGCCGTTGAAGGAATGCAGATCCTCGATGAAGTATTCGTCATCGCGGCGCCGGATGCGTGCGTGGCGGCGGCTGATCGTGTGCTCGGGGATGCAGAGGAAGCGGTCGGGCCCGAGCGAGTCCTGCGGCTCGCGTCCGATGACGATCTCGTCCTGCAGCGGGAAGAAATTCTGCGCGCCGCCGCCCACGGCCAGCTCGAGATACGCCGCCACGCCGGGGGAGGCTGATGCGCTGGGTCTTCCCGTGTCCATTGCAGTCACTTGACGGTGATCGTGATCTTCTTCGAGTACACCGGCGGATCGTGCGGCACGTGGTTCTCGTCGCCCATCAGCAGCTGCAGCGTATGCCTGCCCGGCGGCAGCTCGATCATGGTCTCGGTCTCGCCGGCGCCGAAATGCAGGTGATTGCGGTCCGACGGAATCTCCTGTCCCGGCGGCGTCAGTTCGGTATCGATCAGCAGGTGGTGATGGCCGGTGTTCGGATACTGCACCTTGGCCGGCGCCACGCCCATGTCGCGCAGGCCGAACCAGACCTTGAACGGCTTGCCGGCGGCGATCACTTCACCGTTGTTGGGCCAGCCGATATACAGATGCGCGTTCTTCGGCGCCGGCGTGGCGGCCGGCAGCGACGCGGAAAACATGAGCAGCAGGCTCGCGGCGAACAGTGTTTTCATATCGTCTCCTCTCGCTATTTCACCGTCACCGTGATTTTCTTTGAATGCACCGGCGGATCGTGCGGCACGTGGTCGTGGTCGCCGAGCAGCAACTGCAGCGTGTGTTTTCCGGGCGGCAGTTCCACCCTCGCCTCGGTCTCGCCGGCACCGAAATGCAGATGGTTGCGGTCGGATGGAATCGGCTCTCCGGCGGGCGGCAGCGGCGTGTCGATGAGCAGATGGTGATGGCCTGCCTTCGGATGGCGTATGCCCTTGGGCGTCACGCCCATGTTCTGCAGACCCATGCGGACCCAGAACTTGCCGCCTGAAATCACGGCCCCGTCCTGCGGCCAGATGAAATAGACGCGCGCGCCGGGCGGCGCCGGACTGACTTCGGCGGAGGATGCCGGGCCGGCCGGCAGCCACAGTGCGGTGAGGGAAAGGACGCAAAGAGGAAAGAATCTTGCCATGTGATCGTCCTTTCTTGCTGAGAGGATGGGCACTTGCGTCGCCGCTCTTCACCATAGAACACGGTTCGCGCGGCGGCAGCGGAATACCCGCGCCGCTTTGATATTGGACAGAGTGCGCCTTGCGAGACGGCACAAAGATGAACAGCCGACGCCGCCCGGAGACTGATCATGCAACCTCGCCGCCAGTTGCTGCGCCTACTGCTGCCAGTCATGCTTGCCGCCCTGTCCGTTCCGCCGGATGCCGCGATCCTGCCCAAGGACAGCGACGAACAGTACGAGCTGACCTTCTGGGAGTCGATCAAGGACAGCAATCATGTCGGCGATTACGAGGCCTATCTGAACACCTATCCGAACGGCCGCTTCTCCGCGCTCGCCAAGGCCCGCATCGCACGCCTGAAGGCCGCGGCGCCGAAGACGGAGAGCAAGCCGGAGCAGAAGACCGAGACCGCCCGGCCGGAGGCGCCGAAGACCGAGCCGCCGCGCACGGAAAAGAAACCGGAAGCGCCGCGCGCGGAGAAAAAGCCGGAGCCGCCGCGCCCGCCGGCCAGGGCCGAGACGCCGCCCGAGAAAACGCCGGCCGCGCCCGCTGCCGCCGCTGCTGCCGCTGCTGCCGCGCCGGCGGCGGGCAATGTCAAGGAAATCCGCGACTGCCCCACCTGCCCGGTGCTGGTGTCGCTGCCTCCCGGCAGCTTCACCATGGGCAGCGCCAGCGGCGACCCGAGCGAGCGGCCGCCGCGCAAGGTGAGCATCGCCCAGGGCTTTGCGATCGGGAAGTATGAAGTCACGGTCGCGCAGTGGAATACCTGCGTCGAGGCCGGCGCCTGCCAGCGGCTCACCACCGCGGACGGGCCCGCGGCACCGGTGCGCGACGTCAGTTGGGAAGATGCGCAGCAATACCTGAAATGGCTGTCCACGCTCACCGGCAAGTCCTACCGCCTGCCGACCGAGGCCGAATGGGAATACGCGGCACGCGCCGGCAACGGCAGCCGTTACTGGTGGGGCGAGCAGATGCGCCCGAAGATGGCCAACTGCAAGGACTGCGGCGAGCCCTGGCGCAAGGAAGGACCGGCCGACGCCGGTTCGTTCGCCGCCAACGCATTCGGCCTGCACGACATGAGCGGCAGCGTCTGGGAATGGGTCGCCGATTGCTGGAACGCCTCCCACGCCGGCGGCCCTTCCGACGCCCGCGCACGCGACGCGCCCAACTGCCGCACCCGGGTCATCCGCGGCGGCTCCTGGCGCGACGGCGAAAGCTACATGACGGCCGCGACCCGCTTCAAGTACGAGGGCAGCGTGCGGCAGTCGCAGAACGGGTTCAGGGTGGTGCGGAGTGGGGAGTAGCTGGGATTGCATGTTGTGCGCCCCGAAGGGCCGCCAAGGAGCACGGTGCTTCCAGGTGGGGCCGGCGTCCCTGCCGGCCCGGACTACCGTGGTCCGGAGAGCATTCCATGCGCTGGTCGTGCGGTGCGACGCGGGTTGTGCCACCTCCGCCGGGCCGGCACGGAGGCCGGCCCTGCTCACGCTGAGACCCGCGCCCCCTACTCCTTCCGCGCACTCGTCGTAATCTGCAAGAAATCCACCCGCACCCTGTCCGCGCCCTTGCCGGCCTTCATCTGCTTCAACTGCCGCTCCAGGGCGGCGAGGTAATCCGCTCCTTTTTCGCTCTCCTTGCGCATGCCGTCGAACAGCGGCGATGGCGTGACGAGGAGCACGATGAGGTCGGTGCCGAATGGCGCGCCGATCACCCAGTTGCCGAGCGTGCCGAGCGCGGCCTCGTGATTCGGGGGTGCCTGGTTCGCCCGCAGGCGGGGACCCGGCAGCAGATGCACCACGCTGCCGTCGAATGAAAAATAATCGACGTTGACGTAGCTCTCATAACCGGGCGTCTTCAGGTCGAGCACCAGCTTGTCGCCCTCCTGCAGCCTCGCACCGGCCGGCCGGGTCCGGATGCTCGCCGGGTCGCCGGCCTGACGGTTCTGCTTCCAGTAAGGCGCGAGCAGCGTGACGATGCCGCACTTGGCCTCGCCGATCTCCTGCACCTGCAATCGCACCTCGGCGACACCGGCGGCGGCGAGGGTGTCCTTCAGCCGCCCCGCTCCGTAACTGGCGGGCAGCAGTCCGTCGACGGTCAGCGCATCGCCCCGGAAGGCGGGCTGCAGCGCGGCGCAGGGCACTTGCGCCAGCAGACGTTCGATGTCCGCAAGGTCGGGTTTCTTCGCCGGCGGCGCTGCGGCCGGCGCGGTGGCGACGGGCGCCTGCGCTGGCCGTGGCGACGAGGCCCACCAGTAGGCCCCGCCCGCGGACAGCAGCGCCGCGATTGCGGTGCCGCCGGCGATGGCGGCAAGCGGCCGGCCGCGGCGCTCGTGCGTGCCCATCTCGTGCAGGAACTGCTGCACGCTCGGCGTGCGCGCGTCGCGGCTGAAGGCGAGTCCGCGCCGCAGCGCGCGCCATGGACCGAGCCCCAGGCCGGGAGGGCGCCTTGGTGTCAGCGCGGCGTTGCGCGCCTGCGCCGCCGTCTGGCGCTCGAACGGGTGGCGACCGGTCAGCAGCTCATAGGCGATGCAGGCCAGCGCATAGATGTCATCGCGCGGATCCGGATCGCGATGCTCGAGCATCTCGGCGCTGGCATAGGCGGGCGTGAGGCCGCCGAGGCTGCCGGGATCGAACACCGTGGCCTCGCTGTCCTCGGTCGGCTTGTTGATCGCGCGCGCGATGCCGAAGTCGATCACCTTGACCTCGCCGCGGTCGGTGAGGATGACGTTGGCCGGCTTGAAATCGCAGTGCACGAAGCCGCGCTCGTGCGCGTAGGCGAGCGCGCGTCCCATGCCGTCGACGATGCGCATCGCGTCGGCGAAAGGCATGCCGCGGAACTCCGGGTCGCGCAGGACCTGCGAGAGCGGCTTGCCCTGCAGGTATTCCATCGTCAGGTAAACCGTATTGCCGTCGCGGTCGAAATCATAGACCGCGACGATGTTCGGATGCGCCAGCGTCTGTGCCTTCTTCGCTTCCCGCTGCAGCGCGATCAGCGATTTCGGATGCGCGCGGAACTGCACGTTGAGCACCTTGATCGCGATGTAGGGCTTGCGGTCGGATGCCTCGAGCTTGCGCAGGTCGAGCGCCTTGTAGACCATGCCCATGCCGCCGAAGCCGATGCACTCCTCCAGCACGAAACGGTTGTTGAGCGTGTCGCCGACGCCCTTCATCGGCTCGCTGCCGGCCCCTTCCAGCGGAAGCGGCATCGACGGCTGCGAGAATGTCGACGCGTGCCGCCCTTCTCCGCGCAGGGAGGGACTGGTGTCGCCGCCGGCCACGGCGGGGCTGGCAAGTGCCGCGCGCTGGCGCAGGGCATCGATCACGTCCGGCGCGAGCATGGTGCGGGTACGCTCCTCATTCAGGATTTCCGTCAGCTGCGCGCTTCCGGTGCGGTCGCTGGCCAGCAGCTGGTCGACCTGCGCGAGCAGCTGCTCGCGGCTGAGCCCACCGTGCTGGAAACGAAGGAGCGTATGTTCGAGGCTGGCCATGGTGTCCTTATTCATCTGAATAGCGGGCAAGCACCGCCGACGGGGGTCACGCATCAAGCATGCCCGCCGCCGCGGCACGCGCGGGCACGGCTTGCGGCCCCGATGTCGGGCCGCGCCCCACAACCACGCCTCCAACCTGTCGGCCCGGTGCCGTCACCCCGTCCGGCGCGCCGGCGGCGCCCGGCACCGCGGCATTTACCGCAAACCCTTGTACGGCAGGGCCTTCCGTGGATTCCGGCGATTCGCGCCAGGCCCTGGCACGCTCCCTGCTGAATGGCGATCGAGTGCGAAACAAAGCGTCACTCGACCATCACGCCACCATTCATCAAGGAGAACCGCAAATGCAAGCCCTGCTCATCAAAGACCTGTCCATCGCCGCCGACCTCGACGCGTCCGCCATGTCCGCCGTTTCCGGCGGCACCGGCTACGGCTACTGCATGCCCGCCGCGTGCACGCCGTCCTGGCCGAAGTGGGACTACCCGATGCCCGGCAAGTCCGGCAACATCGACTTCAACGCCTCGCAGATGCTCGGCCAGAGCCAGAACACGACGGTCAACAACGGCAACAACGTCGCCTTCGCCTCGGGCATCAGCGCCAGCGTCAACCCGAGCCAGCACGGCGCCAACACCATCAACTTCGGCTGACCGACTGCTTCACCCATCCCGCCGGCGCCGCCCGTTTCCACGGGCGGCGCCGTCTTGCATTGCGCCCGCCGCGCATCCTTGCGTCGCGGGCGTTCCGCATGCTCCCTTCACCTTAGGGGCAGCGCCCGCGCGCGGCGCTGAAAAAACCCGGCCTTTTGACTCCGCACAAATCCATGTCGTCCGCCGTCGCACGCGCGCACCGTGCCGTTCGCGGCGGCCGGTGCGCGTCCCTGTCCATGCCCGCGGCGATGCTGCCGGCAAGTGTTCGGTCGCGCCACACAATCCGTAGCGGCAGCTGTTGGGCGGGAGCCGCCATGCGAAGACGCGCGCCGGATGACAGATTGCCCACCTCGGCCCTGCGGCGCATGAAAAATCCTTTCTTTTCAATGGCTTGCAGCGATTCCGGCGGCGCGGTCCCGGCCTGGCACGGTCCCTGCTGAAAGGGGATCGAGTGCGAAACAAAGCGTCACTCGCCAACCGACCCAACCACTCTCAAGGAGATTCGACATGAAAGCACTGCTGATCAAAGACCTGTCCCTCGCCTCCGAGCTCGACGACGCCGCGATGTCCGCCGTTGCCGGCGGCACCGGCTACTGCATGCCCGTCGGCTGCTTCCCCTCGTACCCGAAGTTCGACTACCCGAAGGCCGGCGATGTCAGCTTCAACGCCTCGCAGATGCTCGGCCAGACTCAGGACACGGTGGTCAACAACGGCAACAACGTCGCCTTTTCTTCCGGCATCAGCGCGCATGTGAACCCGACGCAGCACGGCGCCAACACCATCAACTTCGCCAAGTAATCCCGCTTGCCCACATCGTCCCAAAGGAGAACCGACATGAAAACCCTGATCATCGCCGACCTGTCCCTCACCACCGAACTCGATCGCGCCGAAATGGCCGCCGTCCAGGGCGGTTACGGCAAGGAAGTCTACGCGCAGTATCTGAGCTCGATGCCGAAGGCGCCCGAGAAGCCGGCCATCAGCTTCGACGCAATGCAGTCGCTCGGCCAGGCGCAGAACACCATGGTCAACAACGGCAACAACGCGGCTTTCGTATGCGGCATCACCAGCAGCGTCAACCCGAGCCAGCACGGCGCCAACACCATCAACTTCGGCTGATCGGCGCGCGCCGAGGACCACCACTAGGAGAACCATCATGGCAAACATCGCTATCCACGACCTGCAGGCTTCCCGCGAACTGGGTGACAGGGAAATGTCGACGGTAAAGGGCGGCAACAGCTGGCTCGCCGGCCTCGGCCCCGTCGCCAACGTCAATATCGGCATCGACCAGAACATCGCGCAGATGCAGAACGTCCAGGTGAACGCGCTCAACAACGTCGGCGTCATCGGCGCGGGCTTCGGACCGCTCAGGCTCGACGTCAGCCCGGCTCAGTGGGCGGGCGCCGCCATCGCGCTGTAAGCAACGATTGTCTCCCCCTTGCCCTCTTTTCCGCCGTGCGCGGAGGGAGGGCTTTTTTGCTGCCGGCGCAGGCTGGCCTGTTCATCATTGCGTCATCCGGACGCGGCTCATGGCGCGCCGCCTGGCTCATCCATTCCCGGCTTCACCGCGTGGCGCCGCGAGTTCTTCCAGACGTGTGGCGAGCGCGCCGCGCTCCGCCGATGATCTGACGAACGTCAGGCAGAGGCCGATGTGTTCGCGCGCCGCCTGGAACTGCCCGTCGTCGTCCACCCGCGCGAGGACATCGATCGCCGCGCCGGCCAGAACGCCTCGTTGCGGCGATGGTGGCCGATCAGGCCGGTCAGCGCTTCCACCGCGGCGGGCGACGCGTCCCCCAGCACACCCACGATCGCCTCCGCGGCAGCACGCGCGAGCTTCATGGACGTGCCCTGATCTCCGCCGATGCGCGCGGGCAGCCCTTCCCTGCCCGCTGCAAGCAGCACCGCCCCGGGCCGGGTCAGGCGACGCACGATGCCGGCAGTCTCCTCGATCGCGGCATCCCTGTCGCTGGCGAAGCGGGCCGCCACCAGCAGCGTCCCGATGCATGCGGCGGCGTTCTCGTCGTCCACGGAGCGAAGGACCTCCGCCGCCTTCCTGAACAGTGTGTCGTTCCGCCCGGCCGACAGCTTGCGGGCCGGTGTCAGAATCCTGACAAGTCTTTCCGCCACGTCCCGGTCGGGTACTGCCCGCGACAGCAAATCGAGCGCGTCTTCCATCGCCGTGATCGCACGGCGCTCCGGCATCCCCTCGCGTGAATTGCCGAGTACGGCGGCAAGGGTGGCCAGCCTGTTGTGCTCATCCGAAAACTCCCCGGCCCTTGCCAGCGCGACCTCGATGAATCGCCTGCCGCCGCTGCCGCCGGCCGAAGAGGCATATTTCATGAGCGCATCCAGGCATGCGAGCCGCCCTTGCTCGCTCAGGCCCACGCGCCAGGCGGCGTCGAGCGCGGTTTCGAAGGCTTTGCCGCGAACGCCGCGCGGCAGGCCAGGCAGCACCCGCGTCACCGATACGAACCGCGCCGTCGCGGTGGCTTCGTCCTTGCCCATGAATGCAAGATCCAGCGCATCCGAAAAGCTAGTCAGTGCGCGGCGCTCATCGAGCAGCGATGCGCCGTGCTGCAGCACCTGCCGGATGGCCTCCAGCCGCTCCGCGTCGCCGGCGAGCCTCGACGCCTCGTCGAGCGCATGCGCGACGAACGCGGCGTGACCGCTCGCGCGGCGGGAGACGCACTTCATGATGGACCGCAGGCACGCGGCTTTCCCGCTTTCACTCAGGCCCGAACCCCAGGCGCGGTCAAGCGCCACCGTGAACGCGTCGCCGCGGACATCGTCGGGCAGCCCCGCGAGCACAGGCGCCAGGGATTTGAATCGCGCCGTCGCCTTGTCCTCGTCGTCGCCGCCCAGGGAAAGATCGAGCGCGCGCGACAGCATGTCGAGCGCCTCGTCGCGGCCCAGCTGGCGTGCCGCATGGCGCATCACATGCCGCAGGCCCTCCAGCTCGTTTGCCGTGTCGGCGAATTGCCCGACGCGGGCCAGGATCTGCACGGGGAAGTCCTCGCCGATCTCCGCGTGAGATCCGTGATAGGCGCTCATCAGGCTTGACAGCGCCCTGGCCCTGACCGGCTCCGACTGCGCGTATTGCCAGACGCGGTCCACCGCGTTTTCCAGCGATGCTTTCCTGACTTCTTCCGGCAATTGCCCGAAGGTTCGCATCACCTCGCCCAGGCCTCGCAGTGCGTCCTCTTCATGGCGGTCGACGATGACCAGCTCGATGGCGTCCAGGAACAGGGCCGTGCGGTCCGCAACGGGAAGGGATGCGCAACAGTGCAAGGCGTGCACCGCCAGCTGACGGCGCTCATGGCCCTGGAGCGGAGGTGCTTGTCGGGCTTCCTCGAAAATGCGCTGCGCGGCCGGCGCCCTGTCGTCCGCCGGTTGGCTCTCGATCATCAGGGCCTTGTGCATCAGCATGCAGGTCTTGCGGAGCATCTCGTCCAGCCGCGGCTGGTGGACGGCATGCTGAAGGACGGGTGCGAGGATCTCCGGTGGCATGCTCGCGAAATGCGCGGCGATTCTTCGGAATCCCGCAATACGTTCCTGCGGCCTGGGAGCGTCGAGCACGCAGTCGACAAGATCGTTCAGCATGGCCGGCCGGGGATCGTGCGCGACGCCCCCGTCCGCGTCCGGCCTCGCGGGCGCCTGCATGATGCGGGGCGCCAGGACGTCCAGCAGTTCCATCAGGCCATCCCCGCGCAGCCGGGGAGAGGGCTGCTTCATTGCAGCGAGTATCTGCCCGAGCCGGGCCGCCAGCTCGGCGGGCCGGGCCGAAGCGAGGCTGTGCGCCTGGTGAAGCAGCTTGCCCGCCTTGACCTCATGTCCGGCCATCTCTTGCACGAGCGCGTGCATATGCCGCGACGTGAGCATGGGACTGAGCAGTTGCTTTCTATCCTCGGACACGCTTGTGAAGATTTCCTTGAGCACGACGTTCGGCAGCTGCTGCAGCGAGTGTTGCCGCCGCCTCGCGTAGAGCGGCAGGTCCGACCTGCGGGTGACGGGCGCCGGCGGCGGCGACGTCTCCGGTTGTGCCCGCACCTCGTGGGCGCGCACGGGCGACGGCTGGACGGTCGGCTGCTGAACGGGCGAAGGCGAACGCGAAGCGATGGGAGTAACCATGATCGTTGTCTGTAATGAGGATGACCGGCATCTGTCGGCAGCCCTCGCATTTCGGTTCCGCCCATCGTTGCTTCATCGCCGCTTGCCCGCGTCCGACGAACCGCCCGGCCGGCGGTCGGCCGTGCCCGTCACCCTGGCAGAAGCGCTTCGGGCGGCCCCGAAGGGTCGCTGCCGTAGGCTTTCTTCCTGTCCGATCGCCCTGCGCGGAGGGAGGCTTCTTATCCGACGCGGGGAGAGACCAGGGTCCCGAGGTGTCCCGCCATGTCGGGACGCGCCGCCAGCGCGTCGCGGAATTCGGGGGTGCCCGTGACGGTTGCGGTTGCCTCCGCCAGGATGGCGCGATCCTGAATGAAACCGAGGCTTCCGATGATGTCGGACAGCATGCGTTCCCGATCTGCCGGCGGTGCATCGGGCGCGCGTGCAGCCAGTATCCGTACGCCGAGGAGCGGCGCGTTGAACAGCAGGTTGCCGGCGAGCCTTGTGACCAGGCGCTTGCTTCTTTCCTGCTCCGCCGGTCCATGGGAAGCCCGGACCGCGATTTCATGCGTGTTCAGGGCCTGCGCCAGAACCACCGGATCCGATATCGCGGTGGCCGCGGCGGCGAGCGTCTTGATGCATCCGGCCGCCGCCCTTGCGTCCGAGTACAGCGCCACACCGCCCAGTGCCTGCCTGAATATCGGCCCCATCCGGTCTCCGGGGACGCGCTCAAGCGGCCGCAGGATATCGAGGAGGGCTTCGGATTTCTCGACCTCGCCTGGTCCATCGCTGTCGAGCAGGGAAAGGGCTTCTTCCATTGCCGGGGCCAGGCGCTGCGCTGGAATACGGTGCGATGCGTCGCCCAGCAGGCGGGCCAGAACGAGCAGCCGGTTCGCCGGTTCCGAGAGTTCGCCCTGCCTGTCCAGCATCTTCTCCAGAATGGCGGGCCCGACGTCGTCAGCGCGGACATCGAAAGCCCTCATCAGGGCGTCCAGGCATGCCATCTTGCTCTCGTCGCCCTGGGCAGCGTGCCAGATCTTTTCCAGGGCGCTCCCGAAGGCCGCCTTGCATGCATCGGCCGGCAGTTTATCGAACAGCGATACCACTTCGAAGAACGGCGAGAGGTCGCCATGCCTTTCCGCGGATGCCGCCGCCAGCCCGAGCGCGCGAAATACCGCCTGCTCGGCATGCGGGGCGTCGACTGCGTCCCCGGCGGCGCTCAGAACGTGAATGATGGCATCGAACGCCAGCGTGGGATCGGCGATCTGCTGCGCCCGATCGAGGAGACCTTTCACAATGGGCCGCACGTCCTCCGGCGCGTGCGAACACGCATTCGCGATGTATTCAATGCCTTTCGCCTTGCCGCGCTCGCTCATCGTGCCCTGCCAGAAGGCATCGAGCACGTGAGAGAGCGCAGGCAATGCGTCGCGGCCGGGCGGAAGATCGTATGCGCGCAGCACGTGCGCAAGGCCGTGGAGCTTTGCCTCTTCCTCCTGGCCGTCGAGTACCAGGCTGGTCGCTCCCTTGAATGTCTGCAATCCCGCTGTCCCGGAATGCGGCGACGAATGCTGCAGGATGTACCGGCCGAGCACGCGACGCTCCGCGCCGCCCGGCGCGCGCAAACCCGACCGGGCCGCGGCGAGAATACGTCCCGCCGCCTCCGGTCGCTGCTCCTCCGGCAGCGAGGAAATGTCGGCCGCGGCGGACAGCATCCGCGAGAGCGCATGCGCCGGCGACTTGTCGAAGACATTGTCGGCCGACCTGGCATTCACATCCTGAAGAACATGTCGCAGCGCATCCGGGGGCAGTTGCTCGATGCTCTCCGCCACCGTGCAGAACCCCGCTAGCTTGTCCGCCGCCAGGCGGGCGCCGAGGACGAAATCGATCACACTGTCGAGCAATTTCCGCGATTCGGTACCGGGCGCGGCGAGGTTTTCCGGGTGCTCCTCGCTTTCGCCTTCCGCGATCGCATGGAAAAGCGGCAGGAGTGCCGCGGCGACCTCGTGGCGCTCGCGGGCCGGCAGCGGCAGGCGGGAATCGTTCGCCTCATCGACGATACCGCGGAAGGACCCGACCCGTTCAGCCGGCGGGCCGATAAGCGCGCGACGTGCCCGGAGAATCAGATCGGCCGCCTTGAACTTGTGCTGTGCATACTGCGAGACCAGGTTGTGCGTGGTCCGCGACGCATGCGCGAACCGGACCAGGTCGCGGGTGCTGTTGGGCAGGAATTTCAGGCACTCCTTCAGCACGTCGACCGGCAGCCGCTCAAGCGAGGATCGCTTGTCGGCATAGAGCGGTTTGGCCGACCTGTCGGGGTGGGATACGCCGCCGGCGGACGGCGCTTGGTCCGGCGCCCGTTCCATACGAGGTGAGGTGGCATGAGACGTCGTGGGCGAGGGCGAACGTGGGGCGACTGGAGTGAACACGACTGATTCCTTTGAGTGATGGTGGTAGGCAGGCATACGTTGCACATGCCCCTTGCCGGTTCCTGCTCAGACGCCGGGCGGTGCAAGCCGACCGGTCATTCGCCGTGGGATAGAAGCCCTCCTCGGCCATGGCCGGGCGATTTTCATGCGGGGCAACGGCCGTTCTCCGGACCGGATCACGGCTGCGGCTCCGCTCCCGGCGTGCCGGTTCGGACCGCCACCATCTCCTGCAAGCGCATGCCGAGCGCGGGGTGCGTCTGAAGGATCAGGGCGCATTGGCGCTCATCGCCGACGCAGCGCACGCCCTCGATGAACTCGGCCTGATTCTGCGTTTGCTCCAGGATATCGAGGGCGCCGCCGAGGAATGCGACCGCCTGTTGCTGCGAAGCGCGGGAGGCGACCGCAACCAGGTCCCGGATGGCGCCGATGTAGGACTGGTCCGGCTTGCCATAGATGATCCCGAAGACAAATCGGGTCACGCTCTCCCCCTCGGCGGGATTCAGGCCGGGGTGCGCCGCCAGGGCGGTGGCCGCCTTCAGCCGCGCGTCCGGCGACGCGAGTCCGCGGATCAGGGACAACAGCTTGCGCAACGCCCCGTCCGGATCGGCACTCTCGCGCGCGGCCCTGATCAGCACCCCGGCAGTCGGGCTCGCCTGGCCCCGCTCGAGCATCTCGCGGCCGAGGCTCAGCGCGCAATCGAAGAGCGCCTCGCTCTGTTCCGCAGACAGCAGGCCGAGGGGCTGCATGATCTTCCTGAGAAGGCCGAGCCTGCCCGCCTCGCTGATCCTCGCCTGCCCGAGCAGCCCGAATGCGCTTGTCATCGCCTCGGCCGCGCGTTCCGGCGGGATGCAATGCCGCGCCTTGTCGAGGACGCACGACAGGGCCTCGAGCCGGCGCGCCGGGTCCTGGATCTCGCCGATCCTGCCGACTGCGTCGGCAGTGAAACCCGGACCGATTTCGTCCGGCCGGCTCTGAAAGACGTCCATGAGCGCCTGCACCGCCCGGCTCCTTGCCGAGTCGTCCGTAACCGCCGCCCAGAAACCGTCCAGGGCCTGCCCGAAAACCACCGCGCGCGCGCCGGGCGGCAGGTGATCGAACACCTTCGCCAGCTCGAGGAAAGCCGACAGCCTGCCGGCATGCGAGGGCGCGGACAGGGCGAGGTCGAGCGCGCGTGATACGGCCTGCGTCGCCGGCTCGTCGCCGACCAAGCGGCGCGCATGTCGCAGCGCATGAAGCAGGCCGTCGAATTCAAGCCGCGGATCGGTAATCCGCCGCAGCTGTTGCAGGACCCGTCCCGCAAAGTCCTTGCCGTCGGCGGGCGACGCACGGCCATAGGCCTCCATGAGGCAAGCCAGGCCCCTGGCCCTGGCAGCGTCGCTCTTCGTTTCCCGCGACACCAGGCCGAGCGCATGTTCGAGCGCGTCGAGCCTGCGATCGCCATCGAGCGAGGGCAAGGCATCGAACACGATCCGCAGGCCCTCGATCTTCCCGTCCTCGCCGGCGTCGCCCATTGCAAGGGCCGTGGCGTGCCTGAAGGTTTCCAGTCCTTCCTCGCCAGCGAGCGGCGTAGCATGCAGCAACAGGTACTTCAGCAGCAGGTGGCGCGCGGCGCCGTGCAGCATGTGGGGTTCGGCGGCGGCGTCGGTCAGCAATTTCCGCGCGCCGGCGTACCGTGCGGCATCCGGCAGTTCCCGCAGATTCGCGGCGTCAAGCAGCAGACCGAGCAGCTCTCTCAGTCGCGCCGATTCACGCGGCGCCATGCGCCTGACCCTGTCGCCCGCATGTTCGAGAACGGACTTCAGCATATCCGGCGGGAGATGGTCGATATGTCCCGCGACGATGCAAAAGCCCTTGACCCTGTCGGCGGGCGCACGATCGTTGACCGCGACGTCGACCGCTCGCCTGAACAGCGCGCCGGCCTGCTCGTCGGGGACGGCGTTCCGGTTCATGCGCACGTACAGCGTCAGCGCATGGTCGAGCACCTCGTGCCGGAAGGAACCCGTCAGGACCGGCTTGCCCGGCTCGTGTTCCACGCGCGCCAGGATGTCTCGCAGTGCCGCGGACTGGTCGGGGCGGCCGGGCATGAAGGCCCGCCTGGCGATGCCCTTCAGATCCGCGACCTGGATATTCGGCTTTGCGAAAGCGTGGACGATGCCATGCATGGTGCGCGAGGTCAGCGCCGCGTTGCGCAGCTCGCTCTTGTCGGCCGGAAGCCATTGGACGACTTCCTTGAGCACATCCAGCGGCAGGCGCATCAGCGTCGGCCGGCGGTCCGCGTAGAGCCTTACCTCTCCCCGGGGTGTGCCGCCCGATGCCCCCGCGTCCCGCGCGCTCAGTGGAGGCGGTGCGGGCGATGACGATGCCTGCGCCGCGTGAGCGGATCGGCTGGGGGCGGGCGTCGACGAGCGCGACGATACGGGAGTAACCATGGCTGCATATCCTGATGTGAGCGCAATGCGGGTAGGTTGCCGCCGCTGCCTTTCCGGTTCCTCCTGACGAACACCGGTCCCGCTCCCCGTCCCTTGCGCCGCCACTGTTTCTCCCCGCCCGACATCTCGCGCGTGCCGGTGTCGGGTCCGTCCCGCCATCCCGTTCCGGGCCCGCGGCCGCCCTGCCTCGACCCACCGGCCTCACCTGCGTTTTCTCCTTTGTTTACAAGGGCTTGCGCGATCCTGCGCGCGGCCGGGCCGAGCTGGCACACCGCATGCTGTATAGCTCTCGAGTGCGAAACAAGCGTCACTCGCCAACCAACCCCATCCCATTCAAGGAGAACTGAAATGCAAGCACTGCTCGTCAAAGACCTGTCCCTCGCCGCCGAACTCGACGACGCCGCACTGTCCGCCATCCAGGGCGGCAGCGGCTACTACATGCCGAAGGACTGCTTCCCCTCGCTGCCGAAATTCGAGTACGGCAAGGCCGGCGACATCGACTTCAACGCCTCGCAAATGCTCGGCCAGACCCAGAACACCATGGTCAACAACGGCAACAACGTCGCCTTCGCCAGCGGCATCAGCGCGCATGTGAACCCAAGCCAGCACGGCGCCAACACCATCAACTTCGGCAAGTAATCCGCAGTCATCCATACAACCATCGCCCTTAGGAGAAACGACATGAACACCCTGACCATCACCGACCTGCCCCGCGCCGCCGAACTCGACGATGCCGCCCTCGCCGCCGTGCGCGGCGGCTGCTGGGGAGGCTACCGCCTGCCGGTGGACTGCTCGCCGTCCTGGCCCAAACCGGGATACGGCAAGGCCGGCGACATCGACTTCAACGCCTCCCAGATGCTGAGCCAGAGCCAGAACACCACGGTCAACAACGGCAACAACATTGCCTTCGCCCACGGCATCAGCGCCAACGTCAACCCGAGCCAGCACGGCGCCAACACCATCAACTTCGGCTGATCGCCTTCACGCGCGGGCGGGGCAATGCCCGCCCGCCCCATACAAGGAGCAACATCATGGCAAACATCGCTATCCACGACCTGCAGGCTTCCCGCGAGCTGGGCGACGGGGAAATGTCGGCGGTCAGGGGCGGCAACAGCTGGCTGGCCGGCCTCGGCCCGCTCGCCAACGTCAACATCGACATCGATCAGAACATCGCGCAGATGCAGAACGTCGAAGTCAACGCGCTCAACAACGTCGGCGTCATCGGCGCGGGCTTCGGGCCGCTGAAGCTCGATGTCAGCCCGTCGCAGTGGGCCAATGCGGGCATCAGCCTGTAAGCGGCACTTTCCCCGCACCATCCCCTCCTTCTTCGGAACGAGGGGATTTTCCGCTTGGTGCAGCCGGCGGCATCGGCTACAGTGTCTGCACGCATGCCGCCATCGACTCTTGCAACGATGCAGAAAGGACGGTTCATCATGACCAGGATCGCAATCAAGGACCTCGCCGACAGCGTGGAGCTCGACCACGAGGCGATGACGGCAATCAGCGGCGGCGCCCGCATCGCGCGGCAACAGCCGCTGCCCTCGCCGGCCGGCGCGCGACGCCTCACACAGTTCCCGTGGGACATCGGCATCTCCGCGCCGCAGGACCGGCGCGGCGGCAAGACCGGGACCCCCTCCCGCTGAACCTCTCCCGCCCGCCGCCGCTCGCGGCGGGCTTTCTTTCCCTTCCGCCCGTGTCCGCTGTTCGCCGCGCACCGACGCCGCGCCGCGCGACTGTCGGGCGCGAACCACCATCCCCGCAGGCATATTGGCGCCGCCGCGCGCGGAACCCGCGCGTAACCCAGGCGGCGTCGGCCATGCGCCGTCCGATCGTCGCGCACGGGTCGCTGGCACGGTCCCTGCAAATGCCGGTCATGGCGCGACAGTGCGCCGCATTCGGAGAACCAACATGTCTACCATCGTCATCAAGGACTTGCCCGGCAGCCGCCTGCTCGACTGCCGCGCGCTCGCATCGATACGCGGCGGCGGCGCGCCCTGGGTATTCGGCTGGATACGCCCCTATGTGGACAGCGCACCCGCGGCCGGCGGCGCCGTCTTCAACTTCTATCAGATCAACAACTACGCGGACCAGATGATCAACCAGGTCCAGCTGGTGGATGTGAACAACAGCGGCAACAACGCGGCCATCACGATCGATCTCGCCGAAACCAGTACCAATATCAAGCATTGATGCGATTTGCTGGACTATGGTGGTTATCTGCGGTCCGGATGCGGTCCGCACCGAGACGTGAGGTTGCCATGACTGACGCGTTGCAATTCCAGTGGACGTCGGCGTCCTGTTCGCATGTGGGCCTGGTCCGCGAGCTCAATGAGGACGCCTGCCTCGATCTGGCCGAGCACGGCCTGTGGGCGGTGGCCGACGGCATGGGCGGACACACGCTCGGCGACCTTGCCAGCCGCCTGGTGGTGGAGAGCCTCAGGCAGATGCCGCCGGCGCCCAGTCTCGAACGCTTCATGGTGGATGCGCGCGACAGGCTGCAGACCGTCAACCGGCAGCTGCGCGCGGAGGCGGCGGCGCGCAACGTGCGGATCATCGGCAGCACCGCGGTCGTGCTGCTGGCGCACGGCCGCCGCTGCGGCTATCTGTGGGCCGGCGACAGCCGCATCTATCTGTATCGCGGCGGCGAGCTGCGGCGCCTGACGCGCGACCACAGCCAGCTGGAAGAACTCAGGGCGCGCGGCGGCTTCGGCGGCGACGCCGCGCTGGCGCAGGTGGCGCGCAACCTGATCACGCGCGCGGTCGGCGTCGCCGACAGCCTCGAACTCGACGAGGACACCCTGGCGCTGCAGGACGGCGACATGTTCCTGCTCTGCAGCGACGGCCTGAGCAATGAAGTGAGCGAGACGGAAATCGGCGACGCCCTCGGCGGCGGCAACTGCGCGCAGGCCGCCGGCGAGCTGCTCGACCTCGCGCTGCGGCGCGGCGGGCGCGACAACATCTCGGTGGTCGCCACCCGTGCCAGGGATCTGTTCGGCAGCGAGCAGACCGTGCTCAATCCCGGCTTCGGCGAAGCCTCGCGCCCGGCCTGAGGCTGTTCCGCTGTCGGCCTTCCACCCACTCTTTCCACCCTTGCTGTCATGCCCGCTCCGACATCTTCCCATCCAGTCCGCGGCGGCGCGCGCCTGCCGGCTGGCAGGCTTCTTGATTGCACGCGGGAGGCGGCGGCGCAAGTTGCGAAAGCGGCCGGAGCGGCCAGACCAGGACACGACAGGGACCGACCATGAATCACGACAGCGACAAGACGATGATGCTCAGCCAGACGCAGGGACTCGGCCCGGGGCCGGAGGCGCAGGCGATTCATGTGCTGCCCAAGGGCACCCGTCTCGGCGAGTTCGAAGTCATCGACCTGATCGGAGAAGGCGGCTTCGGCGCCGTCTATCTCGCCTACGACCATTCGCTCGACCGCCAGGTGGCGCTGAAGGAATACATGCCGACCGGGCTGGCGACCCGCACCACCAACTACTGCGTGACCGTGCGCTCGCAGGCCAACGCCGCCACCTTCAACGCCGGGCTGAAGAGCTTCATCAACGAAGCCAAGATGCTGGCCCGCTTCGACTCGCCGTCGCTGGTCAAGGTGCATCGCTTCTGGGAAGCCAACGGCACCGCCTACATGGTGATGCCCTACTACGAGGGACAGACGCTCAAGCAGGCGCTGCGCGACCGCCGCATCCGTCCCGACGAGCCGTGGCTGCGCATGCTGCTGGCCGACCTCTTCGACGCGATCGACACCATCCACCGCGCCAACTGCTATCACCGCGACATCGCCCCGGACAACATCCTGCTGCTTAAGGACGGCCGTCCGCTGCTGCTCGACTTCGGCGCCGCGCGCCGGGTGATCGGCGATCTGACGCAGTGCCTGACGGTGATCCTCAAGCCGGGCTTCGCGCCGATCGAACAGTATGCGGACATCGCCGGCCTGCGCCAGGGCCCGTGGACGGACATCTACGCGCTGGCGGCCGTGGTCTATTTCCTGATCTGCGGCGTGGCGCCGCCGCCGGCGGTGGCGCGGGTGGTGCATGACGAGATGCTGCCCGCGCGCAAGGCGGGCAAGGGCAGGTTCAGCGACGGCTTCCTCGAAGTGATCGACAAGGCGCTGTCGGTCAAGCCCGAACAACGTCACCAGTCGATCGCCGAACTGCGTGCCGCGCTCGACGCGGTCGCGCAGGTGCCGCCCACCGCGACCCGGCTGCGCACTGCCGCCCAGCAGCCGGTGCGCCGCGAACCGTGGATCGATGAAGCCGGCGGCCAGCGCACGATGAAGGCGCCGGGTGCCGAAGACGACACGTCCGCCGCCCGGCCGCGCCGGGTCGTGCCGGCGTCGCCGGTATCGCAGACCTGGCGGGCGCCGCCGGAGCCGGTGACGCCGCGGCGGCCGCTGACGAAATGGATGCTCGGCGGCGCGATGCTGGCGGCGGGCATCGGCTCCGGCCTCGCGGTAGGCAACTGGCTGGCGCAGTCGGTGCACGAAGACCGCGCGCCGGCGATCGCGGCCATGTCGGAGCCGTCGGCGCCGGTGGCGCCGGGCGCGATCGCGCCGCCCGCGGTGCCGCGCGAGTCGCCGCAGCGCCGCGCCGAATCGGCCCGGCCGGCGCCACCACCTCCGCCCGCAGCCAGGTCCTCGGCTCAGTCCACACCTCAGCCTGCCGAGCACAGACCGGCGGCCGCCGCGCGCGTATTGCAGGAAGAAAAGCCCGCGCCCGTCGTGCGTGCGCCGCAGGAAGAAAAGCCGGCCCCCGCAGTGCGCGCGGCGCAGGCGGAAAAACCCGTCCCGGCGCCTGCCGCGGCGGCCGATACGCCTCCCTTGCGCGAACCCGAAACGATCGCGCCGCCGTCCCGCCGCGCGGCCGAACCTCCCCGGGCCAGACGGGAAGCGGAGACGGAGACCGCCGCGACGCCCGAACCGCGACAGGCCGCGCGCCAGAGGCCGGCCGACCCGCGACCGGCGCCATCGGCGGAAGAATCGCTGTGGGACCTCGCGGTCGCGCTCAACGCGGCGCCGGCCTTCGAGTCCTATCTCGAGCGTTATCCGAGAGGCCGTTTCGCCGCGCTCGCGCGCGACCGGCTGGCCAGCCTGAATCCTTCCGCGGCGCAGACCTCCGGCGACAGCGGACCGGCGAGCGAGGAAGCGGTCGCGCCGACCCCGGCGCCCCAAAGCAGGCCCGCGCCTCCGGCACTGCCGATGGAGCGCCAGGCCAGCATCAGGATGGATACGCCGCCGGTGGCGGCGCCGCCCCGCACCGAGCCCGAGGCGCCGGCGCCGGCGCCGCAGGGCGAAAGAAGAACACTGGTGCTCGCCGACCAGACCCTGAGCGGCGACTTCAGCACCGACCCCGCCACCGGCACGATTTCCGGCACCGGCAGGATCGTCTGGAAGGACGGCAACCAGTTCGAGGGCACGCTGGTGCGGGGCATCAAGCAGGGCAAGGGCAGCTTCACCTGGAAGAATGGCCAGCGCTATGTCGGCGACTGGGCGCGCGACGTGCCCAACGGGCGCGGCACCATCACCTACCCCAACGGCAACCGCTACGAGGGCGAGATACGCGACGGCTTCCCGCACGGCGACGGCACCATCCGCTATGCCGACGGCGATACCTACAAGGGCGACTGGCTGCGCGGCAAGAGCCATGGCCAGGGACGCTATACCTGGCGCAACGGCAGCTACTGGGAAGGCGAGTTCCGGGACGACCGGCGCACGGACAACGGCAAGATGGTGTTTTCCGAGGAGGCGCTGAAGGCGGCGCAGGCGAAGCGCTGAGCCCCGCCGCGCGGCGCGTTCCCCGGTCGGGTGCGGCCTGGCCGCGTTAGGATTCGCCCCCCACCCTCGCCTCCAGTCCGCTGGCGCGCGTCGTGCGCCGCGCGATCGCTTCCGCCGCCACCGCCGGCTCCGGCGACAGCAGCGTGAAGTATTCCCTGGCCCGCGTGATGCCGGTATAGATCAGTTCGCGCGCGATCAGCTGGGGCGCGACCGGCGGCAGGACCAGCGCCGCATGCAGGAATTCCGATCCCTGCACCTTGTGCACCGTCATCGCGAACGCCGTCTCCACCTGGGGCAGGCGGGTCGCGAGCACGCTGCGCACCGTGTCGCCCGCGCCGAAATACACCCGCAGCGAGCCGCGCCTGCCCGGATCCGGCAGCGTGATGCCGACATCGCCGTTGTAGACGCCCAGCCCCGGATCGTTGCGGGTGACCATCACCGGGCGCCCGGGATACCATTCGCCGCGGCAGGCGAGCACGCCGGTCTCCGTCAGGCGCGCCTCGATCGCGGCATTGATGCCGGCCACGCCCCAGTCGCCGGCGCGCACCGCGCACAGGATGCGGAATTCGTCGAACGCGGCGAGCACCTCGCGCACCCACTGCTCGTGTCCGCCTTCATGCGGCGGACCGGCGCGCAGCAGCGCGAGATAGCGCGCGAGGCTGGCGGGCGCGCCCTCCCTGCCATGCAGCGCCAGGTCGAGCACCTCGCTCTGGCGCGCATGTTCGTTCCACGCCAGCACGCCCCGCTCCCGCGCACGCAGCACCGCCTGCGCGGCCTCCACCTCGCCGTCGTTGACCGCCCGCGCGAGCGCGCCGATCGGGCCGCCGAAGCGGCGGCTCACGCGCAGCATCACCGTCTGCTGGGCCACCGGTCCGCCGTTACCGCGATAGCGGCCGGGGATCGCATGTCCGGTCGCCGCATGCAGATAGGCCATGGTCTCGTCCGACCACGCGCCCTCCTCCGCGTCGCGGCACAGGTCGCCGAGCACCGCGCCCGCCTCGACCGACGCCAGCTGGTCCTTGTCGCCGAGCAGGATCAGCCGCGCCGGGGCCGGCAGCGCGTCGAGCAGGGCGGCCATCATTTCGAGATGCACCATCGAGGCTTCATCGACGATCAGAACGTCGATGTCGAGCGGATTGCCGCGATGGTGGCGCGGCCTGCGGGTATCGGGCCGGGCGCCGAGCAGGCTGTGCAGGGTGGTGGCGGGCATGCCGGCGGTCAGCTCGGCCAGCGGCAGCTCGCCGACCTTGCCGGCGAGGTCGGCGAGCGCGCCGTCGATCGATTGCTTGAGACGGGTGGCCGCCTTGCCGGTGGGCGCCGCGAGCGCGACGCGCAACTCGCGCGCGTCCGGCGCCAGCGCATACAGCAGCGCCAGCAGGCGCGCCGCGGTATAGGTCTTGCCGGTGCCGGGACCGCCGGTGATGATCGAAAAATGGCTGCGCAAGGCGAGCGCGCACGCGGCCTTCTGCCAGTCCGGCTCGTCGCTCCCGGCGGCGGCGCCGAACAGGCGGTCGAGCCAGTCGCGCAGCGCGGCGGTGTCGGGCGAGCCTGCGGCGCGCGCGCGGGAGGTCACCGATTCCGCCACCAGCGTTTCATCGCACCAGTAGCGGCGCAGATAGAGACGGTCGCCGTCGAGCACCAGCGGCTGCTGCTGGTCCGGCGCCGGCGTCACCCTCACCTGCCTGCACCCGGACAGCGCCTGCCGCCATGCCCGGGCGTCGTGCGGCAGTTCGCCGCGCGCCTGCAGCGCGCGCCAGGTATCCGCCTCCCACGACAGCAGGCGTCCCGGGTGCGGATGCAGATCGTTGAGGTCGAGGCAGCTGTGGCCGCGGCCCTCGAGTTCGCAGACCAGCGCCGAGCACAGCAGCAGCGCGTCCGGCGCCGGCGCGGTGTCGAGCGAGGCAATGAAGGCGGAGAACGCCGGGCTGAGCCGCCGCAGCAGGCCCTGCTCGGCCAGCGCGTGCAGTTCGTTCTGGATATCGGACAACTGTGTCATTCGCTCACTCCGGCCAGGGCGTCGGCAAACAGCGCGTCGGCCTGCTCCAGCAGGTCGGGCGCCGGCGCCAGCAGGCTGCAGCCGCGTGTCGCCGCGTTGCCTATGCCGCGCATGAAAAAGAACACCGCGCCGCCGAGGCAGGCGGCGGGATCGTAGCCGGCGCCGAGACGGGCGCGCAGCAGGCGGTGCAGCGCGAGCAGATAGATCAGGCCCTGCACGTCGTAGCGATGCACGGCGATGGCTTCTTCCAGCGCGCCGGCATGATAGGCGGCATCGCCGCGGCCGAGCGCGTTCGACTTGTAGTCCAGCACCCAGTATCGCCCGTCATGCTCGAACACCAGATCCTGGAAGCCGCGCAGCATGCCCTGCAATGCGCGCTGCTGCAGCGCCGGCCGGGCACGGCCGCCGAGCAGGTGCTCGCGGCACAGCGCATCGAGCGCGCCGGTGTCCAGGCCGTCCGCCGGCAGCCAGAACTCCATCTCCGGCCATGCGGTACCGAGATCGGCGAGCGCGGTGCCGAGCGGCGGCAGCGCGGTGGTGGCGACCGCGCGCAGCCATGTCACCGCATCCTCGCCGCGGTGCGCCCAGCCCGCGCGCTCGCAGCGCCGCAGCAGCATGTCGGCGAAGCCGTCGTCGCGCGCGCAGACAAAGCCCTCCGCCGCCATCCACTCCATCTGGGCGTGCAGGAACTGTCCGGGCAGCGAGCCGCGCGGGAAGCGATGCCAGGGCGTATCCTCCGGCGCGGATGACAGCTCGCTGTCATCCTGGTCGATCAGCTTTTCCTCGGCGGCGGACACGGGCGCCGGCATGGCGCCCACGTCCCGCGTGATCGAGGTATAGCTGGCGATGCCCCAGTTGCGCTCGAAACCCGCGTCGTAGCGCGGCAGGGCGGCACGCAGGAGGTTCTCTTCGCCGCGCGCGGCGAGCAGGCTGATGCCGGGCATCTCGCTCCTGTCCTCGAGCGCGATCGCATCGCAGCCCCGGCACAGGGTCTCGAGCGCGGACATCAGGGCGCCTTCGCCGATTTCTTCGCCGCCCTGCATCAGGTAGCCGAGCGCCGCGCGATGCAATTCCTTGCGCAGCGACGCCACGCCTATCCAGAGCGCGTGGCGCGCGCGAGTCAGCGCGACATAGAACAGCCGCAGGTCTTCGTCGAGGCGCGCATCGTCCATCTTCTGGCGCGCTTCCTCGGTGAGCGCGAAATCCAGGTGGCGGCGGCCGTCGGCGTCGACGAATTCATAAAAGCTGTGGCGGCGCTTCTCCACCCGGGTCGCGGTGACGCCGAAGGGCAGGAAGACCAGCGGATACTCCAGCCCCTTGGACTTGTGCACGGTGACGACCTTGACCAGTTCGGCATCGCTCTCCAGTCGCAGGATGCGCTCGTCGCCGCCTTCGCTGTCGTGTTCGATCTGGTCCGCCAGCCAGCGGATCAGTGCCTGCTCCCCATCGAGCTTCTGGCTGGCGGCCTGCAGCAGTTCGGCCAGGTGCAGCAAGTCGGTGAGGCGGCGTTCGCCGCCGCTGCCGTCGGCGCCGCCGAGCAGGCGCGCCGGCAGGTCGAGTTCGTGGATGAAGCGCCTGAGCATGGCGAGCACGCCCTGGCGCTGCCAGACCAGGCGCAGCCCCTTGAGCTGCTCCACCCGCGCTTCCCAGGCCAGATCGTCGGCGGCCAGTTCCGCCAGCGCCGCCAGCGACAGGCCCGCGCTGCGGGTGGCGAAGGCGGCGCGCGCGAGGCCGCTGTCGACCGGGCTGGCGACGGCCCTGAGCCAGCGCAGCACGTCGGCGGCCTCTTCGGTGCGGTAGACCGAATCCTTGTCCGACAGGTAGACGCTCTTGACTTCGCGCCGGCGCAGGGCCAGCCGCACCGCGGCCGCCTCGCTGCGGCTGCGCACCAGGATCGCGATGTCGGCCGGGCGCAGGCGGCGGAAGCCCTCCTCGCTCTCGAAGCCGGCGTCCGGGTCGGACAACAGCGCGACGATTTCTTCCGCGCACAGCGCGGCGAAGTGGGCCCGGTAGGATTCGGCATTGAGGCCGTCGGTGCGGTTGCACCACATCGTCAGCGCCGGCGCCGGCACCGCCCCGCGCACCAACCGCTCCTTCCTGCCCTGCGCGCCGACCGGCTCGAACGGCAGCGGATTGTCGCCGCCGCGGCGGAAGCGGAAGGCGCCTGCCGGATGGCCCGGGCGGCCGTCGCCGTCGCCCTCCGCATGCAGGAAGACATGGTTGACCGCGCGCACCAGCGCCCCGGTGGAGCGGAAGTTGGTGCCGAGACGGTAATGCCGTCCCTCGGTCGCGCGGCGCGCGTCGAGATAGCTGTGGATGTCGGCGCCGCGGAAACCATAGATGGCCTGCTTCGGATCGCCGATCAGGAACAGGCCGCAGCGCGGCTCGTTGTCGCGCACCCGATAGAGCAGGTCGAAGATCCGGTACTGGTCGGGTGAGGTGTCCTGGAATTCGTCGATCAGCGCGACCGGATATTGCGCGACGATGCGCGCGCGCAGGGCGTCGCGATTGGCGCCCTCGAGCGCCGCGCGCAGGCGCGCCAGCATGTCGGCGAAGCCGAACTGGCGCCGCCGCTGCTTGATCTGGGCGATGCGGCGGGCGATCGCGCACGCCGCATGCTGCATCAGGCGCGGGCCCGGCGGCTGTATCTCCGCCAGCGCCGCATGCAGTGCTTCATGCTCGGCGAATACCGCCGGCGGCACGAGCGACTTGTCCTTGCACACCTGCGCCAGCCCGGACGGCGTGAGCCGCGCCCAGGCGCCGTCGGGCACCGGCCCCGGCTGCAGGGCCTGTTCATCCTCCGCCCAGGCGCGCAGCGCGGCCATGCATTTTTCCACCGTGGCGTTGCGCAGCTTGTTGCCGTCGAGCGCCTTGCGGTTGGCGAGAATCCAGGCTTCCATGTCGGCGATGCGGTCCGCCCAGCCGGCCTTCAGGGCCGCCGCCGCCTGCTGCTGCTCGGACCAGGCGCGGCGGATGAGCGCGGCGAGGCTCTCCTCTCCGGCATCGCCGAGCAGATGGACGCGCTCCACCAGCGGCCGTATCGTGGACTCGAGCGCGTGGAAATCCGGCCAGCACTCCTGCAGGCGCCGCAGCCCACCGTCGTCGAGCGCGTAGACATGGCGCCGCCAGTAATCGCGCACCGCCTCGGCGAACACCGCGTCCTCGCTGCCGACGAGCTCTTCGTTGAACAGGCTGCCGCTGTCGAAGGCATGCTCGCGCAGCATGCGCTGGCACCAGGCATCGATGGTGAAGATGCCGGCGTCGTCCATCGCTTCCGCCGCCAGCGCCAGCCGGTGCGCGGCCTCGCTGCGCCGGGCGGTATCGGGGTAGTCGACCAGCAGCGCGCGCAGGAAGCAATCGTCGGCCTCCGATTCGCCGCGGAAGCAGCGCGCGGCCTGCACCAGGCGCTGGCGGATGCGGTCCGACAGCTCGCGGGTGGCGGCGCGCGTGAAGGTCATGACCAGGATCTCGGACGGCAGCAGCGGCCGGCAGAAGCCGTCCCCGCCGCCGTGGCCGAGCACCAGGCGCACGTAGAGCGCGGCGATGGTCCATGTCTTGCCGGTGCCCGCGCTCGCCTCGATCAGGCGGCTGCCATGCAACGGAAAACGTAGCGGATCCAGGTCCTGGCTCATGCGGCCTCCTTCGCGCCGGAAATCTGATCGAATGGCATCACCTGCAATGCGCGGCCGGCCCAGTCCGCGAGCGGTCCGTACAACTGCCGGCTCGCGCTTTCCCAGCCGGGATCGGCCGCCAGGCTGTCGAAGTCGGGCCACAGGCGGGCGAGACAGGCGTCTTCACCGGCTTCCGCCGGCGGCCGGTTGTCGTAACCGCCGTCGTAACACTGCGCGCACTGCGCGGCGCTGCCGCCGTCGACCAGCGTCAGGCCGGTCCTGCAGGCGGTGGGCAGCGGCTGCCGCATGCCCTGCTTCCACGCGTGCAGCAGGCCGCTCAGCGTCACCTGCGCCTCGGCCGGCTCCAGCGGCGACAGCACGACCACCGCATCGCGTCCCACCAGGTAACCGGTCACCGGCCTGCCCATCGCGGCGGCGGCCAGCTGCCGCAGCCAGCCGTCGATCAGCGCCGGCCGTTTCGGCGCCGGCGTCTTCGCGTGCTTGTCGAGCAGGGTGGAGGCGGTCTGCATCAGCCACACTTCCTCGCTGCCGTCGCCGCGCATCCTGTCCACCCAGTCCTCCAGCCGCAGCTCGTCGTCGAGCGGCACCGAGACGCGCAGCTTGGCGGCCGCGCCGGGGTAGCGCGCGCACAGCGTCAGCCAGGCGCGCCGCGCCGGCAGCAGTTCCCGCGCCAGCTCCTCCTGCATGCGCGCGCCGGCGGCGCCGAGCGGCAGCAGGCCGCGCCTGGCGAGGCGGGCGGCGCGCTCGCGCAGCGCGGCCTCGGCGTCGTCGGGCGCCTCCGGCTGGCCTTCGTCGTCGAGCATCTGCTGGCACAGCTGGTAATGCTGCAGCCCGTCGATGGCCAGCGGTTCGTCGTCCTGCGCGCCGCCGTCGTCGGCCTCGAACACCACCTGCAGCCGCTGGCGGAAGAACTGCCGCACCGGGTGGCGGATGAAGCGCGCGAGCGCGGCGAGCTGCAGCGTGAAACCCGGCTCGGGGCGGAACTCGGGCAGCGGCGCGGCGCTCCCGCTGTCGCGCGCCTCGTGCGCGGCCAGCCATTCGCGCGCCCAGGTGTGCAGGCCGCCTTCCTCGAAATAGCGGCGCGAGAAAGGCTGCAGCGGATGTTCGACGGTCAGGCCGGCGGGATCGAGATCCCAGCCCGCCGCGAGATAATCCCGCAGCTGGGCCACCAGCACCGAGGGCGGCTGCTCGGTGTTGTCGCGCACATTGCGGCCGCACCAGCTGATGTAAAGCTTGTCGCGCGCCGACAGCAGCGCCTCCAGCATCAGGTAGCGGTCGTCCTCGCGCCGCGCGCGGTCGCCGGGCCGGGCCATCTGCGGCGCGGCGAGCAGGTCGAAGTCGGCGCGCTGGGCGCGCCGCGGAAAGTCGCCGTCGTTCATGCCGAGCAGGCAGACCACGCGGAACGGCACGGCGCGCATCGGCAGCAGCGTGCAGAAGGTCACGCCGCCGGAGACGAAACGCTGCGTCAGCGACTGCTCGTCGATGCCGCCGAGCCAGGCCTCGCGCGCGACCGCCAGCGGAATCTCTTCCGCGAAGCCGGCGCTGTCGCAGTCGTCCAGCCAGGCTTGCAGGCACTGATCGAGGCGCGACAGCAGCAGCCGGCCGGCTTCGTCCCCGGCAAGGAAGAATGCCGACAGCAGCCTGCGCGCGCGCTCGCCCCATTGCGCCGGCGGCGCGGGCGTATTCAGCACCTGCCGCCATTCCAGCAGCGAAGAGACCAGCGCGGCCAGGCAGCCGGCCAGACCGGCATCGAGGCCGCCCACCTCGCCGTAGGGCTCGATGCCGGCCCAGGGACCGCCGTTGCCGCTGGCATATCCGAGCAGCATGCGGCGCATGCCGAAGATCCAGGCATTGTGCTCGCCCGCCGGCCCGAGGCCGAGGCTCTCGCGGTGCGCATGGTCCAGCCCCCAGCGCACGCCCGATTCGGCGATCCATTGCGCCAGCCGCGGCAGGTCCGCCTCGTCCACGCCGAAGCGCGCGGCGATCGCCGGCACGTCGAGCAGGTCGCGCACTTCGCTCTGCAGGCAGCGCTGTTCCGGCAGGCGCAGCAGCCAGTCGAGCGCCACCAGCAGCGGGTTGCCCTGGCGCTCGCTGGTATCGGCGATCGCGAACGGGATGTGGCGCCTGTCGCGTTCGCCGTACTGGCCGAATACCGCGCGGATGGCGGGCGAAAAGACGTCGATGTCGGGCACCATGACGATGATGTCGCGCGGGCGCAGGGGCGTCGAGCCGGGCTCGGCCAGCAGGCTCAGCAGGCGGTCGTGCAGCACCTCGACCTCGCGCTGCGCGCTGTGGGCGACATGGAATTCGATCGAGCGGTCATCCTCCGCCGGGCGCGTGCGCGCATGTTCGCGCACCGGCGTCATGTCGCGCACCGCGGCCTGCACCTGCGCCAGCAGGCAGTCGCCCTCGTCGTCGCTGAACAGGTCCACGCGCAGCGCGGGATGGTTCAGCGCCGTCTGCGCGTCGTCGTCGAACTCGTCGAGCATGCGGATGAAGTCGCGCCCGAGGCGGCCCCATGCCGCCAGCAGCGGGTGGCTGTAGGCATGCAGCTCCTCCGGCGGCACTCCGGCGAGGTCGCGGCCGTCGCGCAGCGCCTGGCGGCGGCGCTGCGCGCCGAGCAGTTCGCGCCCGCTGATGATGTCGCCCCAGTGGAAACGGCAGGGATTGGGCACGGCGACGAGCACCTGCATGCGGGTCGACAGCGCGGCCAGCGCCTCCAGGTTCTGGTACGGCAGCGCCGAGATGCCGAACACCACCACCCGGCGCGGCAGCCCGGCGAGCGAGGGCTTCCCGTTGCGCAGCATGTCGACGAACCGCAGATGCACCGCGGCGCGTCCCTGCTCGCGTTCGCCGTGGTCCACGCTGTCCATGACGGCCCGCCACAGCAGCGCCTGCCAGCGCTGGTCCTCGCCGAGCGCGACCGGCTCTCCCCGCGCCGGACGCAGCACATCCGCGCCGCGCGCCCAGTCGCCGAGCCAGTCCGCCCGGTACACCTGGTACTGGTCGAACAGGTCGGCCAGCCGCTGCGCCAGCTGCAGCCGCCGCTCCGGGTCGCCGTCGCGCAGAAAGTGCCGCAGCGGCGCGAAGCCCGGCTGCGCGGCCAGCGCCGGCAGCAGCCGCATCAGGCGCCAGGTCAGCGGCGCGCGGTCGAAGGCCGAGCGCCGCGCGACCGCGTCGCTCCCCAGCACCTTGCGATAGGCCTGCCACAGGAAGCGGCCGGGCAGCGTTACCTCGGTCGCCGCGCACACGCCGTTCTCCTGCGCCAGCGCGATCTTCAGCCATTCCGCCACGCCGTTCGACTGCACGAGGAAGGTCTCCTGTTCGAGCGGGCCGAGCGGATGCATCCGCAGCCAGTCGAAAACCGCGGCGCGCAGCTGCTCGAGCTGGTTGCCGTGCAGGGTGATGAAGCCGGGTTGCAGGGTGTCGGGCATGGTCGGAATGAACTGTGCGTGGAAGAGCCGGGTTGTCACGGCGGCAAGACCGATTGTCCAGCCTTCAATATCGGGCGGAAATTGAACCACGGCGAGCGGAAAGCCTGCAAATTTTTTTGCCCCTGCGCGCGGCGAAAACCGTCCGCCGGCGCGCGCGGCCGCCATTCATGAAACTTTCATCACTTCCCGGGTCATATCAGGAACCCCGGCACAGTCGCACAGGGAACACCCGCGCCCGCCGCACGCGCGCACCCGCATCGTGCACGTCGCCGCATTGATCGTAGTCTTCACGAGGAGCGCAGCATGCTAGCCATGAATTACCGAGGCCCCTTCCGGGTTCGCGCCGAGCAAAAGCCCGACCCCGTCATCGAGCATCCGAACGACGCCATCATCCGCGTCACCCGATCCTGCATCTGCGGGTCCGACCTGCACCTGTATCACGGGCTGGTGCCCGACACCCGCGTGGGCATGACCTTCGGCCATGAATTCACCGGCGTGGTGGAGGAGGTCGGCCCCTCGGTACAGAACCTCAAGGTCGGCGACCATGTGCTCGTGCCTTTCAACATCTTCTGCGGCACCTGCTTCTTCTGCCAGAAGGAGCTGTACGGTAACTGCCACAACACCAATCCGGAAGCCTCCGCGGTCGGCGCCATCTACGGGTATTCCCACACCGCCGGCGGCTACGAGGGCGGCCAGGCCGAGTACGTGCGCGTGCCGATGGCGGACATCGGCCCGACGGTGATACCGAAAGACCTGCACGTGGAGGACGCGGTGCTGCTCACCGATGCCTACCCGACCGGCTACCAGGCCGCCGAGATGGGCGAGATCGAGCAGGGCGACACGGTGGTGGTGTTCGGCGCCGGCCCGGTCGGCATCTTCGCCGCCAAGTGCGCCTGGATGTTCGGCGCCGGCCGCGTGATCGTGGTCGACCACGTGGACTACCGGCTCGATTTCGTGAAGACCTTCGCGCAGTGCGAAGTGGTCAACTTCAAGGACGTGCGCGACATGGCGGAGCACATCAAGAAGATGACCGACTGGCTGGGCGCCGACGTCTGCATCGACGCCGTCGGCTGCGAGGCCGCCGGCAACGCGGTGCAGAGCCTGACCGGCCGCTACATCCCGATCCAGGCCGGCGCCGCCACCGCGCTGCACTGGGCGATCAACTCGGTGCGCAAGGGCGGCACGGTCTCGATCGTCGGCGTCTACGGCCCGACCTTCAACGCGGTCCCGATCGGCAATGCGCTCAACAAGGGCCTCACGCTGCGCATGAACCAGGCGAGCGTCAAGCGCCACCTGCCGCGGCTGATCGAGCACATCCAGGCCGGCCACATCGATCCGAAGCAGATCATCACCCACCGGGTGCCGCTGGAAGAAGTGTCGGACGCCTATCACATCTTCTCCAGCAAGCTCGACAACTGCATCAAGACCATCCTCATCCCGCCGGCCGCGGCCGGCCTGCAACTGGTCCACTGACGCAGCCGCATCAGCCAATCAAGGAGCGACTCATCATGCCTACACAGCACATCAACACGGCCACCGGCCAGCAGTCTCCGCCGCCCGACATGGAGCGCGACCGCAGCGGCCAGCATTCGCCTTCGGTCGCGCCCGGCCAGCGGATGCAGCGCGACTACTCGCACATACAGGGTTGGGGCGTCGATCTCGACCACAGGAACCGTCCCGCCTACCCGATGGAGCGCACACCGCCGCGCCTCGAGGGCCTGCACTGGGACCGGCCGCAGGACCAGCCGATCAGGATGAAGGTCTACCACTCCACCGAGCGCCCCGGCGTCACGCCGGTATTCGGCACCAGCGCGCCGCCCTCCGGGCTGAGCGGCAAGATCCGCGACGTCGCCTACAAGCTCAGCGAGAACGACATCCGCCACTGGCTGCTGCTGCTCTTCGCCGACCGGGTCAACATGGTGGAAGGCATCGGACAGGACCTCATGCGCGGCCACATTCCCAACATCTTCGGCGAGATGGGCGCGCGCGCCGAGCTGCGGCACAACCCGAAAGGCTTCGTGACCAAGGCGCTGGTCGCGACCGCGATCGTCGGCGGCGCCTGGTATCTGCTGAGGCGACGCTCACGGGACGACAGGATGTACGACTTCGACTGAGCGGAGCACGCCGCCGTTGCGCTGCCACCCGGGTCAGGCGCGCGCGGCGGCCGGCTGACGCGCGCCCGGCTTGCCGGCGGCCGCCATCGCGTCCGGCCCGCCCCGGCGCGCGATGACGGCATTGATCTCCGCGCCGAACAGCAGCACCGCCGCGGAAATGTAGAAGTAGAGCAGCAGCAGCACCACCGACGCCAGGCTGCCGTAGGTCGCGTTGTAGTCGGCGAAGCTGGCCACATACCACTCGAACGCGATGGACGCGAGCACCCAGATCACCACCGCCAGCACCGCCCCGGGCGTCACATAGGGAAACCGCGGCTGGGCCGCCGGCGCCGAGTAATAGACGAGCGCCGCGCACAGGCTGAGCAGGACCACCGCCACCGGCCAGCGCAGCCATGTCCACACCAGCACCAGCATCTCGCTGAAACCGATATAGGCTTCCAGCCACGCCATCGCGCGCGGCCCGATCAGCAGCAGCGCCGCCGACGCGACCAGCAGGGCAGCGATCGCCAGCGTGTAGACGATGGACAGCGGATACAGCACCCAGAGCGGCCGGCTCTCCTCGATGCGGTAGGCCTTGTTGAACGCATTCATCGTCGCCCGCATCCCGGCCGACGCGGTCCACAGGGCCAGCAGCGCGCCGACCGACATGATGCCGCCGGGCGGCTGGCGCAACTGGTCGAGCACATTCCTGACCTGCTCCAGCGCCTGTTGCGGCAGAAAGAGCGACGCCTGCTCCAGCAGCCAGGGCATGAAATCCGGCAGATGAAAGGCGCCGACCAGGGCAATCAGGAAAATGAACAGCGGGAACAGCGAAAAAAGCAGCTGGTACGCGAGCGCGGCGGCGTAGGTCAGCATGTCGTTGTTCAGAAAATTGCGCGCCGCGGACCACAGGACCGATCCGGCGCGCATGCCATGAAACCCGGGAATGTTCATTGCCGTCCTCGCTGGTGTGGGCGACCGCCGCCACATGTCAGAGGGTGGTGCGAGGAATTAGTTTTGGATCAGAATCAAGCTTCGTAAGGGACGGGCTGACCCCTCTTGCGCTGGTTCTCTTCAATAGAAACCTGAACTGGGCCAATAAAACGTGAACTCATCCTTTGCGACAAAAAGTTCTGAACTAGCCCCCGTTCGATTCTGGGCGACGGGGACATAACTGCTTACGACATTTGGACTTTTCGGGTTTCTGTTGTAAGCAGAGGCCGGGGCCGGACACCGCGAATGCACGGCGCCAACGTTCCTACCCGATGTGGTCGGCGAGTGCCCCCCTGAAGAAATCAAGGACTTAGCAACGAGATTGACATTAAAAACTGAACACATTCTCTAGCACCCACATTGGCATCTGAACTCCCGTGCAGTCGCAAACGCCATGTGCTCCCACACTCTGCCGAGCCATGGGTAATGCCCTTCACCTGTGTTTGCTTGTCAGAATCTTTTCTGCCAGAGAAGTACCTATATGTGGTTACTTCTTGCAGAAGTAACCACATAAGGTGACTTGGCTGCTAGCCTTCAAGCCATTCCCGAAGGCGCTCTCGGACCGCGTGGTCAAAAACCCCTTCTTCGGAGTCGCAAACAATGAGCTCGGGAGGGCTAGCGGGGAAACATTCGGGATGGTCATCCAAAATGCGGTAGTCGGCTACACCTTGGGTCAGGATGTACCTTGCAATCCCGTCCACCCGGTCATACTCGCGAGGAACAATACCGGCAAACCGGTCACTCAAGGGGCCGAGCAACTCTCTCACTTTGCTTTCAGGGTGCAGAAGGCGCCAACTTGAATGGACGACAATTTCGACCTCCGGGTGTTGCACGAGAATTTCCGCGAGCACGTATGTCCACCTGAAAAGCCGCCCGCGCTTGATACATTCATCCAACGGCAGACGCATCTCGAACCATTTAAGGTCGCTTACCGGGTGGAATACACCGTCATAGTCTGTGAACAGAACACGTCTCATGCGTGGGTGAGCAGATTCAATGTGTGTACAGCTATGCTACCGCTCAGTCTCGGAACTGTCACTGTATCTCGGTGACCTACCATTGATACGAGCCGTATCGAGCAGCGAGCTTCAGTATGGCCTTACAAATGCTATAGGAACTTGCAGCGCCACCTACTATGAATTAGGCCGTCGCACCGGCAAACTAGGATAGCCCTGCGTTTCGAGCGGGTCGTTGACCGCGATGAGACGGTGACGTACTTTGGAAATATGGCGAGCGATGGCTCTTGCATGCAAGCGGTAGGCGCATTGTAGGTAGTGGCAACATGCCCAGGTGGTTGAGGCACAGAGGGACTCAGCCAGCTTCAAGCGCTGGAATCCTTCTACCAAACGGGAGAAGAATGGTCCTTTTCTTAGATTTCGATGGTGTTCTTCATCCTATCGACAGAGGCGACGGGCTGTTCAGTTGCCTACCTCTCTTCGAGCAAACCGTCAGACAGCTCCCGCCGCTAGACATCGTCGTAAGTTCCTCGTGGCGGGTAGACCACTCGCTGGAAGAGCTGCGTGCTATTTTTTCGGCCGATATAGCTGCTCAAATCGTCGGAGTTACGCCATACCATACAGATGGCTTCACTGCGGAGCGGTACGGTAGAGAGTCCGAAGCACGAGCTTGGCTTCAGCAATTCTGTCGAGAGAGCGAACCCTGGCTGGCATTGGACGACTCCGATTGGATGTTCTCGCCGCACTGTACGCAGCTAATCTTGGTAGACCCGGCTGTCGGTTTCAGCCACGCCGAAGTAATCCGGCTTAGTCAAATCGTCGGCTTTGGTCCCACTTCGCCCTCTTTCTGACATCAGTATCGTCTTGTTAGCATATTGGGTCGCAGCAATCAGCGAAGACCAAGCTGCCTGCCTCTCTTCCTGCCGGATTCATCGTTGCGACTTTCGACCATTGCTAGATTCGGCTAGACGAATTCTTGCTGATATCCCGCAAAGAGCAGATTGCACAGGACGTAGGCCGCCGGCCGGCTCCGCACGCCTCCGCCACGCTCGATGATAATGACCGCAGATGGCGGCCATCGTTTGGCTTGCATTAGCCAGATGCAAAGGTCATCACGATTCTGCGCCATCTAAAGGCTGCTCTGAGCTTCTTTGCGCACTCTCCGTGGTCTGGTCCAGCGTATCAGTGAGCTTAACCTCGTCCACAATGCTCTTGATTTCGGTAATGCCTGCGTCTGCATTCGAGATTCCCGGCCGACGGGTACTAGTAGCAAACGAGGCAATTCCAAAGAGCTGTTTGAGTGCAGACATACTTATATCCTAGAGTTGCCAAGCAATTTTGTTGAAGGCGCTACGCGCGCTTCAGCTGCTTCCGCCTGTTCGTCCCGTAATCCACTGCGTGTTGCATTCGTATTCCCAGAATGCCTTGACTGTCCAGCCATTGCTTGTCACGTTCACTAGTACGGAACATGTAAAGACGGCGAAGCGTCAGCATCTGCAATACGCGTGTTGCAATGAAATCAGTGTCAATATCATCTAGCAGGCGGCGCATTTCTGGCCGAGGTAAGTCTCGAGGCGAGTCGAGCCGAACTCCTGTCGCTATAAGCCGAGCAGCTGGCGAATCAATCGTCTTGGCAGCAGAATCAATATCTTCAAGCAGGTCGTCGGAACTTACAGAGCTCACCGCCTTGGCAATAAATCCAAATGCAGTAAATTGAGCCATTTGGGCCATGAATCGCCGCGCCGCTTCCTGACATTGTTCAGCCCCGTCGACCAGCTTATTTCGTGCAATGATGTCCGCCAGCTCACGCTGAGCCTGCTCCTTATCCTGCATAAATAGGTCGAAATACGCCCGAATGGCACGAAGAGGGCCATTCATCAGCAACTGCAAAAGCTCGACCCGCTTTTGCCTACCTACGTTTGCTATTTGGTTCTTGAGAATCTGCCCAAGTATTTCGACTGTCTTGAACAGCGAGACCATCTGGGCAATAAAATCGGTCTCAGCGTTTTCGCGCTTTGTCTCGGACATGCCGTCGAAATCGTTGTCCAACTCGTCCTTGTGGCGGTTCGCCCTTTCCCGAACCTTTTCTGGCTCCTCGCCCGTGTACTTGAGAGCTGGAAGGTCACGTACGAACTCCACGACGGCCTCAGTGTCCGTCCCGACGAAGCGAATTGGGGTGCTATCCCGGAAAGGTGCATTGACCGCTTCAACGACACATGACAGGAATACCGAATTGTCGAAAGCGTGGTGCGCCAGAAAAAGGATAGTGTTAGCGTTCTCGCGTACGTAAAGGTGAGCGCAGCACTCCTTAATATGGGCTTGCACAGCCAGGTCGTCCAGCTTCGCAGATAGGAAGCGTCCCTTTAGGAAATAATAGATGTAGTGATAGCGGAACCGGATATAGTCGCCACTACGAGAAAGAACTCGGGCACGCACTAGCTGGTTCAGCCTGTGGTCGAGGTCTACTCGATGCTCTTCTTTTGAGTATCGGTCCGTGAAGAGCCGCATTTCTTCTTTGGACAGTTCCTTGTGTTCTGTGGCATGCATCTGCCACGCTAAATGAGAGCAGTACTCGATAACCTTACCCCAGTCTTTTTTCGGCACTTCTGCTGCCCGCAAGCCTTCCTTGATTAGGAAGTCATAGTACTCACCTAGGCCGCTCTCCTCCAAGCCGCCTGACACACCGGCATCCATACTCTGCAATAGAGTAAGAAGGTACAAAGGCAGCGCTGGAACGATATTTCGGGCCATTACGGCGTCGAGCAGTCGCTCGGCCCGGTCGCAAATAGCTAGCAAATTTGCTTCATCCAAGGAGCCGTCGTCGGACGTGCGCTGAAACCAGCGACGAACAAGCTGAGCGCGGAGCGTGTACCCGAATTGAAGCAGGTTATACTCTTTCAGAGCAGACATGCTTTCGCTCGTATGAGGAGCGACCGTAGATTTGTAATCGAAGAGCTCGCTGACAGTTACCACGAAATATTGGAACCGCGCCGCGATAGTCTCGAGCAAGCGGGCACGATGCGTCCCCGCCTTCACAGGTCCGTCGTCAAGGTCATCAAGGAGAAGTACCTTTTTTGCCGAAGAAGTCTGGAAGAACTTCTCCAACTGCAGCTCTCCGTACTGCTCAATCGCGGCCTTCCGAATGGCTGCATCTACGTCACGTTCTGTGGCGCTTCGAATGTCTGCCCCACGTACGTAGACGGGAAGAAGTCCTTGCTCATGGAAATGGGCAAACAAGATATAGAGAAGGCTCGTTGCTCCAACTTTCTCTTCTCCGGAAATTAGTACGCCGTTTTCAAGTCGCGACAAATCTCGCAAGATTGACGTGCTAAGAATACGTTTGACTTCTGCCTTATCCAATGGCTCCTGCATGTCGGGGAAAACATAGAGGTCCTGCAGCTTGATTGATGAACCTTTTAGGGTCTGGAACGCTGCTCCCGCGTCGGTAATCAGTTGTTCGAACGGTTCAGTTACCTGAAAACGCGCAACACTCTTGCGCGGCAACGAGCGAAAATCTGACCAGGAGCCTTCCTCTGTACTTCTGTAGAAACCATGGGAGGGGTCCCAGGCGTACCGCGTTGACCGATAGGTGCCGTCTAGAAGACTAAGTTCTGCAACGTTAAATGAAGAGTTATTGGGACGTTTGTCGTCTTGGAGCACGCATCCCTCGATGTAGGCGCTGTGTCCGCTTTCCGCATGGAAGTCTTCACCGACGCCTCCAACGTGTTCGTGCCCCGAAATTACGACGTTGGCGATTGTGCGGACTAACCGTCTGAACGGATGGTAGATTGACTGGCTGAACCAGTTGAGAGGGTGGTGAAGAACGACAACTCGAAGGTCTGAATAATCCTCGGATTGCCTAGCGTAACGTTCAAGGGGAAATACCAGGGAACCAGGCTCTTCCCGAATTTGTGAGCACCATGAGACATTTAACGTGTCGAAAATCAGCTCTTTACCCTCCACTGTGAAGCGATGCGACGTCCATAGCTGGTCGCCGACTCTCGTTTCATCGGGCGTACACAAATCCTCTGCGAAAGCTCGGTACGGAAGCTGAACCAGGCACCCTGTATCGATGACGCTTTCATCTATCTCGCTCGGTGCTGCGCGAACACTTCTAAGTGTAAGCGTCCGCGTCTTTGTGTTAAGGTCAAAGTCGCAGTCGTGGTTGCCGGGAGCAGTTACGAAGTGAACAGGAATAGGTCGCTCTGATTGGATTGCATCCCGCACCTTTTCAAGGAATGCTTTTGCAATCTTGTATTCGTCAGACTTCCCGCTCCATGCAATGTCGCCAGAAATCACAATGAAGACTACCGATGCATCTGGAAGCGCGCTGTAAACACATGATGCAACCGCTTCACTCTTGTCCAATATCCAGTCCGTGCGTGTGCGAACATGTATGTCACTGAGATGTAGAATTACAGCAGTCATTCAAAATCCCGCTAAACAAATGGAGACATTTGTCCTTCCATGTAATAAGGAAGAACGTCGAAGTGTACGAGTTGGAATGAGGAAGGCGCTGAGGAGAGCTACTTCAATATCAACTAGACTGTCCGCTCGGCTTCATTTTTGCAATTCATCGCAACTAAAGCCTATTCTCGCCGAAACAGTTAAAGTTCTGCAACTTCTTGTCACTCAAGCTCTGAGAACAACAAAACGCACATATGATTTCATTTACGTTATCAGTGTTGGTAATTTAGCTAGGGCCTGATGTCCTTAGTGCCACTTCCGCCACTCCATTCTCGGCTCTCGGCCGCAATCATTCTTCCGGCGCGACCACAGCTGAACGCCCTGTTCAGCCTAGCCTCAGCATCGGCGCTCAGTCTGGAAATCGCAAGCAGCTTGCAAACAGCACGCTGCAAGTCGGCTGTCCGCATTCCGCCCTGCTGTGAGAGGATAAACAGCGCAATATTGCCGAGTTCCTCCCGTGGAATCTCGTCCAGCCCACGCTTTGACTCCGGGTCATCGCCCGGTAGCCGGAATCCATCCCATGTCTCCGGCGCAGTGTTCTCTGGCCAGTACACAGTAAGCCCACCAGCGCTACAGCCAAGTTTCGCCGGCGCCAGAAGTCTCAATCGTTCCTCGATTCGCCGTCCTGTGCGAGACAAATCCCAGGCGCGAGCGACGCGTCGGAAGAGCACCGACTCCGCCACGGGTCCTTCGTGATTGATGACATACAAAAGCTGGTTGCGGAGCTTGTCATTCGAGCGCTCCTCGTAGAACAACTCAGGTTTGCTCTTCTCCAGCACAGCAGGAGAGTAGCGAGGAAGTGCACCCGGCGACGTCTGTACGTTCTCGCCCGGCGCGTCCCTCAGCTTAGCCTGGTCAACATCGTCGGACTCCACTACAGCCTCCGTTGCCTCAGCAGACTGCCCGCTTGGCTCGCTCGGCTCAGGCTGCACTGGCTCCGCAACAACGAGCTGCTCCAGCCTCGCCAACAGCTTGCGCATTGGCTCTTCCGGGTTCAGCCACCAGTCGGTGGACCAAATCCGATGCAGGTGCCACCCCAAGCCTTCCAGCACATGCTGCCGCAACCTGTCGCGGTCACGGGCAGTCGCGCCCGAGTGATACGTCCGACCGTCACACTCAACACCTAGCAGGTAACGGCCGGCCGCTCGAGGGTCTACGACGCCGATATCAATGCGGTATCCGGAGACACCGACCTGTGGATGGACTTCCCAACCCTTCTCGCGTAGTGCCGAGATAACCTCCCGTTCAAACGGGCTATCTGGTTCCATTCCGGTGGGGAAGCTCTGCTCTACCAGTGCTCTCGGTCCGCGAATCGCGAATTCGAGGTAGTTCTTCAGGTCCCGTACGCCTGCGGCGCGAACTTTAGACAGGTCGATGTGCTCTGGGAGCAAGGTGCTGAAGATGACCACGCCTTGACGGGCTCTGGAAACGGCAACGTTTAGGCGTCGGTGGCCTCCCTCCAGATTGAGCGGTCCGAAATTCAGGCTGACCTTGCCGGCAGAGTCAGGACCGTAGGTGATTGAAAAATAGATAACATCACGTTCATCGCCTTGGACATTCTCCAGGTTCTTGACAAACAACGGCTCGTTCGTCGCCTGGGCAATCGCCTGGTCTAGAGCAGCGGAAGCACGTCGGCGCTCGTCAAGCAGTCGCTCGATGAGGCTCTGCTGAGCCTGGTTGAACGTCACCACGCCAAGCGTCTGGTTACGCTTTGCAGGGTCTAGATAGTGCTTTTCGATTGCCTTGACGATAGCGTCTGCTTCGGCGCGGTTCGTTCTCGAACCACCGCGGTCATACACCCCCTTCACGTGCTCGAAATGAACTCCACGGTCCTCGGTGACCGGAGACGGGAACGTGACCAGTCTGTTTTCATAGTAAGTGACGTTACTGAAGGTGATGAGGCTCTCATGCTTGCTTCGGTAGTGCCAGTTCAGCCCAAGCTTGGGCATGCCGATGCTCAGGCACTCGTCCAGAATGCTTTCCAGGTCCTGGACGTCCCCGTCGCCGTCCCCGTCACCCGAGTCATCCACTCGGTTGAAGAAGTTGGTCGGCGGGAGCTGTTTCGGGTCGCCAACGCAGATGAGTTGCTTGCCCCGCGCGATGGCACCCACGGCATCCCAGACGGGTATCTGCGAGGCTTCGTCGAAGACGACAACGTCGAACTGCGCATGAGCTGCGTCCAGATATTGAGCGACGGAGAGCGGCGACATCAGCAAGCATGGTTTCAGCTTCGGGAGCAGCGTCGGGAGGTTCTGCACGAGTTGGCGAATAGGCATGTGTCGGCGCTGCTTTTGGAGCTCTCGACGCAGTCTGCCCATCTCCGATTCCACCCCCGGCACGAGCAAACCCATTGACGGAATTTGCCCAGCAAGTCGTGCCGAAACGTACTGCTGAGTTAGCTTCTGGAATCGTGCGTCCACGGCCTGGAACTCGGCTATTTTTCTCTCGTGGTCGGCGCTGGAGAATGTACACAGCGCCGGCTCTCTATCGATAGCCTTCTTGACCCACCAGCTGCGGTAGCTGTACTCGAAGTATTCCGCCACCTCGGCAAGGCCGACATCACCGGCTTCGACAGCTGTAACCAGCCCCTGCAAGCCCTGCGCAATGGCTTTGCTTCGCGAGCGCTGCCACAAGCACCACGGCTGTAACTGACGATGGGCCCGGCTCCAACCCTGGAGCATACCTAGGAGTCGGGTGATGACACCTGGTGCCGCCGGGTCGAGCCCAAGGTTCTGCTCGCAGTTCCCGAGTTCGCCGACAGATTGCATCTTTGACCACAAATCTCGATAACCGTCCCGATAGCGAACGAGGTTCGCGCCCAAGGCACCGTCGCCTTTTAGCATCGAGCGGTTCTCTGTCACGAAGGGCTCCAGCTTCTCTCGCAAGCTGCGGGCTGCCTCGGGGTCGCTGCCAGCCATTCGGACTACAGCCTCGGCAAACTCCTCTGCCCACTTCGCACCTTCGGAGACCGCGTCCCAGTCGGTCTTCGACGATGCATATTGCTCTTGCAGTAGGACTGTCGCCTCGGCTGCCATCGACTCTAGCGCCTTGTCTTCCGCATTGACCTTGGCCAGTGCTTCGAGCACCGGAAGGACGTCCTTTTCGTTCGGTCTTGCCTGGTCGTTCCGGAATAGGCGCAAGCGGCCAGTAAGGGAACGTTTCGCAAACCAACTTTTCGGCCACCAGGTCGATTGCGCCTCAGCCCACTGCAGCTTCAGCTCCGATGCATTGAGCGCCGCTACGTCTTCGCGGTATGCGCCTCCAAGCGAATCCCAAGCAGCTTTACGGGCAAGGCCATGTTGACGCAGGATTTTCAGTCGGGCACGCGCGGCCTCATCGTGCGCCGCTTTGGCCACTCCGGCCGGGACCCGCGGGGAACGAATGAGAGTATCTGCGAGCCGGTCAAACGATTCGAAGTCGCGCAGCGAGAACAGCGACGCATCAAGCCCGAACAGCCTTGCCGTCTCAGCAGCGCCGGACTGAAGGTTGGCTGCCGCCTTTTCCAAGGCGTCAGCCGCGTCCAGCAGTTCCTGTTGCCAGCTGGGAGTCCAATCACCTCGCCGCACGGCGGATAGTGGGTGTGTCCGCAAGTCAGAAAGTTGGCTTGCGAGTGCGGCCATTTGACGTGACGTCTCGCGTAATGCTTCGAGCTCGGAGCGGGTATGGGCGTTTGCGTCCGCCCAGGTCACTGGGGCCGGACGCATGGTTCCATACTTGATGCAGGTACCGATGGCTTCGAAAACGGTGAGGTCGTTCGGGTAAATTCGATGCAGTGCGCCTGCGACGCCGTTGAGCTCCTGGCGGAGCACTCCCAACCGCTCGGCCTCCATCTCCCATTCTTTGACCGTCTTGGAGGTGGCCGCCTCGAGTGCCGTGCCCAATTGCTTGAGGACCTCGGCTTTCTTGGCCTTAGAAGAGTGAAGCTCGAGGCAGAATGCACCGAGCCCCAACGAGTTCAGCCGGCGGTGCACGACCTCCAGCGCCGCCATCTTCTCCGAGACGAACAGGACGGTCTTCCCAGTGGCTAGCAAGTGTGAGATGAGGTTGGTAATCGTCTGGCTCTTACCGGTCCCTGGCGGGCCTTCAACAACTAGATTTTTGCCGTCGCTGGCCACGCAAATCGCCCGAAGCTGCGAGGAATCGGACAACAAGGGGGCGAACAAGTCCTGTGGACGGTGGGTTTCGTCAAGTGTGCTCGGCTCAAATCCTATATCCGAGGAAGCAAATGCTTCCCCAGGATTATTGATGAGGTGGGAAACAACACGGTTCGCCTGGAGCTGTTGATGGCGGTCCTGGAGGTCCTTCCACATCAAGTACTTGGTGAACGAAAAAATACCTAGATGGACCTGGTCTTTGACCTCCCAACCCGTCAACTCGCCGACATGTAGCCGGAACGTCTGCAACACCTTGCCGACGTCGATGCCCTTCTCGTCAGAGGGTAGGATGTCGAACGACGGGAGCTTCAGGTTGAAGTCCTGCCAGAGCTTCTGTATAAGCGTCGGATTGACTAGGGCGTCATCGTCATGGCGGATGAGGCGGAAACCACTGCGCACTGACTGTCTGGACAACGTCACCGGCACGAGAAGAATGGGCGCCAGATGCTGCGCTTCCGCATCCTTGTCCTCTTGCCACTGGAGGAGGCCAAATGCCAGGAATAGTGTGTTTGCACCGCCTTCCTCCAAACCCGTTCCAGCTGCACGGAAGATTTCGACTAGTCGTCCCTCTAGGCTCTCTTCGGGCACATCGACAATGATTTCGCGGCGGCCGAGGGCATCGAGCGCCAGAGCATCCAGCGGCGATGCACCGTTGCGGGCAGTGAAAACTGCTGCTTCACGGGTGTCAGAGCCACTCATCAGTTGCGGCATCGGCCGAATCTTGAATTCTTTGCCTTCCGAGAGGCTGTCTTCAAGAGCATTCGGGTCAGGGCAAATGACCCGCAACGAAGTCTTCGTCGGCTTGAAGTTGAGCAGCTTGTTCCGCAGCGTCAAATCGAGCAGCTTGCTCTTCCACTTCGCCAAACGCCCCTCGGGAGTATCAGGAATACTGACCTCAATGACCGGTACTGCGAGAGGGTCCAGCGGCGGCAGCGCAGGCATGTCCTCGATTGCCGGAGGCGCCGAGTCCGCAATCTGCACCGGCTCGTCTACCTTCGCCGAACGAGACGGGAGCGGGCGAATCTGAACCTCGCGGGCGCGGCGGATATCGACCGCGTACAGGAACTTGGAATCCTCATGGAGATATTCCTCTCCCTTGGAGCACGCCCAGCGCAGAGACGGCTTCTGCCCGGTTGCGACTCCCGTTGTCTCAAAAACAATAAACTCACCAGACTTTACGCGCTTGCGGACTGCCTGTACGTCGTCGACGAGCGCCGTCGGAAAGCAATTTTCGACCAGCCACGCCCCGACCCAGGAATGCCCGTCCTTAACTAGCACAACAGGGTTTATGCCGGCCTGTTCCAGGCAGGACGCGAAAAGCATGGTGAGGTCAAGACACGTGGCGACACGACCGTCGAGAATCCGCTCCGGCGTGCGAATCTTCTGGCCGTCCGTTCCAAATGAAGCCGGCGGGTTCGAGTAATGCAGGTTTTCGGCGACGATTGCACTATAGAGCGCGGAAATCTGCTTCCAGACCTTCTCGCGATTCTTGGCCTGGTACCCGCTCATCTGCAGCTCGGCATTCGTCTCTCGCAAAAGCGACGAAGCCTTGCTAATCAGTTGGTCGACGACGCGCGAATTTGGCATGCAGAAGGCAGCGAGCAGCTCTGGCAGCGAACGAGTGCCGGCCCACTGCTCGTAGGCGAGCACGTCGATGGTATACGAGGCGTCGCCTAGTTCGCTGTCTTCAGCGACAGCCTTTGCCGAGATGGTCGCTCGCTCAGACTCGTCCAATTGCGCGAGATACAAATGGTCTGGCTGCAGGTCCAGAGGAGCAATCTTACGGCTTTCGCCAGGCCCTAGGCGCTCGAAGCGAAGTCTCGTGGGAGCAGCGAATGCCGGCGAGCAGGAGACAGCAACATCAACATTCTCTAGAGACGTACCGCTAGTGTTCGTTATTGTGAGCCCGCGAACAACCGGAACATTGTTTTGGATAGCCGCGTATCCGATTGTGGTGTCTGCTTCAAGCTTTAGCAGTAGCGGCGGCTCGTTTTGGTCAAGGTTCTCCAGGGACACCTCGACAGCCTGCACGTCGATATTTGGAATGGCGGTCTGTTCTGTGCTCATACTGGTCTCGGCAATTCTAGGACGGCGAGGAAGACCGACAAATGTAGCCGAGACCTTGGGAGGGTGTCTAGAAACGTAACCGGATGACGCAACAAACCTCAAGGACAGTGGCGGGCCCCCCCATATCCATGGGAACCGCTTCCGCCACTTGCGGCCAACCATTAGCTACAAGAGGTTTTTCAGCCTATCTAGTCCAATTGGTTTCACCCAGTGCTCATCAAATCCGGCTTCCCGGGAGCGTAGCTTGTCCTCTTCTTGTCCCCATCCACTGACAGCTATTAAACGGCTGCGCTTGCCACGTTCATCCGCACGTATTCTCCTGGCAGCCTCATAGCCGTCAATTCCAGGCAGCCCAAGGTCCATGAGAATGACTTCCGGCCGAGAATCCAGCGCCGTAATCACCGCGCTCAATCCGTCGTTCTCGAGCAGTACTTTGTGACCAAGAATCCGTAAGATTTCGGCGAGGGTAGACGCAGCGTCGATGTTGTCATCCACCACGAGGACACTGAGTGCTCTGGTGGTGCTAGCTTGTATTACTGCAGTTTCCGAAGTGACTCCAGGTACTTCGGCTGCCGTTGCGCGAGGCAGCCGAACAACGAATTCACTGCCCTTGCCCGGGCCTGCGCTGTGCGCTTCCACGCTTCCGCCGTGCCCGGATACCAAACCTTCGACAATGGCGAGACCAATGCCCAAGCCACCATCGCCAGTCTCGATTGGGTGCTTTACCTGAGTGAACAGTTTAAACACATGCTCAAGCATATCTGACGATATCCCGGCACCGTTATCACGGACACGTACCACATACTCTGGTCCAGGGCATTCAACCGAAACATCGATTTGCCCGCCATGAGGCGTGTATTTGGCGGCGTTGGTCAACAGATTGGAGAATACCTGGGCAAGGCGAACCGTATCAGCCAGAACAGGAGTAGGCTGACCTGGCAAAGATACGGACAAACGGTGCCCAGCTGCCTCAATGGCCGACCGCGAAGCCTCGATTGCACCGTTAAGAATCGAAACAAGGCTGGCCTGCTCCTTCTTGAGCTCCATTTTTCCGCTCGTAATCCGGGCAATGTCCATCAGGTCGTCCACTAGGCGAGTGAGATAGTCGGATTGCCGCGTCATGACAGCGGCAGTTTGCTCAACTCGCTCAGGGTCGTTCGACGTGAGTTTTACCAATGCAAGACCGCTGACAATGGCTGCGAGAGGATTCCTTAGCTCATGAGCCAGCGTGGCAAGAAAAATATTCTTGGCTCGGTCTGCCGCTTTCAGCTCTCGATACAGTTCTGCGTTTTCAATTGCAACCGCTGCCCGGTGTGCCAGCTCCTCGGCGAGTAATAAATCATCTTCAGCGTACAAGCGGCCCGACTCCGCCGCAAAGAACGTAATGACTCCCGTAGTTTTCCCGTGAGCTGACAATGGAACAGCAAGGTACGAACGCATGCCAAGTTCCTTCAGCATTGCGCGTCGGTCCGGGTCTTTTATGATTGCATTGACCATGGCGTCCGTAATCTCACTAATGAACCGTGAACGGCCAGACCTAATTACTCCCCAAGTTCCCTCATCGATGTTTGGGTCAGGAGGGAACCGCCTGTGAATTTCTTCGGCAAGCTTTACTTTTCCCGGGTCTGCGTGTGCAACTGACACGCGTGTCAAACTCCCGTCGTCAGCAAGCATATCGATTGCACACCAGTCGGCAAAAGCGGGCACGGCAAGACGTGCCAAGCGGTCGAGCGTGCTTTGCGGCTCGACTAAGGCCGCAAGTTCTGCCGTAGCCCGAACCAGGAATTCTTTGTCTTTTTCTGCGCGCTTGCGTCGCGTAATGTCTATGCTCACGCCCGCCATATAGGAGGGCTCGCCGAGTTCATCGAAGAACATCTCTCCGCGCGCTTCAATCCAGTGCACAGTGCCATCTTCCCAGACAACACGGTACTCGGCATGGTGGTTCTTTCCCTCTCTCGCCACCTCAGCCATTACATCTCCAAGTGCGTCCCTATCCTCCGGGTGCACATAGGTCATGTACTCCTCAACGGAAAATGGTGACCATTTGCCGCTAGTGCCATGTACCTGAGCGGCCCCTTCCAGCCAAGACACCTCGCTAGTCTTTAAGTCCCACTCCCAGGCGCCCATTTCCCCTGCGGCCAGCGCTAGGTGCAGACGTACTTGGTCAGCTTGCTTAAGTTGTTCTTCTTGCTTCTTTTCCCGGGTGACATCGCGACCCACCCCATAAAACCTCTCCCCATCGGAGGTGAATTGCCATGCAACCAAGCAATACGAGCCGTCCTTGCGCAGAACTCTAATCTCAAGCTTCCTCGGATGGTCGACTAGAAGTGCGGAGAGTTCGTTGGCGAGTTTCTTCCTATCTTCCTCGTGAATCAGCTCCGAAAGACCTCGCCCGACAATCTCCTCTGCAGAGAAACCCAGCAGGTTCTCCCACGCCGGATTGATTTGTCGTATGACTCCGGTTGGTTCTAGAACTGCAAGTAAGTCGTCAACATATTGCCAAAACTTCACGTATCGTTCCATTCTCGTTCGTGATGGTGTGAGCACTCGGTGACCCCGACGCCGCGTTTAACACCTTATGGAGTGACACTTGCGGCAGTGTTCACCAGCTACTCCCGGGAAACTGCTGCCGTGCAGTTCGTCACGCAAATACTTCGTATCGTAGCGCACCCCAAGGCTTGCAATAGTTACTGAAGAGTAATATCCCGCCGGACATAGTCTTTTTGCCGGTCTTGCACGTACAGCGCGGGCTATCCGTAGCTCCTCAATGAGGACCTTTACTATTTCCGTTAACGAAAAGTCACTTAATTTAACAAATTGCCAACAACTCAGCTCAGACATTCGCGTCAATACTTCAGAAGCTAAATTTTGAAAGGACCATGACATGGCGAAAATACTCGTACAAATTGGTACTGCAGCTTTTTTTGCCGCTGGACTGGCTGGTTGCGACGTCGATAAGACGCAAGAGGGAAGCGTCAATCTGCCTAAATACAACGTCGAGAAGACCCAAGAAGGTAGCGCCAGAATGCCGGAATACGACGTAAAGACTCCTGACGTGGCTGTGAACAGCAAGGAGAAGAAGGTTGAGGTGCCGACAGTGAAAAAAGAAGAACGGACTGTGCGAGTACCTGACGTCGACGTTACTCCGGCTGACAAGAAGTGACTTAGAACGGCCGGCCAAGCAGTTTGCGCGGCCGGCGGTACGCTGGCACTCGCCGACGACACTGATGGCATCAGTGTCTACGAGCGAGGGAATTGCGACCGCACTTATTGTCGTAAAAACGGCAATTGTCGTTTTTACGACAACGAACGACAACGGGCGTCCCAGCAGAATATGTGAAAAAGTCCGCTTTACGCGGGCTAACTTAGCAGGGCTGAGGAGACGACACCAGTCTGATAATTCAGCGCTGCATTTGTTCAGTCGTCATCTCTGGTCTCTCTTGGTTCAGCCGGTGAGCCGATTCTCCGCTGTAGTGAGCCGATTCTTCCTGAGGCGAGCCGATTCTTCGGCAAGCACTCGCCTCCCACTAGCTTCCCACATCAATGACTGAGCGAATGGCACTGTCGAGCTGTTCGAAATTGAAAGGTTTCCTCAAGAAGATGTCCACTTGGGTTTTTGTAGCGTTTGTCGGTTCGTTGATATCGCTGCTAATCCCAATGACCTTCACGTGCGGCTGTTTGGCCCTGGTTGAGACGATGAGCGAAAGGTCCAACTGAGAGCTATGCGGGTCGACTGACATTACCGCGAAGTCGAATATCACGCCATTCGTAATGCGTGAAGCCTCATGTGCATTCATGACGGGAATGGCCGTGCACTTCATTATTCGAAGCATTTCGGAAAGCAGTTCCGAAATTTGCGGGTCGGGGTCGGCGACAAGTGCAACTTGGTTTTGGAGCATTTCCGGGCACCTGTGAAGAGCAAGAATTCATTGTATGCGGGAAATACACCAAGCTTTTCTTTTATTTTCTATCTGTAATCACTCGAACCTAAATCTGGGCTGGCTGTTAAACTGCGCGCATGAGCACCTCGAGTACTGTTGCACCGATTACCACCAATCCCTGGAGCAATGTTTCCACGGAACAGTTTCGACTTTTTCTCTCCAGTGTCACGGACTACGCCGTGTACATGCTATCCCCAGAGGGGATTGTCAATAGCTGGAACGCAGGCGCCCAACGCTTCAAGGGCTACACAGCAGAAGAGATTATCGGGCAACATTTTTCCAAATTCTATCCGGCGGAAGACCAAGAGAGCGGAAAACCGTCCCGAGCGTTACGCATAGCGGCCGAGCAGGGCAAATACGAAGAGGAAGGCTGGCGTGTTCACAAGAACGGTCGGAGGTTCTGGGCGAGTGTGGTCCTTGACCCTATCAGAGACGACGCCGGCCAGTTGATTGGCTTCGCAAAAATCACCAGGGATGTGACAGAACGTCGGCAGGCACAGGAGGCTTTGCGAGCAAGTGAAGAGCGGTTCCGCCTGCTTGTCCAAGGTGTCACTGATTACGCCATTTACATGTTGTCGCCATCCGGCCAGGTCACAAACTGGAACCAGGGGGCGCAACGCATAAAGGGCTATACAGAGAATGAGGTTCTAGGCACCAGTTTCTCCCGGTTTTACACGCCAGAAGACCAAGAGGCGGGCATCCCAGCAGCTGCTCTCAGGAAAGCAGCTGATGATGGCCGGACTGAAATGGAGGGATGGCGAGTAAGAAAGGACGGAACTCGTTTCTGGGCGCACGTCATTATCGACGCCATACGCAACGACATGGGCGACCTGATAGGCTTCGCGAAAATTACGAGAGATATCACCGAGAGGATGGAGACGGCGCGCGCTCTCGAACAAGCTCGTGAAGCTCTCTTCCAGGCGCAAAAAATGGATGCCATTGGCAAGCTAACAGGAGGAATCGCTCACGACTTCAACAATTTGTTGGCGGTTATCGTGAGTGGGCTCGAAAGACTAAAATCCAGGCCAGATGACGCACCAAACCCCAAGGTTTTGGCAAGTATGGAGCGGGCTGCTAACCGCGCATCAAGTTTGACAGAGCAACTACTAGCGTTCGCGCGAAAGCAACCACTGAAGCGCGAGAGACATAATCTCAACGAGCTGCTCCGAACGTTCGACCCGGTTCTCCAACAGGTTACTGACCGCACCGTACGAGTGCACTTCAATCTCGCGGCTACCCTGGGCGAAGTAATGGTCGACGCCACCCAATTTGAAGTCGCCATACTGAACCTGATGACAAACTCGCGCGATGCGATGCCAAAGGGCGGAAACCTCACCGTCAGCACTGAGGAGGTAATCTTGCGTCCAGGAGAAATACCAAGTCTGCCTGCAGGCCGATACGCGAAGGTCACAGTATCCGACGATGGCGATGGAATGACAGCAGAGGTGGCTGCCAGGGCCTTCGAACCCTTCTTCACCACGAAACCGGTTGGCGAAGGAACCGGGATGGGACTTAGCCAAGTATTTGGCTTCGTTAAGCAATCAGACGGTGACCTTACGATTCACTCTGCCCCCGGCCAAGGTACGTCAATTTCCGTATATCTTCCCGTCGACAATAGTCTCGAAAGTGGGAAAGCGGAGTAAAATAATAAGCCGTGCAGACTGCACTTGCCGTTCATCAACAGTAATGTCTAGCTCCTGTCCTTCACCCCACAGACGTCTTAGCAACGAGGACCCGAAGCCCCTAGGACAAGAGCTAGGCGAGACGCTCTTAAGTACTGCTCAGAAGCAGACCAGCGTTATAGGCAAGGTTCTGCTTGTGGACGACAACGTCGACCTATTGGAGATGGCCGAGGCGCTACTCCAGGACATCGGGTTTGAAGTCATTACTGCTGAAAGTGGAGAAGAAGCTCTGCGTATCCTCACGAGTCAAACCGACATTTCCGCGATGCTAACAGACGTCGTTATGCCAGGAATGAGCGGAATAGAGTTGGGTACGGAGGCGCGAAAGATACTCCCAGGTCTCAAAATAGTTTTGGTTTCGGGGTATCCGAACTCCGCAGACGAGGATGGCAAACGTGACGTACACGAATTTGAGTTCCTGAAAAAACCTTACCGAATCACGGAAGTCCTGCGCGTGCTCTCCAAGTTGAACTGAGCTTTGGCATAACACCGACGTTAGTGAAGGTGGAATACCTTTGACACGAAAGGCTCGCATGCTTCTGCTTGAACTGCGGGAGAAATGAGGAAGCCTTGAATCTCGTCACACTTCATATCCCGTAGTCGCCTGGCCTGTTCTTGGGTCTCAACACCCTCCGCAACGACCTTCATCCCCAAGGAATGAGCCATGGCGATGATGGTGCTGAAAAGCGTCACTCCCGACTCCTTCTGGCCTAGCTGTCGCGTAAATGCCATGTCTACCTTGAGGACATCGAAGTCAAGTTCCTGAAGAAGTGAAAGAGACGAGTAACCAGTGCCAAAATCGTCCACTAGCAACGTAACGCCCAACTTCTGCAACTTATCTAACGCGGCGTACACGTTTTCCAGATTGCTCATCATTGTCGACTCTGTAATCTCTACCTCCAGCAAACCCGGACACAAGTCATAGCGCTCGAGCGCGGCCTCAATAAGGGCTACTACGTCAGCATCTTTGAAATGTCTTGCTGCGATGTTGATTGACACAGGTACGACCTTCTGCCCTGCACGGGTCCACGTCGCCAACTGAGCGCATACCTGCTGCAGGACTATCTCTCCCACCTGCACTATGAGGCCCGTTTCCTCGGCGAGCGGTATGAACTCATCTGGCTGAACAAGACCCCTGGAGGGGTGGTGCCAGCGTGCTAAAGCCTCCATACTGCACGTCTCTCCGGTTTGAAGGGATACACGGGGCTGGAAGTGAATCCCAATCTCGCCGTGTTGTAGAGCGTGCTTTAGTTCCAGCTCGCGCTGATGCTTGCTCTGGACCTCTTGAGCGAAGCCTGCATCAAAAAAACGATAGTCGTTCTTGCCACTCGTCTTCACCGCGTACATCGCCATGTCTGCGTTTTGTATCAGTACGTCAGCGGCATCAGCATCATCGGGGAACAAACTTATTCCAATCGACGTGGCAATTGACCGTATTCCTTTTTGCAAACGAAAGGGCTGTTGGAATGCATACAGAATTCGTTCTGCGACCTGTGCTGAGTCCGCAGTGGATTGAACATTTTCGAGGAGAATGACAAATTCATCACCCCCAATTCGCACCACGCTGTCCTGTGGCCGTACCGCTTCTTTCAGTCTTTTGCCTGCAGTACGTAACAACTCGTCTCCCGCCTCATGCCCAAGAGTGTCATTCACGGCTTTGAATCCATCCAAATCTATGAAAAGGAGACTCAGCCTCTGTTGGTTTTTCCTTGCACGCATAACAGCCAGTGGCAAGTTCTGATTGAGCCAATGGCGATTAAGCAAGCCGGTTAAAGCATCCTCGCTACCAAGCCGCTCCAGTTCTTTTAGGTGCATCTTGTGATGGGTGATATCTCGAACTGTGATAGCAAGGTCGCCATCTGGCCTTGCTATCTTCAGCTCTAACCACTTGGAACCGCCTCTGCTGCAGTCTTCAATCTCAAGCTCTCCTTCATGGAACCCAGACTTAGTAGCATGACGAAATACTTCGATAATGCGGCTAAGTGCACTACCTTTGTAGGCATTCGTTACCGACTGTCCCAGTAAGTCCTTACGGTTGCGTCCCAACAGCTCAGCAGCTTTTTGATTGCAGTCCAACACCAGGAAGTCTGCAGGTGTACCATCATTCATTAGCAGTGGTCTAGCAATGATGAAACCGTCCGCTCCGCTTTCTGTCGCTGTCCTGTAGGTCATTTGAAGAGCATCGACTTGTGTCTTTCTCCACGCTAGTCGCGACACTGCAAGTGCGGACAGAAGAGCCGCGGCTAGAACGACTAACGTCAACATCTGTCCGTTTCGCAGAGCTGTAGCCCGATAAGCCAGGAAGGGAGCCAGCACTTCTTCCTGGTCAAGGCCTGCTAAGACCACCATTGAGTAATTGTCGGTCGGGTGCCAACTGACGTATCGCGTGCGTTTGTCCACAAAAATATCTTCGCCGCGAACTATCTGAGTACCACTGAGCTCGGGTAACGGCACACGGGCTCGAATGGCTGGGGCATCAGGAGGCTGTACGTCGGCCCCAACTCGGGTAATCCGAGTAACCATATCTGAATCCAGGATGGCCAGTAGTCCCTTCTGGCCCAAGACCCCCTCGCCGAACCCTGCGATGAAGTAATCGGGGATTACACTGACTAGGACAATACCGGAAAAGGACTGCTCACCAGTATTCAGCTTCCTTGAAAATTGAACTACTGTGGCTTTCTTGAAGATTCCTTCTCTAGGCGGCCCAATGTATAGGAAGTCACCGGCGTCCTGCTTGTGTGCTAGAAAAAATGGCTCGCCTTTCGCACTCGGTCCTTCTATGTTGGAGATAGTGCTCGTGACTACATTTCCATCTCTGTCGAGGATAGTCGCGTCAAAGCCCGAACGTGTAGGGAAGATATTTACTGCTCCGTCTTGGTTGAGTCGGTAGTTGCTTTGCCCGGCCTGCCATCCGTGCCGTACATGCATCGTCAACTGGTCAACGCTCTCAAGCATCCGGTATAGGTGGCCCGCGTATGCTTCAGATACTGCACGTGTGGTTCGAAATGCACTGGCCTCTGTGCTGTCGTGGTCCTTGTCCAATTCCGCCAAAAAAACCGACCACGCCACTGTCGACAGCACAGCTACCGCGATACAAGCGACGACAAAATAGGGAATGCAAAAGACGACGAAGCGCTTTGGCTCGTGTAAGTTGTGATGTCGAGACAGGCCTGAGTAGGCGGGCCGCATTCTTTCTCCCGGAAGGGTTTCGCAGTGCCGTTCCTATTGGACTGCCGGGAGAACGCGATGTTACAACTTGGTAGCGCGATGTCGTGTCCTAGCTCAATGACACCCTGTGCCGTGTGGAATCAGGCGCGAATTCGAGAACTTCGGGCCAGCCAACTCCCATGCTCCTCGTGTGGCTATTGTTGTGAGGTAACAACATTCCAGTTTTCTAGCCATAATGTCATGCATCATTCGTTTTCACACTCTTTTACCTCTGGAATGAGATTTTCCCATTCTCCCTCCATTCGAAGGCGCCTGGGCTTGCTCGTCGTCTTGTGCACTCTGCCGACGCTCCTTGTATCAGGTGGCATGTACTGGCACAACTACACGCTAGAACGACGCTCATTAGTGCAAGGCACCATTTCCACGACTCGCCACTTAGCTCAGCTAGTAGATGCCAAACTCCAGACGGCCGTGGCGGTACTTGAGGCCCTCGCCGTTTTACCCTCTCTACGCAGCGGGAACCTAGACAATTTCTTGTTGGATAGTATTCATGGGGGGCCCCCGGAGTGGCTCGCCGGCCTCGCTGTAACCGATTTGAAGGGCAGGGTTTTGTACGACTCGACCCACCGAAATTACGAGTGGGCATCTTGGGACCGCAAATACTACGTTGATGTACCTACGGTGCCGAAGATTTCAGAACCCTACCTCGGAGGCTTTGCACAAGAGCCGGTAGTCGCCGTGACGGTGCCTGTAGAAGTCAGAGGGGAGCATGTGCTGAACTTGACGGGACTGGTTCGCGTGCAGGAATTTACGAAGCTGCACCTTGCCTTGCCGGTGCCGGATTCCTGGTTGGTCTCCATTGTGGACGAGCACGGGCACATCATTAGTAGAACGACGAATCTTCCTCAGTACTTCCGCATGCCCGGAAATGCAAGCCTTCTGAGTGCAATGGGTGGCAGTGATGAAGGTTTGTTCAACGGGGCAACCGTGGACGGGCGACGTGTACTCGGTGTCTTCAGTCGAGCAGCGTCTTCCCGGTGGGTTGTGGCCATCGGAATACCTGCAGAAGACCTAGCGACCGAACTGCGCCTGCGACTCGTACTGTCGAGTATCGCCTTATTGCTTGCAACAGCAGTTGCCGTGGTCGCGGTGTGGGTAGTGGCTCGGAAGATTGCACTGACTGTCCGTGAGTTACGGACACCTGCTCTTGCTTTAGGACGAGGGGAGACTCCGGCGCTACCGCAGTTTTACTTCAAGGAAGCCGAGGAAGTTGGAAGCGAATTATTGCGCGCAGCGGACTTACTACAGAGTGCCCAACATCGCGCAAACCATGACGCCCTCACTGGCCTACCAAATCGTGTTCTTTTCAAGCATTTGACCGACCAGCAGCTTGCAGTCGCCCAGCGGACCAACGCACCCTTTTCTGTGCTTTTTATTGATTTGGACGGCTTCAAAAAAGTGAACGATTCGCTAGGCCACCAAGCAGGCGACGAACTCCTGATACAAGTGGCGCAGCGTATGCGGACCCAAACACGGGCCGCAGACGCTGTATCGAGACATGGCGGTGACGAATTTGCAGTCTTGCTTTTTGGTGCCGGTTCGGACGATGGCGTGCAAGTCGCGGAAGGACTGCTGGACGCCATCTCTTTCCCCTATCGCATCAGTGGTCAATCATGCTTGGTGTCGGCAAGCATTGGTGTAGCAACTTATCCCCTCGACGGTATAACGACTGAAGCACTACTACAGAAAGCAGATACAGCCATGTATGTTGCTAAAGCACGAGGAAAACACCGTGTCGTTGCCGCGAGTAAACTGAGCTTAGACGAGAACAAAAAGACGTTTTGAAACGTCATTACCGTTTACTGCGTCCGGTAGTTGACCTTTTTTTGGTTTTGAGTAGCGGACGTTCAACTTATAAGACCAGCAATCGCGCTTCGTGCGTCGCAATAAACGTTTCGAACTCGTCGGCGGGGAGTGGCCGAGAAAAGAGGTAGCCCTGAGCTTCATTGCAGCCAACCTCGCGTAAGAAGCTCAGTATCTCTGACGTCTCTACACCTTCAGCAACAACCGATAAATTCAGGCTCTGGGCCATCCGAATAAAGGCGCGGATTATCTTTCGGTTACCCAGACCATTCTTCTCCTTTTGGTTGATAAAGGAACGGTCAAGCTTGAGTACGTCGAAAGGAAGTTGTCCGAGATAGGCGAGACCAGAATACCCTGTGCCAAAGTCGTCCACAGCCAGTGACACACCCAGGGATTTCAACTCAGTGAAGACATCGGCCGAAGCGGCCAAGTTTGCAATCATCGCCGTCTCTGTCAGCTCGAGCTCCAAGCTGCCCGGTGTTAGAGCCGAACGTTCAAGTGCCTCAACCACGTGTCGAATCAGCAGGCCTTCCTGCACTTGCCTTGCCGACAAATTCACGGAAACCTTAAGTTCTTGACCTTGTGCCGCCATCAGCCGCGCTGTGAACCGACACGCCTCTTCTAGTACCCATTTTCCGATTTCAGAGATAAAGCCTCGCTCCTCTGCCATAGGGATGAAATCGAGTGGTGACACACGCCCTAATTGCGGGTGGTTCCATCGGATAAGGGCTTCCATTCCGACGACACGCAGAGAGCTTAAGTCGAACTTGGGCTGATAGTACAGCTCGAACTCATTCCTCTCGAGTGCCCGGTGCAGCGAATTATCAATGGTCATTCGCTCCCGGACCTGTATCCCCATCTCCTCCGTGTAGAACCGGTATCCGTTTCGCCCCTCCTCTTTTGCACGATACATTGCTATGTCGGCATGTTGGAGTAAATCCTCTTCCGAGCGTCCGTCCTGAGGGAACATGCTAATCCCGATTGACGAACGTACGAAAACTTCGTGTGCCGCTAACTCTATTGGAGCGTCTAGCGCGTATCTCAGTTTCTCCACAAGCTGCATTGCGGACTGCGCACCGTTGATACATTGAGATACAACTACGAATTCATCTCCTCCTAAGCGTGCGACAATGTCGGACGCGGCGATACTTTGCCTCAAGCGTTGCGCTACTTCGCTTAAAAGTTCATCGCCTCTCGCGTGGCCAAGCGTGTCATTGACCTCCTTAAAGCGGTCGAGGTCAATGAAGAGAACGGCTACTCGGTCATCACTGCCACAGTTATCCAACAAAGTCCTGAGACGCTCCGATAAGTGAGCACGATTCGGCAGGCCAGTTAACGCGTCGTGATTCGCCAAGTCCTGCAAACGCTTCTGAGCCTGCATGCTATCGGTGATATCCCGCCCGACGCCACGATATCCAATAAAGCGATTGCCATCGTAAATAGGTTCACCCGAAAGCGCTGCGCAACCTATAGTGCCTTTCTCGGGCACGAAGACGGAGTACGGTAAGTCGCGAAACGGCTCACGTCGTTCGACTTTCGCGAGGTACTCAAGCAGTCCTGGCTCCGTTCTGTCCGCTGCGCGTTCCGTTCTGGTTCTTCCAATCACTTCTTCCGGTCGAATGCCAAATAGCCTGTAAAGGCCGTCAGAGACATACGTAAAGCGCCCCTGTTCATCGGTTTCCCAGAACCAATCCGACGATAGGTTAGTTAGGCTACGAAAGCGTGCCTCGCTCCTAATAAGCTCTTCGCGTGCATCGCGTTGCGCCTGGATATCTCGCGAGACGACGACTGAGCCAAGCTTTTCACCTGTCAATGGGTCAATAAGCACCCGTATGTTGGCGCCTACCCAAATATAGTGGCCCTCTTTATTTCGAACACGAAACTCGAGTAGCCTGCTGCTCATATCTCCTTGCGCCTGGCGCTGGATTTCGGAGCGTACTAAAGCTCGGTCATCAGGATGAAAGTCTTCGTAGCAGCTTCTCCCCAAAAGCTCTTCTGGCTTGTAACCCAGGAGCAGCTCGGAGGACGGGGATACGTACAAGTAAACGCCGGAGTCCGGCGCGTGATGCGTGATGAGGTCTGAGCTGTGCTCCATCATCATTCGAAGCACTGCCTCACTTCTTGCTAGGCTTATCTGCACCTCATGGTATGGCGATGCTTCAGCTATGGCTCCCACGTATCCGACAAACTCTCCCGATTCTGAAAAACGGGGGGCGGCTGAACTTCGCATCCAGCGGACCGAACCGTCCTGACGGACAAGGCGGTATTCGAACTCGTATTTTTCGCGTTGTTGGTAGGCAGCAGTAAAATGCTTACCTAGCCGGAGTCTGTCGTCCGGATGAACAAAATTGAGCCAATCGGATATCTTGAAGCCTGTCGTATCTCTCGATGAGGTATCGCAGGCACTGACATACGTACATGTTCCAGACTCATCCGACATCCAAACTAGCATCGTTGCTGTATCGGCGAGGTCGCGCAGGGTGCAGTGATTGCAGGACGGGCAATTGGAGGGCATGGCAAAACAGGAAGGGCACAAAGAGAATTGCACCCGAATGGCGAATATTGCTTTGACCTGCTCCCCGAGATTAGTACGGCAATGATGTAGAGTCTGCCTCCGTGGGAGGTAGCATGAAGAAGCGTTTCACAGAAGAACAAATCATAGGCATCCTGAAGGAAGCCGAGGCAGGCGCGAAGG
>NZ_BPMK01000020.1 GCF_019656455.1 Noviherbaspirillum aridicola
CGCCTTTTTCCACCTCGTCAACTACCGCCAACTTAAAAGCCAGCGTGTAGTCCCGCTGCGTACGCTTGATCCCTCTGTCCATTTGACACCTCCAAAAAAGTGTCAACGCATTTCAGGACGGGTCAACCAAAACAAAAAGGCCTCCGGATGGAGGCCTTGCTTGTTCTTGGCGGAGAGAGGGGGATTCGAACCCCCGATAGGCTATTAACCTATACACGCTTTCCAGGCGTGCGACTTAAACCACTCATCCATCTCTCCTGGATTCGTATCGCTGGTACGCGAAGCCGCACATTATAGCAGCAGTCGGCGGAATTTCAGCAATATTTCGGGCTGGAAGGATGGATGGAATGGAAAAAGGGCGCGGCTTTTGGCCGCGCCCTTTCCTTGTCTCCTCCTGTGTCAGGCGCGCGTGCTTATTGCGCCTGCTTGAGTTGTTCCAGGATGGCCGGGTTCTCGAGTGTCGATACGTCTTGCGTGATCTGTTCGCCCTTGGCGAGCACGCGCAGCAGGCGGCGCATGATCTTGCCGGAGCGGGTCTTGGGCAGGTTGTCGCCGAAGCGGATTTCCTTGGGCTTGGCGATCGGGCCGATTTCCTTGGCGACCCAGTCGCGCAGTTCCTTGGCGATCTGCTTGGCTTCGTCGCCGTTCGGACGCGCGCGCTTGAGCACGACGAAGGCGCAGATGGCTTCGCCGGTGGTTTCGTCCGGCTTGCCGACGACCGCCGCTTCGGCGACCAGCGGGTTGGCGACCAGCGCCGATTCGATCTCCATCGTGCCCATGCGGTGGCCGGAGACGTTGAGCACGTCGTCGATGCGGCCGGTGATGGTGAAGTAGCCGGTCTGCTCGTTGCGCACCGCGCCGTCGCCCGCGAGGTACATCTTGCCGCCGAGCTCTTCGGGGAAGTAGCTCTTCTTGAAGCGCTCCGGGTCGCCCCAGATGGTGCGGATCATTGACGGCCACGGACGCTTGACGACCAGGATGCCGCCCTGCCCGTTCGGCAGCTCGTTGCCGGTCTCGTCGACGACCGCGGCCTGGATGCCGGGCAGCGGCAGCGTGCAGGAGCCCGGGACCATCGGCGTGGCGCCCGGCAGCGGGGTGATCATGTGGCCGCCGGTTTCGGTCTGCCAGAAGGTGTCGGCGATCGGGCATTTCTCGTTGCCGACGTTCCGGTAGTACCACATCCAGGCTTCCGGATTGATCGGCTCGCCGACGGAGCCGAGCAGGCGCAGGCTGGACAGGTCGAAGTTCTTCGGATGCACCTTGGCATCGGCTTCGGAAGCCTTGATCAGGGAGCGGATCGCGGTGGGCGCCGTGTAGAAGATGGTGGCCTTGTGGCGGGCGATCATGTCCCAGAAACGGCCGGCGTGCGGATAGGTGGGCACGCCCTCGAACACGATCTGGGTTGCGCCGACGGCCAGCGGACCGTAGGCGATGTAGGTGTGGCCGGTGACCCAGCCGATGTCGGCGGTGCACCAGAAGACATCGGTCGGCTTGATGTCGAAGGTCCACTTCATCGTCAGCGCCGCCCACAGCAGGTAGCCGCCGGAGGAATGCTGGACGCCCTTGGGCTTGCCGGTCGAACCGGAGGTATATAGGATGAACAGCGGATGTTCCGCGTTGACCCATTCCGGCTCGCAGGTGGCGGCCTGGCCGGCGGTCACATCCTGCAGCCACAGGTCGCGTCCCTGCTGCATGTTGATGTTGCCGCCGGTGCGGCGGTAGACGATGATGTTCCTGATCGAGTCGCAGCCGCCCATGGCAAGCGCCTCGTCGACGATGGCCTTGAGCGGCAGCTGCTTGCCGCCGCGGACCTGCTCGTCGGCGGTGATGACGGCGACCGCGCCGGCATCGATGATGCGCTCCTGCAGGGACTTGGCCGAGAAGCCGCCGAACACGACGGAATGGGTGGCGCCGATGCGCGCGCAGGCCTGCATGGCGGCGATGCCTTCCACCGACATCGGCATGTAGATGACGACGCGGTCGCCTTTCCTGATGCCGAGGGACTTCAGGCCATTCGCGACCTGGCAGACCTTGTCGTGCAGCTGCTGATAGCTGACGCGGGTGACCGTGCCGTCGTCGGCCTCGAAGATGATGGCGGTTTTTTCCGCGTTACCGTTCTGGAGGTTGCGCTCGAGGCAGTTGTAGGAGACGTTGAGCTGGCCGTCGTCGAACCACTTGTAGAACGGCGCCTGCGATTCGTCCAGCACCTTGGTGAAGGGCTTCTGCCAGCTGATGTTCTCGCGCGCCAGGTTGGCCCAGAAGCCCTCGTAGTCGCGCTCAGCGGCGGCGCACATCGCCTTGTAGTTGTCCATGCCCGAGATCGCCGCGTCGCGGACAAAATCGGCCGGGGGATTGAAGATGCGGTTTTCCTGCTTGAAGGTTTCGATGTCGGCCATGTGCGTCTCCAGATGTGTTGGTCTGTTTGGTGTGCGACCTTAAGCCCCTACTCTTACTTAAGCCTTACACATGCTTTTTATACAAGCGAAGGCACCGGGGCTAGGGTTATAGCCGATCTTGTCAAGTTGCCATTGATGCAGCTCACGGGTCGGCGCGCGAACGACGGCAGGGCCATGTGGAGCGGGGCGCCGGTGTAAAATGCGCGGGTTTTGTCCAAGCAGTATTGCCCCTCTTCATGAAATCGACCGACACCGAAACGCACAAGGCCGCACGGCCCATCCGCCCCCTGCCCAACCTGATTTTCATGAGCCGCTGGCTGCAGCTGCCGCTGTACATCGGCCTGATTCTCGCGCAGGGCGTCTACGTCTATCATTTCTGGATCGAGCTGGTCGACCTGATCGGCGCGGCGATGGGCAATCCGGCATCGCTCGAGCACATCATCAGCGCGGTAGCGATCGACGGCGCGCCGCGGCCGACCAAGCTCACCGAAAGCATCATCATGCTGGTGGTGCTCGGCCTGATCGACGTGGTGATGATCTCCAACCTGCTGATCATGGTCATCGTCGGCGGCTATGAAACCTTCGTCTCGCGCATGAACCTGGAAAGCCACCCCGACCAGCCCGAGTGGCTGTCGCACGTGAACGCCTCGGTGCTGAAGGTGAAGCTGGCGACCGCGATCATCGGCATCTCCTCGATCCATCTGCTCAAGACGTTCATCAACGCCAACGCCTACGACGCCAAGACCCTGCTCGCCCAGACCGGCATCCACCTCGCCTTCCTGCTGTCGGCGATGGCGATCGCCGCCTGCGACCGCATCATGGCGCCGGCCATTGCGCATGACAAGGAATCCCACTGAACCCCCACCTGACAGGCAGGACATCATGACCATCATCAAGCAAGAAGACCTGATCGAATCGGTAGCCGCCGCACTGCAGTACATCAGCTACTACCATCCGGTCGATTACATCCAGCACCTGGCGCGCGCCTACCAGACCGAGCAGAGCCCGGCGGCCAAGGATGCGATCGCCCAGATCCTGACCAACTCCAAGATGTGCGCCGAAGGCAAGCGCCCGATCTGCCAGGATACCGGCATCGTCAACGTCTTCCTGAAGATCGGCATGGATGTGCGCTTCGAGGGCTTCTCCGGCTCCATCGTCGACGCCGTCAACGAGGGCGTGCGCCGCGGCTACAACAATCCGGAAAACATGCTGCGCGCATCGGTCGTCGCCGATCCGCAGTTCGAGCGCAAGAACACCAAGGACAACACGCCGGCGGTGGTGCACATGGAACTCGTGCCCGGCAATACCGTGGATGTGCAGGTCGCGGCCAAGGGCGGCGGCTCGGAGAACAAGTCGAAGTTCGTCATGCTCAACCCCTCCGACTCCATCGTCGACTGGGTGCTCAAGACGGTGCCGACCATGGGCGCCGGCTGGTGCCCGCCCGGCATGCTCGGCATCGGCATCGGCGGCACCGCCGAGAAGGCGATGCTGATGGCCAAGGAGTCGCTGATGGAAGACATCGACATGTACGAGCTCAAGCTGCGCGGCCCGCGCAACAAGACCGAAGAACTGCGTCTCGAGCTGTACGAGAAGGTCAACGCGCTCGGCATCGGCGCCCAGGGCCTCGGCGGCCTGACCACGGTGCTCGACATCAAGATCAAGATGTACCCGACCCACGCCGCATCCAAGCCGGTCGCGATGATCCCGAACTGCGCGGCCACCCGCCATGCGCATTTCGTGCTCGACGGTTCCGGCCCGGCATATATCGAGCCGCCGTCGCTGTCGGAGTGGCCGGACGTGCAGTGGGTGCCGGACACCCAGAAATCCAGGCGCGTCGACCTCGACAAGCTGACCAAGGAAGAAGTCGCTTCGTGGAAGCCGGGCCAGACCCTGCTCCTGAACGGCAAGATGCTGACCGGCCGCGATGCCGCGCACAAGCGCATCCAGGACATGCTGGCCAAGGGCGAGCCGCTGCCGGTGGACTTCACCAACCGCGTCATCTACTACGTCGGCCCGGTCGACCCGGTGCGCGACGAAGTGGTCGGCCCGGCAGGCCCGACGACCGCCACCCGCATGGACAAGTTCACCGACATGATGCTGGAGCAGACCGGCCTGATCGCGATGATCGGCAAGGCCGAGCGCGGCCCGGTCGCGATCGAGTCGATCAAGAACCACAAGTCGGCCTACCTGATGGCCGTCGGCGGTTCCGCCTACCTGGTGTCGAAGGCGATCAAGGGTGCGAAGGTGGTCGGTTTCGCCGACCTCGGCATGGAAGCGATCTACGAGTTCGAGGTCAAGGACATGCCGGTCACGGTCGCGGTGGACTCCAACGGCATCTCGGTGCACAACACCGGCCCGAAGGAATGGGCCGAACGCATCGCCAGCGGCAGCCTCGGCAACATCCCGGTGACCGTCGCCTGACCGTCACGTGAATCAAGGCTTGCAGCCCGCAACCCCGGTGGCCGTGCGCGACGCACCCATCGGGGTTTTTGATTCCGGCATCGGCGGCCTGTCGGTGCTGAAGTACATCCGCAGCCTGCTGCCGCACGAAGACCTGCTCTACTTCGCCGATTCCGGCCATGCGCCCTATGGCGGGCGCAGCGAGGAAGAGATCGTCGCGCGCTCTCTCGGCATCGCCGAATTCCTGCTGCAACAGGGAGCGAAGGCGCTGGTGGTGGCCTGCAATACCGCCACCGCCGCCGCCATCCGCGCGCTGCGCGAACGCTGGCCGGCGCTGATCATCGTCGGCGTCGAGCCCGGCCTCAAGCCGGCGGCGGCGAAGTCCAGGAACGGCGTGGTCGGCGTCATGGCCACGCGCGGCACGCTGGCCAGCGCCAGGTTCGCCGCGCTGCGCGAGCAGCTCGAGCGCAGCACCGGCGTGCGCTATCTGCCGCAGCCCTGCGTCGGCCTCGCCGACCAGGTCGAAAAAGGCGAGCTGCATTCGGCGGAAACAGCCATACTGCTCAGGCGCTACCTGGTGCCGCTGGTCGAACAGGGCGCCGACACGCTGGTGCTCGGCTGCACCCACTACCCTTTCCTGCTGCCCCTGATCGAAGAGATCCTGGCGCGCCTGACCCCGCGCGGCATGAGCATCGTGGACACCGGCGAGCCGGTTGCGCGACAGCTCGCGCGGCTGCTGGAGGAGCGCGGGTTGCTGCGGCAGGCGGCCGGGACGGGCGGCGAGGTGCGGGCTTTCACGACGGGCAGCGGCAGTTCGCTGGCGACGGCGTTTTCCCGGCTGCTCGGCATGGAGCCGCCGGTCACGGCGATCTCCACGCAGTGAAGATCGGCATCGCGCAGGAATTGATTTGCCAAGCGCGAATTCGGTTTGTATAATGCTTGGCTTTCCCGGGGTTAAACCGGGTAAAGATCAACGGTGGCCGTAGCTCAGTTGGTAGAGTCCAGGATTGTGATTCCTGTCGTCGTGGGTTCGAGTCCCATCGGCCACCCCAGAGATTCAAGCATCCAGCCCAGTCCGAAAGACTGGGCTTTTTGCTTTTCCGCGCCTTGCGTGCTCATGCGGGACCACGTCTACCCGCCTCTCCGCATTCTTCCGTTTCCATGCAGTCCCCTCGGCCGAACGGCTGAACGCAGGCCGAGTTCCGCGCACGATATGCCGAAGGCGCGGTGAAAAGCTTGACCAAAATACGCATGCCTGAACCGACGAAAGGTGATCGCTGTCGGAATTGCACGTTTCGCAACCCGGCTTCGGAGGACTCAGGATGGACGCCATCATCGACTTCATCAACGACATCTTCTGGAGCTACATCCTCATCTACGGACTGCTTGCGATCGGCCTGTTCTTCACGGTGCGGCTCGGCTTCGTCCAGTTCCGCATGTTTCCGGAGATGTTCCGCAGCGTGCTCGGCGGCGGCGAAAAGGACCGGGCGGGCATTACGCCTTTCCAGGCTCTCTGCACCAGCCTCGCGTCACGGGTGGGGACCGGCAACATTGCAGGGGTGGCGGTGGCGATTCACCTGGGCGGACCGGGTGCGGTCTTCTGGATGTGGATGGTGGCGCTGCTGGGCATGGCGACCGCTTATGCGGAATCGACGCTGGCGCAGCTCTACAAGACGCGCAACGAGCAAGGCGAGTACCGCGGGGGCCCGGCCTTTTACATGGCGCGGGGTCTGAAAGCGCCGTGGGCAGGGGCGGTATTCTCGGTGTGCCTGATTCTCACTTTCGGCCTGGTGTTCAATGCGGTACAGGCAAACTCGATCGCGGAGGCGATGGAGGGCGCATTCGGTGTGCCCAAGCTGGGGGTAGGCATTGCGCTCGCCGTCGTGGCCGGGATCGTCATCCTCGGCGGCATCAGGCAGGTTGCGCGGGTCGCGCAGGTGGTGGTGCCGTTCATGGCGCTGGCCTATCTGCTGGTGGCCCTTTACGTGGTTGCGGTCAATATTTCGGAAGTACCGGCCACGCTCATGCATATCGTGGCCAGTGCCTTCGGGCTGGAAGCAGCGGCGGGCGGCGTCGCGGGCGCCTTGCTCAACGGCGTCAAGCGCGGCCTGTTCTCGAACGAGGCGGGCATGGGGTCGGCGCCCAATATCGCCGCGGTGGCGACGCCCGATCCCCACCATCCGTCGGCGCAGGGCCTCGTTCAGGCGCTGGGGGTATTCATCGACACGTTGCTGGTCTGCACCGCCACCGCATTGATGATCCTCCTTTCCGGCGCAATCACGCCCGGCTCGGATCTCACCGGCACGCCATTGACACAGGCGGCGATGCGCGAGCACATCGGCCCCGCCGGGGACTGGTTCGTGGCGGTGGCCATCCTGTTCTTCGCCTTCACATCGATCATCGGCAATTATTCCTATGCCGAAAACGCGATGGTGTTCCTGAAACTTGGCGGACCGGTCGGAATCACGCTGCTGCGCATCGGCGCACTGGTGATGGTGATCTGGGGCGCCTACGAAAGCGTGAGCACGGTATTCAATGCGGCCGACGCGTCGATGGGACTGATGGCGACCGTCAACATCGTGGCCATTGCCCTGCTTTCCGGCACCGTCGTCAAGCTGACGCGCGACTATACCGCTCAGCGGCGCGCGGGCAAGCGACCCGAATTCCATCTCGGCGACTACCCGGAACTGAGAGACGGGGTCGATACCGGGATATGGTCGAGGCGCTGACATGCGCAGCGCATGCGAACGGGCAAACGCAGTATCATGTGCCGGAGTCCGATTGGGAGGCGCTTCATGTTCAAGAAATACCTGCCCTCTGCCGATACCCTGCGCAGAAACCGCCTGCTCAGGCCGCTGGCGCGCCATCTCGACCAGCGCGCGCTGTGGCGTATCAGCCGGCGTGGCGTCGCGGGCGGTGTCGCGGTCGGCTTGTTTTTCGGCATCCTGGTGCCGTTCATGCAGATATTCCTGGCGGCCGCGGCGGCGATCGCGCTGCGGGTGAACCTGCCGGTCGCGGCGTTGTGCACGCTGGTGACCAATCCGCTCACCTTCCCGCCCATCTACTACCTCGCCTACCGCATCGGCGACGCGGTGACCGGCAGCCTGACGGCCTTGCCGGAGGTCGCGGCCAGCCTGCCCGAGGCCGGGCTCGACGGCTGGCTGTCCCAGGCCCTGGCCTGGGTTCAGTCGTTCGGATTGCCGCTGGCCGCGGGCCTGGCCATCCTCGCCTGCGGCAGCGCGGCGATCGGCTATGGGCTGGTGCAGCTCGCCTGGCGCCTGCGGCGCTGGCGCCGGCCCCGCCGCGCCACCTCCGCCTAGCCCGGGCGCGTCATGTCGGCGCCGCCCCTGGCGGCTGCGGCAAGCCGGGCGCCGTCGCCGCGGTACAGGTCCTGGAATGCCTCTTCCGACGGCGGATGCCTGCGATCGTACAGCGGGCATTTCTCGATATCGGTGCGCGTCACGTCCAGCACCAGGCTCTTTTCTTCCCAGCTCACCTGCTGCACGCGCGACGGCGACACCAGAACCTCGCCGCCGGGCAGCCAGCTGCGCGTGTCGACGACGATCAGGCGTATGGTCCAGCTGCTCTCGTCGATCAGGAGGTCATCCACGCTGCCGAAGCTGTCGTCCGCGGCCTGGATCGCGTAACCGATGACTTCATCCTTGCTGCGCAGGTGCGGATCGCCCGCGGGCTGATCGTCCTGCGTGTCGTCCTGCAGCTGCACCGGCGGCCGGGCGGCCTGCATGTCCAGCGTCGGCAGCGCGGTATAGCCCCAGATGAAGGGGCCGGTCCAGTAGTAGGGATAGCCATAGTAGTTGAACAGCGCGGCTTCATGCTGGCGGGCGACGGGAACCGCCGTGTCGATGCCGGGACTGTCCTCGACCTGCTGGCGGGTGAGCCGCACGCTCACTTCGCGGTTGTCCCAGTCGACCGCGATCACGGCGGGCGGCGGGATCAGGACGCGGCGGCCGCCGATCCAGCCGCCGGTGTCGACTTCCAGGTAGCGGACGGTCCAGTGGAGATCGTCGAAATAGATGTCCTGGACTCTTCCCAGCGTGCCGTCCTGCGCGGCAATCACGAAACCATCGAGCGACTTCAGGCTGTGCAGCATGATGTTCTCCTTGAAAAGCGTCGGCGCCGAGTCTGACCTCAATGGCTCGCGCCAATTCCGGAAAACGCCCTGCGCCACGGCCGGTTCTGACATGTCGCAAGGCCGCGGCCGGCCCCTGCCCGAGAATGGACGGCAATCGCGTCTTGCGAATCCGCCACCCTGGAGCCCAGCATGCCGGAATCCGCTGTCCGCCGTCGCGCCCTCGCTTTCCATCGCCGGCTGGTGGTGGCCGCGGTGCTGTGGCTGCTGGCCTCGCTGCCCGCCTGGGCGGCCGGCGGCGCCCTGCTCCTCGACATCCAGGGCGCGATCGGTCCCGCGCAGGCGGACTATGTGCGGCGCGGGATCGAGCGCGCGGCGGCGGACGGCAGGACGGTCGTCATCCTGCGCATGGATACCCCGGGCGGCCTGGACACCTCGATGCGCACCATCATCAAGGCCATCCTCGCCTCCCCGGTGCCGGTGACGACGTGGGTCGCGCCGGGCGGGGCGCGGGCGGCGAGCGCGGGCACCTACATCCTGTATGCCAGCCATGTGGCGGCGATGGCGCCGGGCACCAATCTCGGCGCGGCGACGCCGGTGGCGATCGGCATGCCGCAGCAGGAGCCGGCACGTGAAGGCGACGGCAAGCGCACCGGGCGCGACGGCACGGACGATGCGACCACGACGCCGTCCACGCGCAAGCAGGTCAACGATGCCGCCGCCTATATCCGCGGCCTGGCGCAGATGCGAGGACGCAATGCCGAATGGGCGGAGCAGGCGGTACGCGAGGCGGTCAGCCTGGCCTCCGAGGAAGCCTTGCGGCAAAAAGTCATCGATCTGATCGCCGCCGATCTGCCGGCGCTGCTGGCCCGGGTGGACGGGCGCAAGGTGCAGGCGGCGGGCCGGGAAGTGACGCTGTCCACCAGGGGAGCGGCGGTCGAAACCCTGCAGCCCGACTGGCGCACGCGCGTGCTGTCGGTGATCACCGATCCGGGCATCGCGCTGCTGCTGATGACGATCGGGATTTACGGCCTGGTGTTCGAATTCATGAATCCCGGCATGGGGCTGCCGGGCGTGGCCGGCGCCATCTGCCTGCTGCTGGCGCTGTATGCATTGCAGCTGCTGCCTGTCGACTACGCGGGCATGGGACTGATCGTGCTGGGACTGGCCTTCATGGTGGCGGAAGCCTTTTTGCCGAGCTTCGGCGTGCTCGGCCTCGGCGGCGTGATCGCCTTCGTCATCGGCGCCATGATCCTGATCGATACCGACATCCCCGGCTTCGGCATTCCCCCCGCGCTGATCCTGAGCGTGGCGCTGGCGAGCGCGGCACTGCTGATCGCGACCGCCAGCATCGCGCTGAAAACGCGGCGCAAGCCGCTGGCGTCGGGCGACGCCCTCACCGGGCAATCGGCCGAGGTGGTGGGCGACGGCAGCTGGGTGCGCATCCATGGCGAGACCTGGCGCATCCGCAGCAGCGTGCTGCTGCGGCCCGGTCAGAAGGTCAGGGTCGTCGCCCGGCAGGGGCTGGTGCTCGACGTCGTTCCGCTGGAAAACCATGAACAAGGAGAATAAGCATGTTTCTTTTCGACCTGGGCTCGGCCTTCATCGTGCTGGCCATCCTGATCATTGCGCTGCTCGCCTCCGCGATCCGGATCCTGCGCGAATACGAGCGCGGCGTGGTGTTCCAGCTCGGCCGCTACTGGGGCGTGAAGGGACCGGGGCTGATCATCGTGATTCCGGTGGTGCAGCAGATGGTGCGGGTCGATCTGCGCACCGTGGTGCTGGATGTGCCGACGCAGGATGTGATCTCGCGCGACAACGTGTCGGTGAAGGTGAATGCGGTGCTGTACTTCCGGGTCGTCGAGCCGGACAAGGCCATCATCCAGGTCGCGAATTATTTCGAGGCCACCAGCCAGCTCGCGCAGACGACCCTGCGCGCAGTGCTGGGCAAGCATGAACTCGACGACATGCTGGCCGAGCGCGAACGCCTGAACATCGATATCCAGCAGGTGCTCGATGCCCAGACCGACGCCTGGGGCATCAAGGTCGCCAATGTCGAGATCAAGCATGTCGACCTGGACGAATCGATGATACGCGCGATCGCGCGCCAGGCCGAGGCCGAACGCGAACGGCGCGCCAAGGTGATCCATGCGGAAGGCGAGCTGCAGGCATCGGAGAAGCTGATGCAGGCGGCGCAGGTGCTGGCGCGCCAGCCGGGCGCGATGCAGCTGCGCTATCTGCAGACGCTCAGCATGATCGCCGGCGACCGGGCCTCGACCATCGTGCTGCCCCTGCCGATGGAAATGATGAGCGGACTGGCCGACGCACTGCGCCCGGGCGCCCGGGGCGGATCGCTTTGAGCGGAGGGATCGGACATGCGCAAGATACTCGTTCCCTATGACGGTTCGCCGAGCGCGACCCACGCCCTGCAGCATGCGATCGGCATGGCGGGCGGCGGCGATGTCCACATCGAACTGCTGAATGTGCAGACGCCGCTGCCGCTGGGTTCGCTGGCGCTGTCGCCGGACGAGATCCGGCAGGTGCAGGCCGGCGAGGCGGGCAAGGTGCTGGCGCCGGCCCGGGCGATCCTCGATGCCTGCGGCGTGCCTTACCTGGCGCAGTCCAGGGTGGGGTCGCCGCCGAGCGAGATCGCCCGGCACTGCGAGGAGCACGCCTGCGAGGCGGTCGTCATGGGAACGCGCGGGCTGGGGCCGCTCTCTTCCGTGATGGCGGGATCGGTCGCCACCCGCGTCATCCATCTCGTGGACGTGCCGGTGACGCTGGTGAAGTAGGGATGGGTCCCGGAATTACCCACCGATTCTGTGGACAAGTCTGAGGATAAGCACCGGGAAGATTGCCAAGCGACTGATTCTAAAGAAAAACTTTCTTTTGATTAAAATCAGGGCGCCACAGCACCCAGCCGCGGTCGTCCTCGTGTTCGTCGCCCGCGGTCAGCAGCAGCTCCAGGTCTTCCACCGCGGGGGGCAGGCTGCGTTCCCAGTCGTCGTCGAGCGCGAGCAGCGGGGCCGCATGGTGGATGGCCGCGAACAGCGCGGCGGCGGCGAGCAGAATAAGCAATACGGTCATGTTGTCCTCCTGCATGGATTACAGCATTCCGCCAAGAAAAGGACTTGCGGCGGAACAGACCGCGGCATACCGCATGACTTTGCTCATATTGCGGCGTCGCAATGCGCTCGCGCATGCCTCGGGCTTAATCATGATCGACAGCCAACAAAAGGGAGACAGCCATGACCGAGAGTGAAATCCTGGGCATCATCCGCACCGCCCCGCCGCAGCCCGAAGGCCGCTGGTCGGCGGTCGTCGAACGCGCGGCCAACAGCCTGATCACCATGGCGCACCGCCTGCATGACGAGGAACTGGAAGGCGTGATCGGCGTGGTGGCGCTCTGCTATCAGAAGGCGGGCGCGGAGAATTTCGCGCATGACGAATACGCCGCGCTGATGAAACGCCTTGCGATGAGCGCATCGTTGCGCCGCTGAGCGCCGGCATTTGCGTCGCGGCAAACGGCGGTGCCGCGACGGCGACGCAGGTTGAGCAAATTCATGGAGCCGTCATATCCCGCCGGTATCATCCTTTCATCTGCTTCACATGCAACCGATATGCATGGAGGCGGAAAGGCGTGTCGCCGGATCCGATCAGAAACGGGGCGGCACGCCGACCACCCCGCCTGATTCCCCCTTCCCTCCCGAGCTTGCTTACCCCGTTTCCGGCCACGCGTCTTCCGGCATGCTTGCTGTTTTTCCAATAAGAAACTAATTCGCAAAAGCGTTGTCTACGGGAACTATTCCACTTCCCGACGCGCGCCCATGATCCATCGTTCACGCCTGCCTCGCCTGCTGCGGGCATCGGTTTCCCCCCTACTCCTCGCGGTGCTCGCGGCATGCGGCGGAGGGGGCGGCGGCGGTGGCGGCGGTGCCGCCGCCGAGGCACCGGCACTCGCGCCCGCCAGCGACCAGGCCACGACGTCGGCCGCGCCGGCGAGCGGCAAGCTGCTGCTGTCGGAAGTGGCAAGCAACTACTACAGCGACGACGTCGCCTGGTTCGAGATCCACAACGGCACCGGGGCCACGGTGCAGCTCGCGGAGTACTCGCTGTCGAGCTCCTGGGTCGACACCTCCACCGGCCGCAGCTCGCGCACGCCGCGCGGCTTCACGCTGCCCGCGGCAGAAATCCCTCCCGGCGGCTATCTGGTCGTGGCCTCGCGCGCGCACCAGAACCTGCGGGCCAACAGCCAGATGGTCTATGTCGGCGACGGCACCAGGATGCCTTACTGGAATGCCAGCGGCTCGATCGAACTGCTGCGCGACGGGGCGACGGTGGACTTCGTGCGCTTCGGCAGTTCGACGGCGGTGCCGGCGAGCGAAGACCACTGGGGGGATGCAGCGGTGACGGCCCTGCCGTCCGGCGCCAACGAGCACGGCAAGGCGATCGTGCGCCTCGCCGCCGGCGGCATGGCGGACACCAATGGCGCGGACGACTGGCGGCACGTGAATTTCGCGACGCCGGCCGGACGCAACGATGTGCCGCCGGGCGTCACCGACTCCGACCGCGACGGTATTCCGGACAGCGCCAAGGTCGCGGGCGGCACCTATGGCGGCCTCGACCTCTATGCCATGGGTGCGCGACCGGGCCGGCGCGACGTGTTCATGGAACTCGATTACATGCAGGGCAGCGATGCCGCGCTCGTGCCGCGGCGCGAGGCGCTGCAGATGGTGGTGGATGCCTTCGCGCGCAGGAACATCGCGCTGCATATCGATACCGGAAGCCTGCACGGGACCGACGCGGCCGCCTTCAACCTCGGCGGCGGCAATCCGGTGCCGTTCGCGCAATGCATCGACCTCGACCTGGCCGGCACGACGCCGCCGGCGGGCTGCTCGTCCTTCTATGCGTACAAGAGCGGGCATTTCGACGTGCGGCGCAAGCTGGTCTTCCACTATGGCCTGTTCGCCAATTCGCAGCGCGCGGACGGCAGCGCCGGATCGTCGGGCGTGGCCGAACTCAATGGCGCGGACCTGATCGTCACGCTCGGCGGCTATGGCTTCACCGGCGCCGAGGGCGTGGACCGCAACATGCTGACCAACCTGCAGGCGAGCACCCTTATGCATGAGTTCGGCCATAATCTCGGCCTGCACCATGGGGGCCATGAAGACGTCAATTACAAGCCGAACCATTACAGCGTGATGAACTACATGTATCAGTTCGCCGGCCTGAGCGCGACGCCGCAGTCGCCGTATGCGGCCGAACGCTACTACCTGGTCAACGGCATGAAGGGCAAGACCTATTGCAACCTGGTCGAGAACTCGCCCTGCGGCACCGCCTTCGTGATCGACTTTTCCGACGGCAGCGGCAGCGAACTGAACGAGCTGGCCCTGTCCGAAGCCGCCAACATCGGCCGCGGCAGCAGCGGCGGCGCGTATGCGGACTGGGACGACAACGGTGCCTTCACCAGCAGCCTGGTCGCGCGCAACATCAATCCGCTCTGGGGCACGGCCAAGACGGTGCTGAAGGACTACAACGAATGGGGCAATCTCACGCTGAGCTTTTCGCGCGCCTGGTCGGGCGCGAGCTACGGCTACGGCTTCAATGCCGACGAGGCATCGCCGACCCAGCCCGAGCGCCGCGTCAACCCGATGAATCTCTCCGCCCGCAATCGCACGGTGGAGGACCCGCTGCCGCAGGACCTGCACCAGGCCCTGCGCCATGCCCATCGTCCCTGGAGGTAAGACCATGCCGCGCGCACGACACCTGAAACGTTTGTGCATCGCCGCCGCGCTGACGCTCGCCGGCATCCAGCCTACTGCGGCGCAGCTGCGCATCGCCGGCCTGCTCCCTTTCGAACAGGGCGCGTCGGGCGAGGCGACGCCGGTGGTCGATGGCGGCACGCTGCAGATTCCGCTGGCGGACCGCAGCCTGCGCATCAGCCCGTGGCCGGCTTTCCTGCCGCAGGAATTCAAGCCGCAGCAGGTGGAGGCGCGGCGACAGCCGGCGCCGGCGGGGCCGAGCGACCGCATCAGCATGCGCCATGCCGGCAGCAGGGCATCGTGGCTCGAGATCGCGGCCGGCGCGCGCGCCTCCACCGCCGTCGTCGGCGGCTGGACGCTGCGCCACACGTCGCGCGGCTGGTGGCTGGCGCAGGGGACCAGGCTGCATTTCCTCGGGCAGGATGCGGCGCATGCGCGTGCAGTGATGGTGCCGGCCGGCATGGAGCGCTGGTGCGTGCATCTGCTCGACAGCAGCGTGCCGGCGGAGCGGCCCGGTGCGGCCACCGAGGGCGAGGCGCAGGCGGCGTGGGTGGCGGTGCGCACCTCGCCGCGGCAGCGCTGCGGCTTTCCGGCGCAGGGCGCTCAGCCTTCGTGGCGGAAGGTCGACGGCGTGGCCGGCCCGGCGGCCTGAGCGCGGCTGATCACGACGCGTATCTTTTCTTCCAGTTCGGCGCGGCGGAAAGGCTTGGCCAGCACATCCATCGCCGACATCCTCGATTCCTCCTGCGCCAGGTCGTCCATGTAGCCGGTCATGAGCAGCACCGGCAGGCCGGGCAGGCGGCGGCGCGCATGCTCGACCAGCGCCAGCCCGTTCATCCCGCCGGGCATGATGACGTCGGTCAGCAACAGTTCGACCGGGCCGTCGCGTTCGAGCAGGTCCAGCGCTTCCTCGCCGCTGCGCGCGGTCAGGACCCGGTAGCCGAGGCTGCGCAGCCAGGTGTCGGCGAGCTGGCGCACGTCGTCGCTGTCTTCGGCCAGCAGCACGGTGCGGGTGACCGGCACCGGTTCCGGCATCAGGTCCGGCACGTTCTGCGATTGCGGCGGCAGCGCATGCTCGGCGGCGACCGGGAAGATCATGCGCACCGTCGTGCCCTGGCCGACCTCGCTGTCGATCTCGAGCCGCCCCTGCGACTGCTGGACGAAGCCGTGCACCATTGCCAGTCCGAGACCGGTGCCGGGCCGCTTGGTGGTGAAGAAGGGTTCGGTGGCGCGCCGCGCCACCTCGGGCGGCATGCCCTCGCCGTCGTCGATCACGCACAGCATCACGTACGGTCCGTGCGGCAGGTCATGGCTGGCCAGCCGCTGGCGATCGTCGAGGACGCCGGTGGCAATGCGGATGCGGCCGCCGGACGGCATCGCATCGCGTGCATTGATGACGACATTGAGCAGGGCCATTTCCAGGTGCGTGGGATCGACGGTGCAGAACGGCAGGCCGGAACGCAGGTCGAGGCGCAGCTCGACGCGGTCGTCGAGGGTGCGCGACAGCATCTCGCTGAAATCCATCACCAGGCTGTTGAGGCTGATGCGCCTGGGGTCGAGCCGCTGCTTGCGGGCGAAGGTGAGCAATTGCTGGGTCAGCTTGCCGCCCTGATCGGCGGCACGGGCGGCCTGGCCGATCGCGTGCCGCAGCGGCGGATTGTCGCCGGCGAAATGCTCGGCCAGTTCCAGATTGCCGCTGACGATCTGCAGCAGGTTGTTGAAATCGTGGGCAAGGCCGGCGGTCAGCTGGCCGATGGCTTCCATCTTCTGCGCCTGGCGGAAGGCCTGCTCGGAGATGCGGCGCCGCGTGATGTCGAGCTGCGAGGCGAAGAAGTACAGCAGTTCGCCGTTCTCGTCGAAGATCGGGCCGATGAACAGCGCATTCCAGAATGGCGAACCGTCGGCCTTGTAATTGAGGATGTCGACCGCGACCGCGCGCTTTTCCTGGACGGCTTCACGCACCTCCGCGACGGTCGCGCGGTCGGTATCGGGGCCCTGCAGCATGCGGCAGTTCCGGCCGAGCACCTGCTCTTCCTCGTAGCCGGTCATGTCGAGGAAGGCGCGGTTGGCGAAGACGATCGGCGTGTCATGCTGGCGCGGATCGGCCACGACCATCGGCATGCGCGTCATTTCGACGGCGGCGAAGAAGATGCTGCTGCGGTCGTCGAGGCCGGGCCGCGTGACCACCGCCGCCTGCCAGTGCTTGTTGCCGGGATTGCCGAGCGGGTTGTAGCTGCTCGTATCGAGACGGGCCTGCGCCGGGAATCCCGCGCTCTGTCCGCCGCCCTGAATGTCGAGCGGCGGCAAGTCCTTGCCGTCGCTGGTATCGCTTCCTTTCGCCATGTCCGGTGTCCGTTCGGCCGCCTCCTGTTGCAGCCCTGTCATCAGCTGAGTACGCGCCGCTGCCGCAAAGTTCAGCGGCGGGTGAGCGGGCATTCGCAAAAGTCATGCTTGCGCCGCAAGCATGAAGAGTTTCTTGAAATCAACGTTTCTCGGTTAGTATTGTCGGCTTCACAGCAAGACATTCCGACATGGACGACCAAGCTCCCCTGCTGGCGATCGCGCTGCTGGCCGATCGCAACAAGCGGCCCGGCGCCCTGCTGCTGCGCGCGGCCGGCGCAGTGCCTGCCGACGATGCGGCGCTGGCGGCGCTCGCACGGACCGCACCGGTTTTTCTGCCGGCCGGCGGCGACCCGGTCGACGCGCTCCTGCAGGCCGGCTGCCGCGTGCTGCCCGCGGAAGGATGGCTGGCGGGCGACTGGTACATGGCGCCCCCGGGGAAACCGAACCAGCGCCAGCTGGCGTCGCGCGCGCTGGCGCTGCAACTGGCGCAGCTGGTGGCCGCCGACGCGGACAATCACGAGATCGAAGCGCTGCTGCGGCGCGATCCGGCGCTGTCCTATCACCTGCTCAGGCTGGTGAACTCGCTCGGCATGGGGCTGAGCAAGAAGATCACGAGCTTCGCGCAGGCGATCCTGATCCTCGGCCGCAATCAGCTGCGGCGCTGGCTCAACCTGATGCTGTTTTCCTCGCGCGAGGGAGACGAGCGCGGACCCATGCTGATGGCCCGGGCCGCATCGCGCGCGCGGCTGATGGAGCTGCTGGCGCGCGAGTGCGGCATGGACAAGACCGGCCAGGAACTGGCCTTCATGGCCGGCATGTTCTCGCTGCTGGGCGTGCTGTTCGGGATGCCGCTGGAAGAGGTGCTCGCGCCGCTCCGGCTGGACCCGGCGCTGTCGGCGGCGGTGCTGCGGCACGAGGGCGATGCGGGGAGCCTGCTGCGGATCGCGGAGCTGGCGGAAGCGGCCGACTTCGCCGCCCTGCCGGCACTGCTGTCGGCGATGCCCCTGCGGCACGAGGATTTCAATGCATCGCTGCTGCAGGCGCATGCATGGGCAATGGATGTGGTGCGCGATGAGGCGGGAGCAGGCCATGGATGAGTCGACCCTGCGGCGATGGCTGGACCTGTGCCGGCAGGCCAGGCGGGAAGGCGGCGCGGCGCGGGCGGATGCGCTGGCAAGGCTGGAGGCGGAACTGGCCGAGGCCGAGGCCCATGCGCAGGGCGACGCCCCCGACGGGGACGCCGATGGCCCGGTCATCGTGATGGACCTGGCCGGCTATATCACGGCCTGGAACGAGGGCGCGGAACGCCTGTTCGGCTACGAGGCCGCCGAGGCGATCGGCCAGCACGTGCTGTTTCTCTATGCCGACGACGACGGCGAGGTCGCCGAACTGTTTCTCGAACAGGGCAGTTCGCTGATGGAAGTGCGGCGCCGCAAGAAGTCGGGCGAAATCTTCTGGGCCAGCCTGGCGCTGTCGGTGGACACCGACGACAGCGGCAGCCCCGCCGCCCTGGTGGCCCGCATGTCGGAGATCACCGAGCGGCTGTCGGAGCAGGACAAGTTCCGCCTGCACGCGCGCATCATCGAGGACAGCGACCAGGGCATCCTGATCACCGACGCCGACGAGCGCATCGTCTCGGTCAATACCGCCTTCACCCGCATCACCGGCTACTCCGCTGCCGAAGCGATCGGACAGACGCCCGACATCCTGCGCTCGGGCCGCCACAGCGCCGACTTCCGCGCCGAGGTGCGCGCCGCCATGCGGGGCTCCGGGCCGTGGCAGGGCGAGATCTACGGCCGCCGCAAGAACGGCGAAATCTTCCCGCAATCGGTCACCATCAGCGTGGTGCGGGACGATCTCGGCCGCATCACGCACGCGTTTTCCATCTTCTCCGACATCAGCGTGTACAAGGAGGCCGAAGCGCGCGTGCAGCGCATGGCCAACTATGACAGCCTGACCGGCCTGCCCAACCGCACCCTGCTCACCCAGCTGGTCGGCCACGCGCTCAACGTGGCGCGGCGCAACCAGGTGCATGGCGCGCTGCTGGTGATCAGCATCCAGCGTCTGGAACAGGTGGTCGACACCCTGGGCACCGAGGTCGGCGATGAACTGGTCTGCGACATCGGCCGCCGCCTCAAGCGCCTGCTGCGCGAGGAAGATGTGCTGGCCCGCATCGACAACGGCCGGTTCGCGGTGGCGCTGCTCGACATCCAGAAGCGCGAGCATGCGGGCACCGTCGCCAGGAAGCTGCTCGGCGCGCTCGCCGCGCCGTTCTCTATCGGCCTGCATGACCTGCGCGTCGATGCGGTGGCCGGCATCTCGGTGTACCCGGAAGACGCGCTCGACGCCGCCTCGCTGCTGCGCTTCGCCGACACCGCGGCGGGGCGCGCGCGCCAGGAGGGCGACGGCGGCTACCTGTTCTTCAGCGCCGAGATGAACCGGCGCGCCAAGGAACATCTGCGCATGGAAAGCGAGTTGCGGCGCGGCCTCGCGCAGGGCCAGCTGCTGCTGCACTACCAGCCCAAGGCCAGTCTGCGCAGCGGCCGCATCGTGGGCGCCGAGGCGCTGCTGCGCTGGCGCCATCCGCTGCATGGCATGGTGCCGCCCGGCCAGTTCATTCCGCTGGCCGAAGAGACCGGCCTGATCCTCGACATCGGCGCCTGGGTGCTGGAAGAAGCCTGCCGCCAGATCGCCCACTGGCAGGAACGCGGCCTGAAGGTGCCGCCGATCGCGATCAACCTGTCCTCGCGCCAGTTCGACCATCATCTGCCGATGCGGGTGCAGGCGGTGCTGGACCAGTACGGACTCGGACCGGAGCGCATCCGGCTCGAAATCACCGAGACCCTGCTGGTGCGCGGTCCCGAGCAGGTGATTCCGATCATGAACGAACTCGCGGCGATGGGCGTGGGACTGGCGCTGGACGACTTCGGCACCGGCTATTCCAGCCTCGCCTATCTGAAGAAATTCCCGATCAGCACGCTCAAGATCGACCGGACCTTCGTGGTCGGCCTGCCCGGCGAGCAGAACGACTGCGCGATCGCGCGCGCGATCGTGACCATGGCCCAGCAGCTGCGCCAGGAGATCGTGGCCGAGGGCGTGGAGACGGCGGAGCAGATGGCCTTCCTGCGCGGCCTCGGCTGCGATCAGCTGCAGGGCTACCTGTTCAGCCCGCCGGTGGCCGCCGATGCCTTCGCGCAGATGGTGATCGAGGACAAGCGGCTCGCGCTCGGCTGATCACCAGCCGCCGGTCTTGTCCCAGCTGTCGATGCCGCCATCGCGGGGCACGAGGTACTGGCGGTAGGGCGCGACCGTCATGCAGGCGTGGTTGGGAAGGATGCGTACCCGGGCGCCGATCGGCAGGCTGTCGAAGGGCGGGCTGCCGCGCGACGCTTTCACGAAACCATGCTCCTGGTGCACGTCGGCCACGTACAGGCCGTCGATCGGCCTCCCCTGTTCGTCGCATACCAGACCATAGCCGATGCCGGCGTCGTATTCATTGGCGCTGATGTCCTTGGACAGCGCGAGCGCGCCGGCGTCGATCAGCAGATGGCCGGGCTGATGGCCGATCACGGTGGCCAGCACGCTGACCGCGATGTCCTCGGGCGAACAGACGCCAAGCCGTGCCTGCGACAGGTCGAAGAACATGTAGACGCCGGGGCGGATCTCGGTGATGCCGTCGAGCGGAATGTCGGTCAGCGCCGTCGGCGTCGAGCCGATGCTCACCACGGGCACGTCGAAACCCGCCTGCCGCAGACGGGCGGCGGCGAGCAGCGCGCAGTCGCGTTCCTGCAGCGCGATTTCTCGCCGTGCGGCATCGCCCTGCGCGTGATAGGAATGGCCGGCATGGGTGAGCACGCCTTCGAGCTGCAGGGCGGGGGCGGCATCGATGGCGCGCGCGATGTCGAGCAGCGCGGCGGCGTCCGGCGCCACCCCGGCGCGATGCCCGCCCGAATCGATCTCGATCAGGACCCGCAGCCTGCCGCCGCGCCCCGCGTCATGCCCGGCGATGCCCTGCACCGCGGCCACCGAATCGGCGATCACCTGTATGCGGGCGCCGCGCATCGCCAGCGCTTCGATCGCGGGCAGCCGGGCCGGCACGATGCCTACGGCATAGGTCAGATCGGCGAAGCCGGCGGCGAAAAAGTATTCCAGCTCGGCGACGGTGGAGACGGTGATGCCGCCGAACTGGCCGGCGGTGGCGAGCGCCGCCACCCGGGCCGATTTCGCGGTCTTCATGTGCGGGCGCAGGCGCACGCCGGCCGCCGCTGCGCGCTCGGCCATGCGCGCGCAATTGGCGCGCAGGCGTTGCTCGTCGAGCAGGATGGCGGGCGTGGAAACGGAAGCGAAGGAAGGCGAAGCGTGCATGACGGAACGGTGCGATGTCGGAAAGGCATGCTAGCACGCGGCTCATGCCTGTGCACCGGCGGCGACGCTGCGCCGCGATGGCGCGCGCAGGCCAGTTTGGTGCGTCAGGCCAGGGGCGCGGGCGGCGCCAGTTTCTCGACGGCCAGCAGCACCATGCTGTGCTGCCCCGGCTCGGCGACGCCGACCAGACTGTCCTGCAGCGCGTGCTGCCCACCCGGCAGCAAGGCGCCGATATCGTCCACCAGGATCGCCATGATCCTGCCTTCCAGCCGCGCGATCACCATGGCCGGCGAGGCCATCGGCGCGGCGCCATCCAGGCGCAGGCGCATGTCGATCAGGGGCACCTTCATGCCGTGCAGGCGGGGCAGGCCCACGCTCACCGCCTTGAAGCCCCTGATGCGCTGGCCTTCGCCGGCGTCATAGCCGGGCTGCCGGCCTGCCGGAGAAAACGCCAGCACGTCGCCGGCGGTCATGCCGGAAGCGCCGGCGCCTGTGGTATCTCTTGCCGCGCCGCTCGTCGTCTTCATGGCCTGTCCGCGATGTTCGTCATGCACGGCGGTCAGCAACTATCGTGCCCAGCAGCGAGGTAGTTCGCTACTTCAGCTCGTGCAGCGCGATGCCGCCGAAGGAAGTCCACGCCGACAGTTCCCCTTCCAGCTCCGGCAGCATGCGCAGCAGGCGGCCCGGGTCGCCGTGGAAAGTGGTGGCCGAACCGTCGAGTATCCGCGACGACACCCGCCGGTATGCGATGCCGCCGGGGTTGGGCCGGGGCGCGGTCAGCAGCAGCAGCACCGGCGTGCGCTCGAAGTCGAGCAGCCACAATTCCCCCGATCCGGCGCGCGTGAAGCGATGCTGGCGCTCAGGCGCCACCGGCCCCGCCTCGAGCGCGATGCGCACCCGGCGCCCGTGACGCACGCCCCAGTCGAGGAAGGGTTGCGCCAGCGCCAGGATTTCTTCCCGGCGCGTGCGGTAATCCATCACGGTGAGGCCGGAGGCGAGCGGCGCCAGACCCTGCAGCAGCGCCTGCTTGTCGGCCCACCAGAAAGGCATCACGAATTCCAGCGGCAGGCCGCCGGCGGCCTCGTGCAGCGCGCGGGCCAGTTCCAGGTAGCGCCGGTCCCAGGCCTGCGCGTCAAGCTCATAGCCCGGCAACAGGTAGTGCTCGACATCGAACTGCGCGCCCTGCAGGCGGGCCGCCGCCTCGACCGACCGGTTGTAGTCGGCATAGGCGCGCACCCGCGCGGCGCTCGGCGCATGCTCCTGCGGCAACACCATCTGCGCATCGCCGTCGACGCTCCATACCGACAGGCCGAGCGCGCCGGCGCGGCGGATGAAGGCCGCCAGCGCCTGCGGATCGTCCACCCTGCCCTCGCGCACCGGCACCGAGACGAACAGCGTCCTGAGCGCGTGCCGTTGCGCATGCGCGAACACTTCCTGCGGACGCTCGCGCCAGGCGCGCGCATCCCATACCCATGCGGAACGGCCGGCGACGTCGCCGGCGCGCGGCATCACGCGCAGTGCATCGACTTGCAGGCTGGCGGCGTCCGGGGGACAGACGAGCACGAAGCCCTGCCAGGCGGCGGGATCGTAGCGGGTCGGCGGCAAGGAGATCGCATGCCGCGCCGGCGCGCCCGCGTCGAAGGCGCCGAGCGCATGCGCCTCGCCGCGCGCCGCCGCCGCTTCATCCAGCACCTGCAGCGCGAAGCGGCCGTTGCCGGATGCCTGCAGCACGATGTCCGCGCGCGCCCGCGTCGCCGCCCAGGGTCCGCGCAGAATGACGCCCGCCGGCTTGCCGCCCGCCCCGCAGTGCAGCCGCAGGCGGCCATCGGCCAGTTCCGCCTGCGCCCTTTCCTCGCTGCCGAAGGTCTGCAGGCGCAAGTGCGCCAGCAAGTCTTCGCGCAGCGGCATGGTCCGGCCGCCGGGCGGCGAATCGGACCCGGCCGCGCTCACGCTTTCGATCTCGGAGCCCTGCCCGTCGGCAGGCCCGTGCAGGAACAGCGTCTCGCCCGGATCGCCGGATGCCAGCGGCCTGAGCCCGGCAATACTTTCCAGCGGCACCGGCAGGCGCATGCTGCGGCAGCCGGCGATGCTTTCCTCGCCGCTGACGAAGACCCGGCGCGCGCCGCCGTCGGGCAGCGTGATGCGGGCTTCATGGCTGCCGGCGGCCTGCACGCCGGCGGGACAGGAGTGCAGGCTGGCTGCGTGGGACAGGTTCACGGCGAAGGCAATGAGTAAGGGAAGGCAGATGCGCATCTCAGGCCTTTCGCTGCCAGCTCGCCTTGCGCGTCATCGCGCCCCAGCTCGCTTCCTTCTGGCGCATCCAGCGCCACAGGCCGATGAGGCGCCACCAGGTGTTGAGCTGGCGATAGCCAAAATTCTCGAGCACGACGATCAGCGCCAGGCGCACGAGATGCGCGCCGCGCGGGTAGATATGGAAGGACATTTCCTCCAGCAGCAGGCCGGAGGCCGACAGCAGGATGCCGAGCCCGAGCGCGACGAACATGAACACGCAGAAAGCCTGCCACGACACGCCGCCGAAGAGGAAGGCGAAGATCATGAACAGATAGCCGCCCAGCTCCACCAGCGGCCCCAGCCATTCGAACAGCAGCATGAAGGGGAACGCGACCCAGCCGGGCGTGCCGCCGTTGCGGGAGAACAGCAGCCCCCAATTCGCGGCCATGCTCTCGGACAGACCGCGCTGCCAGCGGATGCGCTGGTTGCGCAGCGTGGCGAGGTCTTCCGGCGCCTCGGTCCAGCAGACCGGGTCGGGCACGTACTCGATGCGGTAGGGCCGGCGTTTCGCGCGCAGCACCCGGTGCATGCGCATCACGAGTTCCATGTCTTCGCCGATGGTGTTGGGCCGGTAGCCGCCAGCCTCGATCACCGTTTGCTTGCGGAACAGGCCGAAGGCGCCGGAAATGATGAGCATGCCGTTGATCACCGACCAGCCCAGCCGCCCGAACAGGAAGGCGCGCAGATACTCGACCACCTGGAACAGCGCCAGCAGGTTGGACGGCAGGCCGACCCGGGTCAGGAAGCCGCCGCGCACCTCGCAGCCGTTGGCCACCCGCACCGTGCCGCCGGCGGCGACCACGCTGCCGTCGCGCAGGAAGGGCTTGACCAGGCGCTGCAGGCTGTCGCGCTGCAGGATGGAGTCGGCGTCCACCCCGCAGAACAGCGGATAGCGCGAGGCATTGATGCCGGCATTGAGCGAATCGGCCTTGCCGCCGTTCTGCTTGTCGATCACCCGCAGGTTGGGATAGCGGGTCGAACGCCAGATGCCGTTGACGGCCGCGGTCGGAATCTGCACCCGGTAAGCTTCGGGGAACGGCAGCAGCGCGAATTCCTTTTTCAGCACGTCGAGCGTGCCATCCTTCGAGCCGTCGTTGATGACGATGATTTCCATTTCCGAATACTGCAGCTGCAGCATGGAGCGCACCGAAGCGGCGATCGTCGCCTCCTCGTTGTAGGCCGGCACCAGCAGGCTGATCGGCGGCTCCAGCCCGGAGTAGACCTGCGGCAGGTCGTCGAGGATGCTTTCCTGCGACTTGCGGCGGAGGGAGACGATGGACAGCAAGTTGAGCAGCAGGTAGCCGCCGTTGAGCAGGATGAAATAGCACAGCACGAGCCAGGTCACGAAGTCGACGATCAGCTGTCTCATTCCGCCATCCCTTTCTCGGCCATCACCTGCGCCAGCATGTCGCGCGCATAGCGGTCGCCGATGTCCTGCCGCAGCGCGCGCAGGGCGTCGCCGTTCATGAACGGCAGCGCGACCAGCGCCTGCGCGGCACGGTAGCGCACCCACCACTGCGGATCGTGCAGCAGTCCGCGCAGGCGTTCCGCGTCCTCCTGCCTGCCGATGCGGCCGAGCACCTTGGCCGCCTGCACCCTTACCCGCCAGTCCTCATGGGCGGCGTTGGCGCGCACCGCGTCCAGCAGCGCGGGCGTGGCGGCCACGCGCATCGCGTGTATCACCACTTCGGTCGACGGATGCGCGAGCAGATCGCGCGCCAGGTCGGGCGGCAGCGCGATGCGCAGCGTCTCGGCCAGCGCGAGCGCGCGCGGCAGATGCTCGCCGCCGGTCTCGCGCAGCACCGCCACCAGCGCGGGCGTGCAGGCCTCCGGCGCTTCCTGCAGGATGCCGGCGAGTTGCGGCAGCGGCCAGTCCTCGCGCCGGATCAGGCCGGCCATGGTTTCCGCGGCGGCGAAGGCGGGATCGATCTGCACCAGCGCCCACAGCGCCTTGACGGACACCGTACTGTCGCCGGAACGGGACAGCCGCAGCAGGTCGGCCGAGGCCGCGGCGGCGCGCAGGTGGCCGAGCGCGAGGATGCCGAGCAGGCGGTGCGCGCGGTTGCGCCGGCGCAGCAGGCGCAGCGCGGTCTCGTCGCAGCGCAGCCGGCAGGCCATCTGGTTGAGCGCGTCGGTGGCGCTGCCGCGCAGCGATTCATGCAGGTGTATCCACATCTTCAGGAACACCAGCCGGTCGCGGCGACGGATCGCGGGCAGGTGCGCGGGCGGCTCGCCGGCGAGCATCGCGGTCACCAGCGGCCGCCAGCGCGCGATCACCTGTTTTTCGCGCCGCTCGGCGCGGCGCAGCGAAACCCGCAGCCAGACGATCTGCGCGCCCAGCAGCAGCGTCAGCGCCAGCGCCGCCATGCCGGTCCAGAAAGCAAAGAACAGGAAGGGATCAGAAAGTGTACTGGAGGCCAAGATTGATTCCGTTCCGGCTGTAGAAGTCGCCCTGGCGGGTGCGGCCGGCGCTCCAGTTCACGGCCCAGTCGTCGCTTATCCAGTGGCGCCCGGTCAGCGCCACCGAACGCAGCGTGGTCAGCACCACCTCGCCGCCGATGCTGGCGGCCTCCTTGCCGCCGGCGAGGATCAGCGCCGCCGAGTTGCGCTCGCCGTAGTAGTAGCCGCCGCGCAGCTCGATGCCATGGGCGGTGGTGCGGAAGGCGCGCGCAGGACGCCAGCCGAGCGCCCAGCTGAACGCGCCGACATAGCGCTCCAGCATCAGCAGCCCCTGGTTGACGCGCACATCGTTGTAGCGGGTGCTGCGCACGCCGCCGTGCACCAGCCAGGCGGGCGCGAATTCATATTGCAGCACGCCGCCGTAGGCATGGCGCGCCAGCACCCGGTGGGTATCGCTGACATTGGCATCGAGCGTGGCGGTCAGCCGTTCCGTCAGCGGCACCGCGTAGCCGAGCGCGAACTGGTTATCGTCCAGGCCGAATCGTTCGGTGCGCGTGGCGGCCGCGTCGAGCAGGTGACGCTTGCCGAAGGCGTGGCTCAGATGCAGGCTGCGCTCCTGCCAGTCGGGACTGTCGCTGGACAGGCGTTCCACGCCCGCGCGCAGGCCGATGCTGGTATTGCCCTGCGCCTGCACGCAGGCGGCCGCCAGCAGCGCCGCCGCGCCGAGCAGCGCCCTCATGCCCTGCCCCGCAGGAAGCGGCGGATGCGGGCCAGCAGTTCGCTGGGCTGGAAGGGCTTGACGATATAGTCGTTGGCGCCGGCATCGAGCGCCCGCACGATGTCCTGTTCCATCGTCTTGGCGGTCAGCATCACCACCGGCGTGTTCTCCCAGCCGGCGCGCGCGCGCACGATCTGCACCACCTCGAAGCCGTCGATATACGGCAGCATCACATCGAGCAGCACCAGGCACGGCGGCTGGTCGCGGCTTTCGATCAGTTCCCGCGCCTTCAGGCCGTCCGTGGCAAGAATGACCTGGTAGCCTTGGCGCTCGAGGATGAAACTGAGCACCTGGGCGATGTGATCGTCGTCTTCGACGACGAGTATCGTGGTCGCGTCGTTCTGGAGGGGCATGAATGGGAGATCGCAGCGGGGGAAAGAGCCGCTATCTTAGCCAATTCTCCCTGCGCGCGTGGCTGCGCTACTTCTGCTCTTCGCCCTCGTCCTCTTTTTCCTCGTCGAGCGCGAGGTTGAAACCGCCGCCGTCGCCCGCCTGCGCCCCGCGCGAGCCGCGCAGCTTGATCTGCAGCCGCAGCTCGTTGGCGGAGTCGGCGTTGCGGATCGCTTCGTCGTAGCCGATGTGGCCGGCGTTGTACAGATCGAACAGCGCCTGGTCGAAGGTGCGCATGCCGAGTTCCTTCGACTTGGCCATGGTCTCCTTGAGCGCGTGGAACTGGCCCTTGAGTATCTGCTCGGCGATGGTCGGCGTGTTGAGCAGGATTTCGATCGCCGCGCGGCGGCCCTTGCCGTCCTCGGTCCGCACCAGGCGCTGCGAGATGATGGCGCGCAGATTCGACGACAGATCGCCGAGCAGCTGGTGGCGCCGTTCCTCGGGGAAGAAGTTGATGATGCGGTCGATGGTCTGGTTCGCATTGTTCGCATGCAGCGTGCCGAGGCAGAGATGCCCGGTCTCGGCGAACGCGATCGCATGCTCCATGGTCTCGGTATCGCGGATCTCGCCGATCAGGATCACATCGGGCGCCTGGCGCAGCGTGTTCTTGAGCGCGTGATGCCAGGACAGCGTATCGACGCCGACCTCGCGGTGCGTGATCAGGCAGGACTTGTTCTTGTGCACATATTCGACCGGGTCTTCCACCGTGATGATGTGACCGGCCGAACTCGCATTGCGATGATCGATCATCGCCGCCAGCGTGGTCGACTTGCCCGAACCGGTGCCGCCGACGACCAGCACCAGGCCGCGCTTGGTCATGATCACATCCTTGAGCACCTCGGGCAGCTGCAGCTTTTCAAAGCTCGGGATCTCGGCCGCGATCGTGCGGATCACCATGCCGACCTGCTGCTGCTGGATGAAGACGTTGACGCGGAAGCGGCACACGCCGGGCAGCGAAATGGCGAAATTGCATTCCAGTTCCGCCTCGAATTCCCTGCGCTGCTTCTCGTTCATCAGCGATTGCGCGAGCAGCCGGGTGATGTCGCCGTTGAGCTTCTGCTGGCTCAGCGCTTTCATGCTGCCCTGGTGCTTCATGCTCGGCGGGAAATCCGCGGATATGAACAGGTCCGACCCGCCCTGCTGGAACATCGCCTTCAACAGCTGGTGCATGTAGGCCCGGGCTTCATCGGGACCGAAGTTGCTGGACATGTGACGCCTCTCCTGCAAGGAAACTCCCGGATTATGTTTCCCTACGGCAATAATGGCAAGCGCTCCTTCATTTCCGTGTGGCGCTGCTTGCAGAAATTACAGCCTCAATGCAAAAGTTCTTGCGGCGCAGCTCCGGGCCATTCCCTCATTCAATCGCATGGCAAGCCTTGCGCGGCATTTACTGCCTGGCACGGCGATTGCTGATTTCGCAAGCACACGCGGCTACAGGCCGGGCGGTGCGACGACCATGTTCAACGAATCGGCAAGGAGCGCATCATGGATTCCAGCGACACCTCCGGCAGTGCGGGCGGCGGCCAGCCCACCCACAGTACCTTCAGGGAGTTGAAGCCGGGCGGCCACAAGAGCGGTCCGGCGCTTCGCAGCGAACTGTCGAGCCTGAAGAATGACCTCGACTCGCTCGTCGAACGCTCACCCGGCCTGAGCGATGAAGAACTCGCGCAGGCCCACGCCAGGCTGATGGCGAAGTTCAGTTCCGTGCGGTCCGCCGCGCGCGGCATCGCCAGCGAGGCGACGCGGCAGATCAATCGCGGCGTCGAAACCACCACCGGCTATGTGAAGGAAAAGCCGATGCAGTCGATGGCAGTGGCCGCCGGCGCCGGCTTGCTGCTCGGGATGCTGTTCCGCCGCCGCTGAAGCGCGGCGTCCGCAAGCATTTGACGACGAACAACCAATCGAACGTCGCCGTGATGAAAGGCTCTTAACAAATGACGGGTGCCTGCATGCAAGGCCGCACGGCAAGGCGGGCAGTATCCGGCAGAAAGTGTTGCAGTGGCATGCGTGCGTTCAGCGGCGCATCCGTGCAGCGTCAGCAGAGGAAAAACGTCCCAACCGCTAATGTGAAAGGAAGAATCATGAAAAAAATCATCTCCGTCTTCAGCATCCTGGCTTTCACCCTCGGCCTCGCCGCCTGCAACACCATGTCCGGCATGGGCAAGGATATCGAGCGCGGTGGCGAGAAAATCCAGGGCTCGGCAGAAAAGAACAAGTAAGCATCGCTGCTTCGGAAAGGAAAACGGGCAGGCCGGGAGAAATCCCGGCCTGCCCTGCTTTGCGTACCCCGCACCCTGAACTTCTTGCGCGGATCGCGCGTCTTGGCGCTCAGGTCTTGCTCGGATTCTCCACCACATCCTCCACATACAGCAGCTTGACCGCGACGATGCCGGTGGCGGTGATCGGCGAGGCCAGCAGCACGCCGAGCGGACCGGCCAGCACCGCCAGCAGCAGCGTCGAGAACACCACCAGCGCGGGCGGCAGGGCCACCGCGCGCTGCTCGATCAGCGGCGACAGCAGATAGTTTTCCGCGGTCTGGATGCCGATGTAGAGCACGGCGACATAAAAGGCCAGCTCGGGATCGAGGTTGAGTGCGATCAGCATCGGCGCCCCGGCCGACAGGATCGGCCCGATGTAGGGCACGAATTCCAGCAGGCCGGTCATCACCGCCAGCGTGAAGGCGAGCGGCACCTCCAGCCACCACAGGCCGATGCCGGCCGCGATGCCGACCACCACCATGGTCACCAGGCGCCCGAGCAGCCAGGCGCGCAGCACGCGCCCGATCTCATCCATCACTTCATACGCGCGCGGCCTCGCGCGGCGGGGCAGCAGATGCATCACGCCGCGCTGATACAGGCGCGGCTGCGCGGCGAGATAGATGCCGATGAAGATCACCACCACCAGGCCGCCGACCGCCGAGCCGATCGAGGTGATCAGGCCGGAAGCGCGGCCGAGCAGCTGGCTGTCCAGCCGCAGGTTCGCCAGTTCCGCGAGCAGCGGCTGCAGCGGGCGCGCCCAGCGGTAGTTGCCCATCCACTCTTCGGCGCGCTCCATCGCCTGCGGCAGGGTTTCGATCAGCTGGCCGATCTGCTCGGCCATCGGCCGCGCGAACAGGCTCACCAGGATGAACACCATCAGCGCCAGCGTTGCGATCGTGGCGCCGAGCGCGACGCCCGGCCGCACGCCGGTCACGCGCGACAGCCAGTTGGTCGGCGCGCGCAGCAGCACGGCCATCAGGATGCCGGCGAACAGGACCAGGAACACGTCGCTCGCATACCAGAACATGGTCAGCGTCAGGCCGGTGAACAGGAACAGCCCGGTCACCAGCAGCGTGCGCCGGAGGAAGCGGCTGTCGCTCAGTTCCTGCGCCGCCGCGACCGTCGCGGCGGCTTCGCTGGCGGCCGCCTGCGCGGGATCGGCGAGACGCTGCGTCTGCTCGGCCTGCGCCGCCATGTGCTCGGGCGCCGGCACCGGCGCGGACGGGAAGTCGGTATTGGCGTTCATGTCAGCGGGTCCGGCGCCGGCGCAGGCAAGGCTGGCCCGGGCGCCCGGCGCGGTCGGTTGTTCTTGTCATGCTGGCGTAAGAGATGGGGATGCGCGCACCGAATGATGCGCCGTGTCTGGTGCAGTATCCGTGCCCGGCCGCGCGCCCGCTTTGCCTTGCATCACATCATGGCGCGGTCGCGCTGCTTGCACGCCACGGCAAGTTTTACACGAGCCGCACGCGGCGCGCGCGCGGCGCCCGTGCGGCGGGCACTGGCACCGAAAATGCTCATAGCATGGCGCGAGGCGCGCCCGGCGCCGCCCATGTCGTTGCTTTCCGTTCATCCGATGCCATGTCCGCACACAAGACACGCCTGGAACTGCCGTTCAGGATACTGCCGCAACCTGACGAAACCACCTGCGGCCCGACCTGCCTGCACTCCGTGTACCGTTACTGGGGCGGCGACGAGTCGCTGCGCGACATCATCGGCCGCACCGGGCGGCTCGAGCATGGCGGCACCTTCGCGGTGTTCCTCGCCTGCGACGCGCTGCGCCGGGGCTACCATGCCACCATCTATACCTACAACCTGACGGTGTTCGATCCGACCTGGTTCACGCAGCGCGGATTCGACATCGGGCTGCGGCTGCGGCAGCAGGCCGAGGTCAAGGACGATCCGCGGCTGCGGCACGCGACGGAAGGCTATCTGGAATTCCTCAGGCTCGGCGGCCGCCTCAGGCTGCTCGACCTGTCGCGCTATCTGATCCGCGGCATCCTGCGCCGCAGGCTGCCGATCATCACCGGGCTCAGCTCCACCTATCTGTACCGGGTGGCGCGCGAGTACGGCCCCGACGACAGGCCGGACGACGTGCGCGGCAAGCCGTCGGGGCATTTCGTGGTGATCGCCGGCTACGACAGCGAGCGCCGCGAGGTGCTGGTGGTCGACCCCTATCAACAGAATCCGTATGCGGAAAGCCAGGCGTACTGGCTCAGCGTGGACCGCGTGGTCAATGCCGTACTGCTGGGCATCGTCACCCACGATGCCAACCTGCTCGTGATTTATCCGCGGCGGCGCGCGCCGCGGGAGAAGGCGCCATGAACGTCTTCTTCGTCGTCAGCGACCCGGGCGACTGGCCGGCCGACATGACGGGCGTGACCGTCATTTCCGACCGCAGCTATCTGCTCGATCCGGCCTGCGGCGATACCGCCACGGCACGCGTCATCAATCTCTGCCGCAGCTATGCATACCAGACCGCCGGCTACTATGTGAGCCTGCTGGCGGAAGCGCGCGGCCATCATCCGGTGCCGGGCGTCGGCGTGATGAAGGATCTGCATTCGGCCTCGCTGCTGCAGGAAGTCGGCGAGAAACTCGGCACCCTGCCGGACTGCTCCTTCGCCCTGACGCGGGAAGACGTGGTCGACCTGGACATCTACTTCGGCCGCGACGCGCACGGCGCCCATCCGCATCTGTGCGCCCGCCTGTTCGACCTGCTGCAGTCGCCGGTGCTGCATGCCCGCTTCGAACGCGGCAGCAGCCACTGGCTGCTGTGCCGCATCGAGGCGGGCAGCGTGTGCGCCTTGCCGGAGGCGCACCGCGCGATCGCCCTGCAGGCGGCGGCGGACTACCTGAAGGAGCATCGCATACGGGGCAGCGCGCCGGCGGCGCGCAAGCCGACGATCGCCATCCTGCACGACCCGGGCGACAGCGAGACGCCGTCCAACCAGGAAGCGCTGCGCAAGTTCCGCGAGGCGGCCGAACTGGTCGGCATGGACACCGAACTCGTCACCCGGCGCGACGCGCGGCGCGTGACGGAGTACGACGGCCTCTTCATCCGCGCCACCACCAACGTGGACCATTACACCTATCAGCTGTCGCGGCAGGCGACCGAGGCCGGCATGGTGGTGATCGACGATCCGGACTCCATCCTCCGCTGCACCAACAAGATCTACCTGAACGAACTGCTCGGCCGCCACCGCGTTCCCACGCCCAGGACCCTGGTGGTCCACCGCGGCAACATCGACCACATCGTGCCGGCGCTCGGCCTGCCCTGCATCCTGAAGCAACCCGACGGCGCCTTCTCGCTCGGCGTGGTCAAGGTGGAAAACGAACAGGACCTGCCGGGCAAGGTGGAAGACATGCTGCGCAGTTCCGAACTCGTGCTGGCGCAGGAATTCCTGCCCACCGAATACGACTGGCGCGTCGGCGTGCTCGACCGCCGGCCGCTGTTCGTGTGCAAGTACTTCATGGCGCCCGGCCACTGGCAGATCATCAAGCATGAACCGCAGCAGGTCTGCGAGGGCCGCACCGAAGCGCTGTCGATCGGCGAGGCGCCGGACGAGGTGGTGAGCACGGCCCTGCAGGCGGCCAACCTGATCGGCGACGGCTTCTATGGCGTCGACCTCAAGCAGGTCGGCGGCCAGGTGGTGGTCATCGAGATCAACGACAATCCGAACGTCGACGCCGGCAACGAAGACGCGGTGCTGTCTGACGCCCTGTACCGGGAAGTCATGGGCGTGTTCCGCAAGCGCATCGAGACCGGCAGGGGGAGCAGCGCATGAAGGAGGACGACAAACCGTTGCCCGCGTTCGCCGGCGTGGGCATCGAACTGGAATACATGATCGTCGATCGCGAGACGCTGGCGGTGCGGCCGCTCGCCGACCGCCTGCTCGACCGGGAAGGCACGGGCGGGCCGGCCGGCGGCGCGCTCGGCTGGTCCAACGAGCTGGTGCTGCATGTGATCGAGGTCAAGAACCTGCGGCCCGCCGCCTCGCTCGACACCCTTCCCGCCGCCTTCCAGCGCGAGGTGGACGAGATCAACGCGCGGCTGGCTCCGCTCGGCGCCTGCCTGATGCCCGGCGCCATGCATCCCCGCATGGATCCGCGCGTCGAGACCGTGCTCTGGCCGCACGGCAATGAAGCGATCTACCGCGCCTACGACCGCATCTTCGACAGCCGCAGTCACGGCTGGGCCAATCTGCAAAGCATGCATGTCAATCTGCCGTTCGCCGACGATGCGCAGTTCGCGCGGCTGCATGCGGCGATTCGCCTGGTGCTGCCCATCCTGCCCGCGCTCGCCGCCAGCTCGCCGCTGGCCGAGGGCCGCCTCACCGGCTGGGCCGACTACCGCATGCGCGTGTATTGCGACAACGCGGACGACATTCCCTGCATCGCCGGGCTGGTGGTGCCGGAAACCGTCGCCAGCCGGAATGAATACGAAGCCGCCATCCTGGCGCCAATGTACGACGCGATCGCGCCGCACGATCCGGAGGGCGTGCTGCGGCATGAATGGCTGAATTCCCGCGGCGCGATCGCGCGCTTTTCCCGCAACGCCATCGAGATCCGCGTGATCGATACCCAGGAATGTCCGCAGGCCGACCTCGCGGTGGCAGCCGCCTGCTGCCACGCCGTGCGCGCGCTTTACGAAGCCGGCGAACACCAGCTCGCGCGCCAGCAGGACATTCCGACCGGGGCGCTGGCCGCCATGCTTCAGGATTGCATGCGCGACGCTGATCAGGCGCACATCGACAATGCGCTGTATCTCTCCCTGCTCGGTTACCCGCGGGCGCAGTGCAGCGCCGGGGAGTTGTGGCGCCATCTCGCCGGCCCGCTGCTCGACGACGGCGGCCCCTGGGCGCAGGCGCTGCGCGTGCAGCTGGAGCACGGACCGCTCGCCCGCCGGCTGCTGCAGCGTCTCGGGCCGGCCCCGGATGCCGCGCGCATCGACGGGGTGTACCGGTCCCTGTGCGACTGTCTGCGTACGGGAAGCCTGTTCCTGCCGTGCTAGCGCGACCGTTTCCTCGCCCGCCGCAGCATGCGCGGCCCGCGTGTCACCCTGCACGGAACCGGACGGCCCCGGCACCCACTCATCGCGCACCGGCGTCCGGCCGGCCCGCCCTGCGAAGGCCGCCCTCTTTTCCGTTCATCCCCATGCGATCCCTGATCACATCCTGCTTCGGCCTGTGCGGCGGACGGCCGCGTCCCGCTCCCGCCGAACCGTCGCCTCCCGCCGTCCCCATGCAACCCGTGGCGGCGCCGGCGAGCTTGCCGCCGCGCACCGGGAGTCCGCCGCCGGCGCGGGCGGGCGAAGCGAGACTGCAACGGCAACTGCTGCAGGAAATGTCCGTCCGCCGCCAGCCGCCCCATGCCTTGCCGCCCTCGCACGCGCTGCATCACGCCGCCGCGCCCGCCGGCGCCAGAACCGCGAACCTGCTCGACATTCTCGACTCCAGAGCTTTCAAGGAAGTGCCGCTGCGCCGCATCAACGCCAGGGTGGCCTGGTTCAACCGGCACCTGCTGCAGGAGATCGAGCCCGACGTCGACTGGAGCGACGCCGTGCTCACACCCGGGCTTGAGAACGCGATCGTCGAACGCTGCGGCTACGTGGTCGATGAAGACCTGCTGTTCAATGGGCGCGCCGGGCCGCCGGCGGCGTTCGGCCGCGCGGACCGCTACCGGGTGGCCAACGACGACACCCGGGGCGCGGGCCGCGCGGTTTTTCTGCCCGGCGGCGAGTACAGCAAGGGGGCGGGACGAACCGGCCTCGGCCCGACCGGCCACACCCACGGGGACGGCCGGGCCGACCTGGAAGAAGCGCTGGTCGAAGCCGCCGCCGGCGAAGCATTCGCCGACATCGCGGGCGGCATGAGCACGCGGGTGCTGGCGGTCCTCGTGCCGCGCGAAGACTGGCGGCGGGACGACGCCGAACGCTCGCGCTCGGAGGGCGCGCTGATCATCCGCGTCGGCATGCCGCCGCGGCCCGCGCACTTCGTCTCCGAAGCCTGGGGCGGCAAGCCGCGGCGCTATGACGAAGGGGCGATGGAACGCGCGATGCAGCGCATGTTCGGCGACGGCCCCGGGGCGATGCGAGAACGCATCGTCGGTTCGCACGCGGTGCTGGCCGCGAGGATGCGCCGGCATGGCCTGCTGCACGGCACGCTGGACGAATCCAACATGGGGCTGGCCGGGACCGCGCTCGACTTCGGCACCTTCACCGCGCAGCCGCGCGGCGCGCCGCTGTTCACCTGGTCGCTCCCGGCGCTCGTCCGGCATGCCAGGCACAACATCTGGCTGGTCGATGCGCGCATCTTCGGCAGCGAACACCGGGCCGTCTCCGAAATCGTCGCGAAGCCGCTGCGTCTGCAACGGGAGTGGGCCGCCGCATGGCGCGAGGCCAAGGATGTCGTCACCCTGGCGGCCCTCGGGCTGCCCGAGGCGACGGCCAGGCAGGTGCTGAACGAGCAGCCCGAGGCCGCCCGCCCGCTGGCCAAGCACCTGCGCCGCATCGGCCGCTATTTCCGCGGCGGGCAGGCATGGAACGCGCGGGAGAAATGGGACGAGGCGACCGGCGCCGCCGTGGCGGACCCGTTCCGGCTGTTTCGCGAGCTGGCGGAGACGGCGTTCGACACTACCGACGGATCGCGGCGGGTGCTGACCGAGGAAGGGCTCTTCGCGCTGCTCGACTTCCGTCCCCCGCCGGCAGGCCAGGCGGCGGTCAGCACGGGCTGGCGAGCCCGGGCGGCGGTCAGCAAGTATGCGGTGGCCAGCGCGGATGAGGCCCGTCAGCGCGTGAATGAAAACCTGCGCCACGTCGTCCGGCATTATGCGAACGTGATCGAGACGGCGGCGGAAGCGGGCGTGCGGGCGGGACGATGGCCGGACCGGGGTGCCTTCCTGCGCTGCATCACGGCGCGCGCCGCCTTCGAGAATCGTCCGCTTCACCGGCTGTTCCATCCGGCACTGCATGGGCCGGCCGCGTCCGGGCGCGATCCGATGCGGGGCGCCGACTCACCGCTCGAACTGGCCATCGCGCGCAGCCGGCGCAATGTCGACCGCATGCTCTACCGCACGCCGGTGGCGGCGGCAGCCGCACCCGGCAGCTGGCGCCTGCAGATGCGCAAGCTCGGCGGCGCCCTCTTTTATCTCGAGGCCGACCTGAGCGGCGAACGGCACCTGTGCGTCGAGATTCCGGTGCACCTGCTCGATGAGGATGCGCGCGCGGCCTTTCTCGACGAAGCTTCGGCGGATCACGGGGTGCTCAGGCTTACGCGCGAGGTGGCGCCCTACGAGTACAGGGAAGTCGCCGACGATTTCGATCGCGACGGCGTGACGCCCCTGCCCCGCGCCGCGCGCAGCCGCTACGCCTTCGCGGTGCCGGACGGCCACGAGCTGGCGCGAATCACCGCTGCCGCGCGTGGCGATTCCATGCAAGGCGCGGCGCCGGCATGATGGCGGCCAGTAAGGTGGCCAGTAAGGCGGCCAGTACGCCGACCGTCGCCATCCTCGTCAGCTGCGAGCATGGCGGCAACCGCATTCCCTCGCGGTACCGGGAGCTGTTCCTGGCCCACCAGGCGCTGCTGCGCACGCACCGGGGCGCCGACTTCGGCGCGCTGCGCGTGGCGCGCGAGATGGCGGCGGCCCTCGACGCCCCGCTCCTGGCGTCCACCGTCAGCCGGCTGCTGGTCGACCTGAACCGCTCGCTCCACCATCCCGGCCTGTGGTCGCAAGCCTCGCGCGCCGCGGCGCCCGAGGTGCGCAAGGAAATCCTGCACCGCTACTACCTTCCCTATCGCGCGAAGCTCGAGTCGCTGGCCGGGCAGAAGATCGCCGCCGGGCGGCGCGTCATCCACGTCTCCTGCCACAGTTTCACCCCGCAGCTGAACGGCGTGGTGCGCAACGCCGACATCGGCCTGCTGTACGACCCCTCGCGCGAACCGGAGGCGCAGCTCTGCCGGCGCTGGCGGCAAAGCCTGGCGGGCCATGCGCCGGGGATGCGGGTAAGAATGAACTACCCCTACGCCGGCACGGCGGATGGTTTCACCACCTATCTCCGCCAGCGCTTCGGCCCCGCGCATTACCTCGGCATCGAACTCGAAATCAATCAGCGGCATGTGCTGGCGGGCGGGCCGCCGTGGCGGGCGCTGCGCGCGGCCGTGATCGCGGCGCTGCGCGAGTCGACGGCAGGCTTCGCGGCGGAATTCGCGGCGGCGTCGGCCGCAGAGTCGCTACAATGGCCGCCTTCTCCTCCCGCCCCCGGCCACGCATGATCCGACATGACCGCCATCGCCGCGCCGCTTCCGTCCGCCGTCCGTCTCGCGCGAGGACAGGCTGATGGCCGGGCACCGCGTTACGCTGCTGCCTTCCGGCTGGCAGTTCGATGCCTCCGAACAGCTTTCACTGATGGAAGCCGCGCGCGCGGCGGGCATCGTGCTGCCGGCATCCTGCCGCAACGGTAGCTGCCGCACCTGCATCGCACGCCTGCGCGAAGGCAGCATCCGCCATCGCATCGAATGGCCGGGCATCACGCCGGAAGAAAAACGGGAGGGATGGATCTTGCCCTGCGTGGCCGTCGCGCAGTCGGACGTCACGCTCGAGGCGCCGGGCGCGCGCAGGAAGGAGCGTGCCTGAGGCGGGACGAGCGGCGCCGTTCCGACCGGCCCGCGGCCGATCGGCAGGCGCCCCGTCCATGCCGGCTCGCTGGAATCAGCCGGTGATGATCAGCTGGTTGTCGACCTTGCGCACGCCTTCCACGCCGGAGGCGATCGACTCGGCCTTGCGCCGCAACGCCAGCGTCTTGACCTCGCCCTTGAGGCTGACCACGCCCTTGGCGGTATCCACATTGATCTTGAAGCCGCTGATGTCGGGGTCCTTCAGCAGGGCCGCCTTCACCTTGGAGGTGATGAGCGCATCGTCGACCACGGCCCCGGCGGTCCTGTTGTCGCCGTCCTTGCGATCGCCGCCGAAGGTGCCGCAGCCCGCGGCAAGCAGGGTGCAGGCGAGCATCACGGGATACACGAGTTTTTTCATGGCATTTTTCCTTTTTGTGTGGGTCGTGAGACGTAGACGCGAGCGCCTGCCGGCGGGTTTCCGTCTCCCGCACGGGAAATGATTTGCGCCAATGCTAGGCCATCGCGAAGCGCGCGTGCTGCAGGAACCAGGCGCGCGCCAGCCGCGCAACCACCTCCGGGCTTCCCGGCTCCTCGAAGTCGCGGGTCGCGCCGGGCACGATTTCCAGCCGCTTCTTGCAGCGCAGCGCCGCGTAGGCGCCGCGGCTGGCGGCAAGCAGTGCGTCGTCCAGGCTGCCCACGATCAAGAGCGTAGGCACCGCGATCTTCGCCAGGGTGCCCGTCTCGACCATGTCGACGCTCGCGCCGCGCGTGACCACCGCGCAGATGCATGCCGGCCGGCCGGACGCCAGCTCGAGCGCCGCCGCCCCGGCCTCGCCGGCGCCGAACAATGCCACCGGCAGCGACTCGGTCGCGGGATGCCGGCCCAGCCAGCCGCAAGCGGCCGCGAGGCGGGCATGCAGCAACGCGGCAGGCGGACGCGGCGCCTTCGCCTGCGCCTCCTCCGGCCGCAGCAGATCCAGCCACAGCGTGCCGAGGCGAACGCCGCGCAGGGCGGCGCCGAGATAATCGTTGCCGGGCTTGACCCGGGCGCCGACGCCGGTGTCGGCGAACATGACCACGCCCAGCGCGTCCTCGGGCAGCGACAGCACGCCCTCGATCTCCATGTACTCCAGGGGAATCCTTATCCTCTCCGTTCGAATCGATAACGCCATCATCACTCTCCATCTCTGTCGGCCGGATTCCGGTGCATTCCGTCACGCGGGTACGCGCGTCGCCGGCAAGCCGGGCGGCAAGGCTTCGGCAGCGCCTCGCGCATGTCCGGAATCCTGCTCCGCGCCCCGTCGCAAGCTTCATGCCACGGGGCGGCGGCGATGGCTCAGGTCCGCGCGGCGAAAACTGCGTCCCGCCGCCGCGTGCGCGCGTGCTCCGCCGCCAGTGCCGGCGCCGCGCGCCACTGTTGCCGGAACCATCCGATTGTGCGCTGCAGGCCGGCCTCCAGCGGGACTTCCGGTGCCCAGCCGAGGAGCTGCCGCGCCAGGCCGATGTCCGGCCGCCGCCGTGCCGGATCGTCGCTCGGCAGCGGACGATGCTCGACGCTCGACACGGAATCGCACAGGTGGATCACCTGCTGCGCGAGCTCGAGCATGGTGCACTCGTTCGGGTTGCCGAGATTCACCGGCCCGCCGGTCCCGGCCGGTGTGCCCATCATCGCGACCAGGCCGCGCACCATGTCTTCGACATAGCAGAAGGAGCGGGTCTGCATGCCGTCGCCGTAGACCGTCAGCGGTGCGCCACGCAGCGCCTGCATCACGAAGTTCGACACCACGCGGCCATCGTCGGCCTGCATGCGCGGACCGTAGGTGTTGAAGATGCGCACCAGTTTCGCATCCACGCCGTACTGGCGGCGGTAGTCCATGCACAGGGTCTCGGCGCAGCGCTTGCCTTCGTCGTAGCAGGCGCGCACGCCGACCGGGTTGACATTGCCCCAGTAGGATTCGGTCTGCGGATGCTGCAGCGGGTCGCCATACACTTCGCTGGTGGATGCCTGCAGCAGGCGGGCGCCGCTGCGGCGCGCCAGCTCCAGCAGATTGAGCGTGCCGAGCACACTGGTGCGCGTGGTGCGGACCGGGTCCTGCTGATAGTGGACCGGCGAGGCGGGACAGGCCAGGTTGTAGATCTCGTCCACATCCACCTCGAGCGGCTGCGTGACGTCGTGGCGCATCAGCCTGAAGCGGGGATGACGAAGCAGGGACAGCAGGTTGCGCCGCGAGCCGGTCAGGAAATTGTCGGCGCACAGCAGTTCATGTCCCTGGCGCAGCAGCGCTTCGCACAGGTGGGAGCCGAGAAAACCGGCGCCGCCGGTCACGAGTATGCGTTTGCGGTCCGCTGCCTTCATTGCGCCTCCGGTGTCGACTGAAGCCGCGGCGGCTTCATGGCTTTTCAACGATGAACGGGCCGATCGCCAGTGTGTCGAGCGGCGTGCTGCAGAAGGATTCGACGGCGTCGCGCGGGCTGCATACCACCGGCTCGCCCCGGGTATTGAACGAGGTGTTGATCAGCACCGGCACGCCGGTACGCCGGCGGAAGGCCTGCAGCAGATCGTAATAGGCCGGGTTCTGTCCGCGGTTGATGGTCTGTATCCGCGCGGTCCCGTCCACGTGCCGCACCGCGGGAATTCGCTGCGCGCGGTCCGGGCGCACGTCGTACACGAAAACCATGAAGGGCGAGACGCTCCCATTTACGAACCATTCCGCCGCCTCTTCCTCGAGTACGACCGGCGCCACCGGGCGAAAGTCTTCCCTGTCCTTGATGCCGTTGAGCCGCTGCTGCATGCCGGCGTCGAGCGGCGACGCGAGGATAGAGCGCGCGCCCAGCGCGCGCGGCCCGAATTCCATGCGTCCCTGGAACCAGCCGATCACCCTGTTCCGCGCCAGCAGTTCGGCCACTTCCTCGGCCAGGTTCGCCGGCCGTCGGTACGACAGCCGCGCCTGCTTCAGGAAAGCCTCGATTTCCTGGTCGTCATGGGCCGGACCGAGGAAAGCGTGGTCCATGGTCCAGCGGCGGGCCTGCGCGCCGCGCTCGAGCGAGTCCACCCACAGGGCCGCGCCGAGCGAGGTGCCGGCGTCGCCGGCCGCCGGCTGCACCCACACCCGGCGAAACGGCCCGCGGTCGCGGATGCGCGCGTTCATCACGCAGTTGAGCGCCACGCCGCCCGCCAGCGCGAGATTGTCGGTCCCCGCCTGCGCGTGCAGCCAGCGCGTCATCTCCAGCACCGTCTCTTCCAGCACCACCTGCAGCGACGACGCGATATTCATGTGGTGGTCGGTGAACGGCGCGCCGCGCTCGCGCGGCGGACCGAACAGCGCGTGCCAGTCGGCGGACCGGACTTCATACTGGCCCTCGCCGCGATAGCGCAGGATGTCGCGGAAGGCTTCGGCGAACAGCGGCTTGCCGAACGACGCGAGCGCCATCACCTTGTATTCGTCGGATGAATGAAGAAAGCCGAGATGCGTGGTCAGCGACTCGTACAGCAGGCCGAGCGAGTGCGGCAGGTTGACCTGGCCGAGACGGCGGTAGCGCCGGTCGCGGTACACGCCGTAGCTGGTGGTCGCCTGCTCGCCGCGCCCGTCCATGGTCAGCACCGCGCATTCCTCGAACGGCGCGGCGAGGAAGGCGCTGGCTTCATGCGCGAGATGATGCTCGATGAAGTGCCAGCGGAACGGGCCGTCGTGGCGCACCCCGGCGAAGCGCTTCTTGAGGTGATGCGGGGCGCCGGCGGCGAGCTGGCGCGGCGCGTTCACGATGGAAGACAGGAACAGCGGATCCCACGGCGACAGCCACTCCTCGTGCGGATGCGCGGAAGGCTCGAGCGGCAGCGTGATCGTCGCCCGCCCCGCATGGTCGCCGAGCAGCAGGTAAGGATCGTAGGAATAGGCGACATGGTCGACGTCGGCGAGCATGATGCCGCCCTCGCGCAGGCAATAGTCGATCGCATGGAAGGGCAGCTGCCAGGTCGAGAAAGGCACCGGCCGCTTGCCGTGCTTGATGCGGGTGAAGCGTTCTTCTTCGGCCGCCGCGATCACGACCCCGTCGCGCACCAGGCAGGCGGAACAGTCGTGGTAGGCGGCGTTGATTCCGAGCGTATGCACAAGTCACCTCCGATCGGTCCCGCTCCGCCGCCCCGTGTAGGCCGGCAATGAAAGCGGGAAAGCGTTCTTGAGCCCATGCAAGCCCTGTACCTGCATGTTCGCGCAGGCATTTCTCCAGCCGGCGCGCCTGCGTCGCTGTAAGAAATGCAGGTGCTTGTAAAAATTGAATCAGCGGCGCATCGCCTGCGCGTTCATCGGCGCGGCCTGCTTGCGCTGCGCGTTGCGCTTGTTGCGCAGGTACACGCCTTCACCGGCGACCGCCGTCAGAAGGATGAAGAAATTGGCGAACACGAACACCCAGTTCTCGACCAGCCAGCTGTAGATGGTGAAGCCGAGCGACGCGGACATCTGTCCGATGAACAGCCACTTCGAGACGCCGGCGACGCTACCGCTGCGCCACTGCGAGTACACCTGGCGGGAAATGGTCAGAACGAGAATGGCGGCGCTGATCCAGCCGATGAGGTCGGCATTCATGGGTATCCTTGTTGAAAGTGAGGCTATGCCGATGGACGCCGGACCGTACCGCTATGTTCCGCATTCATCATCCTTCGCTGATATCGATGCGCTTGCCGCCGGCCATCGGATGACGCAGGACGGTCACCTGGAGTACGCCGTGGCGCAGCTCCGCACTGACCGCGCCGGGGTCGGCGTCGGGCGGCAAGGCCACCGCGCGGTGGAAGCGTCCATAGCGGAATTCGCTGCAGCGGCTGCCGGCGTCGGTCACATTGGCAGGCTTGCCGCGGGCGCCTTCGATCACCAGTTCTCCGCCCCTGACCTCGACCGTGATCTCGTCGCGCGCCACGCCCGGCAATTCCGCGCAGACGAGGATGCGCAGCGGGTCTTCCACGATCTCGATGCGCGGCAGCCAGGCGCCGGGCGCGGTCTCCCTGCCGCGCATCAGGCCGGAGGCGGCGGCGAGCGTCGTCATGACCTGTTCCACGTTGTCCGACATGCGGCGCATGGTGGACAAGGGATCCTGCCAGCGCTGGCGGAAAAGGCCGGGCAACATTCCTGACGCACTGCGCCGCCCCTGCAGACTGCCCGCGCCGCCGCGCGCGTTGTCGGCCTCGTCCGCGCCGAAAGCCTGCTGCGGCGCATCCGGCTGCTGCGCAAGACTGCCGACCGCATGCAGGGGCGTGGTGTCCGCCATGCGCGTCACGTTGCCCGCCGCAAATTCCGCCGGCGCGCTGTGGCTCGGCATGCCGTCCTGTTCCCGTCCCCGCCATTCGCCGCTGTCGCGTCCCAGTTTCTCGATGAACTGCTTCAGGCGCACCAGGTCCTGCTCGGCCCGCGCGCCGGCATCCGCTTGCAGCGCTTCACGGTCCATGGACAGAACGATACGGGTGCAGTCGCCGTCGAGGCGCTGCAGGGAAATCTCGCCCTCGTTCCTCGGGCCGTCCATGTTGCGCCAGGCAATACGTTGCTCAGGAACTTGTTGCGTGATCTCCGCATCCCAGTGCATGCCAAGCCCGCCCTCCCGCGTATGCCAGCGCAGGCGCCGCTCGTCGAGCCTGCGCACCTCCTCGACGCCCTGCATGAAGCGCGGATACTGCTCGAAACTCGTGAGCATCTCCCATGCGGTGCGCGGCGGCACATTGACTTCTATCGATTGCTCGACTCTTGCCATCATGGATCTCCTTTTCCGTTGGTCCGGGCTCCGGCTTGCTGGAACGGACCCTGCTAATTTTTCTTCACAGTGCTGCATGCGGAGCGCGCACGGTGATTGCAACTTCCATTCCAGAACCATCGACGCGCGATCGCGCTTGCCAAAGGGAACGACATCACAATGACCGAGACGAAGCAAGAAATGCCGGCCGACACCGCCCAGGTGATGCGCGACCTGTGGCAGGTGGCCAAGCAGTTCAAGGAACGCATCGCGATCGCGCTGTTCTTTCTGATCCTCGCCAAGGTGGCCGTGGTCTCGGTGCCGCTGGCGCTCAAGCGCATCGTCGACGAACTGTCGCGCCCGGAAGCCGTCCTCATCCTGCCGGTCGCCCTGCTCGCCGGCTACGCGCTGCTGCGTTTCGCCAGCACGCTGTTCAATGAATTGCGCGACCTGGTGTTTTCGCGGGTGACGCAGCACACGGTAGCGACGTATGCGCTCAATACCTTTGCCCACCTGCATGCGCTCGGCGCGCGCTTCCATGCGCAGCGGCGGATAGGCGGCCTGCTGCCGGACATCGACCGCGGCACCAACGGCATTGCCTTCCTGCTCGGCGTGGCGCTGTTCACCATCGTGCCGACCTTCCTCGAGATCGCGATGGTGGTCGGCATCATGACCGCGCGCTACAGCCAGTGGTACACCGTGATCCTGGCCGTGACCTTCGTCATCTACTGCGGCTTCACCCTGGTGTTCACGGCCCGCCGCGCGATCTTCCAGCGCCGCGTCAACCGCCTCGACTCCAATGCCAAGAGCCTGCTCGCCGACAGCCTGATCAACTACGACACGGTGAAATACTTCACCAACGAGAAAATGGAGTCGCAGCGCTTTTCCCACATCATGGATAACTGGGCGGAAGCGCAGGTGTCCAACCAGAAGGCGCTGTTCACCCTGCACGTGGGCCAGAGCGGCATCATCGCGCTCGGCGTCGGGGCGGTCATGCTGCTCGCCGGCAGCGACGTGCTCAACCGCGCGATGACGGTGGGCGACCTCATCCTGATCAACGCCTATGTGATCCAGATCTGTCTCCCGCTCAACGCGCTCGGCTTCGTCTACCGCGAAGCGCGCGATGCGCTCGTGAACGCGGAGAAACTCTTCCAGCTGCTGCGCGAGAAGCCCGAGATCGCGGAAGCCCCCAACATGCCCGCCCTGCGCGTGAGCCGCGGCGAGGTGGTGTTCGACAATGTCAGCTTCGCGTATGAACCCGAAAGGCCGATCCTGCACAACGTCAGCTTCCGCATCCCGCCGGGCGGCACGGTGGCGGTGGTCGGCGGCAGCGGCTCCGGCAAGTCGACGCTGGCGAGGCTGCTGCTGCGCTTCTACGAGGTCGGCTCGGGCAGTATCCAGGTCGACGGCCAGGACATCCGCAAGGTCAGCTCGGCCAGCCTGCGCGAGGCGATCGGCGTGGTGCCGCAGGAAGCCCTGCTGTTCAACGACACCATCGGCTACAACATCGGCTACGGCCGCAAGAACGCGACGCGCGAGCAGATCGTCGGCGCCGCCAGGGCCGCGCACATCCACGAGCTGATCGATTCCCTGCCGCAGAAATACGAGACGCCGGTCGGCGAGCGCGGCGTCAAGCTTTCCGGCGGAGAAAGGCAGCGTCTCGCGCTGGCGCGCGCCATCCTGAAGAATCCGCCGCTGCTGATTTTCGATGAAGCCACGTCGGCGCTGGACACCGCGTCGGAACAGGCGATCCAGGCCGAGCTCGACGCGCTCGCCGTCAACCGCACCACCCTCGTGATCGCGCACCGCCTGTCCACGGTGGTCGACGCCACCGAGATCCTGGTGATGGACCGCGGCCGCATCATCGAGCGCGGTACCCATGCCCAGCTGCTGCAGCAGAACGGCGCTTATGCCCGCCTCTGGCAATTGCAGCAGCGGGAAGACGCCGATCAGTCGAGGGAGCGCATGCGCGCCGCCTGAAGCGGCGCTGGAACGGGTCTTGCTGCGCGCCTGTCTATCGATGGAAAACAAGAAGATTCTAGCGAGGCAGCATGTCAAAAATACTTGCGTTTGACAGGAATCGCCGCCAGACCGCCAACCGCGGCGGCGGCCATGACAGCGGAGGAACATTGCGTTCGCGGACCGCGCCGCTCGTCCTGATCCGCGGCGGCGAGCGGACCGAGCCCGAGCAGGCCATCGCCATCTCCGTGGTGGTACCGACCAAGGGACGGCCCCAGCTGCTCAACCGCTGCCTGGCCAGCCTCGTCCTGCAGAACCTCGACCCGCAGCGCTTCGAGATCATCGTGGTCGACGACGGGCCGGATGACGGCACGCGCGAGGTCGCCACCGACTGGGCGGCGCACACCGAGGAAAAGGGGCCGCAGGTGGTCTACATTCCCTCGATGGGTCCCTACGGGCCGGCGGCCGCCCGCAACCACGGCTGGCGCGCGGCGCGCGGCGCCGTCATCGCCTTCACCGACGACGACACCATCGCCCGCACCGACTGGCTGCGCAACGGCCTGCGCGCGATCGAAGACGGCGCCGACGCCGTCTGCGGGCGCATCGTGATGCCACTCAACGGCACGCCGACCGACTATGAACTCGACGCCAAGCGGCTGGAGACAGCCGAGTTCGTGACCGCCAACTGCTTCTGCCGGCGCCGCGTGCTGGAAGACATCGGCGGCTTCGACGAACGCTTCAAGGCGGCATGGCGCGAGGATTCCGACCTCTACTTCCGGCTCATGGAGTACCACGCCAGCATCGTGCGCGAGCCGCGCGCGGTGATGATGCATCCGGTGCGGCCGGCCGGCTGGGGCGTGAGCCTGAAGCAGGTCAGGAAGGTGCAGTTCGACGCCCTGCTCTACAAGAAGCATCCGCTGCTCTACCGGCGCCGCATACGCGCCAGCCCGCGCTGGGATTTCTATCTGACCGTGAGTTCGCTGCTGCTCGGCCTCGGCGCGCTCGCCGCCGGCAAACCGCTGCTCGCCGGTGCCGCCGGCGCGGTATGGCTGGGCATGACCACGCGCTTCTGCGCGCAGCGGCTGCGCAATACCTCGCATGCGCCTTCGCACGTCGCCGAAATGGTGGTCACCTCGGCGCTGATTCCGCCGCTCGCGGTCTTCTGGCGGGCGGTCGGCGCCTGGAAATTCCGGGTGGGCTTCCTGTGACCGCGGCCGTTCCGCTGCCGCGCTATCTGCAGATCGAGCCGGTCGGCCAGTGCAACCTGCGCTGCCGGATGTGCCCGATACAGTTCCGCGCCGACGGACAGCCGGGGCAGCCGCGCGCCTTCATCGATTTCGATCTCTTTTGCCGGCTCGTCGACCAGTTCCCGGCCGACAGCGAGCTGCAGCTGCAGGGGCTGGGCGAACCGCTGCTGCATCCGCGCTTTTTCGACATGGTGCGTTATGCGGCGAAGCGCGGCATGCAGGTCTCGACCAACACCAACATGACGGTGATGACCGGGCACGGCGCGGCCGAATGCATCGACAGCGGACTGCATACCCTGCATGTGTCGCTCGACGGCGCCACCGCCGGCACCTATCAGGAGATACGCCTGCGCGCGCGCTTCGAGCGGGTGCTGCGCAATCTGCGCCGGGTGGTGGCGGCGCGCGCGCAGGCGGGCAGCGCGACCCCGCACCTGCGCCTGGTGGCGGTGGCGATGCGTCGCAATCTCGAAGAACTGCCGGCTCTGGTGACCCTCGCGCACGACGAGGGCATCTCCACGATCTTCGTCCAGCACCTGTGCCACGACTTCGGCGAATCCACGCTGCCCGCGCGCTATGCGCCGATGCGCGACTTCGTCGACGCGCAGACCCTGCTCAACGAGGACCCGGCGCGTGTCGCGCACTACTTCGGGCTTGCGCGCGCGGAGGCGCGCCGCCTCGGCATGGATCTGCGCCTGCCCAGCCTCAGGCCGCGGGCGCACGACGCCGGAGTATCCGGCCGCACGCGCTGCGACTGGCCCTGGCGCGGCGCCTACATCAGCTACGACGGCCGCGCCATGCCCTGCTGCATGGTGGCCACGCCGGACCGCATCCACTTCGGTGATATGGCGCAATACGGCGTGGAACAGGTCTGGAACAATCAGTCCTATTCGGCCTTCCGCGAGCAGCTGGAGCACGGGCCGGCGCCGGAAGTCTGCCAGAGCTGCGCGCTCTATTCGGGTACGTTCTAGCGCCCCTTCCCCGCCTCCCTGCAGCACCGCCGGTCGGCCCGCCGCCCTCCACCGATCCGTTCCGACCCGTCCATGCAGAGAAGACTCAAGATACTTACCTGGCACACGCACGGCAGTTACCTCTACTACCTCACCCAGGCGCCGCATGATTTCTACGTGCTGTCCAAGCCCGGTCGTCCGGCGGGCTACGGCGGGCGCGGCGGCCACATACCGTGGGGCGACAACGTGTTCGACATGCCGGTCGACGAAGCGAAGCATCATGAGTTCGACTGCATCGTCTTCCAGGACGACCACCAGTATTTCCAGGACCAGCACGACTTTCTGACACCCGCCCAGCGGCGCCTGCCGAAGATCTACATCGAGCACGACTGCCCGCGCCAGAACCCGACCGACGAGCGGCACCCCGTCGACGACCCCGGGGTCCTGCTGGTGCATGTCACGCCCTTCAACGCGCTGATGTGGGACAGCGGACGCACCCCGACGAGGGTGGTCGAGCACGGCGTGAAAATCCCGCCCGGCATCGCGTACACCGGCGAACTCGCGCGCGGCCTGGTCGTCGTCAACAACATCGCCAGCCGCGGCCGGCGCCTCGGCGGCGACATCTTCGCCGACATGCGCGACCGCGTTCCGCTCGATCTGGTCGGCATGGGCGCGCAGGAAATCGGCGGGCTCGGCGAAGTGCAGCATGCGCAGCTGCCCGCCTTCTCCGCGCGCTACCGCTTCTTCTTCAATCCCATCCGCTATACCAGCCTCGGCCTGGCCGTGATCGAGGCGATGATGGTCGGCCTGCCGATCGTCGCGCTCGCCACCACGGAGATGTCGACCGTGGTCCAGGACGGCGTCAGGGGCTATGCCAGCAACGATCCGGCGCGCCTCGCCGAAGGCATGCAGGCGCTGCTCGCCGACCCCGGGCTGGCCAGGACGCTGGGCGAGGCGGCGCGCGGCTATGCCAACGAGCGATTCGGCATCGCGCGCTTCGCCCGCGACTGGGATGCGGTGTTCCGCGAAGTCGCCGCCTGACACTTTTTTCCATCAACAGGAGTCACCTATGCCATCCAACGGTAGTTTTCTGCTCGACCGCGCCGCCGCGGAAAAGGCGGTCCGCCTCAGCCTGCCGATGATCGAGGAAGCCATGAAGCTCAAGGAAGTCGGCGAAAGCGGCTTCCTGTACATCGTGGTCATGGACCCGCTGCGCACGCCCGGGAATGCCTCCTTCGAGGAAGCGATCCTGTACGAGCATGCGATCGGCGACCGCGAGAAATGGGATGCCGACTATGCCGGCTTCGCGCGCGCCAAGGCGAAGCTGGCCTGGCGCACCGGCTTCGACAGCCACCTGGTGCAGGAGCTGCGTCCGCACCTGCTCGCCGCCAGGGATACGGTGCTGTGGGGCAGCGTGGTCGTGGACGGCATCGTGGTCGGCGTGAGCGGCGCCAATCCCTGGTACGACGAAGCCTTCGCCGGCACGGTGGCGATGTGCCTGCGCGCGCTGGCGAAAGCGGCGGTGGTGGAGGAACGCAGGAAAGGCCTGTTCCTGCCCGCGGATCAGGCGAGGGTGTAAAACACGAGCCGGGATTTTTCGGAATCGAAATACAGCGTGTGCCAGGGAATCGCGACCACCGCTCCCTGCCGCCGCCGCGCGAGCATCACGAAACGCAGCTGCTGGGTATCGGCATCGACCATCAGGTGATCGACGGTGCCGATGCGCTCGCCGCCGCTCGTGACCACGGGGCAGCCTTGCAGCAGCCCGACCGTGTTCGAATGATGCCCGTTCATCCGGATGAAGCGCGGCGGTCCGTGCCGGCGGCGCACTCGTCCACGGCTCCCTGGCTTGCTCTGCATGACGACTCCTGTCGGTTGGAGTGGTATCAACGCGCTCCGCTGCCGGTCCAGCTGACCCGGCGTCGAGAGCCCCTTGCGCCGAGCATGCCGCCGATGATGCCGATGGCGAGCGCCAGCGCTACCGTAAGAAACACGACCCATGCGGCCGTGGCCGCCGAACGCATCGCCTGCCGCGCCGTCGCCTGGCCCTCGCCGGACGCCTGCTGCGGCGACCCGGACAGAATCAGCGCCTGGTCGACCAGCGCTTCCGCCTTTGCCTGTTCGATGCCCATGTTGCCGCTGACCAGCCGCACCGCTTCATCGCGGCGGCCGGCCTGCAGATGCTCCTGCAGCTGGCGCATGGACTCGGGGTCGATCCTGGCGCCCTGCACGCGCAGCAGCGAGGCCAGCGGCGACTGCCCGCCCGGCGCGGCGGCGCCGGTCAGCTGGCCCATGTTGCTGAACACGCCGGATACCAGCGCGCCGCCGACCGATGTCGCCAGGATCACGAACATGATGGTGGTCACCGCCCAGGAGACGGCGCCGTGCAGTACGCCGTCGGCCCGGCGCTTCAGGCCGGACATGCGGGCGGCGACATAGCCGCCGAAGAAAGCCGCGACCAGCATGCTGATGCCGGCCCAGACCAGCGGGCCGGTGCCCATGTCCGTGCCTTCGGTCATCGCGGTGGCCGACAGGCCGAGCGCAATGCCGAGCAGCGTGAGCACGAGTTGCACGGAAATGCCGACCGCGACGCCGGCGAGCACCGCGCCCCAGCGGATCGCCGGAAACACGGGCCGGCGCATGTTGTCGAGCGGTGCCCCGACCTGCCCCACCGTCCCGGAACCGTGCGTTTCGCTGACCGCCATATGATTCTCCCCTGTATTGCACGGAAGGCTCCCGTGCAATAACCGAGACCGCCCCAATCGGGCGGAAGTTCAACCGGGCGCTACCGGATCAGGAGCATGTGCGGGTCGAATGCGGTGCTCTCAGGAAGCCGCTTCCACTTCCCTGACCTCATCCATCACCTGTTTCATTGCGCGCAGGAATTCGCGGCGTATCCGCCACTGCCTGCCGGGCCGGACCTTGATCCGGCAGCGCAGGGTGACGGTGGCGTCGCCGACCTGCTCCACGCCGCCGATGTCGATGTCGTCCAGGATGGACGGGCCCAGCGCGGGATCGCGCCGCAGCTGCTGGCCGATCTCCCGCATGGTGTCGAACACGTGGTTGAGATCATCCTGGCGCCGCACGTTCAGGTCGATCACCGCATAGGCGAAGTCGCGGCTGCGGTTGGTGACGGTGGTGATCATGCCGTTGGGGATGAAGTGCACGCTGCCGTCGTAGTCGCGCACGCGGATATGCCGCAGCGTGACGCGCTCCACCTGGCCGCTCTTGCCGGCGGCCTCGATCATGTCGCCCTCGCTGACCTGGTTCTCGATGAGCAGGAACAGGCCGGTGAAGAAATCCTTGACCAGGCTCTGCGCGCCGAAGCCGATCGCGATGCCGGCCACGCCCGCGGTCGCCAGCAGCGGGGCGACCGAGATGCCGATGGTGCCGAGCGTGAGCATCACCGCGACTGCGGCAACGGCGACGTTGGCGGTGTAGCGGAACACATTCATCAGCGTCTCGATGCGCCGGCCTTCGCGCTCCCTGTCGACGCGCCCGACGATATGGTTCTTCAGCGTCTGCAGCGAATGCCGGATCAGGCGCAGCGTGATCCAGGCCAGCACCCAGATCACGAAGATGTCGATCCACGGCCGCAGCGCGGTCGCCCACAGCTTCAAGGTATTGATATCGTTTTCCATTCGCCCCCCTTTTCCGTCGCACAAAAAACGAGGTGCAGGCATTGCTGCCTGCACCTCACTGCTTCGGGCGATTTTAGCGCGTCGCCGCGGACGGATCAGCGGAAGCGTTCGACGATCACGCCGTTCTCGAGCCGCACCCGTTCGCCGATCTGCACCCCGGGCGGCACTTCCTGCGCGAGGGTCTGCACGGCGCCGTTATCCATGCGCACCGCTACCCGGTAGACCTCGCCCGCGCGCGCATTCCTCTCCATCGCGCGGCCGGCCATGGCACCGCCGGCTACGCCCGCGACCGTAGCCGCGGTACGCCCGGTGCCGCTGCCCACCTGGTTGCCGAGCACGCCGCCGACCACCGCGCCGGCCACCGTGCCGAGGCCCACCCCCGCCTGTTCCCGCGGCACCACGTCGATCGCCTGCACGACGCCGTAGCCGCTGGCCGCGCTCGTGGTCGAGGTGGTGGTGACCGGGATCGAACTGGTGGTGGTGGTCACCGGAATGCTGGAAGACGTGTCGCCGTAGGTACGGTCCGGGGAGCTTCCGCAGGCCGCGAGCAGCGCGACCGAAGCGCTGGCGATCGCCAGTTTCATCTTGTTGGTACGCATGGTCATCTCCTTGTTGGTTCAGACAGCCGGCGGCATTCCAGACGGAAAAGCGGCGCCGGATCACTGCGTCAACGGATGCAGTTCTTGTGCCAGAGCCCGTCGCATCGCTGCGCGGACCCTGCCCGGATCGCGCGAGCATGGCTTGCTCCCGCAGTCATGATGCCCCGGAACACTGCGGAAATATTTACATGCAAGGGCATGAATTACCCGGATATTCAAAGCGATCGGCAAGGCCGGAGAGCTATGTCAAAGGTGCGCGCCTGAAATGACTGTGAGAAGTGAACCGGGAACAAGCTTTGCATATCCAACAACCCGCGGACATCGATAAACCAATCAGAAACAGATCATGCGAAAAATAGCGCTCATCAGCGAACACGCGTCGCCGCTGGCCCGCCCGGGCAGCATCGACAGCGGCGGCCAGAATGTCTACGTGGCACAACTGGCGATGCACCTGGCCCGACTCGGCTACCTCGTCGATGTCTTCACCCGCCGCGATGCGCAGGACCTGCAGCAGGTCGTCGACTGGATGCCCGGCGTGCGGGTGGTCCACGTTCCCGCCGGCCCGGCCCGCTTCATCCCCAAGGAAGCGATGCTGCCGCACATGGAACAGTTCGCGCGCTTCATGATCCGCTTCGCGCGGCGCGAGCAGATCGGCTACGACCTGCTGCACGCGAACTTCTTCATGTCCGGCATGGTGGCCCGATCCGTCGGCCGCGCGCTCGGCCTGCCCTTCGTGATCACCTTCCATGCCCTCGGCCGCGTGCGCCGGCTGTCGCAGAAGGAAGCGGACGGCTTCCCCGACGAGCGTTTCGACATCGAGGAAAGCCTGATGCGCGACGCCGACCGCGTCATCGCGGAATGCCCGCAGGACCGCGAGGACATGGAGCAGCTGTATCACGCGCCGTCCGATCGCATTGACATCGTTCCCTGCGGTTTCGATCCCGACGAGTTCTGGCCGGTCACGCTCGACGCGCGCCAGCAGCTCGGCCTGTCGCGCGATGAATTCATCATCCTTCAGCTCGGCCGCATGGTGCCGCGCAAGGGCGTGGACAACGTGATCCAGGCCGCGGCCATCCTGCGCCACCGGCACGGCGTGCCGGTGCGCCTGCTGGTGGTCGGCGGCAACGCCGAAACGCCCGACGTCGCAACCACGCCCGAGCTGGGCCGCCTGATGCGGATGACCGAAGAGCTCGGCATCGGCGACTGCGTCACCTTCACCGGGCAGCGGCAGCGCGGGCAGCTGCGCTATTACTACAGCGCGGCGAATGTCTTCGTCACCACGCCCTGGTACGAGCCTTTCGGCATCACCCCGCTGGAGGCGATGGCCTGCGGCACGCCCGTGGTGGGCAGCAATGTCGGCGGCATCAAGACCACCGTGGTCGATGGCGAGACCGGCTGCCTGGTGCCGCCCAAGGATCCCGAGGCGCTCGCCGGGCGCCTCGAGTGGCTCTACCGCCACCCGCACGCCGCGCAGCGCATGGGCTGGTCGGGCATGCGGCGCGCCTGGCAGAACTTCACCTGGCGCCATGTCGCCGAAAACGTGGCCGCTGTGTACGAGAGCGTCCTCGTGCCGGCCGGGAGCTACCCGATCCCGTCGCGCGTCGCCGCCGGCGAGGTCGGTTTGCGCAGCTAGCGCCGGGCCACTGTTCCGCTTGCATCAATAACGCCGGCTCCTGCACGGCATAAGCTGTTTTTTGTCCTTCAACCTTCAATACTGGGAGTGAGAATTGAGCACAGCACAACTATCGAGTTATGTCGCCGACCCTGCGGAAGCCAGCCAGCTCGCGGGCAAGACGATTCTCGTCACCGGCGGCGCGAGCGGCCTGGGCGCCGCCCTCTGCCACGTGCTTTCCGGTTCGGGCGCGACCGTGATCGTCGCCGACCTCAAGCTCGACAAGGCGCAGACCGTGGCGCAGCTGCTTGAATCCGGCGGCGGCAAGGCCCATGCGCTGGCCCTGAACGTGGGCGACCCGGCCGCAGCCGAGCAGGCCATCAACGACACCGTCTCGCGCTTCGGCCGTCTCGACGTGCTCATCAACAACGCCGGCACCGACGTCACCTGCCCGGTCGAGGAACTGGCGATCGAGGACTGGGACCGCGTGATGAAGACGAATCTCTACGGCCCCTTCCTGCTGTCCAAGTTCGCGGCGCGCCACATGAAGAACGGCGGCGGCCAGATCATCAACATCGCCTCCACCGCCGCCAAGCGCGCCTGGCCCAACGCCTCCGCCTACCATGCGAGCAAGTGGGGCCTGCTCGGCCTGTCGCACGCGCTGCATGCGGAACTGCGGCCGATGAACATCAAGGTCACCGCGGTGCTCGCCGGCGGCATGCGCACGCCTTTCCTGCTCGACCGCTTCCCCGACATCGACGTCTCCACCCTGCAGGACCCGGTCAATGTCGCCAGGGCGGTCAAGGGCGTGATCCTGCTGCCGGAGCAGACCGTCATACCGGAGATCATGGTGCTGCCGATGAAGGAAAGCTCCTGGCCCTGATCCTGCTATCCGGGCAATGCCGCCAAGGCATTGCCCCCGCCCTCCTCACCGGACACGCCCCTCATGCGCGCAATCTTTCTCGACAAGGACGGGACGCTGGTGGAAGACATTCCATACAACGTCAACCCGTCGCTGCTTGAATTCACCTGGCAGGCCGGCCAGGCGCTGCAGATCCTGCAGCAGCTCGGCTATGCCCTGATCGTGGTCACCAACCAGTCCGGCGTCGCCAAGGGCCTGTTCACCGAGACCGCGTTGCAGCCGATACACAACCGCCTGTGCGAGCGGCTGGCGCAATACGGCGTCACGCTCGCCGGCTTCTATTACTGTCCGCACAGCCCCGACGGCACCGTGGCGCGCTATGCGACCGCCTGCACCTGCCGCAAGCCGATGCCCGGCATGCTGCTTCGCGCCGCCCATGAACACGGCATCGACCTGTCGCAGTCCTGGATGATCGGCGACATCCTCAATGACGTGGAGGCGGGACGCCGCGCGGGCTGCCGCACGGTGCTGATCGACAACGGCAATGAAACCGAATGGAAAATGTCGCCGCTGCGCACGCCCGACCTCACCGCGCAGAACCTGTATGAGGCGGCCACGCTGATTGCGCGCGAGCATGCGGGCAGGCAGGGCCAGGCCCCGGCAGGCGGGGAGTTGGCGGCCCCATGAATGCATCGTCCTGGCAGCGCGCCGAACGCATACTCTGCATACGGCTGGATTATCTCGGCGACGTGCTGATGACCACGCCCGCGATCCGGGCGCTGCGCGACACCCTGCCCGGCCGCCACATCACGCTGCTGACCTCGGGCAGCGGCGCCGCCGTCGCCCGCTACATACCCCAGATCGACGACACCATCGTGTATCCCGCGCCCTGGCTCAAGAGCAGCGCCGCGCATGATCGCGGCGAAGACTTCGCGATGATCGAGCGGCTTGCCGCGGGACGCTACGACGCGGCCGTGATCTTTACCGTCTACAGCCAGAACCCGATGCCGGCCGCGATGATGTGCTACCTCGCCGGCATCCCGCTGCGCCTCGCGCACTGCCGCGAAAACCCGTACCAGATGCTGACCGACTGGGTCAGGGAAACCGAACCGGAGTCGGGCGTGCGGCACGAGGTGCAACGCCAGCTCGACCTGGTCGCGGCGGTCGGCGCGCGGCCGCTGGACACCAGGCTTTCCCTGCAGGTGGAAGACGCCGACCGCCGCGCGGTGCGCGAGCGTCTCGGCGCGATGGGCATTGCGCCGGGCAGCCGCTGGATCGCGATTCATCCCGGCGCCACCGCCGCGTCGCGACGCTATCCGCCCGAGCTGTTCAGGCAGGTGGCCGCCGCGCTGCTCGCGCAGCAGGACTGCCAGCTGGTCTTCACCGGCGGCGGCGACGAGGCGCCGCTGGTCGAGCAGATCCGGAGCGGCCTGCCCCGCACCCACAGCCTGGCGGGCATGCTGCAGCTCGGCGAACTCGCGGCCCTGCTGGCCGAGGCGCCCCTGCTCATCTCCAACAACACCGGGCCGGCGCACATGGCCGCCGCGCTCGGCACACCGCTGGTCGACCTGTACGCGCTGACCAATCCGCAGCACACGCCCTGGCAGGTGCGCAGCAAGGTGCTGTACCAGGAGGTCGACTGCGCCTTCTGCTACAAGAGCGCCTGCCCGCATGGCCACAACCGCTGCCTGACCGACGTCAGGCCCGCCCGGGTCGTCGCGGCGGCGCATGAACTGCTGCAGGGCGGAGGCAGCGCCGCCGCCGCGACCGGCATCGTTCGCCTCGCGGGCGCCATCCGCGCGGCCTGAGCGCAGTTTTTACATCTGCATGCAAAAACGGCGGGGCTGTGTGGCGTGGCTGCCTCATTTCCATCGGTTGCGCATAAAAATTCGATTGACCGAGGTCATGAGCCGTGCTCGTTTTTCCGCTGTGCCGGGCCGCCACCGGTGGCAGTCGCCGGATGCGGAGGATGGCATGGAGCTTGCGAATCGGACGATACGCAGCTAACTACAGGAGAACAACATGCCACGCAACGCGACTTCCAAGACCGCAGCCAAATCCGCCAAGCCGGCGCCGCGCGCGGAAAAGAAAGCCGATGTCATCAAGATCCTGACCGAAGACCACCGTCGCGTCACCGAAATGTTCGACGAGTTCGAGAAGATGAAGAAGAAGGGCGACGCCGACGAGGAAGCCAAGCAATACATCGTGGAAACCTGCTGCGCCGAGCTGACCATACACGCGCAGCTGGAAGAAGAAATCTTCTACCCGGCCGCGCGCGAGGCGATCGACGATCTCGACCTGCTGGACGAAGCCGAGGTCGAGCACGCATCCGCCAAGCAGCTGATCAGCGAGCTGTCGGCGATGCAGCCGGGCGACGACCTGTACGACGCCAAGTTCACCGTGCTCGGCGAATACGTGAAGCATCACATCGAAGAGGAAGAGGGAGAACTCTTCAAGAAGGTGAAGAAGTCCGAACTCGATCTGGAAGAGCTGGCGGAAGAAATCCTGCAGCGCCGCATGGAGCTGCGCGAAGAACTCGGCATTTCCTCCGACGAGGAAGAAATGGAAGCCGAGGAAGCACCGAGCACTTCCCGCAAGAAGCGCAGCGTGCATTGATACGGGCGCCTGCCCGCGGAAAGGCAATCCTTGGGCAACGGCGCGATCCGTTGCCTGGCCCGGGCGGCGATGTCCGCCGCCCACATGTATAGAGTGAAGAAAGGCTGCTTGTGATCTTGCCTGAAACGGAACTGCATCCCTCCTCAACCAAGCCGACGCATGCGGTGGACATCCTGGCCTTTGTCGAAGCCCAGGAGATTCCGCCCGATTATTTCGACACCCCCTATACCCTGTCGCCGGCGCCAGGAGGCGAAAAAGCCTACGCGCTGCTGCGCGAGACGCTGCGCCGCACCCGCCGCATCGGCATCGCCTACGTGGTGATCCGCTCGCGCCGGCATCTCGCCGCGCTGGTGCCGCAGGGACAGTCGCTGGTGCTCAATACCCTGCGCTGGACCAATGAGGCGGGCGACGACGACTACTTCGGCATGCCGGAGGAAGAAGCGCTGCAGGCGCGCGAGCTGGCGATGATGTCACCGCACTGGTGCGAAGCCCGCGAGAACGACTGGGATCTCGGCTGGCACCGGCAATCCTATGAGCGGGACTTCGACACGCTTGCACTGCACACCGACAAGCTGGACAGCCGGCCCGCCATTGTGGTCGAGGAGCTCGATGCCTTCGATGACGATGACGACGACCCCGATTATGACGACTATCTGAGCTACACCCTGCGCGCGCGGCCGCACCGCCCCGACGGCCATGCGATACGGCGCGGCCGCGGCGCGGCCGTCCACTGGCGCGGGCGCAGACGATGACGATTTCCTGAGGCGAAGCTATGCCTGTTCGGCTTGCAGGGCGCTAACACCGCCCTGCTTTTTTTTGGCCTGGCGGCGACGGAACCGCGCTTGCCGGAATGTCTCTATACGGCTACCACCTCCGCGCCGGCGCGCGCGCTGCGTCGGACCATCCCCTTCCGCATCGAAAGGTTCCGTCATGAACGAGCAAAAGCCCATACTCACGACCCGACAGGGCCACCCGGTCAGCGACAACCAGGCGCTGCGCTCCGTCGGCGAACGCGGCCCCGCCACCCTGGAAAACTACCAGTTCATCGAGAAGATCACGCATTTCGACAGGGAGCGCATCCCCGAGCGCGTCGTGCATGCCCGCGGTACCGGCGCCCATGGCTGGTTCGAAGCCTACGGCCGCATCGGCAACGAGCCGGCGTCCAAATACACGCGCGCCAAGGTGCTGAACCAGACCGGCGTGCGCACCCCGGTGTTCCTGCGCTTCTCCACCGTCATCGGCGGACGCGAATCTCCCGAGACGGCGCGCGATCCGCGCGGCTTCGCGATCAAGTTCAAGACCGTCGACGGCAACTGGGACCTGGTCGGCAACAACCTCAAGGTCTTCTTCATCCGCGACGCCATCAAATTCCCGGACATGATCCACGCGTTCAAGCCGGACCCGGTGACGAACCGCCAGGAGCCGTGGCGCTTCTACGACTTCGTCTCGCAGTCGCCGGAGACCCTGCACATGGTCACCTGGGTCAAGAGCCCCTGGGGCATTCCCGCCAACTACCGGGAGATGGAAGGATCGGGCGTCAATACCTACAAGCTGGTCAATGACCAGGGCGTGGCGCACCTGGTGAAATTCCACTTCCAGCCCAGGCAGGGCGTGCGCAATCTCACCGCCGCGCAGGCGGCGGAGATCCAGGCCCAGGACGTCGGCCACGCCACCCGCGACCTCTACGAGGCGATCGAGCGCGGCGACTATCCGGAATGGGAATTCTGCGTGCAGATCATGAGCGACGACGAACATCCCGAACTGGACTTCGATCCGCTCGACGATACCAAGCGCTGGCCGGAGGACAAGTTTCCGCTGCTGCCGGTGGGCCGGCTGGTGCTCGACCGCAATCCGGACAACGTGTTCGCCGAGACCGAGCAGTCCGCGTTCGGCACCGGCGTGCTCGTCGACGGCATCGACTTTTCGGACGACAAGATGCTGCAGGGCCGCACCCTGTCCTACTCCGATACCCAGCGCTATCGCGTCGGTCCGAACTACCTGCAGCTGCCGATCAACGCACCGCAGGAAAAGGCGCGCGCTCACACCAACCAGCGCGATGCCGCGATGGCCTACTATGTCGATCCGGCGGGCGGCAACAAGCACATCAACTATGAGCCGAGCATCCTCGGCGGCCTGCAGGAAGCGCCCAGACCGGCAAAGGACTATCACCAGTGGGTGGAAGGCCATCTCGGCCGCTACCAGACCACGCGCACCGGCGACGACTACCGGCAGGCAGGCGAGCGCTACCGCACCTTCGAGGACTGGGAGCGCGACGAACTCGTCAGCAACATCGGCGGCGACCTCAAGCAATGCCCGGAGACCATCCAGCTGCGCATGGTCTGGCACCTGTGGCACTGCGACGAGGATTATGGCCGCCGCGTGGCCCAGATCGCAGGCATCGACCTGGAAAAGGCCAAGGCACTTCCCCCGCTGCCCGGCAAGCCGGCGCCGCATCAGCGCCGCGACCAGCCGACCTACAGCAGCGGTCAGAAGGAAGCCCCGGCGCGCGTCGACGAGACCGCCGGCGCCAAGTAGATGCAAGGCGACCTGCAGGGCGGGAGCGATGCCGCCGGCAGTCCCGCCAGCACCGCCAGGCTGCCGCCGCTGGACGAAGAAACCCTGGCGCGCGTGCGCCAGGTCTTCGCCATGGTGCGCGCCGGCGACGCCGACCGGCTGCGACCGCTGCTCGAACACGGCCTTCCGCCCAACCTGCGCAATGAACAGGGCGACAGCCTGCTGATGCTCGCCTGCTATCACGGCCATGTCGAGACCGCCGCGCTGCTGCTGGACCACGGCGCCGATACCGAATTGCGAAACGATCGCGGCCAGGCGCCGCTCGGCGGCGCCGCCTTCAAGGGCGATGCGGCGGTGGTTCGCCTGCTGCTCGACCGGGGCGCCGATATCGCCGGCGCCGGCACGGACGGGCGAACGGCGCTGATGCTGGCCGCCATGTTCAACCGGCTGGCGGTGATGGAGATGCTGCTCGCCGCGGGTGCCGACCCGCGTGCGCGCGACGCCAGCGGCATGTCGGCGCTGGACGCCGCCCTGAGCATGGGCGCGGCGGACACCGCCCGCCGGCTCGCCGCGGTACTCGCGGCGCCGCAATGAGCGACGCTATTCGCGGCGGATCACGCTGATCTGTCCATCGGTTTCCATGCAGGCGTAGCGGACCTGGTCCAGGGATTCCACGCCGTTCTGGCGCAGCCTGCGCCAGAGTTCATCCTCGGTGATCAGTTCGCGGCGCATGTTGCGGTAGAGGATGCGGCCGTCGCGGACCAGCACCAGCGGACGGGGCTCCGCCAGGCGCCGGAAGAACGGCGAGTGATAGCTCAGCCAGTCGAACAGGTAGTTCCATCCGATCAGCACCGATACCAGCAGCATGCCGTCGCTGATGGACTTGTATTCGCCCGACATGCCGTTCTGCGCGGCGTCGGCGACGATCACCAGCAGCAGCACATCGGCGATGCCGACGGACCCGACGTCGCGCCGGATCACGAAGCGGAAGAGCACGAACAGAAACCAGTAGATCATCGTGCCACGGACGATGATTTCGAGCGGTGACAAGCTCAGCTGGAAGAGTTCTTTCCAGTCGAGCTGCGCAAGCATATCCATCTGCCTGTCTCCAAGGGCGGATCATGAGCGTGAAAAACGGCGCCCGAGGGCGCCGGCTGGTTGATGCGGGGGGCGGCTCAGCGCCTGTCGCCGCGGCCGGCGTTGCCGCTACCCGGCTTGCCGCTGCCGCCGGAGCTCGCGGCCGCCGGAGGCGTCCCGGCCGCGGACGCCTGTCCCGCATCTGTGGCGCGTCCGACCATGCGGTTCCAGTAGCGGTCGATGTCTTCGCTCCAGCGCTGGTTGCCGGTATCCGGCCACTCGCCCATGTCGAAGCCGGGCGCCTGGGCGATCACCTCGCGGTCGGCATCGAGGACGTAATTGCGGCCGCTCTCGCTCGGCATCAGCGCCCGCCACGGCACCGGATGCAGCTTGCGCCCGCCGAAGCCGAGAATCGCGTAAGCCACCTCGCCGCGCGCGCTGTCGAGGAGCAGATCCTTGACTTCGCCGATCTTGCGGTCCCTGGCGTCGTGGACCGCGGCGCCGATGATGCGGCTGCCGCGGTAGAGCTCCTGCTGATCGAGCGAAGGCTTGCCGGCGCGCCCGCCTTCCGCGGTCGCGGCCATCGACGCCGTCGACGACATCGCCAGGATGGCGACAAGGGCCGTCGTCACCAGTCTTTTCATGCCGCCTCCGTCGGTTGGCTCAGGCCATTGCGCTTCATCCGGCTACTCGACCGCGACGGCACTGTTCTGCTCCAGCCACCGTACCGCTTCGGCTGCCTTCTTGCCCGCCATGAAAGCGTGGTCCGCATCGCCATGCCCCCATTCCCCGAAGGGGCCGGCGACGATGATGTCGCACTTTTCCAGCCAGGCCTTGATGGTCTCGACGTTCCGCGCATGCGCATGGTCGCGCAGCACGGCGGCGTAGGGCAGGTCGGATTCGAAGGCGGTGAGCACGCGGTCGTCGGCACGCAGCAATCCGAGCCGGACGCAGTCGCGGATGCACAGGTCGATCAGTTCCTTCCCCGTCGCGGGCAGCGGCTTCCACTGGCTCGAATAGCTGATCTCGCAGGTCAGGCCGAAGCCGCCCGGCGCATTGCAGTCGGGGCTCGCATTACCCTGCATGAATACGCGGTGGAACACGCCCTCGTCCGGATAGCATATCCAGTGCTTGTCGCTGAGATTCTCTCGCGCCACGCCGAGATGCACGCAGCGCAGCGACACATGCTGCAGCGCCGAGGCCGCGGCCCGCACTTCCGGCGGTGCCTCCTCTCCCATGCTCTGCACCAGCAGCGGCAGCGGCATGGTCGAAATCAGGTTGTCGTACTGGTAGCGCCGACCATCCGAGAGCGTGAGCATGCGCTGTCTCGGCGACACCGCCACCACGTCCGCATTGAGTTCGACCGTGCCCTTGATGTGCGGGACGAAGGCCGACATCACCGCCTGGAAGCCGCCGCGCAGCGGATAGCCGAAGCGCGCCGTCGTGCCGCCCGCGCGCGGCGCCAGCGCTCCGGCGACGACCTGCTCCAGGTCCGGCGATGAGGCTCCCTCGGGTGCCGGCGCCATCTGCTCCAGCGGCATGCCCCACAGCTTGCGCTGGTAAGGCAGCTCATAGTAGCGGGCGATGCCGCTGCCCCAGGCGGCGCGGATCGACTCCTCGAGGTTGGCGGGACCGCGCTTCTCGAGCGGCGCCACGTTGGCGGCCGGCAGACCATCCGCGGTGCCCGGCAGGCGCGCGGCGTACCGCGCCTCCGCCGCGCCGAGCACGCAATCCTTGATCACCTCCGGCGGCAGTCCGTGCAGGCCCGCATGGAAAGGCAGGCGGAGATACATGCCCTGGCACCTGGCCCAGGCTTCGATGCCCTGCCAGTGCAGATTCGAACCGAGCAGCAGTTCATACAGCTCGCGCACATAGGGATCGTTCGATCCCAGTACATGTCCGCCGCGGTCGAACGTAAAGCCCTCGCTTCTGATCGAGCGGCAGCCGCCGCCGACCATCTCATCCTTCTCCAGCAGCACGGCATCGTGACCGAGGTGATAGGCGGCGGAAAGCCCGGTCGGCCCGGCGCCGATGACGACGGTGCGGGCAAAGCGCGCGTTGTCAGGCACCGGCAGCCGATTGACGTTGGGTACGGCGTCGGCGATCGCGGGATCGACCGGCGCGGCCAGCGGCGCCGCTTCCTGCCTGCGGCGCGGCGTGCTCTCCAGCAGCGTGCGCATCTTGTCGGCGGTCGCGTCCCACGAAGTCGCCGCCAGCACGCGGCGCATCTTTTCCACCTTCTCGGCATGCTGTTCCGGCGTGGCGAGCAGTGCCGCCTCGCACGCGGCAATGAAGTCGGCCGGCTCGGCGGCGATCGACACGATGTCGCTGTAGGCGTCGGCCACGTCGCGCACCGGCGTGCTCACGATAGGCAGTTCGGCCGCCATGTATTCGAGCGTCTTGGTCGGACTGATGAAACGTGTCGATTCATTGAGCGCGAACGGCAGCAGGCAGACATCCCAGCCGGCCAGGAACTGCGGCAGCGCCTCGTAGGGCTGCTGGCCGAGATAATGGATGTTGGCCCGCTGCGGCAGCAGCGACGGGTCGATCTTCACCACCGGGCCCACGAGCACGATCTGCCACATCGGATGGGCATCGGCCAGCTGCTCGACGAGGCGCGCATCGAAGCGTTCGTCGATCACGCCGTAGAAGCCGAGCCGCGGCCCCGGGATGTCCTTGTGCGCGGGATGCGAATTGGTGCGGTCCAGCGCCTGCTCGAAATGCGCGCGGTCGACGCTGCTGGGGAAGCAGTGCACGTTCGGATGGCGGTCGCGCTTGGAGCGGTACAGGCTCGGGCCGCCGGTGAAGACGATGTCGGCCACCTTCAGCAAGGCGCTCTCGCGTTGCAGCAGCTGCTTGGGCGCGTTCTTGAAAGAGGCCAGTTCATCCATGCAGTCGTACACCACCAGCTGCGGATTCAGTTCCTGCAGCAGCGGCAGGGCCATCGGCGTATAGAACCAGGCCATGTGCTCCGTGTAGTCCCGCATCAGCAGCCTCAGCAGCTTCTGCAGGTGCGGCAGCTGGTCGTCGTGGAAGCCCGGCATGGCGACGGGCGTATGGGGCTGGCACACCAGCACGTTCGGCGCCGGCGACCAGGTCTTCATCCAGGTCCGCGACTCGTCGTGCACCGGCTCTTCCACGATCACCACCTGGTGGTGCTTCGCGAGACGGGAGAGCAGATGCTGCGGACGCTGATAAACGAAGTCCCAACGCAGGTGGGAAAAAACGATGATTGCAGAAGCCATGCTATCTCCTTGCCGGAATATCGAGGTAATCAGATGGTTGGATGGCGCGCATCCGGCAAACGCCGTCGCGATCGGCCGCCCGCGAAGGACGATGCGGATCGCAGCGAGCCTGTACCCTGCATGCGGATGCTGAAGAATGCCTTGTCAATAACGGCGCTGTTCATGAATGCCTTGTTCAAGCCAACGCAGCCCCCGGGCATGCCCTTCAGATCCGGCACTGCACTCGCAAGACATATGCCGAGACCCTGCCGCAGCATCGGGGACAAACATGCACGATGGGACTTTCGCCACGCGTGAATCCCGCGCATCGCAGAGCCGGCCGCCGGCGCGGCGCGCGTCGCGCACATCGCGCATCCTGCGCGCCCGTGTGCCGTGCGTCATGCGGCGAGAGACGCTGCGAATCGAAGAATTTTCAGAGCGCCGCGCCGCCGCAACCCCGCAGCTCAGGCCGACGGCGCGTCGTGAGTCACTATACGAGTCTCCCCGGAAGGTCACGATGATCTTCCGCAAAGCCGCCCGGAGCCCGGCATGCAGCTCGGCATGCTTCCTGCTCCTGCAGACCCGTCGACGGTTCACGTTTCCCTCGCGGGATGAGCATGCACAATTGCTCGTCGGACCTACATGTAAAAATGTTAAATCGGGTGTAAGGCTTACCCTGCCCGCGGCGGTTCGCGTACGCATCGATAACTGAAGGAGTTGCATCAACCATGGCAGTATCCGGTGACAAACTGTTCTTCCTGCAGGGCACCGAGCGGCAGCATGCAGACGTGGCGCCGTCGCCGCAGCAGTTCGCCGACATGCAGCCCGGGCTCGCGCTGCACTGCGACCAGGACGGCGTGATCGACTATGCCAACCTGCATGCGCAGCAAAGGCTTTCGACGGGGTCGGAACCGCTCGTCGGGCGCGGTCTCGCGCAGGCCTTCGGCGACGTCTGTTACGCGCTGCTGCGGCAGTATGTCGACGCCGGACTGGCAGGCAACGCCTGCGAAGCCGAACTGCGTCTGCCGCTCCCCGGCGACACGCACGAATCCCATGTGCATCTCGCCTGCCGTCCCGATGGCGAGGACGGCGTGTGCCTGGTGCTCGAGGACATCACCCGCCTGCGCCAGACGGAGGAACAGTTGCACCAGCGCGAGCGGGAATTCCGCACGCTGGTCGAAAACTCGCCGGACATCATTTCGCGGATGGACCGCGACATGCGCCACATCTACGTCAATCCGGCGATCGAAAAGCTCGGGGACGTCAGGGCGCAGGATTATCTCGGCAAGACCAAGGCGGAACTCGGCCTGCCCTCGGCGATGGTGCGTGCATGGGAAGAAGCCGCGCGCGCCGCGTTCGCCAGCGGGCTCGAGCAGAAGCTCGACTTCGATCGCGTCATCGAGGGACAGGTACGCAATTTCTCGGGACGGGTGATACCCGAGATCGACCGCTTCGGACGCATCGAGTCCGTCGTCGGCATTGCCTACGACGTGACCGAGCGCGCGCGCATGGAGAAGGAACGCGACGAGCTGCTGGCGCGCGAACGCAATGCGCGCATCCAGGCCGAGACCGCCGCCCGCGCGCGCGACGAATTCCTCGCCATCGTCTCGCATGAACTGCGCGCGCCGCTCAACGGCATACAGAGCTGGGCGCACGTGCTGGAAAACTATGTGCAGGATGCCGCCGCCGCGCCGCTTGCGCAGCGCGCGCTGCAGGGGATCAAGACCGGCGTCAGCCAGCAGGTGCGGCTGATCGAGGATCTGCTCGACGTCACGCGCATGATGAGCGGCAAGCTGCGCCTCGTGAAGCAGCCGCTGGCCCTGCTGCCGACGCTGCAGGCGGCGGTGGAAAGCGTGCGCGGCCTGGCCGCGGCCAAGCGCATCGGCATCAGCTGCGCCTATCGGATCACCAGCGAGCAGATCGAAGGCGACGCCGACCGCGTACAGCAGATTTTCTGGAACCTGCTGTCCAACGCCATCAAGTTCACGCCCGAGGGCGGCAACGTCTGGCTCAGCGCGGCGACCGCCGACAACGAGATCTGCGTCACCGTGCGCGACGACGGCGCCGGCATCTCCCCGGAATTCCTTCCGCACCTGTTCAGCCGCTTCAGCCAGGAAGACACGTCCAGCACGCGCGGCCACAGCGGACTCGGCCTCGGGCTGTTCCTGGTGCGTCACCTGGTCGAACTGCACGGCGGATGGGTCAAGGCGGAAAGCGCCGGCGAACGCATGGGCACGACCTTCTACGTGTATTTCCCGCTGCGCGCCCGCTCGGACCAGTACCTCACCGTGGGACCGCCGGAAGATGCGAGCGGCAAGATGCCGCTGCCCTCGCTGTCGGGCTACAACGTGCTGCTGATCGACGATCAGGCCGAGGCGCGCGAATCGCTGACCGTGGTGCTCAGCGGCGCCGGCGCCAATGTCTTCGCCGCCTCCTGCGCGCCCGAGGCGCTGGACTGGCTCGATACGCGGTCGCCGGACCAGCTGCCCGATGTGCTGGTGTGCGATATCGCCATGCCGGGAGAGGACGGTTATGCAGTGCTGCCCAAGATCCGCGCCTGGCGTTCATCGCTGGGCGACACGCCGCTCATGCGCATGCCGGCCCTCGCGCTGACCGCGTTCGCGCAGCGTGAAGACCGCATCCGCGCGCTGACGGCGGGTTTCCAGATGCATGCGACGAAACCGGTCGCGCCGGAAGAGCTGATCGTGGTGATCGATACGATGGCCGCGCGGCGCTGATGCGCGGCGGGCACGGACGGGCGCGCGCCGGCCGGGAAGGCGTGGCCGGCGCCCCGTCGGGCTTCAGTGCAGCGATTCGCCCCCGCCCGAGGCCTGCGTCTCTTCCTTTTTCGTCATCCCCGGCTCGTAGGGGCCATATTCCTCCAGCCGGTTGTAGAGCGTCTTGAGACTGATGCCGAGGATGTCGGCCGCGCGCTTCTTCACGCCGCCGCAAAGCTCGAGCGTCGCATAGATCAGCTTGCGGTCCACATCGGCGAGCGAGGTGCCGACCGGGATGGCCAGCGTCAGGCCGACCGGTGACTGGGTGGTGATCACCGGCGCCAGGGCCGCCGCGTCGATGGTGTGATCGGACAGGATGAAGGCGCGCTGCATGTAATTGCGCAGCTCGCGCACATTGCCGGGCCAATGGTAATTGCTCAGGCAGGCAAGGCCGTCGGGAGACAGCACCTTGCTCGTGCCGTGGGCGGCGTTGAGCTCGTCGAGGAAATGCTGCGCCAGCAGTTCGATGTCCGCGCCGCGTTCGCGAAGCGGCGGGATCTTCAGCGGGAAGACATTCAGACGATGATAGAGGTCGAGACGCAGCTTGCCGTCCGCGACCGCCTGCTCGGGGTCGCGGTTGGTGGCGGCCACCACGCGCACATCGGTTTCGATCTCCTGGTTGCTGCCGATGCGCATGAAGGAGCCGGTCTCCAGCACGCGCAGCAGCTTGACCTGCAGTTCGATCGGCATTTCAGTGATCTCGTCGAGGAACAGGGTGCCGCCGTTGGCGCGTTCGAAGTAACCCTTGTGCTGGCGATCGGCGCCGGTGAAGCTGCCCTTTTCATGGCCGAAAATCTCGCTCTCGATCAGCTGCGGCGAGATGGCGCCGCAGTTCACCGGCAGGAAGGGATGCTTCTGCCGCAGGCTCAGGTCATGAATGGTCTGCGCGGCCAGTTCCTTGCCGGTGCCGCTCTCGCCGAGCAGCAGTACCGTGGCCTCGGTCGGCGCCACGCGCGAGATATGGTTGTACAGCTTCTGCATCGCCGGCGCGGCACCCAGCATCTGGCCGAAATGTCCGAGGCGGCGAAGCTCGCTGCGCAGCACCCCGATCTCTTCCTTGAGGTCGACGGTACGCGGGATGCGCGACAGCAGCGCCTTGAGGCGCTTGAAGTTGATGGGCTTGGTCAGGTAGTCGGCCGCGCCGAGGCGCAGCGCCTCGACGGCCGTTTCGACGCTCGCGTGGCCGGTGATCAGCACGATCTCGGTGGTCGCGCGCGCTTCGATGTCATTGAACAGGTCCATTCCGTTCCCGTCCGGCAGACGGAGATCGATCAGCACGACGTCGGGCCGCTGGCGCGCGATCTGCGCCTGCGCGTCGCGTATGGTTCCGGCGACGGCGGTCGTGAAGCCTTCGGCCAGCGTGATCTCCTTCAGCGCCTCGCGGGTGTTCTCATCATCATCAACGATCAATACATGTGGCATGGCGTGGTTTCTCGCTCGGTTTCACTTACAGATATCCATGCAGACGGTCGCCGTCCTCGCGCGCCGCGTGCATGTCGTGCGGTCGTGCCGGGCCGACGCGGTCCGGCCACGCCCCGCGGCGCCAGCCTTGCGGCGGCACGTCTTCTTGCTTCTGAGGGGAATGGTAAGGGGTTCGATCACGACGCCTGCCGTCCGTTCAACAGCATAGGCCCCGCACTGCAATTGTCCAGTGCGGACGTTGAATTCTCATTGAGGCAAAGCAGTGAACAATTGCATTAGCGGATGAATGCCGCTGACGCTTTCGGACGACCGGGTAGTGCGAGTGGGGTGGGAGCGAGTCCGCGTCGCGGACTCGTTGCACGGCACCCGCAGGCCGATGAGACCGGCCCTGCCGGATGCCGTCGGGGACGGAGATTACTTCGAGCCGCCCGCGCTGCCGCCGGAGCTGCCGCCGGAAGCACCACCGGAGCTGCCGCCGGTCATGCCGGAGCTGCCGCCGGAAGAACCGGCTCCGGAAGAACCGCTGCCGCTGGCACCGCTTGCGCCGCTGCTGCCGCTGGCGCCGGACGATCCGCCGCCGCCTCCGCGATCACAACCGACCGCCGTCATGCTCAGTGCGGCAAGAACCAGCAAGATTTTCGATGTCGTCTTGATTGCTTTCATTCTTGTTCCTTTCATGAAAATTAGGCTTCAGGGGTCCACTAGTGACCGTTTCAATTACGATAAGTTCTCTCTTGTCGGCGTACCGCCGGCTCTCGTTGCGAGGCAGCTTCCATGCCAGCCGGACTGCGGCGCTGCCTCCCGCGCGCGTCCTCAGCGCGCGTCGCGCAGCCTGCATCGGCACTCGTAAAACTTACAGGCGCATGGATGATTTCGGCACTCTTGCCGAGCGGAAGTGACGACGAAGAACAGGCTTCATCGCGGGAGCAGACCGGGGCCGCCGCACTCCCACCGCATGCCGGATATCGTGTATTGTTCGTTCTCGCCGCGCGGCGCATCATCTACGTCCGCGGTTCATCCCGCTGGCTTGCCTCACACTGAATTAGCGCAAGCGAAGATTCAAAATTTGATGCAACAATGACCGCATCAATAAAGGCCAGGCGCCGCGCGCTCGCGCGAGTGAAGGCCTGATGGACACTCACATGACCCAGGACAAACTCAAGCGTTTCGGCTTCGTGTCGGGCAATTCGCCGATCATGGAACGACTTTATGAACAAGTCGAACGAGTCGCCGCGACGGAAGCGACCGTGCTGCTCGTCGGCGAGAGCGGCACCGGCAAGGAAGTCATCGCCAATGCGATTCACCAGGGCAGCCAGCGCAAGGACCAGGCGTTCGTCGCGGTCAACTGCGGCGCCATTCCCGCGCATCTGATCGAGGCGGCGCTCTTCGGTCACGAGAAAGGGAGTTTCACCGGCGCCTCGCGGCAGCACATCGGTTACTTCGAGCATGCATCGGGCGGCACCTTGTTCCTCGATGAAATCACCGAGATGCCGATCGACATGCAGGTCAAGCTGCTGCGCGTGCTGGAGTCCGGCACGTTCGTGCGCGTCGGCGGCGACCACGAGATCAAGGTCGACGTGCGCCTCGTCGCCGCCACCAACCGCGACCTGGAGGGTGCGGTCAAGCAGGGCAGCCTGCGCGAAGACCTGATGTACCGGCTCGCGGTATTCCCGATCCGGATCCCCGCGCTGCGTGAGCGCGGAAGCGACATCGAATTCCTCGCCCAGCACTTCCTGCAGGAGCTCAATGAAAAGAGCGACGTGCAAAAGAACTTCTCGCGCGCATCGCTCGAAGTCATCCGCACCTACTCCTGGCCCGGCAACGTGCGCGAGCTGAAGAACGTGGTGCAGCGCGCGTGGATACTCGGCGGCGACACGCTCAACATCGAGGATTGCATCACCGACCAGTCGGCGAAGAAGCCGACCGTGCACGAGGGATATCTGAACTTCTCCGTCGGCACGCCGCTCGCGGACGCGCAGAAGGAGATCATCCTCGCCACGCTCAAGCACTACAGCGGAAACAAGCGCCTCACCGCGGAGGCGCTCGGCATCAGCCTCAAGACGCTCTACAACCGCCTCAAGGAATACTGATCTTCCCGCTCAGCCGTTGACGACATCGCCGCCGTTGGGATGCAGGACCTGTCCGCTCATGTAGGACGAGTCCTCGGAGGCAAGGAAGATGTAGCACGGCGCAATTTCGTCCGGTTGCCCTGCCCGGCCCAGCGGCGCCTGCTCGCCGAACGAGTCGACCTTGTCCTCGCTGAAGGATGCCGGGATCAGCGGCGTCCAGACCGGGCCGGGCGCGACGCCGTTCACCAGGATGCCCTTGGACACCAGCGCCTTCGCCAGCGAGCGTGTGAAGGCCACGATCGCACCCTTGGTGGAGGAGTAGTCGAGCAGTTGCGGACTGCCGCGATAGGCGGTGACGGAGGTGGTGTTGATGATGCGCGCGCCGGGCTTGAGATGCGGCATCGCGGCCTTCACGGTGAAAAACATCGAAAAGATGTTGGTGCGGAAGGTCTTGACCAGCTGTTCCTCGCTGATGTCGGTGATGCTGTCCTGCGGATACTGCTGCGCGGCGTTGTTCACGAGGATGTCGAGCCGGCCGAACTTGGAGATCGCGGTATCGATCATGCGCCGGCAGAATTCCTCGCTGCCGATGTCGCCGGCGATGGTCACGCATTCCCGCCCCTCCGCCTCGATCAGGCGCTGGACTTCCTTCGCATCCTCATGCTCGTCGAGGTAGGCGACGACGACATTGGCACCCTCCTTGGCAAAGCCGATCGAGGCCGCGCGGCCGATGCCGCTGTCGCCCCCGGTCACCAGCGCGATCTTGCCCTGGAGTTTGCCGCTGCCCTTGTAGTTCTTCATTTCCGCCATCGGCCTGGGCGTCATCTGCTGCTCCGAGCCGGGCTGATGATCCTGGTGCTGCGGCGGTATATCCATCTTCTTGTCCTGGTCTGTCATGGTCTTCCTTTCCCATATGTTCGGTTGGCAAGGACGACCGCGCCCGCGGGCGCGATCGGAAGCGCATGAATCAGCAGGTTCCGTGCCATTGGGGCACGGTGGACGGGATCAGGCGGCGAGCGGACGCATGCGCTCCAGCGCGCGCAGCAGCAGCGCCGGATCGCCGGCGGCGAGCTGCCGCGCGTCGGACAGGGTTTGGCGGAAGGCGCGCGCCCCGGGCAGTCCCGCCATCAGGCCGAGCATGTGGCGCGTCATGCCGTTGAGCTTGAGGCCCTTGCTGCCGTAGCGGGAAAGCTGTTCGGCGAGATAGGGAATCATCGCCCGCAGCACGTCTTCGCGGGAGGCCGGTGCGCGGTCGTCGCCGTAATAGCGGCTATCGAAATCGGCCATCAGCCACGGATTGTGATACGCCTCGCGTCCGATCATCACGCCGTCCACATGCCGGAGGTGCAGATCGATCTCGTCCAGCGTCTTGATGCCGCCGTTGATGATGATCTCCAGCCGGGGGAAATCCTGCTTCAGGCGGTAGGCGTACTCCGGCTTGAGCGGCGGTATCTCGCGGTTTTCCTTCGGGCTCAGTCCCTTGAGGATGGCGTTGCGGGCGTGCACGATGAAGGTATTGCAGCCGGCGTCGGCGATGATGCCGACGAAGTCGCGCACGAAATCATAGGAGGACACGTCGTCGATGCCGATCCGGTGCTTGACGGTGACATCGATGTCCACCGCGTCGCGCATCGCCTTCACGCCATCGGCCACCAGCTTCGGCTCTGCCATCAGGCAGGCACCAAAGGCACCCTTCTGCACGCGCTCCGAGGGGCAGCCGCAATTGAGATTGATCTCGTCATAGCCCCACCGGGCGCCGAGCTTCGCGCTTTGCGCCAGGTCGGCCGGCTCGCTGCCGCCGAGCTGCAGCGCGACCGGGTGTTCTTCTTGACTGAAGTCAAGGTGGCGGGGCACGTCGCCGTGAATCAGCGCGCCGGTGGTCACCATTTCGGTGTACAACCAGGTATGGCGCGTGATCTGCCGGTGGAACATGCGGCAGTGCCGGTCGGTCCAGTCCATCATCGGCGCAACTGACAGGCGGCGCGGCGGCAGGTTTGCGGTTTTTTCAGGCTTGCTCATAATAGGACGCTATTCTAACGGTTCGTCCCCGGTTCCTTCCCGGAACCGAAGACGGCATGAAGGGATGGCAGCAGCCGTCCCACAACATTCTCCACGAGGGAAATCACGACATGGCCGATACGCTCGACACCTCGCACTTCTGGATGCCCTTCACCGCCAACCGGCAGTACAAGAGCAGGCCCCGCCTGCTTGCCGCGGCTTCCGGCATGTACTACACCACCGATGACGGACGCAGGATACTCGACGGCACCGCCGGCCTCTGGTGCGTGAATGCCGGGCACTGTCATCCCAAGATCACCGCGGCCATCCAGCAGCAGGCCGCCACCATGGACTTCGCGCCGACCTTTCAGATGGGCCATCCGAAGGTCTTCGAGGCGGCGACCGCGCTGGCCCGCATGGCACCCGAAGGCCTGAACCGCGTCTTCTTCTGCAACGACGGATCGGAGTCGGTCGATACCGCGCTGAAGATCGCGCTCGCCTATCACCGCGTGCGCGGCGACGGCCTGCGCACCCGCCTCATCGGGCGCGAGCGCGGCTACCACGGCGTCGGCTTCGGCGGTATCGCGGTCGGCGGCATCGCCGGCAACCGCAAGCACTTCGGACCCGCCGTGCCCGGCGTCGATCATCTGCGCCATCCGCTCGACATCGCGCGCAACGCCTATTCCCGGGGACTGCCCAAGCATGGCGCCGAACTGGCCGACGAATTCGAGCAGCGGCTGCTGGCCCTGCATGATCCGGCCACCGTCGCCGCGCTCATCGTCGAACCGATACAGGGCTCGACCGGCGTGATCCTGCCGCCCAAAGGCTACCTGCAGAAACTGCGCGCCATCTGCGACAAGTACGGCATCCTGCTGATCTTCGACGAAGTCATCACCGGCTTCGGCCGTCTCGGCGCCGCGTTCGCCGCCGACCACTTCGGCGTCGTGCCTGACATGATCACCTGCGCCAAGGGGCTGACCAACGCCGCCGTGCCGATGGGCGCGGTGATCGTCCGCCAGGACATCCACGACGCCTTCATGCAGGCGGCGCCGGAAGACACCATCGAGTTCTTCCACGGCTATACCTACACCGGCCATCCGCTGGCGTCGGCCGCCTGCGTCGCGACGCTCGAGGTCTACCGCGAGGAGGGCCTGTTCGACCGCGCCGCCGCGATGGCGCCCTACTTCGAGGAAGCCGCGCACAGCCTCAAGGGCCTGCCGTATGTGAAGGACATCCGCAACCTCGGCCTCGTCTGCGGCATCGAACTCGAGGGCGTGCCGGGCAAGCCGACCGCGCGCGCCTACGACGTCTTCCAGAAATGCTTCTGGGACAAGGGCGTGCTGATCCGCACCACCGGCGACATCATCGCGCTGTCGCCGCCGCTGATCATCGACAAGCTCCAGGTCGATCAGCTGTTCGCCGCGATCGCCGAAGTCCTCAAGACCCAGCAGGCGATTCCGCAGACCGACACCGTCGCTGCCTGATCCGCCCCGTCCGCCGCTGCCGCGCCACGCGCCGCAGCGGCTTTTCACTTCTCACTGCCCGGCGCGGACGCGCGTGCGCGGGCCCCGCATGGCGGCCAGTTCATTGAACACCAGCGCACCGATCACGACAGCGCCGCCGACCAGGGTCTCCCGGGCCGGCACTTCGCCTGCGCCCAGCCATGCCCACAACGGGCCGAGCAATACCTCGAGCAGGGCCAGCAGGGACACTTCCGGCGCCGTCAGGTGGCGGGTCGCGCGAACCATCAGCATGCACGGCAGGCCGAGCTGAAAGAAGCCGAGCACCGCGAGTATGCCCACGTCACGCAGCGAGGCTTGCAAGGGCCAGGCGAACGGCAGCATCAGCAGCGCGGAAAACACGCTGCCGAGGAACACGGCGGGAATCAGGTCGACGCCGTGCCCGGCGCGCTTGATGGCGATCAGGTTGACGGCGGCCGCGAGCGGCACCGCGCACGCGATGAGCATGCCGGCCAGGTGCCTGCCCTCCACCCCGCCGATGCTGCTGACGAACATCCAGCAGATGCCGATGAAGGCCGCAAGTATCGCGATCCAGGTCCGTGCGGGAATCGCCTGCCGCAGCACGAGCCAGGCGAGGAAGGCAGTAAAGAGGGGCGACACGCTCATCACGATCAGCGTATTGGCCACGGTGGTCATGGTCAGCGCGATCATGAAAGCGACGAACATCATGCACCAGGACAGTCCGCTGACGATGCCCGCCGATCCGACGCCGCCGAGCACCGCCGCCGACTGTCGCCAGCCCTGTTGCCAGCACATCGCGGCGGCCACGAACAATGCGGAAAAGAAGCTGCGCCAGAATGTCACTTCAAAGCCGCGCGCGGCGTCGAGGTGCCGCGTGAGGACGCCGGCCATGCTCCACAAGGTGGGGGCGATCACCATCAGCAGCAGTGCGCGCCGGTGCGCGGTAAGTGGACCCGTCATCGAAACCCGTTCGGAAATTGAAAAGGCCCGGTCATCCTCTTCGGCTGACCGGGCCCGGCATTGTGATGCTTATCGAAAGCCGACCGGACTTATGCCGCGTCGCGCGATGCACGCTTGCGCTCATGCTCCTTCAGGAAGCGCTTGCGCAGGCGGATGCTCTTGGGCGTGATTTCGACCAGCTCGTCGTCCTCGATGAACTCCACCGCGTACTCGAGCGTCAGCTGGATCGGCGGCACCAGGCGCACCGCTTCGTCGGTGCCCGAGGCGCGCACGTTGGTCAGCTGCTTGCCCTTGACGGGGTTGACCACCAGGTCGTTGTCGCGCGAGTGGATGCCGATGATCATGCCCTCGTACACCGGGTCGTTGTGGCTGACGAACATGCGGCCGCGATCCTGCAGCTTCCACAGTGCGTAGGCGACCGCGGCGCCGTCTTCCTGCGAAATCAGCACGCCGTTGCGGCGACCGGCCAGTTCCGGCTTGTTCATGTCGACCGGCGCATAGTCGTCGAAGATGTGGCTCATGAGGCCGGTGCCGCGCGTCAGGGTCATGAACTCCGACTGGAAGCCGATCAGGCCGCGCGCCGGGATACGGTACTCCAGGCGAACCCGGCCCTTGCCGTCCGGCTCCATGTTCTGCAGGTCGCCGCGGCGGCGGCCGAGTTCTTCCATCACGCCGCCCTGGTGCTGTTCCTCGACGTCCACGGTCAGCAGCTCATAGGGCTCGCACTTGACGCCGTCGATTTCCTTGAACACCACGCGCGGACGCGACACTGCCAGCTCGTAGCCTTCGCGACGCATGTTCTCCAGCAGGATGGTCAGGTGCAGTTCGCCGCGGCCGGAGACTTCGAAGGTGGTTTCATCGCCGGTATCGGTGACGCGCAGCGCGACGTTCGACTTGAGTTCGCGCTCGAGGCGCTCGCGGATCTGGCGGCTGGTGACGAACTTGCCTTCGCGGCCGGCCAGCGGAGAGCTGTTGACCAGGAAGTTCATGGTCAGGGTCGGCTCGTCCACCTTCAGCATCGGCAGCGCTTCCACCGCATCGGGCGCGCATACCGTGCTGCCGATGTTCAGTTCTTCGATACCGTTGATCAGCACGATGTCGCCGGCCTGCGCTTCATCGACCAGCACACGCTCCAGTCCCTTGAACTTCAGCACCTGGTTGATGCGCGCCTTGAGCGGCGTGGAGTCGGGACCGTTCATCACGACCACGTCCTGCAGGGCCTTCACGCGGCCGCGCTTGATACGGCCGATGCCGATCTTGCCGACGTAGGAGGAATAATCGAGCGAGGAGATCTGCAGCTGCAGCGGACCGTCCGGATCGTCGTCGCGCACCGGCACGTGCTCGAGCACGGCGTCGAACAGCGGCTTCATCGTGCCTTCGCGCATGTTCGGGTCGAGGCTGGCGTAGCCGTTGAGCGCGGATGCGTAGACGACCGGGAAGTCGAGCTGCTCTTCGGTCGCGCCGAGCTTGTCGAACAGTTCGAAGGTGGCGTTGATCACCCAGTCCGGACGCGCGCCGGGACGGTCGATCTTGTTGACCACGACGATGGGCTTGAGACCCAGGCCGAGCGCCTTGCGGGTCACGAAGCGGGTCTGCGGCATCGGGCCTTCCACCGCGTCCACCAGCAGCAGCACCGAGTCCACCATCGACAGCACGCGCTCCACCTCGCCGCCGAAGTCGGCGTGGCCGGGGGTATCGACGATGTTGATGTGGGTGCCTTCGTACTCGACCGCGCAGTTCTTCGCCAGGATCGTGATGCCGCGTTCCTTTTCGAGGTCGTTGGAGTCCATCACGCGATTGTCGACCTGCTGATTCTCGCGGAAGGTGCCGGACTGGCGCAGCAGCTGGTCAACCAGGGTGGTCTTGCCGTGGTCGACGTGAGCAATGATGGCGATGTTGCGCAATGCGCGTTTGGTGTTTGACATGGTGCCCTGGTGCGTGATTCGGGAAACCCGGGAGTATAGCATGCTGCGTCGCAAGAACCGGGTGAAAGCGCTGAAATTTCAAAGAGTTGCGCGTCGTTAAACCGGCGGCGCGGTGGCCACCAGCCGCTCCGGCGCCAGCACGCCGAATTCGCTCAGCTGCGCGGTGCCGAGCAGACTGCTGTCGCTTGCTCGATAGACACGCACCCGCCCCGGGAGCGCCGGGCAGGCAACGCCGTCCTTGCGCAAAGGCAGGCGCTGCCCCTGCAGGAAGCGGGCGGCCAGCGCATCGCCGAGCTCGACCGGCGCGAAGGTGGACAGCAATGCATCGACCGGGGCCAGGCACTGCGTGCGCCTGTCGGCGTCCACCGCTTCCAGCGCCTCGATGCTCAGCGCGCCATCGAGCGTCAGGGCGCCGACGCCGGTGCGGCGCAAGGCATTCAGATGCGCACCGCACCCCAGCCGGGCGCCGATGTCTTCGCCGAGCACGCGCACGTAGGTGCCCTTGCTGCACCTGACGCGTATGCGCAGGAACGGTGCCTCATAGGACAGCAATTCAAGCAGGTGAATCGTGACGCGTCTCGCCTCGCGCTCCAGCGTCACGCCGGCGCGCGCGTACTCGTACAGCGGCTTGCCGTCGCGCTTGAGCGCCGAATACATCGGCGGCACCTGGTCGATCTCGCCGCGAAACACCGCCAGCGCCTGCTCGATCCGTGCGATATCCACATCGACCGGGCACCGTTGCAGCACTTCACCTTCGGTATCGCCGGTGGCCGTCGTCACGCCGAGATGCACGGTCGCCTCGTAGGTCTTGTCGGCTTCGAGCAGATCCTGCGAAAACTTGGTCGCTTCGCCGAAGCAGAGCGGCAACAGGCCGGTGGCGAACGGATCGAGCGTGCCGGTGTGACCGGCCTTTTGCGCATTGAGCAGGCGCTTGGCCCGGATCAGCACGTCATTGCTGGACTGGCCGGCATGCTTGTCGACCAGCAGCACGCCGTGCACGGGCACGCGGGTTTTCTTGAGGGGAGCTTGCGCCATGGGAGGGTCAGCGGAATGCCGCGCATACGCGGCGGCGTCATTCCTGCTCGGAATCCTTGGCCCGGGTCGCATTCGCCTCGTCGATCAGCTTCGACAGCTGCATGCCGCGCGCGGTCGAAGTGTCGTGAATGAAATGCAGTTCGGGAATGGTATGAATGGTCAGGCGACGGCCGAGCTGGCCGCGTATGAATCCTGCCGCCTTGCGCAGACCGGTGAGCGTGTTCTGCACCGCCTCGTCATTGTCGACGAACGTGGTGAAGAATACCTTGGCATGCGCGTAGTCCGGCGTCACCTGCACTTCCGTGATGGTGATCATGCCGACCCGCGGATCCTTGAGTTCGTACGCGATGATTTCGGCGAGGTCGCGCTGAATCTGGTCGGCGACGCGTACGCCGCGGCCGGGAATGGATTTGCTGTGTTTAGCCATGATGGGTTCGCTGCATGGGTTGGAGTCCGCCCGCGGCCGGCGGTTTCGCCGGCCGCGGACGTCCCCGGATTACAGCGTGCGGGCGACTTCCTGCACCTCGAAGACTTCGAGCTGGTCGCCTTCCTTGATGTCGTTGAAGTTCTTGAGCGACAGGCCGCACTCGAAGCCTGCCTTCACTTCCTTCACGTCATCCTTGAAGCGCTTGAGCGAATCGAGTTCGCCGGTCCAGAGCACGACGTTGTCGCGCAGCAGGCGTACCGAGGCGCCGCGGCGGACCAGGCCGTCGAGCACGTAGCAGCCGGCGATCGAGCCCACCTTGCTGACGTGGAAGACCTGGCGGATTTCGACCAGGCCGAGCGCGGCTTCGCGCTTCTCCGGCGCCAGCATGCCCGACATGGCCGCCTTGATCTCGTCCACCGCATCGTAAATGATGTTGTAGTAGCGGATGTCGATGCCGCTGGTTTCGGCGAGCTTGCGTGCGGACGCATCGGCGCGGACGTTGAAGCCGATGATGACGGCCTTCGACGCCACCGCGAGGTTGACGTCCGACTCGCTGATGCCGCCCACCGCCGCGTGCACGACCTGCACCCGCACTTCGTTGGTGGAGAGCTTCTGCATCGCATGCACGATCGCTTCCTGCGAACCCTGGACGTCGGCCTTGATGATCAGCGGCAGGTTCTTCACCTCGCCCTCGCCCATCTGTTCGAACATGTTTTCCAGCTTCGCCGCCTGCTGCTTGGCCAGCTTGACGTCGCGGAACTTGCCCTGCCTGAACAGCGCAATCTCGCGTGCCTTGCGCTCGTCGGCCATGACCATGACTTCCTCGCCGGCGGCCGGCACCTCGGTCAGACCCTGGATTTCCACCGGAATCGACGGGCCCGCGGTGGCGATGGTCTTGCCGTTCTCGTCCAGCATGGCGCGCACGCGGCCGTAGGACGAGCCTGCGAGCACCACGTCGCCGCGCTTGAGCGTACCCGACTGCACCAGCACCGTCGCGACAGGACCGCGGCCCTTGTCGAGCTTGGCTTCGATGACCAGGCCTTTGGCCAGCGTATCCACCGGCGCGCGCAGCTCCAGCACTTCAGCCTGCAGCAGCACGTTCTCGAGCAGATCGTCGATGCCCTGGCCGGTCTTGGCCGAGACTTCGATGAAAGGCGAGTCGCCGCCGTACTCTTCCGGCACGACCTGTTCGGCCACCAGTTCCTGCTTGACGCGGTCCGGGTTGGCGCCCTGCTTGTCGATCTTGTTGATCGCCACGACGATGGGCACGCCGGCCGCCTTCGCGTGGGCGATCGCTTCCTTCGTCTGGGGCATCACGCCGTCGTCGGCCGCCACCACCAGGATGACGATGTCGGTCGCCTTGGCGCCGCGGGCACGCATCGCGGTAAACGCTTCGTGGCCCGGGGTGTCGAGGAAGGTGATGATGCCGCGCGGCGTTTCGACGTGATAGGCGCCGATGTGCTGCGTGATGCCGCCGGCCTCGCCCGCCGCCACCTTGGCGCGTCGGATCGAATCCAGCAGCGAGGTCTTGCCGTGGTCGACGTGACCCATGACAGTGACCACCGGGGCGCGCGGCAGCAGTTCCGCGTCGGCGTGCTCGCCGGTTTCCTCCAGCATGGCCTCCGGATCGTCGAGCTTGGCGGCCAGCGCCTTGTGGCCCATTTCCTCGACCACGATCATCGCGGTTTCCTGATCCAGGACCTGGTTGATCGTGACCATCTGGCCCAGCTTCATCAGCTGCTTGATCACTTCCGAAGCCTTCACCGCCATCTTGTGCGCCAGTTCGGCCACCGTGATGGTTTCCGGAACATGCACATCGCGCACGATGGCTTCCGTCGGCACCTGGAAGTTGGATTCGCGCTGATCGTCATGGCCGTGCGAGCGACGGCCCTTCGGACCGCCGCGCCAGCCGTCGCGGCCGCCCGGCGCGGGCGTCGCGCCACGCGTCTTGAGGCCGGCGCCGCGCTTCTTGGCGTCGTCCTGCCAGGTCGACGACACATTGGCCGACTTGATCGATTTCTTGTCGCCGGTGACGGGCTTCTTGTCGCCGGGCTTGTCGCCCGGCTTCTTGTCGGCCGGCTTGTGCAGCGTGCCTTCGGCGGCCTTGGCCGCCGGCGCAGGCGCGGGAGCCGGTTCCGGCGCCTTCATCACCTTGCGCGGCTGGCTCATCATCGCCTTGATCTGCGCCACTTCCTCGGCGACCGCACGGCGTGCGCGCTCGGTCGCAGCCGCGCGTTCGGCGGCGGCGCGCGCCTCTTCCTCCGAGGCCTTCTTCTTGGCTTCGTCGGCGGCGCGGCGACGCTCCTCCTCGGCGGCGCTCACCTGTTCCTTTTCGATGCGGGCAGCCTGCTCGGCCGCGGCCCTGGCGGCGGCGGCACGTTCGGCTTCCTCGGCTTCGCGCATGGCCTTGGCCTGGGCTTCCTTCTCGGCTTCGAGGCGGGCAAGCCGTTCCTGCTTCTCGCGCAGTTCCGCCTCCTGGCGCGCCAGCAGTTCTGCCTGGCGGCGGGCTTCCTCCGCGCGACGCTCGAGCTCGGCTTCATCGACTACCGGCGCCGGCGTCGTTTCCTCGGCCGTCGGCTCGTCCCGCTTGATGAAGGTGCGCTTCTTGCGCACTTCCACCTGGATGGTGCGCGACTTGCCAGTGGCGTCGGCCTGCTTGATCTCCGTCGTTTCCTTGCGTGTCAGCGTGATCTTCCGCTTTTCGCCGTCCGGCGCAGCGCCGTGGGAGCGGCGAAGATGATTCAGCAGTTTGTCCTTATCTTCCTTGGACAAGGGGTCGGACGCCGAACTTTTTTCGACGCCGGCAGCGCGCAATTGCGTCAGCAGCAGATCTGCTGGCATCTTCAGTTCGGTGGCAAATTGAGCTACGTTGTTACTCGCCATTCAGTCCTCTTTTCTATGTGACACGACGGATGTTGTTGCGCCGCTTACTTGGCTTCGACCAGTTCGCGCGCCTTGGCCTGCAATGCCCGCGCACGGTCGTCGTACTTGGCATCGATCAGACGCATTTCGTCGTCGGTCACATCCTCAAATTCATTTTCAATCAGTGCTCGCGCACGCTCGACCGGCAGTGCCAGAATGGCGCCGAATTCGTCATACGCAAGGTCTGCAAATCCCTGCAGCGTCTTGATGCCGGAGAGCCCCAGTTTGCCGGCGGTGGTGCGGTCGATACCGTCCAGACCGGACAGCGCTTCCTCCATGCCTTCCAGCCCTTCCTCCGACGCAATCGCCTCGGTCACCAGCGCATCGCGGGCACGGCTGCGCAGTTCGTTGACCGTCTCTTCGTCGAATGCCTCGATATCCAGCATTTCGTTGATCGGCACGTAGGCGATTTCCTCGAGGCTGGAGAAACCTTCCTCCACCAGGATATTGGCGACTTCTTCGTCGACGTCGAGCTTCTCCATGAACAGCGTGCGGATCGCCGCGGTCTCGGCGGCCGCCTTGTCGGCCGACTCCTCGGCCGTCATGATGTTGATCTGCCAGCCGGTCAGCTCGGAAGCGAGGCGCACGTTCTGGCCGCCGCGGCCGATCGCAATCGCCAGGTTTTCCTCATCCACCACCACGTCCATCGCATGCTTCTCTTCATCGACCACGATGGAGGACACGTTGGCCGGCGCCAGCGCGCCGATCACGAACTGCGCCGGATCGTCCGACCACAGAACGATATCCACCCGCTCGCCGCCCAGCTCGGCCGTCACCGCCTGCACACGCGAGCCGCGCATGCCGACGCAGGTGCCGATCGGGTCGATGCGCTTGTCGCTGGTGTAGACGGCGATCTTGGCGCGCACACCCGGGTCGCGGGCCGCCGACTTGATCTGCAGCAGGCCCTGTTCGATCTCGGGAACCTCGAGCTCGAACAGCTTCATGATGAAATCGGGCGCGGTACGCGACAGAATCACCTGGGGTCCGCGCGCATTGCGGTCGATGCGCAGAATGAATGCGCGCACACGGTCGCCAATACGGAGGTTTTCCTTCGGAATCATCTGGTCGCGCGGCAGGCGAGCTTCGATCTTGCCCGATTCGACGATGGCGTCGCCGCGCTCCATGCGCTTGATGGTGCCTGTGACGAGAGCGTCGCCGCGGGCGAGGAAGTCGGCGAGGATCTGCTCGCGCTCGGCGTCGCGGATGCGCTGGAGTACCACCTGCTTGGTGTCCTGCGCAAAGCGTCGGCCGAAGTCGACCGACTCGATCGGCTCTTCAATATAGTCATCGACTTCGATATCCGGGATCTGTTCCCGCGCCTCGAACAGCAGGATCTCCTGGTCGGGCTGCTGCAGCCCTGCCTCGTCCGGCACCACGTGCCAGCGGCGGAAGGATTCGAACTCGCCGGTCTCGCGATCGATCGACACGCGCACATCCACGTCGCCCTCGTAGCGCTTCTTGGTCGCCTGACCGAGCGCGTGTTCGAGTGCTCCGAATACGATTTCCTTATCGACGTTTTTTTCTCGTGCCAGCGCATCGACCAACAACAATACTTCGCGACTCATGCTTTGCGACTCCTAAAGTCCACTTTCGGCACCAGGCGTGCCTTGTCCACGTCGGCGAGCGTGAATTCCAGCATCGCCGGCCCATCTTTTGATTCGAATTCCAGCTTAAGTTGATCGCCCTCGGGCGCGTGCAGCACGCCCTGGAAGGACTTGCGGTTGCCGGCGGCAGCCATCGGCATGCGCAGCTTGACCACCGCCTCCTGGCCGGCGAAGCGCGCGTAATCCGCGACTTTCTTCAGCGGCCGGTCAAGTCCGGGCGAGGACACCTCGAGACGGTCGTAGTCCACGTTCTCGACGGTAAACATGTGCGACAGCTGGTGGCTGACCGCCTCGCAGTCCTCGACGGTGATTGCGCGCGGCTCGCCCGCCGCCGCGTCATACGGCATGTCGATATACACGCGCAGCAGGCCGCGCGCGGCCTGCTCGACATCGACAAGCTCGTAGCCCATGCCGTGCAAGGTCTTTTCAATCAGTTCAGCCAAGCGCAAAACCGTCCTCCGTCGGGCGTCGCCGACGCCCCATTCATGCCATAAACTGCCGAACAAAAAAAAAATGGGCAATTGCCCATCTCTTTTTATGTTCCCTGCGAACCCGGGATTTTTCCCGGCAGGGTCCGCACTGCCGTGCGCAAACCCTAATAACTCTCTAATTATAAACAATTATTTGGCGCATCGCAATCGCGGGAGACGAGTTGCCCCCGCAATTGCGCGCTTGCCGCGCCCTTCGTCAGCCGCGGGCGCGTCGCCGCGGCAAGCCCTGCGGCGCGCCGGCATTCCGGAACATCGCTGCACCGCGCCGAGCCTTTCCGGTGTCGGGGAAGCCGAGCGCGGTCTGGAGCGGATCCGGCTGCCGGCTGCGGGGCGCCTGCTGAGGCTTGCCGCCTCGCCGACCGGTCTCGCCGCGCTCCGGCTGCCCGTTGCGCTCTCCCCGGCCTTTGCCGGCCTGGGCTGCGGGCTTTTCAAGGCCGCTCGCGCTCATCAATTCCCGCACTGCATGCTCGTCCAGCTCTTCCCAGCGACCGCGCTTGAGACTGCTGGGCAGCGTCATCGCGCCATAACGCGTGCGGATGAGGCGGGACACAGTAAGGCCAACCGCCTCGAACATGCGCCGGACCTCGCGGTTGCGTCCCTCGCCGATCACCACCCGGTACCAGCGGTTGACGCCCTCGCCTCCGCCGTCGGCGATCTTCGAAAACTGCGCCGTGCCGTCTTCGAGCTCGACGCCGCTGAGCAGCTTCTGCCGCATCCCTTCCTCGAGCTCGCCAAGGGTACGCACCGCATATTCGCGCTCGATGTTATAGCGCGGATGCATCAGGCGGTTCGCCAGGTCGCCCGAGGTCGTGAACAGCAACAGGCCCTCGGTGTTGAAGTCGAGGCGACCGACCGCCAGCCATTTGCCGGCCTTCATGGTCGGCAGGCGCTCGAAAACGGACGGACGGCCTTCCGGGTCGTCGTGGCTGACGATTTCGCCGGCCGGCTTGTGATACATCAGCACGCGCGGCGGCCGCTTGCTCACCTTGCGATGGATCGGCTTGCCGTTGATCCTGACCTGGTCGGTGGGAAGAATGCGCTGGCCGATGTGCGCCGGTTCGCCGTTCACCGACACGCGGCCGGCGATGATCAGTTCTTCCATGTCGCGGCGCGACCCGAGGCCAGCCTCCGCGAGCACTTTATGCAGCTTCGGCGCATCGTCTTCCGCGGTCAGGTCGCGTCGCACCTGCTTCGGCGCCTGGCGACCCTTGCCGTCGTCCTGGACGGCGCTGTCATAGGCATCCGAAGTCACGAACGCGAAGACATCGTCGGCGCCCTTGCCTTGTGCACGCTGCCCCTTGCCACTGCGCTGCTGCCCGCCCGACGCTTTCTGGTCCGGCTTGCCCTTGGCGCGCTCGCCACGATCGTTGCGATCGCCGCGGTCGTTACGCTTGCGCGCATCTCGCGCAGGGCGCTCTTTCTTGTCGGCGGACGTTTCGCCGCGATTCGCCGATGCTTCTCGCGCCTTGCCGCCCTCCGGCGCCGCGCCGTCGCCCTCGCCCGGCTTGGCGCCGCGGGTCCGGCGCAGGCCGCGGGGGCCGCGCAGACCGCGCTTGGCCGGCTTCTTCTTGCCGTCCTCCGCCGTTACCGGTTCTGCGCCCTGCTGGTCATTTCGGGAAGTGGATTCGACTGCCGCTGCCGCCGACGCGTCACTGTTGGGAGGAAGATTCATTGTTCGAGTCATTGTTTTGCTGGTTGCGCGTCACATCATCCTGCTGCTGCGCATCGGCGGCATGATCCGGGCCGGGTTCGGCGGCGGCAGACGATTCGGGATCGGTGGCGGGTCCGGCAAACGAGTCGGACTCGCCGGTCGCACTGGTCGAAGCTTCAGGCTCATCCTGAGCCGTTTCGGGTTGGGCGGCTGCAGCCGGAACGGCGACCGCAGCATCCTGCGCATCAAGCCGCGTCTGCATCTCGCCTTCGAGCGCCTGCATCTCGGGAAGCAAGCCGCCGGGCACATCATCCTTGCTGACCGACTGCAGCGGCGGCAGCTGATCGAGCGACTTCATGCCGAGGTCGTCCAGGAACTGCTTCGTCGTGGCAAACAGCGCAGGACGGCCGGGCACGTCGCGATGGCCGATGGTTTCAATCCAACCCCGGTCTTCGAGCATCTTGATCGTCTGCGAGTTCACGGTGACGCCGCGGATTTCTTCGATATCGCCGCGGGTGACGGGCTGTCGATAGGCAATGATGGCGAGCGTTTCAAGCGTGGCGCGCGAGTACTTCGGCGGCTTTTCAGGGTTGAGGCGCTCCAGGTATCGCTTCATCTCCGGCCGGCTCTGGAAGCGCCATCCCGTGGAAAGACCGACGATCTCGATCCCCTTGTCAGACCAGTCGTTGCGCAGATCTTCCAGCATGGCCTTGATCGTGTCGGCGCCGACTTCTTCGGCACCATCCTCGACGAACAGCTTCTTCATGTCGTTGATGGACAGCGGCTCGTGGGCACACAGCAAGGCGGTTTCGAGGACTTTTTTCGCCTCAATCGTATTCATTTTTGCTTCTTGTTCTTCACTGACTGAAGTTAACGTCAACGGCAGCATCCCGCTGCGATGCTGCCCGGCTAGAGAAACCCGTTGAAGCTATTCCGGCGCCCGGTTTATTGGAGGAGTGATGAGGGCGGGAATTGATAAGACTCTAAGACTTGGTTGCGGGGGCAGGATTTGAACCTGCGACCTTCGGGTTATGAGCCCGACGAGCTGCCAGACTGCTCCACCCCGCGTCTGAAGAACGAAAGTATATCCTTTATCGTCAGGCAAAGCAAATGCAATTGCGGCGATTGGCAGAGTGATACACTTGCGCTGTCCCTGCACGGCCCCACAAGCCCACGATATCGCCATGAAATTCTGCTCCGAATGCGCGCAACCGGTCTCCCTGCTCATACCGCCCGACGACAACCGGCCCCGGTTTGTCTGCGAACATTGCGGAACGATTCATTATCAGAATCCGAAGATGGTGATCGGCTCGATTCCACTCTGGGATGCGGACGGCGAGAGCCGGGTCCTGCTCTGCCGGCGCGCGATCGAACCCCGATACGGATACTGGACGCTGCCCGCCGGCTTCATGGAAAACGACGAGACCACCGACGAAGCCGCCATGCGGGAGACCATGGAAGAGGCCGGAGCACGCGTCGAACTGCATGAGCTGTTCTCGCTCCTGAACGTTCCGCATGTCCACCAGGTACACATGTTCTACCGGGCCACGCTGCTCGATCTCGACTACAGCGCGGGTGTCGAAAGCCTGGAGGTGCGGCTGTTCTCGGAGTCCGAGATCCCGTGGAACGAGATCGCATTTCCGACCGTCAGCCACACTCTGAAGCAATTCTTCGCCGACCTCAACCGCATCAAGAGCGAGGGCGGGTGCTACCGGCTTCACACCCGCGATCTGCGCAAGCCGATGCGTCAGGACACGTAACCCCTACCAGCTCGTCTCGCGTTCGGCCGTTGCGCTGATCTTGTGTATGGCGAGGTCGGCGCCGTCGAATTCCTGCTCCGGATCGAGTCGGATTCCCACCGCCGCCTTCAGCCCGCCATAGATGAGCGTGCCGCCGATACCGGCGATGAGGACTCCGAGCAGGGTCCCCGCAAGCTGCGACATGAGGGAGACGCCGCCCAGGCCGCCCAGGGCCTGCTGCCCGAAGATGCCGGCCGCGATCCCGCCCCAGACTCCGCACAGCCCGTGCAGGGGCCAGACGCCGAGCACGTCGTCGATCCTCCACTTGTTTTGCGTCAGCGTGAACATCCAGACGAATACGGCCCCCGCAACGCCGCCGGTCACCAGTGCGCCCAGCGGATGCATGAGATCCGAACCGGCGCAGACGGCGACCAGCCCGGCGAGCGGACCGTTATAGGCGAAGCCGGGGTCATTGCGGCCGAGGAGCACCGCGACCAGGGTGCCGCCCACCATCGCCATGAGGGAGTTGAGAGCGACCAGGCCGTTCATCTTCTCCAGTGTCTGGGCGCTCATGACATTGAAGCCGAACCAGCCGACCGCGAGGATCCATGCGCCAAGGGCGAGAAAGGGAATGCTGGAGGGCGGGTGCGCCGCGATGGCGCCATCCTTCGAATACCGGCCGCGGCGCGCACCCAGAAACAGGACCGCCGGCAATGCCGCCCAGCCGCCGACCGCGTGAACCACGACCGATCCCGCAAAGTCGTGAAACTCCGCGCCGAACGTGTCCTTCAGCCAAGCTTGCACGCCGAAGGCCTGGTTCCATGCCATACCCTCGAAGAACGGATAGACCAGGCCGACAAGCAATGCCGTCGCCACCAGCTGCGGGTGGAATTTCGCGCGTTCGGCGATGCCGCCGGAGATGATCGCGGGGATCGCCGCGGCAAAGGTCAGCAGAAAGAAGAACTTCACAAGCTCGAATCCGTTCTTCTGCGACAGCGTGGCGGCATCGGCGAAAAAATCGACGCCATAGGCAATGCCATAGCCGACGAAGAAGTAGGCAATCGTCGAGACGGAAAAATCGACTAAGATTTTGACCAGCGCATTGACCTGGTTCTTCTTGCGAACGGTCCCCAGCTCGAGGAATGCGAAGCCGGCGTGCATGGCGAGAATCATGATCGCGCCAAGCAGAATGAAAAGGGCATCGGCACCGTTTTTAAGCACGTCCATGTGAATGTTCTCCCTGTTTGAGTGCAGCAATGGTTTTGGCGGCGTTCACTGAAGCAATATCCATTCCATTTTGGTGCGATAAGGCAAGTTATTGAATGCAAACAGTATTTTTTAATCTCGCGGACGCGTCGCGCGGCGATGCACTCAAGCCGTGCGCCGGCGCGCGCCAACATGGGGAATTGCGGTGATTCCCTGGCTCGGACCGGACACGCCCTTCCCGCCGGTCTCGTCGGCATTGACCGAGGCCGACGGCGCACCCGGACTGCTCGCCGCGGGCGGCGACCTGTCCCCGGGAAGACTGCTGCAGGCCTACCGCCACGGGATCTTCCCCTGGTTCTCGGAAGGACAACCCGTGCTCTGGTGGAGCACCGATCCTCGCATGGTCCTGTTCACGGAACAGTTTTCCGTCTCGCATAGTCTGAGAAAAGCCCTGAAAAGGACACAGCGCAGCATGACCGGCGACCGCCGGTGGGAGATCCGCTTCGATTCCGCATTCGAGCAGGTCATGCGTGCGTGCGCCGAACCCCGGCGCGGCGCAACGGGCACCTGGATTTCGGAAGAGATCATCGAGGGCTATTGCAGCCTGCACCGGATGGGGCATGCGCATTCGTCGGAGCTGTGGCTCGACGGCGAACTGGTGGGGGGCGCATACGGCGTCTGCATCGGCCGCATGTTCTTCGGCGAGTCCATGTTCGCGCGCGTGTCGGATGCGTCGAAAATCGCGCTGGCCTGGCTCGTGCACTTCCTGCGGACCAACGGCGTTCAGATGATCGACTGCCAGCAGGAGACCAGCCACCTCGCATCGCTGGGGGCAATCCCGATACCGCGGGAAGAATTTCTGGTTCGCCTGCGGCGTGCGATCGCCGAACCGCCGATTACGGACTGGAAGCCGCTTGCCATATTTTGAAGCGCGTACGAAAAGCCACTTCGAGCGGCTGCAAGCAGTGTAAATTACCGTGAAACGTATCTGAGCCGGATGACGAAGATGACGCATCTGAAAGACCTGCCGTTCGAGACCCTGCAGTTCTATGCGACGGCGCCCTATCCTTGCAGTTACCTCGAGGGCCGCCAGGCGCGGTCGCAAGTCGCGACGCCTTCGCATCTGATCAACGCGGACGTCTATTCCGAGCTGGTGCGCAACGGCTTCCGCCGCAGCGGCATCTTCACCTATCGCCCGTATTGCGATGGCTGCCGCGCATGCATCCCGGTCCGCGTGCGGACTGCCGACTTCGCGCCGAACCGCAGCCAGCGGCGCGCCTGGAGCCGGCATCAGGATCTTGCGACCTGGGTCACTACCCTCGCCTACGTCCCCGAACACTACGACCTCTACCTGCGATATCAGTCGGCCAGGCATGCCGGCGGCGGCATGGATCAGGACAGCCGCGATCAGTACGCGCAATTTCTCCTGCAGAGCAAGGTCAACACCCGCCTCGTGGAATTCCGCGACGACGACGGCGCGCTGCGCATGGTCAGCATCATCGATGTCCTGAGCGACGGACTGTCGTCGGTGTACACGTTCTACGACCCGGACGTCGCCGGCGCCTCGTACGGCACCTTCAACATCCAGTGGCAGATCGAACAGGCGCGGCGCCTGAACATGCCCTACGTCTACCTCGGCTATTGGATACGCAACAGCCCCAAAATGGCCTACAAGGTCAACTTCCGCCCCCTGGAAGCGCTTGTGCAGGGCAAGTGGATACCCTGGAACGCCGATCTCTGAGCAGGCCTCTTGGCGTATTGCAAGGGTAGAATAGCGGCTTTCCCGGCGCATGGGCGCCATGCATCAAGTCCATTCCCCCTTCACATGTCCGACTCCCTGTATTCGCTTGCACGTCCGCTGCTGTTTTCACTCGACCCGGAAAACGCTCACAACTTCACACTGCCCGCACTGCGCACCGCCGCGTCGCTGGGGCTGACCGGCGCCTTCGGCAAGCCGGCCGCGGATCCCCGGGAATGCATGGGCCTGCGCTTCGCCAATCCGGTCGGCCTGGCGGCGGGGCTCGACAAGGATGGCGCGTATATCGACGGGCTGGCCGCACTCGGTTTCGGCTTCATCGAGGTCGGCACGGTTACGCCTCGCGCGCAGCCGGGCAATCCCCGCCCCCGCATCTTCCGCCTGCCGCAGGCCAACGCGCTGATCAACCGGATGGGCTTCAATAACGGCGGCGTCGACGCCTTCGTGGCCAACGTGCAGCGCTCGCGCTTCTACGAAAACAAGGAAGGCATTCTCGGCCTCAATATCGGCAAGAACGCCGACACGCCGATCGACAAGGCGGTGGATGACTATCTGCATTGCCTCGAGAAAGTCTATCCGTATGCCAGCTACGTCACGGTCAACATCTCTTCGCCGAACACCAAGAATCTGCGCCAGCTGCAAGGCGCGTCCGAGCTCGACGCCCTGCTTGGCAGCCTGAAGCAGGCGCAGCGCCGTCTCGCCGACGCCCATCGGCGCTACGTCCCGCTTGCCCTGAAGATTGCGCCGGACGTCGATGCCGAACAGACCAAAGAGATCGCCTCCGCCCTGCTCAGGCACCAGATCGACGGCGTCATTGCGACCAACACCACGATCACCCGGGACGCCGTACAAGGCTTGCCGCATGCCGAGGAGACGGGCGGCCTGTCCGGCGCGCCCGTCTTCGCCTTGTCGAACGCGGTGATACGCGGGCTGCGGGCGGAAATCGGCGATGCCCTCCCTATCATCGGCGTGGGGGGCATATTGTCGGGCGAGCATGCCCAGGCCAAGATCGATGCCGGCGCTTCCCTCGTGCAGCTCTACACGGGTCTGATCTACCGCGGCCCGGCGCTTGTGAAGGAGTGCGCGGCAGCGTTGCGCAAATCGCGGTAAAGTTTCGTCAACTTTCACCCGACGACGACGCGATGGACAAGATCACTCTCGGCAACAGCGACCTCCAGGTTTCACGCATCTGCCTGGGCACCATGACATTCGGCGAGCAGAACACCGAAGCCGACGCCCATAGCCAGCTCGACTATGCGCTCGAGCGCGGCATCAACTTCATCGATGCGGCGGAGATGTACCCTGTGATGCCGCGAGCGGAAACCCAGGGGCGCACGGAGCAGTACATCGGCTCGTGGCTGAAGAAGTCCGGCAAGCGGAGCGAAATCGTGCTGGCGACGAAAGCGGCCGGCCCCTCCCGGGGCATAAGCTGGATACGCGACGGCCAGACCGACTTCGACCTGAACAATCTGCGCGCCGCCGTGGACGGCAGCCTGCGCCGTCTGCAAACCGACTGCATCGACCTCTACCAGCTGCACTGGCCGAGCCGCAACGCGCCCATCTTCGGCCAGATCGCGTTCGATCCGGACAAGGAGCGCGCGAGCGTCGCGATCGAGGAAACACTCGAAGCACTCGCCACCCTCGTCAAGGAAGGCAAGATCCGCCACATCGGGGTATCGAACGAGACGCCGTGGGGTGTCGCCGAATTCATCAAGCAGTCGGAGAATCGGGGGCTGCCGCGCATTGCAAGCATTCAGAATGCCTACAACCTCGTCAATCGCAGCTTCGAATCGGGATTGGACGAGACCTGCTACCGCGAGAACGTCGGCCTGCTGGCCTACAGTCCGCTGGCTTTTGGCCAGCTGAGCGGCAAATACCTGGACGCGGCCACGGCGGTGGGCCGCCTGAGCATCTTCCCGCCGACCTGGAGCCCGCGCTACCTGCGCTCCGCGGTCGTCGAGGCGAGCCGGCGTTACGCGGCCCTCGCACGGGAACACGGGATGAGCCCCGCAACACTCGCCCTCGCATGGTGCTATTCGCGCTGGTTTGTCGCCTCCACCATCATAGGCGCCACGAACCTGACCCAGCTCGCGGAAAACCTCGATGCATACGCAGTGCAGATTTCCCCCGACCTGGTCGAGCAGATCAACAAGATCCACCGCGACGTCACCAACCCCGCTCAATAGACTCCGGCAATAAAAAAAGCCCGGAACCGCCTGCGCGGTTCCGGGCCCTTGACCTTCGCAGCCGGAGTTATTCGACCTCGAGCGTCTCTTCCGGAGTGGACGGCGGGGCATCGCCCTCGGCGAAGTCGAGCTTGATCTGCTCCTTGTCGTCGAGGTCGACCGTCACGCGACCGCCATTGACCAGCCTGCCGAACAACAGCTCGTCGGCCAGCGCCTTGCGGATCATGTCCTGAATCAGACGAGACATGGGACGCGCGCCCATCAGCGGATCGAAACCCTTGCGCGCCAGGAAGCGACGCAGGTTCTCGCTGAAGATCGCCTCGACCTTCTTCTCGTGCAACTGCTCTTCCAGCTGCATCAGGAACTTGTCCACCACACGCAGGATGATCTCCTCGTCCAGCGGCCTGAAGCTGATGATGGAATCCAGGCGGTTACGGAATTCCGGCGTGAACATGCGCTTGATGTCCGCCATCTCGTCGCCCGCTTCCTTCTTGTCGGTGAAGCCGATCGAACGCTTCTGCAGGCTTTCCGCGCCCGCATTCGTGGTCATGATGATGATCACGTTGCGGAAATCGGCCTTGCGCCCGTTGTTGTCGGTCAGCGTGCCATGATCCATCACCTGCAGCAGGATATTGAAGATATCCGGATGCGCCTTCTCGATCTCGTCGAGGAGCAGCACCGCGTGCGGTTTCTTGGTGATCGCCTCGGTGAGCAGACCGCCCTGGTCGAAGCCGACGTAGCCCGGAGGCGCGCCGATCAGGCGGCTCACCGCGTGCCGTTCCATGTACTCCGACATGTCGAAGCGGATCAGCTCGATGCCGAGGATGAAGGCAAGCTGCTTCGCCACTTCGGTCTTGCCCACGCCGGTCGGACCGGAGAACAGGAAGGAGCCGATCGGCTTGTCGGTCTTGCCGAGGCCCGCACGCGCCATCTTGATCGCGGATGCGAGCGCCTCGATTGCCGGATCCTGGCCGAACACCACATTCTTCAGGTCGCGGTCGATGGTCTGCAGCTTGGTGCGGTCATCCTGGTTGACGGACTGCGGGGGAATCCGTGCGATCTTCGAAATGATGTCTTCGATCTCGGACTTGCCGATCGTCTTCTTCTGCTTCGACTTCGGCAGAATCCGCTGCGCCGCACCCGCTTCGTCGATCACGTCGATCGCCTTGTCCGGCAAGTGGCGATCATTGATGAAGCGCGCGGCGAGTTCGGCCGCCGAGGTCAGGGCGGAAGCGGAATACTTCACGCCATGATGCTCCTCGAAGCGGGACTTCAGCCCGCGCAGAATCTGCACGGTCTGCTCGACGGTAGGTTCGTTCACATCGATCTTCTGGAATCGCCGCGACAGCGCGTGATCCTTCTCGAACACACCGCGGAACTCGGTATAGGTCGTCGCGCCGATGCACTTGAGCTGGCCGCTCGACAGGGCCGGCTTGAGCAGGTTGGACGCGTCCAGCGTGCCCCCCGATGCGGAGCCCGCGCCGATGATCGTGTGGATCTCGTCGATGAACAGAATACCGTTCGGGTTTTCCTTGAGCTGCTTGAGCACTGCCTTCAGGCGCTGCTCGAAGTCGCCGCGGTACTTGGTGCCCGCCAGCAGCGCGCCCATGTCAAGCGAGTAGACAACCGCATTCTGCAGCACTTCCGGCACATCGCCCTGGGTCACCCGCCAGGCCAGGCCTTCCGCGATCGCCGTCTTGCCGACGCCGGCCTCGCCGACCAGCAGCGGGTTGTTCTTCCGGCGGCGGCAGAGCGTCTGGATCACGCGCTCGACTTCGGCCTCGCGCCCGATCAGCGGGTCGATCTTGCCCTCGGCAGCCATCTTGTTCAGATTCTGCGTGTACTGATCGAGCGGGCTTTCCTTCTGCTGGCCCTCGGCCTGCGCTTCGTCGCTGCCTTCCGGCGCCTTCTGGGAATCCGCCTGCTGATCCTTGCGCACGCCGTGAGAGATGAAGTTCACGACATCGAGGCGGGTCACGCCCTGCTGGTGCAAGTAATACACGGCGTGGGAATCTTTTTCGCCGAAGATCGCGACCAGCACATTGGCGCCGGTGACTTCCTTCTTGCCGTTGGATGCCGACTGCACGTGCATGATCGCTCGCTGGATGACACGCTGGAAGCCGAGCGTCGGCTGCGTATCCACCTCGCTGGTACCCGGTACCGTCGGCGTGTTATCGCTGATGAAGTTGGACAGCGTCTTGCGCAGGTCCTCGATATTGACTGCGCAGGCGCGCAGCACTTCGGCCGCCGACGGATTGTCGAGCAGCGCAAGCAGCAGATGTTCTACGGTGATGAACTCATGGCGAGCCTGACGGGCCTCGACAAAAGCCATGTGCAAACTAACTTCAAGTTCCTGCGCAATCATGCTTCCTCCATCACGCATTGCAGGGGATGTCCTGCCTTTCTCGCGTGGGTTAATACCAATTCTACTTTAGTGGACGCGATATCCTTTGGATAGACGCCGCACATACCTTTGCCGTCTCGATGCACCTTGAGCATGATCTGCGTCGCAGTTTCACGATCCTTGTTGAAGTACTCCTGAATGATTGCAACGACGAACTCCATCGGCGTGTAGTCATCGTTGAGAAGCAAGACCTGGTACATCGGCGGTGGCTTGAGCTTCTGCTCTTGCCTAGCAATTACCGTACCGTTTTCGTGCTGAGTTGCCATTCGTATCTCTGGGACAATTCATTAAGCCGCCCTGGTACCGGGCGCCAACCACATGCCGGGTTGATATTACGCCGATTTTGCCTGTTGCGCAGATGATGCCCCCCGCCCCTTTTTCAAGCATTCTATTCTGCATTTCGCTTGCTAAAACTCAAAAAGTCTGATCGGCCTTCCTTGACTTTTATAATTTTTGCAGGAACAATGGTACTCATTGACATGCTTGGCGTTATGGTATTGTCAATAGAAGTGAGCAGGTTATAAGAGGGGGCAGCGTGTCGCGAGGCTTCTTGCTTTCCGGCTCGTGTGATTAGTTATTAAATGAAAGACGCTTTTATGGCAACAGGTACCGTCAAGTGGTTCAACGACTCCAAGGGCTTTGGATTCATCACTCCGGATGATGGCGGCGAAGATTTGTTCGCACACTTCTCTGCAATCCAGATGCAAGGCTTTAAGACCCTGAAAGAAGGTCAAAAAGTTTCGTTCGAAGTGACCCAGGGCCCGAAGGGTAAGCAAGCTTCGAACATCCAGGCGCCCTAATCATCACGTCGAACAAGCAAGCGCTGCAAGAAACCCCGCAAATGCGGGGTTTTTTTCATCCCGCAGCTTAAAGAATCAACAAGCTTGCGTTGCAGCATTACCGCGATCTCTCGTCCATCCTGGTATCGAACGGGTACCGTACGGCAAATAGCGGTAAAGTAGCGCCCCATGAAGCTGCGACAAAAGATCCTCCTGCTGGCCATCACTCCCCTGATCGTCGCCCTGCTTGCCATCGCCTTCGCGGTCCGCTATCAAGCCGGCCTGCTGGCGCAGCAACAGCGCGTGACGGTGGAAACCGCTTACCTTGCGAGCAAGGAGGCGGAGCTGCGCCATTACGTCGCGCTGGCCAGCAAGTCGATCGCCCATCTTTATGAGGCGGGGCGAAACGATCCCGCCGCCCTCGAAGAAGCGAAAGCGATACTGGCAACACTGGATTACGGCGACGATGGCTACTTTTTCCTGTACGACCTGAACGGCAAGAACCTGGTCCACCCGCGCCAGCCTAACCTCGTCGGCCGGGACCTGTGGGAGTTGCGGGACAAGCAGGGCAGCCCGACCATACAGCGCCTGATCTCCAAGGCGAAAGAAGGCGGCGGCCTGGTCCGCTATCTGTGGGAAAAGCCTTCCTCCGGCAAGGTGGCACCGAAGCTCGGCTATGTCGTCGCGCTCGAGCGCTGGGGCTGGATGCTGGGCACAGGCCTGTATCTGGACGATGTGGACAGCGCCCTGGCCGCCATCGACGCGCAAATCTCCGGAAACATTCAAAGCACGATGCTGTGGATTACAGTAATCGCGATCGCCAGCGCACTGGCGGTTGCACTGTCCGGGCTGGCGCTCAATATCAGCGAATCCAGGGTAGCCGACGCAAAATTGCGCGAACTCGCACAGCGCGTGGTGAGGTCCCAGGAAGACGAACGCGCCCGCCTCTCGCGCGACCTGCATGACGGCATCAGCCAGTGGCTGGTATCGATCAAGCTGCAGGTGGAATCCGGCATCGCGAAGATGACGGCGAGCAGCGGCGGACCCGATCTTGCCCGCGTTTCCTTCGACCGGGCCACCGGCCAGCTCAACGACGTTCTCGGGGAAGTGCGCCGCATCTCTCACGATCTGCGCCCGGCGCTGCTGGACGACCTCGGGCTGGCCGCTGCGCTGGACCATCTTGCCAGGGAGTTCGGGGACAGCACGGGCATCCAGACCAGCTTCAAGGTGACCGGCGACTGCGATGGACTGACCGATGTCGGCAACACAGTGCTGTTCCGCATCGCACAGGAGTCGCTTACGAATATCAAGCGCCACGCCAACGCTTCGTCCGTCATCCTGTCGCTTCATGGGGGACGCCACGCGGTTTCCCTCGCCGTCAGCGACGATGGAATCGGGTTCGATGTCGCAGGGATCGCTCAGCATCCTACCCGCGGCATCGGGTTGCGAAACATGCATGAACGCGCCGGCGCCGTCGGCGGCAAGCTCGAACTCATCTCCTCGCCCCAGGGCACAACCGTTACCGCAACACTGCCAAGAGTCTGACTCATGTCGTCCCCATCCACTGTCCACATTCTGCTCGTCGACGACCACCCGCTGGTCCGCGACGGCCTGCGCGCACGCCTCGAAACCATCCCCCACTTCAACGTGGTGGGCGAAGCGGGCAATGCGGCGGAGGCACTCAAGCATGCCGCCACCCTGAAAATCGACCTGGTCCTCATGGACATCAATCTCGGCGGCATGAACGGGATCGAGCTGACCGGTCGACTGAACAGCCTGCACCCCGAGATCGCAATCCTGATGCTGAGCATGCATGACAAGGCCGAATACGTGATGCAGGCGATCCAGGCCGGCGCCCGTGGCTATGTGCTCAAGGATGCGCCGGCGCAGGACATCATTACTGCGATCGAAACGGTGATATCGGGCGGGATCTATTACAGTGCCGGCCTGGCCAAGCAGCTTGCGCGGCCGGTTTCGCCCGCCCTGCTGCTCACTCCGCGGGAGCGCGAGGTGTTGCAGTGCATCGCGACCGGAAGGTCCAACAAGCACATTGCGCGCGACCTGAACCTCAGCGTGCGCACGGTCGAAACGCATCGCCTCAACATCAAGCGCAAGCTGGGCATAGAGGGCCAGGCGGACCTGATCCGGTTCGCGCTCGAGCAGACGCAGATCCGGTGACGTCCGGCGCGGGCAACAAAAAAGGCCGGATGCGATCCGGCCTTGCTTTCGTTCGATCCCGCGATTACATGTTCGAGATCATCACGTCGCCGAAGCCCGAGCAGGAGACCTGGGTAGCGCCTTCCATCAGGCGCGCGAAGTCATAGGTCACCTTCTTCGACGTGATCGACTTTTCCATCGAGGTGATGATCAGGTCGGCCGCTTCGGTCCAGCCCATGTGGCGCAGCATCATCTCGGCCGACAGGATCAGCGAGCCGGGATTCACGTAGTCCTTGCCCGCGTACTTGGGCGCGGTGCCGTGGGTGGCTTCGAACATGGCGACGGAATCGGACAGGTTGGCACCCGGCGCGATGCCGATGCCGCCGACCTGGGCGGCGAGCGCGTCGGAGATGTAGTCGCCGTTCAGGTTCAGCGTGGCGATGACGCTGTACTCGGCCGGACGCAGCAGGATCTGCTGCAGGAAGGCATCGGCGATCGAATCCTTGACCGTGATTTCCTTGCCGGTCTTCGGATTCTTGAACTTGCACCACGGGCCGCCGTCGATCAGCTCGGCGCCGAACTCCTTCTGCGCGAGCGCATAGCCCCAGTCGCGGAAACCGCCTTCGGTGTATTTCATGATGTTGCCCTTGTGGACCAGGGTCACGGAGGGCTTGTCGTTGTCGATCGCGTACTGGATGGCCTTGCGCACGAGCCGCTCCGTGCCCTCGCGCGAGACCGGCTTGACGCCGATGCCCGAGGTCTGGGGGAAACGGATCTTCTTGACACCCATTTCCTTGACCAGGAAATCGATGACCTTCTTCGCGCCCTCCGAGCCTTCCGCCCATTCGATGCCCGCGTAGATGTCTTCCGAATTCTCGCGGAAGATCACCATGTCGGTCTTCTCCGGCTCGCGCACGGGAGACGGCACGCCCTTGAAGTAGCGCACCGGACGCAGGCAGACGTAGAGATCGAGCTCCTGGCGCAGCGCGACGTTGAGCGAACGGATGCCGCCGCCGACCGGCGTCGTCAACGGGCCCTTGATCGACACCACGTATTCCTTCAGCACCTGCAGGGTTTCTTCCGGCAGCCAGACGTCGGGGCCATAGACCTTGGTCGATTTCTCGCCCGCGAAAATCTCCATCCAGCTGATCTTGCGCTTGCCGCCGTAGGCCTTGGCAACCGCCGCATCAACCACCTTGACCATCACCGGGGTGATATCCACGCCGGTACCGTCGCCTTCGAGATAGGGAATGATGGGGTTGTCCGGGACGTTCAGCGAGAAGTCGCTGTTGACGGTGATTTTCTTGCCTTCGGTGGGGACTTTGATATGTTGATACATCGTAGGCTCCGGGGTTAAGGAGAAAAGGAAAGACCGCTCTGCTCTAAATTTTTGTTCTAAAGCGCAACGCCGGTCTTATATAAGACACAAGACCTAATTTCGGATTATGCACCAGTATTTTACGAGATACCATTCTTTTTACCGGGGGCAACTTTTTCAGCCGATCCCGATGGCGGAAGCTTAACGTCCCGAGAGGTTTGATTCAACGCGTAGAATACGGCTTTCCGAAAACCCGGCATGGCCGCCACGACCCCGAGGCGGCCAGCGCAGTTTTGAGTACATGACGCTAATTCTGTTCAATAAACCTTTTGGCGTGATGTGCCAGTTCTCCCCCCATCCGTCGCGCGCGACGCTCAGCGAGTTCATCCGCACACCCGGCGTCTATCCCGCCGGGAGGCTGGACGCGGACAGCGAGGGCCTGCTGCTGCTGACCGATGACGGCGCGCTGCAGAAACGTATCAGCCACCCGGACAGCAAGAAGCGCAAGACCTACATCGCGCAGGTGGACGGCAGGCCGGCGCCGGACGCGCTGGCCCGGCTGCGCGGACCGCTCGATCTCGGCGATTTCATCACCCGCCCCTGCGAGGCGAGCGAGATCGAAGCGCCCGAATGGCTTTGGCCGCGCGACCCGCCGATCCGTCATCGTGCTTCGATACCCGTGACATGGCTTGCGCTGACGCTATCGGAAGGGAAGAACCGGCAAGTCAGGCGCATGACCGCGGCGGTCGGTCTGCCTACCCTGCGGCTGGTGCGTATCGCGATCGGCGGGTTTTCGCTTGCCTCGCATCCGCTGCTGCCGGGGGAATGGCGGTACGTCGATGCGGCCGATTTCGATGCCGAAGAAAGCGCCCGCTCGTGACTTTATCCATGGCCATGCGGTAAGCTCTGGCGTCCGTCTTTTTACCTTTCTCCCCACATGAAGCGCTCTTCCGTCCATTCAGCCCTTGTCGCCTGCTGCCTGGCCGCGGCCGCAGGCTCACTGCAAGCCCAGCAATCCCGGCTGCCGGTTGTCACGCTGACTGCGGGCATGAACCTGATCCGCGCGGAAGTCGCGGCGCGGGATGCGGACCGTCAGCAGGGTCTGATGTATCGGGAAAAGATGGGCGCCAATGAAGGGATGGTCTTCGTGTTCGACGGCCCGGCGCAGGTGTGCATGTGGATGAAGAACACACTGATTCCGCTGTCGGTCGCGTTCATCGACGAGCGTGGCACGATTGTCAACATCGAGGACATGCAGCCGCAGACGACGGATTCGCATTGCGCGCGCAAGCCGATCCGGTATGCGCTGGAGATGAATCAGGGCTGGTTCAGGCAGAAGAACATCAAGCCGGGCATGGCCATCGGCGGTCTTCCGCAGTAGGGGCGGATCGAGGGCTTGCCGCCAATGCAAGCCTGGTCAGGCGATTCAGAAACGACAAAACCCGCATGACGAAATCATGCGGGTTTTGCTATCGCAGACGTCCGATGGCGATGCCACCGGTTGCAGCAGGTATTAGGCCAGTGCCTTCAGGGCAGCAGCCAGGCGGCTCTTGTGACGAGCTGCCTTGTTCTTGTGGATGATCTTCTTGTCAGCGATGCGGTCGATGGTCGAGACCGAAGCCTGGAACACCTGGGCGGCAGCCGCCTTGTCGCCTGCCTCGATGGCCTTGCGAACGGCCTTGATCGCGGTGCGCAGCGTGGAACGCTGGCTGGAGTTGTGAGCGTTGAGCTGGACTGCTTGGCGGGCGCGCTTGCGTGCCTGTGCGGTATTTGCCATGTGTGGTTCCTAGTCGAAAATCGGACGGTCTGCGAAGAGACGAATTCAGTAAAGCCGAGGATTATAACGTTTTTTTGGGAAACGATCAATCGGAGCCTGGCCTTGTCCGTGTCCGGGCCGGGAATGGCCGGCAGGGGCGTCCGAGGGCGCGGCTATAATTGCCGCCCATGAATCTGCACAAAACCCTTGCCACCGTCTCCGGCATGACGATGCTGTCGCGCGTGACGGGACTGCTCAGGGAAGTCCTGATCGCCCGCGCATTCGGGGCCTCCGCCTACACCGACGCCTTCATCATCGCCTTCCGCATCCCCAACCTGCTGCGGCGCCTGTTCGCCGAGGGCGCGTTTTCCCAGGCCTTCGTGCCGATCCTGGCCGAATACAAGACACAGAAGGGCGAGGCCGCGACCAAGGAACTGATCGACCATGTCGCGACGGTCCTGGTCTGGGCCGTCCTGCTCACCGCACTCGTCGGCGTCCTGGCGGCGCCGGTCGTGGTCTACCTGATGGCATCCGGACTCCAGGATCAGCCCGAGACCTTCGCAATGGCGAGTGTGATGACGCGCATCATGTTCCCCTATATCGCCTTCATGGCGTTTGTCGCGCTCGCCGGCGGCATCCTCAATACCTGGCGCTCATTCAAGGTACCGGCCTTCACGCCGGTGCTGCTGAACCTGGCCTTTATCGGCGCATCGCTGTTCGTCGCGCCGCACATGGACGAGCCGATCTACGCGCTGGCGATCGCCGTCGTGGTCGGCGGTATCCTGCAGGTGGCCATACAGGTGCCGGCATTGCGCCGGATAGGCATGCTGCCCCGGATCGGCCTGCGTCCGCGGCAGGCGATGCGCGACCCCGGCGTGCAGAGGGTGCTCAAGCAGATGGCCCCGGCGCTTTTCGGCGTTTCCGTCGCCCAGATCAGCCTGATCATCAACACCAACATCGCCTCGCACCTGCAGACCGGCAGCGTTTCCTGGCTCGGCTATGCGGACCGCCTGATGGAGTTTCCGACGGCGCTGCTCGGCGTGGCGCTCGGGACCATCCTGCTGCCGAGCCTGTCCAGGGCCCACTCCGCGGGCGACAGCGAAGAGTATTCCGGCCTGCTCGACTGGGGCCTGCGGCTGACCTTCCTGCTGGCGCTGCCGGCCGCCGTCGGCCTGGGCGTCCTGTCGGAGCCGCTCACCACCGCACTGTTCCATTACGGCGACAAGTTCGACGCTCAGGACGTCGCGATGACCGCCCGAGCGCTGGTGGCCTATGGTGTCGGCCTGATCGGTTTCATCCTGGTCAAGATTCTCGCCCCGGCGTTCTATGCGAAGCAGGACATCCGAACGCCGGTAAAGATCGCGGTCGGCGTGCTGATCGTCACGCAATTGCTCAACATCGCCCTGGTCCCGCTGATCGCCCACGCCGGGCTGGCCCTGTCGATCGGCCTTGGCGCCTGCATCAATGCCGGGTTTCTGTTTCTCGGCCTGCGCCGCCGGAAGCTCTACACGGCAAGGCCGGGCTGGGGTCTTTTCATGGTGCGCCTGGTCGCCGCCCTCTTCCTGCTGGCGGGCGTCGCGATGTGGACAGCGGCCCAGTTCGACTGGCTGGCGCTCAAGAGCGCGCCGCTGATGCGCATCGGGGCGCTGGCCCTGGTGCTGGCGGCCTCGGGCGCGGTCTATTTCGGCGCCCTGCTGGTGATGGGCTTCCGCTTCGGGGATTTCAGGCGCAGCTCGCGCTGATCGCGGGGTCGGCTTGCCATGCCGACCTTTCATCTGCGCCGCGATGGTTTATGATGACTGTTGTATGGTCATCAACAACCTCGATTACTTTGCGTCCCTGGTTCAGCAGGACGACTCCATTCCCCTGTTCGAAGCCGCCCTGCTGATTGCGCACGATGTGGAACCGCAACTGGACATCGGCGCGATACAGGCCCAGGTCGACATGATCGCGGCGCGCCTGCTCAAGCGGCTCGCGCCGGACGCGTCCAGCGTCCAGAAACTGAGGCTGCTCAATCATTATTTCTACCGGGAGCTGGGTTTCGCGGGCAACGTGAACGACTATTACGACCCGGACAACAGCTATCTGCATCGGGTCCTCGCCACCCGCCGCGGCATCCCCATCTCGCTTGCCGTGCTGTACATGGAACTGGCGCAGCAGATCGGGCTGAACGTCAAGGGCGTGTCCTTCCCCGGCCACTTCCTGATGAAACTGTCGGTGCAGTCCGGCGAAATCGTGCTCGATCCGTTCAACGGGGCCAGTCTGTCGCGTGAAGAACTCGAGGAGCGCCTGGAGCCCTACTTCGAGCAACAGAGTTACCCGGGAGCCATTCCGCTCGCCTACTACCTGCATGCCGCGCATCCCCGGGAGATACTGGTGCGCATGCTGCGCAATCTGAAAGCGCTGTTCGTCGAGCGCATGCACTGGGAGCGCCTGCTAGGCGTGCAGCAGCGCCTGCTCATCCTGCTGCCGGACGACATCGCGGAGCGACGCGACCGCGGCCTGGCGTACGCGAATCTCGAATGCCCGCAGGCGGCGCTGGACGACCTGGAAGCCTACCTCGAGGAACGGCCGGAAGCGCCCGACGCGGAGATGCTGCGGTCCAAGCTCCCCGGCCTGCGCGATGCGAGCCGTCGCCTCAACTAGGGCTTACTCGCCCCTGGCGCGCGCCTCGATCGCCTCCCATTTTTCGAGGCTTTCGAGGAGCTGCGCGTCGATCTCCGCAAAACGCTCATTGAGCTTCTGCACTTCATCCGGGCGCTGGCGGTAGAGTTCGGGATCGGCGAGCTTTTCCGAGATGGTCTTCTGTTCCGACTCCAGCGCCGCGATCAGGGCGGGCAGCGCGTCGAGTTCGCGCTGCTCCTTGTAGCTGAGCTTCCTGGCCTTGGCCGGCGCGGTTTCCCTTGGAGCCGGCTTGGGTTCGGTTTTCTGTTCGGGCCGGGCCGCCGGCTTCTGCGGGGCCGTTTCGGCCCTGACGCGCTCCCAGTCGGAATAACCGCCGACATACTCGCGCCAGACGCCATCGCCCTCGGCCACGATGACCTGGGTGACGACATTGTCGAGGAACCTGCGGTCGTGGCTGACCAGGAACACCGTGCCGCTGTACTCCTGCAGCAACTCCTCGAGCAGTTCCAGGGTATCGATATCGAGGTCGTTGGTCGGCTCATCGAGGACGAGCACGTTGGAGGGCTTGGCGAACAGGCGTGCGAGCAGCAGGCGGTTGCGCTCGCCGCCGGACAGGGACTTGACCGGCGATCGCGCGCGCTCCGGCGCGAACAGGAAGTCGCCGAGATAGGTCATCACATGCTTGCGCTGGCCGTTGATCTCGACCCATTCGCTGCCGGGCGAGATGGTATCGGCCAGGCTTGCCTCGTCATTGAGCTGCGCCCGCATCTGGTCGAAGTATGCCACCTGCAGGCGGGCGCCCTGCCTGACCGTGCCGGCGTCCGGCTGCTCTTCGCCGAGGATGAGCTTGAGCATCGTGGTCTTGCCCGCGCCGTTCGGGCCGATCAGGCCGATCTTGTCCCCGCGCATGATGATGCTGTTGAAGCGCCGTACGATGACTTTCTCGCCGTAGCGCTTCTCGACGTCGACCAGTTCGGCGACGATCTTGCCCGAGCGTTCGCTGGCCGAGGCATCGAGCTTGACCTGCCCCTGCTGGTCGCGGCGGGATGCCCGCACCCGGCGCAGCTCTTCAAGCCGCCTGACCCTGCCCTCGTTTCGCGTGCGGCGCGCTTCCACGCCCTTGCGGATCCAGACCTCTTCCTGCGCGAGAAACTTGTCGAACTTCGCGTTCTCGATCGCCTCGACTTCCAGCTGTTCCGCCTTGCGCTTCTGGTAAGCGCTGAAATTGCCCGGATAGGACAGCAGGCGGCCGCGGTCGAGTTCGATGATGCGGGTGGCGACGTTGTCGAGGAAGGAGCGGTCGTGCGTGATGAACAGGATGCTTCCCTTGAACTCGCGCAGCAGCGACTCCAGCCAGAGAATCGCGTTGAAATCGAGGTGGTTGGTCGGCTCGTCGAGCAACAGGACGTCGGGCGCCGAGACCAGGGCGCGGGCCAGCGCCACGCGCTTCTGGGTGCCGCCCGACAGCGTGCCCATCGCCGCCTGCTTGTCGAGCGCCAGGCGGGCCAGGATGGCTTCGACCCGGTTGCCCAGGCTCCAGGCATCGGCGGCGTCGAGCAGGGTCTGCAACTGGTGCATGCGGTCCATGATCGCCTCGTCCTCGCTGCCGCCGAGGCGCGCCGCCAGATCGTTGTACTCGGCGAGCATGCGCTGCATCGACGCCAGCCCTGATGCGACCGCGTCGAACACGCTCATCTCCGGCGCGAACTGCGGCTCCTGCTCCACATAGGCGATCTTGATCCCTTGCTGCATCACCATCAGCCCGTCGTCGAGCTTCGACTGTCCCGCGATGATCTTCAGCAGGGAAGACTTGCCTGTACCGTTGCGGCCGATGAGACCGACGCGTTCCGAGGCTTCGAGAGAGAACTCGGCGTGATCGAGCAATGCGACGTGACCGAATGCAAGCTGCGCGTCGGTGAGAGAAATGACTGCCATTGAAGGGAACCTGTGGAATAGGGTGTAGCGCGGAATGAAGCAGGCATTGTACCGATTGTGGGTGGAGAGGCGATATTTCCGCGAGGTCTCGGCTATAATGCCGGGCGTGGCGCATCGAGCGCCCGTCCGTGTCTCGCCGTAGTTCAAGGGGAGAACAGCCGCATCAGTGCTGGCTTATCGCCGACCTCGTATCACTTCCGTATCACCAATTTCCCGAAGCGACGAAATGAAGGCCTCGCCTTTCACTGAAGAAGTGGGCTTTCCAGGCTGCCTGTTGGCGTCGTGCCTCTATATACAAAGGGGATGCCCCGGGCGAGTGGACCGGGGATTTCGAATGCCGAAAGGAATGCTGGCAGAATGCCTGCAGACGACTTCGAGTGGTACCGCGTCACCCCGGAGGTGAACAAGGTCGCCAAGAGCGAGGACTATTTCATCCGCCCGCTCTGACCTGTTCGCGGCCTCCAGGCCGCTTCGACGTTGCGCTCAAGATATGACGAGTGTAAACGTTTGTAAGCCTAATGGACGTACACTTAGATCTGTCGCCATTGAACCGGTCCGCATCTATGACTACTCTGCACGCCACCTTGGAATTTGCTCACCGTCTTCGTTTATCGGCCCAGGCCGGGCAAGGCCCTGAGCATATGCTGCTGCATAAGGCAGCCGCGGAGATTGAAGAGCTCCACATGCAACTACAAGAGGCCCGCAAAGATACTTCCCGACTTCTGCTAGCAGCCGCTGATCTTGACGGGTTTCTCTTCGACCCGATGAACAAGACGGACTACATCGATCAGGTAGCAGGAGAGCGTGGACATGCTGCGCCTACCGACGAAGACGTATTAGAAGCAATCAGGCGGATGATTGATTACCAGCTGACCGCGTTCGCGAAGGAAAGCTAACGGATTGCTTAAGAGAGGAGCACGGCCGTAAAATTGCCCCTGGGCCGGAGCTCTCCCCATTCCCAGCCTACGAAGACCGCATGCGGCAGTTTGACATCCCACATCAGCTTCGCAATACTTTCCGGTAAGCACTATATCTTTCCCTTGGGTTACACTACCGCCTCTCAGGTAATGTCAGCTCAAGATGAAAGTCGTCCAGTCGATCCAAGCAATGCGAGGCATTGCCGCCCTTTTCGTAGTGCTTTACCACTACCGATCCAGTTTGAACAAACATTACGAAGATCCTGCGTTGGGTGACACGCTCTTCGGCGCCGGCTATTTCGGCGTTGACCTGTTTTTCATGATCAGTGGCTTCATCATCGTCTACGTTACCGCAGCTCGTACCGGGGATGGCACCCTCTCTTTCCTGGCTAAGCGCCTGTTCAGAGTTGTCCCCCTAGCGGCCATTGGCACTGTCGCAGCCTTCTTCCTCCTGCCCGGGACCGATAGCCTCAACTACCTGTGGAAAAGCCTAGCATTTATCCCGCTTAAAAATAATGATCCGCCATTCTTCGGGTACAGCGTATTGCAACCGGAATGGACCCTAACATACGAGCTAATTTTCTATTGCATCTTTGGCCTCGCCCTGGCGATCTCCCATAAGTACCGAGTCGCGATTGCTGCGGGCGTAATCCTAACGATGGTTCTTGGGGGCCAGGCACTTCTTGGGGATTTCACCCTTAATCCCTACCGCTCTCCCCTTGCTCCCTGGGATCACTGGACTGCACAACTGGTAAGCCTGACAGCAAATCCAATGCTCCTGGAGTTCGTTTTCGGGATGCTTTGTGCTGAGGCCTATCTACGCTTCCGATCGAGCAAATCCTACCTATTAGGGCTGTTCGCCGCTACGGCACTAGTCTATTTTGTGAACCTATGGATCCACAAAAGTGTGGGCGGGCACGGTGTCCTTGGTGCTGGGCTGCCATGCTTCTTTATACTGCTGAGCCTAACGCTGTTCGAGAAATCGTCAAAGAGCTTCTACGTGCCCCAGCCCCTGATCAAGCTAGGCGACTTGTCCTACTCAATCTATCTCAGCCACTCTTTCGTATGGGAACTATTTACCCCACGAGCCGGAGAGCAGCATCTTGCGATTGAGCTTGTTGGATTAGAAAAGCTCTTAGCAATGCTTGGCACTACGCTTATTCTGAGCTGGGCGCTTTATCACTGTATCGAGTTGCCGGCTATGCGGATTGGGCGCGCTCTAATTCGAGCAGCCCATTTTGTGAAGCCGTCCGCCGTACTTATCTGGACGAAAACAAAGTCAACAGCCTGACGAACAGGGTCAAGCTTGCGGACTTCTAGCTTGGCTTGGCACGAACGAAGTTACAGCAGTTGGGGTGCCAGCACTGAATCACTTAAGCAGCGCCCTCTCAGCCTCCCGACGTTGCACCAGCCCCTTGAGCACCCGGCCACCTCCCCTCACCCACTTCATGATCTCGACCGCCGCCGCGCCCCAGTCCCCGGCGTTCACCCGCTTGCGCAGCGTCGACGACTTCAGCCGCCCGGTACCGAGGTTGTGACCTGCTCCCCGAGATTAGTACGGCAATGATGTAGAGTCTGCCTCCGTGGGAGGTAGCATGAAGAAGCGTTTCACAGAAGAACAAATCATAGGCATCCTGAAGGAAGCCGAGGCAGGCGCGAAGG
>NZ_BPMK01000021.1 GCF_019656455.1 Noviherbaspirillum aridicola
GCCGAAATGCTCCATCAGTGGAACCACCACTACAACTGGCACCGCCCGCACCAAGGTATCGGCGGCAAAGCACCAATGTCCAGACTCTCAACCAACCGAAATAACCTCTTGCAACTTCACACCTAGCTCTTCCGGCCCCCCGCTTGCGCCAGCCCTTGCCCGGCCGGTCTTCCGCGCAGTCGATCCCGGATTCGCCGGAACAGGTGCTCGACATCATCCACATAGGTGAACACCGCCGGCACCACCAGCAGGCTCAGGACGGTCGAGGTGATGAGGCCGCCGATCACCGCGATTGCCATCGGCGAGCGGAAGCTGGGATCGGCCTGGCCGATGCCGACCGCGATCGGCAGCATGCCGGCGCCCATCGCCAGCGTGGTCATCACGATCGGCCGTGCCCGCTTGTGGCAGGCATCGATGAGCGCATCGAGGCGGCTCATGCCGTGGTCGCGGCGGGCCACGATCGCGTACTCGACCAGCAGGATGGAGTTCTTGGTCGCAATCCCCATCAGCATGATCAGGCCGATCAGCGACGGCATCGAGAAGCTCTTCTGCGCCAGCAGCAGGCCGACGAAGGCGCCGCCGAGCGACAGCGGCAGCGCGGCGAGAATCGTGACCGGCTGCAGGAAGTCCTTGAACAGCAGCACCAGCACGATGTAAATGCAGAGCACCCCGGTGAGCATCGCCAGGCCGAAGCTGGCGAAGAGTTCGCCCATCACCTCGGCGTCGCCGATTTCCACCACCCTCACTCCGGCCGGCAGGTTCTGCACCGACGGCAGTTTCTGCACCGCCGCGGCGACGTCGCCGAGCGGCAGGCCGGACAGTTCGATCTCGAAATTGATATTGCGTGAACGGTCGTAGCGGTCGATCACCGCCGGACCGCCGGCGACTTCGAGGTCGGCGACCTGGTCGAGCATGACGGGGCCGCGGGCGCCGGGCACGGCGAGGCGGCCGAGCACGGACAGATCGGTGCGGGCCTGGTCCTCGAGCTTGACCACGATCGGCACCTGGCGCTGCGACAGGTTCATCTTCGGCAGGGCCACGTCATAGTCGCCGATGGTGGCGATGCGCAGGGTTTCGCCGATGGCCGCACTGGTCACGCCCAGGTCGGCGGCCCGCGCGAAGTCGGGGCGTACCGCGATCTCCGGGCGGATCAGGCTGGCGGTGGAGGCCACGCTGCCGAGACCGGGAATGGTGCGCAGGTCGCGTTCGACGGCGCGGGCGGCGGCGGCGAGCGCGTTCGGATCTTCGCCGGTCAGCACCAGGATGTACTTTTCCCCCGAACCGCCGAGGCCGACCTTGCTGCGCGCGCCGGGCAGCTTTTCGAGCGCGGCGCGGATGTTGTTCTCGATGCCCTGCTTGCGCGGCCGCTCCCCGCGCGGGCTCAGGCGGATGGTCAGCGTCGCCTTGCGCACCTCGGCGCTGCCCTGCGGACCGAAGGGATCGCCGCCGGCGCTGCCGCCGCCGACCGAGGTATAGACGCTCTGCACATGCTCGACGCCGGCCACCAGCACGCGAGCCTGCTCCGCCGCCGCCAGCGTCTGCTGCAGGGTCGAGCCGGGCGGCAGTTCGAGATAGACCTGGGTCTGGGAATTGTCGTCGGGCGGAATGAAGCCGGTGGGCAGCAGCGGGATCAGGGCCACCGAACCGATGAAGAACAAGGTCGCCAGTGCCATCGTCGCCAGCCGGTGGCGCAGGCTCCAGGACACGCAGCGCAGGTAGGCCGGCATCCAGAAAGGATCGGCGTGCCCGGTCCCGGAAGCGGGCTTGAGCAGATAGGCCGACATCATCGGCGTGAGCATGCGCGCCACCACCAGCGAGGCGAACACCGCCAGCGCCGCCGTCCAGCCGAACTGCTTGAAGAACTTGCCGGCGACGCCGCTCATGAAGGCGGTCGGCAGGAAGACTGCGATCAGCGTAAAGGTGGTGGCGATCACCGCCAGGCCGATCTCATCCGCCGCCTCCATCGCCGCCTGGAACGGCGTCTTGCCCATGCGCAGATGGCGGACGATGTTTTCCACCTCGACGATCGCGTCGTCGACCAGTATGCCGACCACCAGCGACATCGCCAGCAGCGACACCACGTTGATCGAAAAGCCGAGCAGGTACATGCCGATGAAGGCCGGTATCACTGACAGAGGCAGGGCCACCGCCGACACGAAGGTGGCGCGCCAGTCGCGCAGGAACAGCCAGACCACGATCACCGCCAGGATCGCGCCCTCGTACAGCAGGTGCATGGAGCCGCGGTACTCCTCCTCCACCGGCGAGACGAAATCGAAAGCCTGCGTGAGCTGCAGGTCGGGATGCCGCTGTTTCATTTCATCGAGCGCCTGGTGCACCTTGGCGCCGACCTCGACTTCGCTCGCGCCGCGGCTGCGGGCGACCTCGAATCCGACCACCCGTTTGCCGTCGAGCAGTGCCGCGGCGCGCGGTTCGGCGATGGTGTCGGTCACGGTGGCGACCTGGTCGAGACGGATGCGGCGGCCGTCGGGCAGGGCCAGTTCCAGCCGCGCCAGCTCTTCCGCCGAGGCGACGGTGGCGAGCGTGCGCACCGGCTGTTCGCCGCCGCCGAGATCGGCCCGGCCGCCGGCGCTTTCCGTCTGCACCTGCCGCAGCTGGCGCGAGATGTCGGCGGCGGTGGCGCCCAGCGCCTGCAGCTTCGCCGTGTCCAGCGCCACCCTCACCTCGCGGCTGACGCCGCCGACCCGCTTGACGGCGCCGACGCCGGGTACCGCGAGCAGCTTGCGCGAGACATCGTTGTCGACGAACCAGGACAGCGCCTCTTCGTCCAAGCTGGGCGAATAGATGGTGAAGGCCAGCACCGGCTGGCCCGCGAGATCGACCTTGTTGACGATGGGATCGCGCAGATCGCCGGGCAGGTCGGCGCGCACCCGCGCCACCGCCGAGCGCACATCGTCGACCGCTTCCTGCACCGGCTTCTCGAGCCGGAACTCGGCGGTGATCGTGACGACCCCGTCCTGCACCTTGGTATAGATATGCTTGAGGCCCTGCACGGTGGCGATGGAGTCCTCGATCTTGCGGGCGACATCGGTCTCGAGCTGCCCCGGCGCCGCGCCCGGCAGCGATGCGCTCACCGTGACCGTCGGCAGTTCGATGTCGGGAAAGTTCTGGACTTTCATCATGCTGAAGGACAGCATGCCGGCGAAGCTCAGCAGGACGAACAGCATCAGCGCCGGAATCGGATTCCGGATCGACCAGGCGGAAAAATTCATCTGTATGTTCCCATCTCTCGCTACTGGCGCCGCGGCGCCGTCGTCCCGGCCTGCGCCGCGCCGCCATTGCCGTCGCCCACCACGCGCACGGTATCGCCTTCGTTGAGGAAGCCGGCGCCGCTGGCCACCACGCTCGCATCCGGCGGGAGTCCCTCGAGTATCTCGACGCGGTCGCCTATGCGGCGTCCCGGCCTCACCTTGAGCTGGGTGACGCGGTTGTCGGGGCCGAGGCGGAACACATAGCTGAAGCCGTCGCGCAGCACCACCGCCTGTTGGGGCACGGTGAGCGCCGGCGAGCTGCCGAGGTCGAACTCGCCGCGCGCGAACATGCCGGCGCTGGCCGGCGCCGCGTCCGCCGCCGCCGGCTGCAGGTCCACATAGACCAGCGCCGATCGGCTCTGCGGATCGACGGTCGGGCCGATCATGCGCACTTTGCCCTGCAGCCGCGTACCGTTGGCGGCGACCAGCGTGGCCGGCGTGCCTGCCTTGATGCGGCCGAGTTCGGTCGCCGTGACTTCGGCCCGCCATTCCAGGCGTCCCTTGCGGATCAGACGGAACAGCTCGGTCCCGGCGGGCACTACCGCGCCGACCGTCGCCTTGCGCTCGGAAATCACGCCGCTGTCCGGCGCCAGCACTTGCACATGGCGCAGCCGCAGCTGCTGCGCGGCGAGCGTCGCCCTGGCCGCCTGGACGCGCGCGCGGGCGGTCTGCTCGCTGGTCTGGTATTGCGCGATCTGCTGCGCGCTCAGCGCCCCGCTCGCGTCCAGGGTGCGGGCGCGTGCCGCATTGGCCGCCGCATCGGCCGCCAGGGCCTCCGCCTCCATCAGTGCCGCGCGGGCCTGCGCGACGTCGGCTTCGACCGCTTCGCGCGCGAAGATGGCGAGCACCTCGCCCGCGCGCACGCTGTCGCCGACGTTGACACGCACCTCGGCCAGCCGCAGGCCGTTCGATTCGCTGCCGATGCTGGCCTCCTGCCAGGCCATGATGTTGCCGTTGGCCGCGAGCCGGATCGGCAACGGCTGCTGCTGCGGGCGCACCACGCTTACGGTGAGGGCCGGCTTGACGGTTGCCGCCGCGGTCCTGGCGGGCGCTTCGTTCTTCGGCGCCATCAGCGCGATCCCGGCGCCGGCTGCGATGACGACGGCCAGGACGGCGATGACGAGCGGTTTGCGTTTGAATGGTTTCATGCTGTGTAGGCGTTCAGTTCGTTGTGCGCGCCCCGGGCGCGTTCCAGCCGCCGCCGGCGGCGCGGTAGAGCGAGATCCATGCCGCGCGCCTTTCGCGCTCGAGCGTCACCACCGCCGTCTCTGCCGCGAGCAGCGTGCGGCGCGATTCTTCGAGTTCGATCAGGCTCGCCAGGCCGTTGCGATAACGGCTCTCGGCGGCATTGAACGAGCTGCGGTAGCCCTCGGCCGCGGTCAGGACGTCGGCGCTGCGGGCGGCGGTGCTGTGCAGGGTGACCAGGGCTTCTTCCACTTCGCGCACCGCCTGCCGCACGCGGGCACGGTAGTTGGCGGCGGCTTCCTCGTAGCGGGCGCGGGCGGCCTCGACCTCGGCGGCGCGCCGGCCACCGTCGAACAGCGGCAGGCTCAGCGCGAGCGGACCGACCGACCAGGTGTCGAGATCGGCATTCATGCCGCCGCCCCGTAAGTTGGCGATGCCGACCGAGCCGGACAGGCTCAGGCGTGGATAGCGTTGCGCGTGTGCGCCGGCGACCTCGAAGGCGGCGGCCGCCACTTCCCGTTCGGCGCCGAACAGGTCGGGACGCTGGGCCAGCACGGCGGCGGGCAGGTTCTCGATGGCGATGGCCTGTGCCGCCTCCGGCGACACATCGCCGCCGTCGAGGCCCGCCCGCAGTGCCGGTTCGGCGATGGCGGTCAGCGCGACCAGGCTCTTGAGCTCGATCTCGCACTGGGCGCGCTGCTGCAGCAGGCGCGCATTGCCTTCGGCCGCGCTCGCCCTCGCCAGCGCGGCGTTGGCCGGCGCCTGGAAGCCCGCCCTCGCGCTCAGCTCGGACAGGCGCGCGATCTCGCTGCGGGAGGCTGCGTCGGATTCGGCGATCGCCAGTTGCCGCCGGCAGGCGCGCAGGCCGAAATACTGACTGGCGACTTCGGCGGCCACCGTCACCCGGGCCTCGTGCCAGCCCGCCTGTGCGCCTTCCAGCCTGGCATCGGCGGCATTGCGGCTGGCGCGGCGCGCACCGAATACATCGATCTCCCAGGCGGTCTGCAGCGCCGCCTGGGATGTCGTCCCCAGCGGCTGCGGCGGCTGGGCGCTGGTGCGCCCCACGCTGCCGGTGGCGTCGAGCGACGGCACCAGGGCGGCGCCGGCCGCCGTGCGCACCGTCTGCGCCTGGATCATGCGCGAGCGCGCGGCGGCGATCGTGGGACTCGCTTCCTGCGCGGCGGCGATCAGCTGCACCAGTATCGGGTCGCCCTGCTGCTCCCACCAGCGCGACAGGTCGCTCACGCTGCCGTTATGCGGGAGCGGCGCCTGCCATTGCGCCGGCACCGCCTGCTGCGGAGGCGGCGCGGTCAAGCCTGCGCACGCGGCCATCATTCCCGCGAGGCACGCCAGGACGAGATGCTTGAACGGCTTCATCGCTTCCTTTCCGAAATCGCATTGCAGCCGGCATTATCCATCATTCAACTCGCGGCTTTCGCGCCCTGAAAACAAAACAGCCCGCGAGTCATACCGGCGGGCTGCGTGGCGGAAGCGGGCGGCGGTTCAGAAGCTCATCTTCTGCACGCCGTCGCCGGTGCCCAGCAGGGCGACGTCGGCGCCGCGTTGCGCGAACAGGCCGACGGTGACCACGCCGACGATATTGTTGATGCGTGCTTCCAGATCCCGCGGGTCGGCGATGTGCAGGCCGGCCAGGTCGATGATCATGCAGCCGTTGTCGGTGATCAGCGGCTGGCCGTCCTTCATCCGCAGCCGCGGCTCGCCGCCGAGCGCCTTGAGCTGACGGGCCACCGCCGCCTGCGCCATCGGGATCACTTCCACCGGCAGCGGGAACGCGCCGAGTTGCGTGACCAGCTTGGAGCCGTCGGCGATGCAGACGAACCGGCCGGCCACCGAGGCCACGATTTTTTCGCGCGTCAGCGCCGCGCCGCCGCCCTTGATCATCGCGCCATCCGCGGTGATCTCGTCGGCGCCGTCGATGTAGACCGGCAGGAAATCGACGTCATTGAGATCGAGCACCGCGATGCCGTGCGAGCGCAGGCGGGCGGCGGTCGCTTCCGACGAGGCCACCGCGCCCTTGATCCGGTCCTTGATCTTGCCGAGCTCATCGATGAAATAGTTGGCGGTGGAGCCGGTGCCGACGCCGATGATTTCATTGGCCGGCACATATTCGATCGCGGCGCGGGCCACCGCCTGTTTCAGTTCGTCCTGGGTCATGATGCAGTGCAGAGAAAACGGGAAGCGGTATTTTAAGCGCTGCCGGCATCCCGGCCCGCTTTTTCTTTTCCGCGCCGGCGGCTGCCGGTCCCGCTCCGCGTACGCTCAGCGGACCGCCAGCGCCGCGGCGGCCCTGGCGATTTCCCTGATCCTGTCCCAGTCGCCCGCCTGCATCGCATCCTTCGGCGTCAGCCAGGATCCGCCCACGCAGGCGACGTTCTTGCAGGCGAGGAATTGCGGCGCGGTCTCCTGCGAAATCCCCCCGGTCGGACAGAACGTGACGTCCGGCAGCGGACCGGCGATCGCGTTGAGCATGCCGACGCCGCCGGCGGGCACGGCCGGGAACAGCTTGAGCTGCCGGAAGCCGGCATCGCGCGCGGCCATGACTTCCGACGGCGTCATCACGCCGGGCAGAAGCGGCAGGCCGCTGGTCTTCGCCGCCGCCACCAGGGCCGGCGTCAGCCCGGGCGAGACGCCGAACACCGCGCCGGCCTCGCGTGCGGCGGCGAGTTCTTCCGGCTGGGTCAGCGTGCCGACGCCGACGATGGCGCCCGGCACCTGCCCGGCGATGGCGCGGATGGCCGGCAGGCCGTGCGCGGTGCGCAGCGTGATTTCCAGCACCCGGATGCCGCCCTCGACCAGCGCGCGCGCCATCGGCACCGCGTGATCCGGATTGTCGATCGCGATCACCGGGATCACCGGGGACGCGCGCATGATGTCGATCAGGTTCATCATTTGTTCTTCGCTATCAGAAAATCTTCATCGGATTGATTCTCTCCCTCGGGCACCGCCAGCGGGTTGTCTTGCTCTTCGGCCAGGTGCACCGGCGGCGGCAGGCCGAAGGTGGCGGCGCCTTCCTCGGCCGCGCTCACCGAGTGGCGGAACATGGCGAACAGTTCGCGGCCCATGCCGACGTGGCTCGCCGACAGGTCCGCCGGCTCCATCGCGCGCCTGTTCCACTCCGCCTCGTCGACCAGCGCCTGCAGCGTGCCCGTTTCCGCGTCGAGACGGATCAGGTCGCCGTCGCGCACCTTGCCGAGCGGGCCGCCGGCAAGGACTTCGGGCGACACATGGATCGCCGCCGGCACCTTGCCCGACGCGCCCGACATGCGGCCGTCGGTCACCAGCGCCACCCTGCGTCCCGCGTCCTGCAGGCTCGACAGCGCCGGCGTGAGCGCATGCAGTTCGGGCATGCCGTTGGCGCGCGGTCCCTGGTAGCGCACCACCGCCACGAAATCGCGGTCCAGCCTGCCGGCCTTGTAGGCATCCATCAGCGCCTCCTGCGAATTGAACACCAGCGCCGGCGCTTCCACCACCCTATGCTGGGGCTTCACCGCCGAGACCTTGATCACGGCGCGGCCGAGATTGCCGTTGAGCAGACGCAGGCCGCCATCTCTGGAAAAAGGATCCGACGCCTTGCGCAGCACCGCGCTGTCGCCGCTTTCCGCGGCCGCCGGCTTCCACACCAGCTTGCCGTCCTCGAGGAAGGGTTCGGTGCAGTGGGCGCGCAGGCCCTCGCCGAGCACGGTGGTGACGTCTTCATGCAGCAGGCCGGCGTCGAGCAGTTCGCGGATCACGAAGCCGGTGCCGCCGGCGGCGTGGAAGTGGTTGACGTCGGCATCGCCGTTCGGATAGATGCGGGTCAGCAGCGGCACCACGGAAGACAGTTCATCGAAGTCGTTCCAGTCGATCACGATGCCCGCCGCGCGCGCGATGGCGACCAGGTGCAGGGTGTGATTGGTCGACCCGCCGGTGGCCAGCAGCGCGACGATGGCATTGACGATGGCCTTTTCATCGACCACGCGGCCGACCGGGATGTAGCGCTCTCCCTGCGCGCTGATGGCCACCGCCCGCTTCGCGCCGGCCGCGGTGAGCGCATCGCGCAGTTCGGTGCCGGGCGTGATGAAGGCGGTGCCCGGAAGGTGCAGGCCCATGACTTCCATCAGCATCTGGTTGCTGTTGGCCGTGCCATAGAAGGTGCAGGTGCCGGCGCCGTGATAGGACGAGGCTTCCGACTCGAGCAGCGCGTCGCGCCCCACCTTGCCCTGCGCATAGAGCTGGCGCACCCTGGCTTTTTCCGCGTTGGAAATGCCGGTGGTCATCGGCCCGGCCGGCAGGAAGACCGCCGGCAGATGGCCGAAATGCAGCGCCCCGATCAGCAGTCCCGGCACGATCTTGTCGCACACGCCGAGGTAGACGGCCGCGTCGAACATGTTGTGCGACAGCGCCACTGCGGTGGCCATCGCGATCGTGTCGCGCGAGAACAGCGACAGCTCCATGCCGGGCTGCCCCTGGGTCACGCCGTCGCACATGGCCGGGGTGCCGCCGGCGAACTGGGCGACCGCCCCCGCCTCGCGCACCGCTTCCTTGATGATGCGCGGGAAGCCCTCGAACGGCTGGTGCGCCGACAGCATGTCGTTGTAGGCGGAAACAATGGCGACGGAGGGCACCTTGTATTGTTTCAGTTTCAGTTTGTCATTCGCCGGAAAGGCGGCGAAGCCGTGGGCGAGATTGGTGCAGGCCAGGGTGCCGCGGTGCACGCCCTGCACGCGCGCGGCGTCCAGGCGGGCCAGGTAGGCATCGCGCCAGGGCTTGCTGCGGGCGACGATGCGGCGGGTGACGGAGTCGAGAACGGAATGAATGGGCATGATGGATGAACCGGAGTGGTGCAGTGTTCTGAAATTTTACTACAGGAAGTCAGGACGGCGAGCTGCGGCGTTCCGATGAAGCGCGCCGCAGCGGGAAAGAACAGGGAAAGAACGAAATGGTATGCACGAATGGCCCGGAGCGGCGCTGAGAAATCGCAATGAAGGGGGCCCGGGCTGCACTACCATGTAGTGATTTTTCCTGGTTCTACGGTATAGTTGCCATGTTCACAGCTTCAAGCGTCTCCATGCCCCAGCAAGCCACCACCGGACTGCCTGCCTACCAAGCACTCGCCGACCACCATCTGCAGGCGAGGACCTGGCAGATGCGCGACCTCTTCTCCGCCCCCGGCAACCGCTTCGCGGCGTTTTCCGTCGAAGCCGCCGGACTGCTGCTCGATTATTCCAAGAACCGGATCGACGCCACCACGATGCGCCTGCTGGCCCAGCTGCTGCGGGAAGCCGGCGTCGAGGCGCGGCGCGATGCGATGTTCGGCGGCCAGCGCATCAACGACACGGAACAGCGCGCGGTACTGCATACCGCCCTGCGCGCGCCGCGCGGCAGGCCGCTGGTGGTGGATGGACAGGATGTGAACGCAGAGGTTCATGCGGTGCTCGACCGGGTCTGCGCGTTCGCCGGGCGGGTGCGCTCCGGCAACTGGACCGGCCGCAGCGGCAAGCCGGTGACCGACATCGTCAACATCGGCATCGGCGGCTCCGACCTCGGCCCGGAGATGGTGTGCAAGGCCCTGCGCGGCTTCGCCGACCCGCGCCTGCGCCTGCATTTCGTCGCCAATGTCGACGGCCACGATCTCGATGCGGTCCTGTCGCGTCTGCAGGCCGACAGCACGCTGTTCGTGATCGCCTCCAAGACCTTCACCACGCGCGAGACGATGATGAATGCCCAGTCCGCGCGCGCCTGGTTCCTGCGCCAGGGCGGAAGGGAGGACGAGCTGGCCCGGCACTTCGTCGCGGTCTCCACCAACAGCGCGGCAGTGCGCGCCTTCGGCATCGATACCGACAACATGTTCCCGTTCTGGGACTGGGTCGGCGGTCGCTATTCCGTCTGGTCGGCGATCGGACTGCCGGTCGCGCTGGCGGTCGGACCCGAACGCTTCCGCGAGTTCCTGGCCGGCGCCCATGCGATGGACGAGCATTTCCGCAGCACGCCGCTGGAGCGCAACATGCCCGCGATCCTGGCCGCGCTCGGCATCTGGTACCGCAACTTCTTCGGCAGCGCCTCGCTTTCCATCGCGCCCTATCACCAGGACCTGTCCCAGTTCGCCGCCTACCTGCAGCAGCTGGAGATGGAAAGCAACGGCAAGCGGGTGCGCGCCGACGGCAGCGACGTCGACCTCGCCACCTGCCCGGTGGTCTGGGGCGATGTCGGCACCAACGGCCAGCATGCCTATTTCCAGCTGCTGCACCAGGGCACCGACCTGATCCCGGTCGACTTCATCGCCGCGCTGCGCCCGTCGCATGCGCTGCCCGGCCACCACGAGGCGCTGCTCGCCAACTGTTTCGCCCAGGCGGAGGCCTTCATGCTCGGCAAGACGGCGGAGGAAGTGCGCGAGGAAATGCGGGCGCAGAACCTGCCGGAGGATCGCATCGCCGCCCTGCTGCCTCACCGCACCTTCCCCGGCAACCGGCCGAGCAACATGATCCTGATGGACGCGCTCACGCCCGCGTCGCTCGGCGCGCTGATCGCGCTGTACGAACACAAGGTCTTCGTGCAGGGCGTGGCATGGGGCGTCAACAGTTTCGACCAGTGGGGCGTCGAGCTGGGCAAGGTGCTGGCCAGCACGCTGGAGAGGGAGATCGGCGGCGAGCCCCGCCCGCAGGCTCACGACGCCTCGACCAGCGCACTCATCGAACGGGCCCGGCAGGCCCTGCGCACAACATAGCAACACGCCATGCTGCTTGACTCGATACGCACCCAGCTCGACGCGCTGTCCCGGTCGGAAAAGAAAGTCGGCCTCGCCGTCCTCAAGAATCCCGACCATGCGGTCTCCGGCAACATCACCGCGCTCGCCAGGAGCGCGCAGGTGTCGGAGCCGACCGTGGTCCGCTTCTGCCGGGCGCTCGGCTACGACGGCTGGCATGAGTTCAAGCTGAAGCTGGCGCAGACCCTGGCGCTGGCGCTGCCGCAGGCCGATGAATCCCCGCTGCAGGACGACCTCGCCTCCGACCTGGTCAGCAAGATCTGCAGCCGCTCCATCAACGCCCTGCTCGACCTGCGCAACAACCTGCAGCCGGCGGCGATCGAGCGCGCGCTCGACGTGCTCGCCCGGTCCGACAAGATCGAGTTCTGGGGACAAGGCACCTCGGGCATCGTCGCCGCCGATGCGCAGCACAAGTTCTTCCGCTCCGGCGTGTACACGGTCGCCTATTCCGACCCGCACATCCATGCGATCTCCGCCGCCCTGCTGAAGAAGGGCGACACGGTGGTCGCCATTTCCCAGCGCGGCAACAGCACCGCGCTGCTGCACAGCGTGCAGCTGGCGCGCAAGCTGGGCGCGGACGTGATCGCGCTCACCCCGAGCGGCACGCCGCTGTCCGAGATCGCGACCGTGCTGGTGCCGATCGACCTGAGCTTCAACATCGACCCCTACACCCCGATCTCGGCGCGCCTGGCGCACCTGGTCGTGATCGACATCCTCGCGGTCGGCCTCGCGCTCAAGGGCGGGCCGGAATTCCGCAAGAAGATGCAAAATGCGCAAAAGGCGCTGCAGAAGCTCGACATGCAGTTCGACTCCTTCCTGCGCCACCCGCCGAAACTGTAGCCGTCTTGCCCGGCCTCAAGCCGCAAACCGAAAGCCCGCGCCGGCTTGCGGGTATCATGCATGTTTTGTTGCCTCCACCTTGAAGCCGCATTGCCATGAACCAGCTCGAACAACTGAAGCAGTACACCACCATCGTCGCCGACACCGGCGATTTCCAGGCGATGAAGGCGTTCGCGCCGCAGGACGCCACCACCAACCCGTCGCTGATCCTGAAGGCGGTACAGAAGGATGAATACCGGCCGCTGCTGGAAAAGGCGGTGCGCGACCATGGCGGCAAGCCGACCGAAGAAGTGATCGACAACCTGCTGGTCGCCTTCGGCATGGAGATCCTGAAACTGATTCCCGGCCGCGTCTCGACCGAGACCGACGCCCGCCTGTCCTTTGACACCGAGGGCACGATCGCCAAGGGCCGGGCGCTGATCGCGCTCTATGAAAAGGCCGGCATTCCGCGCGAGCGCGTGCTGATCAAGATCGCCTCCACCTGGGAAGGCATCCGCGCCGCGGAAGTGCTGGAAAAGGAAGGCATCCGCTGCAACCTCACCCTGCTGTTCTCACTGCCGCAGGCGATCGCCTGCGCCGAAGCCGGCGTGCAGCTGATCTCGCCGTTCGTCGGCCGCATCTACGACTGGTACAAGAAGTCGACCGGCCAGGAGTACAGCGGCGCCGACGATCCGGGCGTGCAGTCGGTACGCCGCATCTACACCTATTTCCGCAAGTTCGGCTACCGCACCGAAGTCATGGGCGCGAGCTTCCGCAATACCTCCCAGATCACCGAACTGGCGGGCTGTGACCTGCTCACCATCAGCCCCGATCTGCTGCAGAAGCTGGCCGAGAGCAATGCGCCGGTGGAACGCAAGCTGAGCGTGCAGCAGGCCGAGGCGGCCGATCTGCAAAAGATCGCGCTCGATGAAAAGACCTTCCGCTTCCAGCTCAACGAGGATGCGATGGCCACCGAGAAGCTGGCCGAAGGCATCCGCCAGTTCTGCGCGGACGCGATCAAGCTCGACAAGCTGGTCGAAGCGTTGCGCTGAGCACTTCGCGCCTTGTCGAGTCACGGGCGCGGCGGCCTCAGCGCAGCCGCGCCATGTGCTCCGCCACATCGGCGGCGCCACCGCCCTCGGCGCGCAGGCCCTGCTCGACCCCCGCGCGGTTCGCCTCCGGCTGGTTCTGGCTCATCTTCCACTTGCCCGCGATGCGCGCAATCTCCAGTTCGATGCCCACGATCTGCCCGAGCAGCTTGTGCAGATAGTCGTCGGGCGCGTCGTCCAGCTTCCATGGCGCCGGCCGCCCGGCCTCGAAACGGTTCGTCAGGCGATCGACGAGCGCGCGCAGCCAGGCGGGATCATCGACGACCCGCAGCGGACCGCCGGCATGCACCGCGATGTAGTTCCAGGTCGGGACCGCCCTGCCATGTTCCGCCTTGCCGGGATAGAACGATGGGCTGATGTAGGCGGACGGCCCCTGGAAGATCGCCAGCGCTTCGCACGGCGCGGCACGCCACAGCGGATTGGCGCGCGCCACGTGCGCCCTCAGCACGCCCTGCTCCGTGTCGAGCTCGAACGGCAGATGATTGGCCTCGAGCCCGTCCGGCCCGCTGACGACCAGCGCACCGAGCGGATGCTCGCGGATCAGCGCGTGCAATACCGCTTCACGGCTTTCCTCGAAATGGCGGGGGATGTACATGCTAGCTGCCCTCGACCACGATCGCGCAGGTCAGGGAGTTGGCGATGAAGCATTCCTCGTGCGACCGGTGGTGCAGCCGATCCAGCTCCGCCCGGTCCGGCACGCGCTCGCCGCCGAAGCGGATTTCAGGCCGCAGCACGATGCGCGTCATCGCCATCTTTCCGCCGGCATTCCTGTCCATGAAGCCTTCCGCCCGGTCGACGTAGCTGTCCACCACGTAGCCGGCGCGCGCGGCGAACGACAGGAAGAACAGCATGTGGCAGCTCGACGCCGCCGCCACCAGCGCCTCTTCCGGATCCACGTTGGCCGCGACCGACATCGGCAGCGGCACGATCGAAGGCGAAGACGAGGCCGCCACTTTCGCGCCGCCGTCGAAAGACCACTCATGTCCGCGGCTGTAGCGGTTATCGGTGAATGTCTGGCCGTCGCGCGTCCAGCTGACGGTGGCCTGATAAGCATGCATGGCATCTTTCCCCTTGGTTGAAACACGCATAGCTTAATTCCGGACTTGGCTTTCCTGAAGTACCTATCAATAGAATTCCGGTGTACCAGTGCTGCGCGCATCCGACCAGGCTTGCCGTCATGCCCCCTGGCTTCGCTTCAGAGCGTCAGATCGCGGCCAGCATCCAGGCGCCCGCGAATGCGACGCCCGCGCCGGCGGCGCGCACGATGGCCGCGTGCAGCCCCTGCAGCAGGCGGCTGCCGGCGGCGCCGGCCAGATGCAGCGCCAGCGTGGCAGCCAGGAAGCCGGCGGCATAGCCGGCGGCGGACGTCTGCGCGGGCAGCTCGGCGCCGTGCGCGAACCCATGGCACATCGCGAACAGCGCGACGAGCGCGCCGCCCGCCAGTGCAGGCATGCGAACCGCGAAAGCCACCGTCAGGCCGAGCACCAGGACCGAGGCTGCAATGCCCGGTTCCACGAGCGGCAGCGAAAAGCCGCCGAAGGCGAGCAAGGCACCGAACGCCATCGCCGCCGGAAACAGCGCCAGCAGGCTCCACGCCATGCGACGCTGCTGCGCGGCCCAGACGCCCGCCGCGAGCATCGCCAGCAGGTGGTCCCAGCCCGACAGCGGATGCAGGAAGCCGCTCGACAGGCCGGCGGCGTGGTGGGCGCCGGGATGGGCGAACGCGGGCGCGGCCAGCAGGCCGACGGCAATGAGTGCGAGGGATCGAAGTGCGACGGACGGACGGGGCATGCTTTCTCCAGTGTGCTGTTGATTGTCCCGGTTTTGGCGCATCGCGCACCGAAATGGGCCGGCATCGGGCACATCCGGGTGCGAATCGCCGGCACGGCACCACGCCGGTGCGATTTCCGGTTTCACGGCTGAATTAGCAAAAGGCAAGCCTGCCCGGCCTGCGGACGGAATCAGCCGATCGGCAGTCCGTTGAAGGTGAAATAGCCGGCCAGGAAAAGTGCCAGCGCGATCAGCAGCTGCTTCCAGAATGTCTTCTTGTCCATCGTAGCGTCTCCTAGATTACTTTTTCTTTTCTGAGGGCGGCGATGCCCTCGTCGTCATAGCCGAGCGCGCGCAGAATCTGCTCGTTGTGTTCGCCCAGCTTCGGGCCGAGCCATTCCGTCCTGCCCGGCGTGGCGGACAGTTTCGGCGTAATCGCCGGCATCCTGACCGGCGTGCCGTCGGCGAACGCATGCTGCTCGAACATGCCGCGCGCGAGAAACTGCGGATCGTTCATCATGTCGCGCACCGAATAGATCTTCCCCACGGGGACGTCGGCGGCCTTGAGTGCGGCCAGCGCGGAATCGATATCGTGCCGCGCGCACCAGTCCTGTATCGCGCCGTCGATTTCCTCGGTGCGCGCCACCCGGCCGTCGTTGCGCGCCAGTTGCGGATCGGCGGCCATGTCCTCGCGTCCTATCGCCAGCATCAGCCGCCTGAAGATGGCGTCGCCGTTGCCGGCGATGACGATGTTCTCGCCGTCGCCGGTGGTGTAGGTATTGGACGGCACGATGCCGGGCAAGGCACCCCCGGTGCGCTCCCGCACCACGCCCGCGTGATCGTATTCCGGCACCAGCGACTCCATCATGTTGAACACCGCCTCGTAGAGCGCGACGTCCACCATCTGCCCCTGCCCGGCCACGCACTCCGCGCCCTGCCGGCCGTTCCAGCGCCCGCCGGTGACGTCGCGGTGCCGCAGCGCCATCATCGCGCCGATCACGCCGTGCAGCGCCGCCACCGAGTCGCCGATGGAGATGCCGATGCGCACGGGCGGCCGGTCGGGATGGCCGGACACATAGCGCAGGCCGCCCATCGATTCGCCGATCGCGCCGAATCCGGGCTGGTCCCTCATCGGCCCCGTCTGCCCGTAGCCGGACAGGCGGACCATGATGGCGGCCGGGTTGATACGCCTGAGGTCCTCATAGCCGAGCCCCCATTTCTCGAGCACGCCGGGGCGATAGTTCTCGATGACGATGTCGGCGTCGAGTGCGAGCCGGCGCGCAATGTCCTGCGCGCGCTCGTCCTTCAGGTTGAGGGTGATGCTTTTCTTGTTGCGCGACTGGACCGACCACCAGAGCGAAGTGCCATCCTTGAGTACCCGCCACTGGCGGATCGGGTCGCCGCCGTCGGGGCTTTCAACCTTGATCACCTCGGCGCCGAACTCGGCCAGCATGCGGGAACAGAACGGGCCGGCGATCAGCGTGCCGAGCTCCAGCACCTTGATGCCGGCCAGCGGTCCCTGGCGCGTCGGCTCGCTCATGGCATCAGGTGGCGCGGCGGTCGAGCATCGCGCGTGCGATGGTGCCGGCGTCGACGTATTCAAGTTCGCCTCCCACCGGCACGCCGCGGGCAAGCCGGCTGACCTTCAGGCCGCGCGCCTTGAGCGTCTCGCTGATGTAGTGCGCGGTGGCCTCGCCCTCGTTCGTGAAGTTCGTGGCCAGCACCACTTCCTGCACGATGCCGTCGGTGGCCCGGCGCACCAGCTTCTCCAGGTGGATGTCCCTGGGTCCTATGCCGTCGAGCGGCGACAGATGCCCCATCAGCACGAAGTACAGTCCCTTGTAGGTCATGGTCTGCTCGATCATCAGCTGATCGGCGGGCGTCTCCACCACGCACAGCAGGCCGGCGTCGCGCTCGGGATCGAGGCAGGTCTCGCAGACCTCGTGCTCGGTGAAGGTATTGCAGCTGGCGCAGTGGCGCACGCGCTCGACCGCCTGGCTCAGCGCGCGGCCGAGCAGCGACGCCCCCTCCCTGTCGTGCTGCATCAGGTGATAGGCCATGCGCTGGGCCGACTTCGGCCCCACGCCGGGCAGCCGGCGCAGCGCTTCGGTCAGGAATTCGAGACTGGTCGGGGCTTTCAATGCGATCCTGCCTGCGGCATCCTCAGAACGGCATCTTGAAGCCGGGCGGCAGCGGCATGCCGGCCGTGATGCTTGCCATCTTTTCCGAGGAGGTGGCCTCGGCCTTGCGCACCGCGTCGTTGAACGCGGCCGCCACCAGGTCTTCCAGCATGTCCTTGTCGTCGCCGAGCAGCGACGGATCGATGACGACGCGCTTGACGTCGTGCTTGCAGGTCATGACGACCTTCACCATGCCGGCGCCGGACTGGCCCTCGACCTCGATCGATGCAAGCTGCTCCTGCATCTTCTTCATGTTGTCCTGCATTTGCTGGGCTTGCTTCATCAGCCCGGCGAGTTGGCCCTTCATCATGTTCATGCTCCTGGTGTGAGTGTTGTTCGGTCACGCCGGCTTGATCGAGCCGGGTACGATGGTGGCGCCGAATTCGCGCATCAGCGCCTGCACGAAGGGGTCGCCCTGCATGTGCTGCTCCGCCTCGCGCTGGCGCGCCTCGCGTTCGGCGACCGCCGCAGCGTTGGCGGTCTGCCGCACGGCGCCGATCTCCGTCTCGACCCGCGCCGGTTTGCCGAAATGCTCGGTCAGCGCGGCCGCGAGCTTGTCTACCGCGCCCGCGGTACGCAGGGTGTCGACCGGGATGCGCAGCTTGAAAAGCACGCTGCCGCCATCCTCGCACTGCAGCAGCTCGCTCTGCTGCGCCAGCTGCTGCACCACCCCTCGCAGGGGCAGCGAAGCGGCCAGCGCGGGCCAGTCGCCGTTCCAGCCGAGCGACGGCACGGGCACCGGCGCCGACGGCGGTGCGGCGACTGCCGGCGCGGGCGCCGGCGGCCGTTCGGACACCGCGACTTCGTCATCTACGACGGGCGCGGCGGCACGGAATTCAGTTTTTTTTTGAGCCGCCGGCTCCGCCGGTTCAGGCATCGCGCGCTCGCGCGGCGGCGGCACTTCGTCGTCCCAAGGCGGCGGCGCGGGCGGCATCGCCGGCCGTGCGGGCGCGGACGCCGCCTTGCCGCTGCGCGCCGCTTCGAGTGCGGCACGGGCCGGGCTCATGCCGCCGGCGGGACGGGACGGCGCCGGGGCGGCGGACGCAGCCGGCGCCGCCACCGCGGCAGGCATGCTCGCCGCGCGCGGTGCAGGCGCGGGAGCCGCCGCGGCGGGACGCGCCTCGGCGCCGCCGACACCCGGGCGGAAAGCCAGCATGCGCAGCAATGTCATCGAAAAGCCGGCGTATTCATCCGGCGCCAGGCTCAAGTCGTTACGCCCGTGCACCGCGATCTGGTAGAACAGCTGCACTTCTTCCGGCTCGAACTGGCCGCCCAGACGCAGAATGTCTTCGCGTTCCGGCAGGTCGCCCGGCAGCGCCGAGGGGACGGTCTGCGCGAGCGCGATCCGGTGCAGCAGCGTGCCGAGGTCCTGCAGCGCCGCGTTGTAGGACAGGCTGCGCGTCGCCATCTCGTCGGCCACGCCGAGCAGCGCCGCGCCATCCCGGGCGGCGAGCGCGTCGAGCACCCGCACCAGGTAGGACTGGTCGAGCGCGCCCAGCATGCCCTGCACCGCTTCCAGCGTCACCGTGCCGGCCGCATACGCGATCGCCTGGTCCGTCAGGGACAGCGCATCGCGCATGGAGCCATGCGCGGCCTGCGCCAGCAAGCGCAGCGCGGGCGGATCGAAGGCGATCTGTTCCTGGCCGAGAATGTTTTCCAGGTGCCCGACGATGTGGCCGGGCGGCATCTGCTTCAGGTTGAACTGCAGGCAGCGCGACAGCACGGTGACCGGAATTTTCTGCGGGTCCGTGGTCGCGAGAATGAATTTCACATGCTCCGGCGGTTCCTCCAGCGTCTTGAGCATGGAATTGAACGCGTGGTTGGTCAGCATGTGCACTTCGTCGATCATGTAGACCTTGAAGCGGGCATTCGACGGCGCATAGATCGCCTGCTCCAGCAGCTGCGCCATTTCATCGACGCCACGATTGGACGCGGCGTCCATTTCTATGTAGTCAACAAAGCGCCCCGCATCGATCGCGACGCAGGCTTCGCACACGCCGCAGGGCTTCGCGGTGATGCCGGTTTCGCAATTGAGCGACTTGGCCAGGATGCGCGACAGCGTCGTCTTGCCGACGCCGCGGGTGCCCGTGAACAGATAGGCGTGATGCAGCCGTTGCTGGTCCAGCGCATGCGTGAGCGCCCGCACGACGTGCTCCTGCCCGACGAGCGTTTCAAAGCTCTTTGGGCGATACTTGCGGGCGAGGACTTGATAAGACATGGTGGAACCGGGTTTTGGTCGTCCCGGCATTTTACCTGAGCTGCCAACAGAGAACGAGGAGATGTCCGCGATGCAATGGCCGACCCACGAGGTGAGCAACCAGGTGCCGGAGCTTTCCGGCTACAACCTTTATGAGACCGATGTCGCGCTCACCGCGGCCGTGCGCCGCGAAGCCGCCTGGCATGAGGCCGACCTGAAGCGCTTCGGCGCCGAACTCGGCCGCAAGGAGATATTGCAGCTCGGCGAACTCGCCAATCGCCACCTGCCCGAACTCAGCACCCACGACCGCGTCGGCAACCGCATCGACCAGGTCGGGTTCCATCCAAGCTGGCACCAGCTGCTCGGCCTGCTGCGCAGGGAAGGCTTGCACGCGCTGCCCTGGACCGACCCGCGACCCGGTGCCCACGTCGCGCGCGCGGCCGGCTATTTCCTGCAATCCCAGGTCGAATCCGGCTCACTCTGTCCGACCACCATGACCTTTGCCGCGATCCCGGTCCTGCAGAACGAGCCTGCGCTGTTCGCCACCCTGCGCGACAAGCTCTACTCGCGCGAACATGATCCGCGCGATCTTCCGCTGGCGGAGAAGCGCTCGATCCTGATCGGCATGGGCATGACCGAAAAGCAGGGCGGCTCCGATGTGCGCACCAACGCCACCGTCGCCCGCCCCCTCAATGGCGAGGGCCGGGGCGCGACCTATGCCCTCACCGGCCACAAATGGTTTTTCTCGGCCCCGATGTGCGACGCCCACCTCGTGCTGGCGCGCACCGACAACGGCCTGTCCTGCTTCTTCGTGCCCCGCTGGCGCCCGGACGGCAGCAAGAACGCGGTGCTGGTGCAGCGTCTCAAGGACAAGATGGGCAACCGCTCCAATTCCAGCAGCGAGGTGGAGTTTCAGGATGCGTGGGGCGTGATGGTCGGCGACGACGGCCGCGGCGTCCCCACCATCATCGAGATGGCCAACTACACGCGCCTCGACTGCGTGATCGGCAGCGCCGGCCTGATGCGCCAGGCATTCGTCCAGGCCGCGCATCATGCTCGCCACCGGGTGGCCTTCGGCCGGCACCTGGCGGAACAGCCGCTGATGCGCAACGTGCTCTCCGACCTCGCGCTGGAGAGCGAGGCCGCTACCCTGCTGATGCTGCGCCTGGCACAATCGTTCGGCCATCCGTCGGACCGGCTCGAGCGCGCCTGGCGCCGCATACTGACGCCGGCGGCCAAGTTCTGGATCTGCAAGCGGGCGCTCGAATTCACCGGCGAATGCATGGAAGTCTGGGGCGGCAACGGCTATGTCGAGACAGGCCCGATGGCCCGCTTCTACCGCGAGGCGCCGGTCAACTCGATCTGGGAAGGCTCGGGCAATGTGATGTGCCTCGACGTGCTGCGGGCGATCGAGCGCGAGGGCGACGGCCTCATGCTGCTGCTGCAGCATATGGAAGAGCCCGCGCGCCGCCATGCCGGCCTGGCCGCGATGATCGACGGCCTGAAGCAGGACCTCGCCATGCCGCCCGATCAGCGCGAGATGCTGGCCCGGCGCTTCGTCCAGAAACTCGTGCTCGCCGCTCAGGCCACGCTGATGCTGCAACATGCGCCCGAAGCGATCGCAGACGCCTTCATCCGCAGCCGCGCCGACGCCGCCTGCGGCCGCGTCTACGGCACGCTGGCATCAGCCGGCGTGCAGCAGGACATTCTGCGCCGCGCCTGGCCCGAATGAGCAGGCAATCAGGGGAAGAAATTCAAGGGAAGAAAAAGGAAGGGGCGAGCCTTGTCTGCGGCACTTGCGGGAAATGACTGTGGCTGCTTCGTTCCCGACCTGACCAGGTTGGCCATACCGCAATGCGCAGGGGCCCGCCGAGCGCAATTCTACCAGCAAAGCGCCCCGGCGGCCTGAAAAGAATCAGATGCCGAGCGATTCCCAGATGCCGTCCACCCGCGCCTTCACCTCGGGCGTCATGGCGATCGCCGTGCCCCACTCGCGGCTGGTTTCCCCCGGCCACTTGTTGGTCGCATCGATGCCCATCTTGCTGCCCAGTCCGCTGACCGGCGAGGCGAAGTCGAGATAGTCGATCGGCGTGTTGTCGACCAGGGTCGTGTCCCGGCTCGGATCGACCCGCGTGGTGATCGCCCAGATCACTTCCTTCCAGTCGCGGATGTCGACGTCCTCGTCGACCACCACGATGAACTTGGTGTACATGAACTGCCGCAGGAAACTCCACACGCCGAACATCACCCGCTTGGCGTGCCCGGGATAGGCCTTCTTCATCTGCACCACCGCCATCCGGTAGCTGCAGCCTTCGGGTGGCAGGTAGAAGTCGGTGATCTCGGTGAACTGCTTCTGCAGCAGCGGAATGAACACTTCGTTGAGCGCCACGCCGAGTATCGCGGGCTCGTCCGGCGGCTTGCCGGTATAGGTGGAGTGATAGATGGGATCGCGCCGCATCGTGATGCGGTCGATGGTGAATACCGGGAACCAGTCCTGCTCGTTGTAATAGCCGGTATGGTCGCCGTACGGCCCTTCGAGCGCATGTTCATAGCCGCTCGGATGATTTTCGTCAGGGTAGATATGCCCTTCCAGCACGATCTCGGCCGACGCCGGCACGCGCAGCTCGCTGCCGATCGCCTTCACCAGCTCGGTCCGGCTGCCGCGCAGCAGCCCGGCGAACTGGTATTCCGACAGGCTGTCCGGCACCGGCGTCACCGCGCCGAGTATGGTGGCCGGATCGGCGCCGAGCGCGACCGCCACCGGGTAAGGCTTGCCGCGATTGACGAGCGCGTGCTCGCGGAAATCGAGCGCGCCGCCACGGTGGGCGAGCCAGCGCATGATCACCTTGTTGCGACCGAGGACCTGCTGGCGGTAGATCCCGAGGTTCTGCCGCTTCTTGTGCGGGCCCTTGGTAATCACGAGGCCCCAGGTGATCAGCGGCGCGACGTCGCCCGGCCAGCAGTGCTGGATGGGCAGCCTGCCCAGATCCACCTCATTTCCCTCCCACACCACATCCTGGCAGGGGGCCGAGCGATGCTCGCGCGGCGCCATGTCCCACAACGACTTGAGCATGCTGCCAAGGCCGAGCACGTCGCGCAAACCCTTCGGCGGCTCCGGCTCCTTGAGCATGGCCAGCAGCTGGCCGATCTTGCGCAGCTCGCCGATGTCTTCCGCTCCCATGCCGAGCGCGACGCGCCGCGTGGTGCCGAACAGGTTGCCGAGCACCGGGATGCGGTGCCCCTGTGGCTGATCGAAGACCAGCGCGGGTCCGGCCGCCCGCAGCGTGCGGTCGCAGATTTCGGTCATTTCCAGGTGCGTGGATACGGGAACCGATACGTGTTTGAGTTCGCCCAGTCGTTCGAGCTGGGCCAGGAAGTCCCGCAGATCCAGATATCTCATGATTTTTAACAAAGTTTGTGCTTGGGGCAGGTTTATACAATGTTCTGCCAAGTCGTTGATTCTATTGATTAACTAGTGCGACGCAGCAAGGAAGTGAGATTTAAAAGTAATAAAGAACGTGATTGATAGTATTGACTCGATATAAACCCGCCCCTAAAATTCGCCCAACTTGAAGAGCACGCCGCCGGACAGTACCGGGCAGGACAACAGAGTGCTCTTCTTTCACGGGATGTCGGGGTCCCACATGACATTTTAAGGAGTGTTTTCAAGAGGCTTCCGCCTCACCCCCCGAAACGCAGTCTGCCACTATACCGGCGCCCAACAGCCCGCAGCCGGAAGGCAGACGAATCCGACGCCTGGAATGCGCACCGCGCGCGAGAGACCAGGCGAATGTTTAGATTCACGGCATGCACAAAGGTCTATGGACACCTTCGTGGGCTTTTCGCTTGCCTTGAGTTTTCAGGAGGTTCAATGATCAATCGCTTGTCCCGGGTGACGCTTGCCCGTACACAGAGCGCTGCCGGCCGTACAGCCGCCTGGACGATCTTCGTCCGCGACACGCTGAGCGGCTTCGTCACGACCGCGCGCCACCTGCTGATGGTGCTCGGCATTACCGCTCTCGCCGCCCTGACGCTGATGTTCGTGCAACCGCAATTTGCCGACCGCCTGAAGGCCGTCTCGCCTTTCGCTCAGCCCCAGGCGGCGAACGAGGAACAGTCCCGGGACGACCCGGCCTTCGCGATGCAGGCCCAGGCGCTCGACACCGCGCCGGCCGCGCTGGCCGTCCCCGTATCCACGGATAAGGCGTTCGCCGGCGACGCGCGGCAGCAGCAGTGGGTAACCAACTGGCTCTCGCGGCGCTACCGCGTCGCCGCCGACGCGACCAACATGCTGGTGTCGGCCGCCTATCTGACTGCGAGCGAAATCAAGCTCGATCCCTTGCTGATCCTGTCGGTCATGGCCATCGAATCCGGTTTCAATCCTTTCGCCGAAAGCCCGGTGGGCGCGCAGGGACTGATGCAGGTGATGTCCAAGGTCCATCACGACAAGTTCGAAGAACTCGGCGGCGTCAAGGCGGCGCTCAATCCGGTCGCCAACATCCGGGTCGGTTCGCAGATCCTGAAGGACTATGTGACGCGCGGCGGCTCGGTCGAGGCCGGCCTCAAGCTGTATGTCGGCGCCGGCGCGATGGAGTCGGATTCGGGCTATGGCGCCAAGGTGCTGGCGGAGTACCGCCGCCTGAAGGATGTCGCGATGGGCAAGAAGGTGCCGGTCAACGGATCCGCCGTCGTTGCCGCTCCCGCCAAGCCACGCGCCGAGCCCAAGCCGCTTCAGGCGGAGGACGACAGCAACGGCTCATCCCCGGAGCTGAACCAGGCCGACAAGGTCGCCGCACTCTGATCTGGCCAGTATCAACAATAAAAAAAGGAGCTTCGGCTCCTTTTTTATTTGCGCTCCCCGAAGTACCGATGCAGCCTCGCGACGGCTTCCTCCAGCTTTTCGTATGCGGTGGCATAGGACACGCGGATGTAGCTGTGTGCCGTGGCGGGCCCGAAGTCGAGTCCCGGCACCAGCACCACCCCTGCCTCACTGAGCATGTCGCGCGTCAGGCGGTCCGCGTCGTCGGCGAGCGGCGTGCAATCCGCATACACGTAGAAGGCCCCGTCCGGCGTCACCGGCACGCGGAAACCGAGTTCGCGCAAGGCCGGCACGATGTAGTCCCGGCGGCGCCTGAACTCCGCCTTGCGCTCCTCGAACAGCGCGATCGATGCCGGCTCGAAGCAGGCGACCCCGGCATGCTGGGCGACGCTCGACGCGCAGATGAACAGGTTCTGCGCGAGCTTCTCCACCTGCGGCACCAGCTGCTCGGGCAGCACCAGCCAGCCGAGACGCCAGCCGGTCATGTTGAAGTACTTCGAGAAGCTGTTGATGACGATGACGTCATCGCCGAGCGAGAGCGCGGAGAATGGCGCGCCGTCGTAGCTCAGTCCCTGGTAGATCTCGTCGACGATGGTGAAGCCCTGCTTCTCCCGCACCGCGTCCACGATGCGCGCCAGCTCGTCATGGGCGATCGAAGTGCCGGTCGGATTGGAAGGCGACGCCAGCAGTACGCCACGCGTCGCCGGGCTCCAGTGCTCGCGCACCATCGCCTCGGACAGCTGGAAGCGCTGCGCGGGGCCGCTCGGCACCAGCTTCGCCCTGCCCTCGAACGCGGCGACGAAATGCCGGTTGCACGGATAGGACGGATCCGGCATCAGCACCTCGGAACCTGGTTCGACCAGCGCGGCGCAGGCCAGCAGCAGTGCGGCCGAGGCGCCGGCGGTGATCACGATGCGGGAGGCGGGCACGGTCAGTCCATATACCCGCCGATAGTGTTCGGATATCGCCTCGCGCAACGCCGGGATGCCGGTCGCGGCGGTGTACTGCAGGCGGCCGTCCTGCATCGCCCGTATGGCGGCCTCGATGACCAGCGGCGCCGCGGTGAAGTCGGGCTCGCCGATGCCCATGTGGATGATGGAGCGGCCTTGCCGTTCCAGTTCGGTCGCCATCTTCGCCAGCTCCATCACATGGAAGGGGGCGATGTTGGCCAGACGGGATGCCAGGACAGGATTCATGTGAGGGAAAGGCGGCGGCGCGGGCTGTCCGCGCCGGTTCTTGCGGATGCGGTGATCAGCGTTTTTTCGCGTCGTCGACTTCGACTTCGCGCACCTGGGCGGCGAAACGGTCAAGCACGCCATTGACGTATTTATGGCCGTCGATGCCGCCAAAGGACTTGGTCAGCTCCACCGCCTCGTTGATCACCACCTTGTACGGGATCTCGATGTGGTTGCGCAACTCGTAGGCGCCTATCAGCAGCGCCGCGTGCTCGACCGGCGACAGCTGGTCGAGCGGACGGTCGATCAGCGGCTTGAGCCCCTCGCGCAGCGCGGGGGCCTGCCCGATGGCGCCGTGCAGCAGGGTCTGGAAATGCTCGCTGTCGGCCTTGTCGAAACCATGCGCTTCGCGGATGTGGGCGTCGATCGCGCCCGAGTCTTCATTGTTCAGCAGCCACTGGTACAGACCCTGCAGCGCGAACTCGCGCGCCCGGTGACGCGGCGTGCGGTTCTTGCTCGGATTGGCGTGGACGGTCTTTGCGTTCATTGCTTACTCTTCTTCCGTTGCTTCGGCCAGTTCTTCCAGCGCAAGCGCCAGGTTGGCCATTTCGATGGCCACGCGCGCGGCGTCGGCGCCCTTCTCCGCCATCCGCGCTTCGGCCTGCTCGTCCGTATCGGTGGTCAGCACGGCGTTGGCGATCGGAATGCCGAAGTCGAGGCCGACCCGGGTAATGCCGGCGCCGGACTCGTTGGATACGAGCTCGAAGTGATAGGTTTCGCCGCGGATGACGGCACCGATCGCAATCAGCGAGTCGAACTGCTCGGTCTCGGCCATCTTCTGCAGCGCGAACGGAATCTCTAGCGCGCCGGGCACGGTGACGTGGAGCACGTCCTCGTCGGCGACGCCGAGCCGCTTCAGCTCGGCCAGGCATGACGACAGCAGGCCGTGGCAGACGTCTTCGTTGAAGCGCGCCTGCACGATGCCGACACGCAAGCCCTGGCCGTCCAGGTTGCTGGTATAGGTTCCAACGGTCATGGTTATTCCTCCACGCGCTCAGCGCTCAATGACCGCGCGCCTGCCTCATGCAGATCGCGCGGTCGTTCTTGTCAGGTTGGCCGGACCCGGAGGCCCGGTGTTCGAATCAGTTCTCCGGGTGGGCCTGGTAGCCCGTGACCTCGAGGTCGAAGCCGGTCATCGACGGCATCTTCCGCGGGCTGGCCAGCAGCTTCATCTTGCCCACGCCGAGGTCTTTCAGAATCTGGGCGCCGATGCCGTAGGTTCGCAGGTCCATGCGCGCCGCGCGCGGCACGGGCGGCTGTTCGGGCGCGTTGAGCGCATTGAACTGCGCGAACATCTGGTCCGCCGATTCCTCGCAGTTGAGCAGCACCATCGCGCCGCGCTCGCCCGCCTTGATCGCCGCCATTGCCGATGCGATGTTCCAGGAATGGGTGGTGACCTTGGTTTCGAGCAGATCGAGAATGGACACCGGCTGATGCACCCGCACCAGGGTTTCGTTCTCGGGCGTCAGGTCGCCGTGCACCAACGCCAGGTGCGCGCCGCCGCTCGGCTTGTCGCGATAGGCGATGGCGCGGAACGGCCCGTGCACCGTCTGCATCGTGCGTTCGGCGACCCGCTCGACGATGCTTTCGTTCTGGCTGCGATAGTGGATCAGGTCGGCGATGGTGCCGATCTTCAGGCCGTGTTCGCGCGCGAACTCGATCAGGTCGGGCAGGCGCGCCATGGTGCCGTCGTCCTTCATGATTTCGCAGATCACCGCCGCCGGTTCGAGGCCCGCCAGTTCGGCGAAGTCGCAACCGGCCTCGGTATGCCCGGCGCGCATCAGCACGCCGCCCTTCTGTGCCTTGAGCGGGAAGATGTGGCCGGGCTGCACCAGGTCGGACGGCCTGGCGTTGCGCGCCACCGCCACCTGCACGGTGCGCGCGCGGTCGGCCGCCGAAATCCCGGTGCTGACGCCTTCGGCGGCCTCGATCGAGACCGTGAAGGCCGTGCCGTGCGCGGTACCGTTGCGGGCGGTCATCATGGGCAGGTTCAACTGGTTGCAACGCTCTTCGGTGAGCGTCAGGCAGATCAGGCCGCGGCCGTACTTGGCCATGAAATTGATGGCTTCCGGCGTGACGAACTCGGCGGCAAGCACCAGGTCGCCTTCGTTTTCGCGGTCCTCTTCGTCGACCAGGATGACCATGCGGCCAGCCCGCATTTCGGCGACGATCTCTTGGGTTGTTGAAATTGCCATGACTAGAATCCTATGTAGCCCGCCATTCTAATGGATTTGGCTGGGCCGCGACTTTCATTTCCGAAACTTCCCGGCGCTCAGGCGCCTGCCTTGTCCATGCCGAGCATGCGCTCGACATAACGCGCAATCAGGTCGATCTCCAGGTTCACGCGGCTGCCCGCATGCAGGTGCTTGAGGGTGGTCACGGCGACCGTATGCGGGATCAGGTTGATCGAGAATTCGCAGCCGGCGGCCGTGTCGGATACGCGGTTGACCGTCAGCGAGACACCGTTGACGACGATGGAGCCCTTGTAGGCAAGGTATTTCGCCAGGTCTTTCGGCGCCTCGATCACGAGTTCCATGGACTCGCCGACCGGGTCAAAGCGTTTCACCAGGCCGAGGCCATCGACATGGCCGGAGACCAGGTGCCCGCCGAGGCGGTCGGCAAGCGTCAGGGCTTTTTCCAGGTTCACCTCGCCCGGCGCATCGAGGCCGGCGGTGCGGTTGAGGCTCTCGCGCGAAACCTCGACGCTGAAACCGTCCTCCCGCTTGGCGATGACGGTCATGCAGGCGCCGTTGATGGCGATCGAGTCGCCGAGGGCGACATCGCCGAGCGACAGTCCGCCGGCATGGATCTCGAGGCGCACGCCGGCGTCCGGGCTGCTGCCGAGGGGAGTGATGGAAGTGATGGCGCCGACCGCGGCGACGATACCGGTGAACATGGGAAAACGTCCTCAGATGAAACGGGCAAGGATACGCAAATCGGGACCGATCTGCTCGACCTGGTGGAAGCTCAGCCGCCGCCGCTGACCGAGATCGTCGAGCGCGGGCAAGGCGAACATGCCCTGGGCGTCGCCGAGCAGGCTGGGTGCGAGATATACCAGCAGCTCGTCGACGCAGTTCTCGCGGATCAGCGAGCCGTTGAGCTTGAAGCCGGCCTCCACGTGCAGCTCGTTGACCTGGCGCCGGCCGAGCTCTTCCATCAGCGCCGCCAGATCGACCTTGCCATGCGCATTGGGCAGCACGATCACTTCGGCGCCGCGCTCGCGCAGCAGCGATTCCTTCTGCGGATCGGGCCGCGCGGCCACCACCAGGGTGCCGCCTCCCGCGAGCACCCTGGCGGCCGGGTCGATCTGCAGGCCGCTGTCGACCACGACGCGCAGCGGCTGGCGCGGCGTTTCCACCGCGCGCACGTTGAGCTGCGGATCATCGAGCTGCACCGTGCCGATCCCGGTCAGGATGGCGCAGGCCCGGGCCCGCCACGCGTGGCCGTCGTCGCGTGCCTGGGACGAGGTGATCCATTGGCTCCGTCCGTTGTGCAGGCTGGTGCCGCCGTCCAGGCTGGCGGCGGTTTTCAGGCGCACCCAAGGACGGCCCCGCTGCATGCGGGAGAGGAAGCCGATGTTCATCTCGCGCGCTTCATCTTCGAGCACGCCGCTCGTGACCTGTATGCCGGCGGCCTGCAACCTTGCCAGCCCCTGGCCCGCGACCAGCGGATTGGGATCGCGCAGGGCGGCCACGACACGTCCGATGCCGGCCCGGATGAGGGCGTCGGCGCAGGGCGGCGTACGGCCGAAATGGCTGCAGGGCTCCAGCGTCACATAGGCGGTTGCCCCGCGCACATCATGTCCCCGGCGGACGGCATCGGCCATGGCCTGTATTTCGGCGTGGGCTTGCCCCGGCGGCTGGGTGAAACCTTCGCCTATCACCTGTCCGTCCCTGACGATCACGCATCCGACGCGCGGATTGGGCGTGGTGGTGTACATGCCCCTGGCTGCCCACTGCAGCGCAAGCGCCATGGCGGCAGCGTCGTCTCTGATCTGCACTCTGTATCCCGTTCAATTGCCTGCCGCATCGCGGCACAGGGCCACATTCTAGCCCGGATATGGGCCGGCTCCGACGCGTGGACAAGCATGCGCCCCTCCCGCTCAGCAACTGTCACTGCCCGCGGCCGGCGTGCAAAGCCTCGGCCTGCCGAGCATGTTGAGGACGATGTGGCGGCGCTGCCCGCCGACGCGGAAACGCAGGGTGCCGAATTGCGGCTGCTGCGGGCTGGCGTCGGTGCGGCTGCGCCCGGTCGGATGGTAGGCTAGGTAGTGGAGACTGCGGTCGAGCAGCCCCGATTCGATCTGCAGCAGGCCGGACATCGCCGGCTGTCGCAACAGGATGTCGTCGCCCGCGTCCGCGATACGGTTCCGGTTGCGGTCGACGAACACTGTCCAGCCATTGCGCCAGTCATTGTCGATGGCCGCGAGATCGACCCGCTCGCCGCGATGGATTGCTTCCGAGCGCGCAAGCTGAATCGCGGTCATGAATTCGGCGGCGGCTACCCGAACGCGCCGCGCGTCGACGACATCGCGCATCGACGGGTATGCAACGCCGGCCAGTATGGCGACGACGGCCACCACCACCATCAGCTCCACCAGCGTAAAGCCCCCGGATTCTGTTTGTGCGGCATCCATCATCGCCGTCACTGCCAGCAAGCCGCATGCTCCGGAGACCGGACGCCCTGGCTGTTGAGGGTCAGGGTGCCGCACACGGGATCGCGGAACGCACTGTCGACCGCCGCACTGCCTGGCACCGCAACCAGCTCCACGCAGGCGGCAAGCGACTGTTCGCCGCATGGACGGGCACTGATCTCGTGCGAACTGCGGCGGGGGTCGGCGGCCGAGTGCCAGCGCAGCCGTTCCGGATTGTCGTCGCGGGAAAACGCGAGATAGCGATTGCGGCGCGAATACAGCCGCTCCTGCTGCTGCATGGTCTCCATCAGCGCCGAGACGGCCTCCACCCGCTTGCTGCGCACCACATACGCGGCATAGGAAGGCCAGGCCAGCGCCGCGAGGAGGATGACGATCGCCAACACGATCATCACCTCGACCAGGGTGAAGCCCGTCCTTCCGGTCATGCCCCTCGGGGCCTCAGTGTTCGTTCTGCTCATCGCTGCTCCAGTCGGTCAGTTCACGCCAGGCGAGCCGCTCGCCTCCCTGGCCGGCGCCAGCGATGCGGAACCAGGCCTGCAGGATCACGTGTGCGCCGGCTCGCGGGCCGAATCCGATCGCGGTGATGCGAAAGCGTCTTTCCCTCCGGCCGGGCGGCCCGCCTTCCAGCACTTCGATCAGATAGTGCGGCGGCTGTATCGGCAGCGGCCCTTCGCCGTGCGGAAAGTGGCGGCCGGTAAAGCGGCCATACGGCACGCCGGGGCAGCCGGCTTCGCCGTCCCGCAGCCACGAGCGGAGCGATGGCGGCACGGTGTCCGTCGGCGAGGGCCGGCACACGCCCAGAAGCGGGTCGTCAACTGCATCCACGCACGTCCCCGGGGCGAGATCGGCCACGGTCCGTCCCGCCAGCACCTCGTGCCGCGGCGCCTGTCCGGACTGCATTATTTCAGTCTGGGCATCGAGCAGCGCGGCTTCCGCCGCCCGCAGCGCCTGCTGCCGGTCGCGGTCGTTGCGCGAAGCCTTTTCGGCGAGCAGCGCGTTGCGGGCCCCTGCCAGCGCCAGCAGCAGGACGATGACCAGCATCATCAGCACCACCGCGAGCGACAGGCCGCGCTGCGTCGCGAACAGGGAAGTCCTCATCGCACCCTCCCCGCTTCCGCGTTGCGCAGATAGACGGTTGCCTGAACCACCCTGCGCATGCGCGCGCCGCTCTGTCCGGAGAGCTCGGCCTCGCTCAGGCGTACCCCGGCGTCGTCGGATGCATGCTCCGCGCCATAGGCCGGCCCGAACAGGTCATGAACCTCGTCGACTCGCGTGGCCTCGCCGCGCGACTGGCCGCGCAGCAGCATGGCGATGCGGATCATGACCACCTGTCTCCAGGCTGCGGTCGCATCCGGCGGCCCAAGAGCCGCCGCGCTGAGGAGGCGGTCGGGCAGGCCATCCCCGTCGCCGTCGATGCCATACAGGACCTGGAATCCCTCGACGCCGGCGACGATGGCATCCGCATTCCACCCATGCTCGCCCTCGTATTTGCAATAGAGCTGGGGCTCGCCCTCGGCGTCGCGCGCGACATAGAAAATGCTCCAGCTCGCACGCGCCTCGCCGGCGGCAGTGCCACGGAAGCCCGCGCAGTTGGGAACGGCGAATGGTCCGGACGCGGCGTGGCGGATCGCCAGCACGTCGCTTGCGTTGACCCCGGAGGGCTGCGGATCGGCTATGCCTTCGCTGTTGCGCGCCAGGCTCGCCGCATCGATGCCGAGTACGGCGGCTGAAGCCGGCGGAGCGGCGGCATCGTCCGGGGCAGCGAAACCGGCATGCCGCACCGTCCTGGCGAGCACCTCCAGTGCGAAGCGAGCGTTTTCGTCGAGCCGAAGCAGGTCGTCCTGAACCGCGTGGCTGCGCTGCACGGACAGGAGAAGCGAAGTCGCGGCCAGCACCACGATCAGCCCCACGAGCAGGGATACCATCAGTTCGACGAGGGACAGACCCGCCGCGCGCGAACGACAAGGCAGCCGCCCGTTCATGGCGAGGGAAACACAGGCTGCACAAGCAAGGGGCGGATGCGCGCGCCGGGCGAATCCTGCCGCGAGCGCCATCCAATCTTGACCACGAGCGGCGCGACCGCGGCGCCCTCGCCTTCCGCGCAGGACCAGTCCGCCGCCTGCCGGTCCGGGTCCCAGGGAACGGCGTCGCGACAGACGAGGATGCGGCCTTCCGGAAGCGTCTCGCGCGCCCGTCTCGCGAGGTCCTGCATCTCGTATGCCGCCAGTTGCGCCGGCGTACAGGACGCCGCATGGCAGGGCACGGCGGTGATCTCGCGGCCGGCCGCCGCATCGAAGGCGAACCGGGCGAAGCCGTTGTCGGCGCGGCCGTGAAAGGCATGCAGATGTTCCGCCAGGTCGGCGGCGATGCGTGCGGCCGCGGACTGCAGGGCGGCTTCATGCGCGGCGCGCAGCGCGCGCCACTGCAGGGCCGCGGCGCCAACCACGGCCAGGGCGAGCACCATGACCGCGACGAGCACCTCCGTCAGCGAAACGCCGGACTGTTTTTCTGTCAACCGCATGCTGCGCCTCCTCGCGCGAGATGCCCCGGGCCTGCCGCACCCGGGCATAGTTAACTTTCAGACAATCTCCGGCTTGCAAAAAAGGCCCCGATCGAGGCCTTGCTGGTGCCCGCTTATTTGTGCGGGCTTTTTCGTTCGCGTCCGACTTCGGCGATCGCGTCCTGGAATTCCGCCACGTCCTCGAAGCTCTTGTAGACCGAGGCGAAGCGGATGTAGGCGATCTTGTCGAGCCGCTTCAGTTCACGCATGACGAGTTCGCCGATATGTCCGGACACCACCTCGCGTGCGCCGCTCGAAAGCAGCTTTTCCTCTATCCGCTGGATCGCGCCATCGACCGCTTCCGCCGACACCGGACGCTTGCGCAGCGCGAGCATCAGGCTGCCGCGGAGTTTCGCCGGGTCGTAGTCGGTGCGGCTGCCGTTCTTCTTCACGACCACCGGCATCGACAGTTCAATGCGTTCATAAGTCGTGAAGCGCTTGTCGCAGTGCGAGCAACGCCGGCGGCGGCGTATGGTGTCACCCTCTTCCGAGACCCGGGTGTCGATGACCTGGGTATCGCCGTGATGACAGAACGGACATTTCATGGCGGTGGCGCGCTTTGCGGTGAACGATGAATGCGGGCTTTGCCGCGGCGAACTTGATATTCAGGCAATTCTGTTCGCAGACGACAAAAAATTCAAGCCGTGCACGCGCTTTTTCTTTGCACGTGCACAGCTTTCCAACAGGGTCTGCCGCTCAGCGTGCGTAGACCGGGAAGGCGTCGGTCAGCTTCTTGACTTCGGCCTTCACGCGCTCGATGTTGGCGGCATCGTGCGGATTGTCGAGCACGTCGGCGATCAGATGACCGACCTTGACCGCTTCCGCTTCCCCGAAGCCGCGGGTGGTCATCGCAGGGCTGCCGAGGCGGATGCCGGAGGTGACGAAGGGCTTTTCCGGATCGTTCGGGATCGCGTTCTTGTTGCAGGTCATGTGCGCGGAGCCGAGGATGGCTTCGGCTTCCTTGCCGGTGATCTTCTTGGCGCGCAGGTCGACCAGCATCACGTGCGACTGGGTGCCGCCGGAGACGATGCGCAGGCCGCGCTCGATCAGGGTGCGCGCCAGCGCGTCGGCGTTCCTGACCACCTGCTGCTGGTAGGTCTTGAACTCGGGCGACAGCGCCTCCTTGAATGCCACCGCCTTGCCGGCGATGACATGCATCAGCGGGCCGCCCTGGATACCGGGGAAGATCGCAGAGTTGATGGCCTTTTCATGCTCGGCCTTCATCAGGATCACGCCGCCGCGCGGACCGCGCAGCGACTTGTGGGTGGTGGAGGTCACGAAGTCGGCGTGCGGCACGGGATTCGGATAGACGCCGGCGGCGATCAGGCCGGCATAGTGCGCCATGTCGACCATGAAGTACGCCCCCACGTCCCTGGCGACCCTGGCGAAGCGCTCGAAGTCGATGCGCAGCGAGTAGGCCGAGGCGCCGGCGATGATCATCTTCGGCTTCTTCTCGTGCGCGAGGCGTTCCATCGCGTCGTAGTCGATCTCTTCCTTCTCGTTCAGCCCGTAGGAGACGACGTTGAACCATTTGCCCGACATGTTCAGCGCCATGCCGTGGGTCAGGTGGCCGCCTTCCGCGAGCGACATGCCCATGATGGTGTCGCCCGGCTTGAGCATGGCGAAGAACACGCCCTGGTTGGCCTGGGAGCCGGAGTTCGGCTGCACGTTCGCCGCCTCGGCGCCGAACAGCTCCTTGAGGCGGCTGATGGCCAGCGTCTCGGCGACGTCGACGTATTCGCAGCCGCCGTAGTAGCGCTTGCCCGGATAGCCTTCCGCATACTTGTTGGTGAGCTGGGAGCCCTGCGCTTCCATCACCGCGGGCGAGGTGTAGTTCTCGGACGCGATCAGCTCGATGTGGTCCTGCTGGCGCGTATTTTCCTTCTGGATGGCATCCCAGAGTTCGGGGTCGATTTTGGCGAGGGTATGGTCTTTTGCGAACATGAAAACTCCGATCGATGAGGTATGCAGCAGCTTGCTTTGCCTGAATCGAATGAGGAGCCAGCGGGAATGACAGGCAGCCTCAGTCGTGCATTCCATTTGGGCTGCCCAGGCGAACGGCTATTTGATGCCTCACGTTCCCCGGTGGAGCTCCACCTTGCGCCGGCCGCGGGGGCCGGCATTCGCCAGTCACGTGAGACGAAATGGAGCTAGATTGTAAGATAGCTACCTGGATTCGGCAAGAACGCTCCCGCCCCCGGGATTTTCGTGCCCCCGGGAAGCGCTCTCCGGGTTTCGGCTACAATCTCGCCCGTCCACCTTCCCGTTAGCGCACGAAAGGAAATTCAATGATCGTCCTGGTTACCGGCGCCAGCTCCGGCTTTGGCGAAGAAATGGCCCGCAGGTTCTGCCAAGGCGGCCACCGCGTGATTGCGGCCGCGCGCCGCATGGACCGCTTGCAGAAACTCGCCGACGAACTCGGCCCCGCCCTGCTGCCCCTGGAGATGGATGTCAGCCGCAAGGAGTCGATCAACGCCTCGCTGGCCAGCCTGCCGGCCAACTGGAAGGATATCGATATCCTGATCAACAACGCGGGCCTCGCGCTCGGCATCGAACCCGCGCAACAGGCATCGCTGGACGACTGGGAAACCATGATCGACACCAACTGCAAGGGCCTGGTCACGGTTACCCGCGCCCTCCTGCCCGGCATGGTCGCGCGCGGCCGCGGGCTGGTGATCAATCTCGGCTCGGTCGCCGGCGCCTACCCCTACCCGGGCGGGAACGTCTACGGCGCGACCAAGGCCTTCGTCGATCAGTTCACGCTCAACCTGCGCGCCGACCTCGTCGGCACCGGCGTGCGTGCCACCAACATCGCCCCGGGCCTGTGCGGCGGAACGGAATTCTCGAACGTGCGGCTGCGTGACGACGCGGCGGCGGCCAAAGTCTATGAAGGCACGGTGCCGCTCAACGCGAACGATATCGCCGAGACCGCGTTCTGGATCGCCAGCCTGCCGCCGCATGTAAACATCAACTACATCGAGATGATGCCGACCTGCCAGGCTTTCGGTCCTTTCAACATCAAGCGGAACAGTTGATGGAAGTTGCTCCTCCGCCGGACGGCGTCTTCACCTGGAATGTGCGGGTCTATTACGAAGACACCGATACCGGCGGCGTCGTTTTTTACGCGAATTACCTGAAGTTCTTCGAGCGCGCGCGCACCGAATGGCTGCGCGCCGTCGGCATCGGGCAGCAAAAGCTGGCCGAAACCCATCACGCGATGTTCGTCGTGCGCAGCACGGCCGTCGATTATCTTGCGCCGGCGAAATTAGATGATGAACTGAAACTCTCCGTCGTTGTCGAACGCCTGGGTCGTGCCTCTGTGCAATTTTTTCAGGAGGCATGGCGCATGGAAGGCAACGAGCGCCGGCTGCTGGCGAGCGGCCGCATCAAGGTGGGCTGCGTCGATAGCCGGACCTTCCGGCCCAGCGCGATCCCGGACGAGGTATTCAACCTGATCGGCCGCCGCCACGTTCTATCCTGACAAGCATTACAACGAGCCCGTGCGTCAGGGAGCGCCGGGCGGGAACCTGCAAACCTGACCACTATGACCGTTACACAAGATCTGTCCTTCGTCGCACTCATCAGCAACGCCTCGCTGCTGGTCCAGCTCGTCATGGCCCTGCTGCTCCTGGTTTCGATCATGAGCTGGACCTATATATTCCACAAGATGTTCGCCATCCGCAGCGCACGGCGGCAAACCGAGGACTTTGAACGCGCCTTCTGGTCCGGCGGGAATCTCAATGCGCTGTACGAGGAGGCCACCTCCAACCGCCGCCGCAGCGGCCAGAGCGGCGCGCTCGAACGCATCTTCGAGTCCGGCATGGGCGAATTCATCAAGGCCAAGGCCACCATCGGCGGCAAGGATGCCAACAGCATGATCGACGGCGCGCGCCGCGCGATGCGGGCCGCCTACCAGCGCGAGATGGACGCGCTGGAGTCGCATCTGGCCTTCCTCGCCTCGGTCGGTTCGGTCTCGCCCTATGTCGGCCTGTTCGGCACCGTCTGGGGCATCATGAATGCCTTCCGCGGACTGGCCAACGTGCAGCAGGCGACCCTGGCATCGGTCGCGCCCGGCATCGCCGAGGCGCTGATCGCCACCGCCATCGGCCTGTTCGCCGCGATCCCGGCGGTCGTCGCCTTCAACCGCTATTCGCACGACATCGACCGGCTGGCAATCCGCTTCGAGAGCTTCATCGAAGAATTCTCCAACATTCTGCAGCGCCAGGTTCGGTAAATGGGCAACAGCACGATGCGCGGCGGACGCGGCCGCAAGTTCAAGTCGGAGATCAACGTCGTTCCCTACATCGACGTGATGCTGGTGCTGCTGATCATTTTCATGGTCGCCGCGCCGATGACCAATCCTGGCGTGATCGACCTGCCGACCGCCGCCAGGTCCAACCTGCCGCCGACGGAGTACATCCAGATCTCGCTGCAGCCGGACACTTCGGCGACCATCGGCATCAACGGCCAGAAAAGCGGCAGCTCCCAGCCCGAAAAGGTGGGCGGGCGGGCGGCGCTGATGAAGCGCCTGCGCAGCATGCATGAACAGAACCCGACCATGCCGGTCATGATTTCGGCCGACAAGGACATCAAGTACGACGAGGTGATCCAGGTGGTATCGGAAGCCAAGAAAATAGGCATCGACCGCGTGGGGCTCGCGACGAAGCAATGACAGACGCAAGCCAGTACAACGTTCCGAAAGAGCCCGGCCGCCTGCGCTCGCTGCTGCTGGCGGCGCTGGTTCACCTCGCCCTGCTCGTATTCCTTTGGGTCGGCATTCGCTGGCAGAGCGAAACCCCGACCACCATCGAGGCCGAGGTCTGGAGTCCCCAGCCGCAGGAAGCCGCGCCACCGCCCCTGCCGCAGGAGGAACCGAAGCCCGAGCCCGAGCCCAGACCCGAGCCGAAGCCCGAGCCGGTGAAGGAGCCGCCCAGGCCCAAGGTGGAAGAACCGCCCAAGCCCAAGGTCGACATCGCGCTGGAACAAGAAAAGAAGCGCAAGGAAGAAGAAAAGCGCAAGCGCGAGGAAGAGCAGGAAAGGCTCGCGAAGAAGCGCGAGGAAGACGAGCGCAGGAAGCGCGAGGAAGAAAAGCAGAAGCTCGCGAAGCTGGAAAAGGAAAAACTCGAGAAGGAAAAGCTCGAGAAAGAGAAACTCGAGAAAGAGAAACTCGCCAGGCTCGAGAAGGAACGCAAGGAAAAGGAAGCCGCCGACAAGAAGCGCAGGCAGGATGAGGCCGACCAGAAGCTGGCGGCCAAGGTGCGCGAGGAAGAAATGAAGCGCATGACCGGCGCGGTCGGCACGGGCGGCAACGGCGACGCGCCGAAGTCCCAGGGCGGACGCGCCAGCTCCGAATACGCGGGCCGCATCGGCGCGAAGATCAAGTCGAACATTACCTTCATCGCGCCCGAAGGCCTGCCGGGCAACCCGCCGGTAGAATACGAGGTTCGGCTGCTGCCCGACGGCTCCGTCGCCGGCATGCGCAAGCTGAAATCCTCCGGCGTTCCGGGATTCGACGAAGCGGTCGCGCGCGCGATCGAGCGTTCGCAGCCCTTCCCGAAGGACAGCAACGGCAGCGTGCCGTCGACTTTCATAGGCATACACAAACCGAAAGACCAATAGCGATGATGAAAAACTTCTTTACGCGCGGTTTCTTCGTGCTGGCGCTCGGCTTTGTCGGCGCCGCCCAGGCCCAGCTGAGGGTCGAAACCTCGGGTGTGGGCGCCACCCAGATCCCGGTCGCCATCGCCGGCTTCGCCGACGAAACCATGGCGCCGCAACAGATCACCGCCATCGTCAAGGCCGACCTGCAGCGCAGCGGCTATTTCAAGATCATCGACACCGGCAACGTGATGTCGGAAACCACACCGGTCAACCTCGCCGACTGGAAGGGGCGCGGCGCCGACGCGCTGGTGGTCGGCAGCGTGCAGCGCCTGGCCGACGGCCGCTATGACGTGCGCTACCGCCTGATGGACACGGTCAGGAACAGCAACCTGTCTGGCTTCGGCCAGACCGCCGGGCCGGACCGCCTGCGGGTGGCTGCGCACAAGATCGCCGATGACATCTACGAAAAGCTGACCGGCGTGCGCGGCATGTTCGCCACCCGCATCGCCTACGTCACCAAGTCGGGCAACGAATACCGGCTTGAAGTGGCCGACGCCGACGGCGAAAGCACCCAGGTCGCGCTGCGTTCCAACGAGCCGATCATCTCCCCCGCCTGGTCGCCCGACGGCACCAAGGTCGCCTATGTCTCGTTCGAGGCGAAGAAGCCGGTGGTGTACGTGCAGGACCTGACCAATCGCCAGCGGACGGTGATCGCCAACCACCGCGGCAGCAATTCCGCGCCCTCGTGGTCGCCCGACGGCAGCCGGCTCGCGCTCGCCCTGTCGCGCAGCGGTTATACCCAGGTCTATGTCGTCAATGCCGACGGCAGCGGGCTGCGCCAGCTGACCAATACGAACGGCATCGAGACCGAGCCGCAGTTCTCGGCGGACGGGCAGTTCATCTACTTCACCAGCGACCGCAGCGGCGGACCGCAGATCTACCGGATGAGCGCCAGCGGCGGCGAGGCGCAGCGCGTGACCTTCAACGGCAGCTACAACATCAGCCCGCGGCTTTCGCCGGACGGCAAGACGCTGGCCTACATCTCGCGCCGCGAGGGCCGCTTCCAGCTGTACGCGCTGGACCTGGCCAGCGGCCAGGAGCTGCGCCTGTCCGATACCTCGCGCGACGAATCCCCCAGCTTCTCGCCCAACGGCAAGTACATCATGTACGCGACCGAAGCGGGACGGCGGGGCAGCCTGGCCGTGGTTTCCGTCGACGGCCGCGTAAAACAACGCCTGACGACGCAGGCCGGAGACATCCGCGAGCCCACCTGGGGCCCTTTCATGAAATAATTCAAGCCTTTGCATCATTTTTCTTTGGGAGAAACTAAGAATGCGCAACAACACGACTCTTGCACTCATCCTGTCCAGCGCCATGCTGCTTGCCGCCTGCGGCTCCAACGTCAAGCTGGATGACAACGTCAAGGTCGAAGACCGCACCGGCACCCCGACCACCGGCACCGCCGACGCCCGCTCCGTCGCTCCGCTGACCACCGGCTCGGTCGATCCGCTGAACGATCCGAAGGGCGTGCTGGCCAAGCGCAGCATCTACTTCGACTACGATTCCTACATCGTCAAGGACGAGTTCAAGCCGGTGATCGAAGCGCACGCCAAGTACCTCGCCGCCAACAAGGGCCGCAAGGTCATCATCCAGGGCAATACCGATGAGCGCGGCGGCCGCGAATACAACCTGGCGCTCGGCCAGAAGCGCGCCGAAGCAGTACGTCGCGCGATGTCGCTGCTGGGCGTATCCGATCAACAAATCGAAGCGGTGTCGTTCGGCGAAGAAAAGCCGAAGGCGACCGGCAGCGACGAAGCTGCCTGGGCCGAGAACCGCCGCGCCGATCTGGCTTACCAGTAATCCATGAACAAGATCCAGTCTTCCATCGCCGCGGCCGTACTGGCCGCATGTTCACTGGCTCCGCTGCAGGCAGGCGCCGCATTGTTCGAAGACGATGAAGCGCGCCGCGCCATCCTCGACATCCGCGCGCGCCTGAACAACATGCAGAACGAGATCAACGCCAAGGCCGACAAGACCAACAGCCTTGATCTCAACACGCAGAACGAGCAACTGCGCCAGGAGATCGCGCGTCTGCGCGGCCAGATCGAGCTGCTGACCAACGAGCTCGCCAATGCACAGAAGCGTCAGAAGGATTTCTATGTCGACCTCGACGCCCGCCTGCGCAAGCTGGAACCGCAGACGGTGACGGTGGACGGCAAGGAGTTCAGCGTCGAGCAGGCGGAGCAGCGTGCCTACGACGCCGCCCTCGCCTACTTTAAGGCGGGCGACTACAAGAACGCGGGCGCGGCGTTCTACGACTTCACCCGCCGCTACCCGAATTCCGGACTGGCGCCGTCGGCGTACTACTGGCTCGGCAATACCTACTACGCGCAACGCGACTACAAGAACGCGATCAGCGCGCAGCAGACGGTGGTCAAGAACTTCCCTGACAGTCCCAAGGCCGCCGACGCCTTGCTGAACATCGCGAGCTGCCAGCTGGAGCTCAAGGACCGTCCGGGGGCAAGGAAGACGCTGGAGACGCTGGTGGCGCAGTTCCCCGGCTCGCCGGCGGCGCAGACCGCGCAGGAAAGGCTTGCTGCGCTGAAGTAATCGCTCCGTCGCGCCGACAGTTGGAGAACGGAAAATTTCTTCGCTGTCGAATTGACAGGAGCGATAAACGATCTCTATAATCTTGGTCTTCGGGTCGTTAGCTCAGTTGGTAGAGCAGCGGACTTTTAATCCGTTGGTCGCTGGTTCGAGCCCAGCACGGCCTACCAGAATTGAAGCGGTCACTAGCAATAGTGACCGCTTTTTTCTTTTGGCGCGCCGTCCGCGTTTCTGGACAGGGGCCCGCGCGCGCTTCCCTGGCGAAGCCGGCTGATCCCCCGGATTGCCGTCAGCCGCCCCATCCCCGGTTGCGCGATGCTGCGTTCACCCTGAGCATCTGCCCGCTCCTCGTCCGATGTGGCTACTGGGACTTCAACAACTGTTTCAACGCCTTGAAATTCTGGTAGAGATCCGGGTTGCTCTGCTTCAGTTGCGTGTACTCCTTCGTGTTGCACAATCCGTGCGGGTATTTTTGCGCGCCCCGGATGGCGGACAACAGGCGGTTGCACTGCCTGCGGTCGAGCGGGGCCACTGCTTCATCCGGCGGGCTGACTGCGGCATTCACCGTCTGAACGAACCCATTCAGTCCCTCAACGCGTTTGTCGGCAATCGCCGCGCGCAGTCCCTTGCAGAGCGCCAGGAGTATCGGCAGACGCATGTCGGGGTCCAGGTTGGCAAGCAGCGACCTGATACCGGTGAACATGGCAGGGCGCGACAGCGCCAGCCAGGCGTCGTCCAGGGCGCCGGCGCCGAACAGAACAGCGAGGATGCCGGGCTTGTCCGCTTCCGCCGCAATCACGGCTGGGGTTCTGCCACCGGGCGCCTCCAACTTGACGTCGGCACCCCGTGCCACCAGCTGCTCCACAAGTTCCACATCGTTAGCCTCGGCGGCCAGCATGAGCGGCGTAGCACCCGCATTGTTGCGCACGTTGACATCCGCATAATTGTCGATCAGCGCTTCCGCAAGGCTGCGATCCTCCTTCTGCATCGCCAGCAGGAGCGGGGCCACCCCCTCACTGTCCGTCGCATCCAGGTCCGCGCCTCTCCGGGCCAGCGCTCGCACCACATCCGCCATGCCCTGATCCACTGCCATAAGGATCGGGGTGGACCCGTCAGCGTTGCGGACATTGACATCCGCACCCTTATCGATCAGCGCTTCCACTATGGCGGGATCGCCCTTCCGTATTGCCAGCAGGAGCAGCGGTTCTCCCTCATGGTCCGCTGCATTCACGTTCGCCCCTTTCTCGGCCAGCAGTCGCACCATGTCTCCCGTGCCCTGATTCACCGCCAGCAGGAGGGGGGTGGATCCGGCACGGTTGCGCGCGTTGACGTCGGCCCCCTTTTCAAGCAGCACTTCCACCGCGGCCGTGTCGCGCCGTTGTATCGCAAGCAGCAGCGGCGTCTCTCCGTTGTTGTCCGCTGCATTCACGTTTGCGCCTTTTTCGGCCAGGACCCGGACAACCTCGGTTCTGCCCCGGGCCGCCGCCTGCAGCAGGGCAGTCCTGTTGTCATCGTTTGTGTCGTCGATATTCCCGCCCTTGTCGATGATGAGTTGAAGGGCCTCGATCCGCCCCCAATCCGCGGCGACCATGAGCGCCGTTGTACCGCGATCGGCCGACACGTTGAGGTCCGCACCTCGGTCAATGAGCGATTTCAGTGTCTCCAGGTGTCCGCCCTTGGTCGCAAGCATGACGGGGGTGTATTTCCAGCCGTCGCCGAGATTGAGGCTTGCGCCATGATCAAGCAAGCACTCGACGACTTTTGTTTGGCCCGCATCGGCAGCGAGATGGAGTGCCGTCGTACTTTCGTGTCGGGGCGTCGTGACATTGGGATCCGCGCCCCGTTCGAGGAGCATCCCCAGCATCTCGAGGTGCCCTAACCTGGCTGCCTCCATCAGCACGGTGCGCTGCCGCCCGGACTGCTGCGGCAAGAGCATGTTCTTGTGCTTGTCGAAGCCGAGGTCGAGCAACAGTTCGAGCGTCTCGAGGCGTCCGCTCCTCGCGGCCGGAAGAGGAGTGTCCCCAAGATTGGCGCCACCATCAATCAACAGGCGCAGGGCCTCGGTATGCCCGCCTCCAGCGGCGAGTATGGCAGCGGTCTGGTTCGAATGATTGAGTGCATCAAGCCCGGCACCCGCCGCAATTAATCGCCTGATCACGCCGACATGACCATGCCTGGCTGCCAGATGCAGGGCGGTATTTCCCCCTCGCGTTACCGCCTTGAGGTTCGCCCCTTGCTCAAGCAGCACATCGAGCACCGCGGCATGCCCGCCCTCGGCGGCGAGCATGGCCGGAGTTCGGCGCGAACCGTTGGATGCATCAATTTCCGCACCCGCCGCGATCAATCGCCCGATCACCTCGACATGCCCGTGGCTGGCGGCCAGGTGCAAGGCGGTATCCCTTCCTCGCGTTACCGCCTTGAGGTTCGCCCCTTTCTGAAGCAGCAGATCAACTGTCTCGGCATGCCCGCGCATGGCGGCCAGCATCAGGGGCGTGCGGCGCTGCGCATCCGGGCTATCGATGCCTCTGTACCTGGGGCGATCATGCACGAATCCCTGAATCCGTTTCACTACTTGCGTCTCGCCGAAAGATGCGCCGAGAAACAGGAGATGCCCGGCACAGGCGGTCACCAACGACGGGACGGCCATCACAACCTTCAGGAAATCATCGAGCCAACCGGCGGGCATGTCCCCGGGCTGCAGATTCTCCGCATCGGTCTGGTCAAGTATGTGCTGCGCCATGTTCGTGAGAACAACCGCGAGATCGTCACCATCGATGTCAGGGTGGTTCCGCAGCGCTAGCGGAGATAATTCAAACCAGCGCCTCGCCGGCAGCGGATCGCAGCGACCTTCCTTGTCCCTGGTCCAGAAAAGATGACCGAGCAGCATGATGGCGCCGCCCGCATCGGAGGCCTCCGAGAGAGCGATCGCATTGTCGACGTTGATCAAGCCCTGACCGTGCATTGATCGCGCCATTTCTTCGGCAATACCGCCGGGCGTTCCGGCCAGGTGTGATACCGAATCGTCCTCTCCGAGACGGATGAAGCTGTGCATGCTGACTTCGCCGTACTCGGGATCGAGTTCCTGCTGCTTGACGTCGCTTATCTTCTGCAACTCAGCATTCCCAAGCGGTGCATCGACCGAGACAGGCGCGCCCGCCGCTGCCCTCACCCTGCCGAAGTAATCGTCGGCCATACTGGCAATGAGACGCCCGGGCTTCAACACGGCGAATACCCGCTTCTTGCATTCAGCGATCAAGCCAGGCGTCACGTCGGCTGCGACACTTTGAAGAAATGAATCCTGCTCCAGGCTCAGGCCGAGCTCCCCCGCAACTTGATCGAGATAGAAATTCACCAGGTGCACTTCGTTGCCAGGATTGAAGTCAGGATGCCGGGCTCGAATATGTTCAGCGATGGCTGCCTGGGCCATCCTCTTCTTCAGCTGCATGGCTGCTCCCTTGATGCCGGATCTGGCAGCCCGCAGCTTCTGCAATTCGTTGGTTAGTTCCGTCATCGTTCCCCCGGAACACACTCTGAGTTGCGGGGTCAGGTTCACGACGGCATCAAGCCGCTTGTGAAGCGCGAGGCTTTGATCCGCAAGCAGCTCGGTGAAGGCAGTCAGGGTCTCCTTCGCGATGCCGTACATGATTTCCCTGTGCGCATCGTAGAGTGCCCCCTGCTGATGGAAGAGCTGGTGCTTGAATGCCTCGCAGTCGGCTCTGATCCGGTTCAGGCTCGCCCTGCTCAGCGGAGGGGCGACCTTGTCCGCATTCGCCGCTGCAAAATCCGGAATGCGGTCGATAATCTCGCGGTACTCATGCTCCAGGCGCGCATAGTCCTCGTGCTGGAGAAATGCATTGAGCGACTGATACCTGGCCGGCGAATATAACAGCGGGGATGCGGGAGCGCTGCTGGAAGCCGACGCTTGCGGCGGCGCGGGCGGGACCTGAACCGGCGTGAAAAAGCCAGGGTTGAACTGCATTCTCATGATCGTCTCCTGATGGAGCCTGGCCGGACTCCTCCCTCCCTGGCGATGGCCTCGACGGAGCGGGAGCCCGACTAAAGCAGGCGATCCGCTTGAGTGTCGGGCATGGAAACACGGTTCCGTCAACGATCACGAGCGGTGCGCTGGCGGCCCCGGACAGGCGGGCCGGGCGCGGCACTACGCATGCTTCAAGTTCGTTTTCATTGCCTTGTATCGTTCATGGAACTCAGGGTGCCTGGTCTTGAGCCGGTGGTATTGCCGTGAGTTGCAGATCCCCTTCATCATTTTCTGGGCGCCCCTGATTTTCGTCAGCAGGCTTTTCTTCTGGGTCGGACTCAGGTTTTCCCTGGAGTTGTTCACCATCGTGATAAAGGCATCAAGATTGTTGATCGCCTCGGAGGCGATCGCCCCGCGGAGACCCTTCGCGACCACCCTGAGAACCTCCAGCTTGAAATCCGGCTCGAGTGCCCTCAGCATGCTTTCGATGCCGGTCAGCATGGCGGGTGAGGCGCGCAGCAATGCCCCTTCCACATCGTGCACGCCTGGTTTGAACAAAGCGGTGAATGCCGAAGTATGGCCTTGCTCGGCTGCAGCGATCACCGCGGTCCTTCCATCGGACGCCTGTGCATGAATGTCCGCGCCGGCCTCGAGCAGCGCAACGACCGCCGTCGCGCGGTTTGCAAGCGCAGCCGCGATGAGCGGAGTGGCGCCCTGGTTGTCGGCGGCATCGACGATCGCCCCTGCTTCGACCAGCAGACGTATCGCGTCCGGGTGCCCCCCGCGGGCTGCGAGCATGAGCGGCGTTGTACCGTTATTGTCGGGTGCGTTCACATCCGCGCCCCGCTCGATCAGCAACCCGAGTGCCTCGCCATGACCGCGGATGGCGGCATACATGAGTGCGCTCCACTGCCGGCTGGTGCGTCCGTCCACCGGCGCACCCTGGTCAAGCAGGAAGCGCAATGCTTCGACCTTGCCCGCTTCGGCTGCATACATCATCGCTGTCTTCCCGACCCCGTCAGCGAGATGCAGGTCTGCCTCATGCTGCAACAGCCGCTGCAACATCTCGATGCTGCCGACCGAGGCGGCCAGCATCGCCGCGGTGTGGTCTTGCACTGTGCGAGCGGTGATACTTGCGCCCCCCTCCAGGGCGACCCGAAACGCCTCGACATGACCCTGTTCCGCAGCAGCCAGAAGGGCTGTATAGCCACGGTCATCTTCCGCATTGATATCGGCCCCGCGGTCGATCAGGATCCGCAAACACTCGGCCTTCCCTTGCCTGGCCGCACAAATGGCTGCGGTGGCACCGTGGTGCCCACGAAGATCGGGGAGCACTCCGTGGTGGAGCAGAATCCGGAGAGCTTCCGCGTGGCCTGCCTCCGCGGCCAGATGGAGCGCGGGCGGAGAACTGGCAGTCACGATGCCAGGATCTGCGCCTTTCTTGAGAAGCATCTCCAGCACCGCCACATGGCCGAACCCGGCCGCCGCCATCAGCACAGTCCGGTCTCCCCGGTGTTGCTGATCCTCGTCGATTCCATGATTAAGCAATATCTCAAGCGCCTCGGTCTGACCTTGTTCCCCGGCCAGCAGGGGTACGTTCGTCAACTCCGCGCCGTTCTTGATCAACACGTGCAAGGCCTTCAACTGCCCTCTCCCTGCCGCCACACCCGCGGGAGTGATGTGGGAGCCGTTGAGCGCGTCGATGTTCGCGCCCTTCGTGAGCAAATGCGATATGGCCCCATCCTGTCCATGATGGGCCGCCAGATGCAAGGCGGTATCTTTATTCGGCGTTACGGCCTCGATATCGGCGCCCCTTTCGATCAGGGTCTGGAGGGCGCCGGTGTGGCCGCCTGCCGCAGCAAGCATCAGTGCCGTGCGTCCTTGCGGGTCCCGGCCCTCGATATCGACATCCTTGTAAATCTGCTCCTCTTCCTCGTTCAGCTGCAGGACCTCCTGGATGACGTCGGGATTGCCGAAAGACGCGCCGAGAAAAAGAACCTGCCTGGCGCATGCGGAGGCAACCCGCGGGACTGCTTGCATGACCTGTACAAACTCGCCTATCCACTGGGCGGCGTTCTCGCATGCCTGCAGGTTTTCGCGATCGGTCTGCTCAATCAGGTATCCGGCGATCTCGGACATGGTCTCGGGAAGGTCGTCGACCTCAATCTCGGGATGACGATTCAACGTGAGCGGAGAAATGTCCAGCAGGCGTCTTGCCTCCAGCGGGTCGCAGCGACCGTCCTTGTCCTTCGTCCAGAACAACGGACCAAGTTGCATGATGGCTCCACCATCGCCGGCGTCCTCGGCGAGCGTGATGGCTTTATCGAAGTCGATCAATTCCTCCCGGCGCATCAACTGCGTCACCTTCTCCGCGATGCCCGCGCTGGTCCGCCAGAGGTGACACTGGCCCGTTTCATCGTCGGCGTGAACAAAGCTATGAGTGGAGATATCTCCATACTCCGGATCCAGGACGTTCTGCTTCAGGTCGTTGAGTGTCGCCAGCTGCCCGGGTCCCAGTTCCACGTCTTGCGCCGGCGATGCTCCCACCGCATCCCTCACCCGTGTAAAGTAGTCGTCCGCGAGCCGGTTGATGAGCAGACCCGGCTTCAACACGGCGAACACGCTGTCCTCGCAACGCCTCGCCAGTTCATCCGTCACACGCGCGGCCATGCTGGGCGCGAACGGGTCCGGCTCCTCCGGGAGGCCGAGTTTGTCCGCAAGACGATTGAAGTAATGGTTCACCAGATGCACCTCGAAGTTAGCGGAGTACTCGTGCGAGGCCTTGACATGGGAGAGGATCGCGGCAACCGCCATCGCCTTCATCATCCGCCTTGCCTGCCCTTTGATGCCCGTGTTCGCCATGCGAAGCTGATAGAGCCCATCGGTGATCGCTGTCGTCACGCCGCCGGCACACACCGCCAGCGTCGAACTCAGATTCGCTACCGCGTCTATTCGGGACCGGAGGGCGATGCGCTCGTCGCTGAGTTTGTCGGCAAAAGCGGCCAGCATCTCCTTGGCGCTGCCGTACATGATATTCGCGTGATCGCTGAAGAACCCCTGGGGCTCGAACAGGTGGCCCTTGAAGGTTTCACAGTCGGCCCTGATCGCATCTTGCCGTGCCTCGCTCACAGGCGGATCCAGCTCGCCTGCACGGGCCGCGACAAATGCTGGCAAGCGGTCGATCAACTCACGGTATTCGCGCTCAAATTTCGGAAAATCCGCATGCTGGCGGAAGTTGGGAATGTTGCCGTACCTGGCAGGCGCATACAGCACCGGCGATGCGGCTGCTCGACTGGGGCGGGATGCTTCCGCACGCACGGGCGGGGCGATATCCGGCAGGAAGAAGGTATTTGAAAAGCGCGTTCTCATAGTTGTCTCTCCGTGTCGATTACCGCGACCACCATGAGGCCCGGGCTGGATGGAAGCAGGCACAGGCGTGAGTAGCGGGCGGGCGACCGGGGTTCCCTGCGTCGCGCCACGCAGGGGCATGCGTTGGCAGGCAGCCGCGGAAAGGCCGTCAGTGCGTGGACTTGATCAGGAGGAAGCAGCGCCCGCGATGCCGCTCAGGGGCGCCGGTGAACGAGCAACCGGGCTGTTTGCGTAACGCGGCCGCGGGTATGGTGCGGAAATCGTGGATGGACGTGGCCGCGGTCAGCCGAGCCAGAACCAGGCAAGCGCGGCCGCGCTTGCGCTGCTGGCCGCGGCGTGAAGGAGATACCAGTAGATGCGGGGCACCGGCTTCGCTTTCGGCGCCGGGCGGTGTTCATCGCGCGCGATCCTGCGCGCGGCGCCGAGGGACACGAGTGCGTCGGCATCATCATCGTCCTCGGCCACCGGCTCCATTGCAGGTGGCCTGGGCGCCGGCCGCGCCGCTGCCGGGGCCGCGTGTTGCGCGAACGCGGCGGTGCCGCTGCGCCTGGCGCCGCTCTCGACGGCGGGAGCGGAGGCTGGCGTGGTTGCGGGTGCGGATGCAAGGGTGGGGGAAGGTGCGGATGCGGGCGCGCGCTGCGGCAATGCCTTGACCTTGCCGGTACTGAGCATCACGTGCAATTCCTCGATCGATGGCTTGCGGTCGTGGACGCGCTCCCATGCCCGGATGAGGTTGACGTAACCCTCGCCCATCATCGCTTCATACAGGTCGTCGCCAAGCTTGCGGCCTGCCTCCACCGCTCTGGCGAGCTGCTTCTGATGCAGTTCCTGCGCGAGCTTGAGCATCGTGTCGCGGCGCAGCCTGCCTTCGGATGCCTGCAATTCGGCTTCCACGTCCTGGTATTCGACTTGCCGGTTGATCTGCACCGGCGGTTCCAGCACGAGCCGCGGCGGCACGCGTTTGAGGGTCAGCAATGCGCGCACCGCGTAGTCGAGGTGCGATGGATCCTGTGCCTGGGCGGCGGCGGCGGACGCGGCGCCGCCTGCGGGCTGCAGGAAAAGCCGGGACTGGTTGTAGCCGGCGAGGAAGGATGTCCAGGGCTCGAGGTCGGCCTTGGTCAGCGCGAAGGGCTTGCTCCAGACTTCGTCGCCGGCGGTCTCTTCGAATGGAATCAGCGCCGAACGCATGTCCGGGATGCGGCTGACTCTGTCGGGCAGGCCGGGCGCGGCGTCGACGGCAGCGGCCGGCATCATGGCGGGGGCGGCCTGATGGGAGTCCTCAAGCGCCTGTTTTTTCTTCAGCTCGAGCGCCTGCTGATGCAGGCGGTTCTGCCGCTCGGTCTCCCATTGCAGGGCGCTGTCGATCACGTCGAGCGTGTGCATGTCAGCACGCTCCCCGCATGACGACGAGCGCCGGGCCGTTCAGGAATCGGGAGACCATCTCTGTCTTGTTCCGAAAGCCCTCTCAGGCGACCTGTTCAGGCGCCTGCGACGCCATGATGATCGACGCGTGCAGCGGCGTGGGCGCGGCGCCGGCCTTGTCGCGCACCAGGGTCGAGAGGATCGTGCTGTCGTCGAACCGGAAGCGCGACAGCATGACGTTGCAGCTCGCCATCTTCAGGACCTGCGCATTGCTCATGCTGGCGATCAGGTCGGCGATTTCGCCGCTGATGCCGAGACGGAAGATCGCTTCCGCGCGGTCGTGGCGAATCATCTGCTGGGCGATCATCAGATAGCTGAGATTCACATCGCGGATTTCGGACAGGTAATCGTTCATGTGTTTCGATCCTTATCTCAATAAGCGAAAACTTCTTGAAGTACTTCCAGCGCGCGGGCCATGGTGAGGTCGTCAATCTCGCCCAGCCTTCTGATCAGGCGCGCCTTTTCCAGCGTGCAGATCTGATCCAGCAGGATCAGTCCGTCCTTCTGCATGAACTGCACGGGAATCCGGAACGGCGCGGGCAGGTCATGCGTGCTCATCGGGGCGACGATGAGGGTGTTCAGGTATTCATCCATCTCTTCCGGCGAGACGATCACGCAGGGCCAGCGCTCCTGCGTGATGCTGCCGACCGGCTTGTCGAACTCGACCAGCCAGACTTCGGCCCGCTTTACCATGTGAAGCCCGCTTCCTTGTCGGCGGGTACCAGCGGCCAGGCGACCACCTGCTCGGCTTCCGCCGTCGCCGAAGCGATCTGCTGGCATGCCTCGGCCCAGCCCTCGCGGCATTTCTTCTTGGGCTTGCGGATCACGATCGCGTCGTTCTCCACCTGGATCTCGACTTCACCGATATCGAGACCGGTCTGCAAAAGGAAGGGCTTCGGGATCAGGACGCCCTGTGAATTTCCCATCTTGCGGATCGCAGTCTTCATAGAAATCCCTTTAACAGTAGGTTCTAACATCGTACTACAAAATTTCTGGTTGGAAAATTCTTATTCGTACATTGTTCGAACAAATTCTTACTTCGTAAGAACTTTGTTATGCCTATACGGAAGAACTTTGTTGTGACGAAGTTGAAGCGGGATGAGAAACACGGACAGCGCGGATGCGCAAGGCATTGAGAAACAAGGAAGAAGGATGGCTGACGGGCCGCGGACGCGGCGCCGTCGTTCAGTAGGCGTAGGGATCGCGGCGGGCGCTGGCGTAGGACGGGCAGCCGTTCTTGCCCCACATGCCGTTGCAGACCTGCCAGCGGCAGTGCTCGCGCAGGATGATGTTGGCGCGCCGGTCGCAGCTCGCGAGCGCGCTGGACACCTGCTGCAGGCGTGAATTGTCGCCGCCACGGCGGGGGGTGCTGCTGGCGGCGGCGGTCTTCTTGTTCAATTCTTCATCCGCCTGCCGGCGCATGCGCTCGACCTCGCCGGCGTTTTCGGTGCCGGCCTTCGCCGTGCGGGTCGGGGTGGCCGCCTTGCGCGGCGTCTCGGCGCGTCTCGTTTCCCTGGCCGGCGCGGCGGTTTCGCCTGCCTCCGCGCGGTCGGCTTGCCGTGCCCGGCTCTGCTCCCGCACCGGCTCGGGCCGGGATTCCCTGGCCGCGAGCTTCTGCTCGGGGACAGGGGGTTTCGGCTCGGGCGCGGCGGCTTTCGGCTCGGCCCGGGCGGGAGCCGCTTCCGCCACCGCGGCTTTCGGTTCAGGCGGCGCCGGTTTCGATTCCGGCACGGCGGCGGCCGTGGGTGCGCCGGCGGGCGCCGGGTCCGGCCGTTCGGCCCTGGCCTCGCGCTGGCCGCCCTCGACCTCCCCGGCGGGCGCCTTGCCGTCGTAGGGGAGTTCGCTCGGCCGTATGCCGCGCAGCGCCCTCTCCTCGCCGTCGGGGTCGACGACGGTGGCGGCCGGGGCGGACAACGCCAGCGCGGACGCGGAGAGGGGCGGATTCTTTGGCGTGGAAGCAAACCATTTCGAGCCGGCGAGGCCGGCGCCCGCGCCCACCGCGAAAACGAGCGACATGATGAGCAAGGGTGAACGACGGCGCGCCGGGGTTTGCGGTCCGCCGCCATAGAGCGCGTCGTAATGGGCGGCCGCCGCCTTGGCTGCGAGGGCCTCCGGGCTGAGATCCAGCTCCGGCTCGGTGCGCTGCGGCCGGGCCGCGTCCTGGGCCCTGTAGGGCGGAAGGTTGGCGGCGGCAAAACGGGACGCATCGCCTCCGGCATTGCCGGAGGGCGTTGGTGGAGGTTGGCGGGGACGTCCCGCTGATCTGAATCCGGCCAAGCGACTTGCCCTCATGTTCGAAAAAAACTGGAAGTGCCGGCATGCATTGCTGCGCACAAAGCGCGCGAAGTGCGCGCAATGCCGGGCTGGAGGAGTATCGCGTGGCGAAGCCGCGGCAAGGCGCGGGAATGCTGCCGTATCGAAAAGACCGCCGCCAATGAGCTGAAGTTCAACCAGCCTGAAGCAGGCTTGCTATTCGTCGAACGGAAATGGTAGCGCCACGCGAATGCGTGGCGCATGAGGGATCACAAGGTGAGTTCGTAAATGATCTTCCACTGGCCGGCTTCCTTCTCCCAGTACTGCCGCTTGCGGATGGAGGAAGTGTTCTTGCCGATCGTCGTTTCCTGGGTGAAGGTGCTGACGATCATGTCGGAACGGCCCGGGTAGAAGAAGTGGGTGGTGTCGCGCAGCTTGACTTCGAGCTTCCTGACGTTGCGCAGGACGGACTGCTGCGGCTTGTTGAACCAGGTCTTGAGGTCTTCGCCCCGCTCCGACTTGAAGTCGCGGCTGTAATTGGCCAGTACGCGCGAGGGCACCAGGCTCTCGACGTCGCGCCGCCAGTTTTCCACCAGGCGCGCGGCCAGCTGGCGGTCGTTTTCCCAGCGCAGCTTGCCGACGAATTCAATGCTCTCGGCGATGACGACCGGCGTCTTGCCGATTTCTACCGACTCGGCGAGTTTCTCGAGGTCGGGATTGGTGAGCACGACGCAGCCGTCGGAGGACAGCGGCGGCCGGCTGTAGCTGTCGGGCGGCGTGCCGTGCAGCCAGATGCCCGAGCCGCTGCGGCCGTTGAGCTTGTCCCATTCGTTGGGATAGTTGATCGGCAGCGCGCCGGTGCCATAGAACTCGGGCAGGCGCGAGTCGGGAAGATGGCTGGTGATGTAGTAGACGCCGACCGGCGTCTTCTGGTCGCCTTCCTTGAGCTTGTTGATGCCAAGCTTGCCCTGGCTGACGTAGTAGTCGGTCACGAACTTCAGCTGCCCGCCTTCATGACGGTACACGAACAGGCGCGAGCGCTTGGCGTCGACCAGCAGCACATGCTTCTGGTCGGCGCGCATCTGCAGCACGACGCGCGGCACCAGGTTGGGATCGGGCCGCTCGCGCAGGAAGCGCAGGCGCTGCATGGCTTCGGCGCGCAGGTTCTTGAGCTTGTCCTCGGGGCCGTCGACCGCACCCAGCACCTTGACCGGGCGGGTATGCATCAGCAGCAGGTCGCCGCGCACCAGGTGGCCGAGACGGAAGTTGGGATAGGCTTCGACCAGACGGTCGGCCTTTTCCTGCGCGGCACGCAGGTTGTTGGCGCCGAGCTCCTTGTAGACCTCGATCAGCAGGGCCTCGGGATCGGGCTTGTCGTCGCGGTCGCGCGGGCCGGCGCCGGCCGTTCCGGACACGGAAAGCAGACAGGCCATGCTCAGCAACAGGGCGCGGGCCGCCTTGCCCGGGCGAGGCGACAGGAATGGGAATGTGATTGGGAAGCGCAACATCAACTGCCTGTGTTCTCCTGCTTGATTTTCCATCGCCCGCCCTGCCTGGCCAGCACCAGCGTCTTGCGGGTGGTGGCGGTGAGGCGGTCGGATATGTAGACCTGGCGGAAGCGCACGGTGGCGTTGTTGCCCTCGACGCTGACCTGGGGCGATTCTATCCTGACCTTGATGCTGCCCTTGCCCGCGATCCGGGCGCGGCGGTCGTCTTCCCATGCCTTGCGCGACTGCCCGCCGGGCGTCTGGAAATCATTGCCGTAGAAAGCGAGATAGGACTTCACGTCCTGCGCGCTCCAGGCGCGTGCCCAGGCTTCGACCACTTCGGCCACTTCGTTGCGCTCGGCGTTGGACGGCCTCGGCGCGGGCCTGGGCGGTTCGGCCTTGGGCGGCATGGGCTTGGCTTCGGCCTTAGGTGCTTCGGCCTTCGGTGCTTCGGCCCTGGGCGGCTCGGCCCTGGGCTGTGGCTTCGCGGCCTCCGCGCGCGGTTCCTGCCGCGCGGGCGGCTCGACCGGTTTCGCGGGCGGCGCAGCCGGTTCCGGCCGTGCCATCGCGAGCTGCTCGGCGGGCCTGGCCGGCGGCGGCGCCGGTCTCGCGGCCGGTGTCGGGACGCCGGCGAGTCGGGTGGCGTCGCCGGTTCCGTTCATCGAACGCACCAGGGTGAGCCTGGACTTGGCGGCTGCATTGCCCGATTCGAGCTGCAATGCCTTGTCATAGGCCTGGCTGGCGAGCTTGGCGTGCACGTCGCCCAGGTTTTCGTAGGCGGTGGCGTAGCTGGGGTTGGTGCGTATGGCCGCATCCAGCGCCGCGCGCGCCTTTTCATACTGCCCCGACGCCGCATACAGCACGGCGAGGTTGTTGTACGGTTCCGGCAGCGAAGGATGGTCTTCCGTCAGCTTCTGAAAGATGGCGATGGCTTCCGCCGGCTTGTTCTGCTCGGCGAGGATGACGCCCTTCAGAAAACGCATCTGCACATCCCGCGGATTTTTCGCGAGATAGGCATCGGCCCGCAACAGGGCCTCGGCATGCTGGTTGGCGCGGATGAATCTGTTGACATCCGCAAGCTCGTCCGCGAACGCGGGCACGCACAGCAGCGCGGCGAGCAGGCCGCCGGCAGCCGACTGGTGCAGTTTGGAGCGCAGGGAAAAGCGGAACATGCGACGCGGGACGGGGGTCATGGAATGTGGATCGGCGATATTTTGCAGCAAATCGGCAGTGGCGCGCGCGGCGCGTACCGCGCGCCGGCCGGCGGCCGGCGCAAAAACCACAGCATTCTATACTCAGCGCCGTCGGAAGGCCATTTCGCGGGCGGGACTTGACGCTTGCGCAAGCAAGAAAGGCAAGGTGGAACACGGAGGAATGAACGCTCCCGGAACACGCCGGGAACGTCCGTCATGGCTTGCCGGCGGCGCCATCCGGGTCCGTGCGCAGCTCATAGGACAGCTGCAGGACGGCCGGCACGCCGGCGGACAGCGTGCCGGAAGCCTGCGCCACTGCCGCCGGCGCGGCCGTCGCAGGCGCGGCGGGTGAGGCGTCGCCGGCGAAGTAGGCCCAGGCACCGGCGAGTGCCATGCCGCCTGCGAGCGTGGCACCGCCGAGCGCGGCGGCGATGCTGACGCGGCGGCGTCGCGGCGCGGACAGCGGCGATTCGGCCAGGACGGCTTCCGCGCGTTCGCGCCACTGGCCGGCCTGGTCGCCTTCCGCGCTCAGGCGTCCGATCAGGTCCGACGCCAGGGCCTGCGCCTGTTCCCGCTCCTGTTCGCAGCGCTCGCGCAGGCGGTCGGCCTGGCGGGCGCTCTCGCGCGCATATTCCTGCTGCCGGCGCGCTGCCTCGAGGGCCAGCTTTTCCGCTTCGGCGCAGGCCTGCTGCTCCGCGCGGGCTTCGGTTTCGGCCTTCAGGCGCAGCTCTGCCAGCCGCGCGGTTTCGATGGCGGCGTGGGCGCGCAGCTCGGCCTCGGCGCGGGCCTGTTCTTCCTTCTCCAGCTGTTCGCGGATGGCTTCCAGCAGCTGCTGTTCCGCGCGGGCGCGGGCGCTTTCCACGCGCGCCAGTTCGGTCGCTTCGCGTGCGCGCGCCTCGGCCGCGGCGGCGGCGTCGGCCTGTGCCCTCGCCTGCTGCTCGGCCTGTTCGAGAAAGCGCTGTTCGAGTGCGAGCCGCGCCTCGGCCGCCAGGCGTGCCTGACAGGCGGCCTGTTCGCGCGCCCGGGTGACGCCGGCCTGCGCTTCCTCGGCGGCGGCACGCGCACGCGCCTCGTCGAGCGCACGCTGTTCGGCGGCGAGCGCGGCGTCGGCGGCGCGCTGTGCCGCCTGCTCCGCCGCGCAGCGCTCCTGCTCGACACGCAGCTTGTCGCGTACGGCGGCCAGCGCCTGCTGTTCGGCATCGGCGCGCTGTCTTTCTGCGCTGGCCAGCTGCACCGCGTCGCGCGCGCGTGCAATCGCGGCTCCCGCTGTCCGGCGCTGGGCATCGGCCTGCTCGCGCGCCTTGGCGAGCAGCGTCTGCTCGGCGTCGCGGCTGGCCTCGATGGCGGCGCGGGCGTCGCGCTCAGCCGTTTCCTTTTCCTGGGCCAGGCGCGCCTGAGCCTGCTCGGCGGCGAGCCTTGCCTCCGCTTCCCGGCGCGCCGCGGTTTCACTTGCGAGTTTCTGCTCGATCGCGGCCAGTGCCTGCTGTTCGGCGGCGGCGCGCTCGCGCTCCGCCTTCGCCAGCGCGAGCGCCTCGCGGACTTTCTTCATCACGGCGGCGGCGGCCTGGCGTTCGAACTGGGCGCGCTCGGCGGCCGCGGCGGCGAGCTGCTGCTCCGACCTGAGCTGCGCGGCGATGGCGGCGTTTGCCACGCGCTCGGCCTGCTCGCGCGCCTGCAATGCCTGCGCGTGTTCCTGTTCGGCGCGGGCGCGTGCTTCGGCTTCCTCGCGCGCGGCCTGCTCGGCGGCCAGCTGGACGCGCACGGCTTCCAGCGCCTGTCGTTCAGCCTCGGCGCGGCGCTGTTCGGCGCGCGCCAGCGCTTCCGCCTGGCTCGCCCTGGCTTCCGCCGCCTCGGCGGCGCGGCGCGCGGCGTCGGCCAGCGCCGCGGCCTGGCTGGCTTCCTGCTGCGCGGCGTCGCGCGCGGCCTCGGCTGCCTGGCTGGCGGCTTGTTCGGCCGCTTCACGCTGGCGGATCAGCTCGGCTTGCTGCGCTTCGGCGGCGGCGCGCGCCGCGGCATAGTCGCGGGTGGCCTGGGCGGCGGCGCGGCGGGCTTCGATTGCGGCCAGTGCCTGCTGTTCAGCCGCCACCCTTTCCTCTTCGGTCCTGGCCAGGGCCTCGGCTTCCCGGGCGCGGCGCGCTGCCAGCCCGGCGGCCTCGCGCTGCAGGCGGGCCTGTTGTTCGGCGTGCGCGAGCTGTTCCCGCTCGGCGGCGGCGCGCCGTTCGGCGACTTCGCGCAGCGATGCTTCCTCGGCCGCCCGCGCGCGCAGCAGGCGCTGCTGTTCGTTTTCGGCCAGCGTGCGGGCTTCGGCCTGCTGTTGCAGCGCAAGCTCGGCGTCGCGCTTTTGCTGCTCGGCCTGCAGGGCGGCCTGTTCGGCGGCGGCACGCTCGCGCTCGATGCGCGTCCGCTCGGTGGCTTCGCGCGCCTTTTGCAGGGCGGCCTGCGCGGCCTGGCGCTGCAGCAGGATCTCCGCCTGTGCCTGTTCCGCGGCGTGGCGGGCGGCGGTGGCTTCGGCTTCCTTCGCGGCGCGTAGTGCGCGCTCGGATTCTTCCCTGGCGCGCAGGGCCTCGGCGTGCTCCCGGTCGGCCTCGGCCCGGGCGCGGGATTCGGCAACGGCGGCCTTGCCCGCTTCCAGCTTCCGGCGCGCCTCGGCGAGTGCCTGGCGCGCGGCGTCGGCGCGCTGGCGCTCGACCGCCACTTTTTCCTGCAAGGCGGCGAGCGCGGCCTGCTCATCGTCGGCGCGCTGGCGTTCGAGCCGGGCCAGTTCCACGGCTTCCCTGGCTTTCTGCACGGCGGCCTCGGCGGCCTGGCGCCGGGCGTCCGCGCGTTCGATCGCCTTCCGCAGGGCCACGCGGGCGGCGGCGCATTCTTCTTCCCGCGCCTGCCGGGCCAGCGCTTCGGCCTGCGCCTGCTCGCGCAGGAGGCCGGCATGTTCCTGTTCGGCCGCCTGGCGTGCGCGGGCGGCGGCGATCGCCGCTTCTTCCGCGCGCAGCTTGTCCTGCAGCGCGGCAACGGCCTGCTGCTCGGCTTCGGCGCGTTCACGCTCGGCGCGCGCATGTTCGGTTGCCTCGCGCGCCCTGAGCGCGGCGAGTTCGGCGGCCTGGCGCTGCAGTTCCGCATGCTCGGTGGCGCGGACGAACGCCTCCTGTTCGGCGGCCGCCTGCTCGGCGGCGAGGCGGGCCGCCGCCTGTTCCATTTCGACACGCTTCTCCGCCAGTGCGCGGGCGCGCTGCTCTTCCTCGATGCGCTCGCGGGCAGTGCGGGCCACGGCCTGCTCGGCGGCGGACCGTTGCGCGGCTTCCTGCGCGGCGCGGGCTTCGAGCGCCGCGCGTTCGCGTGCCTGCTGTTCGGCCTGGTGTTCGGCTTCGACACGGGACAGCGCCAGGGCCTGCAACTCGCGCTCGGTCTGGATGCGTGCCTCGGTGGCGGCGTGTATCTGCTGCTCGGCCTCGCGGCGGGCAGTCGCCGCGGCGGCGGCCACGGACTCGGCGTGTTGCCGGCGGGCCGCCGCTTCCTGCATCTCGGCCTCGGCCTGCAGGCGCAGCTTGAGCGACTCGGCGGTGCGCTGTTCGAGCGCGATGCGTGCCTGTGCGGCTTCTTCCTTTTCCTGTTCGATCAGGGCGCGGGCGCGCGCCTCTTCGCGCGCGCGCACTTCCGCCGGCGCGCGGGACAGCGCGGCCTGCAGGGCCATGGTTTCGGCGCGCTCGCGTTCGCGCGCAAGCTCGAGCGCCTCGCGCCGCGCATCGGCCAGCATTTCCGCGGACTGGCGCGCCTCTTTCTCGCGCCGTTCCTGCTCGCGCGCGAGGGCGGCCATCCGGGCTTCCGCGCGGGCGCGGGCTTCGGCTTCCTGGCGCGCGGCTTCGCTGGCGGCGACGCGCTGTGCGGCCTGCCAGCGGGCCAGTTCGGTTTCCTGCGCCAGTTCTTCGGCGGCGGCCCGGGCACGGGAGGCGAGTTCGTTTTCGGCGGCCAGCTTTTCCTCGGCGCGCAGGCGGGCTTCCTGCTCCAGGCGCGAGCGTTCTTCGGCGCTGCGGCGGGCCTCGGCTTCCGCTTCGGCGCGAGCCTTGAGTTCGTTGATTTCGCGCTGGATGGCCGCGGCGCGGGCCTCGCTCGCCTCGCGCGCCTCGCGCTCGGCTTCCAGCCTGGCGCGGCTGGCCGCAATCGCTTCTTCCGCGGCCCGGGCGTTCTGGTAGGCCTCGGCGGCGGCGGCGGCTTCAAGCCGCGCCTTGTCTTCGGCCAGCGCCCTCGCGCGGGCCTCGGCGTGCGCGCGGTTCTCGGCGGCTACCGTGGCGCGGGCTTCGGCTTCGACCCGGGCAATGGCTTCACGAATCGCCTTGAGGTCGATCGCGCCGGCGCGGGAAGCGGGCGAGCCGGCGGCGGCGATATCGTCCTCCTCGAGGGTGGAGATCGCGGCCTGGCTCGGGGTTGTCGGCGCCTGCTTGTTGTTCATTTTTTTCGCTCCCGCTGAATGGGCCGGCGCTGAGTCCAGTACGCGGGCCGGCATGACATACCATGAATTATCCCCGGCCGGGGTCCCGCGGCAGGCGACGAACAGCGGGCGGAATCCGGTTTACTTCCCTGTTATGCAACTGCCCCGGCACCCCTGCCCTGCGGACGCAAAAAGGGCTACAGTGACGGCCGGATTGCACAACACGACACATTGCAGGATCGAGCACATGGATTCACGACCCGCTTCTCCCCGCCTGCGCCTGCTGATCGCGGACGACAATGCGGTCAGCAGGATGATCGCCGCCGGGCTGGCGGAAAAGCTCGGCCATGCGGCCGACATGGCGGCCGATGGTGAACAGGCGCTGCGCATGCTGGCCGAGCGTCACTACGACCTGGTGCTGATGGATTGCGAAATGCCGCGCCTCGATGGTTATGCGGCGACCCGGCGACTGCGGGCGCTGGAGGGCAATATGCGTCACACGCCGGTCGTCGCGCTAACCGCCGCGCTCGGCGAGGAAGAGCGCCTGTCCTGCCTCGAGGCAGGCATGGACGATTTCCTCTGCAAGCCATTGAGCCTGACCGGCCTGGAAGAGGTACTGGCGCGACGCAGCCCTGCGGCGGCCGACACCCGCGGGACGAGCGAGACCGACGGACTGGAAGCGGTGGCGCGCCATCTCGGCAACCGCCATCCGGAGCTGGCGACGCTCTGGCTGGACGACTGTCCGCACCGGCTCGACGCGCTGCGCAGCGCCGTGGCTGACGGCGATGTCATGGGCGCGGCGAGGGCGGCGCACGCGCTCGCCGGCGCCTGTGCGTCCATCGGCGCGCGGGAGGTGTCGGCGCAGTGCCAGGAGATGGAGCGGCAAGCGCGCGGCGGGCACGCGGCCGGCCTCGCCGACCGGCTTGCCCGGATCGAAGCGGGCTGCGCCGAGGTCGCCGCCCGCCTGCGGCAAATGCTTCAGTCGTCCGTCCAGTCGTAGAGTCCGGGCAGGCCGAGGATGCTTTCGAGCGCTTCGAGCGCCGCCCTCACCTCCAGCGCCAGCTGCGGATCGGCCAGGTCATCGGGCAGCAGCCGGTCGCGGTAATGCCTTTCCACCCATTGCACGAGACGCGCGTAGAGCGGCTCGTTCATCAGCACGCCGGGGTGAACCCGGCCGGCGTCTTCCCCGTTGAGTGCCACGCGCAGCCGCAGGCAGGCAGGGCCGCCGCCATTGCGCATGCTCTGCCGCAGGTCGAAGTCGAGCAGCTCCACGATCGGCCCGCCGTTTCCGACGGCGGCCTCGAGGTAGCGCGAGACCGCCTGGTTTTCACGGCACTCGCGCGGCACGAGCAGGATGAAACCGCCGCCCGGCGCATCGAGCAGCTGACTGTTGAACAGATAGCTCTGCACCGCGTCGCGCACCGGCACCTGGCCCGCGTCGACGCGCACCGCCTGCAGGTCGACGCCGAGCCCGGCGAGCCGGCTGCGCAGGGTCGACAGGACGTTCGCCTCGTCGACGAAGGCATGCTGGTGATAGAACAGGACATGGCGGCTGCCGACGGCAATCACGTCATTGTGGAAGACGCCCTGGTCGATGGCGGCCGGATCCTGCTGCACATGCAGGACGCGCTCCGGCGCCAGACCGTGCAGGCGCGCCACCGCCTCGCCCGCTTCCCGCGTCTGCCGCGCCGGATAGCGACGCGGCGCGGCCAGAGAGGGATCGAACTCGGCGCGTCCGTGCACGAACATCTCCAGCCCCGGCAGCCCGTGATCCGCGCAGAAGCGGGTATGATTGGCCGCGCCCTCATCCGCGAACGCCGGCGTGGACGGCAGCGCGTCATGCACGCAGAACCGGCTCTCGTCGTGGAAGATCGCGCGCAGGCTGCGGGCGGTCTGCCGCTGCTCCTGCGAGCGGTGCAGCTTGTTGTTGAGATTGGCGACGGTGAAATGGGTGCGGCCGTCGGCGGTGTCCGGCGCGGGGCTGACGGTGGCCGCATTGGCGGTCCACATCGGCGACGCCGACCATGCGGCGGCGAGTATCACCGGCGCTTCGGCCGCGGCGCGCGCGAGGATCTGCGCGGGCGTGCCGCGAAAACCGATGCGCCTGAGCAGGGCGAAATCGGGGCGCGGCTGCGGCGGCAGCAAACCCTGTCCGAAGCCGCGCGCCGCCAGCGCGCGCATCTTCGCCAGGCCCTGCAGCGCGGCCTCGCGCGGATTGGAAGCCTGGCGCAGATTGCTGGACGAGGCCACGTTGCCGAAGGATAGCCCGGCATAGTTGTGCGAGGGGCCGACCAGGCCGTCGAAGTTGTATTCCCGTGTGCTGTCCATCGAAGCTCCTTGAATGCGGCACGCTGCTCCTAGCGCGGCCCGTACTGCGGCCGGCGCGGAACGAGCTGCATCGCGCGCACCGGATCGCCGCGTCGGCAGTGCAGCAGATCCCGTTCCTGCGGGGGCAGTTCGATGCGGCCGCGGTTGGGATGGGCGGTGGTGGCGATGACCCTGAAATCGGGCAGGCCGAGGCGCGCCACCATCCACAGATCCTCCGACTGCGCCGCGGCGCGCGCATCGTCGACGATGGCCAGCTCGCTCTCGCGCAGCGCCCGCAGCTCGCTGACCCGCGCCTGCAGCGTCGGACCGGCGTCGAAGATGTCGACATAGCCTTCGAAGTGCATGCCCTCCTGCTCCAGCAGCCGCTGCGCCGGCGCGGTATCTCGATGCACCTGGCCGATGACTTCCTGCGCCGCGCCCGTCAGGTAGGCGACATACAGCGGATGGCGCGGCATCAGCTCGGCGATGAAGGATTTCTTGCCGAGGCTGGTCAGGTCGTCGGCGCGACTGAAATCCATGCGGAAGAAATGCTGGCCCAGGCTGTCCCAGAAAGGCGAGCGTCCCGCTTCATCCTGGTAGCCGCGCATCTCCGCGATCAGCCGCTCGGGAAACAGGTGCGGAAACTGTGCGATGAACAGGAAGCGGCTGCGCGACAGCAGCTTGCCGTGATGTCCCCTGCGATAGTCCGGGTGCAGGAACAGCGAACACAGCTCGGCGCTGCCGGTGAGGTCGTTCGACAGGTACAGCGTGTCGAGCTGCGAGAAAACCCCGAGCTCCTTGCTGGAGTGGACCAGGGTGCCGATGCGGTAGTTGTAGAACGGCTCGTGGAGACCGACTGCGGCCCTGACCGCGCAGGCGCCGACGATCGCTCCCCGCTCGCTGTCTTCCATTACGAACAGGTAATCGCGCTCGGTCGGGTCGATCTGCTCGGCGAAGGATGCGCAGGCTATTTCCACCCGCGCGCCGAGGGCGCGCCGGTCCGGCTTGAGCGTGGTCATGCCGGGGCCGACCAGCTGCGCCAGGGCCAGCAGGCCGTCGATGTCGGATTCGGCAATGGCGCGAATGATCAGCATCCGGACCTCACAGTTTCAGGCACAGCACATGCTCGCCCGGCGCGACGTCCAGCGCGCGCAGCGCATCCTGATCGAGCGCCACGCCGTCGGACCGCCCCGACACTTCGCATCGGGTAGCCACCGCCCGAAAGCGCTCCGCCCGCAACGGCGCCACCAGGTGCAAGGGCGCGCTGTCGGGAATGGCGCCCGCCGCGGCGGCGCTCGCCCGCTTGCGCCTGCTGCGCGAAAAGGCATTGAGTGCCTTGCGCGGCGCCTGCAGCACCGGCCCGCCGTCGAACACGTCGAGGTAGACATCCGCCTCGAAGCCCTCCGCGCGCAGGAGATCGTATGCCTCGCGCGCGGCGCCATGCACCTGGCCCATCGCCTGCTGGGCCGCCGGGGACAGCAGCGGCACATAGACCGGATAGTGCGGCATCAGCTCGACGATGAAGCTCCGGTTGCGGGCGCCGCCGACCAGGCGTTCGGCCATCTGAAAATCCATCTGGAAGAACTTGCGGCCCAGCGCTTCCCAGAACGGCGAGCGGCCTTCGGCATCGAGCTGGCCCGAGATCGCGGCGAAGAACTTGCCGGCAAAACGGTGCGGAGACGCGGCCGCGAACAGCAGCCGCGCGCGCGACAGCAGCGCCGCCTCGGTCCTGCCGCCGCGCGCCAGGTGAAAGCCCGACAGCTGGCTGCAGTTGGTCAGGTCGGAACAGAGGCTCAGCGCGTGCACGTTGTGACTGATGCCGAGATCGTGCGAGACCTGGGCCAGCACGTCCCTGCGGAATGCGTAGTAGGCGCCGCGCGCGCCGGCGGTGGCGGTGAGCGCGGCGGTGCCTGCGAGGTTCCCGTCCTCCGCCGTCAGCACGAACAGATAGGACTCGTCCGACGGCGCGCGGGGCGAGGCGGCAAATGCCGCCGCCGAGCGTTCGACGGCGTCTTCGATCGCCTGCCGGCTGCGGGGCAAGGTGTGCACCACCGGCACCGGTTCGGCGACGAGTTGCTCGAACGCGGGTATGTCCCCGCTTTCCACCGGCCTCACCACGAACATGCCTCCCCCCTTTCACGCCGCGACCGGCCCGGCCGCCCCTGTTCTGGACATCCTCCCGCAGCCCCGGTTCCTTGCGCCGCCGCCCTGCTTGCGCTGCGGCATGCACGCCTCAGATGCTGAAACGCACGCCCTGCGCAAGCGGCAGCTCGCTGCTGTAGTTGATGGTATTGGTCGCGCGCCGCATGTAATTCTTCCAGGCGTCCGAGCCCGCCTCCCTGCCGCCCCCGGTATCCTTCTCCCCGCCGAAGGCGCCGCCGATCTCGGCGCCGCTCGGACCGATGTTGACGTTGGCGATGCCGCAGTCGCTGCCCGCCGGCGACAGGAACAGCTCCGCCTCGCGCAGGTCGTTGCTGAAGATGCTCGACGCCAGTCCCTGCGGCACCGCGTTGTTCCAGGCGATCGCCTGTTCCAGCGTCTGATAGCGCAGCAGGTAGAGAATCGGCGCAAAGGTCTCTTCCTGCACCACGCCGCCCTGCGCAGGCATCTCGACCAGCGCCGGGCGCGCGTAAAAGCCGCCGTCGCAGCCCTCTACCGGCACCCGCTCGCCGCCGTGCACCCGCCCTCCCTCGGCCTGCGCGCGCCGCAACGCATCCTGCATGACGGTCCATGCGTGTTCGTCGATCAGGGGGCCGACGAGCGTGCCCGCGTCCAGCGGATTGCCGACCGCGAGCGAGCGGAAGGCGGCGATCAGCCGTTCCCGCACCCGGTCATAGACCGAGGCATGGACGAACAGCCGGCGCAGCGAGGTGCAGCGCTGGCCCGCCGTCCCCGCCGCCGCGAATACCACGGCGCGCACCGCCAGCTCGAGGTCGGCGCTCGGCGCAATGACGGCGGTGTTGTTGCCGCCCAGTTCCAGGATGCTGCGTCCCAGCCGCGCCGCGCAGGCCTGGGCCACCTCCCGGCCCATGCGGGTACTGCCGGTGGCGCTGACGAGCGGCAGCCGGGTATCCTGCGCCAGCATCATGCCGCATTCGCGCCCGCCCAGGAGCAGCTGCGACAGATCCGCCGGCGCCTCGCCGAACTCGCGCATCGCCTGCTCCAGCAGGGACTGCACCGCGAGCGCCGACAGGCACGTCTTCTCCGATGGCTTCCACACGAGGCTGTCGCCGCACACCAGCGCCAGCGCCGCATTCCACGACCATACCGCGACCGGGAAATTGAACGCGGAGATGATGCCCACCGGCCCCAGCGGGTGCCAGGTTTCCATCATCCGGTGCCCGGGCCGCTCGGAGGCGATGGTCAGTCCGTACAGCTGCCGGGAGAGGCCGGTCGCGAAGTCGCAGATGTCGATCATCTCCTGCACCTCGCCCAGCCCTTCCTGGAGGATCTTGCCGCTTTCCATGGTCACCAGCCGCCCGAGCGCCTCCTTGTGCCGGCGCAGCTGGCCGCCGAGCAGGCGCACCAGTTCGCCGCGGCGCGGCGGCGGCAGGCGCCGCCACTCGATGAACGCGGCCTCCGCCCGCCCGACCTTGGCCGCGCAGTCGGCACCGCGGTCGGCGCGCAGCCGCGCCAGCTCCCGGCCGTCGATCGGGCTTCTGCAAACCAGGTCGCCGCCGTGCCAGCGGGCGAAATCGACACCCAGCTCCTTCATCAGCGATTCGGGCTCGTACATGCTGCCTCCTGTGCGTGTTCCTGTTCAGCGTAGTAACTTCCGAAACGGTTGGCGAGGAAATCCTGCAGCCGCGCCTGCTCCTGCCGCACCAGCCCCCGCCGCGGCAGCCTGCCCTCGCGCAGCAGATCCACCATCGCGCAGGCGCCGGCGGCCGTCGCCAGCTGTATCGCCGACAGGTGCCGGCCGTGCACCGACCGGGCGTGGATCTTCTGCACATGGCTTTCCTGCTCCAGCCGGCCGTCGCGTTCCCCGCAGGCGGTGATGAACACCAGCACCGTGTCCTGCGGCGTCGCCGGCAGCGCCGATTCCAGCAGCTCGCGCAGCAGCCGCCGGCGCTCCGGCTGTCCGAGCCGCAGATCGTGCAGCAGCACGCGCATCAGCTCGCAGTGGCCGGGATAGCGTATGGTCTTGTAGGACAGATCGGGCACCTTACCGGCAAGGCTGGCGGCCAGGCTGCCGAGGCCGCCCGAGGTGTTGAAGGCCTCGTACTCCACCCCGTCCAGCGCGAACCGCTCCAGCCCTTCCATCGGCTGCAGCAGCGCCGGTCTGCCGTCGACCACCGCTTCGCATGGATTGCAGTATTCGTTGATCAGGCCCTCGGTGCTCCAGCTCAGGTTGTATTTCAGCGCATTGCTCGGGTAGCGCGGCAGCGCGCCGACCCGCAGCCGCAGCATGCGCAGGCGGTCGAAGCGGTCGGCCAGCGCGTGCGCCGCGATCGACACATAGCCCGGCGCCAGCCCGCATTGCGGCACGAAGGCGGTGTCGGCGCCCTCGGCCAGCTGCCGCACGATGCGCGTGCTCTCCACGTCCTCCGTCAGGTCGAAATAATGCGCGCCGGCGTTCCGTGCCGCCGCCGCGATCGCCGGCGTGAGGAAGAACGGACAGGCCGACAGCGCGACATCATGGCCGGCGGTGACGGCACCAAGCGCGGCGCTGTCGCCCAGGTCGGCACGCACGACGCGCAGTCCCTCATGCCCCCGTGCCGCGATGGCGGCAAGCCTGCCGTCGTCGCAATCCGCCACGGTCAGCGCGTAGTCCCCGGTGGCGGCGAGCAGGTGCGCGATGGCGTCGCCGATCTTGCCGGCGCCGAACAGGATCAGACGTGTCTTCATGCCGGCTCCCCCGCGAAATTGATCTGGATTCAGTCTATGGCGGCCCGCAGTCGGAAAAAAGGGAGCAAACCGTCGTCATCCTGTATGCTTTCACGTCAATATGACGAACGAGGACGACAAACCGTCAGACCCGTCGCTCGACGATACCGACCAGCGCATCCTGGCGCTGCTGATGACGAACGCCCGCATGCCGGTGGCCGCCATCGCACGCCGGACCGGGATCGCCCGCACCACGGCGATCGCCCGCATCGCCGCGCTTGAAAAGCGCGGGGTGATCGCCGGCTATGGCGTCCGGCTGAACCCGGATCTCGCGCAGCCGGCGGTACGCGCCTATGTCGGCATCGCCGTCGACCCGCGCGGGGCGCCGGACCTGGTCAGGCTGCTCGACCAGCTGCCGCAGGTGGAAACGCTGTGCGCGGTAAGCGGGCCGGTCGACTACATGCTGACGCTGCGCTGCCGTTCCACCGCGGAACTCGACCGCCTGCTCGACCGGATAGGCGCGGCGGGCGGCGTGCGGCAGACCTCGACCTCGATCATTCTGACCAAGCGAATCGACCGCGGTCCGGCATGAGCCGCCGCGACATCCTGAAGGACCAAACATGGACCAGATACCCGAAACCAAGAAGAACCACCTGTGGCGCAAGGTCGTGTGGCACACCGACCCAGACGAGCATCCGCTCGGGCCCTATCATCACGCCGAGGTCTACTGCTGCGAAGAAGCCAACGGCTATGCGGTGTGGTATGTGCGTAAGCTGGGCAAGGACGACGCGCGGGGGCTGCGCGGCACCGAAAACGCCGACTACCTGCTCGGCTATTTCCCGAGGAACGGGCGCGACGATGCGATAGAACGCGCAGTCCTGCTCGCCAACAGCGCCGACCATCCGGACGCGGTCATCGAAAACCTGGACCGCGCCGCGGCAAGCGGCCAGAAGGTCTGAGTTCCCGGCTCAGACCGGCCACAGCGGCGGCTCGTCCATCAGCGCCACCTGCTCCCGCAGTTCCAGGATGCGGTCCTGCCAGTAGCGCTGCGTATTGAACCAGGGGAAAGCCGCGGGAAAGGCGGGATCGTCCCACCGCATCGCCAGCCAGGCGGAGTAATGGATCAGGCGCAGCGTGCGCAGCGCCTCGATCAGGTACAGCTCGCGCGGGTCGAACTCGCGGAAATCCTCGTAGCCCGCCAGCAGGTCCGACAGCTGGCGCACCATCTCGCCCCGCTCGCCCGACAGCAGCATCCACAGGTCCTGCACCGCGGGGCCGGTGCGGCTGTCGTCGAAATCCACGAAATGCGGGCCGGCGTCGGTCCACAGCACATTGCCGAGATGGCAATCGCCATGCAGGCGCAGCAGGCGCACGTCGCCCGCGCGGTCGTAGCAGCGGCGCACGCCGTCGAGGGCCTGCAACACCACACTGCGCCAGGCTTCCCGCAGTTCGCCCGGCACGTCTCCATGCTCCATCAGAAAGGCGAACGGCAAGTCGCCGAAACTACGCGCGTCCAGTAACGGACGATGCCGGAAGGGCTTGCGCGCGCCAACCGCGTGAATGCGGCCTATGAATCGCCCCAGCCACTCCAGCGTCGCGCTGTCGCCGGGTTCAGGCGCCCGCCCACCCCGACGGGGAAATACCGAAAAGCGGAAGCCGCCATGCTCATGCAGCGTCGCGCCATTCAGGCTCATCGGCGGCACGACCGGCACTTCAGCCTGGGCGAGTTCCTCCACGAAGCCGTGCTCTTCCAGGATGTCCTCGTCCCGCCAACGCCCGGGGCGGTAGAACTTCACAACGACCGGGGGCCCGCTTTCCATGCCTGCCTGGTACACGCGGTTTTCATAACTGTTCAAGGCGAGCAGCCGGCCGTCGCTGTACAGGTTCAGTTCTTCCAGCGCGCCGAGCACGACATCCGGCGTCAGGCCGGCATAAGGGGGGTGTGAGGGGATGTTCATTCCGCCCATTGTACGGAATGACCCGGGTAAGAGCGCCCTAGCCGCTCGTCGCCGACTTCTTGCCATTCGTCGGAAAAAGGTGAACTTTTCCTAGGAGCAACCATAATGTTGTCAAAGAAAATCCCGGAGGAAACCATGCGTCGGAACCGAATTCGTGCGTTCACCCTGATCGAGTTGATGATCACGGTCGCCATCCTCGGCATTGTCGCCGCCATCGCTTATCCATCCTATACCCAGTATGTGGTCAAGTCGAACCGCGCGGCCGCGCAGGCTCACCTGATGGAGATCGCCGACAAACAAGCCCAGTACCTGATTGACAACAGGGCCTACGCCAGCTCAGTCAGCGACCTGGGATTGACCACGCCGGCGAAGGTTGCCGGCCTATATAACATCGTCATCACTGTCCCCGCAGGCAATCCACCCGGATTCACTGCAGCCGCCAATGCAAAGGCCGGCACCGCACAGTCCGGCGACGGGAATCTGACGATCAGGCATAACGGCGAAAAAACGCCGGCCGAGAAATGGTGACCGTTCGCCGCCTTGCCGGCTTCACGCTGGTCGAGCTTATGGTCGCGCTGGCGGTGGCGGCCATTCTTGCCGGACTCGCCGCACCCTCCTTCAGCGAGATGATCGCCAATCAGCGCGCCAAGAGCGTCGCCACGGATCTTTACATCGCACTGACCAAGGCACGCTCGGAGGCGCTCAAGCGCAACGTAAGCGTCTCGCTCACGCCCAAGACGGCCGACCAGTGGCACGGCGGCTGGCAGATTCTCGACCCGGCCGATTCCACCCGGGCCCTGCACGCGCGCGGCGCGGCGGCCGGCGTCGCCATCGACGGTCCGGACGAGGTGACCTACCGCAGCTCCGGCCGGCTCGACGCCGGCACCGCCCCTTCTTTCGATGTTACCGCCAGCGGCGCCAGCTACCACTGGTGCATCAGCGTCGATCTGAGCGGCCGGCCCTATACGGAGAAGAAGGCAACATGCTGAGCTCAACCTTCCGCATTCGACAGCACGGGGTCACATTGATTGAAGTACTGGTGACCATCGTCATTCTCGCCTTCGGCCTGCTCGGATTGGCGGGGCTGCAAAGCAAGCTCAATGTCGGGACCCTGGAATCCTATCAGCGCGCGCAGGCGGTCGTCCTGCTCAACAACATGGCGGAACGAATCAACGCCAACCGCGCCAACGCAGGCGATTACGTCACCGATGAAACGCTGGGCACCGGCGATTCACAACCGGCAAGCTGCGCGGCGCTCGCCGGCGCGGAGCGCGATCTGTGCGAATGGAGCCTCGCGCTCAAAGGCGCGGCAGAGAAACAGGGGGCCGACGAGACGAACGTCGGCGCGATGGTCGGAGCGCGAGGCTGCATCACCGAGGTCCAGGCCCCCAGCACGACTCCCGGGGCCTGTGCGCCGGGCATCTATCAGGTGGCAGTCGCGTGGCAGGGGCTGCATGCCACCCGCGCCCCCTCGGTGACATGCGGAAGCGGCAACTATGGCGAAGAAACCAGCCGCCGCGCGATATCGGTGCAGGTCGCCATCGGCCTGCCGGGCTGCAAATGAGGAAGGCGCGCACCATGCGACACTGGATCCCCCCCCACGCCATGTCTCGCTCCTCCGGCTTCTCGCTGGTGGAGCTGATGGTCGCGATCGCCATCGGGCTGCTGATCATCGCCGGCCTGGCGGGCGTTTTCGTCAATACCAACGCCACCCAGAGCGAAATAGAAAAATCCAACCGTCAGATCGAGAATGGCCGCTTCGCCGTCCAGCTCCTCACTGACGATCTGCGCATGGCAGGCTTCTATGGCGAGTTCAATCCGACGGAACTGGTCTCGCCTGCCACACTGCCCGACATATGCGCCACAGCCCCCGCCGACCTGATTGCAGCCCTGCCGTTGCATGTGCAGGGTATCGACAATGAGGGCGGACTTGCCTGTCTGCCCGGCATCCGCGCCGGCACCGATATCCTGGTCGTGCGCCGCACCGAGACCTGCATCGCCGGCAGCGGCGGCTGCGACGCGGTCGATGCCGCCTTGCCCTACTTCCAGGCTTCCATGTGCAACAACGTGACGGAACTGGGTTCGCCGACCGTTACGGACCGATTCACGCTCGCGCTCGGCACAAGCGGCACCGCGCGGCACAAGCGCGATTGCACTACGGGGGCTGACCGGCGCCGCTTCCGCGTGCATATCTACTTCATCGCCGACAGCGACACCGGCACGGACGGGCGGCCCACGCTCAAGCGCGCCGAACTCGGCGCCGGCGGATTCTCCGTCGTTCCGCTGGTCGAGGGCATAGAGAACCTGCAGGTCGAGTATGGCATGGACACCAACAACGACGGCTCGCCCGACGTCTATCATCCGGCGCCGGGCAGCTATGACGGTTGCAGCGGCAGCACCTGCATCGACAACTGGCGAAACGTTGTCGCCGTCAAGACCTGGCTCCTTGCCCGCAACAACCAGCCCACCCCCGGCTACAGCGATGCCAAGAAATACGTCCTCGGCACCGACGCGGAAGGCGAAGAAAACGCGGTAGGACCGCTCGGCGACAGCTATAAGCGGCACGCCTATGAGGCGCTGATCCGTCTGATCAATCCGTCCGGAAGAAGGGAATTGTGATGGACCGCCTTCGAAGACAGGAGGGCATGACCCTCGTGGTCGCTCTCATCATGCTGGTTCTGATCACCCTGCTCGTGGTGACCAGCGCCAATCTCGGCCAGGGCAGCCTGCAGACGGTCGGCAATATGCAGCATCGCAACGAGGTGTATGCAGCCGCGCAGGCAACGATAGAAGAAGCCATCAGCAGCACCCGCTTCTTCGACAATCCCGCCAACGTCCTGGTCAACGCGTGCGACGGCGTATCAAACCAGCGCTGTATCGACACGAATGGCGATGGCACGCATGACGTCAAGGTTCAGCTGACTCCGGCGCCCACCTGCGTGATGGTCCAGGCTGTGAAGAACGATGATCTGGAAATCACTTCGGCCGAGGCCGAAGACCTCGGATGCGCGGTCGGTCAGGGACAGAACAGCGGCATCGTCGGCGCCGCCACCGGCGACTCGATGTGCTCGAACAGTACCTGGGAAATCCATGCTCTCGCCAGCGATATGGTGACCGAAGCAAAGACGGAAATAACGCAGGGCGTGGCGGTTCGTGTCAGCAACGACGCGATATCGACGGCCTGCCCCTGACGCAAACGGAGATCGACATGAGAAAAATCATCAAGGCTGGCATGCTCGCCTTCGCAGCGGCCTGCGGCGCCATGCTCGCGTCCAGTACCAGCGCGGAGGACATCGACATCTTTGTCGGCTCTTCCGCCGGCAGCGCGGCAAGTCCCAATATCCTGATCGTGCTGGACAATACCTCGAACTGGTCCCGGCAGAGTCAGAAATGGCCTGGGGGAGCGGCACAAGGCCAGGCCGAGGTCAATGCAATCAAGCGCGTGATTCAGACCGTGGGCGCGAACGTCAACATCGGCCTGATGGAATTCGTCACGGGCGGAAACGCCAACGACGACGGCGGCTTCATCCGCTACGCGATCAATCCAATGACGGCCGACCACAAGACGGCTTTCAGCGGGCATCTGACCACCATCTACAACAACATCAACAGCCCCGACGAGAAGCGCAATTCGAACACGCCGTACGGGAACCTGATGTACGACGTGTACAACTATTTCTCAGGCGGGAATTCCTACTCGCCCAACGGCGTCCTCGCGAGCAAGGCCGATCCGAACGGATATGCAACCACCTTCACGCGCTTTCGTTCGCCGCTAAGCGCCGACAACAGCTGCGCCAACGCCTTTGTCATCTTCATCAGCAATCCGAATTCCAGTGGCCCCGCCGCCGACACCCAGGCAAATACCAATGCGCTGGCGGCGCTCGGAGGCTCCACCACGCAGATCGGCTTGCCGGAGTTCCGGGAAGTGACGCGAACATTACCCTCGACGGTGGGCACCACCTCGCAGTGCTATGCCTCGAAGGCCGCTTGCACCCCGGCGGAGTTTGCTGCCCAGTGCTCCGCCTTCTCGGAAGGCTGCAGCTGCGATGCACCGGTCCCTTCAAACACCTCGGCCAGCTGCCCAAGCGGGCAGCAGTCGTACTCGGTAATCAAGAGCACCACCACCACCACCAGCACAACCACTTCGGGCGCGACGATCACCAATTACGGCCTCACAAGCGCCTGCTACAAGAACTTCAACTCGGCCAGCAACGCAGTCAGTAACCGGACCGACCTGGGTGGCATGACCTGCCCCGGCCCGACCATCTCCGGTAACTCGACTACGACCTACGCCTGTTCGTACGAAGCAGCGAATGTCACCACTCACGGCAGCTGCGAAAACAACAGCGATCGCTACCGTATCGTTCAGCATGCATCGCCGACGACGGTTACGACCACGAGCAGCCCGGGGCCGCAGACGAACCTGGGCTTCACTTCGCAATGCTATTCCAGTGCCGCCAGCTGCTCGACGGCGGACTATTCCGCGCAATGCAGCGGCACCGGAGTAAGCTGCGCATGCGGCAATCCAACCGAGAGCACGACGCCAAGCTGCCCGGCCGGCACGAGCAAGTACAGCGTGATCGGCAACGACATGGTGACCACTACGGAGCCGACCGGTAACACCTCTACCGACACGGGTCCGCGCAATGCCGATGAATGGGCGCGCTTCCTGTATCAGCGGGGTGTTCCCGTTGCAGACAGCAACCGACGCTCGATAACCACTTACACCATCGACGTCTATAACGCGCAGCAGAACGGCACGCATACCTCTCTGATGATGAGCATGGCCAAGGCAGGCGGTGGCAAATACTTCGCGGCCAAGAACGAAGATGCGATCGTTGATGCGCTCAAGAAGATTCTGGTCGAGATCCAGGCGGTGAATACGACCTTCGCCTCCACCAGCCTTCCGGTCAACGCCACCAACCGGGCGCAGAATGAAAACCAGGTCTTCATCGGCATGTTCCGGCCGGATCCCGATGCCAATCCGCGCTGGTTCGGCAACATGAAGCGCTTCCAGCTCATTGAATCCGGTGGCAACATCGAGCTCGGCGACGTCGCCGGCAACCTGGCCGTCAACACCAACACTGGCTTCCTGACCGCCTGCGCGAACTCATACTGGACGACCGATTCGGGCAACTACTGGCAGAACATCTCCATCAATCCGAGCCCGGCAGGCACCTGTGATACCACCACGTTCGACAAATTCTCGGACGCCCCGGACGGACCGCAGGTCGAGAAAGGCGCGGTCGCCGAAGTCCTGCGTAAGGGCAACAATCCCTCGGTTACCAACGGCAGCCCGACCTGGGCCGTCAACCGCAATATCTACACGCTGTCGGGTACCAGCCTCGTGGATTTCACCACGGGGAATACGGGTCTGGCCGACAATGTCGTGCGCTTCACGCGCGGCGAAGACGTCAACAACGAAAAAGGCAGCAACTCGACCACGACCACCCGCCCTTCGATTCATGGCGACGTCATTCACTCGCGTCCGCTGCCGGTCAACTACGCCCCTTCCGGCACCCGGGCCGACGGCACCCCGCACCCGAGCCAGGTGGTCGCCTATTACGGCGCCAACGACGGCACGTTCAGGGCGGTGGAAGCCGACACCGGCAAGGAGAAATGGGCCTTCGTTGCCCCGGAGTTCTTCGGGAGCCTGTCGCGCCTGATGACGAATTCGCCGATGGTCAGGTATCCGGACCAGCCGATCGACATCGCGCCCACGCCCGCGCCGAAGAATTACTTCTTCGACGGCTCCACCGGCCTCTACCAGAACCGCGATAACACCCAGGTCTGGATTTTCCCGACCATGCGCCGCGGCGGCCGGATGATCTACGGCCTGGACGTAACCGACCCGAATACCCCCGCGTTCAAATGGAAGGTCGGCTGCCCCAACCTGAACGACGACACCGGCTGCACGACCGGCATGGCAGGCATCGGGCAGACCTGGTCGGCGCCGAACGTGGCATTCATCAAGGGTTTCTCGACCACCACGCCTGTCATCGCCGTCGGTGGCGGCTATGACGCCTGCGAGGACCAGAACACGGCAACGCCGGCCTGCGGCAGCACCAAGGGCAACAGGATCTTCATCCTCAATGCCGATACCGGCGCCCTCCTCGCCAGCTTCAACACCGAGCGTTCGGTGGCTGCCGACATTTCCTTCGTCGACATCGATGGCGACTCCTATCCCGACTATGCCTACGCTACGGATACGGGCGGCAACATCTATCGCGTCGACTTCGTCAACAACCCGACGAATCGCACTCCGCTTGCGCCGCAGTCCTGGACGAGCCGCCGGGTAGCCTATACCGGTGGCGGCGGCCGCAAATTCCTGTTCGCCCCCGCGGTGTTCGCGAACAGCAAGAAGGTCTATCTGGCGCTCGGCAGTGGCGACCGCGAGCATCCGCTGCGCACCGACTATCCGTACTCCGAGGTCACGAACCGCTTCTATGTTTATGTCGACGACCCGTCGGTGACCAATGTCGAGACCAATCTCGACTCGTTGCTTGACTACACCAGCAACACGAGCTGCAGCACCACGCCGGTGCTGCCGGAGTCGACCACCAAGGGCTGGTTCATGAGCCTGAACCAGAACGGTCAGGGCGAGCAAACCGTGACCTCGGCGCTCATTGCCAGCGGCATGGTGACCTTCAGCACCAATCGTCCGGTCGCCAACGCCAACTCCTGCTCGGCTTCGCTTGGCGAGGCCCGCGGCTACTGGGTCAATCTCCTCAACGCGTCCGGCGCCATCGGTGTCGACGGCACCTGCGGCGGCGTACGCTCGTCGGTCTTCGTCGGCGGAGGTCTGCCGCCCTCCCCGGTGCTCGCCACCTCCGTGCCGATCGGCGGAAAGGCGACCACGGTGGTGATTGGCGCGGTACAGAAAGGACGCACCGGCACGAACGTGTCGATCAGCCCGCAGGCCCTCAAGCCCATCATCAACTCCAAGCGCAAGCGCATGTATTTCTACAGCAAGGACGAACGCTGACGCTCAGTGCCTGCGCATCGAGGCCCGCTCCAAGCGGGCCTTTTTTTCTGTCCGCACCCTCAGGTCTTGAGGCTTACAATAGCGGTCTTCGACTTTCAGCCCCACCTCCCCATGCATCTCGACGACCCCCTCTCCGACAAGGAATTCAAGGAACTCGACCAGTTCCTGCTCTCCGACCGCTGCGCCGAAGACGGCATGACCATGGACGCGCTGCACGGCTTCCTGACCGCACTCGCGATCGGCCCCGAACAGGTGCCGATGTCCGAATGGCTGCCCGTGGTCTGGGGCGAGTTCGGCGAAAAAGGCCCGGAGTTCAAGACACCCAGGGAAAGGGACCGCATCACCGGCCTCATCGCGCGTTTCATGAACGAGGTCATGATGACCTTCGACGTCGCGCCGAAGGACTTCGAGCCGCTGTTCTGCGAACATCAGCACGAAGGAAAGACCCTGCTCGACGGCGACGCCTGGGCCTGGGGATTCTGGGAAGGCATGCAGTTGCGGGCGGACGCGTGGGAACCGGTATGGTCGTCCCCGATTGCCGACATGCTGCGGCCGATCTACCTGCTCGGCGCCGACGAAATCGAAGAAGAAGAAGCCGCGCTCGTCGACGACCCCGTCAAGCGGCACAAGCTCGCCATTGAAACGGAAGCCGCCATTCCCCACATCCACCGCTACTGGCAGCCGCTGCGCAAGTCGGCCGTGCAGCAGGTCCAGCGCGAAACGCCCAAGGTCGGCCGCAACGACTCCTGCCCCTGCGGCAGCGGCAAGAAATTCAAGAAGTGCTGCGGCGCGCAGGACGGCGCCGGGTAATCAAATGCCGTACTGCCGCTTCGCGTGCGGCTTGACGTTGCGCGTGGCCTTGGAAATCTCCTCCAGCGGCAGCTTCGGGCGACGGTCCGCGGTCAGCAGCCCGTTCGCTTCCTGGAAGGTGTCGGCGAACTGCGTATAGCAGAATCCGCTGAACAGCGGCGTCTCGTTGACGACCTCCAGCAGACGCCGGTAACTGTCCATGAAATCCTGGTCGCTGCCCGCCATCGAGTATCCCCAGACATCCTTGACGCCCGGCTCGGGTTCCTTGGCATAGGTGATGCCGCCGAACTCGGTCAGGATGATCGGCTGCCCTCGGTGCGGATAGCCGTCCAGCGTCAGGATGCGGCCGCCGGGACGCCGCCGGTCGAACAGGTCCTGCACGTTGGACGAATAGCGGGCGCCGAGCCTTTCCGGATCGCCGTCGTAGTCATGGATGCCGATCAGGTCGGTCGCGGATGCCTCCCAGCCGTCGTTGCCGATGACCGGGCGGGTCGGGTCGATGGTGCGGGTCAGGTGATAGAGCGCCTCCACCGCGTCGCGCTGTGCCTGGGTGAGCGTCAGGTTGGGCACGCCCCATGATTCATTGAACGGCACCCACACCACGATGCATGGGTGGCTGGCGTCGCGCTCGATCACGTCGGCCCATTCGCGCACCATGCGATTGATCGCCTGGGTCGTGAAACGATAGCAGGACGGCATCTCTTCCCACACCATCAGGCCGAGCTTGTCGGCCCAGTACAGATAGCGCGGATCCTCGACCTTCTGATGTTTGCGCACGCCGTTGAAGCCCATGGCCTTGGCCAGCTCCACATCGCGCCTGAGCGCCTCGTCGTCGGGCGCGGCAAGCAAGGTATCCGGCCAGTAGCCCTGGTCGAGCACGAGCTTGAGATGGTAGGGCCGACCGTTGAGCATGAAGCGGTCGCGGCTGACGTTGGCCGAGCGCAGCGCGGTATAGGAGCTCACCCTGTCCAGCACCTCGTCGCCGTGGCGCAGCATGATCTCCACGTCGAGAAGGGTCGGCCGTTCCGGGCTCCACAGCAGCTCGTTGCGCGAGTCGTCTATGCCCGGGTCCGACAGTGCGATCCTCCGGCTGGCTTCCTCGCCGATCACCTTGTACACATCGTCGGCGAGAATCTTGTCGCCATGCCGTATCTTCACCTCGACCGACAGATCGTCGCGCACGTCGCCGCCGACAAAGGCTTCGCAGCCGATCTCGAATCCCTCGAAATGCGGTGTCCAGCGCAGCTTGCGGATATAAGTACGGGGCACGCGCTCCAGCCATACCTGCTGCCAGATGCCGGTGGTGCGGGGATACCAGATCGAGTGCGGCTCGAGCTGCCAGTCCTGCTTGCCGCGCGGCTTGGCGAGGTCATGCGGATCGTCCTCGACCTGCACGGTGACCACATGGCGGCTGGCGTCCTTCAGGTAATCCGTCACGTCCGCGTAGAACGAACTGTGTCCGCCTTCATGGTCCGCGACCCGGTGTCCGTTGACCCACACGCGCGCCTGGTAATCGACCGCGCCGAAATGCAGGAGCACGCGCTGCCCCTGCGCCTGGATGTCGAATTCACGCTGGTACCAGCAGCTGCGATGGAAGCCGCGGTCGCCGATGCCGCTGGCCCTGGATTCGGGAGGATAGGGAACGACGATCTCGTGCGTCCACTCGATCGGGTCGCCGGGGCGGCGGAAGCGCCGCTCGTCGTCGAAGCAGAACTTCCATTTGCCGTTCAGCGATTGCCAGTGCTCCCGCACCAGTTGCGGGCGGGGGTATGCGGGTTCGGCCATTCCATGTCCCTCGGTTATAAACGCGATGGGGATTGGAGTGACACGGCCGGGCGCCGTTCCCGGCAATGCGGCAGGCCAAGACCGGCCGCAGAAGAAAAATCAGGGCATCGGGGAGACGGCGACACGTACGCGCAGGCGCTGGCCCGGGTCGTACGGCAGAACGACCGTGCTCATGCGGCCGTGATATTCATAGGTGACGGCGTAACCGTTGTTGCGCTGCTGCCAGTTGTCGACGGTGCGGCAGTTGCGTACCGCCTGCTGCTCCATCGCACCGCCCTGTCCGTTGTTTTCGAGGCGGTCGCCGACGATCGCACCGGCGATGGCGCCGGCGGCGGTGGCCACCGTCCGCCCGTTGCCGCCGCCGACCTGGTTGCCGAGGATGCCGCCGGCGATGCCGCCGATGATCGAACCGCCCATGCCGCGCGATTCGCGCTGCACCGGCACGTACTCCGTCCGGCACTCCTGCTGCGGATAGTTGACCTGTTCGATCTGCGGCGTGACGCTCACCACCCGCGCATAATCTTCGAAATCCGCCGCGAAGGCGGCGCCACATGCGCCGAGTAGCGTCAGCGCGAAGGAAGCCCTGATTGCATTCATTACGATTCTCCCTGCTGCCTGGGGTCAAAGTTCTGGCGGATTAACGGATTTCCGCCCGGAACGTGTACAGGGAGATTGTAACCGAATGTATCTTAAGGGAAATCGGAATTCGCGTTCCGCCGCACGCCGCCCGACCGGCTCACCTGCACCAGCAGGGCGCCCTTCACCATCGACAGCGCCACGTTGCTGCCCATGCGGAAGCCCTGCATCGCCGCGTTGTCCATGAGGGTCAGCACCTGGTCGCGGGTCAGCCTTTCCATGCTGTCGCATGCGTCGAGCGCCTCGCGATTGCGCGTGTTGATCTCCGCAACAATTTCTTCCGGTGTCATGGTCGGCTCCTGTGATCGGTATGACGCTGTCGGAGCCCAGATTAAAGTGGAGGGGTCCACCGCCCTCTGTGCCAAGCGGGATCCGGCGCGGGTGCCGGTTGTGGCATCGCAAACAGGCCGCGACAAAAGCGCGCGCTCACGTGCGGGGATTGTTGAAGCCCTCTTCCTCGAGCAGGTAATCGTCGGCGCACAGCTTGCTGCAAAACCGGCGGACATTATCCAGCGGCTGATTGCAGTACCAGCACGCGCCTTTGGGCTTGAGTCCGGCAATCAGGCTCTGCCCCCCGCGCGGGAATGTGGCGGAAGTCGATTCGCTTTCGTTTACATTGCTCATGAACAGTCACCCAGGGAGACCGACATGTCAGTCGGGGAACGAGAGGCAAGACTGAGAGCAGTATAGTCGGGGCGCTGGAAAGCGGAACAAATTCCGACAGCGATGCAGCCGTCAGCCGCCCTGCGCTTCCACGCGGTGCTCCACCTGCGTGCTCTCATCCCCTATCTTGCTGCGCCAGGCCCTGAGCCAGTAATCCTTCTGCTCCGCCGTCGGTTCTTCGAACCAGACCACGATCAGATTGCCCTTGTGGTCGTGCAGCTGGGACAGCTTGCCGAGAAACGCCCCGTCGCCCGTGATATCGGCCTGACCGACGGCGTAGCCATACACCCGATTCAGGCGCTCGATCCGGTCAGGCTCCGTATTGCTGTTGGTGGCGCTGATCTTTGGATGATCGAGATACATGTGCTCCTCCCTTCGCTGTGAATTCCCGCATTGTTGGCGAGTCCGGCGTCCAGCGCAAGCCTCGCTCCGGGCGCGATGGAACGAAGCGTCGCCACTGCTGCCCAAAAAACACTTCTTGTCCGGCCAGGGAACCATGCTGCTCGCTGTCGAAACCACGCCCGGCCTGCACGGCGACCCTGAACCCAGCGCGTTCAGGCTCGGCGAGCGTCCCCTCGCGGTCCTGCAGATCGTGGACCGCTGGATGGGTCAGAACGAGCACTACTTCAAGCTGCAGGCGAGCGATCATGCCCTCTACATCCTGCGGCACAACCTGATCCCGGATACCTGGGAGCTCACCCTGTTCCAGTCCCCTCTGCACCCGCCGCGCTGACGGCGCGCATGCGCTCACACAAATACCGCGCGGGCCGGGCCGGTACGGCATCGCTGCCGTTGACTGCCGTCAAAACCATGCCGGGGTGTCTTATTACCATGGCCTCAACAGTTTCCTTCCTTCACATAACGATTCATAACGGAGACCAGCATGTACAAGACGATTTCGGAGCCGCGTGCCAGCGAAGAGGGCGTCTCTTTCACCGTCGAGGTAGGTTTCACCGACCGTGAATGCCTGGTGTCGCGCAATGCGCTCGCCCATCTTCAGCGCCTCAAGGGAAACAGCCAGCTCGATTTCCTTCAGACATATCGGGCGTTCGAGGATCAGATCCACGCGGTGGCGCGGCGGCTTGTCGTCGCAGGCGTGAGCGGAACGCCGCTGGTTCTCGGCGCCGCCTATTTCGTGTGAGCGCCGGACGATAAAACGCAAGCGCACACTTCGCTCGAAGTACGCAGGCTACGAACTCTGAGAATTATCAAAAAGACATCCATTCGAATGGTCAGAATAAAACCCGACTGAACAAGAACGGGGACTTAGACAGATGAGCCAAGCCAACGAAACCAAACCTGCCGAGCAGCAGTTCCAGTACGACCCGAACAATCTTCTCGAATCGCTGATCGAGCGACTCAACCTGAAGAACGACGCCGCGCTTTCCCGCGCCCTCGAGGTCGCACCGCCGCTGATCAGCAAGATCCGTCACCGGCGTCTTCCCGTCGGTGCATCCCTGCTGATCCGCATGCACGAAGTGTCGAAACTCAGCATTCGCGATCTGCGCCAGCTGATGGGCGACCGCCGCACCAAATTCCGGATCAGCGATAAACAGTTCAAGCCCAAGACGGACGCTTCCACGGGTACCGCCAGCTCGGAAGCAACGACGTCCTGAGTCGCGTTGTACGCGGGCGGTCTTCGTCGGACTGTCCGCCGGTCGCGGGAATACGGCTGGTGCTCCATGTCTTCGCCCCCTTCCCGCGCACCTGATCCTGGTCAAAGACGTCGTCCCCGGCTACCCTAGTATCACTCACTGTTTCCCTTGGCCGGAGCAATCATGTTCGCACTTGACGACCATCAGGTTCCGCGCGAGCCGGCACCGGGCGACGAACCTACTCCCGATCAGCAGCCGTCCCCGGATGACGATCCGGTACCCGATCACAATCCGGTCGGTGACCGGCAGCTCGCCTCCTGACAGGGAGCGGTTCGCACCGGCGCGTCGCGCCGTCACCCGGATGTGATCGAACTTCCGGTATTGTCCTTACTCGATAAGGCAAGTCTGAAACAAAACAGGTTTGCCAACATGACGGAAGCCGTACCCGACTGGTCGAGTGCGCTCGGCTACGCGGTCATCCCCTGGATCGTTCTCGTCCGACAACTCCCCTGGATTCACATCGTCGTACAACTGCTGATCGCGCTGCCGCCGGTCCTGCTATTGCATGGGATCGCGACGCGAGTGCTCGCGCGCCTCGCCCAGCCGCTGCCCTATTCGCGGCGCCTGCTGCAGTACGGGCATCGTGCCGTCGGCGTGCTCATCTATCTGCTGATCGTCCAGGTCATACTTCGCAGCGCGCCCGACGATATACCGGGGCTGGCGGCAGCGCGGCATGTCACCGGGCTCGTCATCGTGTGCGGCCTGACCTGGCTCGGCCTGCGCTGCGTGCGTGCCGTCTCCCATACCATCATCGAACTGCATCCCGCCGATACGCCCGACAACCTGCACGCACGCCGGATCCAGACGCAGACCAGGGTACTCGCACGCTCGGTCATGGCGCTGATCGTCATGATCGGCGCCGGCACCGCACTGTCGACACTGCCCCTGCTGCGCGAGATCGGCACGAGCCTGCTGGCGTCCGCCGGTGTCGCCGGCCTGGTAGTGGGCTTTGCCGCCAAACCGGTGCTCGGGAATCTGCTCGCGGGCATGCAGATCGCGCTGACGCAACCGATCCGTCTCGACGACGTCGTGATCGTGCAGAACGAATGGGGGCAGATAGAGGAAATCACCGGGACCTACGTCGTCGTCCGCATCTGGGATCAGCGGAGGATGATCGTCCCATTGCAGTGGTTCATAGAGAATCCGTTCCAGAACTGGACGCGAACCAACTCCGAAATCCTGGGAACCGTCAGCGTCTGGGTCGACTATGCCGCGCCGGTCGGCGCCCTGCGCGAGCAGGCGGAACGCCTCTGCCGCGAATCGCCCGAGTGGGACGGGCGCCTGTGCATTACCCAGGTAGTGGAAACGAGCGAACGGGCGATGCAGATTCGCATTCTCGTCAGTGCTGCCGACGCCGGGCGAGCATGGGACCTCCGGTGCCGCGTACGAGAAGGGCTGCTCGGTTTTCTGCAGCGTGAATATCCCGGCTCCCTGCCGCGGGTTCGCGCCGAACTCGATGCCGCATGACGGCGGGCCGCTCGCTCCGCACTATCCGTGCCGCAACATCCTTGCGCTTTCACAAATCCGGCACTGGAGCGCATTGCTACATTTTGTCTCCCCCCACGGAGGAGACAGAGATGCATAACTATATCGATGGCTACAAGAACGTTATCCGGTTCAATGAACAACTGCTGGCGGCGACGGTGGAATACTGGACTGCCTGGTCCTACCCCGCCATCTACTTTGCCAGGCATCTCTGATCGCCCTGGAACTGCCCCAAGTTTAAGCAGCGCCGATTTCTTCTGTAAAAACAGGGACTTCGGCCTGCCATCAGTCACTTATCCACAGGATTGACCACAACATGTGTGGGAAAGCCCGCGGGGGTCAGTTCGACCCCGCAAAGCGCGGACGAAAAACAGGAAGATCGGCGACCGGGCGAAATCGCTCGCCCTTCGACACATAGCGTGAAGGCGACGGCGCCTGATCCATCGCCGCCTGCAGGACAACCCGCATGAGGTCGCGATTGATGCGCATTTCTTCAGGGGATGCATGTCGGGGAAGCAGCCCTGCCTCAACGGCCTTCCTGATCGCAGCCTGCAGCATCTCGTTGTTGATCTCCATGCATTCTCCCTTCGCAAGCCGGGTGTCGACGGCCGGGTATTCAGTGAGGCAAGTCTGCCGCTGCATTGTGACGACATGATGAAGCAGCCGCTTGCTGTCGCGTGAGGAAGCAGCGTGGTGCGAGAGGATAAACGGGAATAGCCTGGCCGCGGATGTCGGCCGGCAGCGTCGTTGCCCGCAATTGCGGGCAAGACGGCAGGATGCAGGAATGTGAGGGCAGGACTGCGGAGGGTTTGAGCGCCCCCGCGGAAAACGATCAGCCGTGGACGAGTTGTTCGGCGTTGCGGACCTGCTCGACGGCACGCAGCGCGTCGGCCAGCATATCGAGCTGCCGCTGCCCCGAAACCATGACGGTGGGAAGACCACAAGCGCGTACCGCTTCTTCCAGTTTGCGCAGGGCAGCAAGTTCGAGATCTCGTGATTCGCTTGTCATTATTGGCTTTCGGGGTCAGGGGAGTGAGAAGGCAACTAGACCCCTATTCTACGAAATTGTTCCCAGGAACAACATAGGAAGGCTGCGGCGGGCCAACTTTTTTCCGGCAGTGGAATGACGGTGCTCAATGGCAGTGATGGATGTGCTGCTAGGATCATTGCGTTGAGGAGGACTGCATGCAGATCGAAACCGTTGGCCAGTACCAGCTGCATCTGATCGCCCATGAGCTGCCGGCGGGCGGCTGGGATCCCTTCGTCAGCATTTTTCGCTTCGACGCGGGCAAGGAAGACTTCGAGTGCGTGGTCGACAAGCACCATGTGGACGGTCACTTCGACAGTTACGAAGCCGCCATCGAAGCCGCCACGCGCACGGGAAACAAGCTCATTCGCGAGAGTGGCCCGCAGCATTGATATTCTGCAATTATTGGAAGGCAAGAGTCGATTAGGATAAACGCAACCGGGGAATTCCCCGATCGACTCTCTGATCCGTACATGGCACACGTTCACACGCACTACGACAATCTCAAGGTGGCCCGCGACGCGCCGCCGGAGGTTATCCGTGCGGCGTACAAGACGCTGTGCCAGAAATACCATCCCGACCGTCACGGCGACAGTGCCGAGGCCATCCGCGTCATCCAGATCATCAACACCGCGTATTCGGTGCTTTCCGATCCGGCCAAGCGCAAGGAACACGATGAGTGGATCGCCCGCGCCGAAGCCGCTCCGCCGGAGAAGCCGCGGGATGCGCCCCGCGCCGAGGCCGCCGAATCGCGTCACGCCCGCAGGCACTCCCACCGATCGCATCGCAGATCAGCGCTCGACCTGCTCTATTCCCGGCATCGCCCGTCGCATCAGCTCGCACGCGCGGTGCACCGGGCACTGGTGTCGCTCGAAGAATTCACCAAGAAGCTTTTCCGGCGCGCGTGAAGCATCGCGCCGCGCGTTCTCACTCCAGGTCTATTCCCCGGCGCTCGCGCTCGAGCTTGGCCAGCAGCGCGGCGATGGATGCGGCGTTGAAGAGCTCGGTCTCTCCCGGCCCGAGCTGGCGCCCGTTCTGCATGTCGTGAATCGCCGTGAGCAGATCCAGAACGAGACCGTAACGGCAGGCTGCCTCGACCAGTATCTCTAGCCTTTGGGCGGTTTGTTCGACGGCAGGCATTGAAGACCTCTTCAGAACTGGTTTTGCAGTATTTGCTCTTCGTACGGGAATCTTTGCGTAAGTTCCGCCGCCGCGCTTCAACGGCTCATATTGCCGCTCTCGCGCGGAGAACTAGTTTGCCTCGCGCCGTTCCAAGCTTCCATGGCGCCCATCCCCTGCGTGCGAACGACGACAGCACGCCTGGCCGCAGTTCCTGTCGCAGTCGACAGCGCCGACAATGACAAGGCAGCGTCGCGTACGTACTGCCTGGAAATGAGCCGATTTTGTGCAGCATGCGAGGCCGCCATGGAAAAGCGTCAGTCCCGTTCGCGTCCACTGAACAAGGCGATTCCGCCTGTCGGTGGCGCCCCGTACAACTCACCCATCAAGCTGTCGAAGAAGCCCAAGGAACCCAGGCTGACCCGCGAAGACATCTCGCGCGCGATCAGCATCTGGGCACACCTGTACCGCCAGTGCGATGAGAAATCCGATCCGCGCGACCCGTTCATCCCGAACAGGCCCTGGATCGGACGCGACCCGACCAGCATCAAACGCTTCGAGTAAGCCTGCCGGAAGCGGCCGAGTGATACGCTTTGACTTGAAGGCAAGGCGGCCCTATAATGCCGCCTCCTTTCCCCGATAGCTCAGTCGGTAGAGCGACGGACTGTTAATCCGCAGGTCCCTGGTTCGAGTCCAGGTCGGGGAGCCAGGCTTCTTCCATGGCTGCGCAGGTTTCGCAGGCATTCATGATGCGCGCCGCGCTCGCAGCAAAGCTCCACCATCCATCAGGTTTCGTTTCCGGGGAACGCGATTGAGCCCAAAGCAGGACGCGACTGCCGCCATCCTTGACGACCTGGTCGCACTCGCCGACAAGGCCGCACGCACCATCGACCAATTGCAGCAGGAGATTCGCGCGCGCGACGATCGCATACAGGCGCTGGAAAAAGCACGCGCCGAACTCGAGCGCGACGCCTACTGGTGCAGGTGGTTCAAAAACCAGTATCGCGGCACCCCGCTGCTGTCGGCGGTCGAAGCCGCCTTCGACAAGACCCACGCCAGCTTCGCCGATTCCATCGGCGCTTCCCAGGAGCGCAAGCCGGGTCCGTCAACGGACAAGGACCGCGCATGAGGCGCGCCGCTCGTGACGAATGCCAAGCCGGCGGTGTCCGGGTCGCGCTAGCTTAAGCGCTTGCCCACACTCTGCCCCGGAGCGGCATGCGACACGGCGATCACGGCACGGCAACCATCTGGACGCATCCCGGCGCATTCTTTCTGCGCGCGCTGAAGAGCTTTCGCGCCAACCAGGGCCTGCTTCTCGCCGGCGCCGTCGCCTATTACGCGCTGCTGTCGATCGTGCCGCTGATGATCGTGACCGTGATCGCACTGTCGCACCTGATCGACGAAACCGAATTGCTGCAAACACTGGCCATCTATCTCGAATGGCTGCTGCCCGGCCAGTCCGGCGCCATCGTCGCCGAGCTGTCGAACTTCCTCACCCATCGCGAAGTGATCGGCCCCTTGCTCGTGCTGACGCTGCTGTTCTTCAGCTCCCTCGCCTTCACGGTGCTCGAGAATGCGATGTCGGTCATCTTCTTCCACCGGGTCGCGATCCGCCGTCGTCATTTTCTGATCTCCGCCCTGCTCCCCTACTGCTACATCCTTTTCCTCGGCGTCGGACTGCTCCTGGTGACGCTGGTGGCGGGAAGCCTGCAGGCGATGGGCGATGACAGCGTGCGCCTGCTTGGACGGCGCTGGGCTCTCGACGGCGTGTCGGGCGCCCTGCTCTACCTGCTCGGGGTGGCGGGCGAAATCCTGGTCGTGACCTCGGTCTACCTCGTCATGCCGGTCGGCCGGCTGTCGATCCGGCATGCGCTGCTCGGCGGCGTGACGGCGGCGCTGCTCTGGGAAATCACGCGCCACTTGCTGGTCTGGTATTTCGCGACGCTGTCGCAGGTGAGCGTAGTCTACGGTTCGCTGACGACGGCGATCGTCGTGCTGCTGACGCTCGAGATCGCGGCCGGCCTGCTGCTGTTCGGCGCCCAGGTCATTGCCGAGTATGAGCGCGACCTTCAGCCGGGCGACAGCGAACGAAAGCCGCCTTCGTTCCGTACCTGAAATCAATAAAATTCCCGGGAACAATTTTTCTCGACGTAAATCTATAGGGCACCGCAAACTGCTTTTCGTGGAGTCCCTATGCTGGTGGATATTTACAAGTCGACCAAGATCCCTTATCGCCACCTCGTCGTGCGCGCCGGAACGGATATTTCAGACCTGGAGAATTTCGGCTATACCGGTCAGCGCGCCGTGCCGCAATTCGGTCCTTACGAGATGGTCAAGCATGATGTCGACCTCGCATGCGACGGCGATCCGCCGCCGGTACTGAAAGAGTGGATGACCGCGATCAAGCGCGAAGGCGGACACTTCCTGGTGCTCAACAGCTAAGTGCCGGCATCCCTGGCGCTTGGCGCGTCCACGCATGGAGCGGGGAGAAGGGCCTCCGTCTTCCCGCCCAGGTAGTAGGATGCCAGGCCGATCCACTCGCGCGCGGCGGTTGTCGCGCCCGCCGCATGCCTGATCAGATCGAGGTCCAGCCGGAGCATCCGCCCCGGGACCGAACGATGATCCACCGGGTAGGCGATGACCGGCCAGCCCGCCCTGCAAAAACTTCCCGCCGCCCTCGGCATGTGGTACGCCGAGGTCACGAGTACCCACTTTTCGCCCGCCGCGGGTCTGAAGAGCTCGCGCGTCCGGCGTACATTCTCCGCCGTATTGCGGGCCTCCCTCTCCACGACAAGCCGCCCGGTATCCAGTCCCTGCTGCGTTAACAAGCGCACGGCCACGTCCGCTTCCTTCAATGCCTGATCCACGAGGCGGTGCGATCCGCCGGTGAACACCAGCTTCGCGTCCGGGTAAGTCCGCGCGAGCATGAGAAAGGCAAGATAACGCTCCGCCGCCTGATTCACTTCGGGCCCTCCCCATGCATTCGCCTGCAATGCCTCCTCCGCGCCGCCCAGCAGGATGATGCCGTCGACCGACTCCGGCAGCGAAGTCGGCGCAGGGAACCGGCGCTCGAGCGGATGGAACATCCATTCATGCACCGGCAACAGCGCCACCACGGCCAGCACGACGATCAGCGCCATCAGCAGTCGCCTGGCCGCCCTCGTCCAGCCCCACCTGATCATCAGCCACAGCCCGACCAGGCATAACAGGAACAGGCTGTCAGGGGACAGCAGCATCCAGGCGAGTTTGGTGAACCAGAAGACGATCGTATCCATGTGAGCAGGCATCCGGGAGAGGACGAAATTCTAACCTCGCCCCTGTGCGCACCGGCCTCGCTCACCGGTTTCTGGCAAATCCTGCACTGAATCGCTTATCATCTCGTTCGCAAATGCATATAATTCTCATTATCGTTTGAGGAAGCGATGGGTTCTGCAGGCACGGACTGCCGCAGCGACCCGTCTCCACCATTTCCGACCCGGATACAACATGAAAATGATGCGCGTCTTGATCACCCTGGCGGCCCTGCTGATGGCGTCCGTCACCTCCTCCGCCTACGCCGCCGACGTGTCGGTACAGGACAGGGCAGCTCAGATCTGGCAGCTGCTCGACTACATGGCGGTCGACTATGGCGGCGCGGTGGCGGACGGCAAGGTGATCGACGCCGATGAATATGCGGAGATGCAGGAATTCGCGCAGACCGCGGAGCGACAGCTGGGCGAGCTGCCCGACAAGGCCGAGAAGGCGGGGCTGCTGCAGCTGGCGGCGGCGCTGAAGTCGAAGGTCGAGGCCAAGGCCGGCACCGCTGACGTCGCCGAGCAGGCCAATCGTCTCGCCGCCGGACTGCTCGCCGCCTACCCCGTGCCGACGAAGCCGGCCAAGACCCCCGACCTCAAGCTCGGCGCCAGGCTGTACCAGGCGCAGTGCGCCTCTTGCCACGGGGCCGAGGGCCGCGGCGACGGCCCTGCCGCCGCCGGCATGAATCCCCCTCCGATCGCTTTCACCGACCGCGCCCGTGCCCGCGAGCGCAGCGTGTTCTCGCTCCACCAGAGCATTACGCGGGGCGTGGAAGGCACGCCGATGCCCTCGTTCGCGCAACTCTCGGACGAAGACCGCTGGGCACTGGCATTCTTCGTATCCACCCAGGCCTTCGACAAGCAGGAGCAGGAGGCGGGCAAGTCGCTGTGGGAATCGGACAAGCGCGTGCAGTCGGCCGTGCCGAATATCGAAACGCTGACGCAGCTGTCCGAAAGCGGCCTGGAGAAGACCCTGCAGGCGAAGGATGCGGCCGCCGTGCTGGCCCACCTGCGCAACCACCCCGAAGCGCTCGCCCCCTCCGCCGAAGGCAGCCTGTCGCTTGCCCGCACCCGACTGCAGGAGAGCCTGACGGCGCTGGAGCGCGGAGACCGGGCAGAGGCCACCCGTCTCGCCCTGTCCGCCTACCTCGACGGATTCGAGCCGGTGGAACCGGCGCTGGCGATCAAGGACAAGCCGCTGTTCACCGAGATCGAACAGACCATGGGCGCCTACCGCGCTGCCATCTCGCAGTCAGACAAGGACGAGGCAAGACAGATCGAGGCCCGCCTGCAGACACTCCTCACCCAGGCACAGGACAAGCTCGACGTGGCGCAGGACGACAAGTTCGGCGTCTTCCTCGGCGCGCTGACCATCCTGCTGCGCGAGGGCGTGGAAGCTTTGCTGGTGGTGGTCGCGATGATCGCCTTTCTGCGCAAGGCCGACCGTGCCGATACCCTGCGCTATGTGCATGCGGGGTGGATCAGCGCACTCGCGGCCGGCGGCCTGACCTGGTTCGCCGCGACCTACCTGATCGAAGTCAGCGGCGCCAGCCGGGAGCTGACGGAAGGCTTCTCCGCCATCTTCGCGGCGGTGGTGCTGCTCGCCGTCGGCATCTGGATGCACCAGAAGAGCCTTGCCGGCCGCTGGCAGATGTACATCCGCGACAAACTGACCGGCGCGCTGGGCAAGCGGACCGCGCTGATGCTGTTCATCCTGGCCTTCGTCACCGTCTACCGCGAAGTGTTCGAGACCGTGCTTTTCTACGCCGCGCTGTGGACGGAAGGCAGCGGCGCCTACCTGCTTGCCGGCCTCGGGCTCGGCATCGTGATCCTTGCCGTGATCGCGTTCCTCATGCTGCGCACTTCCGCACGCCTGCCCATCAGCCAGTTCTTCGCCGTGAGTTCGGCGCTGGTCGCAGTGCTCGCCGTGGTCCTGATCGGCAAGGGCGTGGCCGCACTCCAGGAAGCGGGCATGCTGGACATCACCCCGATCGCCGCGCCGAGCATCGACCTGCTGGGCATCTATCCCTCGCTGCAGACCATGCTCGCGCAACTGCTGGTACTGCTTGTCGTGGCGGGCAGCATGGCACTGAATTACCGGATGAACGGCAGGGACCGCGGCCCGACCACGCCCCCGGCCTCGGTCTGACAGTCCCTGGCGTCAGAATGCGTAGCTGACGCCGACGCGGAGGACCGGAAAAGCCTTGTAGTCCTCCACGTCGTCTTCGAATTCCCGACGCTCCGCTTCCAGGTCGGCCGCAAGCGCCGTGCAGAGCGGCGCCGGCGCCGTGCATCCCCTGCTGCGCAGCGTGGTATCGGGGCTGCCCTGGAACAGCACGCCCAGATCGGCCGAGAAAGACCAGCCGCTTTCCTTCGGCGCCTTGCCGAAGCCGATGCCGAGGTAAGGCGCGAACTTGCGGAAGTCGACCCGTGCCTCCAGCTCCCCTGCGGTCGCCGCCGGATAGGTCGTGCCATTGAACCGATAGGACCCGCCCGCCCGCGGCGTGCCCGTACCCGTAAGCCTGCTGTCGTTGTAGACCACGCCGCCGGTGACGCGGAAGCTGCCGGCCATCGGGTAGTAGTCGAGCAGCGCCTCCAGCGTCCTCAGCTTCAGCCTGGCGTCGTACTCGACGTTGGTGGTGCGGATGTCATCCGAATAGTTGAGCCCGTTGACGCCGATGCGGGCGCCGAGCTGATCCGACACCGGCAGGTTCAGGTGCAGGCCGAGACCGGTGGTCCCGATGCTGCCGGTGAGGCCGACCTGGGCATAGACCGGACTGGCGGCACAGCCGAGTGCCAGCAGCGCTGGAAGAATCGCGTTTTTCTTCATGGTTGCTCCGTGACGATGGGAGGGAAGGCATCTGGCTAGATGCCTGATGCGTCACGGGGTTCTTCGCGCCGGCGGCAGAAGAAATGAAGTTATGACAATGCTCAACAGACTGAGCGTACCAGGAAGCGGCCTCAGGCAAGCTGTGCGGGATCCTCGGCCGGGCGCGTCTGCCTGAGATCGCGATTCTCCCGGATCAGCCGTTCAATCATCTCCGCCGCTTGCGAAAACGCCGCGCGGCTCTCGGAACACTGCGAAAAGCGTGCAAGTCCCCGAAGGACTTTGGCGAATTCTGTGGCCTGGTTCGTCATTGCAGCGGCAAAGTGAAAATGAGCAGGTGCAGAGCATAGCCAAGCCCCTCCCCCCTCGCCAGCCATAAATATGGGAGTGTTGCCGCCGCGCTGAACAAGTGCCCCGATTGCCCACAGATTCTGTGCCCAAGTCTGTGGACAACCAGGTGATTCCGCCACAAGGCGTTGATCCGCAAGAGAAAATTGCGGCTGAGTAAAATCAAGGCAGCGACGGAGAAAGGGGGTGGCGGAGGCTGGAATCCGCCTCGCAGACAAGTGGAATGCGCGCGGCATCGATACGTCAGGACCTGACCCGTCCTGCTATAGGTTGACGGTTAAGCAGGGTAAATTATCTGCCTGATCGCTCCTTTGAAACGCCCGATGCACTGCATCGGGCGTTTTGTATTGGAGGGCCAGGTGCGGACGTTCCCGGTT
>NZ_BPMK01000022.1 GCF_019656455.1 Noviherbaspirillum aridicola
GGTGCCAGGAATACAATAACGACCGGCCGCACAGCTCACTCGGGTACCTGACGCCAAAGCAGTTCGCAGATAGTTTTTTAACCGCAGACTCTAATTTGGTTTCGTACTAAATTGGGGAGCAGGTCAGCTTGAACCAATATAGCATAAGGACACGAAGGTCCATTTTTACTGGTCAAACATGTTGTCTTGGCGCAACTTCCGTGTATTCGCGGGTAGGACTAGCAACCGAAAAGCTGCGGGCATTAGTAACGATTTTTCAGGTATTTCTTTCGTGTCTAGAAATGATAACGGGGCAGAACTCTGCTCCCGGCAGCAAATACTCGAGGCAGAAATTTATCGCGCTACCGAAGGCAGAAAAGTGATTATTTTTGAGCCAGACGTGCTTGAATATCAGCATCAAGTAGAGCTGTTTCGCCGGTTAGGCTTTACTGTCGACGGAGCACAGGACCTGTCGGACATTGTCTCGCTCGTCCGGCACTCGTCTGTAATCGACCTGCTAGTTATTGCCGCTGACCGTCACATCGCACGAACTGGTGCCGTTATAGTAGACCTCTGTAAGTTGCTTCACCCTCGAGCTCAAATTCTTCTTGCGCTTCCCTCCGATAGTGCGGTGAACACCAGTGAGGTGAAAAGCTGCGGCGGGGAGGCTCTTACCAAACCCATGCCCGTCGCAGCAGTTATCGCAGTGGTACTGAAGCTTTTTAACCGGGCGACTGTCGCATAAGACAGTCAGCATACGAATGCTTGCGCTAGGCTCAATACGTTCCTATCTACCGGTCTCACCCACGACTTCATGAAACTCAAGGCACACCTTGCACTACTCGCTTTAGCCGTTCTGCTGCCGGTTGCAGCTTTCTCGGCATTTGCTATAAGGTCTCTGCTGAACTCGGAGCGAGAAGCTGCGATGCACAGCATGCACGAGCTTGCGCGCGCTTCGCTACTCGCAGTCGACCGGGAACTTACTCATGCCATGGCGACGGCGAATATGCTAGCGCTATCCGCCCTTCTCGCCAAAGGTGACCTAGCTGGCTTTCACGCACAAGCAATCGCTGCAAATAAGGGACGGCCTACAAACACAATTCTTTTCGACGAGAACGGCAAGCAACTCCTCAATACACTCATTCCATTCGGAACTACTATTGACGTAGACAATACGAAGAGTTTTCCGCGCATACAATCAGTCCTTCAGACAGGAAGGCCAAGTATCTCCGACTTAGTTGTAGGCGAAAGAACCGGCCATCATGTCGTGGGAGTGGCTGTCCCCGTATTCCTTGCAAGTGGTAAACGGTACGTGGTAACCCAGCGGATTACGGCCGAGCATCTGAGTGAAGGCTTGCCGAAGACAAACGTGCCGTCCGATTGGTTGATTGCCGTCTATGATAGAAGCGGAACGATTGTTGCAAGGAATCGGAATCCGGTGAAGTACGTTGGTACGCCGCCCGTAGAGCCACTGCATAAACTTGTTCTTGCTCGGGATAGAAACGAGTTCCAGGTCCCGATGCGAGAAGGAGGCGATGCGATAGGCGTGCTCGCATGGTCTGATTTCTCAGGCTGGTCGGCCGCGGTTGGCGTCCCTGTTAAGACCATTGAAGCCGCAGCTACCAAAGCTGTCTCTGTAACGGCACTTGGTCTCATAGCTGCGATTGCCTGTGCAGTTATCGGCGCCCTTATCCTTAGCACCCGAATCTTGCGAGCACTCGAGGGTGTACGCGCTTCCGCAGCGCTGCTGACTGAGTGTAAAGCGCCGCCCGTGATAGAGACCGACATAGCGGAGGTAAGTGAAATTCATCAGACCCTGCATCACGTGGGGAACGTGCTTGAACAAACAGAGGCGGCGCGTACTCGGCATTTATCGGAAGCTCAGAGCGCACGTGCGGTAGCTGAGGCGCAAAATAAAGCGAAGGACCAGTTCTTGGCGATGCTCGGCCACGAACTGCGCAATCCACTAGCTGCAATAAGCGCAGGTACGACTCTGCTACAATTTGCTACTGATAGTTCAGGTAATAACAAGGCAGTTGTAGATGCCATCTCGCGTCAAACCGACCATCTCAACGCACTTGTCGACGATTTGCTCGATGCCACAAGAGTAATGACAGGTAAGCTTGAGTTGAAGCTCGCTGTTGTTGACCTCGGCCACGCGGCTCGTTCGTCGCTTGACGCGTTGATGGCGCGCGGAATTGCGAAAGACTCCACCGTCAAGTGCGATATCTCCTCAGTGTTCATCAAAGCAGACCGCACCAGACTCGACCAGATGCTGACAAACCTGCTTGAGAATGCGTTCAAATACACTGAGAGGGGTGGCGCTATTGCAGTAATGGTCGCGGAAGAAGATTCGCGCGCCATATTTCAAGTATCAGACAACGGGGTTGGAATCGATAGCCTAGTTTTACCGAAGTTATTTGATGTCTTTGTGCAGGGACCTGTTACGAACCGCAGCAAAGGTGGCCTGGGTATCGGCCTTGCAATCGTCCGAGCTCTCGCCGAGCTGCACGGCGCCCAGGTGACCGCCACAAGTGCGGGGGCAGGGAAAGGCGCGACCTTCGGCCTTGAGTTTCCCTTAGTGGGAGCGTATACGGAACCTTCGTTTGTCAGGAACGCTCAGCTGCCGAATCAGCCGTGCAAAAAGATTTTGGTCATAGAGGACAACGCCGACATACGAAACCTCACGTGTCAGCTCCTCGAAACACTTGGACATGAGGTAATTGCGGCAGCGGATGGCGCAACCGGCATTCTCCGTGCAGAGCAGGAAGGGCCGTCCGTGGCACTCGTTGACATCGACCTCCCGGATACGTCTGGTCACAACATCGCTCGACATCTTCGAGCGAATCCTGCCACATCTGGTATTAGGCTATTTGCTCTTACGGGATACGGTCAAGAATCAGACCGGGAGGCTGCGCTAGAAAGTGGATTTGAACGCCATTTTACTAAGCCGCTCGGCATTGAAGAATTGGGGCACGCTCTCGAGCAATGATGGCCCGGAGAGAATTATTGTCATAGGCATTGCCATCTTCGTAGTTCACTTCGAATTTGCCTTTTTCTCTGAAACGTCGTGTGTGGCTTCTCGCGCAGTGCCTAAAGTCGACTTAACCTTCTCTCCGGCCTGCTCGATTGGCCCTTTCCCGGTATTGGGGTCGTCCTTTCGTTCGCAACCAGCGACTCCTACAAGGCTCACCAACACCGGAAGGATGCGTAGCCCGTGCAAGCAGGCGGCTAACAACTGATTGACCTCGCTCTTCTTATCTGAACGCATATTACTTCCGGATATAGTGCCTTAACACTGCCTCTATCTCTTCTGGTTTCATTTGCCTCGCAGTGCGTATCAACTGACCCTCACTTTCACTAGACCTAGTGCCGTTCGTACCGATACTCTACTAGCTCTCCGGTAAGCGGGCTGACTTTCTGGCGCTCGTATTTGCGACCTACCTGTCTACGAGATTGAGGTAGAACACACCGCGTCAGGAATGACAGGGAAAGGCGCCTGTTTTCCGCTAGCCTACACGTGTAGTTTCGACATCCGCCGCCAGCCGGAGAAGGACGATGGTTAAAGTCAGCTCGCAACCTCGCAGAACTGAACTCGGGGTCTCCTTTCTTGTGAAGGTCTCGGGTAAAGAGCACTCTTGCTTGATTTCAAAAGGCACTCTAGATTGGCTCGCTGCCAGAGGTACTGTCGACACTAGGGATTCTGATGAGATGGATGTCTTCCATGCCTTCGAGCGCTCTGTTTTGCGCGCTGCATCCAATGTCATAGCTGTCAATAGCGAAAGAAAGTTGTAGGTCCTGACTGCAAGGGTAATCGAGAAGTGCTCGAATGACCTGTGAACGACATCTTCTGTTCTCCCCCAGTTGTTCGATGCCAAAAGTTCAGTATGCGCGGCTCGCCAATAGCGTAGGCAAGAGAAGCTGGGCAAGTTGATTGAAGAACAAATCGAACTGGCGTCGGTCGAATGTACTTTATAACCAGATGGATGACTGCACAATGAAGAGAATAGTCGGAATGTTGGCGGCTCTTGGGTTGATAGCAGCCCCTACTGCATGGGCAAACGCTGAATTGGCCAAGGCGAAAAATTGTATGGCGTGTCATTCTGTTGACAAGAAAATGGTCGGGCCAGCTTATAAAGACGTTGCAGCAAAATACGCGGGACAGAAGGGAATTGAGGACAAGCTAGCTCAGAAGGTGATTAAGGGGAGCAAGGGGGCGTGGGGCGACATACCGATGCCCCCCAATGCGAACGTGAACGAAGCCGAGGCACAAACGCTCGTGAAGTGGATTCTCAGCCAAAAGTGAGGGTAAAACAGTATCGGCTACCTAAGCGGCAACAAGGCGCTTCATCCATTCCAGCAATACCGTAGGTAGTAGGTCTGGCCGAGGAAGTAGCGCGTACTGGTGAGCACCGAATACTGCCGGTAGGTAGCTTGCAGCCTGCCTGTCTATCGTCAGGCAGAACGAATTCATTCCCTGAAGTCGTGCTTCGGTGACTGCCTGACGCATGTCTTCCACGCCGTACCGGCCCTCGTACTCATCAACATCGTTGGGCTTTCCGTCAGACAGTAGGAGCAATAGACGGTGACGCGCCGGCTGACGCATCAGAACCGCGGTCGCATGCCGGATGGCAGCACCTGCGCGGGTATAGTGCTCTGGTTCGAGTGCCGCGATTCTTTGGGCTACATCGTTGTTATGGCTCTCTTCAAATGATTTGACTGCTCGTACTGTGACGCCATGCGGCCCTTCCCCGGAAAATGCCATCACTGAATAGGGCTCGCCCAGTCCTTGTAGCGCGATAGACACAAGCAGCAGCGCTTCCCGTTCGACGTCGACAATTCGCTTGTTGGCCGACACCCAACCGTCCGTCGAGCCGCTTATATCGATAAGCAGAACAATGGCCATATCGCGCTTGGCAGGACGATACGTCTGATACAGGGCCTGGGCCATTGGCATGCCAGCCTTGAAGTCGGAATAGCTGTCTATGTACGCCTGGAGGTCAATCTCTTCGCCTTCCAGCTGTTTGCGCATCCGGACACGTTGTGCCCGAAGCATCTCAAAGCGCCGGCGCACGACCTGCAGCATCCCGCGGTATTCATTCAGTGTACGGTCGACCCACTCCTGCGGTCCCTCGACAGGTGGCAGCAAGCGGACCGTCGCCCCCGCCTCGTGGTACGCCCCTATGCGATAGTCCCACTCGGGGTACCGCAGCTTCGACTCGGCTTCCGCTGCCTGTCCGGATTGCTGCCTGACCCGTGGCACCGGCGCATCCTCGGACAGCAAGACTTCCTTGGGGCGACCGGGCGTGGATACCAGCCGGGCCTCTGGAAGCTCCGACAACGAGTCCGCGAACTCCTCAGCTGCTGTACTTTCATCTCGGTCCGTCGGCCTCTGCATCCCTATGGGGTCTTCCGCCTGTTCGTGGGGTTGGGATGTCTGCACCATCCATGCGCCCTGTTTCTTGTCGTCCTCATCATCGCAGGCATCCCGTACCTCGGGACGCCGTGACAGCGTCGCACTGCGAGGCGGGGAGGCATTTGGCTCGGTATCGTCAGAACTGCTGCTTGCAGACATTGACACGCTTGTCGCTTGTGCCGGGTAGAGCTCCCCAGTCCATAAATCTTTGAAGAGCAAGCGACTTTGCTTACCAAGACCTGGAGAGCGCCGCGCCAGCTCCTCGGAAAGTCCCAAGGAGAGGTCCAGCGTTGCCGAAGGCGAGTCCGGTACGGGATGAGCAGAACTTTGCGTTAGTAAGGACCTGACAAACTCCTCTAATGGGCGGCGATATGCGGGAAAATCCCGCAAGGGCGGCCGGCATGTGAGAACTTCCGCGGAAAGGGTGTCCAGCCCGGTCCGCGTGCCTGGTAGAAGTTCGACGAGCAGCTTGTCTGCGGCATGGGCCTCAAGAACCAGGTAAATGGCTTGGTGCAGTGGCGACGTAGCGTTCACGATATAACCGGCACTGCCGCGTCTGGCACGGGCGGCCTGCTGTAGGGCGAGGATTCGGTAGCGCTCCAATGCATGTGGGCCGGACAGACTCCCGGGAAGCCAGATACTCTCGCCGTCGGTGGCGGGAATAGCCGCCTGGACGCGTGGCCCCTCTTTTCGCCTAAATACTTTGGTAAGGAATGTCGCTGGCGCGGGTGGTTGAGCGACCTTTAGTGCGTGGCTCCGGCCAAAAGCCGCGGTAATCAGCAGGTCAAGGCGCTGGGCGACGTCTTTAAGATAGATGCGGTCATCAACCGCCGAATCCTTCCGATGCCGCCGCCAGAGCTCCTGTACGTAGACCGTCGCATGTTTGGCGACGTCAGAGATAACTTCTTCAGCTTCGGGCACCGTACCTCCTTGTGGCCCTAAACGAACGTGGCGTCGACGAGGTCGCGCATTCCGCCTACCAGTGACTGGTCATCCGAGAGCGGCGATACCAGGGCCGAATAGCACGCTTCCTTCACTGAAATTCCGCTTGAAATCAGACGCGCCGCCGAAATCAACAGCCGGGTGCTCGGCACTTCCGCGAGACCTCGGTCTTGGAGTGCACGCAGACGGTGCCCAAGTGACACCAGCGCCGTCGCAGTGGCGTGGTCACAGCCCCCTTCACGCTCGACGATATCCGCCTCACGCTCTGCCGGCGGAAACTGAAAATCGAGCGCGACGAAGCGCTGACGTGTACTAGGTTTCAGGTCTTTCAGCATACGCTGATAACCCGGGTTGTACGACACCACAAGCTGGAAACCGGGCGCGGCCTCGATGGTCTCCCCGGTTTTATCGATAGGAAGGACTCGGCGGTAGTCGGTCAGCGGGTGAAGGACGACGACTGTGTCCTGCCTGGCTTCGACAACTTCATCCAGGTAGCAGATTGCGCCCTCACGGACCGCGCGAGTAAGTGGCCCGTCCTGCCACTGCGTGCCGTCGTGGCGAATCAGGAAGCGACCAATCAGGTCGCTCGCCGTGAGGTCATCGTGGCAGGATATGGTGATGAGCGGACGCTTCAAGCGCCATGCCATGTGTTCCACAAACCGGGTCTTCCCGCAGCCTGTCGGTCCCTTGAGCATTACTGCCAGATTCTTCGCATGGCACTGCTCGAAAATCCGGACTTCGTCCCCCGAAGGCAGGTAATAAGGCTCAGTGCCATCAGGAGTGTTGCTGGTAATGGTCATGCTCTGGCCGCTGCCCCTGCGGCGGTGCGCGTGGTGCGCTCCGGCTCAGTAGTAAGCTCGAACCGTGGCGCGTGACGGAAGAAGTCCACGATAAAGAGGATGACGCCGACCGCAAAGAGCGAGGCGGTCGCAATGAGCATCAGGAAGTGCACCTGAATCTTCAGCTGTGCGTCCAAATAGCCGAGACCGAGAATTCGCTCCAGGTAGACCTGCCCGATGCCGGCGGTGGCGAAGGAGAGTGTCATGCCGAACATACCCGCCAACTGAAGCCAGAACGACCAGTAACCAAGCTTCGTACCTTGCTCGGGACGTCCTGGTGCCATGGCCGGCAACGCGTAGCTAATCATCGCCATGACAATCATCGCATAGGCACCATAGAACGCGGCATGGCCGTGCATGGCTGTAATAAGCGTGCCGTGGGTCCACTTATTGACCGACGGCCACGTATGGGCAAGGCCAAGCAATCCTGCACCAAAGAGCGTGAACAGGGCGCTACCGACCGTCCAGTGCAGCGCGAGCGTATTGGGATGGGCCATTCCCGAGCGACGGATAGCGGAATACGCATAAATCGACATTGCCACCAGGGCGACCGGTTCCAGCGCGCTGAACAGGCCACCGATGGGCAGCCAGTAGCTAGGCACGCCGACCCAGTAGTAGTGGTGCGCAGTACCGAGGATGCCAGCGATGAAAACCAGACCCACAATCACGTACAGCCACTTCTCCATCACTTCCCGGTCGGCTCCAGACAGCCGGATGAGCAGGTAGGCCAGGAAGCCGCCCTGAATCATCTCCCAGACACCCTCGACCCAAAGGTGGATGGTCCACCAACGGTAGAAGATGGAGACGGTGTAGTTTTCGTAATGCAGCAGTGCCGGGAGGTACAGCACTGCTGCCCCCGCCACGCCAAGGAGCAGAACCCCTTCGGTGGTGGTGAACCGGCCGGATTTCTTAATCGTCATGCCAATGTTGTAGAGGAACATGAGCATCACGATGACAATGACGATTTTGTGTGGCAGCGGCTGCTCCAGGAGCTTGTTGCCAGTGCCATACCGGAACAGGTAGCCGATGACGGCCGTGACACCCATAACAACCCAGAGGGCGAGCTGTATGTAAGCCAGCTTGACGCTATGGATTTCGGTGCGGGATTCGTCCGGCACCATCCAATAAGTGGCGCCCATGAAGCCGGTCAGCACCCAGACGATAAGCAGGTTGGTATGGATGACCTTGGTGACGTCAAACGGCAGGATGTACAGCAGCGGGTCGGGACCCAGATACTTGGCGGCTGATAGCAGGCCGAACACGATTTGCAGGCCGAACAGCACCATCGCCACCGCAAAGTACCAGTAAGCGACTGATTGGGATTTGTAGCGCATTGTGGCTCCCCTGATTACTTGAGCGAGGCGAGATAGGCAGTCAGTTGGTTCAGTTGCTCGGGCGTCAGTGCCTTCTCGTAGGTGTTAGGCATAAAGGAGACGCCGTTAGCTGAATACATGGCACCAGGAACCAGATGGGCGCTGGGATGCGTAATTGATTCCTTGATGTAGCCCTCGACGTCCTTGGCCTTGCCCTTGTATTCCCCTGAGGCGAGCGTCTTCTCGGCCCTCGTTGCAAGTCCCGCCAACGTCGGTCCTGCCATGTTCACCCCTGGCGCGATGGAATGGCAGGCGTTACAGGCAGGGGATGCAGACCTGAAAATTCGCTCGCCCAGAGCAATCGGGTTCTCCTGGCCACTAAGTGGCCGAGCACCCGGAGGGGTTTGTCCGGCTTCTTTGGGCTGACCAATGGTCTGGGCCTGCCGTTCTGCAGACATGTCGGTTCCTGGAATCGAGGCGCCGGTCACGAGGATGGGGCGCGGAGGCCAGCCCTGGTTATCGACTTTGCTGACCCAGTCGAGAAACGAGATAAGGTTCTTGATTTCGTCATCGCTCAGGTTCTGCTTGGGCATGAGCCGGCGGTGCTTCTGCTCGTCGTAGAACTGAGAGGGGTCCTTCATGTACGCCGTCAGATACGCTTCACCGCGGTGCTGGGTAATTTTGGTTAGGTCGGGTGCATAGTAAGCACCCTCTCCAAAGAGCGTATGGCAGTTGATGCAGTTGTACTTGTGCCAGACGTTCTGGCCCAGTTTCACTTCCTCGGTAATGTTCTCCGCGTTCGTCAGTTTCGGAAACTGACGGTGACTATCGACGGTGAGGGCGAGGAAAACAGCGGCTGCAATCCCCGTCGAAATGATGGCGAAATGTCGTGCCTGTCTTTTGTTCATCGTCAGCCTCGCTGGTTAGACGCCTATGCCTGACCAGTAGGCGATGGAGATGTAGCCCGAGTAGAGCATTGCAACGACCATCAACAAGACGACGACATAGCTAAAAAGCTTCAGCGGACCATGCATGAGGAGGCTCCGTTTGTTGTTTCTGCATTTTCAAGAGCAGCGTCGCACCAGTACTGTGCAGCTTGACAAGAAAAATGCTGTGGCTATCCCCAATGACGAGTCTTATTTGCGAATAGTCAATATGCCCGAGTTTCCCTGTCACTACAGAATTTCTGTCGCCAACAATACAGCTGCCCGCTCTAGTTCTTGGAAGAAGGGAACACGGTAGCGCCAAGCGCACTTATTCGGCCGTTTCCAAACTTTGCAGAGCTGCGGTGTCAAAAGCGTACGAACGGAGCCAGGAGCGTCAATGAGAACCCCTCCTTACCAAATCGACTGTCAGCGCGGGCGACTTGCCGGGAAGTCATTGGACGACATAAATGCGCTGAGAGACCGTATTCACTATCTACGCAGTGCACGTAAAGACCTCTCGGCGAAACGAGCCTACTTCAAGCCCGGCATTTCGGCTGACGAAGGAATGGGCGCGCTAGATGCCGAACTTTCTCAGCTTGTGAGGAGAATGTGCGAGCTATATCGCCACAATGCCGAGTGAACGGAATTGCAAGAGAATGTGCTGTCCGAGACTCGTTCAAGACAAGCTCGCAATAGGACTGCGCTTGCTCTCAGCCTTCGCCTCTGCGCTATACCGCTTGTGTGTAACCCAAGCGACTTTCAGGTCCAGTCTTGCAAGCGCAAAAGCAGACGAGATAGCTCCGTATCGAGAATATCGGCGATATCCGAGGCCGAAACATCCGGACCAAACATCAAGTGTTGCGCTCGTAGCGAATCACGGGCGTGCTTCAGCCACTCAATCCGTTGGCGTAACTCTTGTAGATGGGGGGCCGGCTGCGTATCGTTGAATCCACGGTACAAGGAGGCGCGTGGCTCTTTAGGAAGATGGTGCATAAGGTGTCCGTTGTCGGTACACGTTGGGACACCAGCGGCGACGAGTCAATCGTGCTGCTTTGCTTGAGACAGGTCACAACATGGCGGCTTTGCTCCTGCAGTAGCGCCAGAATTCCGCCGTTGGCCTGCTTCAAGCTGCGCCTTCCACGGTTGACCAGCTCACTAGAGAAGTTCTTGCGCCGGCGGCGTCATTTCCGATGATTTTTCTCGAGGAGGTCTGATGAGACAGCTACTCCAAGTTCTTCTACGAAGATTCGCTTCTGGTTATCGTCATCGACGACATGACTCACAACGACCTGCTACACCACGCATGTCTCTCGCCTGTTTCCACAGGCCGGGTACTAGAAGGAACTTCGCCCGCGCGCAATTCTCTGTCTAGCAGCACTTCTTGACACTTCGACCCATAGCGCATGGATGCTACTTCGTCTTCGCAGGCCGCAAGCATCGCCACTGCCTTCGCCCTATTCCCGTATCCCGCCGCACTTCTTGCTCCCGACTCGTCCGTCTTGGCAGCAAATCCGGCGTTTCTCAAGCTTCTCGCCGCGGAAGCGGATTGCATAAACCGCCAAGTGTGCGACGTGTTTTCGTGCACAACACACTGTAAAGACGACCTCAGCGGAAGAGTTCAAGACGCGATTACCGAAGCTCTGCAGAAAAAGGAGCCTTCCCAGTTTCGAGTTGCATCAACGGTGTTTGGGGAAGGAGATGGGGACACCGGAAGCGCCCAGTGGCTTTTTACGCACAGCCCAATTCTGAACGATGTGGGTGGGGTAACTCTCATCCTGCAGACATGTTTCCAAGTGTTGTCTATTGGAGAGATTGTGGGCCTAGAAGATACGACTGGGGGCAATCCGGTAGACGAGCATGCGCGCCCTAACGTCGAGCCCACACGAAGAACTGTCCCGAACTCCGACCATGCCAGTGGGTTGCTCAGTAACGACGAGCGTACGCGAATGCGGCTCGTATTCGACCAAGCCCCTGGTTTCATGGCAATCCTCGTCGGCCCATCTCTAACATACGACGTCGTCAACAAGGCTTACTATCAGTTAGTTGGACACCGTGACCTAGTCGGCAGGCCCGTCCGGGAAGCACTTCCGGAACTGGCAGGCCAGGGATACTTCGAGCTTCTTGACGAGGTCGCGTCAAAGAAGGAACCGTTTGTTGGGCACGAGATGGAAGTTCGCTTCCAACGCACGCCAAACAGTCCGCTCGAACAGATTTTCATCGACCTGCTTTTCCAGCCAATTCTAGAACCCGACGGCACCTTCATCGGCATCTTTATCCAGGGACATGACGTCACTGGACGCGTGCATGCTCAGAAAGCCCTTAACGAAAGTAACGAGCGCTGGCGCGTAGCTGTCGAGGGTTCGCGGGACGGCGTGTGGGATTGGAATGTGCTCACTAACGAGGTCATATACTCGAAACGATGGAAAGAGATACTAGGCTATGACGAGAGTGAGCTCCAGGACCGCTTCTCCACTTGGCGCGAGCTTCTTCATCCGGAGGACCGGGACGTTGTACTCGAGAAGATGAATACAGCAGCACGCGACGATGTTCCATTTCACGTCGAGTATAGACTGAAATGCAAGGACGGCTCCTGGAAGTGGGTGCTATCAAGAGGTATCGTCGTAGCACGTGACGACCGTACTGCGCTACGACTAGCCGGAACGATGTCCGACATATCAGGGAAGAAGGAATCTGAGGAAGCGATATGGCGGCACGCCAGCTTCGACGCACTAACCGGACTTCCAAATCGCAGGCTCTTTCGAGATAGACTAGAGCAAGAAATCAAGAATGCCGAACGCTCAAGAACAAGCATGGCCGTCATGTTTATCGACCTTGACCGCTTCAAGGAAGTCAATGACTTGCTTGGCCATGATGCAGGAGACCGTTTGTTGAAGGAAGCATCGGCGAGGCTGCGTAGCTGTATTCGTGCTTCAGATACGGTAGCTCGTCTCGGCGGAGACGAGTTCACAGTGATTCTTCCCGACCTATCTGACAATGCTCATCTTGAGCAAGTCGCCGAGAAAATCATCCATTTTATCTCGCTCCCCTTCCAGGTCAACGGCGATGCCGCCTACATCTCCGCGAGCATCGGGATTACTGTCTATCCGAGAGATGCCAAGGACGCAGAGGAGCTTATTCGAAATGCGGACCAAGCCATGTATGCGGCGAAAAATGCAGGCCGCAGCCGGCTGCGTTTCTTCACGCGGGCAATGCAGAAAGACGCTCAAATGCGCCTCCGGCTGGCACGAGACCTTCGCTCGGCATTGTCGAAGAGGCAGCTGCATGCCTTCTTTCAGCCGATAGTTGACCTGAAGACCAACAGCATCGTTAAAGCCGAAGCGTTACTTCGCTGGGAGCATCCTACTCGTGGATGGATATCGCCGACCCTATTCATCCCACTAGCCGAAGAAACAGGACTAATTCACTCGATAGGTGACTGGATACTTGGTGAAGCGGTAGCTTACTCGAAGAAGTGGACCAAGCATCTCGGACGCCCCTTCGAAATAAGTGTGAATCGTTCTCCTGTTGAATTTATGGTGGGTTCCAGCGACTTCGCGTGGAGGCACATTTTTGCGGATGGCGGACTAGACGGTTGTGGCATCTCCGTCGAGATAACCGAAGGCGTGCTGCTCAACGCGTCCAGCCACGTCGCCGAAACACTGCTGCAGTTCCGAGACGCGGGCATTCACGTCGCTTTAGATGACTTCGGCACCGGGTATTCGTCGATGTCCTACTTGCTAAACTTGCACATTGATTACCTAAAAATCGACCAGTCGTTTGTGCGCGATATTGTGAATAACCGGGGAAGTCAAACAATTGCCGAGACCATGATAGTGATGGCCCACCGCTTAGGGATGAAAGTAATAGCGGAGGGTGTGGAAAATCAAGAGCAAGCGGCGTTTCTACGTGAGGCGAGCTGCGATTTTGGACAAGGCTATCTCTTCGAGAGGCCGCTTCCCGCAACGAAGTTCGAAGAACTTCTCGAAAGTGGTCCAATCGCGGTCCTGCAAGAAGCCGCAAGCACTCCCAAGCCTAGGACAAGCGTTCACCGCAGGGACGACGGGTCACTGGTTGGTATATGAGTAAAGCCGATGGTCGAGGACTATAATTCGATGAATCGACGTCACTGAGTCGAAAGCAAGAAGTATAGGGAAAAGTGCAATAGGTGCGCCTCCGCCATTCTTGCTTCTATTTTAGAAGCCCGGCTGTGTATGTGTTAAGCGCTCTTGTAATGTCGGCATATCTAAAAGGCTTGGGAAACACTAAATTGAAGCCTGCAGCAATGGCAGCAGACCTATCATCGTCGCTGACGTATCCAGTAATAGCTACCAGCGGTATTTCAGATAGTTCCGGGTCTTGCCGCATCTCTCGCGCCACATCCAGACCACTCATGCTTCCGAGATTCAAGTCGCAGAAGATGATACTTGGCTTTAAGGCTCTGGCTAGTTCGAGTCCTGCTCGGCCAGTGTGTCGAATGTGAACCTCACACCCGTGTATCTCAAGGATATCTCCCAGAAGGCGAGCAAAGTCCTGGTTGTCTTCAACCACTAACGCTCGAGTATTGATTGTCCGGGTCTCCATTAATCATCCTTCTCGGTGAGCTGCGCCTGCCCTCCTTCATTCGCCACAATTTCGTTCAGCAGGCGCACCAATTCGACTGTATTGACCGGCTTAACAAGATGGTGCTCGAAAACAGCATAGTTTACTGCATCAATGTCCTGGGACTGTCCATACCCACTGACAGCAACGAGATGTGTGCGCGCTGTTGCCGGCAAGGAGCGCAGTTGGCGGGCCAGTTGGTAGCCGTCAATTTCGGGCAATCCGATGTCTAGTAGACACACGTGCGGCTGAAAGTCACGCGCTCGATTCAGCGCATTAGTCGGGTAGTACTCCACCGTAGTCTCAAACCCCGCCGAGGTAAGAAACATACCAAGCATGTCGGCGGCGTCGATATTGTCATCCACCAGTAGGACCCTACATGGCCAGTTAGCCCTAATCGAAGCAGGCCGGTTGCCTTCGACCGTGCCAGCGGCTTTTTTCACGGAGATTCGAGGCAAAGTGACTGTGAAGGTACTTCCCAAGCCGACGCCTTGGCTACTGGCTCCAACAGTACCGCCGTGTAGTTCTACTAGGCTCTTCACCAAGGCAAGGCCAATACCAAGCCCGCCTTGAGCGCGGTCCGCAGTCCGCTCTCCTTGTGAGAAAAGCTCGAAGGCGCTGCGCACAAGGTCGGGGGTCATGCCAATTCCGTTGTCACGGACGCAGATTGTTACACGATGCGGGTCGGCTTCAAGGTTCAAGTCAACACGCCCCCCATTTGGTGTGTACTTCGCCGCATTGCCAAGCAGGTTCGCCAGTACTTGAACGAGTCTCTTCTTGTCCCCCAACACCATGGCCTTCTCCAGAGGGAAGTGCATATTGAGAGCATGGCCGCGCTCCTCAGCGAGCGGCCGAATCTGTTCGACGGCCTCAGTCACCACCGCCTGAATATCAACCGGTTCTTTCTCCAACTTAGCCAGGCCCCGCGTCACTCGTGAGACATCTAGCAAGTCGTTCACTAGTTCCGTCATGTGGTGCGCGTGTCGAGCTATTACCTCACTTATTTGCCTTGTGCGGTCGTCCACAGAAGGCAACATCGCCAACAGCTCGGCGGCAGCGCTTATGGGCGCAAGAGGATTACGTAACTCGTGAGCAAGCATTGCGAGGAACTCGTCCTTGCGGCGGTCAGATTCCTTCAATGCCTCCTGATTGAGCTTATGTTCGTGTATGTCTGTGCACGTTCCCATCCACCGAATAATCCGACCGCTTTCGTCCCGTACAGGAAGCGCCCTCCCTAAAACCCACCTGTACTCCCCAGAGCGGTGGCGTAACCGATACTCAATTTCATATGGCTCACCGGTTTCTAAAGAATTGCGCCAGAGTTTCCAAGCGCGCGCTTGGTCGTCAGCGTGAAACATGTCGTTCCAACTGGCCCCATCGGTAGAGCCAACCGGCATTCCCGTGAAGTCGTACCATCGCTGATTATAGTAGTCGTGGTACCCGTCTGGACGGGTGGACCAGACCATCTGCGGCATGGCATCCGCAATTGTGCGGAACTTGGCTTCACTCTCCCGAAGGGCCGCTTCGCTGCGAACCTGCTCGGAGATGTCCATTTGCGCAACCACAGCGCTAACGATATCGTCGTGTGAATTTCGAACTGGACACGCTCTCAGAAGGATGGTGCGCCGCGAGCCAGGCATTCCGAAAGGTTCGATATCGACGACGTCACCTAATACTTCCTCTCCTCGCAATGCTCGCGCTATTGCCCACTCGTTTGGTTGAACGCGTTGGCCGTGGCGCTCCGATTGGTCCGCCCACCAACCTTTCCATTCCCCATACTCATCTACCGACTCGGATTGAGGATAGTCTCCCCAAAGGCGCCGGTTCTCGGCGTTGGCTAAGATAATGCGGCCTGATTGGTCAGCGAAGCTGATTCCAACAGGAGCGGCATCGAGTAGAGCATTCAAACGGCCTTGCTCAGTGCTTGCCAACCTGGCGGCATCTCTGGCTGCTTGCTCATTTAGCCTACTACGCTCTTCTGTGCGCTGATGCTCAGTAACGTCGTAACCTTCGATAAAAATTCCGCTGACGGCCCCGTGTTCATCGCGCATCGGCTGAAAAACGAAGTCGATGAAGATGGTGTCTAACTGCGCGTGTGGTTGCCTCTGAAGCTGGACTTCCATCCTGCGGCCAATAAATGGCTGCCCCGTCTGATAAACCTTGTCAAGAATCTCGAGGTAGCCCTGACTAGCGAGCTCCGGGAAGACCTCCTTCACAGACTTCCCCGCCAGCTCCCGTTGTCCAACGAACTGCAGGTATGCGGGGTTTGCTAATTCGTAGACATGATTGGGACCGGCGGTGATAGCCATGAAACTAGGTGTTTGTTCGAATAAGCTGTATAGCCTCTCGGTCTGCCGGTTCCGCTCTCGTTCCAATAACACGCGGTTCGTCGTCTCGACCAGTCCGCAGTGAAAGCCCTGGATTGTCCCGTCCTCATCTCGAATTGGCGTGTATGTAAAGCTGAACCACGCTGCCTCGTCCCTATCAGCGCGATGAAGAGTGAACTCGGTGTCTTCAAAACGTAGCGATTCACCAGCTAATGTTCGCTTCACTAGAGATTCGATATCCGGCCAAATGTCGGACCATATCTCCTTCAAGGGGCGGCCAAGGGCGCGCGCACCCTTTTCACGCAGTATGACAAGGTACGCGTCGTTATAAAGTAGACACAGTTGAGGGCCCCACGCTACGAACTGTGGTGCTTTTGAATCAAGTACTAGACGTACGATAGCCCGAAGCGATTGGGGCCAGGTAGCAGGGGGGCCAAGTGGTGATTCAGCCCAATTGTGTGAGCGCATCTGCGCACCAACGATGCCGCCGTCGCCTAGGAAAACGCTCGGCAGTTCAAATGTTTGAGTCACTTGTTTGCGGTTCCTATTTCTGATGCTAGCGCGAACTTATGCCTGGCTGAAACAATTTTTTCCGCCTGGAACAAGTTGTGCGATTGTTAAGTTTGAGCGCGATATGGGCTTTCACGTTCCCATTTCTAGTCCACGCGCGGGCTGACTAGTTCGGAAGCGACCGGTGGTTCTCACTCATGTCGGCCTGCAGTCGCCATCGCTGTCAGCAATTGAAACACATCCGTCCCGAGCGAAGTCTGGTGCCGTATCGTCAACTAAGCCGTTCGGCCCGACAGTGATGCTATTATGATAAAGAGTCGGGATATCATGTACCATGGGCAACTGACCTGCAACAACTGAATGGGCCCTATCACGACCAGCAAGCCCTCACCGGCGCGCGCTAACTCCATACTGACTAGCTGGTGTCCTTCGGGAATTGCACGAACACCGCTGTGCCCGACCAGTTCGCGAGCAGAGGCAATTGAACGCCCTCTGTAGCCAATCGCTCTTGCACAAGAAGTGCAATACTTGCTGAAGTGCAATTGTGAACACCTTTACCTGGATTACTCTCTACCTCGGCAAATCCTAGACTGCAGTGTCGACAAAAGGCGCCGAAGCAAATGCAAAGCGAGCTAATGACCTTGCGTACGCTCATCCAAAAGAAGCTACGCCACCTCTCCTTGCGACGGAACTCCCCGGAATATCCGGTGGGTACCGATATTCTCCTGCAGGCCGCCGCGGCAGGCCTGCAGGTGGAGGGAGACGTAACACTGATGCAGCTTTCTGACATTGTCGATTTGCGCCTGCGGGCTGAAATCCTAGCTGCCTACGGTGCCGAGCCCTCATCAAAGAAACCGCCCCCACAGTGTGACGGTAAAGACTGAACCAGGTGACAGCAAAATGACGCTCCCCTCGCAGCCGCAGGCACTGCCAGTCAGCTGTGGAACACTCGTCGTCAGCAGAAAGGGCGAAGTCCTTCTTTGCCACGTTACGGGGACCGAGAAGTGGGATATACCGAAGGGGATGCAAGATAGTGGCGAGTCCCCGCTAGAGGCAGCGATGCGCGAGCTATTGGAGGAGACGGGCCTTGTCTTTGACAAGGGGGTCTTCGAAGACCTTGGAAGCTATGACTACCGTCGAGACAAGCGCCTGCATCTTTTTCGTGTACGAGCCCCCGCAGACCTAGATAGCCTTGGTCACCTAATCTGCACTAGCCATTTTCCTCATCACGTGTCGGGAGAGCCGACACCGGAAGTTGATGGTTTCTGTTGGGCCGCTCGAAATGAAATTAGAAAACTGTGCTGGCCGAGAATGGCCGCAAGGCTACTCTCGCTAGACTGGTAGAACCAGGGCGTTCAGCGATAAGTGGGAGTAAGAAAAAACCCCGTGCCCCTACCACGGACACGGGCAAGCCAGTTCAGACACCGGAGAGATACTGTTCCGATTTCGGGACGACAGTAAGGTTCCAGAATCGTATGCAATCGACGTCGCCTCCTCAGTCGACGTTAGCTATTCACACGAATGCACGTGCAGCGTCTCCCCGGGCGCTGCGCTGCCGTTGGACAGGACTGGCTTCATACGACTTCTGCCGCGAGGTCCGCTGTAATATAGAACCTATCTCGTCCAGCTTGCTTTGCCAAGTACATTGCTTCGTCAGCCGTCGTGAGCAAGCCATCCGGCGTACTTTTCTCGGCTTTCTACCTGAACGCTAGAATCATCAGGAAAAACGCAATGAAGCCGCCGACCCATTTCAACGTCACTCGCAGCTTCTCAATATTCGTCGTGAGAGCATCAATGTTTGAGACGCTGACATTTGGCTCTATCGCGGACGTAAGAACCGCAGGCGTGTCATCTGCTGGAAGCTCTGCGTCCTCTTCCTGGTCTTGCTGAGGACGTAGGTCAGCATCGGCTAACGACAAATTGATGGAAGTCACCTCCCCGTGAGCCATCTCGGGGTTTTCGACTGTGTTGTCTTCTCGATTTGGTCTAAGAAACCAATCTGTTCTTGCTGACGGCGGCGCCCAGTTTTCGTCTGCGTAGATTCCACTTAATGTCAGACCCACAGACATCCGGCGTAAGGATTTGGAAGACACCGCGGACGCAATCTCGTCGAGCATGTCTGGTGATACCTCGCACTCGACAAACCATTCGTTATCGTTGCCAGTTTCCCAATCGCTGCGCAAGAAGCCTACGGTGGCGCCAGTGAAACGGACCGGTTTGTCATACTTCCTTGACCAATCTTCGCGTCGTTCCCGACCCTCTATGTCTAGCGTTCGAAAGGCAATTGTAAGCCTGCGTGTTTTGTTGTCTGGCTCCCCAATAATGGAAATCGACCTACCTTCGAGTGAAGCAGTGCCGAGCACATAGAGCGACAGGTTCGGCGGAGCCGGAAGGTCCTCGTTGAGTAAATGTATTTGGCTTCCGCCGCGGTGCACCTGAAGCTTCTCAACATCTAAACGCATTGTTCGTACAGGGTTGAGGTAGTACGTTTCTTCTTTTCCCTCCGGCGTCTCGATGACCAGCTTACCTTCCGCTTCAGACTTCACCTGGACAATATACCTCTGTGCTTTCATCACATTACTCGATTTCAGTTAGATTCCTGCGCGCGTGGAGCGGCAGTGAGTATCTTCGACCCAGCTAGTTGGGCAGGACGTTCCGAGTGTCCATTCGGAGCCATCACTTAGTGTTTTGGACCGAGAAAGCCTCTAATGTGCTCCTGGGCGAACGCAACCTGCTCTAGCCTTGCTTTGATGCCGCGAGAGAGTTGGGCGTAGGTGAAGGAGCCAGGTGACTGCTCGGGTGGCAGGATTCCAATGAATTGAAACGGCTGGACTTGGCTCTGTTTCACTGGCTTGCTACTCTCGGCCAGTTCAGCGACTAGCCGGGCCCACTCGCTGCTAATAAGTGCACTAGCAAAGTTGGCTCTTCGAAGGTCGCCGGCCTCGATAGCGGTTGCAAGCGTGTCGAGAAAAGTATCAACGGAGGTGTAACGAGTCATAGTGGGCAACCGGTTTGTTCTGTTGTTCGTCTCAATAGCTGCCGTCGCTGCCAGTCCTTGCGTCCACTACTGCGTCGTGAAAATCATGCTCGTGAACGAGGACAATGCGCTTTCCCTGCTTCCGAAGTTCCACTGCCTTCTCCACTTTGCGGCCGTAGCACGCATACGCCCAGCAGGGATTGCCGTCAGCGCCAATGACTAGATAATTGACCTTGCCACTTACGCCACTCACGACTACGCCACCCAGTCCCTGCACAAAGCCGGAAAGCTCGCTGCGACTATACTTCGACGACTCGCCCGTGAAGCAGAAAGTCGAGTTAGCAAACGAAATTTCTGGGCAAACTGCGCAAAGGCCAGTTAGAAGCGCGTCCTCCGACACAAGCGGTGAGGTGATTGCCCGGTCATCGTAAAGTGCGACAAACTCGGTGAAGAAGCCCTGGATAAGCCGGTGCTCCTGCTCGTCGATACGTCCATCGGCTAGAACTTTTGTGACGAGGCTGTCAATTTCATCGTATGGCCAGCAAGTCTTCAGGTGCCCATGGTTGGCAAGCCAAGCAGACAAACCACGAAGCTCATCCTCCGTCACCTCGCCGTCTGCAGCAATGGCACCAACTAACGCGTGCAGGCGCTGCATATCGGCTGTAACCAAGTCGAAGAACTGGGTGCTCCGCAGACTCTCGCAGAGCCAAACAATGTCCTGCTGCTCGTCTTCCGTCAGAACTCCATCTTCGAGGGCCCGAATGACAACTGGGACCAGCTCATTGAAGGGGTGCTTCCCTGCGACCTCGAGGTGCTCCCCTACCCAGGCGCGCAAAAAGCCTACCTCCGTGACACTAATTCTTGCATCAGCCGAGATGCCCTCGACGATTCCAAGCAGCGAGTTGATGGACTTTTCGAGGCGGGCTTTGCCCGTAAAGTGAAAGTACGACGGCAGGTCCTTCTGCATGCGAGCTCCGGTTCGTATCGTTTTTCAAAGCTCAAGTCTACCCGGCAGGTGTTTCAATCAGACATACCATAAATATGGGGGAGAGGCTCGAGCGAATGGCCGCAAGGGCCGACTAACTCGGCCACGCTACACCTTGTTTCTCCGCTACTTCGGCGGTACTAACGGGAGGAATATGACGAGGTATATGGATGTCTGGGAACTGGCTGATTTTCTGGGTCAATCCCCGGCGGCCGTCCTACGGCAACTTAAAGCGAACCCCAGTCGGCTGCCTCCACGGTTATATATTCCGCCTGGGAAGTTACTACGCTGGCGCCTATCCGATGTTGAGCTTTGGCTTAATGAACAGGCTCAGCTAGGACGAGATTACAAAAAGTGCAAGTAACGGACGCGCGGTGACCATTAAGGCCTTTGAGGAGGTGGGCGATAACTAGTCCATCTGCTGCCTCAGCAGTAAACTTACTCCCCCTCCAGCTGTCAGTCTTCCCGAGCGGACGTTACCGGGCCACCTGACACATCTAGCGTCCGGACGTCCATCGCCCTCAAACACTGCAAAAGAAACGCTGCAGAAAAGGTGCCCCGCGAAACTTTACTTGCTACCGACCGCTCGGTTTCCGCAACGCCCATCCCATTCAGTCGCCGGACGAGCTCCTTATAACCGATATCTCGGATTTTCATCTCGAAACGAAGCGTGCGCCGCGCCTCACCCTTCCAATCAACCTTCTTCTGCACTGTTTTATTGCTCATTTGCAACTAAATCGCGTAGGCGCGTTACGGCAGATACATCTCATATTTGAGATGTATCTACGCATTTATGAGAAACAAATCGTAGATTTGCGATAAATGGCTTACCGAGGGTTTTCAGTGTCTATACGTCGAACCCGCATTAGGGGAACAGAGCGGTAAGTGCCACGTGCGTAAGCATAGAGGAATTGCCGCGTTGAGGACATTGAATTGCATAAGGGGAAAATCTATGAGGGGCATCCGGAAATGGACCGAGGGGGCTATCGAAAGGCTGCAGCTAGAAGGTCGCGGCAAGGGCACGAAGGAAAAGTATCTTCCTTGGATTGAAGCTACCGAGATGTCGTCTTTGGGACGCAGCCGACGGGTACAGGGCATTAAAGTGCAGCGCGAGCACCACTTCCTATCGGACGTCGAGTGGAATCTGTTTCTGCTACTCGAGTACAGCCAAGACGTCGTCGACATCCGCGAACAGTACCCGCTCGACCGAGAACTCACCGTAGAAATTGCGGCAAGCCTCGGGATTCGTCATCCCTACTACCCTGGCACGCACGTCCCAACTGTTATGACGAGTGATTTCCTCGTTACTCGCTCCTATGAAGGGAGGCTTGTGCATGAGGTGTTTGATGCCAAGCGTGAGCAAGAGGCCGAAGATGCGCGCTCGATTGAAAAGCTGCAGATTCAGAGAGCCTATTTTAATGGGATGGGTTACCGGCACCATCTCGTCTTTCATTCCTCAATTCCCACGTTGAAGGTAAAAAACGTAGAGTGGGCTAGACAGGCCGTCCCCAAACTGGGCGAGCTAGCAGAATTTACGGATTGCTTGTCTGACGCCGCTACGACAATGCGCGCCGAAATTCAGCAGTACTCCAAGCGCAGCATCACTCTCTCCCAGTACTGCACCGACTTCGACTATCGCACCGGATTCCCCCGTGGGACTGGCTTGCGCACGGCGCGGATTCTTATCCATAGCCATGAAATAGCCACCGACCTGAATAACCCCGACCTACCCAACTCTCCGCTATCCGCCTTCCGAGTCATAGTGCCCGTCGTTGCAGCCACTCGCCTCGGAGCCAAATAATGCTATGCCGGAACGAGGTCTTCGTTGACCACTCTACCGGTCGCCGGCTGCGGCTTCTCCATATTGACGTTGATAGCGACGAGGCGGTGACATTCGACATGAGCGCGCCAGACAGCGCGCTACCAGTCGTCGAGTCTTGGAATCGTCTCGTGGAAATGGAGCAAAATGGCAGAGTAACTCTTGACGAGGGCCAAACTGCTCTTGCGAACGAAAAAAGAGCAAGCGTCGCAGCCCAGCAGCGACGCGACGCGGCGTTCAAACGGATTGAGCCATTGGTGAAGAAAACCGAGTTATTTCACAAAGAGACGCGGTTCTCACTTATCAGAGAACGCGCAGCAGAGGTCGGATGCTCGGTCATTACGTTACTGAAGGACCTCCGCCGGTACTGGTTTGGCGGCCAAACTAGAGCCGCGCTTCTCGCCAATTTCCATCGATGCGGTTACAAGGATGCATCCCATCGGAGCACGGCAGGGCGCAAGCCAAGCCTCTCCAGCTATGACATCTACCAAATAACGCAAGCCGACGAAGTGCGCATGCATGCCGTCATCAAAAACGTCTATTTGCGGGCCAACGGGCTGAACAAGTCCACTATCACCGACGCTTACGACCGACTGCTCCAGGCACATTACTCATACAACGATGGTAACGGCAAACGGCATATCAAAGAAAAAGGTGAGCGCCCCACATATCGACAGTTCTCCAGCTTCTTGCACAAACATTATTCGTTCGAAGCAATTACTCGCCGCCGTAAGGGAAATGCCGAGTTTGAGCGCGACTTTTCAGCAAAACTTGGCAGCGCTCTGCAGGATTGCCTCGGTGTCGGCCATATGTACGAAATTGACGCGACGATTATCGACGTCTACGCGGTATCCAAACACGACAGGTCACGCATTATTGGCAAGCCAACGTTGTATCTGATTGTTGACCGGCGGAGCAGGCTCATAGTCGGATTCTACGTAGGCCTAGAAGCGCCTTCCTGGCCAGCCGCGATGCATGCAATTCTGTCGATAGCCGAAGACAAAGCCGCGCTTTGCGCCCGCTACGGAGTTGAGTATTCGCCGGCCGACTGGCCCGCGCATGGAATTTTCCCCGGAATGTTTCTGGCTGACCGCGGCCCGGAAATGACCTCAAAGAACAGTAGCAACATCGTTACCGGACTCGGAATAACCGTCGCGAACCTTCCTCCGCAGAGGCCGGACTACAAGCCAAACGTCGAATGCGGCTTCAAACTGCTACACCGTTCGATTGCCGATGCTACTCCCGGTTACGAGCCGCCAGCAAATGTCATGAAGCGACAGGGGAAAAAATATGACAAAGATGCTTGCCTGACGCTCGACGAATTAATCTCCATAATCCTAAAGGCAATCATTAGTTATAACAAGAAGCCTATGCCGGGATATGAGCTACCAGTCGCGGATATGTTGAGCGGGGTCCTTCCTGTACCCGCAGCCATCTGGGCCCGCGAGGCACCGGCACGGGCCGGTGCTCTCACTCGATACTCGGTAGATTTTGTACGATTCTCGCTCTTACCCGACGATAAAGCAGTTGTGACAGGCGAAGGAATTCGGTTCAAGGGCTGCTACTACAAGATGCCAACCGCCGAACAAAATGAATGGTTTGTCAGGGCTAGGAAAGGCACTTATTCAGTCAGCGTTTCTTATGACAGGCGCATAGCCGATTCTATCTACATTCACGACGAGAGAGACCCCCAAAAATACTATGTCGCGAAGCTAAAAGACAAATGCGCCGACTATCTGGGACTTTCATTTGCCGAGGTCGAAGCGTACGAGGCAATGAAGCGCAAGCAGCAACCAGTGTACGAGCAGATGACCCGCCAGTTGACATCTGAGCTCCACGAACATGCTGACGAGGTGGCTGCGCAAGCCAAGAAGCTAACGCTGGTTGCAACACAAGGTAAATCGCGGTCGGCCCGCAAGGCGGACACTGCAGAGGAACGCCAGACCGAACGGCGTTTGCGGCGACAGGTGGAAGCTGCTATTCCGGACCAAATGCCGACCAATTACGTACAGCACGCAGACGCGATTGCTCCACGCATTTACGACCCGGAGCCTTGCGATGCTACCAGCGTCCCGGCGGACAGTGTCATTACGCCTCCGCGTAAAGACAAGCCACTTACATTGCCAGAGAGACTCAGACTGAAACGGATGGAGATTGAGAATGAAACAGCATAATTTTGCCGCAATTGTTATTGATGCGCAGTACTCAGAGCAACGTATTCCTCGATACAAAGGGAACCCCCTGATTGAAGCCTTACCGCCTTCACTGGATGACTACGAACTCGCAGACGCCTTGACGCAGAAGCCGCAGTTCGAGGCAGAACAGCGGCACTGGCCCATCCATGAGCGCATGCAATTGGTATCTGGTCTTTCGAGCTTCATGCTACCTCTTGCGCGGCATATCGAACTAGCCCGAACGTTAGATACACTGATGCGCGACGGCTATGTTGGCCGCGAACCGAGGACGTTGCAGCATACGCTCACGCTTCAGAAGATTTACGAGAATCAGAAGGCCGGTCGCTCGTTTGACTCCCGACTGGCGTCCACTACTCCCCAGCTGTCCACGTCGCTCATCGGCATTTCTGGGGTTGGAAAGTCGACGACTGTCGAGCGAGTTCTGTCAATGATGCCGCAGGTGCTATATCACGCTGAGCTCGGCGTCTGGCAGATTCCGTATTTGCATATTGAAACCCCACATGACGGCGTTAGCGTAAAAGGGCTAGCACATTCGATACTACGAAAAATTGATTCGTTGATTCCAGACGCGAATTACTACGAACTGTATGCGCTCCGGGGTAAGCCTAGCGTCGAAACTCTCATGAACCACGTCGCACGAGTCATGCATATTCACTGTGTCGGGCTTCTTGTCGTGGATGAGATTCAGAATCTGGAGAACGCGCGGAAAGACAAGCAAGCGCTTATGACGCTCCTTGTGTCAGCATCAAATGAGCTGCGCGTGCCTATAATGTTCATTGGAACAAACAAAGCTCGTCATATACTTGGCCTGGACTTCCGCCAAGCGCGGCGCTCGGCGGGAAAAGGATGTGCGTACTGGGACCGCTTGGGGAGGGGGATTCCCGAAGAGCCCGACGAGTGGGACGACTTTGTGCGCTTTCTGTGGCCGTTCCAGTGGACGAACAATCCAGTAGAACTGACCCCCCATCTTTCCGATGTGCTCTATCACTACTCGCAAGGGATAATCGACATCGCAATCAAAATCTTCGCCGCTTGTCAGTGGCGGGCGATGCTCGACGGCTCCGAAACTATTACGGCTCAGCTCATCGACTCTGTCGCAAAGAAGGAGCTGTCGATGGTAATGCCAATGATTGCAGCTCTACGAATGAATGATTTGAAAGCGCTGGAGGCTTACGACGATATCGCTCCGCTCGGATTTGATGTGATGCTCCGAAACGCCGAGAACCAATTTCTCGGCAAACGACTCCGAGCCGCTTCTACGAGGCCTGGCGACGCGAACTTTGCCCCTTCGGTGACTGCTGCTCTCACCGGTCTCGGAATTGAACAAAGCCGCGCGGAAGGTGTAGTTGCGGATGTCGAGTCGGATGGACAAGCAAAGAACGCGCTAGAGGGCGTTACGCTTGCCTTGAAGCGCTTTCAAGCTCCGACGAAGGTTAGAATAAAGCAACTCGAGATAAGGCCAGAGACGGTATATGAGCCGGGCGACCTCAGGAATGCTCTCAATTTAGCCAAAGCCGAGCAGACGACGGTGTTGGAGCAGCTCCGCCGAATGGGCGCGGTGTGTGACGTCGGTAAAGTACTGCCAGTGTAGCCCGATGCTCTACTTCCCGCGCCCCCTTCCTGACGAGTTACTGGGTAGTTTGTTAGGAAGAGCGTGCCGGGAAACCGGCCTGACACCCACAAAGTTACTCTTTGCAATCACGGGCGAGCGGATGTACCAGAGCTCAGTCTTTCTCCCAACGTTTCTACGTCGGTTGGCCTCGCTCACTCAATCCGACGTCGAGTACCTTTTGTACGGCCACAGTACTTTTCCCTACGCGGTTAGCTTCATGCCTGCGAAGCCTGCAGGGCAAATCCTTGGAAAAATATTGAGTGCCCAAGCGAGCAAGAATGACTACGGTTCGCTTATGCAAACGGTCGTGAGTGGAGTACCCTTTCGACGCAAATGCGACAAGTGTGCGGAAGAGGAACTGTACAAATTCGGTATCACATACTGGCATCGGAGCCATCACTTGCCCGGTGTGCACTATTGTTTGAACCACCGGCGGCGACTCAATGAGACTGGAATTCCCATCCGGCGAATCAGCGGTGCGCTCTTTCATGCAATGCCACACGAAATTGACGGAGCAACGACGCACCTCGACGTTTCGGAAGACTTACTCTCGGAAGTTGCCGTGCACTCCGTGAAGGCGCTGGAGTATCGAGGTACGCATGCAGATACCTACTTCTGGCTCAGCCGTTTTAGGGAACTTGCGGAAAGTAAAGGATACGTTAAATCCTCCACGTTCGTTGCTACCAGACTGCTCGCGCACGATGTTTTAAGTGCTTTCGGTACCAGATTTCTTACAGAAGCGGGATGCAACTACACCCCTGACAATCCTAACGCATGGCCGGCGCGGCTTGTAAGGCCTTGCACGAAACCGGAATATTCTGCCCCCAAGCACATTCTCCTTTTCACGTTCCTTAGTACATGCGGCAACGCGGCGTCTCGCGTCCAATACCGGAAACCCGGCCCGAAATCAAAGTGCCAAAGTTAGTTCGAGCAATCTAAGCGTTTGTTCAGCAAGCGTCCCTGCACGCTTTCTGTCGCAAGCTTGAGTCCATGACAGCCGTTTTGCCACTACAAGGCTAAAGTCATTAGCTACACCCCTCATTTCTAGGGGGTTGGCATGAGATGGATTCAAGGGTTGAAAAGGGATGGCAATAGTCTTGTTGTCGAGGCGGTAGACAAGGGAGGAACCCCGGTAACACATGCGGTTCACATCCTCAGTGAGCTTCCTGACATCGGAGGAACTAAGAAAAAAATAAAGTTCGACACCGTGCTTCAAGACTGGAAACAAGTTGGAGCGGATGGTTACATGCGCGCCATGGGCATTGCGGCAGCCTGCGAACAGCGACACGTCGTATTCGAACTCGTCAATGACGGCTTTACTTATCTCTTGCCGGCGCAAGTGGTTCTCAAAGCTTTCTTTCGTCCGCTAAAGCAAATCTCAAGTCATCTCTTCAGGCCGCAAGGCCTTGAGCAAGTCTGCGTTCCCAACTTCGTCGCAAGTAATGTCAACTTCCTGATGACCGGATTGAGCCATCGGACACAGGCGTGCAAGTCGTTGCAGCGTCCGCTGTCCTGGTTCTGGTGCTTCCCGTCAGCGCGTCGTATGTGGAACAGTGTCTATGACTATGCCCGGCGCGGAATACTCGGTTGTGACCTCGCCCTCGGTAGTGCCCGGATTGTTGTCACGGGTGTGAAGAAGGGCGGAGCATTCCTCGTCACCGAAATGACTGTACTCCAGGTAATCTCGGATGAAACACCATATGCTTTCGCTCTCGGCCATCCTCAAAATATTGTCTTCCACGAAGGCGTTGCCTTCCGAGGCCGCACGTTGTCAGACTTTGTCGCGCGGAAGGACAGCGCGATAAGCGCAGTCAACGGCGATTGGAGTCTCAGTGATAACGAGTGGCGGCACATCTATCCGCTGTTTGAGCAACAAGAAAAAAGAGGAAGAAAACATCGCAGGCATGAGCTTCGCGCCCTCCTGGACGGAATTTTGGGAAAACTTGGCAGCGGCATCCCCTGGATGAAGTACTCGTTTACAGCAGGCACTTGGTCCAACGCCTGCAAGTTATACGGCGAATGTCGCAAAGATGGTCGGTGGGACCAAATCGAGTCAATCTTGCGTCGCTCTCGAGATAGCGCGGGGTAACAAACGTAATGGGAAACATCGGCCGGCATGATTGCCGGTTTTTTTCTTGTTGTATGTCCAGTTCAGGTTTTAATTGGAGACCCGTGTAACACACGTGCGACCGGAAGTTCAGATGAAGATTGTCAGCTCAATACGGTGCGTGTTGGAAAATTCAAGCAAATCAGGTGGTTACAAACACGAGCAGTTCAGGTTTTATTTGTCGCGAACCAGCGCGAAGTGTGTTCCTGCCAGAAAAACCCCCTGAATTTGCTTGCAGCCTGCAGCTATCGCCGTACAAGGTGAATGAGGTGCCAGCCTTCAGGCCATTCGCGGAGGAGCTGGCGGACTGAACCCAAGTGACCATACCGCGCAGAAGACGCCAATTCGAGCGCCGTCCGGGTGAAGCACCAGAGTCCCCACTCGCGCATACCCGCGGAGTACGCGGCCGGCCGACGGTATCGAACGTCGCCAAGTCGATGTGACTGCGTGCATGCCGTTGTTTGACAGCCCATGACCTGGAAAAACAGAATAGCGAGCGGGGGAAGCCGGCGCTCCCCTCCCCGATTCATCTCCCACACACGCACAAAGGCTTGCCATGTCCAGCACTCAACTGAGAATTCCCGCCGATTCGCCACTGTCCTGGCAAGCGAGGCTGACCCGGCTCGTCGTGCGCCTGTTCTTCAAGCCTGTCCTCGGGCCGCGCGTGCCGATCCGCTGGCAGCGTCGCATGTGCGAGGCGATGAAGTACACGCTTGTCCGGCCTTCGGGGGTACGGCGCGAAGCGGTTTCGGTGGCAGGCATCAGGGTGGAAAAGCTGAGTACCGATGCCGCCGCCCGCGACCGGCGCGTGATCGTCTACTGGCACGGCGGCGGCTACGCGATCGGATCGCCCGGGATGCTGCGCAGCGTGACGATGCGGCTGGCGGGGCTGACCGGCCTTCCGGTGTATGCGCCCGCCTATCGGCTCGCGCCCGAGCATCCGTATCCCGCGCAACAGGAGGATGGCATGGCGTTCGTGCGCGCGCTGGCGGCGGAAGGCGTGGAGGTGTCCGACATGATCTTCGCCGGCGACTCGGCGGGCGCGAACCTGGCGCTGTCGGTGGCCCTGCAATGCCGCGACGCCGGACTCGGCCGTCCCCGCGGCCTGGTGCTGATATCGCCATGGGTGGATGTCCTCGCGGAGCGGGACGACGGCCTGCACCAGGATGCGATGCTGAGCGCGGCATGGAGCAGGCAGCTGGTCGAGGGCTATCTTCCCCGTGGAGCGCGCGAGCGGTATGCATCGCTGGCCGCGAGCGACTTCAGCACGATGCCGCCCACGCTGATCCAGTTCACGTCCGCGGAAATGCTCGCGCCCGACGCGCGCATGCTGGCGCGGATGATGCGGGAGGCAGGCGTGGCGGTATCCCTCGACGATGTGCCGGGCATGTGGCACGACTATCAGTTGCATGCCGGTCTCGTGCCGGAAGCCACCCAGGCCCTGCGCCGCGCGGCGCAATTCGTCGGGTCGCTCGCGTAGGGCGGAGCCGGCGAGAATGTGCCGCCGCAGAGGAACACTGCAACGCCTCCCTGCTTACCGGTCTGCCCGCACCGTCAGGATGGCGGGCAGTTCGACAGGATTCACTGGTTTGACCAGGTGCATGTCGAACCCCGCGGCCGCGGCTTTGCGCTCGGTGTCCGGGCCGCTGTAGCCGCTCAGCGCGACCAGCCGCACACCGCGGGTTTCCGGCGTCATGCGCGTGCGGCGAGCGACTTCGAAGCCGTCGAGCCCTGGCAGGCCGATGTCGACGATGGCGACGTCGGGACGCTCCTGCAGCATCCGCTGCAGTCCCTCCTCGCCGGTCTCGGCCACCTCCACCTGGTAGCCGTATGCCTGCAGGAGATTCTTCAGCGTCATGCGCGCATCGACGTTGTCTTCGATGAGCAGCACGCGTGTGCCCGGTACCTGGCCGGCGGGGACGGTGCCGCGTCCACCTCGTTGTTCGGGCAGGGAGACGCCCGCATCCAACGGCAGCCGTACCGTGAAGGTGCTGCCATGCCCGATGCCCTCGCTGTATCCCTCGACGGCGCCGCCATGCATTTCCACCAGCTTCTGCACCAGGGTGAGGCCGATGCCCAGGCCGCCTCGCGCGCGGTCGATCTCCGTGTCGACCTGAACGAACATGTCGAATATCCTGGACAGCATGTCGGGCGGGATGCCGCGACCAGTGTCCTTTATGCGCAGCACGCCCCATGACCCGCTGGCCGCGGTTTCATTGCCCAGCACGATATCGACCCGGCCGCCCGACTCGGTGTACCTCGCCGCGTTCGCGAGCAGATTGGTGAGCACCTGTTCGAGGCGCGTGGCGTCGCCCCACATGCGGTAGGCGCCCGGCGTGATGCTGGTGCTTACCGCCAGTCCGCGCTCGTCGAGGAGTCCGCGCACCGCGTGCAGCGCGCTGTCGAGGATGTCGCGCAGGTCCAGCGCCTCCCTGCGCAGGTGGACCGCGCCGCGGCTGACGCGCGACACGTCGAGAAGATCGTCGACGAGACGGGTCAGATTGCCGAGCTGCCGGTAGCAGACGTCGCGCAGCTCCGCGGCCTTCGATGCATCGTTTCCGACGATGGCGAGCAATTCCAGCGCGGTGGAAATGCCGGCGAGCGGATTGCGCAGTTCATGCGCAAGCATCGCCAGGAACTCGTCCTTGCTCTGCGCCTCGTCGCGTGCGGTCTGCGCATACCGCATCAATGCTTCGTTCGCGTGCCGCAACTCCCTGTTCTTTTCGTCGATATCCCATCCGCGCTGCAGGATCTCGGCTTCCATCTGCCGGTTGCGGGCGCTCAGCTCGGCGCTTTGCTTCTGGCGGCTCTCGTTCTCCTCCTGCAGGCGCATGTAATCGGTCACATTGCGTACGCCGTGGATGATGTAGATCATCTCTCCGTCCGGCGCGATCACCGGCGTGTTGACCGGGCTCCAGTAGCGCACTTCGAAACCCATTCCGTCGCGCCTGGGGACGTCGTAGCGCTGTATCACCATCGTGTCGGGCGAGCGCGTCGCCACCACGCGCAGCAGTGACGCGCGCAGGTTGCGCGTAGAGTTGGCCTCCGGCGTATGGGGGTTGTCGGGAAAGGCGTCGAATACGCCTCTGCCCAGCAGGACTTCCCGTGTGGTCAGCGTGTCACGCCGATAACCCTTCGTCACCCCGACGATGGTGAAGTCCGCATCCGGGAGCAGGATGAGAAACGAACCCGGGGAGCTGTCAAACAGCAGCTCGAAATGCTGCACGGGGATATCGCTGGTGTGAGTCATCGTTGGACGCGGGCCGCCGCGGCGGGCGGCCGACGAAGGAAGTTTCAGATATGACATGACACCACGGCGGATGTTCCCTGCGTCACAGCCCGCCGCACTCGCGCTCGCCGGCGACAGCCCTGCCGGAAGAATCGAAAACGGTTCGCGCGGAAATGCCGTCCCGCCACTCACACGCGATATCGCAAACCCGCGCGCGGTTGCGTCAACCATGGCGAGGGACCGCTGTCGCAGCAAGGGATAACTCGTGATTGACCAGGTGAACGACAGATGCCTCGCCCAACTTCCTTGCGCAACCCGGACAGCCTGCCCCGGCCGCCCTTCGACGACCCGGCAGCCGATGCTTTCATACGCGGCCAACTGGCGCGCCTGCGGAAGGCGCGCGACACCCTCACGCGGGAGCGGCCTGCGGTCGGCCCCGACGTGACGGTGGATGAAGTCGTCGAGATCTTCGACGACGAGATCGCGCGCCTGCTGCGACAGCTCGCCTGAAAGAAGCGGACCGGCTCAGCGCCCGCGCTGGGACATGCGCCCGAGCGCGATCGCGAGCGCGGCGCCGCCCAGCGCTTTCACCAGCGTCGGATTGCGCGCGTAGAAGCCGCTCATCTGATCGATGATGCCGGGATTCTCGCGCTCCGCCTCGCGCGCCAGTGCCTGGAATTCATCCGGGCTCACGCGGTCCGCATCCTCCGGACTCACGCGCATCTGCTGCTGCCCCAGCATGCCGTTGAGCAGGCCGCCGAGCCCGCCTCCACCGCCGCCGATGCCGCGGCTCAGCATGGAGCCGACCACCGCCGGTCCGAGCGCGCCGAGCAGCTGGTTCATCATGCCTGCGCGCTGGTGCGAATCGGCCTGGCCGAAAAGCTGGCCCGCCATGCTGGCGAAAGGCGGCGTCTGGTCGGAGCGGAACGCGGCCGACAGACCGTCGGCCAGCTCGTCGTGATGGGAGGATTGCGCCACTTCGTCGAAATGCTGTTCCACTTCACGGGGCGCCTGCTGAGGGTTCATGCCGCCGTACTGCTGCAGGATCTTGCCGATATCAAAGCCGAATGCCATGGTGTTCTCCTTCTCCTTGCCTCAATGAACGGGGCCGCCCGCGGCAGCCCCGTGCTCCGGTCCCGACTCAGTGGCGGCGGTTGCCGCTGACGCGCTCGGTGCCGTAGCGCACCGCGTCCTTCACCTTGTCCCACGCGTTGCCGGGGTGGCTGGATTCCCAGTCGCTGCGCAGCTGCGGCTCGACCTCCGACCAGCGGCCGCTCTGGTAGCGGCCCGAGGTCGCCGCGCTCGTGCCGTAGCGGTAAGCGGCGTCGTAATCCTCGTAGCGTCCGCCCGAGGAACCATAGGTGGACTGCCAGTGGCGACGGAAGTCGGTGTCGTCGAAACCGCCGCCCGCCGCGTCCGCCGACAGCTGCTCCACCTGCACGTCGGTGCGGCGGACCGTATCGTTGATCTGCTCCGTGCGCTGGGACACTTCCTTGCCCACCACGACTTCCTCGACGACGCGCGCGGTCTTGGACACCACCGCTTCCTCGGCCGTCTCGCTCAGCTCCACCGAGCCCTCCTTAAATGCCGCCAGGTCGGCGGAGGTCGCCGCCTTGTCGACCGGGTGGCGCGCGACCCGGACATGTTCCTCGCGCAGCTGCACCGACTCGTGCACCGGGATTTCGCGCAGGCGCCGGACGACACGCACGCCGCCGCGCTGGACTTCGCGCTTGCCGACCTTCAGCTCTTCCTCGACGACCGGGATGCGGGTGCTGTCGCTCGCCTGCGTGGTGCGCGCGGCGTTATAGCGCTCGCGTTCCTGCTGAATCTCCTGCTCGCTGTAGCGCGGCGCGCTTTCATCGTGGCGCGACCATCCCTGCTGCTTCCAGTGGTTGACGCGCTCGTCGATGTCGACCGGGTGGAAGCGGCCCATGATGGCGCTGACGCGGTCGGCCTCGCTCTCGTTGTCCACGTCGGCGGTCACCACATAGCAGCCGCGCCGCACCGACTCCTGGTAGATGTGCCGGTTTTCATTGTCGGGGTCGCCGCCGAAGAGCGAGTAGAAGAAGCCGCGTATGCCGCCGCCGGAGGCGTGCGAGTCGCCGGATACCGCATCGGAGCGGGTGCCGGCGTCGTCGCGCGCCGGATTGAGCTGCACCCTGCTCCGCGCCAGGCCGCCTTCGGACACCAGGGCCTGCACCGCGGATTCGGCCTCGTCATAGTCGTCGTACACGCCGACCACCGTATCCGTCTCGTTGCCGGCGCTCGCCGACGCGCCGCCCGGGCGGTAGATGTGCATGCCGTTGTTGCTGCGCCAGTGCTGTTCCAGGAAGTGCGCGTCCTCGTCGTTACGCGGCTTCACGCCCATCAGGATGCCGCCCTGCTTGAGGCCGCTCTCGTAGTGCTTGACCTGTTCCTCGGGAATCCCGTAACCGATCAGCGCGCCGAGCAGGCCGCCGGTCGCGGCGCCCGCGCCCGCGCCCGCCAGTGCGGCGGCGATCGGGCCGGCGATGACCAGGCCCAGTCCCGGCAGCGCCAGGCTGGTGCCGGTCGCGGCGACGCCGGCAAGCACCGCGCCGAGCGTGCCGCCGACCGCGCCGCCGATGCCCGCGCCCTCGGCCGCCTTGGTCCCGAGTTCGGTATGGGTGGAATCGTCGCTGAAGTGCTTCTTCCTGGTCTCGTCCGACATCAGGACGTTCACGTCGTCCTTCGTATACCCGCGCTGCGCAAGACCGCTATAGGCGCTCTCGGCGCTGTTCCTGTCGTAGAACAGACCGGTGAGCATTCCGGAATTGTCTCGTTTCGTTGCTTCCATGATTTTCTCCTTTTCATTGGGCCAGGCTTCGGCCCTGTGCCGTTACAGGAATTGAAACAGGTAAGGCGTAGGAGGCCGGGGGCGGTGAGTGGTTCCGGGCGCGGCACGACATGCCTGCCCGCACTTCTCGGGAAGAACTGCCGTGCGACCGCAAGTGCCGCGGGAAAAGGAAGGGAAGATGTCGGCCGGGTTATGGCGCGCGGACACTCAGAGCCAGCGCCGGGTCTTGCGCATGTAGTCCCGGTAGCGGGCGCCGTGCCGCTGCAGAAGGAAGGCTTCTTCCAGACGTACCTGCATCTGCATCAGCACGTCGGCGGCGACGATCATCGCCGCGGTGAGCGCGTTCGGGCGCAGCAGCAGCAGGCCGAGCATGCTCAGCCGCATGCCGAGGAATATCGGATTGCGCGACCAGGCGTACAGGCCGGAAGTGACCAGCGGCGTGCCGTGTTCATGGTCGATGCCTATGCGCCAGGACCTGCCCATCTGCGACTGCGCGACGACGGTCCAGAGCAGCGAAGCGATCAGCAGCGCCCAGCCCGCGAGCCGCACCGTAGGGTGCGCCATCCATTCCAGCACGCCGAGCAGCCGGTCGACATCGGACCGGAAAGCCTGCGCCACCAGGTAGAGGCCGAGACCGGCGAGCACCAGGCGGAAGCCCGACGTGACGAAGCCGTATGCGTCATCCGTCGACGGCAGCACATAGGGATTGAGGCCGGTCTGACGCCAGACGCGGACCGAGGGCCAGACAAAGGCCACGGCGAGGTAGGCGAGGAACAGCAGGGCGAGAAGCGGTCCTTCCATGATTCGGCTCCTTTCGGTCAAAGCCGTCATTTGAATCCCTGTAGCCGCTACAGGGTCAAGCGCGGAAACCGGGAGCGTGGAAACCTCAGCCGCCGGCCCGGCGCGCCAGCTCTTCACCGACCTGCGTCGCGATATAGCTCACCCGCGCCGGCCGCAGCACGTAGCGCACCCTGTGCCGCATCAGCACCTCGGCCAGTCCTTCGGCCCGCTCCGGGGCGGCATGCCGGCCGAGGATGAAGACCGGCACCGCGCCGCCGTCGCGCGCGCGTATGGCGGCGACGACCCGTTCCAGGTCGCCCGGCGCCGGCCAGTCGGCGGTGGCATCGAGCACATAGGCGTCGAAGGCGCCGTTGCGGTGGGCTTCGAGAAATGCCGCGGCCTCGTAGAAGACGACCGGGGCGACGCCGCTATCGCGCAGCATCGCGCACAGCGCATCGCCGAGATAGGCGTCGCTGTCCAGTACGGCGACGGAAAACGGACCGGGCAACCAGGGAGGATTCTGTCTGTCTTGCATGGAAACCGATAGGGAGCGGGACGGGTTTTGCGCGGGGTCCATGATACGCGAGCACGCGCGAAGCGCAGGGCGGCGGCTGGTGCAATGTTTGCTGCATTTCCGTTGTCATTTTCTTCCGGAATCGAGCCATGCTCCCTGCCGCCCTCTATGCGACCGTGTTCAAGAATTCACCGATAGGCTGCTATCTGCTCTCGACCACGCCGGAGATCACGATCCTCGACGTCAACGATTCCTTTCTTCACAATGTCTCGCTGACCCGCGAATGCATGATCGGCAAGCCGCTGTTCGAGGTTTTCCCCGACAATCCCGACGATGCGGAAGACACCGGCATCGAAGCCCTGCGCGCGTCGATACGCCGCGCCGTCGCCACCGGCCAGCCGCAGGTGATGCCGGTGCAGAGATTTCCGATACAGAAGACGCTCCCGGATGGCGGGGTGGTTTTCGAAGAAAGGTTCTGGAGCGCCTCCAACACCCCGATCTTCGACGAGGCGGGCGAGATGGTCTGCATTTTCCACGCCACGGTTGAAATTACACGGCAAGTGCAGGCGGAGGCGGCGCTGCGCGACAGCGAGCGCAAGGCCGTCGGGGCCGCGCGGCTGGCCGAGGCCGAACGCCTGCGGCTCAATGCCGTCCTCGACGCCGCGCCGGTCGGCATCGGCGTGGCCGACGCCGGCGGCGCGATTCTTCTCGTCAACCAGGAGTACCGGCGGATCTGGGGCGAGGCCCTGCCGTGGCCGGAACGGATAGACGACTACGGCAAGTGGCCGGGCTGGTGGGCCGATCCGCCGGAACGCCGGGGACGCGCGCTGCAACCGCAGGAATGGCCGCTGGCCCGCGCGCTGACGGGCGAGGAAGCCCCGCGCGACGTGATCGAGATCGCCACCTTCGATCCGGCGGCCGGGCGCAGGACCGTCTTCATTTCCGCCGCGCCGATCCGCAGCGGCGACGGCAGCATCGAGGGAGCGGTGGTGGCGGTGCTGGACATCACGGCCCGCGTCAGGGCCGAGGAAGCCCTGAAGGATGCGAACCGCCGGAAGGACGAGTTCCTGGCGATGCTCGCGCATGAATTGCGCAATCCGCTCGCTCCGATTTCGGCGGCCGCGGACCTCCTGTCCCTCGGCCGGCTCGATGCCGAAGGCGTGCAGCGCACCAGCGCCGTCATCTCGCGCCAGGTGCAGCACATGACGGGCCTGGTGGAAGATCTGCTGGACGTGTCGCGCGTCACGCGCGGCCTGGTCACCCTGCACAAGGACAGGCTGGACCTGAAGCGCATCGTCGCCGATGCCGTCGAGCAGGTGAGGCCCCTGATCGAGGCGCGCGACCACAGCCTGACCGTTCACGTGCCGCCGGAACCGGCCTTCGTGTCGGGCGACCAGAAGCGCCTGATCCAGGTACTGACCAACCTGCTCACGAACGCGGCCCGCTACACGCCGCCGGGCGGCACGATCTGGCTGAACCTGGATGCCGAGGGCGACTTCGTGCGGGTCAGCGTCGCCGACAACGGCATCGGCATGCAGCCCGACCTGCTGGCGCGGGCATTCGATCTGTTCGCGCAGGCCGAGCGAACCGCGGACCGCTCGCAGGGCGGCCTCGGCATCGGACTGGCACTGGTGAGAAGCCTGGTCGAGATGCATGGCGGCCATGTGACGGCGCGCAGCGATGGACTCGGCAAAGGAAGCCGCTTCGTGGTCTGCCTGCCGCGCGCCGCGCATGCCGGCGCCTCGGTGACGAGTGACGCCTCGGATCGCGCCATCCCCGATACCGACGCCGCCGGGCGGCTGAAGGTGATGGTCGTCGACGACAACGAGGACGCGGCGGAAATGCTGGCGATGCTGGTCGAGGCACTCGGACACCGGGTCTTCGTCGAACATGGCTCGGTGCGCGCGCTGCAGCGCGCTCAGGCGATCCGGCCCGATGTCTTCCTGCTGGACATCGGCCTGCCAGACCTGGACGGCAACGAGCTCGCGCGGCGCCTGCGCAGCCGCCCGGAAACGGCCCGCGCGCTGCTCATCGCGGTGACCGGCTACGGCCAGGAGCAGGACAGGAAGGCTGTCCTCGAAGCGGGCTTCGACCATCATTTCGTCAAGCCCGTCGACACCGCGAAGATCGCCGACCTGCTCTCCGCGGCGGCTGGTTCGGGACCACCCGATGACAGGGAGAACCGCACGGCGCCCGTGGGGAGCATGGATGCCGTGCAACGGACGACCTCCGGCCGCAACGGCCAGGCGCGTCGCTGACGCGGCCGGCTGGCGCCGATTCGAGTCCTGTATTTTCCGTGCGGGAGTGCAAGAGCCGCGCTCCGTTTGCACGGCGGCAGCACTTGAACGAAATGCCTCTCGCGCCCTCAAACCTGTTATCAGTTATTCAATAACAAGTTTTGTGAGGGCCTATGCAGTCAATCATCGTCTTTTCCCATCTCCGCTGGGACTTCGTTTATCAGCGCCCCCAGCATCTCCTGTCCCGCCTTGCAAAGCACTTCAACGTGGCATTCATCGAGGAACCGGTTTTCGAACCGGGAGAGCCCCACGTCACCGTCACCAGCCCGATGCCCAATCTGACCGTATACCGCGCGCACACGCCGGTCGAGCAGACGGGCTATGCCGACGAGCAAATCCCTTACATGCGCGACCTGCTGGCCGGACTGGCGGCCGACCACGCCGCGCCCGTCGTCTGGTTCTACACGCCGATGGCCCTTCCGCTGCTGGACGCGCTCTCGCCGGCCGCGGTGGTTTACGACTGCATGGATGAACTCGCCTCGTTCAGGAATCCCCCGCCCTGCCTGCTGGACCGGGAGGCGGAGCTGCTGCGTATCGCCGACGTCGTGTTCACCGGCGGCCCCAGCCTGTACAACGCGAAGAAGGACAGGCATCCCAACGTGCATTGCTTTCCGAGCAGCGTCGACGTGGCCCATTTCCGCCAGGCGCTCGACCGCAACCTCGCGCACCCGACGCAGCTGCCGCTGTCCCGTCCCCGGCTCGGCTATTACGGCGTGATCGACGAACGCTTCGACCCGGACATCGTGGCGGCGATGGCAGGCGCGCATCCCGACTGGGAAATCGTGCTGGTCGGCCCGGTCGTCAAGATCGACCCGGCCAGCCTGCCGCGCCTGCCCAACATCCACTACGCCGGCCAGGCTACCTACGACGAGCTTCCGAAGTATCTCGCCGCCTGGGATGTCTGCCTGATGCCCTTCGCGATGAATGAATCCACCCGCTACATCAGCCCGACGAAATCGCTCGAATACATGGCGGCCGAACTGCCTATCGTGAGCACGCCGGTGCGCGACGTGGTCGAGGCCCACGGTGATGTGGTGGAGATCGCCTCCGGCCCCGAGGAATTCATCGCCGCCTGCGAGAAGATGCTCGCGCTGCGTCCCGACGAGATGCTGGCAAGAGTGAGGGCGATGCGCCAGAAACTCGCGCGCACCTCCTGGGATGCGACGGCGACGAAGATGCAGTCCCTGCTCAATGCAGTCTCGGGCCAGCGCAGCACGACGGCCGCGGTGAGCAGCAGCGGCTACGGCGGTTGAGGATTGCCGCCGGCGCTCCTCCGGCGGCTGACCAGCGCTGGCGGGCGCGGGCCTGAACGCTCTCGCGAGACGGGCAGGCTCGGAAACGCTTCGTTCAGATACGCTCCAGTCTCCGGTCCTCGCCTGCGCGCGTCACCCTGGCGACCGGGTCCGGTCCGGATCATGCGGGTTTGAGCAGAGGCGGCTTGCGGCGCAAACCGGCCCTGCTACGCTTTTCTCCCAGAACCTGCCTCAGTTCATCCATCGATCTGCCGGAAGACTGCGCCATCACCAGCAGCAGCGACGGCGACACGGAGATGCGGCCGGACCTCAGCCCGCGGAGCACGGGAAGCGAGATCTGCAGCAGGCCGGCCAGGTGCCGGTCGCTCGGCGCATGCAGCCAGTCCGCCAGCGTGTCGAGCAGACGGGCCGGCGAATAGCCTGCGCCGTCGATGTTGCGGATGCCGCTCCGCGGGACGTCAAGCGTCTGTTCTTGCATGGGTTCCTCGATCCTGTTGTCCCTCAAGGGAGATCGCGGCGCGGCGCATGATCCACCGCCGCACTGTCCGATCCCCATGCACTTTCGGACAAAAAATCGGTATGAACGTTGCACGGACGGAAGCGAAAAAAAGTCCCGACCATGCGGGACCTCAAGACAGGATCGGGTACGGCGGGATGTCAGCGGCGCGCGCCCTGCTGGTTGGCCTGCGCCTGGATATGCGCGAGGTTGGCTTCATGCGCCTGCATCTGCAGACCGAGCGGCGTCATGTCCATGTTCGCCTGCTCGAGCTGCGGGAAGAATTCATTCTCCTCTTCCTCGATATGATGCAGGGTGGCTTCGACCACCTGTTCGAAGATCGTGAAAGCCTGCGGGTCGCTGAGCGAAATGCGCTTGAGCTCGGCAAGCATCTCGTCGGTCTTCTGGTGCTCCTGTTCGAAGTGATCGATCATCTCCGGATTCACGTCGCGCACGCCGGGATAGAAAACGCCTTCCTCGAGCAAAGAGTGCGTTTCGAGCAGCATCAGGATCTGCTCCGCAGCATTGATCTTTACCTGATCGCTGTCAGTATTGCGGTAGGACTCGACCAGCGTGCGGACCATCTGGTGGTCCCGCAGCAAGGCCTCGACGGGGCGGTCGACGGGAAAGGAGTTGTTGCCTTCATTCATGGTGCTGTCCATCTGGGGGCTCCTTCAATGATTGATGGCGATACGGGACGGGAAGAACCGGGCCGCGGCCGGCCCGGAATGACCGGAATCGCGGGACTCCATTTCGAGTTGACGCGGCGGACCGAGTTCAAAGCCGCGCGATGCGGTGCAGGGTCGAACGACCGGTACCCGGTGCATCCTTCGATGGTGAAGCGCTCGGGCGGCTGCGACGGCCTGCGTGTTCCGTGCCCGGGAAACGGCGAACGCTGCCATCGTCGGTACGGCCGATGCTAGGAACGGTCGCCGTCCGAACGCCGCGCGCGCGCCAGCACCCGGTCCAGTTTTTCCTCCAGCGCATCCAGCCTCGCGCCGATCGTCTCTCCCTCCGCGCCGTCCGCCGGGATGATCGATATCGCGCCCGAGGTTTCCAGCACCGCGTACTTGATCTGGCTCAGCCGCTCCAGGCCCTGGCTCTCCCGCGCGGTCTGCAGGATGTCGCTGTAGGTGACCCGCGCCCGCTTCATGTTTTCCTGCAGGATCTCGCCGCGGTCGACGAGCACCAGGGGCACGCCTTCTGCAATCTTTTCGAAGACGCCATACCTGGCCTTGAGCACGGACAGACCCAGGTCGAGCATGAGAAAGGTGAGGATCACCGTCAGTCCCATGACCACCGACTTGTCTTCGTCGACCAGGGCGTTCTGAACCGCCTCGCTGATGATGAGAAACAGGATGAAATCGAAGGCCGACAATTCGGACAGCGAGCGTTTCCCCAGCACGCGAAACAGGATCAGCAGAAAGAGGTAGATGCCCGCGGTGCGGAAGATGAGTTCCATGATGGGTCTCCGGCTAGGGATAAACGAACTGGCTGAAGTGCAAGGCCGGCGTATCCTCCACCGCCAGCCATCCTTTCAGGCGCCAGTACTTCTGCGGCGAGAAATGAAACGTCACCACCGTCCCGGCACCGGGCTGGGTATTGAACACATAGGTGACCGCGCCGTCTTCGTTGATCTCGCGCTCGGGCGCCGGCGTGATCCGCTCGAACTGGACGTGGCTCGCATACTCGCTGTCTATCTTCAGGCGGGTGTGCTGCGCGCCGGCGGTGAACGACACCCGCATCATGTCCGGCGAGTGGTAGCGAAGAAAGCGGTCGTACTCGAGCAGGAATTCCCCGCGCTGCGAGGGCAGCTTCACCTCGCTCAGCGGTCCGCCGCGTCCGAACAGCCCGAACGTGACCGCGATCAGCAATCCGGTCAGGACCGCCCATCCGATACGCTGCATGACCCATTCCCGCTGCTGCTGCCGCGGATCGTCGTCGATCTCCAGGTCGAATCCCGCCTTCTTTTCCATCCCGCGCCTCGCCATGCTGACTGCAAAGGTTTGCCGCAAGCCGGCCGCTTCGTCACACCGGGCCGGACGCCCCCAGCCTCCCGGCGTCGAAGCGTCGCTCGCGCTTGTACATTTCGAGCGCCTCTATCGCCTTGCGGCGTATTCCCGGCTCGGCGGGAGAGTGCCCGGCGTCGTGCACGATGTGCAGCACCGAGCCCGGCCAGGCCTTGTGGATGCGGTACGCGGCCTGCGGCGGCGCGATGAGGTCGTGGCCGCCCTGGATGATCATGACCGGCAGATGGGCAATGCGTGCGATGCCTTGCTCCAGCTGTCGCTCCGTCAGGAACATCTCGTTCCTGAAGTAGAACGCGTCGAGCCGGCCGGTGCCGTACACCACCGTGTCATCCTTCGACGCCTGCTCCACCAGGTCGGGATCGTGGCGCAGCAGTGAACACGCCTCGGTGTACCTGAACCACCTGCGCGCCGCCTCCATGCGCAGGCCGGCATCGTCGGAAAACAGCCTCTTCTCGTAGGCGGTCAGGAGATCGCCGCGTTCCGACTCGTCGACCCAGCCCGCGAAATCTTCGTGCGCCTTGGGAAAGAAGCGGTGCATCCCGTACAGGAACCATTCGATCTCATCCGGGCTGCCGAGAAAGATGCCGCGCAGGACGAAGCCGAGGCAGGCGTCGGGATAGCTTTGGCCATACGCAAGCGAGAGCGTCGTTCCCCAGGAACCGCCGGTGACCAGCCATTTCTCCACGCCGAGCATCCTGCGCAGCGCCTCCATGTCTTCGACCAGCAGCTGCGTGGTGTTCTCCCGCACCTCGCCGACCGGCGTGGAGCGATAGGCGCCGCGCTGGTCGAAAAGAATGATGCGGTAGGCGTCGGGGTCGTACCAGCGGCGCTTTTCCGGCGACGAACCGCCGCCCGGCCCGCCATGCACGTAAACGACGGGAATGCCGTCCGGGTTGCCGCTTTCCTCCCAGTAGAGGTCGTGGATGCCGCCGACCCGCAGCCTTCCGGTGCGGCGGGGTTCTATCGGCGGGAAAAAATCGAGTTCGGGCGTGGCGTCCATCAGCGTGTCGTCGGTTGTCCTGGCATGAGGGCGCCGGCGGCGCCTCGGCTCATGGACGGCAGACATTGAATCGGCGCGGTAGTGCCCGGCGCCGCCGGCGATGCCGGTGCCGGTGCCCTCGCCCGCGCGCGGCACGGGAACACAAAAATCACTTGCGCGTCTAAGGCATGCGCGAAACCTCGTTGAAGCGACACTCGTCGGAAAGGAGGCAATCATGTTGTATCGATCGACGTTTCCGCAGGATCTGTTCTCCGAGATCGCCAGTCTCCAGAGGCAGATCGAGCAATTCTTCGACCTCTCTCCCGCCAGCATCCGCGGCCTCGGCCGTGGCGGCTTCCCGGCCCTGAACATCGGCCACACCCCGCAATCGATGGAGCTGTATGCGTTCGTTCCCGGGCTTGACCCGGCATCGATCGAGGTGGCCGTGGAAAGCGGCGCGCTCACCCTGTCCGGCTCCCGCGCGGACGCCCTGTCAACCGGGGAAGACCGCGCCACCGTGCACATGAACGAACGCTTCGCCGGCCAGTTCAGGCGCGTGGTCAGCCTGCCGGAGGACGTGGACCCGGACGGCGTCAGCGCGCGCTGCCAGGACGGCGTCCTGCACGTGAGCATACGCCGGCGCGAGTCGGCGCAGCCGCGCCGCATCGAAGTGCATTGAATGGAGGACATCATGAACGACACCACCGAACTCGCACGCAGCAATGCCCGCGCGGTGCCGTCGACGCCCGATGATGGCGAGCGCAGGGACGAAGCCGCGGCCCTGGCGCCGGCGGTCGATGTCATCGAGGACGGCGCCGGCATCACGCTGATCGCCGACATGCCCGGCGTGCCGAAGGACAGGCTCGGCATTCATCTCGAGGCCGACAAGCTCTCGATCGAAGGCGAGATGGCGCTGGACCTGCCGCAGGACATGGCGTCGCGCTTCGCCGAGGTGAAGATGCCGCGCTACCGGCGCAGCTTCACGCTCTCGAATGAGCTCGACCCGGAAAAGGCGAGCGCCGAGCTGAAGAACGGCGTGCTCACGCTGCGCATCCCGAAGGCCGCGCACGTGCAGCCGCGCCGCATCGAGATCAGCGCCGGCTAGGCCGGCGCCATTCATCGCAACGCTGATTCTTCTGTCGCAAGGAAAGGAGGCAAACACCATGAAAACCCGTTACTGGCACGACTGGCTCAACCTGCTGCTCGGCGCATGGCTGTTCGTTTCCCCGTGGGCGCTGAACTTCACGGACGAGCTGCCCCGGGCGGCGACCAACGCGTGGATAGTCGGCGCCGCCATCGCGCTCATCGCGGCCGCTGCCCTCTACGTGCCGAAGGCATGGGAAGAAATTCTCAACTTCCTGCTCGGCGCGTGGGCCATCGCCTCGCCCTGGCTGCTCGGCTTCGCGGGCAATGCGACGGCGACCAACAGCACGCTCGCCACGGGCATCCTGGTGGCAGTGCTGGCGCTGTGGGCGGCATTCAGGTCGGGTGCCGTCGACCACTGGCGGCACGGGCGTCACGCGTAGTCGCAGCCGAGCCCGCGCAACCACGCCTGCCATACCAGCCGCCGGCCCCTCCGGCCGGCGGCGCAGGACTTGCTCAGCCCCCGTGATGCCCGCCGCGGGCGGCGGGGGCGGCGCCTTCTCCCGCCGCGCGCCGCGCGGCGCTGCCCGGCGCCGGCTCATCGAAGCTCTGGTAGCCGTCGTCAGTCCAGCGGCCGGCGCGCTGCGAAACCTCCAGCGGTCCGTAGTCCCGCACGATGTCCAGCGCCTGCTGGCGCCGCGTCTCGCTGCCGGCCTCTATTGACAGCACGCACTGGTTGCGCGGCGGCGCGTCGTCATCGCTGCGCATTGCCGTTCCTGCGCCGTCCTGCCCGGTGGAAGCATTGCCCGCCTCCGGGCTCAGCTGCACATCGGCCGGATTGAATCCGGCGCCCTCCAGCGCCTGCGCGGCAAGGCGCGCCTGATCGTAATCGGCGAAAACGGCGACCACAAAGTTCTCCATATGCATTGCTCCTGTCAGGTTGTGCGCGATCGGGTACGACCGCTTCCGGCCGCAGGGGTTTGCATATTTCGTGCCGATCCCGCGCGCAGCTGCTCAGCCGGGCGCCTTGCGGCGCGGTGCGGGCATGAATCGCTGCCAGAACCAGCCGGCGCGGCCGCTCTGGCCGGTGACCAGGTACTCGAATGCATTGATATTCTTCAGCGGCAGTTCGAGCGCGGCACGGACCGCGTGCTGCCCGGCCAGCAGCAGCGAGTCGCCGGCCTGCAGCGGGAATTCCTCGTCGGGCAGCAAATGCACGCTGCCGCCGCGTTCCACCATCAGGACGATGACCGGAAGCCCGGTGCTGCGCTGGGCGCTGTCGGCGATCAGCTGGCACAGGTTCAGCCGGCGCCCCTTGACCAGCGCCTCATGCACCGCCGGCGCGCCGGCGGCGTCCAGGTGCACGCCCCAGACCTCGGGCAGCAGCCCGTCCCAGAGGTCTTCCAGCCTGCCCGCCAGGGTGCGGCACCAGTCCTCGTCCATGCCGCGCACCCGCGCCAGAAAACGGGCCAGCAGCGGGGTGGTGAGGATGGATATGCATTCCTGCGCCACTACCCGGGTGTGCACCATGCTGAAATCCGCGCGAAAGGTATCGAACAGCAGGTCGTTGGCGGCGTGATTCTGGCGCAGCACGATGAATACGTCCGGGTTGAGCCGTTTGGCCATCATCGCGATCGAGAGATTGTCGATGTCGTTGTTGCTGCCGGCGACGATGCCGGCCGCATCCGCCACGCCGGCCTGCTCGAGTATCGCCGCCTCGCTGCCGAGGCCGCGCACGAGGCGGCCGTTCTCCGGCTCGTCGGCATCGGGATCGATGACGGTCAGATCGATGCCCGGCAGCGCGAGATAGCGTGCCACCGCCTGCCCGAAGTGGCCGTAGCCGCAGATGATCCAGTGCCCGCGCGGCGGCCGGTGTATCTCCGGCACCGGCGTCGCCGGCAGGCCGGTCAGGATTTCGATCAGCCGGAAGCGTTCCGGCGCCGAGACCGCAAGCGCGAGGTATTCGGCGAAGCGCTCGTAGGCATTGACGATGTGGTGCGTGCCGAAGGATGCCATGTTGGCGGTGACCGCCGGGCTGCGGGCGCGCGCCAGGATGGGGATGTCGGGATTGAGCAGCCGCACGTTGATCGCGATCGCCAGGTTCACCACCTCGTCGTTGGTCACCGCCAGCACGCCGCGGCAGTAGCGATGCCGCAGCCCGGCCATCAGCAGGTTGCCGGAATGCCGCGCGTCGCCCGCCAGCGCCGGGTCGTTGGTCTTGAAGTCTTCCAGGTCGAGTTCCTCCACCCGCTGCGCATCCTTTTCCAGGATGACGAAATCCAGGCCCATCAGGTCGAGCGCTCGGCAGATCAGGCTGCCGGTCTCGCCGCAGCCGCAGACCAGGTAGAACGGCGAGCGTATGCGCGCCACCCGCCGCTCGAAGCGGGACGCCACCAGCGTGTGCTGGAAGGCCTTGTCCTGCAGCAGCGCGAGCAGGGTCAGGATGGAGTACGACCAGGCGATGACGGTCAGGTAGATGGTGACGGTGGCCCACAGCCGCTGACCGTTGGAGAAGGCGGAGGGGATTTCGCCGAAGCCGATGGTGGTGGCGGTGTAGCTGACGAAATAGAAGGCATGGAAGATGCTCATCGGCGGTGCCGGATTGCCGTCCGCGTCCGCCCCGGGCACCAGGGCCAGGCCGAGCACCGAGACCGCATAGACCACGATCAGCACGATCAGCGGCGCCCGCATGCGGCGCAGGACGAGGAAGAAGACGCTGTTCATGGTCAGCGCCGCATCATCACCGTCTCGATGATCAGCAGCACGAGCGACACGATATTGGCCAGCAGCGCGCCGCCGGAAAGCGACACGATGCTCGCGGTGGCGTCCTCGGTCATGCCCGTGCCCGTCACATGCACGACCACCGCCCACAGCACGGCGGCGGCGATGAGCTGGATGTCCGCCACCAGGCTGGTCGACAGGTGCACCGCGCCGATCTGCGTGCGGTCGCCGAACTTGAGCACGGTCGCGATCAGATTGACGACGATGGCGGCGAACAGCTCGTAGACGTTGTGCAGTTCCGGGCGATCGATGTCGCCCAGGAAAAACCCGAAGTTGAGCGTGGCGGCGAATACGGTGAAGAAAGCGAAAACGACCTTTTCAAGATTCATGTGTTCCTCTCGCGCAAGGCGCTCGGCAAGTGTCCGCTATGCATTCTGATTTGACTTCGGGTTGCCGGAACTGATTCTGCGCAGGAGGTCGAACATGAGTCGGCGCCGCCCGGCGCCGTGGCATGTCCATCCTATGCGGGAGTCGAAATGAGCGGGAAATTACTCGGAAACGAACTGGCGATCGTCACCGGCGCCGATTCCGGCATCGGCAGGGCGACCGCGATCGAGATGGCGCGGGAAGGCGCCGACGTGGTGATCACCTGGCGCAGCGACAGGGCCGGCGCGGAACAGACGGCGGCGGAAGTGGAAAAGACGGGCGCGAAGGCCGCCGTCTTCCAGCTCGACCAGCGCGATTCCGGCAAGGTCCGGCAGCTGTTCGACGAGGTCAGGGCGCGCATGGGCGTGCCGACCATCCTGGTCAACAATGCCGGCATGGACGGTTCCGGCAAGCCGGTCAGCGACACCACCGACGAGGAATGGGAAGCCACGCTGCGCACCAATCTCTTCGGCCCCTTCTACTGCTGCCGCGAGTTCATCCGCATGCTCGACGGCAGCGGCCGCCACGGCACCATCATCAACATCACCAGCGTGCACCAGGAAATCCCGCGCGCCGGATCGGCGGCCTATGACGCATCCAAGGGCGGCCTGCGCAACCTGACCACCACGCTCGCGCTGGAGGTGGCCGAGAAGAACATCAACGTCAACAACATCGCGCCCGGCATGGTGCTGACCCCGATGAACCAGGAAGCCGTTGACGATCCGGCGGCGCGCCACAGGCAGGTGCAGTCGATCCCGATGAAGCGCGCCGCGATGCCGGAAGAGATCGCGCACGCCGCGGTGTTCCTCGCCAGCGAAAAGGCGCGCTACATCCACGGCACGACCATCGTGATCGATGGCGCGCTGATGCTGTTCCAGGGACAGGGAGCGTGAGCCGGCGCCCGCGCGCTCCGTGCTCATGGAAAAGGAGACCGCCATGCATCCCGATTACCCGCCTTTTGCCGACCGGCGCGACGCCGGGCGGCAGCTTGCCGCCGCGCTGACGCATCTGCGTACGGAGCAGCCCGTGGTGCTGGCCCTGCCGCGCGGCGGCGTACCGGTGGCACATGAAGTCGCGCTCGCGCTGCAGGCGCCGATGGACGTGCTGCTGGTGCGCAAGATCGGCGCGCCCGGCTTCGCCGAACTCGGACTCGGCGCGGTGGTCGAGGGCGACCCGCACCAGGTCGTGCTCAACGGCGACCTGGTGAAAAGACTGGATGTCCCGGCCGGCTACCTGCAGGCCGAAGAACAGCGCCAGCTGCGCGAGATCGCGCGGCGACGCGAGGTGTATTGCGGCGGGCGGTCCCGGATGCCGGTGCGGGGCCGTACCGCGATCGTGGTCGACGACGGCATCGCGACCGGCGGAACCATGGCCGCCGCCCTCAGGGCGCTGGCGCAGGAGGGCGCGGGCAGGCTGATTTTCGCGGTGCCGGTGGCGGCGCCGTCCACGCTCGATATGCTGGGCGGGCAGGCCGACGACGCCGTGTGCCTGCTGGCGCCGCCCGACTTCCAGTCGGTGGGACAGTTCTATGAAGACTTCGCGCAGACCACGGACGAGGAAGTGCTGGCGCTGCTCGATGCCGCCGCGGCCGCGTCCCGTGCGCCCGTGCCGCCGCCCGGCCCCGGCCGGCCCGATCCCCGCGCGTCCCCCTGAGAGGAGCCGCGCGTGGAGCTCCTGTTTCTCGGCACCTCGTCGGGAACGCCGACCAAAACCAGGAACGTTTCGGCACTCGCGATCCGCTCCGAAGGCGCGCGCCACTGGTACCTGGTCGATTGCGGCGAAGGCACGCAGCACCGCATCCTGCACACCCGCCTGTCGCTGACGGGCCTGCGTGCGGTCTTCATCACGCACATGCACGGGGATCACTGCTACGGGCTGCCCGGCCTGCTCGCCAGCGCCGGCATGCTCAACCGTACCGAGCCGCTGCTCATCATGGGGCCGGGCGCGCTGCAGCGCTTCATCGCCGGCGTCATGGAAACGACGCAGCTGCGCCTGCCGTATGCACTGGAATTCGTCGAGGTGGAAGACCTCGCGCCGCTGTCGCGGCTGCCGGACCTCGCGGTGCAGCCGGTCGCGCTGTCGCACCGCTTGCCGTCCTACGCGTACAGCTTCACCGAGAAGTCCGTGGAGAACCGGCTCGATGTCGCCAGGCTGGAGCGCGAGGGCGTCGCGCGCGGTCCGCACTGGGGCCTGCTGCAGCAGGGCGGCGAAGTCACGCTCGCCGACGGCCGCGTGCTGCGCGGCGCGGACTACCTGCTGCCGGCGCGCAGGCCGCGCAAGCTGGTCGTCGGCGGCGACAACGACACCCCCGCCCTGCTGCGCGACGCCGTGCGGGACGCGGACGTGCTGGTTCATGAGGCGACCTATACCGAGGACATGCTTGCCCGGGTCGGTCCCGGACCGCAGCACAGTTCCGCCGCCCGGGTCGCCCGTTTCGCGGCGGAGGCCGGCATCGCCGGCCTGGTGCTGACCCACTTCAGCCCGCGCTATCAGGGGCAGGAGCGCGGGGAGCGGAACGGCGGATTGTCGGTGGCCGACATCGCCGATGAGGCGCGCCGGTTCTACCCGGGCAGACTGTTCCTGGCGAACGATCTCGACCGCTTCATCCTCGACCGCGAGGGACATCTGGCGACGGACCCGCCGGGCCCGTGAAGCGGCGGCCGCAACGACCGTCAGTGCAGCCGGTGCGGCCCGCTTTCCTCGACATCGTCCGGCTCTTCCTCATCGAGGTCGTCCGCGAAATCGTATTCCGACAGCCGCACTGCGAGATCGACCGCCACGTCTTCGCAGGTGAAGCTGGTCACGGGCGATCCGGTGGTGTCCTCGACCCAGTACAGCGACACTTCCTGCTGGTCCGGCGTGCGGACCGGGCCTTCCATCACGAAGTAGCGGCCGAAGCGGCAAACCTCATGCTTCGCAAGAATCTCCATGGCTGCCTCCGTATCCTTCGCTCATTACACGCCGGGGAAGGGGCCGCATGTTGAGGCGGATCAGAAGCAAGACCGGCGGGACGGTGGACCGTGAACGGTCATCCGGCGAGGCCGGAGGCGGGTACCGCGCTATTTGACCTTGCCACCCGCCATCCTGAGCAGATGCGCGAGATCCTCCCTGCCGATATCGACGGCCCAGTCTTCCGCCCACAGCGCCAGCGGGTGCATGGCCTGCAGCAGGCGGCGTCCGTTCTCGGTGAGGCCGTAGCCGCCGCCCTCCTCCAGGTCGACGACGCGCGCGTGGCGCAACTCCTTGAGGCGGGCGCTGAGCACATTGGGCGAGGTGATCTGGCAGCGTTCCTGCAGCGCGCGGAAGGATTGCCGCTCGCCGCCGCGCAGCTCCCACAGGATGCGCAGCGACCAGCGTCGGCCGAGCAGGTCGAGGACGACCATGACCGGCTGGCCGGAGCTGGAGTTGCGCACCGGACTGCCGGGCTCGATGACTTTCTTTTTTGTCGGCATATTCCCTTGACCCGTCACGGTCTGACCGCTATCTTTCAGATAGCGCTATCCGAATGATAGCTAAATTAATTACGTTGGGAGCATACCGGAAGGAGGAGACCATGGATGATTTTCTGGAGCGGACACGCCAGGCCCTGGCCGCCCAGCCGTTCACGCAGTTGCTCGGCGCCACGCTGGAGCGGATGGATGGCGAAGGCGTGGCGCTCGCGCTGCCCCTGCGCGATGAACTCAAGCAGCAGAACGGATTCGCCCACGGCGGCGTGCTGAGCTACCTCGCCGACAATGCGCTGACGATCGCGGGCGCGATGGGTCTCGGCCGGGCGGTCCTCACCAGCGAGTTCAAGATCAATTACCTGCGGCCGGCGGTGGGCGCGACGCTGGTGGCGCGGGCGACGGTGATCCACGCCGGCAGGCGGCAGGCGGTGTGCCGCTGCGACGTCTTTGCGCGGGACGGGCACGGCGAAAAGATCGTCGCCACCGCGCAGGGCACGATTGCGAAGGTCGACGAACTGCCCGCCGGGTGAGCGCCGGCCACCGCCCGTATTGCCTGCCGCGCCAGGTCTCACTACACTGGCGACCGTTTGCGCGATGGAAGGAGCGGCGATGGGTGGTCGGAGCGGCCCGCGGTACCAGGGAAGAATAACGACCTGGAAGGACGAACAGGGATTCGGTTTCATCACCCCCAACGGCGGCGGGCCGCCGGTGTTCGTGCACGTGAAGTCGTTCGCGGGGCGCGGACGGCGCCCGGGGGAAAACGACCTCGTGACCTACGAACTCAGCGCCAATGACAAGGGGCAGCCCCGCGCCGGGAACGTCGCCTTCGTGCGCGCCCCGGCCGCGCGCCGCCGTTCCGCCGACTCCCCGGGGAGGGCGCCGGCGGTCGCGGCGGTCGCGTTTCTCTTGCTGCTCGCCCTGTCCGTCCTGGCCGGAAAGATGCCGGCGCCGGTCCTCTATTTCTATCTCGGCGCGAGCGCGGTGACGCTGGTCGCCTACCGTCTCGACAAGTCGGCGGCGCGATCGAACCGGTGGCGAACCAGGGAAAGCACGCTGCATCTGTTCAGCCTGCTCGGCGGCTGGCCCGGCGCCCTCATCGCCCAGCATAGCTTCCGTCACAAATCGTCGAAACTATCCTTCCGCCAGGTCTTCTGGCTGACCGTCGCCGCCAACTGCGGCGCGCTCGCCTGGCTGGCGTCCGCCTTCCGATAGGCGGTTCAGGCCCCCATGTCCGGCGCCGGCATCGCTTCGGGCTTGAGCCGCGCGATCGCCTGCCGCAGCGCATCGAAACACTGCGGATCGAGCGCGGTGCCGACGGTCTGCGACATCATTTCCAGCGCCTTCGGTATTGGAATCGCGCCGCGGTAGGGGCGCTCCGCGGTGATGGCATCGAAGATGTCGGCGGTGGTGATGATCCGCGTCTCGATGCCTATCTCGTCCGCCGGCATCCCGCGCGGATAGCCGCCGCCGTCGAGGCGCTCGTGGTGCGCGGCGGCGACCCGGGCGAGTTCGGAGAATGCGCCGATACGGGAGAGGATGGTTTCGGTATGGACGGCATGCATCTTCACCGCCTCCCATTCTTCCCGGTCGAGCTTGCCCGCCTTGTCGAGCACGCTGTTGCTGACGCCGAGCTTGCCGACATCGTGCAGCAGCGCGCCGCGCTTGAGCCAGCGCCGCCGCGCCGGCGACAGGCCGAGCGCTTCCGCGATCATGTCGGTGTACAGCGCCACGCGCGCGCTGTGCCCGCTCGTGTACGGACTCTTGGAGTCGACCACCTGGCCGAAGGCCGCGGCGATATCGTCGAGATAGTCGTCGTCGAGCGGCACCTCGTGGCCCGCCGGTTCCAGCGCGCGCACCGCGCGGTCGACATCGGGCGATGCGAGCGTGGCCCAGAAGCCGCCGTCTTGCGCGGCGACGCGCTCGAATGCCTGCACCAGGCGCGGGTCGAACCAGGTGCCCGAGCGGCGCCGCACTTCAGCCATTGCGGCCTGGCGCCCGCCCGCGGTGTGGAAGACATCGACCACCTGGGCCAGCAGGGCGATGCGGGCGTGCACCGGAATCGCTTCGCCGGCCAGGCCCTCGGGCTTTCCCTTGCCGTTGAAATGTTCATCGAGGCTGTAGATGCCCGCCGCGACGCCCTCGGGAAAGCGCAACAGCCTGGCGATCCCGGCGCCGCGCTGGCAGCGGGTGGCGATCAGTTCCTGCGCGATTTCACCGCCATGGCGCAGGATGGTCAGCACGCTTCGGAAACGCTCGGCCAGGCCGGCCTTGAGCCCGGTATGGGTCAGCACGAACGAGAGCACCTGCGGCAGGCTGTCGCCCACCGTCTTGAAGTCGCGCTTGAATGACAGGTCGTCGGCGAGATACAGCTCGCAGATGCGCGCCGCGTTGCTGCTGCAGCCGAGATCCTTGAGCAGCAGCGCGTAGTAGAGCTCCCACAGCTGGTCGTCGGACAGCCCGGCTTCCCGCCCGACATGCATGCCGATCCAGCAGCAGCGCACGCAGTGCCCCGGCGGCTGGCCTTCGGTGATGTCGAGCGCATAGCTCATCGCGCCGATGAGTTCGGAAAGCCTGATCGCCTCGGCTGGCGGATGCATGGGTGAAGCGAGGGCTTGCCGTTCCATTGAATGCCTTGTCAGTTCGAATGAATGTTCATCTTGCCCAGGCCCGGCGGGGCGGAGGGAGCCGGCATCGGGCACTGCAGCGCGTCCAGCATGGGCGCAAGCTCCGCCGGCGGCACCGGCCGGCTGATCACATAGCCCTGCACCTGGTCGCAGGAAGTGCGGCGGAGGAAATCAAGGTGGTCGGTTCTTTCCACGCCCTCGGCGACCACGGTCAGGTTCAGCGCATGTGCGAGATCGATGATCGACTCGGCGAGGATGAGCGGATTGATGTCCGCGCCCGGTTGCTCGTCGAAAAAGGTACGGTCGAGCTTGAGGCAGTCCAGCGGGAATCTGCGCAGGTGGGACAGCGAGGAATAGCCGGTGCCGAAGTCGTCGATCGACAGTCTCACGCCGAGCGCCTTCAGCTCGCGCATGACGGCGGTCGCGAGGTCCTGGTCCGCCATCAGGGCCGATTCCGTGATTTCCAGCTCCAGCGCATGCGGCGGCACCCCCTCCTCCGCCAGGATCCGGCGGACCGTGCCGACGATCGCATGGTCGTTCAGCTGGCGCGGCGACAGGTTCACCGATACCGCGACCGGGCGTCCGCCGGCGCGCCACGCGGCCACCTGCCGCACGGCTTCGCGCAGCACCCAGTTGCCGATCTCGAGGATGCAGCCGTTTTCCTCGGCCAGCGCGATGAAGCGCGCGGGTGGAATGTTGCCGAGCTTGGGATGCCGCCAGCGGATCAGCGCCTCGACCGAGACGACCTGGAGGCGGTGCATGCTGACCCGCGGCTGGTAATGCAGCATGAACTCGCCGCGCCCCGCCGCACCCCGCATGTCCTGCTGCAGCGTATGCCGCAGCAGCGCCTGTTCGCGCATCTCGGAGGTGAAGAAGCAATAGGTCGAACCGCCCTGCTCCTTGGCGCGATAGAGCGCGGTATCCGCCGCCGACAGCAAGGCTTCGCTGGTGGCCCCGTCCTGCGGATAGAGACTGATGCCGACCGAGCCGCCGACCTTGAGTTCCTGGGCATCGACGATGATCGGCGCCGACAGCGCATGCAGCAGCTTCTGCGCGATGCGGGAGGCCGACAGCCGCCCCTTGCGGCAATGCGCGACCACCACGAACTCATCGCCGCCGAGCCGGGCGACGAGGTCGTCCGGCCGCACGCAGCCACGCAGGCGGCGCGCCACTTCGCGCAGGAGTTCGTCGCCGAAACGGTGGCCGAGCGAATCGTTCACTTCCTTGAAGCGGTCGAGGTCGAGAAAGAAGACGCCGCGGGGAGTGCCGTCCCGCCGGTCTGCGAGGAGCGCCGACAGGTGGGTATCGAGCACGCTGCGGTTGGGCAGGTCGGTCAGCGTGTCGCGGGTGGCGAGCTTCTGTATCTGCTGCACCGTCCTGAACTCGCGCGTGACATCCGTCGTCGCGCCCCGGAAGCCGCGGTACTCGCCGTCGATGCAGTAGGGTTCGCCCGACATCCGGACATGCCGGATGATGCCGGGATACTCCGGCAACGCGACCGCGAACACCAGGTCGCGAAAGGGCTCGCGCGCGGCGAAGCAGCGCAGGAATTCGAGCACGCCGCGCTCGTTCGGATCGTGCGCGGTGTAGCTCATCGGACGGCCGATGATCTCGTCTGGACGCAGGCCGAGGCGCTGCTGTATGCCCTCCGAGATGAAGGTGAACACGCCTTCCGTGTCGATCTCCCAGTACCAGTCCGATGACAGCTTGGCGAGGCTGCGGAAGCGTTCCTCCCGCAGCGCCAGTTCGCGCTCCGCCTCGACCTGCGGCGAAATGTCCCTGCCCACCGCCACCAGCCCCTTGCGCTCGCCCGTCTGCGGATCGCGCACCGCGCGCAGGCTGATGCTGATCCAGAACACGCTGCCGTCGCGCCGGCGTCCGCGCGCCGTGGCGATCCCGCGCTGCCGGGTCGCGCGCGTGGCGACCGCCCGCTCGAGATCCTCCGCCACCAAAAAGTCGGACGCCTTTCTGCCGACCATCTCCTCCGGCTGATAGCCGAAGAAATCGCGGTGCGAAGGAGAAACGTAGATGTAGCGGCCGTCCGTATCGAGATGCGCGATCATGTCGCCGGCGTGCTCCGTCATCAGCCTGTGCTCGGCCTCGCTGTGCAGCAGTCGCTCGCGGCTTTCGTGGTGGGAGGTGATGTCGCACAGGCTGCCGACGAATCCGATGACCGCGCCGGACGCGTCATGCCGGGGCGCCGCGTTGCTCAGCAGCCAGCGCACGCTGCCGTCGCTGCGCACGATCCGGTATTCCATCGTGTGATGCCGGCCGGCGCGCGCGCTGGCCGCGCCTTCCTCGAACAGCAGCGCATCGTCGGGATGGACGTAGCTTGTCCAGTCGTCGAAGCTGAATGCCTCGGGCGCGACGATCGCCGCCGATCCAGGATCGAGATAGATGCAGCGGCGATTCGTGTCCATTTCCCAGACGACGGAGCGCGCATCGTCTGCAAGACGGCGGGTGCCGTCCCGTTGATCCGTTTCGGGCGTCATATGGATGGTCGTGGTTGTTGGATGCCCGCGGAGCGGTCATGGGTCTCCCGCCGACATCAGATCATAAAAACTTGATCTAAGGCAATAGCGACGTGAGGGTGGCGTGGCGGGCGCGCACGTCGGTGCCGGCCCATGCCAGCCGGCGCTAGCCCGCGCTCGTCTCCGCCAGCGCCCTGAGCGCCTCGGAAAAATCGTAGGGCTTCGACAGGAGCTGCACGCCCGGCAGCGCAATCCGCTGCTCGGAATAGCCGGTGGCGAGCACCACCCTGACGTGCGGATAGCGCTCGACGACCGCCCTCGCCAGGTCGACCCCGCTCAGGCGGCCGGGCATCACGATGTCGGAAAACACGGCGTCGACCGTGGCGCCGCCGTCCAGCAGGGACAGCGCCGCCTCGACGCTGTCGGCGCGCAGCACGGTATAGCCGGCATCTTCCAGCGCCGGGATGACGGCTTCGCGGACCAGCGGATCATCCTCGACGAACAGGAGGGCGCCGCGCGCCGGTTGCACGGCGGTAGACGCCGTCTCGGGCGCCGGCTGGACCGTGTCCTTCGCGGCCGCCCTCGGCAGGTAGATGTCGATCGCGGTCCCCCGGCCCTCGGTGCTGTGCAGCAGCAGGGTGCCCCCCGACTGCCGCGCGAAGCCGTAGGCCTGCGGCAGCCCCAGCCCGCTCCCCTTCCCGACATCCTTGGTCGTGAAGAAGGGATCGAGCGCTCTCGCCATGACTTCCGGCGACATCCCCAGCCCGGTGTCGGCCACCCGGATATGCAGGTAATCGCCGGCCGCCAGCCCGTCCGGCGCGCAAGCCAGCGTCTCGTTGCAGGCCTCGATCGTGATGCTTCCGCCCGCCGGCATCGCATCGCGGGCGTTGATGACGAGATTGATGAGCGCAAGCTCGAGCTGGGTGGGATCGAGCGTGACCGGCCAGAGGCCGTCGGGCACGCGGGTTTCCAGCGTGACGTTGGACGGCAGGATGTTTTCGACCAGCTGCTCGAACACGCTCACATGCCGGCTCAATGCCACGGTCTCCAGCCTGGCGTCCTGGATGCGGCCGAAGGCGCTGAGCTGGCCGGTCAGGGACGTGGCGCGCTGCACCGCCTTGTTGCAGGTGTCGATCAGGGACTGTACCCGCTCCTGCGTCGAGATCATCCGCGCCAGCTGCAGCGCGGTCGTGAGCGTCTGCAGCAGGTTGTTGAATTCATGCGCGATGCCGCCGGTCAGCCGGCCGAGCGCCTCGAGCTTCTGGCTGTGCAGGAGGGCGCGCTGCGCGCGTTCCGTGTTGGCCACGGCCTCGGCCACGCGTTGCTCCAGTTCCTGCTTGTTGCGTCGTATCTGCCTGCTCGCATCGGCGATCCTGGCGCCGACCGCGTCGATTTCGGTCAGCCCCTGCGGCCGGTATTCGACCGCCTGCCCCTGGCCGAGCCGGTCCGCCGACTCGCCCAGCCTTTCCATGCGTTCGACCACTTGCCCGGCAATGCGGCGCGCGGCGAGCAGCGCGAAACCCAGCAGTCCCGCCAGCATCAGGGCCAGGAAGGCCGCGACCCGCAGCGGCGCGCGCCGCAGCTCGCTTTCCGGAATGCTGATGATGACCGTCCAGTCGGACAGGGCGACGCGGCTGAAGAAGGTCTTGACCGGGATATTGTCCAGCGTCACGCTGCGAAACACGCCCTCGGTGGCAGAGAAAAGCGACTTGCGCGTACTCTCGCTGGCCTGCCTGCCGATGAAGCGTTCCGGCTCGCGCGAGCGCGTCACGACGACGCCCTGGCGGTCGACGACCGTGGCCAGCCACTCGCGGGGAAAGCCCTGCTGCGTCATGAGCGGCTGCAGCGCCGAGGCATTGATACCCATGACCAGGTAATAGCGGATGCGGCCGTCCTGCAGCACCGGCACCTGCAGCGTGAAGTCGAAGCGCTTGCCCACCGGGGCGAAGAAGACATCGGAGACCAGCGTACGGTCCGCGCCGTGGCGTTCCATCAGCGCGACCAGGTTCGACGCGCGCTGTTTTGGAATTTCCGCGCCAAATGGCGCGCGCGTGTTCAGCAGCTGCTCGTTGTTCGTGTTGACGAGGATGATCGTGGTCTCGGGACCGGGCGCCATGCTCTTCGCGAAGTCGTAGAACTCCCGCAGATCCCCCTGGCGCAGCACGGGAGAGCGCGCCAGGGTCTGCAGTATTCCTTCCCTGCTGCGCAGCTCGGTCTCGATCAGGCGGGAGAACACGCGGGTTGCTTCCTGCAGTCCCTTTTCCTGCGCCTGCTGCTCTTCGCTGTAGACGTACCAGACCGCGACGATGGCCGCGAGGAAGCCCGGGATCAGGACCGAGAGCACGAGGATCAGCAGTTGGCTTCGAAAACGCATGGAGTCCGGTCCGTGTAGACGGGTAATGTCGGCGCGGACGAGGCATGCCTTTCCGTCCACTGAAACCGCTGCCGCGGAGAAGTGTGCTGAATATACAGCAATAGCGCGTCCATGGCGCTTCCGGGTTCACGCGCGGCGTATGCGTTCAACGTTCTGATCCAGGCCAAAGGAGATGGCCGCGATGGCCCATTCGCGGCTGGCTTGGCTAGGATGGAACCTCGCGGGTTCCATCCCGGCTCACCGCGCATTCACTGAAAGGAAACGCCGTGCCCAAGTCCCAGACACAGCCTGAAGAGTCATCGCGCCAACCCTCGGTGGAACAGATGTATCAGGACTACTTCCAGGCATATTCGCAAGCGATGGCGGAGACCGTCGCCTACACGACGAAGATGACCAGCATTGCCATGCAGATCGCGCAGATCGCCGTGGCCGGCGGCATGAAGGCGGGCCACGCCGCCGCGCAGGGCCTGCCGGCCGCGGCGTCAGCGCGGCCGGAGGAAATGCCGCATGTGCCGGACATCATGACAGGCGCCGCGCAACTGCAGAACATGATGATGAAGAACATGACCGACTGGCAGCAGCAGGTCCTGCGCACGCTGCCCGCCATGAACGGCATCGGCCCCAACGGCGGCGGAGCCGGCGCATCCCGGTAATCCGTGCCTGCCTCTTCATCGTCGCTGCCGGCCGCACGCCTCCTGCTGGCCGGCGCGCTGCTGTCAACGCTGCTTTCCCCGCTGCTCCCCGCGCGTGCCGCGCCGCTGGTCTGGGAAGGCAGCGTCGGCATTGCCGACGGCCCCGGAGAGAAGGGACCGTGGCAGCAGAACGAGTCGCGCTATCGCTACGTGGACGACCCGACGATCTCGATCGGTCCCGACGGCGGCATCGCCGTGGCCTGGGTCGACCAGGCGAGCAAGGATGTCTTCTTCCGCCGGCTGGGGCCGGACGGGCGGCCGCTGTCGGCGGCGCTGAACGTCTCGCGCAGCGGCGACACGTTTTCCTGGCTGCCCCGCATGGAAAGGGCGCCGGACGCGCAGGGGACCGTCTACCTGCTGTGGCAGGAGATCATCTTCTCCGGCGGCTCGCACGGCGGCGACATGCTGTTCGCCCGCTCCGGGGATGACGGCCGCAGCTTTTCGCCGCCGCTCAACCTCTCGGCCTCGGTGGGCGGCGACGGCAAGGGCAGGATCAACGCGAAAACCTGGCACAACGGCAGCCAGGATCTCGCCGCCGGCCCCGGCGGCGAGGTGTACGCGGCCTGGACCGAGTATGACGGGGCGCTCTGGTTCACGCGCTCGGCCGACGGCGGCAAGACGTTTTCGCGTCCGCGGGTCGTCGCGGGCGAGGATCCCGCCAGGCCGGCGCGCGCGCCTTCGCTGGCGGTCGGCCGCGACAGGACGGTCTACCTGGCCTGGACACACGGCGAGGACGCGGGGGCGGACATCCACCTGGCGGTCTCGCGCGACGGCGGCGAGGCGTTCGGCAAGCCGGTCGCGGTGGCGCCGGCAGACGGCTACGCGGACGCGCCCAAGCTCGGCATCGGGCCGGACGGCGCGCTGCACCTGGCTTACGCGCAAAGCGACGGCGGACCGTTCGGCCGCTTCCGCATCAACTACACCCGTTCGGACGACGGCGGCCGCAGCTTCGCCCCGGCGCGCGACGTTTCGTCGCCGCTGCCGGGCAGGGCCGACAGTGCCCGCTTCCCGTATCTCGCCATCGACGCCGCCGGTCGGCTGGCGATCGCCTATGAGCTTTTCCCCGATCACCGCCGCGACCCGCGCGGACTCGGCGTGACGGTCTCCGGCGACGGCGGGCGGTCGTTTTCGCCGCCGTCGGCCATTCCCGACAGCACGGGACCGGCGGGCGGCACCAACGGCAGCCACCAGGGATGGCTGATGGAAAAACTGGCGATGGACGACAAGGGCAGGCTTGTCATCGTCAACAGCACGCTGGTGCAGGACAGGCTGAGCCGCGTGTGGCTGATGCGCGGCAAATCCGCGGCGCCCGCCGGTCCCCGCTAGGTGTGAAGTTGCAAGAGGTTATTTCGGTTGGTTGAGAGTCTGGACATTGGTGCTTTGCCGCCGATACCTTGGTGCGGGCGGTGCCAGTTGTAGTGGTGGTTCCACTGATGGAGCATTTCGG
>NZ_BPMK01000023.1 GCF_019656455.1 Noviherbaspirillum aridicola
CAATGGCCACGCTGCGCTCGCCCTTGTCACGAGCGGCGGTGCCGAAGGCGCGGCCGATCTGGCGCGCCACGTCGGCATCGAGGGTTTTGCCGACGATGCCGCGGATGTCGTAGGCTTTGAAAATGCTGGGAGAGAGATTTACCACGATGTTGGATCCAGTTTCAGTCGTTCTAGGTAGCGGAAGGCTTATGCATGCCCCCTCGTGAAAAGAAAAAAGCCGCGCCGAATGCGTGGACGTATGTCCATTCACTCGGACGCGGCAGTCTCGTCGGGCTCAGGAAGCTTCGATGAGCGGAGTGTTGCCGGCGGGGCGCTGGTTGTAGGAGCGGCCACCGTAGGTGTAGCCGTAGCCGTAGCCATAGCGACCGGGACGAACCTTCAGGTCGTTGAACAGGACGCCCTTGGCTTCGAGTCCGGCCTGCGCGAGACGCTTCATCGATTCGTTGATCTCGCCCGGCGTCGTCACGCCCGCGCGGGTCATGATGTAGATCGCCCCGACATGTGCGCCGATGATCATTGTGTCGGCGACCGCGAGGATCGGCGGCGCGTCGACCAGCACCAGGTCATAACGCGCCGACAGCTCCTGCAGGAAGGCGCCGAAGTTCGGACGCAGCAGCAGTTCGGACGGGTGCTGCGGCAGGGTGCCGGTGGTGATGAAGTCGAGGTTTTCGATCACGTCATGATGAATCACCTGGTCGAGGCGGCGTGCGCCGGCGATGGCATCGGAAAGGCCGTCATGCCGGCCGAAGCCGAAGTACAGATGCAGCAGGCCGTTGCGCAGGTCGCCGTCGATCAGGAGCACACGCTTGCCGGTGGCAGCCATGATGGCGGCCAGGTTGGCCGACACGAAGGACTTGCCCATCCCCGGCGTTGCGCCGCTGATCAGAACGATGTTGTTCTTGAAGCTGGGCATCGCATACTGGAGCGCGGTGCGGAAGTTGCGCAGGCTTTCCACGGCCACGTCGCCGGAGGACACGTTGGCAAGCAGCGGCACCTTCTGGTGTTTCGCATTGACCTGCTGGTAGAGCTCCCGCTGCTTCTTGCTGTGCGGGATGGTGGCGTACACCGGCACGCCTGCGATCTGCTCCAGCTGCTCCGGGGTGTCGATGCTGCCGGTGAGCGACTTGCGGAAGAAGGCCGCGACGACGCCGAAGAACAGGCCAGCCATCAGCGCGAGCGCGAGAATCACCGGGCGGTTCGGCTTCACCGGCTTCTCCGGCACCATCGGCGGATCGACCAAGCGGACATTGCTCACCTTGCCGACGGTGATCAGGCGCATCTGCTGGGCGGTATTGAGCAGCTGCGTGTAGAGGTCGGTGTTGACCTTGACTTCGCGCTGCAGGCGCAGCAGGTTCTGCTCGATCTGCGGCAGCTGCTTGATGTGGTCGTTCATTGCGTTGATCTGGCCGTTGATCTCGCGCAGCTGCATGTCGATGCCCTGCACCGCGGGGTGATCATCGGTGTAGCGCGCGAGAAGCTCGATCTTCTTCTGCTGCAGCTCCAGCTTCCTCAGCTTGGCCGCCGAAGACTGCTGCAGGCTGAGCTTCGACTCTTCACCCAGGTCGACGGTGCCGTTGGCGTTGCGGAACGCGTTGTACTTGGCCTCGGCCTGCTCCAGCTGGGTCTTGATCTCCGGCAGCTGCTTGTTCAGGTAGGCCAGCGACTTTTCCGCATCCTCGGTCTGACGTGCGGCGTTCTGCTTGACGTACTCCTTGCCGATCTCATTCAGTACGGTATGCACGAAAGCCGGGTTCGAGCCCTGCAGGGAGACGCCGATCACGCCAGACTGCTTGCCCCCGAGTTCCTGCACCTTGAGACCGCTCTGGATACCCTCGATGGTGGCCAGGCGGGAAGCGCGGCTCATGAGGAATTCAGCGCCCGGCTTCGCGTCGAGGCGGTCGACGCGGACTTCGATCGTGCCCTTGGGCAGTTCGAAGATCGCGGTCTCGCCGACCTTGGCCCTGAGGTCGATGCCCTGCTCCTTCTGCGTCAGCCGATAGCCGCCGTTGCCTTCGGCGATGACGACGAATTCGCGGTTGAGCAGCGCATCGGGCACATTGAACACCGCCGCGTCGATGCGCTCGGCGCCCCAGGCGAAACCGCCGTATCCGAGCACGCCCGGATTCGACAGCTTCTGGTTGCGGTCAGCGATCCAGCGCCCGATGACCGGGAAATACTTGGGCCCGGCATTGATGTAGAGGCGCAGGTTGTCCGTGGCGCGGGAGACGACGAGGCGCGACTGGACAAGCTCCATTTCGGCGAGCGCGGAAGTCTTGACGTCGAACATCGACTGCAGGTCGCCCACGATGTTCTGCGAGCGCTGCTGGCCTTCTTCCTCGACATGGATCAGCATGCTCGCCTGGTAGACCGACTTCGCCGTAAAGGCATAGACGGCGCCGAGCAGGGTGACGACGACGGCAATCGTCGCGATCAGCCAGCGGCTCTCCCACAGGACGTCGAGATAGGTGCCCAGTTCGGCTTCTTTCTTTTCTTCCGGCCGGTACACGGGAACGGGACCGGTCAACTGAGGGGGGATCGGATGGTTCATCATAGGATTGTTTGCTCTTGGTTGATTCTTACGTGATCGGGGACGCGTGATGGCGGCCGCGCGACGGGGCGTACCGCTGCGCCCCGTCCGACTGCCTCGGCCGCGTCAGCGGGCCGGTCCGACTGCGCCGACTGCCGAAGACAGCGCGCCCGGGAGGATCAGGCTGATGGCGCGGTGCCAGTTGGCCAGCGGCGTCGCGGCGACGTACACGACATCCTTCGGACTCAGCTCGAAGCCTTCCGCCATCGCGAGCGCGCCGGGGCTGCGCCCGTCGAGCTGGTACACGACCTGATCGGTGCCGTTCTTGCGGATCACATAGATCTGGCTGCCGTCGCCGCTGGTGGGGTTGATGCCACCGGATTCGCCGAGCGCTTCGTTCAGCGTCAGGCGGCCGTTGTACATCGGCAGCGCACGCGGGCTGACCACTTCGCCGGACACGAACACCTTGCTTTCGTCGCGGGAACGGACACGCACCACGTCGCCGTTGGCGAGAATGATGCTGCCGGGATTGACGCCGCGCTGCACGAGCTGCGGCAGGTTCACGTGATAGTTGACGCCGTTGCGGTTCACCACGACCTGGCTCTGGTCACCGGTAGGCAGCACGCCGCCGGCGCGGTTGATCGCCTCCACCAGCGTCATCGGGATGTCGTTGATCGCCTGCAGGCCCGGGTTCTTGACCTCGCCGTCCACGTAGACGCGCTTGCTGCGGTACGACTGCACGCGCAGGGTCACCTTCGGCTGCCGCAGGTACTTGGAGAGCTTGCTGGTCAACAGGTTGCGCGCCTGGTCCTGGGTCAGGCCGGCCACCTTGATCGGGCCGGCGTAGGGAAACTGGATCATGCCCTCATGGTCGACGATGAAGCCGGCCGGAGGCGCAGTCGTGGCGGAGGTCGAGGCGTCGGAGCCGGTGCCCGCCGGGATGCCCGCGGCGGTCGTTGCGGAGCTGCTGAGTTCGGGATGGTCCCAGACGACGACCGACAGCACGTCGCCGCTGTCGATGGTGTACGGCGCCGGTTTGCCGAGAAGCGCGCTGATGTCCTGGCTGACCTGCTTTTCGCGCAGGTCGCGCTCCATCTTCACGAGTTGCGGGGTGATCGGTTTGAGCACTGCGTTCATCTCCTCCGCGGACGCGGCAGCGGAGTCGGGCGCGCTGGAGCCCGAGGATGCGGCCGGGCGGTTGAAGTGCAAGCCGGGCGAAACCGACGCGCAACCGGCAGCCAGCAACGGCATGAGAAGAACGACGCTCCAGCGTTTTGCAGATGCCTTGGAAGAGAACTTCATGTCTTTACCCCACTTGATGAATACGGATCAGCCATTCCGAAGCCTGGCCTTGAAAGTCGTTTTTATAACGGCGTCGCAAGCGGTCGGACCCGGGCTGATGAGCTGTACCGGAAACCGAAAATCGTTGCCATACAGCCACTTAAACTTAACTGATATACAACTCTACGTTCCCGTTTTAGGCCTGTTTTGAGGCTTATCAACGTGAAACAAGATTGAAATTGGCCCTGTCCGAAAGCGTTGCAAAGTGTTCGCACGCCCGTTTTTTCAGCTTGAAACGCAAGCGCGAAGCCGTTGGAATTGCTGTCCGGTGATGACGTGCTGCGGCTCCGCGACAGTAGTCAAGATAGGGCACGGGGCTCTCGCGGTCTTGCGCTAGAGCACCTGCCCGCAGGGCAAGACTTAATCTTGATTAAAGATGTTGCCGGGAGGCGCCCGCGCCGCGCGGAAGCGGCTGCGGGGCAAGAGAGGCGGTCAGCTGCCGCGCAGCGTCGCCAGCGGGGGGTGGCGCAGCACGCCGCGCAGGCCGGCCCAGCCGCCGGCGAATGCGCAGACGCAGCCGGCGGCGAGGCCGGCAACCCAGACGAGCGGGCTGAATGCCCATTCGAAGTTGAATACGTAGCGGGAAAGCGCCCAGCCGACGGCGGCCGCGCCGGTGGCGGCCAGCAGGCCCGAGAGCGCGCCGACCATTGCGAACTCCATCCACTGCGCCCGCGACAATTGCGCGCGGGTGGCGCCCAGCGCGCGCAGCAGGCCCGACTCGCGGATGCGCTCGTCCTGCGAACCGAGCAGCGCCGCATACAGCACGAGCACGCCGGCGGCGAGCGTGAAGACGAACAGGAATTCGACCGCCACCACCACCTGGTCGAGCACCGACTGCATCTGCCTGATCATGCTGCCGACATCGACCACCGTCAGATTGGGAAACGCCTGGGTGAGATCGCCGACGAGCGTCGCCTTGGCTTCGGGCAGGTGAAACGCGGTGATCCAGGTCTGCGGCATGTCGCGCATGATCGCGGGATTGAGGATCACGAAGAAGTTCACGCGCATCGATCCCCACTCCAGCTTGCGCAGGCTGGTCACGGGGGCTTCCACCTGCTGGCCGCCGATGTCGAATTGCAGACGGTCTCCGAGACGCAGGCCAAGCGTCTTGGCCAGGCCCTCCTCCACTGATGCGGCCGGCCCGCTGTCGTCGAACCACTGCCCGGCTGATATCCGGTTCTGCGACGGCATGGTGCGCATCGTCGACAGGTTGAATTCACGGTCCACCAGGCGACGCGCCCGGTCCTCGACGTAAGTGTCTCCGGTGACGGGCTTGCCGTTGATGCCGACCAGGCGGCCGCGGATCATCGGATACAGTTGTGCATCCTCGATGCCGGCGGCATTGAGCCTGCTCTCGAACTCCGCCTTCTGTTCCGGCTGGATATTGATCACGAAACGGTTGGGCGCGTCGGGCGGCGTGGCATTGCGCCAGGCCGCGAGCAGGTCGCCTCGAACCACGGTCAGCAGCAGCAAGGCCATCAGTCCGAGCGAGAGCGCGACGGTTTGCACGACTGTTGCGCCGGTGCGCCGCTGCAGCCCGGTGATGGCGAAACGCCAGCCGGGATGCGTGACATGGCCGCGCAGGAGGCGCAGGGCGCGCAGGCTGAGCCAGCCGAGCAGTGCGAACGCCGCGAAGCCGCCGATGAATCCGCCCGCGGTCAGCAGCGCGAGCTTGATATCCCGCGTCTGCCACACCAGCAGGCCGATGAACACCGAGAGGCCGAGCACGTAGCTTGCGAGCGTGGCGGGCCGGGGCGGATCCTGCTCGCGTCGTATCACGCGGTTGTGCGGCACGTTGCGCAGCTGCAGGACGGGCGGCAACGCAAAACCGACCAGGAGCAGAATGCCGGTGGCGATGCCCTGCAGGGCGGGCATGAAGGTCGGCGGCGGCAGGGTGTCGGTCACGAGCCGGCCCAGCCATTCGAGCAGCACATAATGGGCGGCGAAGCCCACGGCGATGCCGAGCAGCCCGCCGGCGATACCCACCGCGAGGAATTCGAGGAGATAGATCTCGGTCACCTGCCGCTGGGTCAGGCCGAGGCAGCGCAGCATCGCGCACGCGTCGATGTGCCGAAGCATGAAGCGGCGCGCGGCCATGGCAATGGCGACGGCGGCCAGCATCGCCGACAGCAGGCTGACCAGTGCCAGGAACTGCTCCGCGCGGTCGAGCGTGGCACGCATTTCGGGACGGCCGGATTCGAGCGACTCGACCCGCACGCCCTTGAGGTTTTCATCGCGGATCTGCCTGGTCACCCAGCCGTGGAAGGCCTGCACATCCTGCGGCGCGCCGGCCAGCAGCAGGCGGTAGGTGACCCGCGAGCCACCCTGGATCAGGCCGGTGGCCTCGAGGTCGGCGAGCGGGAGCATGACGCGCGGCGCGAAATTGATGAAGCCGGCGCCCCGGTCCGGCTCCACGGCGATCGCGGCCGCCACCCTGAAGCTGCTTTCGCCCAGGCGCAGGCTGTCACCGACGGCGATGCCGAGCGCCGAAAGCACGGCCGGGTCGGCCCACACCGTGCCCGGCCCGGGAATGCCGTTCGCCGCGGTGCCGCCGCCCGCCCTGTCGGCGGGATCTTCGAGTTTCATGGCGCCGCGCAGCGGATAGCCGGGCGAGACTGCCTTGACCGAGGCGAGCTGGGAGCGCACGTCATCGCCCTGCCCCGCCAGCGCCATGCTCGGGAAGGTCGTCGTGTCCGCCACGCGCAGCCCGCGGCGCACCGCTTCAGCGCGCCATGCCTGGCTCACCGGCCGGTCGGCGTTGATCACGAGGTCGCCGCCCAGCAGCTGGTGCGCATCCCGGTTCAGTCCGGCGCGCATGCGGTCGACAAAGAAACCGACGGAAGACAGGGACGCCACGGCGACGACGAGCGCCAGCAAAAGGAAACGCAACTCACCCGCGCGCCAGTCGCGGCGCGTCATCAGCAATGCCTGGAAGAGCATCAGGTACTCAGCTTTCGGAACAGCCACCGCATGCCGCGCCAGAGCTTGGGCATCAGCCAGATGGCAACAAGGAAAAAGACGACGAGAATGGCAAACAGCAGCCAGGGATGATAAAACGCCGCGAACAGCGCCCCCACCACCGCCACATCCTCCGAGAACGAGGCGGCCCAGTTGCTGAAGGGTTCTGGCGAGGTATTGATGAGCGCGCGGCTGCCGGCCTTGGTCAGGTGCGCGCCGGCCGCGAAGGTGCCGCCCAGCAGTCCGGCGACGGCCGTCCACTCGGGCGCCATGTCGCCCAGCGCCGCGGCACCGAGCACCGCGCCCGCCGGGACCCGGATGAAGGTCTGCACCGCATCCCAGGCCGAGTCGATGCCGGGCACCTTGTCGGCGAGGAATTCAACCACGAACAACATGCCGGTGACGGCGAGCACCCAGGGCGACTGCAAAACCTCCAGCGCGGGCGGCAGATCGATCCACCCCGCCCTGCCGAACCAGCCGGCAAGAAACAGGGTCATGTAAAGTCGTATCCCGCTCGCCCACGACATCCCGCCCGCGAGCGCAGCAGCCGACAGGGTTTCGGCCATGGCTACCTCCACGTTCTGGCGCTCGCCGGATGCCGGCAGATCGCCCTTGCTTCAGCGGTGCTGCCCGCCGCTATTGCGCGAAGAAGGCATCGACTTCAGCCATCAGCCTGCGCTTGTCCTGCTCCGGCAGGAAGGAAGCGGCAAAGCTGTCGCGCGCCAGCTGGCGCGCATGCCGCTGGTCCAGCGGCAGCACCGAAAACATTTCCGTGAAATTGTCGTTCACGTATCCGCCGAAATAGGCGGGGTCGTCCGAATTGATGGTAACGGTCAGGCCCGCATCGAGCAGGCGCTGGAGATTGTGGTCCGCCGCGCGGTCGAACACCCGCAGCTTGACGTTGGACAGCGGGCAGACGGTCAGCGGCACCTTGTCGCGCGCCAGCCGCTGCGTGAGTTCGGCATCCTCGAGGCAGCGCACGCCGTGGTCGATGCGCTCGACCTTCAGCACGTCGAGCGCGGTGCGGATGTATTCCGGCGGCCCTTCTTCGCCGGCATGCGCAACCAGTCGCAGGCCGAGTTCGCGGCAGCGTGCGAACACGCGCGCGAACTTCTCCGGCGGATGGCCGCGCTCGGATGAATCCAGTCCGACGCCGATGAACTTGTCGCGGTAGGGCAGCGCCTGTTCGAGCGTGGCGAAGGCATCCTCTTCCGACAGGTGGCGCAGGAAGCACATGATGAGCGCGCCGCTCATGCCCCACTCCGTCGCGGCGTCCTGCAGCGCGCGATGGATGCCGCTGATGACGGTGCCGAAATCGACGCCGCGTTCGGTGTGCGTCTGCGGATCGAAGAACAGCTCGGCATGCCGCACGTTGTCGGCATGCGCGCGCCCGAGATAGGCGCGGGTCATGTCGTAGAAGTCCTGCTCCTTGAGCAGGACGCTGGCGCCGGCGTAGTAGATGTCGAGGAAGGACTGCAGGTCGGTGAAGGCATAGGCGCGCCGCAGTTCGTCGACCGAGCTGTACTTGAGCGTGACCCCGTTGCGCTCGGCCAGAGCGAAAATCAGCTCCGGTTCGAGCGAACCTTCTATGTGCATGTGCAGCTCCGCTTTCGGCATTTTCTCCAGCAGCTGGCGCAGGCTCGCATCCATGTTTTTCCCTTCCGCATCGTTCCGTTGTTCGCTTTACAGCTGGCATTGTACGGTCAACGCGGAGAATTTGCGCAGCGCCCTCCTACAGGGTGGGGCCGCGTCCGCCCCCGGCCTCATGCGACTTTTCGTACCTCTCCTGACAGGGTGCGCAGCGCTCGGCCGCCGGCTGGACCTGCAGGCGTTCGAACGGGATGTCGACGCCGCAGTCGACGCAGATGCCGTAGGTGCCCTCGTTCATCCTCGCATGCGCGCCTTCGATCGCGCGCCTTTCCGCGACGTCCCGCGTGACGGCGGCGTTGTCGAGGTCCATGGTCAGGTGGGCGAACGAGGAATCGGCGGAGTCGGGCACTTCTTCGGTCGTCGCGCCGATGTTCTCATCCCGGGTGCGCATTTCGTCATTGAGTTCGACGCGCAGGGCTTCGTACCTGTCATCCAGCATCTTCTTCAGTTGGGAAAACTGCTCCCGGCTCAGTTCGGGCATGGTGTGGCCTCCTCAGACGGACTGGGTTGCAACAGCGCGGGTGCCGGTGCCGCGTCCGCGCAGGAACATCCAGGTCAGCAGGCCGAGGCCGGCTGCGGCGGTGAGCGCGGTTCCGGGCCGCTTGACCGCGGCGGTGTAGACGCTGTGCTCACGCACCATGCGCGGATCGCCCTGGCGCTCCTGCAGCCCGACGCCGGGCTTGTACAGGCTGTGCCGGCTGCGGTCGCCCGGCGGCTGCGACGACTTCTGCTGCGAAAACATGAAGCGCTCCATCACGCGGTCCACCAGGCGCGGCGCATAGTGGGAGGCCGCGGACACGGCCTTGGCGCCACTGCCCACGAAGAGGTCGCGCACGGGATGCTCGGCGGCGTGCAGGATGGCATCGGCGGCAACGTCCGGCGCGTAGATCGGCGGCGGCAGCTGCGGCTCCACCTCGAGATAATTCCTCGCATGGGCGACGAACATGGTGTCGATCGCCGCCGGCTTGATCAGGGTGACCGATATCGGCAGCCCCTCTTCCTCCAGCTCCATGCGCAGGGCGTCGGTGAAGCCCTTGACCGCATGCTTGGACGCCGCATACATCCCCTGCAGCGGTACCGCACGGTCCGACACCTCGCTGCCGAGGTTGATGATCGCGCCACCGCCCTGCCTGCGCAGATGTTCGGCCGCGACCAGCGAACCGTGCACCACGCCCCAGAAGTTGGTCTGGAAGAGTTGCCGGTGGTCCTCGCTCGACACCTCTTCGAGCCGGCCGAAGATGGACACGCCGGCATTGTTGATCCAGGTGTCGAATCCGCCGAAGCGCTCGACCGCCGCTGCCGCAACCCGGCGCATGTCATCTTCGGAACCGACATCGGCGACGACCGCCAGTGCCTGCCCGCCCCGCGACTCGATCTCGGCTGCCAGTTGACGCAGCGCGTCCTCGTTGCGTGCCGCCAGCACCAGCCGGGCGCCCCGGGCGGCCGCCATTCTTGCCGTGGTTAAACCGATGCCGCTGCTGGCACCCGTGATCACGACGACCTGGTCGTGCAGTTTCTTCAGTCTTGGCTTCATCTACACCTCCTTTCGGCACGCCCGTCAGCGAAAATCGTGCCGGCGCCGGGAAAACCGCATGCCGCCGCGCGGGAGCGTACGGGCGCGCCGTGCCGCTGCAATTTTTACCGTCGGCGGCGCCCTTTTTGCAGATGCCGAAGAAAGCCAGCGCCGGAACTGTTTGCCTGTTTTGCTGCCGATGAAAACGGAAAGTGCGGCGGCCCCGGCCGCCGTGTCCTGCTGTCCAGACCGAGAGGTTTCGATGGATTATCCGAAGAACGAATTTGGCGTGCCGCAATATCCGGACAACGACGCGCGCCGTCTGTTTGTCCTGCTGTCGGCCATCGATCTGCTCGAACGTCCCACGGTATCGGCCATCGCCGATCTCACGGGCTTCGAGCGCGACAGCATCGATGCCGGCGTCAACCGCTTGCGCGAGGAGTTCGGGGTGGTGCTGCACAAGGTGGGCGACATCTACCACATCGACTCCTGGGGAGAAGTACTGCGCAAGAGCGGCGTCAAGAGTTTCCTCAAGGCGTGACCCGGAGCGTGATCAGCAGAACGTAGAGGGCGATGCGCGGGTCCAAGCAGCATCCACTCATGCGAAAGGAGCAGCCATGTCCGACCAAGCCACGCCCCCTTCCCGTCCATCCTCCGACACCATCCCGACCCCTGCCGCGCAGGAAGGCACGGAACTGCGTCCAGCCGGCCCGTATGTCGGCCGGCCGCTCGATGGCAGTCAGTATCTCGATGTGGTGGAAGAACAGAATTACGCGGACCGCAGGCCGAGCGCCGAAGAACAGCGCCCGCGCTTTTCCTATCTGCATCCGCAGGCGCCACAGAAGACCGGGGACGCGCCGCCCAAGCCCTGATGCGGCGCCGGAGGCGTCTCAGTTGCGATAGCGCACCCGGTTGCGCTCGATGCTGAGCACGCCCTGCTGGACGCCCTCCAGCAGGGCATCCATCACCACTTCCAGCGGATACCCGCGCGCCTGCGCGATCGCTCCGGTCACGCTGGCGATCTCCATGCCCTCGTCCGCATCCAGTCCCAGGCGTTTCACGTCCTCGCTGATCTGCGCCCAGGTTGCGAGGTTGGCCTGCTCTTCCGGCGTCTGGCTCATTCGACTCTCCATATAACGCTACAAAATCAGGGCATTACACCGCCCCGCCCGACGGCCGGTCTTGCTCGCCGTCATAGCCACGCGAATTAAGGCGACATGCGTTGTCCGGCTGTCACCCCTGCACGTCGCGCGCCGAAACGCATTGCGCTTCCCCTGCCGAGCGGGCATACTTGTTGCTCTCTGGCAATCACAGGGCGCATGCCGCGCCCCAGGGTGTCCGGCGCCATCCATGCCGGGCAAGTACCGCGAACTCAAAAAGCAAGCGCCATGCTCAAAAATCTCACCCTCAGGACCCGCCTGGTCGCGGTCCTCGCACTGCTCTGCATTCAGCTCGTCGTCGGCGGCATCATCGGCATCGTCACGCTCTCCGGCGCCAACTCGGCGCTCAGGGTCGTCTATGAGGAGCGGCTTGTCCGTCTCGGCCTGCTTGACCAGGTGGTGCGTCTGATCGATGAAAACGAGTCGGGCATCAGCAAGGTGCTGACCGGCGAACAGAGCGGTCTCGAAGCCTCGCTCAAGGCAATCGCCGAGCGCAACAAGCTGATCGACGCCAAATGGTCGGAGTTCATGTCGGGCGATCTGTCTGCGGAAGAGCGCAAGCTGGCCGACGAGTTCGCCGCCCGCCACAAGAAATACGTGGCCGAGGGCATGAAGCCGGCGATCGAGGCGCTGACCGTGCTCGACACCCAGTCCGCGGTCACGGCGGTGCACGGGCCGATGACGGAACTGCTGGCGCCGGTGCGCGAGCAGGTCAACGCCCTCATCAAGCGCCAGCTCGACGCGGCGCGCATGGAATACGAGCAGGCGGAATCGACCTATGAGATCGTGCGCATGGCAACCATTGGCGGCGTACTCGCAGGACTGTTCGTCGCCGTCGCCATCGGCGCCATGCTGGTGCGCACCATCACCGGGCAGCTCGGCATGGCGGTCAAGGTTGCCGAGAGCGTGGCGGATGGCGACCTCACACAGGACATCCGGGTCAACAGCAATGATGAGACCGGCAAGCTGATGGCGGCTCTGCGGCACATGAATGAAAGCCTGGCGGAGATCGTCAGCAAGGTGCGGACCGGCACCGAAACCATTGCCACCGCGTCGGCCCAGATCGCCTCGGGCAATGCCGACCTGTCGGCCCGCACCGAGCACCAGGCCGGCTCGCTGGAAGAGACCGCCTCTTCCCTGGAAGAGCTGACCTCGACCGTCAAGCAGAATGCGGAAAGCGCACGCCAGGCCAACCAGCTCGCGGCCAATGCCTCCACCGTCGCGCACGACGGCGGCGAAGTCGTCTCGCAGGTCGTGAACACGATGGGCGATATCCAGGCAGCGTCGCGCAAGATCGTGGACATCATTTCGGTCATCGACGGCATCGCCTTCCAGACCAATATCCTTGCGCTCAACGCGGCGGTCGAGGCCGCGCGTGCCGGCGAACAGGGCCGGGGCTTCGCGGTGGTCGCGAGCGAAGTACGCAGCCTCGCCCAGCGCTCCGCCCAGGCCGCCCGGGAAATCAAGGTCCTGATCAGCAGCACCGTCGAGAAAGTGGACGGCGGCACCACGCTGGTGGGCCAGGCCGGTGCAAAGATGGACGAAGTGGTGCAAAGCATCCGCCAGGTCGCGACCATCATGCACGAGATCATGCAGGCCAGCCAGGAGCAGACCTCGGGCATCGAGCAGATCAGCCAGGCGGTGAGCCAGATGGACCAGGTCACGCAGCAGAATGCGGCACTGGTCGAGGAAGCCCTCGCCGCATCCGAAAACATGCGCAGCCAGGCGGCAGGACTGGCCGAGGCGGTGAGCGTGTTCCGTCTGCAGGGACAGGCTGCGGCGGCGCCGAGGCTTGAAGATGCGACGGGACAGCGAAAACTGCTGACGGCGTAACGGGAATGACGGGATCCGGCCATCCCGCGCTGTACAGACTGGAGGAAGGCCTGGCGGAAGAGGTGGGATTCGAACCCACGGAAGGGTTACCCCTTCGCTGGTTTTCAAGACCAGTGCCTTAAACCGCTCGGCCACTCTTCCAGAGACGCGGGGCACATGCGTCCCGCTCAGGAGCCGGGATTATACCAACTCCCGCTGCCGCTAAGGCAGGAACATCTGCTGCAGGTCGTTCAGAAAGCGCTGCCCGAGATCGGTCGGGCGAATGATCTTGTGGTCGCGGTACAGCAAGCCCTTTGCCTCGGCCTGCGTCAGCGACTTCTCCAGCGCGTTCAGCGCGATTCCCGTCCGCTCGGCAAAGAGGTTGACCTCGAAGCCGTCGACCAGGCGCAGCGCGTTGAGCATGAACTCGAATCCGAGTTCGCCCCGTTCCACCTCGAACTCTTCCTGTACCGGCTGGCCCGCCCGCATGTTGTCGAGGTAGGCCTTCGGCTGCTTGTAGCGCATCTGCCGCACGATACGGTGCGGGAAGGACAGCTTGGAATGGGCCCCGGCGCCGATGCCGAGATAGTCGCCGAACTGCCAGTAGTTGAGATTGTGGCGCGCCTGCCGGCCCGGTTGCGCATAGGCGGAGACTTCGTACTGACGGTAGCCGGCGGCGCCGGTCCGCTCCCGGATCATGTCCTGCATCTCGGCGCTGGTGTCATCGTCCGGCACCACGGGCGGGAATTTCGCGAAGTAGGTGTTCGGCTCCAGCGTCAGGTGATACAGGGACAGATGCGGCGGCGCGAACGCGATCGCGGCCTGGACGTCTTCGGCCGCCTCGGCGAGGCTCTGGCCGGGCAGCGCGTACATCAGGTCGAGGTTGAAGTTGTCGAAATTGGCGTGGGCGATCTCCACCGCCTTGCGCGCCTCATCGCCGTCATGGATGCGGCCGAGCGCGGACAGATGACGCGGATTGAAGCTCTGGATGCCGATCGACAGGCGGTTGATGCCGCTGGCGCGATAGGAGCGGAACTTGTCGGCTTCGAAAGTGCCCGGATTCGCTTCCATCGTGATCTCCGCCCTGCCGTCGAGCGGCAGCAGGCTGCGTATGTCCGACATCAGTCGGTCGAGACCGGCGGCGGACATCAGGCTCGGGGTGCCGCCGCCGATGAAAACGGTGTAGATCTTGCGGCCCCAGATGAGCGGCAGCGCCTGCTCGAGATCGGCGCGCAAGGCATCGAGATACTCCTGCTCCGGGAAACCGTTCCTGGCTTCGTGCGAATTGAAGTCGCAGTAGGGACATTTGCGCACGCACCAGGGAAAGTGCACATACAGCGACAGCGGCGGCAATGCGGTGAGTTGCAGCGCGCCCGGCTTGAGAAAGGCGGTCGCCGCCTGCGCCGGTCCCTGCCCCGCCGGCTTGCCCGTGTCCTGCACCGGTCGGATCGGAATCATCGCAGCTTCTCCACCAGCGCCCGCAAGGCCTGGCCGCGATGGGAGAAGCGGTGCTTTTCCTCGGCCGTCAGCTCGGCCGCGGTCCGTCCGAGCGCAGGCAGCAGGAAATGCGGATCGTAGCCGAAGCCGCCGCTGCCGCGAGGGGCGGCGATGATCTCGCCGTCCCAGCGGCCGTCGGCGATCACCGGCTGCGGGTCGTCGGCGCTGCGCACATAGACGAGCACGCAGTAATACCACGCCGACCTGTCGCCGAGCGCGGACAGTTCGGCCACCAGTTTTTCATTGTTGCGCAGGTCGGACCTGGGCTCGCCCGCGTAACGGGCGGAGTGGACGCCGGGACGGCCGCCGAGCGCCGCCGCGCAGACGCCGGAATCGTCGGCCAGCGCCGGCAGGCCGGTCAGGCGCGCGGCATGCCTTGCCTTGGCCAGCGCGTTTTCGACGAAGGTCGGATGCGGCTCCTCTGCTTCCGGCACGCCGAAGTCGCCCTGCGGCCGCACCTCGAAACCGAGCGGTCCGAGCAGCTCGCCGAATTCCTTCAGCTTGCCGGGGTTGTTGGAGGCGAGTACGAGTGTTCGGGTCATGGCATTCAAAAAAGAAAACCGCGGCGGGCAGGAAGCCTCGCCGCGGAGCAAGACATCGCTTGCGCTCAGGCAGTCAGGCCGAGCGCCTGTTTCTGCAGCGCGATCAGGCGCGCGATACCGGCGTCGGCCAGATCGAGCAGGCGGTTCATGGTGGCGCGGTCGAAGGCGTCGCCCTCGGCCGTTCCCTGCACCTCGATAAAATGGCCGGCGTCGTTCATCACCACATTCATATCGGTGTCGCAGTCCGAATCTTCAAGGTAGTCCAGATCCAGTACCGGCATGCCGCTATACACGCCGACCGACACCGCGGCCACGAAATGCCGTACCGGCACCGCGGCGAGTTGTCCGGATTGCACGAGTTTGCCGAAGGCATCATAAGCGGCGACCATGGCGCCGGTGATGGAAGCCGTGCGCGTGCCGCCGTCGGCCTGGATCACGTCGCAGTCGAGCTGCAGCGTGCGCTCGCCGAAAGCGTCCAGATCGAACGCGGCCCGCAGCGAGCGGCCGATCAGGCGCTGGATTTCCTGGGTGCGACCGGACTGCTTGCCGCGCGCCGCCTCGCGGTCCATCCGCGTATGCGTGGAGCGCGGCAGCATGCCGTATTCGGCGGTGAGCCAGCCCTGCCCCTTGCCCTTGAGGAAACCCGGCACCTTGTCCTCGATGCTCGCGGTGCAGATGACACGGGTATCGCCGAACTCGACCAGCACCGAACCTTCGGCATGGCGGGTGTAATCCCGGGTAAGGCGGACCGCGCGCAGCGCATCGGCCGCGCGTCCGCTCGGACGTTGTTCAGACATGTCGGTCTCAGTTCTTGGAAGTGATGCGGGAAGTCTTTTCGATCGCTCCGCGGATTTCGGCGATGGCTTTCTCGATTTCTTCGTCATCGAAGACATCGGCCGGATCGAGATCCGCCCGGGGTGCCTGGATGGTGGTCGCCACGCTGCCCACAGGGAGCGTATTGGTGGTGATCGTGGTCGGCGATTCGCCCACCGTGTTGCCGCTTTCCCATGCCACCGCCAGCGCGGTGACATTATCGCTCGTCTTGCCGGCGATGCCGGTCGCAAGTTGCAGCAGTTCCGGGACCGCGCGCACGACGGTGTGCTGATGCAGGCTCTGGGCGAGCACATGATCGGGCAGAACCGACCACAGCCCGTCGGAGCAGAGCAGAATCACGTCGCCCGCCTCCAGGCTGGCCCGCCGCGACAGCTCGACGATCGGCATGTTGGGGGCGCCGAGGCAGTTGAACAGCCGGTTGCGCTCGGGGTGCGTGTCGCGTTCGGCGGGACTGACCTTGCCCTGCGCAATCAGGGTTTCGATGCGGGAGTGGTCGCGCGTACGCGCGAGGATCTGCCCCTGGCGCATCCAGTACAGGCGCGAATCGCCGCAATGCGCCCAGTAGGCGCAGTTGTGCTGGATCAGGCAGCCCACGATGGTGGTGCGCGGCGTTTCGGACAGGTTGTTGATGGCCCGGTAGCGGTGGATTTCGCGGTGCGCGGCGAAGAAGCTGTCCTCGAGGAACTTCTCCGGTTTCTTCACATAGGGCGTGGCATTCTGCTGGAACAGCGAGCCGATGGTCTGCAGCGCGATGGTCGCCGCCATCTCGCCCTGGATGTGTCCGCCCATGCCGTCCGCGAGCAGCAACAGCAGCGCGTCGCGGGTGAAGCTGTAGCCCATCCTGTCCTGGTTGTTCTTGCGGCCGCCAACCTGGCTTTCCTGATAAACGGAGAATCGCATTGCAAGCTACCGGGTATGTTGTTGATGGACGGTGGTGTTCGCGCCGAGCGCACGGGGCTTGCCGAGACCGGCGAGCAGCCCGCGCAGCCGATCGGCCACCCGGGCGATCAGCGGCGTTTCCTTGCGGGTCGAGACCGGTTCGCGCAGCGCTTTCTGCAGCGCGAACACGCTCTGCGGCCGCTCCAGCGGATCGAGCTTGAGCGACCACCGGATCACATCCAGCAGCTCGCGGGAATACATGCTTTCCAACTTGCGGAAGTGCTCTTCCATGCGGTCGCCTGCCTTGCGCTGGTCGGCGGGCTGGGGCGGCGCCCCGACCATGCAGGCGAACATCGAGGCGCCTATGCTGTAGATGTCGGTCCAGGGGCCGAGGTTGCCGTTCTTCGCGTACAGTTCGGGCGCCGCGAAGCCGGGCGTGTACATCGGATACAGCTTGGGCAGGTCGCTGCGCAGGGTCTGGCGGGCGGCGCCGAAGTCGAGCAGGATGGGCGTGCCGTCCATGCGCAGGTAGATGTTGCCCGGCTTGAGATCCAGGTGCAGCAGCTTGTTGGCATGCACCTCGCGCAGGCCGTTCATCACCTGGTTGAACATCTTGCGGATGAAGCGCTCCGACACGAGCGGCCGTTCGCCCTTCTCGCGCCGCCTCAGGATATGGTCCTGCAGGGAGCGCCCCGACTCGTAGGCCATCACCATGTAGACGGTGTCGTTGGCGCGGAAGAAGTTGAGCACGCTGACCACGTTAGGGTGCGCGATGCGCGCCAGCGCGCGGCCTTCCTCGAAAAAGCACTTGAGGCCGATGCGGAACACCGGGAGGTTGTCGGCCGAGATCGCGGGCACCAGTTCACCGGGGCGGCGCAGGGCCAGCGAGCTCGGCAGGTATTCCTTGATGGCCACGGCATTGCCGTCTTCGTCATAGGCGAGATAGACAATACTGAACCCGCCGGACGCAATCTTCTTTACAATGCGGTATCCGGCAATTTCTAGTCCATCGGGCAACGGTGCGTTGTTTTGCGAGGCCATGTTGTCTTGGAAAAATGTACTCCGGATTGTCTTGATAAATCACTGTTTTGTAAAGCCGAAGGGATAGTATCTTGACCATCAGCAGCATGACCGGCTACGCGGTCGTCACCCGCGAGACCGGCGCCGGCACCCTGACTGTCGAACTCAAAAGCGTCAACTCCCGTTTTCTCGACCTGCAGTTCCGCATCAACGACGAACTGCGCTCCGTCGAGCCCGCCATTCGCGAAGCCATCATGGCACGCATCACGCGCGGGAAGGTGGAGTGCCGGCTGAGTTTCGGCCGCAAGTCGGCCGCGGTCGCGAATCCCCAGCTGAACCTCGCAGTGATCGAAGCATTGTCCGAAATGCAACGGAAAGTCAAGCAGACGCTGCCCGACGCGGCGGCGCTGAGCGTGAACGAAATCCTGCGCTGGCCGGGCGTCATCGAAGACAGCGATCTTGCACAGGAAGCGCTGTCCGGCGAAGTGCAGGCGGCGGTCGCCGACGCGCTCGACGCCTTCATCGCCACCCGCGAACGCGAGGGAGCCGCCCTGCAAGCCATGCTGCTGGCCCGGGTCGAGGAAATGGAAGGCATCGTCCATCGCATCACGCCTCTCGTGCCGCAGGCGATCTCCCAGTTCCAGCAAAAGGCCACCGAACGCATGAAGGAAGCGCTCGGACTCGCCCTCCAGAGCGCCAACGGCAACGCGCCGACCACTTCCCGCGACGAGGCGCTCGAGCGCATCCGCCAGGAAGTCACGCTGTACGGGATCCGCATCGACGTCGCGGAAGAACTCTCGCGCCTGTCAGCCCACCTCGCCGAGACCCGCCACATCCTGAAGAAGGGCGGACAGGTCGGCAAGCGCCTGGACTTCATGATGCAGGAACTGAACCGCGAGGCCAATACCGTCGGGTCCAAGGCCGCGCTGAAGGAATTGTCCGACGCCTCGATGGCGATGAAGCTGCTGATCGAACAGATGCGCGAACAGGTGCAGAACCTGGAATAAGCAACGCCCGCAGCCTGCGCGGGCAGTGCGTCCGTCCCTCGTAACACACGCCTTTTTATGATCGATACCAAACCTCACTCGGGCAGCCTCTTCATGGTGGTTGCCCCCTCCGGCGCGGGGAAGTCCACCCTGGTCAACGCACTGCTGGCGCAGGAACCGGAGATCAAGCTGTCCATCTCCTTCACCACCCGCCCTCCCCGTCCCGGCGAGCAGCACGGCCGCGAGTATTACTTCACCACGGTCGAGGATTTCCTGCAGCGGCGTGAAAGCGGGGAATTCCTGGAGTCGGCGGAAGTCCATGGCAATTACTACGGCACGTCGCGACTGCTGATCGAGCAGGCGATGGCGATCGGCACCGACGTGCTGCTAGAGATCGACTGGCAGGGTGCGCAGCAGGTCAGGAAGCAGTTCCCGCACGCGGTCGGCGTATTCATCCTGCCGCCGTCGATTGCAGCCCTGGAGGAACGGCTGAAGAAGCGCGGACAGGATGATCATCTCGTCATCACGCGCCGTATCCTGGCCGCCGGCGGCGAGATCGCGCACGCCCCCGAGTTCGAATATGTTATTATTAATCAAGAGTTTGCGACTGCCTTGTCCGAACTGACCGCGATCGTCAAGGCAACCCGCTGCCGCTTCGCGCAGCAGGCCGCCCGCAACACCTATCTCTTTGCCCAGCTCGGCATCCACGCCAACGCGAGCTGACATTTTTAGGAGCAACCATGGCCCGTATCACGATTGAAGATTGCCTGAAACAAGTCCCGAACCGCTTCCAGCTGACGCTGGCCGCGACCTACCGTGCCCGCCAGCTGCTGCAGGGTCACACACCGAAGGTCGACGCCAAGGACAAACCGACCGTCGTCGCGCTGCGTGAAATCGCGGCCGGCAAGGTCGGGATTGAAATGCTGAAAAAAGTCCCGAGCTGAGTAGCATCAAACGCCATGCGACTGATATGCTTTGACCATGAACGTGACTCCAGCAGACTCAGCATTGTCAGTCGCTCCAGACAGCCGGGCGAATAACGGTCGCCCGGCCTCCAAGAACACCGATTCCCCTTCCCGCCCGTCCGACAACAGCGCCGCGCACAATGCCTGCGTCGCCTCGGTCACCCTGCTCAACGAAAAGCTTGCCGCATACCTGACGCCTTCCGAAATGAAGAAGGTCAAGGAGGCATATCGCTTTTCCGACGAGATGCACCTTGGTCAGATCCGCAAGTCGGGCGAGCCCTATATCTCGCACCCGATCGCGGTGGCCGAGATCTGCGCGGACTGGAAACTGGATGCGCAGGCCATCATGGCGGCCCTGCTGCACGACGTGATGGAAGACCAGGACGTCAAGAAGGAAGAGCTGATCGAACGCTTCGGCGCGCCGGTGGCCACCCTGGTGGACGGCCTGTCGAAACTGGACAAGATCGAATTCCAGAGCCAGATCGAGGCGCAGGCCGAGAACTTCCGCAAGATGCTGCTGGCGATGGCACGCGATGTGCGCGTCATCCTGGTCAAACTGGCGGACCGGCTGCACAACATGCGCACGCTCGGCTACATGTCGCCGGAGAAGAAGCGGCGCATCGCGCGCGAGACGATGGAAGTCTACGTCCCGATCGCGCACCGCCTCGGGCTCAACAACATCTATCGGGAACTGCAGGATCTCGCTTTCTCGCACTTGTACCCGTTGCGTTACCGGACCCTGGCCAAGGCGGTCAAGGCGGCGCGCGGCAACCGGCGCGAAGTGGTGAGCAAGATTCTCGAGGCCGTCAACGGCACGCTCGCCGGAAGCGGCATCAGGGCAGAGGTGTACGGCCGCGAGAAGACGCTGTTCGGCATCTATCGCAAGATGCGCAACAAGCATCTCTCCTTCTCCCAGGTACTCGACGTCTACGGCTTCCGCATCGTGGTCGACAGCTTCGCCAACTGCTATGTCGCCCTCGGCACGCTGCATGCGCTGTACAAGCCCATGCCCGGCAAGTTCAAGGATTACATCGCCATCCCCAAGCTCAACGGCTACCAGTCGCTGCATACCACGCTGATCGGCCCCTACGGCACGCCGGTGGAGTTCCAGATCCGCACCCAGGAGATGCACCGGGTGGCGGAAGCGGGCGTGGCGGCGCACTGGCTGTACAAGAACGACGACGCCAACCTGACCGACCTGCAGCAGCGCACGCACGCCTGGCTGCAGTCGCTGCTCGACATCCAGCAGCAGACCGGCGATTCGGCGGAGTTCCTCGAACATGTGAAGGTCGACCTGTTCCCGGACTCGGTCTACGTGTTCACGCCGAAGTCGAAGATCATCGCGCTGCCGCGCGGCGCGACGGTGCTCGATTTCGCCTACACCATCCATACCGACATCGGCGACCAGGCGATCGCGGCGCGGGTGAACCACGAGCACGCGGCGCTGCGCACCGAACTGCGCAACGGCGACATCGTTGAAATCGTCACCGCGCCCTCTTCCCGCCCCAGCCCGAACTGGCTGACCTTCGTGCGAACCGGCAAGGCGCGTTCGGCGATCCGTCATCATCTGCGCACCATCAACCTCGCCGAGTCGACCGAACTCGGCAAGCGCCTGCTGACGCAGGCGCTCGGCGCGGTGGATGTCGTGCCGCCGCTGGCCGAGGCGCTCGCCGAGCGGCTGCTGAAGGAATCGAGCGCGCGTTCGATGGATGAGCTGTATGCCGACATCGGCGTCGGCAAGCGCATGGCGACGCTGGTGGCGCGGCATATCCGCACCCTGATGGAGAACGACCCGGCCTGCGAACTACCGCCCTTGAAGGCCGAGACTCAGGGCAAGCTGGACCCGGTGCTCATTTACGGCAACGAGGGCACGGCGGTGCACCTGGCGCCGTGCTGCCTGCCCATCCCCGGCGACGGCATCATCGGCCAGCTCAAGCGCGACCAGGGCATCACGGTGCATGGCACCGATTGCGATCTCGCCAAGCGACAGCATGCGAAAGAACCGGAACGCTGGATCGAGCTGGCCTGGGGCAGCGGCCTGAGCCGCCGCTTCGACTGCCGCATCAAGGTCCTGGTCAACAATGAAAAAGGCGTGCTCGCCCGGGTGGCCGCCGAAATCGGCGAGTCCGACGCCAACATCACCCACGTCGGCATGGACGACGACCGCGATCAGCAGATGAAACAGCTGCGCTTCACGATACAGGTGGAAGACCGGGTACACCTGGCACGCCTGATGCGCAACGTCCGCCGCATCCCGGGCGTCGCCCGCATCCTGCGCGAACGCGCCTGAGCGCCCGGCCCCGGCGTCAGCCGTGGCCCGCGTGCAGCCTGCCGCGCATCCGCCGCAATCCCAGCCACACGCCTGCCGCGACGAAGGGCAATACCAGGCCGGTTGCGAGTTCGGGATTGAGCGGCAGGCCCGCGACCTTCGCGGCCTTGATGGCATAGCCGAGCAATCCCGTCAGGTAGTAGGAAATCGCCACCACCGACAGCCCCTCCACCGCCTGCTGCAGGCGCAGCTGCTGTGCCGCCCGCGCATTGAGCGATTCGAGGATGCGGCGGTTCTGCCTTTCCTGCGTGATGCCGACGCGCGTGCGCAACAGGTCGTTGGTGCGGGCGATGCGCTCGGCCAGGATCTCCTGCCGCCTCGATACCGCCTGGCAGGTGTGCATCGCCGGCGCCAGGCGCCGCTCCATGAATTCCTCGACCGTCGGGAAGCCTTCTATGCGGGTCTCGCGCAGCTCCTCGATTCGCGCCTGTACCAGCTTGAAGTAGGCCTGGGAGGCGGAGAAACGGTAGCTGTTTTCCAGCGCCAGCTTTTCGGTCCGCGCCGCGAGCCTGGTGATCATGTTGAGCAGGGCCTGCTCGGCGTCGGCCTGGTCGTCGCCGAGCTGCGGCTTGCCGTCGGTGTCGACCATGGCCGAGGTCAGCGTCTCCAGCTCGTCCTCGATCCCGTTGAGCTGAGGGATCGCCCGCTGCGCGCGCGGGAAGCCGAGCAAGGCCATCATCCGGTAGGTCTCGATCTCGAGCACACGCTGGACGAGACGGCCGGCCTGCTGCTCCTGCAGTCCGGTGTCGCGCACCAGGAAACGGCTGAAACCGTCCGACTGCACCAGGAAGTCCGTCCATATCTCGCCGCCGTTGAGCACCCGGCTGCCCGCCAGCAGCCGCCCCTCGAATACGCTGCGCGCCTGCGCCGCGTAGTCGGGGCTCGGCAGACCGGAGGTGTCGAGATACAGGTGGGCGCCGACCATCAGCTTGCCCTGCAGGCTGAGCAGCCAGTCCTGGGGAATGAGCTGCAGCGGTACGCCCGCGAATGCGTCACCGACGGCGGTGCCTCGCTCCTGGCGGGCCGCGAAGGTATACGTCGCGAATTCGGTATGGCACTCCCACTTCAGGCGGAAGCGGCCGAACTCATGGAAGAAGTACCTGGCTTCGGCGGACGGCGGCGCCACACCGAAATGCGCGCACAGGCCGGCAAGCAGCGCATGCTGGTCGTTGGCACCGCCGGGCGACGGCTCGCCGCCCTCGCCCATGTAGACCGCGAGATGAGTGATGGCCTCGGGCGCGCCAAGGAACATGAAGGGCCGGGAATGCACTTCCGCGGCAAGCGGAATGCGCAGGGGATGGTTGAGCCTGCTGGTCGCGATCGTCATCGAATCTGCTGCAATTGAAATTCTGCAATGCAGCAATTCTAACCCGGAAAAATCGCGTGTCCGGCGTCAGGCGCGCGGCGCGGGATAGCGCACGTCGAGTATCGTCAGCTCATCCATCCCTGAGGGTGTCTTCAGGCTCACGCTGTCGCCCTCGCGCATCTTGGTCAGCGCCCGCGCGACCGGGGATATCCAGCTGATCTTGCCGTTGAGGGGGTCGAGTTCATCGATGCCGACGATGGTGACCGTATGCTCTTCCCCGGCGAGGTTTTCATAGGTGACGGTGGCGCCGAAGAAAATCTGGTCGCTGCCGTGATGCACGCTGGGGTCGACCACCTCCGCCCGATCGAGCCGCTTGGTCAGGAAGCGTATCCTGCGATCGATTTCCCGCAGCCGCTTCTTGCCGTAGAGGTAGTCGCCATTCTCGGAACGGTCGCCGTTGGAGGCGGCCCACGACACCACCCTCACCACTTCCGGCCGCTCGACGTCGATCAGGTGCAGCAGCTCTTCCTTCATGCGGCGGTGACCGTCCGGCGTCATGTAGTTCTTCGTGCCGGCGGGGATGGCCGGGACTCCGGCCTCGAGGTCGTCGTCCTCGTCCCCTTCGCTTTCCTTGACGAATGCCTTGTTCATGTTGCCTGTCCCGCTTTCCTCGTTCAGCCCGCCCGGCCGCGACGCATGCCGCTCTCGTCGGCCCGCTTCCCCGGGCCGGTGACCGGCAGGCCGGTCTCCAGCGTGAAGCGTGCGCCGTTGTCGCGCGCCAGCGTCTTGACCAGCCAGGGCATGGTTTCGCGCAGCATGGGTTCGAGCGTGTAGGGCGGATTGATGATGAACATGCCGCTGCTGGTCAGGCCGACGCCATCCGGCACCGGCGCGCCGACCGACAGCGTGACGTTGAGCCAGCCGCTGCACGGCAGGCGCTTGAGCTTGTCGGGCAGCTGGCGGGACTCCATGCGCTGCAGCATCGGATACCAGACCGCGTAGGTGCCGGTGGCGAAACGCACCAGCGCGTCGTCGAGCATCTGCTTGACCTTGCGATAGTCGTCCTTGATTTCGTAGGGCGGATCGATGAGCACCAGGCCGCGGCGCGACGGCGGCGGCAACAGGCTCCTGATGCCGGTGAAACCGTCCGACTTGTTGATCATTACCCGCTTGCCGCGGGAAGCCGGGCGCTGCCCCTGCTCGGCCAGGTGCGCCTCGCGCTTCTGGAAATTCTCCTGCAGGATCTTGCTGTCGCTCGGATGCAGTTCAAACAGGCGGATGCGATCCTGCTCGCGGGCGACACGGTCGGCGCAGTACGGCGAGCCCGGGTAGTAGCGCATCTTGCCGCTCGGGTTCATGTCCCTTACCAGCTGCACGTAGTCAGCCACCGGGCCGGGCATGTCCTTCTGGTCCCACAGGCGCGCAATGCCGGTCTCGCACTCGGCGCTCTTGGCGGCATAACCGGTATCGAGCGCGTACACGCCGGCGCCCGCGTGGGTGTCGATGTACATGTACGGCGTGTCCTTCTGCCCGAGATAACGCAGCAGCTGGATAAGCACGATGTGCTTGAGCACATCGGCATGATTGCCGGCGTGGAAGGCATGGCGGTAGCTCAGCATGGGGACCTTGAATGGGGGGAATGCGAAAGGGACAGCATTGTATCAAGCCTGCCCGCCGGCGCCCTGCCCTTCGGCATGGCAGGCGCAGTCGCTGCCGCCGGCGGCGCTTTGCAGATTGCGCAGGATGCCGCAGTCGCGTGCGCTCAGATGCGCGTCGCAGGTGCTGCGCAGCTCCTGCAACTGGCGCTGCAGTTGCTGCAGCGAGGCGATCTGCTCCCGCACCTGCAGCAGCTGGCGGTCGAGCAGCGCATTGACCTCGTCGCACGCGAGGTCGGGCTGGGACTGGAAGCGCTGCAGCAGGCGCACGTCGTCGAGCGACATGCCGAGCGAGCGGCAATGGCGGATGAAGAGCAGCCGCTCCGCGTCGCGTTCGCTGTATTGCCGGTAGTTGCCTTCGCTGCGCGCCGGTTGCGGCAGCAGGCCCTCCCGTTCGTAGTAGCGGATGGTCTCGACTTCGCATCCGCTGCGCCTGGCCAGTTCGCCGATACGCATTGCCTTCTCCTGCATCAGATCACGCGGTACAGGTTAGCACGGTCGAAAAAAAATGGCCGCCCCTGAGGACGGCCATCTGCGATCGTTGCTGCAGCCCGGCTCACGCCGGGCGCGGCGATCAGTGGAACTGTTCTTCTTCGGTCGAGCCGGTCAGCGCCTTGACCGAGGACGTGCCGCCCTGGATCACGGTGGTGACTTCGTCGAAGTAGCCGGCGCCGACTTCCTGCTGGTGCGACACGAAGGTGTAGCCCTTTTCGCGAGCGGCGAATTCCGGCTCCTGCACCATGTTCACATAGTGCTTCATGCCTTCGCCGCGGGCGTAAGCATGGGCGAACTGGAAGGTGTTGAACCAGTTGATGTGGATGCCGGCCAGCGTGATGAACTGGTACTTGTAGCCCAGCTCGGACAGCTTCTGCTGGAATTCGGCGATGCTCTTGTCGTCGAGGTTCTTCTTCCAGTTGAACGACGGCGAGCAGTTGTAGGACAGCAGCTTGCCCGGGCACTTCTCATGCACGGCCTGCGCGAATTCGCGGGCGAAGCCGAGGTCCGGGGTGCCGGTTTCGCACCACACCAGGTCGGCGTAGGGCGCATAGGCGACGCCGCGGCTGATGGCCTGCTCCAGACCGTTCTTGACGCGGTAGAAGCCTTCGGCGGTGCGCTCGCCGGTCAGGAAAGGCTTGTCGTTGGCGTCGTGATCGGAGGTGATCAGGTTGGCTGCCTCGGCATCGGTACGGGCCAGCACGATGGTGGGCACGCCCATGACGTCGGCGGCAAAGCGGGCGGCGATCAGCTTCTCGACCGCTTCCTGGGTCGGCACCAGCACCTTGCCGCCCATGTGGCCGCACTTCTTCACGGCGGCCAACTGGTCTTCGAAGTGCACGCCGGCGGCGCCCGCTGCGATCATGTTCTTCATCAGCTCGAAGGCGTTGAGCACGCCGCCGAAGCCGGCTTCCGCGTCAGCGACGATCGGCAGGAAGTAGTCGATGAAGTTTTCATCGCCCGGATTGATGCCGCGCGACCACTGGATCTCGTCGGCGCGCTTGAAGGTGTTGTTGATGCGGCGAACCATGGTGGGAACCGAGTCGTATGCATACAGCGACTGGTCGGGGTACATGGTTTCGGAAGTGTTGCCGTCGGCGGCGACCTGCCAGCCGGACAGGTACACGGCTTCCAGGCCGGCCTTGGCCTGCTGCATGGCCTGACCCGCGGTGATGGCGCCGAATGCGTTCACATAGCCCTTCTTGGCACCGCCGTTGACCTTGGCCCACAGCTTCTCGGCGCCTTCCTTGGCGAGCGTGTACTCGATCTGCTTGGAGCCGCGCAGGCGAACCACGTCTTCCGCGGTATAGCCGCGCTTGACGCCCTTCCAGCGCGGATTCTCCGCCCAGTCTTTTTCAAGTGCCTTAATTTGCTCTTCCCGAGATGCCATGCTCATTCTCCTAAGTGAAGCGATGAAAAGAAAAACAGATGGGTGAATATTAGGCCTTATTTTGCGGGGCAACAAGGTCTTATATAAGACATATGAGCTTTTTTTATGTGAGCGAAATCAACGACTTAATGTTTGTTTTTCGCGATGCGGAACGATTTCCCTCAAAATGAAATAGGCGCGTGCTGCCCTGCGCTATAAATTTTCCGCATTGTGAAAGGAGAAAACCGGGTAATGAAATCCGTCCGGACATCGGACGGGTCGCGGGGGCGGGGTGGAGGCTGCGGCGCCCGCTGGGCGCCGCCAGGCAGGTCAGGCGAGCTTTTCGGCGGCGACGAGAACGCCGTCCGCGTCGGCATAGATCCAGTCGCCGGGGCGGATCGCCACGCCGGCAATGGTGACGCGCAGGTCGGCATCGCCGGCGCCCTTGCGCACGCTGCGCTGCGGATGCGTGGCCAGCGCCCTCACCCCGATATCGCAGGCATTGATTTCTTCCGAATCCCGGATGCAGCCATTGACGACGATGCCGGCCCATCCGTTCTTTTCCGCGAGCACGCCGAGGTTGCCGCCCACCAGCGCGCAGCGCAGGCTGCCGCCGCCGTCGACCACCAGCACCTGGCCATTGCCGGGCGTCTCGAGCGTGGACCGGACGAGAACGTTGTCTTCGAACACCTTGAGCGTCTTCGCGGGACCCGAGAAGGACACGCGCTTTCCGTAAATCTGGAACAGCGGCGGCAGCACGTGCAACGTGCCGGCGGCCAGCTTGTCTTCGTTCGCATCGCAGATGTCGCAGGTGGCAAAGCTCATCGGGATCTCCGTGGTCGAGTGGTCAGAAAAGCAGGATTGTAAGCGACGCGCAAAAAACGAAGGCCGGCATGCGCCGGCCTTGCGATGCGGGTGTGCCGCCCTTCAGGCGGGCGCCCTGGCCGCGGCGCTGCGGCTGCCGACACTGACCGCGGTAAGGATGGCGAGACACTGGAAGAGGCCGATGCCGGCGAAGACCATGCCGGCCTGGCCGACGTCCATCAGTGCGCCGAACAGCAGCGGCGCCAGCGACAGGCCGATGTCGAGCCCCGAATACACTACGCCGTAGACCCTGCCCGTCGCGCTCTTCGGCGCCGCCGCGCGAATGAGCAGATCGCGCGAGGGACCGGCGACACCGGCGCCGAAACCGATCGCCCCCATCAGGGCAAGCGCAAGCCAGGCGGGCGTGGCGCCGCTGGCGACCACCAGCGCGAACGCGCCGGCCGCCGTGAAGGCGATCGCGATCGTGCGGTCATGGCGGCTGGTCTTCGCGGCAAGGAAGCCGCCCCACACCATGCCGGCGGCGGAGGCCAGCATGTAGGCGGTGTAGCCGGCGGTGGCCTGGGCGAGCGAGACGCCGTACAGCGCCCGCAGCGCCGACGCCGAAAAGCTTTGTATGCCGCCCAGGGCCAGCGCGGTGATCAGAAAGAAGGCGAAGCACATCCATACCGCCGGCAGCGCCATGAACGCCAGCAGATGGCCGCCGCCGCCATCGCGTTGCGGGCTTCGCACCACCGCGGCCTGTTCGCTCTCGAGCAACCGGCGGCAGACGAGCAGCAGCGCCAGCACCGTAAAGGGAATGAATGCGGCTGCCAGCAGCGCCGACCGCCAGCCCCAGACCTGCGCGATCCCGGCGAGGAAGATGGGCGCGGCGGCCCAGCCGAGGTTGCCCGAGATGCCGTGCAACGAGAAGGCGTGGCCGAGGCGAGGCTGCGAGACGCGGCGGTTGAGCAGCGTGAAGTCGGCGGGATGAAAGACGCTGTTGCCCATGCCCGCGAGCAGCGAGCCGGCCATCAGCATCGGATAGCTCTGCGCCTGCGACAGCACCAGCGCCGCCACCCCGAGCAGCGCGATGCCGCAGAAGAGCACGAGCCTCGGTCCGACCCGGTCGACGACGAATCCGGCAAGCGCCTGGCCCACACCCGACACCACGAAGAACACGGTCATCAGAAAGCCGAGCTGGGCGTAGGACAGTGCGAAATCCTGCTTCAGCCATGGGAACAGAGGCGCCAGGATCAGGTGGAAGAAGTGCGAGACGCCATGGGCAAGGCCCACCAGGCCAATGACCTGTGCGTCCTGACGGACGGGAGAAATGGCAGCAACCGACATGTGTCACCCGGAGAAAGTCGCGATGACTGGAGTGTAGGCAAAGTCATCACGTCTGTTTTAAGATGAATCGCCATTTTTTATCGCATTTCTGCCAAGCGCCCATGCCCGTCCAGCCCGTCCGCCATACCCGGCCCAATCTTCCCGGGCGCTCCCCCTCCTCCGAGCGGCCGGTCCGGGTCGTGGCGCGCGATCTCGCCGCCGCGGAACTGCTTGCCGCGCATTCGCACGAATGGGGGCAGATCACCTATGCGCTCGACGGCGTGATCCGGGTGACGGCGGCCGACACGACATGGATCGTGCCGCCGCAACGGGCGATATGGATTCCGCCGCACGCGGTGCACGAAGTCTCGACGCTGGAGCCGACCAGGCTGCGCGCGCTCTACATCCACGCGCGCGCGGCCCCCTTCGGCGGGCGCTGCGAAGTGCTGGAAGTCTCCACCCTGTTGCGCGAACTGGTGCTGGCGCTGGTGCAGAGCGATGCCGGGGACGCCCGCGAAGAACTGGTCATGCGGCTGATCCTGAATGAACTGCCGCGCCTGGCCACGCTCCCGATACGCGTGCCGCTGCCGCGCGACAAGCGGCTCAAGGCCTTGTGCGAGGCGCTGATCGCCGATCCCGCGCTGCCGCTGACCCTCGGTGCGTGGGCCGACCGGGTGGGCGCGTCGGAACGCACGCTGGCGCGCCTGTTCGAGAGGGAACTGGGCATGAGTTTCGGACAGTGGCGGCAGCAGGTGCGGCTGGCGCACGCGGCGCCGCTGATCGCGGCGGGCATGCCACTGTCGCAGGTGGCGGCCGAACTCGGCTATGCGAGTCAGTCGGCGTTTTCGGCGATGTTTCGGAAGACGTTTGGGAAGTCGCCCTCGGTGTTTTTTGGCGGTGCTACGGGTTGAGTAGTGGGGTCTTGCGGGGCGTTTTGTTCTTTCTTCGGGCCGAGGCAGGCTGGGCCGGCACGGAGGCCGGCCCCACTTGGGCTGCGGCGGGCCGGCCTGGCCGAATCAGCCGCTTAGCTTGTCGAACACCAGCTGGCCGTCGCGGACGGCTACGACCACGGTGTCCTTCGGGCCGAAGCGGCCTTCGAGGATCTGCTTCGACAGCGGATTCTCGATCTCCTGCTGGATCGCGCGCTTGAGCGGGCGGGCGCCATAGACCGGGTCGAAGCCGGCTTCGGCGACCTTCTGCAGCGCGGCGTCGGCGACGTCGAGCTTCATGTCCATCTTCGCCAGCCGCTTTTCCAGCGTCTGCAGCTGGATGCGGGCGATCGAGCCGATGTGCTTTTCGTCGAGCGCATGGAACACCACCAGCTCGTCGATGCGGTTGATGAACTCCGGCCGGAAGTGCGACTTCACCTCGGCCATCACCGCCAGCTTGACCAGCGCGGGGTCGCTGTCCTCCATGGACTGGATCTTGTGCGAACCCAGGTTGGAGGTCATCACGATCACCGTGTTCTTGAAGTCCACCGTGCGCCCCTGGCCGTCGGTCATGCGACCGTCGTCGAGCACCTGCAGCAGCACGTTGAACACATCCTGGTGCGCCTTTTCGATCTCGTCGAGCAGGATCACGCTGTAGGGCTTGCGCCGCACCGCCTCGGTCAGGTAGCCGCCTTCTTCATAGCCCACATATCCCGGCGGCGCGCCGATGAGCCGGGCTACCGAGTGCTTCTCCATGAACTCGCTCATGTCGATGCGGATCAGCGCTTCCTCGGTATCGAACAGGAAGGTCGCGAGCGCCTTGCACAGCTCGGTCTTGCCGACGCCGGTCGGGCCGAGGAACATGAAGGAGCCGTATGGCCGGTTCGGGTCGCCGAGGCCGGCGCGCGAGCGTCGGATCGCGTCCGACACGGCGACGATCGCCTCATGCTGGCCGACCACGCGCTTGTGCAGCTCTTCTTCCATGTGCAGCAGCTTGTCGCGCTCGCCCTGCATCATCTTGGAGACCGGGATGCCCGTCGCGCGCGACACCACTTCCGCGATTTCCTCGGCGCCGACCTGGGTGCGCAGCAGCTTGTGATCCTGCTTCTTTTCACCGCCGCCCTGCCCGGAGTCGGCCTGCCTGAGCTGCGCCTCCAGTTCCGGCAGGCGGCCGTACTGGAGCTCGGACATCTTCTGCCAGTCGCCGCGGCGCTTGGCTTCTTCCATCTGCAGACGAACCTTTTCGATCTCTTCCTTGATCTGCTGGGTGCCCTGCACGCCGGCCTTTTCCGCCTTCCAGACTTCTTCCAGGTCGGCGTACTCGCGCTCGAGCTTGTGGATCTCTTCCTCGATCAGGCCGAGACGCTTCTGCGAGGCTTCGTCGGTTTCCTTCTTGACCGCTTCGCGCTCGATCTTCAGCTGGATCAGGCGGCGGTCGAGACGGTCCATGACCTCCGGCTTGGAGTCGATCTCGATCTTGATCTTGGAGGCAGCCTCGTCGATCAGGTCGATCGCCTTGTCGGGCAGGAAGCGGTCGGTGATGTAGCGGTGCGAGAGCTCGGCGGCGGCGACGATCGCCGGGTCGGTGATCTCCACGCCATGGTGCACCTCGTATTTTTCCTGCAGACCGCGCAGGATGGCGATGGTCGCCTCCACGCTCGGCTCGCCGACCAGGATCTTCTGGAAGCGCCGCTCCAGCGCCGCATCCTTCTCGACGTACTTGCGGTACTCATCCAGGGTGGTGGCGCCGATGCAGTGCAGCTCGCCGCGCGCCAGCGCGGGCTTGAGCATGTTGCCGGCGTCGATCGCGCCCTCGGCCTTGCCGGCGCCGACCATGGTGTGCAGCTCGTCGATGAAGACGATGGTCTGGCCTTCGTCCTGGGCGATTTCCTTGAGCACCGCCTTGAGTCTTTCCTCGAACTCACCGCGGTACTTGGCGCCGGCCAGCAGCGCAGCCATGTCGAGCGACAGCACGCGCTTGGACTTGAGGCTGTCGGGCACTTCGCCGTTGACGATACGCTGCGCGAGCCCCTCGACGATGGCGGTCTTGCCGACGCCGGGTTCGCCGATCAGCACCGGATTGTTCTTGGAGCGGCGCTGCAGCACCTGGATCGCGCGGCGGATCTCGTCGTCGCGGCCGATCACCGGGTCGAGCTTGCCGGCACGGGCGCGCTCGGTCAGGTCGAGCGTGTATTTCTTGAGCGCTTCGCGCTGGCCTTCGGCATCCTGGGAGTTGACGTTGCCGCCGCCGCGTACCGCTTCGATCGCGGCTTCCAGGGCCTTGCGGGTCAGTCCGTGCTCCCGCGCCTGCCGGCCGGCGTCGGACTTGTCTTCGGTCAGCGCGAGCAGCACCATTTCGCTGGCGAGGAACTGGTCGCCGCGCTTCTGGGCTTCCTTGTCGGCCAGGTTGAGCAGGGCCACCAGTTCGCGGCCGACCTGCACTTCGCCGCCGGTGCCCGATACCTTGGGCAGGCGCTCCAGCCCCTGTTTCAGACCGTTGGCGAGAGCGCCGACATTGACGCCGGCGCGCTGCAGCAGTGAACGTGCGCCGCCGTCATCCTGATTGAGCAGCGCGGTGAGCAGGTGCACTGGTTCGATGTACTGGTTGTCGTTGCCGACGGCCAGACTCTGGGCATCGGACAGTGCCTCCTGAAGCTTTGTGGTGAGTTTGTCGAGACGCATGGGTCCTCCGGGATTCAATTGCTACCGAAATAGGGGCGGCAAACCACTTTTCAAGAAATCGCAATTGATTCTGGATACTTTGCGTGTCCGGCGGGATGGAACCAGATCAAGTTTTCCCGGAAAAACGGCTCAGTCGAACAGCACGCGCCAGGCGGCGGCGCCGGCGATGCAAAAGGCGATCGAGCCGACCAGGTGAAGCGCGGAATGGCCGAGCGCCCAGGCGTATTCGCCTCGCTGCAGGAGGCCCATGGCCTCGGCCGAAAAGGTGGAAAAGGTCGTCAGCCCGCCGAGCAGGCCAGTGACGATGAACAGCCGCCATTCCGGTGCGAGGCCGGGAGCGGCGGAGAAGAAGGCGAAGGCGCAGCCGGCGAGGAAGCCGCCGCCGAGATTGGCGGCCAGGGTGCCGACCGGCAGCGCAGGGTGCAGCGCGTTGAGCCAGAGGCCGAGGCCCCAGCGCAGCCAGGCGCCCAACGCCGCGCCGAGGCCGACGGCCAGGAAGCTCATTCCGGCTTGCCGGCGTTGCTGGAGGCGATGCCCCATTTCGCCAGCGCCCGGTCGTCCGACTCGCGGGCGTCGACCCAGCGCGCGCCGGCGGCACCGTGTTCCTTCTTCCAGAAGGGGGCGGCGGTCTTGAGGTAATCCATGATGAACTCGCAGGCGGCGAAGGCTTCGCCCCGGTGGGCGGAGAGCACGGCCACCAGCACGATCTGGTCCATCGGTTGCAGCGGGCCGACGCGGTGGATGACCAGCGCATCGATGATCTGCCACCGGCGGCCGGCCTCGGCGACGATGTCGTCGAGCGCCTTTTCGGTCATGCCGGGATAGTGCTCGAGCTCCATCGCGCTCACGCCGGCGCCGTCGTTGATGTCGCGCACCGTGCCGACGAAGGCGGCCACCGCGCCCACGCCCGGGCGCCCGGCGCGCAGCGCCGCCACCTCGGCGCCGAGGTCGAAATCCTGGGTCTGTACCCGCACCGGCATGATCAGCCTCCGGTGACGGGCGGGAAGAAGGCGACTTCCCCGCCCTCGGCGACCGGCGTGTCGGCGCCGGTCATCTGCTGGTTGTAGGCCATGCGCAGCGCCCTGCCCTCGGCCAGGGCTTCGGCCCAGGCGCCGCCGCGGCGGACGAGCCAGGCGCGCACCTGGCCGACGGTGCGGACGTCGGCCGGCAGGCTCGCCTCTTCCTGGGCGGTGCCGACCGCTTCACGCACGCTGGCGAAAAAACGCAGGCGGATTTGCATCGTAGTCATTGATTCAGTTCGGAAAACGGGATGAAGCGCACCAGGTCGCCACGGGCGATCGCTTGTCCCGGCGGACAATCGATCAGGCCGCTGCCCCAGACCGCCGAGGTCAGGACCGCCGAGCCCTGGTTCGGGAACAGGTCGAGCCCGCCCTCTGCATTGACCTTGGCGCGCAGGAATTCGTTGCGGCGATCCGCCCTGGGCCAGTCGAAGTCGGCGCGCAGCATGAAGCTGTCCGGCATCACTTTGCCGACGCCCTGCAGGCGCAGCAGGAAGGGCCGCACGAAGAGCAGAAAGGTGACGAAGCTCGACACCGGGTTGCCGGGCAGGCCGAGGAAAAAGGCCGGCGGCTGGCCGGCACGGTCGACCTCGCCGAAAGCCAGCGGCTTGCCGGGCTTGATCGCGATCTGCCACATGTTGATCCGGCCTTCGGCTTCCACCGCCGGCCGGACGTGGTCTTCCTCGCCCACCGAGACGCCGCCGGAGGTGATGATGAGGTCGCTGTGCGCGGCCGCGTCGCGCAGCGCGGCGCGGGTGGCGTCCAGGGTGTCGGGCACGATGCCCAGGTCCAGCACCTCGCAGCCGAGCGACTGCAGCAGGCCGCGCAGAATGAAACGGTTGGAGTTGTAGATCGCGCCCGGCGCGAGCGGCTCGCCGGGCATCGCCAGTTCGTCGCCGGTGAAAAACACGGCGACGCGGGGGCGCCGCCTGACGGGCAGCACGGCGATGCCGACCGAGGCCGCCAGACCCAGTTCCTGGGCGCGCAGCCGGGTGCCGGCCGCCAGGATCACGCCGCCGGCGGCGATGTCCTCGCCGCGGCGGCGTATCCATTCGCCCGCCTGCGGGGCGTGGCGTATCGTGACTTCGCCGCTGTCGGCATGCGCTTCGCATTGCTCCTGCATCACCACCGCGTCCGCGCCTTCGGGGATCATCGCGCCGGTGAAGATGCGGGCCGCGGTACCGGGCTGCAGCGGCTGGCCGACATGGCCGGCGGGGATGCGCTGGCTGACCGGCAACCGCGCGGCGCCGCCCGCGCAGTCGGCGCTGCGTACCGCGTAGCCGTCCATCTGGGTATTGTCGAGCGGCGGCACGTCGATGCGGGACACCTGGTCCTGCGCCAGCACGCGGCCCACCGCAAGTTCGGTGGGCACGATTTCTTCATCCGCGATCGTGCGCACGGCGGCCAGCAACTGCGCCAGCGCCTGTTCACGGGTCAGCATCGGCTTGTGTTCCATCGCGCCCCCTTCGCTGTCTACAGGCCGGTATGGCTGGCGATGTAGGCCTTCATCTTCTCGACGTCGGCATTCATCACTTCGAAACGTTGCGGCAGCGCCTCGATATTCTCGAAGCCGGCCGGCCGCTCGGCGTCGCGGCCGAGCGCCTCCCTGATGGTCTCGTTGAACTTGGCGGGCAGCGCGGTTTCGAGCACCAGCATGGGCACGCCCGGCTTGATGTGCTCGCGCGCGACCTTCACGCCGTCGGCGGTATGGGTGTCGATGGTGACGCCATAACGCTGGTGCACGTCGCGGATGGTCGCGATGCGGTCCGCATGCACCGACTTGCCGGACACGAAACCGTACTCGGCGACCTTGCGGAATTCATCGCCGTCGCTGCCTGGTTCGCCGGACAGGTCGAAGCCGCCCTCGGTCTCGACCTTGCGGAACAGCGCGGACAGGCGCTTCGCGTCGCGCCCGATCAGGTCATAGACGAAACGCTCGAAATTGGACGCCTTGCTGATGTCCATGCTCGGGCTGGTGGTGTGGTAGGTCTCGGCGGACTTGCGCACCCGGTAGACGCCGGTACGGAAGAATTCGTCGAGCACGTCGTTCTCATTGGTCGCCACCACCAGCTGGTCGATCGGCAGACCCATCATGCGGGCGATGTGGCCGGCGCAGATGTTGCCGAAATTGCCGGACGGGACGGTGAACGAGACCTTCTGGTCATTGCTCGCGGTGGCCGCCAGATAGCCGCGGAAGTAGTAGACCACCTGGGCCACCACGCGCGCCCAGTTGATCGAGTTGACGGTGCCGATCTTGTGGCGTGCCTTGAAGGCGAGATCGTTGGAGACCGCCTTGACCATGTCCTGGCAGTCGTCGAACACGCCCTGCACCGCGATATTGAAGATGTTGGGGTCCTGCAGGCTGAACATCTGCGCTGTCTGGAAGGCGCTCATCTTGCGGTACGGCGACAGCATGAAGACGCGGATGCCCTTCTTGCCGCGCATCGCGTACTCGGCCGCGCTGCCGGTGTCGCCGGAGGTGGCGCCGAAGATGTTGAGCTGGGCGTTCTGCCTGGCCAGCGCGTATTCGAACAGGTTGCCGAGCAGCTGCATCGCCATGTCCTTGAAGGCCAGCGTGGGGCCGTTGGACAATGCCTGCAGGACGAGCTTTCCGCCGTCCCCGTCTTCCAGCACCCGCAGCGGCGTGATCTGCGCCGCATCCTCGCCGGCCCGCGCGTTGCGGTACACCTCGGCGGTATAGGTCTTGCGCGCCAGCTCGCGGAGATCGGCTTCGGGGATGTCGGTGGCGAACTTCTTCAGTACCTCGAAGGCGAGCCCGGCGTAGGACAGCCCGCGCCAGGCGTCGAGTTCGGCGCCGGAGACACGCGGATATTCGACCGGCAGATAGAGGCCGCCGTCCGGCGCCAGGCCGCCGAGCAGAATTTCAGAGAACGACTGGGCCGGCGCTTGACCGCGGGTGGAGACGTATTGCATGGGCGTTGACAGTTGGACAAGAGCGGCGGCCGGCCGTCCCGCGAAGACGGGCGGCAGAACGCCGGATGAAAAGGAAACATTATAACTGTGCGCCCCTGCCCTCAGGCGGCATGGTGGCGCCTGTGCGCCGGCCGGAGGTTTTCCAGCATGTCGGCCGCCATCTGCTCCAGCCCGAAGCGCGCCTGCCAGCCCCAGTCTGCGCGCGCGCAGCTGTCGTCCAGGCTGTGCGGCCAGCTGTCGGCGATCGCCTGGCGGTGGTCCGGCTCATAGGCCACGGCGAAGCGCGGCAGGTGACGGCGGATCGCTTCGGCCAGCTCGCGCGGGCTAAAGCTGACGCCCGCCACGTTGTAGCTGGAGCGTACCCGCAGCGTGTCGCCGGGCGCCTCCATCAGCATGATGGTCGCGCGGATGGCGTCGGGCATGTAGATCATCGGCAGTGTGGTGTCCGGGCCGAGATAGCAGCGATAGGTCTCGCCCGCCAGCGCGGCGTGGAAGATCGCGATCGCGTAGTCGGTGGTGCCACCGCCCGGCGGCGACTTGTGGCTGATGATGCCCGGGTAGCGGATGCTGCGCACATCCACGCCGTAGCGCTGGAAATAGTATTCGCACAGCCGCTCGCCCGCCTGCTTGCTGATTCCGTAGATGGTGGTCGGATCCATCACTGCCAGCTGGGGCGTGTCCACCGCCGGCGTGTGCGGGCCGAAGGCAGCGATCGAGGACGGCCAGAACACTTTCAGCGGCTTGCCCTCGGCGCCCCGTTCGCGTGCCAGTTCGAGCACGTTGAGCAAGCCGTTCATGTTGAGCGTCCACGCCTTGAGCGGTGCCTGCTCGCCGGTGACCGACAGCAGCGCCGCGAGCTGATAGACCTGCGTCACGCCGTGCTCCCTGACCACGCGTGCGAGCGCGGCGGTGTCGAGCACGTCCAGCCTTTCATAGCGGGCGGCGCCGAACAGGCTGCGCGGCGCGACGTCGGTCGCGATCACATTGCCCGCACCGTGGCGCGCGGCCAGCGCGTCCACCAGTTCGCTGCCGATCTGGCCGTTGGCGCCTATCACCAGTATTTTCTCCATCGCCGCCTCCTTACTTTCCGATCAGGCCGAGTTCGCGGCCGGCCTGGGCGAAGGCTGCCAGCGCCCGCTCCAGCTGTTCCCGGCTGTGCGCCGCGGACAGCTGCACCCTCACCCGCGCCTGCCCCATCGGCACCACCGGATAGAAGAAGCCGGTCACGAGCACGCCGAGTTCATACAGGCGTTGCGCGAAGCGCTGCGCCAGCGGCGCGTCGAACAGCATGACCGGCACCACGGGATGCGTGCCCGGCTTGATGGTGAAACCGAGCGCCGCGATCTGCTCGCGGAAGAAGGCGGTGTTGGCGTGCAGGCGGTCGCGCAGTTCGGTCGACGCGCGCAGCCTTTCCAGCACGGACAGCGAGGCGCCGGCGATGACGGGCGCCAGGGTATTGGAGAACAGGTAGGGCCGCGATTTCTGGCGCAGGGTTTCCACCACCTCGCGCCGCGCGGCGGTAAAGCCGCCCATCGCGCCGCCCAGCGCCTTGCCGAGCGTGCCGGTGATGATGTCGACCCGTCCCATCACGCCATGATGCTCATGCGTGCCGCGCCCGGTTCTGCCCATGAAGCCGGTGGCGTGGCTGTCGTCGATCATGACCAGCGCGTCATAGCGGTCGGCGAGGTCGCAGATGCGGTCGAGCTGGGCGATCGTGCCGTCCATCGAGAACGCGCCGTCGGTGACGATCAGACGCTGGCGCTTGTCCTGCGCCGCCTGCAGCTGACGCTCCAGGTCGGCCATGTCGTTATGCGCGTAACGCATGCGCGCGGCCTTGCACAGGCGGATGCCATCGATGATGGAAGCGTGGTTGAGCGCGTCGGAAATGATGGCATCGTTCTCGTCGAACAGCGGTTCGAATACGCCGCCGTTGGCATCGAAGGCCGCCGCGTAGAGGATGCAGTCCTCCATGCCGAGGAAATCCGCCAGCGTACGCTCGAGCTGCTTGTGCACCGTCTGCGTGCCGCAGATGAAACGCACCGAGGACAGGCCATAGCCGTAGCGGTCGATCGCGGCAATCGCGGCCTGCGCCATCTGCTCGTCCCCGGACAGGCCGAGATAATTGTTGGCGCACAGATTGAGCAGGCGGCTGCCGTCGTCGCAGACGACTTCCGCCCCCTGGCGGGAGGCGAGCACGCGTTCCGCCTTGAAAAGCCCCTGTTCGCGCAGGTTCTCGAGATTGCCGGCCAGTGTCTGGTAGAAGCCGGCCCTGCTGGTGTTTGACGTCATGTTTTCTCCACGGGCATCGCGGGCCGCCGGTCTTCTGTTAAGATCGTCGTTCATTAAACTGCCCGCTTTTCAATATATTGAACTGTTTGTTCAACATATTGAATACTAGCCATCCGTCTCGCCAATTGCAAGCATGGCCATCAACATTTCCCATCCTCCCGTCTCTCCGCCGGAAGTCGGCGCCACCCTGCAGCGTCTCCGGCTGGCCCGGGGTTTGACACTGGAAGACCTGTCGCGTGCCGCAGGCGTGTCCAAATCGATGCTGTCCCAGATTGAACGAGAGAAAGCCAACCCCACCATCGCGGTCGCCTGGCGCCTGGCCAATGCGCTCGGCATCGGCATCGATGAACTGCTTGCGGGCGAGCAGAGGGAAAGCGATGCCATCCAGCTCGTCGAGCCGCACGAGACACCCACCCTGCCCGGCAATCATTCCGGCTACGTGCTGCGGATACTCGGCCCGATGGACCTCGCCGGCAAGTTCGAGTGGTACGAACTGACGCTCGCGCCCGGCGGCGCGCTCCGCTCCCAGGCGCACGATCCCGGCACGACCGAACATCTGAGCCTGCTCTCGGGCAGCCTGGAGGTGGAGGTCGACGGACAGGTGAAAAAGCTCAAGCCGGGCGCCAGCGCCCGCTACCAGGCGGACAAGGCGCATGCGATCGTCAATGGCGGCAAGAGCGAGGCCAGGGCGCTGCTGGTGGTGATTCACCGGTAGCCGGCGTGGGCGGCCTGTCGTGCCGCGGACGAAAAAAAAGCGCGCTGCCTCGCGCAGCGCGCCCTTCTCACCGACTCTGGCGGGCTCAGCCCAGCTGTTCGAGGCGGATCTTGGTCACCTGGCCGGCGACCGTCGGCAGCGCTTCGATGCGCCTGATGGCCGCTTCGACGTTCTTTTCCTTCGTCTGGTGCGTCAGCATGATGATGTCGGTGCGGGTCTCGCCTTCCTCCGGCTCCTTCTGCAGCATGGCATCGATGGAGATCGTGCTGTCGGCGAGAATGCGGGTGATATCGGCCAGCACGCCGGCCTGGTCCGCGACCTGCATGCGCAGGTAGTAGCTGGTGGTGACTTCGGCCATCGGCAGGATCGGCGTATCCACCATCTGGTCGGGCTGGAAGGCCAGATGCGGAACACGATGCTCCGGATCGGCGGTCGCCAGGCGGGTGATGTCCACCAGGTCGGCGATCACGGCCGAGGCGGTCGGCTCCGAACCCGCGCCCTTGCCGTAGTACAGCGTGGCGCCAACGGCGTCGCCCTGCACCAGCACGGCGTTCATCGCGCCTTCGACGTTGGCGATCAGGCGTTTGGCCGGGATCAGCGTCGGATGGACGCGCAGCTCGATGCCGCCGTCGGTGCGGCGCGCGATGCCGAGCAGCTTGATGCGGTAGCCGAGCTGTTCGGCATAGCGGATGTCGGTCGCCTGCAGTCTGGTGATGCCTTCCACGTGCGCCTTGTCGAACTGCACGGGAATGCCGAAGGCGATGGCCGCCATGATGGTCGCCTTGTGCGCGGCGTCGACGCCTTCGATGTCGAAGGTCGGGTCGGCCTCGGCGTAGCCCAGGCGCTGCGCTTCCTTCAGCACGACGTCGAAGTCCAGGCCCTTGTCGCGCATCTCGGACAGGATGAAGTTGGTGGTGCCGTTGATGATGCCGGCGATCCACTGGATGCGGTTGGCGGTCAGTCCCTCGCGCAGCGCCTTGATGATCGGGATGCCGCCGGCGACCGCCGCTTCGAACGCCACCATCACGCCCTTCTGCTGCGCCGCCTTGAAGATTTCATTGCCATGGGTGGCCAGCAGCGCCTTGTTGGCGGTGACCACGTGCTTGCCGTTGGCGATGGCCTTGAGCACCAGGTCCTTGGCCACGCCGTAGCCGCCGATCAGCTCGACGACGATATCGATGTCGGGATTGTTGACGACCAGGTTGCCGTCGCTGACCACTTCGCACTCGCCGTTCGTCAGCTCCCTGGCGCGATCGGTATTGAGGTCTGCCACCATCGTAATCTGGATGCTGCGGCCGGCGCGCCGGGTAATCTCTTCCTGGTTGCGCTTGAGGACATTGAATGTGCCGGAACCGACGGTTCCGATGCCGAGCAGGCCTACTTTGATGGGTTTCATAATCGTCGAAGAATGAATGCTTCAAAACCCGGCCGCGCGCGGCCGGGGTGGAAAACATGCGCCGCCTCAGGCAGCGATCGCGTGGCGCCTGCGGTAGTTGTCGAGGAAGCGCGCGATGCGGCCGATCGCCTCCGTCAGGTCGTCCGAATTGGGCAGGAACACGACGCGGAAGTGATCCGGCGCGATCCAGTTGAAGCCCGTGCCCTGGACGATGAGTACCTTTTCCTCGGCCAGCAGTTCATAGGCGAACTTCTGGTCGTCGCTGATCGGGTAAAGCCGGGGATCGAGCCTGGGGAACATGTACAGCGCCGATTTCGGCTTGACGCAGGTCACGCCCGGAATATCGGTGAGCAGCTTGTGCGCCAGGTCGCGCTGGCGCAGCAGCCGGCCGCCGGGGCCGACCAGGTCGTTGATGCTCTGGTAGCCGCCGAGCGCGGTCTGGATCGCGTACTGGCCCGGCACGTTCGCGCACAGGCGCATCGAGGCCAGCATGTTCAGGCCTTCAATGTAGTCCCGGGCCGGCTTCTTGTCGCCCGACACCACCATCCAGCCCGCGCGGTAACCGCAGGAGCGGTAGTTCTTGGACAGGCCGTTGAGCGTGATGAAGAGCACGTCGTCCGCCAGCGACGCGATCGAGGTATGGGTCTCGCCGTCGTACAGGGTCTTGTCGTAGATTTCGTCGGCGAACACGATCAGCTGGTGCTGGCGCGCGACCTCGACGATCTCCTTGAGCAGTTCGACCGGATACAGCGCGCCGGTCGGGTTGTTCGGGTTGATGACGACGATGGCCCGGGTGTTCGGAGTGATCTTCTTCTTGATGTCGTCGATGTCGGGCAGCCAGCCGGACTCCTCGTCGCAGACGTAGTGCACCGGCTTGCCGCCGGAAAGGCTGACGGCGGCGGTCCACAGCGGATAATCGGGCGCCGGCACCAGCACCTCGTCGCCGCCGTTGAGCAGCGCGTTCATGCCCATTACGATGAGTTCGGACGCGCCGTTGCCGATGTAGATGTCGTCGATGCCCACCCCGGCGATCTTCTTCTCCTGGGTGTAGTGCATGATCGCCTTGCGCGGCGCGAACAGGCCCTTGGAGTCGGTATAGCCGGCCGCGTTGCCCATGTTGAGGATCATGTCATGCACGATCTCGTCGGGCGCGTCGAAGCCGAACACGGCGAGGTTGCCGATGTTGAGCTTGATGATCTTGTGGCCCTCTTCCTCCATCTCCTTGGCTTTTTCAAGCACCGGTCCACGGATGTCATAGCAGACGTCTGCCAGTTTCTTCGATTTCTGAATCGGTCGCACGGGGCAATCCCTTGATGAGAGCACAGGAAGCGGCACGCGATGGTGCACCGCCAAAGAGGTTCATTTTGCCGAAAGCAACCCGTTTTATCAATCCGGAACGGGGCGCAGCGCAAAAGTTAGGGCTAAAATGCCTATCTTTTTCTCGCAGTTGGCGGAAATTCACGGCCGCCGGCCTGTCTACATCGTCATGAAACTGCACACCGCCCCCACCCAGCACTACCAGACCGTCACCGCCTACGACGAATCGGGCGTGGAGATCAACGCGGTCCGCTTCAATTACAGTCTGACGGTCATGCCTGAGACCCCGCCGGCGGCCTGGCACGCCGAATCCTTCGACACGCTCACCGCGGCCCATTTCGAAAGCATTGCGGCGGCCGCCCCGGACGTGGTCATCCTCGGCACCGGCGCCCGGCAGCGCTTCATTCATCCGCGCCTGGTGCAGCCGCTGACCTCGCGCCGCATCGGCGTCGAATGCATGGACAATCCGGCGGCTTGCCGTACCTACAACATCCTGATGGGCGAAGGCCGGAAGGTGGTGCTGGCGCTGATCATGGAATGATCGGGGTCATTCTCCCTTCCCAAACCGGATGAAGTTTCGATAACATCCGCCTGCGGCGTCGCAACCGGCGGCGCATGCCCGATGCTCGCCAAAAACGAGAACAACCCGCACCTGGAGAACACATGGCCGAAAGCCCATCCGCACTGAACCTCACCGTCCCGGAGTTTTCCGCCGCGATGACGGGCGACCAGACATTCAGGCTGTCCGATTACCAGGGCAAGGCTCTGGTGCTGTACTTTTACCCCAAGGACAATACGCCCGGCTGCACGACCGAGAGCATGCAGTTCCGCGATCTCCACCCGCAGTTCCGCGCGGCCAACGCGGAAGTGTTCGGCATCAGCCGCGACAGCATTCGTTCGCACGAGGGTTTCAAGGCCAAGCTCGAGCTGCCCTTCGAACTCATCTCCGATCCCGACGAGACGGTCTGCAATCTCTTCGACGTGATGAAAATGAAGACCATGTACGGCAAGCAGGTGCGCGGCGTCGAGCGCTCCACTTTCGTCATTGACGCCGGCGGGAAATTGGTGAAAGAATGGCGTGGAGTGAAAGTGCCTGGACATGTGGATGACGTCCTGGAGTTCGTGAAGGCCCTTGCATAATTCGCCGAAACATTGAATTCAAAGAAGAATTTCTCCGAAAGGCCGTTTGTGGAAGAGGCGCCGCGCCTCCCCCTCAAACGGCCTTTTGCTTTTCGGCCACCGATGCCGCAAGCGCGGTCCGCAGCACCCGCCAGACTGCCTGGCGTATTTCCAAGTAGTTGTCAATTTCACCTTACTTAGATCGAGGTCCTGATGCCACTGCCTAAAATTCCGACGAAACCGGCAACGATCCTTTCGCAGCAAGACTACCCAAAGGCAGAAAAAGGCAAACCCGTCAAACCGATCATGACCCTGGTCGAGGCCGCCCCTCCGGAGGCGCCGCCGGCGCCGAAGGCGCGTGCAAGATCGGAAGACAAGCAGCCCGCCGCCAAGACCCGCAGCGCCAAGCCGAAGGCGGTGGAAGCCGTCAAGTCCAGCGCCAGCCGCGTGGCCGACAAGCTGGGCGTGACCAAGATGTTCGTGCTTGACACCAATGTGCTCATGCATGATCCGACCTCGCTGTTCCGTTTCGAGGAACACGACGTCTACCTGCCGATGGTCACCCTGGAAGAACTGGACAACCACAAGAAGGGCATGTCGGAGGTCGCGCGCAATGCCCGCCAGGTATCGCGTTCGCTCGATGCGCTGGTGGCCGGCGTGGAAGAGCATGCGATCGAGGAAGGCATTCCGCTCTCCAAGCTGGGCAACAAGGATGCGCGCGGCCGCCTGTTCTTCCAGACGCGGCTGCAGAACGGTTCGCTGCCGGAAGGCCTGCCGGTCGGCAAGGCCGACAACCAAATCCTCGGCGTCGTGCGCGCGCTGGAAGACCAGCATCCCGGCCGGCCGATCGTGCTGGTGTCGAAGGACATCAACATGCGCATCAAGGCGCGCGCGATGGGCCTGCCGGCGGAAGAGTACTTCAATGACCATGTGCTGGAAGACACCGACCTGCTGTACTCGGGCATCACCCAGCTGCCGGACGACTTCTGGAACAAGCATGCCAAGGGCATGGAATCCTGGCAGGAGAACAAGCACGGCACCGGTTACACCTTCTACCGCGTGACCGGCCCGACCGTGCCCTCGCTGCTGATCAACCAGTTCGTGTTCCTCGAGCCGAACAACGGCGAAGCGCCGTTCTACGGCCAGGTCAAGCAGATCAACGGCAAGACGGCGGTGCTGCAGACCCTGCGCGACTACAGCCACGGCAAGAACAGCGTCTGGGGCATCACCGCACGCAACCGGGAACAGAACTTCGCGCTGAACCTGCTGATGAACCCCGAGTGCGACTTCGTCACCCTGCTCGGCCAGGCCGGCACCGGCAAGACCCTGCTGGCGCTTGCCTCCGGACTGGCACAGGTGCTGGAGTCCAAGCTCTACAACGAGATCATCGTGACGCGGGTCACGGTGCCGGTGGGCGAGGACATCGGCTTCCTGCCGGGCACGGAAGAGGAAAAGATGTCGCCGTGGATGGGCGCCTTCGACGACAACCTCGAAGTGCTGAACAAGAGCGACAACGATGCCGGCGAATGGGGCCGGGCGGCGACCCAGGATCTGATCCGCTCGCGCATCAAGATCAAGTCGCTCAACTTCATGCGCGGCCGGACCTTCGTCAACAAGTTCCTGATCATCGATGAGGCGCAGAACCTGACGCCCAAGCAGATGAAGACGCTTGTCACCCGCGCCGGTCCGGGCACGAAGATCGTCTGTCTCGGCAATATCGCGCAGATCGACACGCCCTATCTGACCGAAGGCTCGAGCGGCCTGACCTATGTGGTCGACCGCTTCAAGGGCTGGGCGCACAGCGGTCACGTGACGCTGGCCCGCGGCGAACGCTCGCGACTGGCGGACCACGCGAGCGACGTGCTCTGACCTGAGAAGGACAGCAATCCACAGGGCCGGCGGTCGTTGAGCGACCGCCGGCCTCGTCCGTTTACGAGGTCCCGCCTCCATGGGGCCGACGCATGGATCCCCGAGCCGCCGGGTCCCGGCTTATGCCGCCTCGAGCGCGCCGTGCATCGTCATGCCCGGATCGGACGCCTGGCCGGCGTTCCCGCGCGGGCGTCCGGCGAGGAATTCCGCTGGCGAACCTGCCGCCCCGCCGGCCGGCGCCGTTTGCGTATCGGCGGACCGTACGGCGCCGCCGGCCTGCGCGGTCTTCTTGCTCATCAGCCTGCCGAGGCGCTCGATATGGATGTCGCCGAGTATGGCGCTCTCGGTCGCGCAGGCTTCAGGCAGGCAGTCGACCATCGCGCGGACGAACATGTCGTCGACATGCCGGCCGCCGTGGCTGTCGCTGATCCAGTCCATGATCCACTCGCAGTTCTGCGGCGTCGCATCGATTTCCGCACGCTCCAGCTTGGCCCTGGCGGGGATCGCCCCGTCGGACCCGGGACCGTACAGCTTCTTGTCGAATACCGCGGAGAACCGCGCGCCGTTCTGGCGCCCCTTCCCTTGCGAATGGTCCTGGAACATCTTCCTTGCCGCATCCTCGCCCAGGGCGGCGACGAATACCTGATTGACCAGCATCCAGCGCAACCGCAGCTCCCGGAGCTGGGCCCTCGTCTCCTCGCGCGGCTCCCTGTCCAGCTCCGGGCTGAAGGCCTGCAGCTGGTTCTGCAGGTCCAGTGCGGCGTCGCGCGCACGGATCGCCGCGTCGAGCTTGCGCTCCATCAGGATGATGTGGTTCTGCAGGCTGGAGAACATGGTCTGTGAAAGCCGCACGGTATTGTCGTCCGCGGACGGCACTGGCTCGCGGGATGGCTGCGCGCGCGCGCCCCCGGTCCGCGCGTTGTTCAGGTCCAGCATGCCCTCGAGATACGCGCCCAGGGCCGCCTTGAGCTGATCGAGGTCCCTGGTGCGCTCTTCGACTTCCACGTAGCGCCAGTTGAGCTCCGCCACGTTGGTACGCTGCATGAAGTCGTATTGCACCTGAATGCTCGCCGGCTTGTCGAGCGATGGCCTGATGGCTTTAGTCAGCGCGGCGCGCTGGGCGCCCGGCACGAACCAGGCCGACAGATAAGTGCGCCGCATCGCCTTGTCATCCTTCTCGTCGAACACATCCCTGCCGAACTTCCACATCGTCTCCTGCTGGATGCCGGCCTTGTCCCGGTTGCAGGAGCCGAGCTGGTTCAGGCGGCGGTTCGTGTTGAGGAAACCGTCGTCGATGTGCGCGGTGCTGAAGGCGACGCGCGCATCCTTGCCCCGCAGGTCGAGCGGAAGCTTGTAGAGGTGCACCACCGCGCCGCTGATCATCCACGAACCGACGGAGTTGAGCGGCGCACCGACGAACGGCGCCGCCCCGCCCGCATTGGCGGCGCCCGCGATGGTGACCAGTACGCCGCCGAAAGTGAAGAATCCCCATGCCTTGAGCTGACGCTTCGCCATGTCGTACAGCTCGTTCATGCGGACATTCCCCGCCCGTCGTTCGCCGCTGTCGACGCCGTAGCCAAGCTCGAACGCAAGTTCTTCGCTGATGCGGCGCAGGCTCAGCAGGCGCCTGGCGCTGAGCCCGGTCTGGGCCAGGCCGAGCGCGGTGTACAGCGAGCCGGCGACCACGGCGCTGATGCCGCTCGCATCCGCGGCGGTGGCCGCCACCTCGGACTTGGCTGCCGCCGACACCGCCTTGGCCGTCGCCGACGCGAGCACGGCGGACATACCCGACATCAGCAGTGCGCCCGAGGCGGCATTGACCTTGGCATCCACCACATCGCGCCGGATCAGCTGCAAGCGGTTGTGGTAGCCCTCCAGGTGGCGGTCGAGCAGTTCGCCGAGCGCATGCAGCGCCTGGCGCTTCTCGGCGGGACCGGCGGCATCGGGGACCCTGTCGACCATCTGCTGCAACTGCTCAAGCAGCCCTCTCAGCTCAGCGGCGAGGTCATCGTACTTTTGTATCGCGCCTTCCACCACCGCCCGCGTGCCGGTGTTGCTCTCCTCGAGATGACGCAGGGTATAACGGGCGTCCTTGACCAGGTTGGCGCCGGCCGCGATCTGCAGCAGGCCGAAGGCGGCGTCGGCGCCCAGGGCTGTCGCCGCTTCCGCGCCTCCCAGCGCGTCCGCGGCCTGCCTGTTTGCCAGCGCGATGGCCTCCTTCACCTGCGCGAACGTGCCGACGATCGCAGTGTTGCCGGCCATGCCGGCCAGCAGCATGTTCGCCAGCTGGGTGCGACGAGTGCGGTCCGGATAGTTCTGCTTCACGCGCCCCATGCTCTCGTCGTCCGCCTCCCCGTCGGCGGGGAGCTGCCGGCGCAGCCCGCCGAGCAGGCCGAGCATCGCCTGGGGGTAGATGCCCGCCAGCTCGGCCGGAGCCGTGTCTCTCATGCTCTGCGCGAATTCGGGAGAGCTCAGGAGTTGCACAGCCGCGGCGATCCTGTCGTCTTCGCCTGCATGGCCGACCGGGAACAGGACATCGAGCAAGCCCCTGCTTGCGCACGCCGCCACGAAATCGTCGATCGCCTGTGCTTTCTCGTTCGAATCCGGCCTGGCGAGCGCGACAGCCAGGGACTCGACCTGCTGCGCCCAGTTCGCGTCGTCGCTTGCGGCGACGGCGTCTTCCGGCGCCGTGGCGCCGGCCTGCGCCGCGGCGGGTCGGGCCGCGGCGACGCCGTCGGTCTGCAGTACGTGGCCCATGCGTGCGAGCGCGCCAGGGGTCCTGACCGGCTCCTGCCTGTCCACCACCGAGACGAAATTGTCGAGCAGTTCCCTGGCGTCGGCCAGCTCCGCGGCCAGCATCTCGCGCTCGCCCTGGAGTTCATCCAGTCCCATGCCCGAGAACCTGTCCGTGTCGTTGCGCGCGGCCTGCATCTGCTCGAGGATCTGCGGCCGCTCGGCCGGATTTTCGCGCAATGCCTGCAGCCAGGTTTCCTGCCTTGCCACGCGGGCGCCGATGCTCGCCAGTTCGGTGCGCAGGCGTTCGACTTCGCGCGTGGCCGCCTGCACCGCGCCCCCGGGCGGCGCCGCGCCCGCGAGCCAGTCGCGCCCCGCCTCCAGCATCTCAATGCGGCGCGCCTGCCTGATTTCCGAGCGCAAGCGCAGGCGTTCTTCCAGCAGGCCGGCGCGTTCGGCCGACAGCTGCTCCGCCGGGGCCGCCGCATGCAGGATCGCTTCATTCTTCTCCTGCAGCGCGGCGTCCAGATCCCGCAACCGGGCCGTGCGGCCGTCCATCCATGCCGCGCGTTGCGCGTCATCGCCGGTTTCGAAGGCCGCGGCGGCCCGGGTACGGAACCGCTCCCACGCGCCGGCTGCAGCCTCCAGTTCGACCTTTTCCTGCTCCAGCTGGTCGATCCGCTGCCGGTTCAGCACCGTATCCCGCCGCAAGCCCGGCAGCTCGTTCGCGATGTCCGCGGCGCGGGCCTGCAGGGACGCGGCGAGCGCATCCTTCTCCGCCCAGTACAGCTTGCGGCGCTCCCGGTAGGCGGCGCCGTCTTCCTCGACCTCGACGCGCGGCGGCAGATAATCCTGCTCGAGAAACAGCCTGAACAGGGGCGTGTAGCGCGCCTCGCCGTCCTCGGCCGATGGGTCCGCGAGATAGCGGTTCGCAAGCGCATCGTTGCGCGTTCTTATCCCGGCAATCCCCGGCCGCCGGTAGCCATTACGCAGAACTTCCTGATCTCTGATGCTGACGATATGACCGGGCATCAGCAGCTTTTCCCTCGACACGGTCACTTCCTCGCCCGCTGTCAGCGCCGCGCGCTGGCTGCTGATCGCATTGCGCAGCTCGCGGCGCAGCGTTTCCGGCTCGCGTTCCCAGTTGACGAGCGCGGCAACCGAGGTCTGCAGGCGCGCAAGAGCGTCGGCGCCGGCCGGCGGTCCGTCGGCCGCGAACCGGCGCTGGACGTTATCCACGCCGCTGGCGATAACCCTGGCCAGCGCGTAGCAGTTCACGTCCCCGTCCGCCTCGCCCTTCAGGACCGCCTGCAGCGCGGCGAGCGGCGTCTCCAGCTCGCGCAGGTGGTGCATGGCGTCCCTGATCCTCGTCTGCCGTCGCAGGTCGGCGGCCGATGGCGACGCTACCCGCGCTTCATCGTCGAGCACGGACAGCAATGCCGCGACATCCTGCGACACCGCGCTGAAGACGCCGGCCGTCGCGCCCTCGGTGGCCCAGCCGTTCATGTTGCGCAGCAGGGCATCGGCGACAGGCACCAGTTGAACATGACGTGATCCGGCCAGCGCTCCGATGATGCGCCGGGCGTCCTCCGGCCGCCGCGTCCTGCCGTAGGCTTGCCATGTCTCATCGATCTCCCACAGGGTCTCCTCTGCCGCCGCCAGTTTGCTTTCGTCGACCCTGTCGATGGCAGTGCGCTCCGGCAGGGACTGCGCGGCCGCCAGGGCGATTTCGCGGACCAGCGCGCCGACCTGCGCCTGGGTGACCGCGGCGAATACGCCTTCCAGGTTCCCCTGCAGCTGTGCGAGATATTCTTTCCTGATCTTGCCGGTGTAATCGGTCAGATAGTCGGGATGAAGACGCGCTCCCATGTCGTCCGTTCCCATGTCCCGGTGACCCTGGTGGGTATGCAGCGTCACCAGAAAACCCTTGTTTCCCCTGTTCGAATTCTCGAGCCCTTCGAGAATCAGCGACTGTATCGGCGCCATCCAGTCCACGTGGATCGCATGGGTGCGCGGATTCTGCCGGCTCCAGGCGGTCATGAAGGACCTGGGCATGCGGCCGTCGTTGGGGACCACGGAGACGGCCACCTCTTCCGGCCCGGGCATCTCGCGCGCCAGATCGGACACCGGATTCTGCGAGTGGATGCAGTTCATCTCGAAGTACAGATTGTCGCGGAGGCTGTAGAGCGCCTGCTGGAAGTTGCGGTCGCCATGCGCGAGCGTGGTCTTGCGATAGGTGCAAAGCACGCGGTCGGGCTTGCCGTCGCCCTTTCGGGTCGCCGCCACCTGCGAGCCCGGCGCATCCGGCATCGGGACGCGCGTCCAGCGCTCGATACCGGTAATCTCGAAGCGCAGCGCAGGATCCTTGTCTTCCACCTCGACATACTTCAGCCGGACGCGTCCCGTCGCCTGGATGCCGCGGGCGTCCTCGAACACGGGGTCGGCCTGTCCCGGCTGCGATGTCGGGAACACCCTCACCCCACGCTCGTCTTCGTACACCGGGCTGGGATTGCCCGCCGCATCCGGCTCATGCACGAGTTCCTTGCGCATCGAGGGCAGCAGGTGGGGCTTGATGAGCACCCGCTCCAGCAGCCGTACTTCGTTGCCGTCGTCGTCTCGGATGGGCTGGCGGTTGTCGTCGCACAGCGCCCAGCCTTCCGGGATTTCATGGGTCATCTCGAGATGGGAGAATCCGTCGAGCTGGCTGAGTTCGCGGAGCCGGTCCAGCGTCAGCGCGGCTTCGCTGATAGGCGTGCGGGTACCGTCCTGCATGACGACGGCGCGCAGCCTGAGGTTTTCCGAAACCTGCACCGGAATCTGCCGCAATCCGACCCTGGCCGTACCCTGCGCCGCCGACGGCCCCTTTGCCTTCAACTCCTCCGGCGTTGCGGGCGCGAGGCGAGGCACGGCGGCCTGCGGCTGATAGAAGGTGAAGGGCTGACCGACCGGATCGTCCTGGCTCATCCGGACATGCAGGCAGAGGTTGGCCGCGTCGCGGGGCCGCCAGAGCCGCCGCAGCGAGGCCGGCCGGGATGCGGCGCCGGGCTCGATGTACTCGCGCTGGTTGAGCGGGAGATGCTGCGAATTGTCGACGTCCCGGGTGAGCAGCGGCGTCTCCTTCGACTGCGCCACCGGGCGGCCCGGTTCCGCGTCGCGCTTGCCTGGGGCATGGGGCACGATGTCGAGCGGAGTCTCCATCACCCCCGCCGCCAGCGTGTTTTCATTGTATGCGCCGATGGTCTGCTTGCCGGGTTCGCCGAGCGTGTAGGGATCGGACCCGTGGCGGCTGAGAAGAAACTTGAGATACGGCGGCAAATGCTCGAGCGCGATGATCGGCCGGCCGTGATCCGCCGCCACCCGCTGGTGCGAGCCGCAGGAGCCGACCACCGGCACCTTCTTGCTGAATCTGTCCATGAACCGCTCGCGGCTCTTGACGCAGATGTTCTCGCCGTACATGCCGGAATTGAAGAAGTAGCCGGTTTCCTGCCCGCTGATCACCTTCGTCTGTTCCAGGTAGCGGTCGCGCTGTTCGTCCACGTGCCTGCAGACGATGTCGTTGGCCTTCTCGTTGATCATGCGCTTGGCGGTCACGCGCGCGGCGACAGTCTTGTAGTCCTCCGTACCCAATCCGCCGCCATCGTCAAACAGCAGGTCGAGATTGTTGACCGAGAAGTGCTGTCGCAGCATCTCCATGGCCTCGCGCCCGGGCGGCAGTTCCACCGATGTGCTCAGCTCTTCCCTGATCACCGCGTTCGGATCGTCGAAGCCGGTGGCGGACACATACTTTTTTTCGGTGCCGCCATCCGGCCCCTCGACCTCGACGAAATAGGAAAACGTCTTCAGCTCGAGCTTGTAGCGCCCGGTACCGGCATCCCGGGTGGCCACCAGCTGCTTGCTGCGCAACGCCCAGTTATCCTGGCCGAAGGGCTGCACCAGCCTGAAAGAACCGGGGCCGGCGGCGGGATCGTCGTGAGGCGCCAGCCATACGCTCTTGTCGATCTGCATCACATGCTCGCCGATGTCGCTTTGCCGCTGCAGGCCGATCTCCGTCGCGTAGGCCTCGGCCAGTCCCAGCAAGCCATTCCCGGCGACGCCCCCGGCGCCCTCACCCAATCCCAGCGGCACTTTCGCAAGCAGGGCGTGCAGATGATCGCGCAGCACCTGTTCCTGCCCGGCCGCATCGTTTCCCGCCTTGGCGAACTTCTTTTCCGCATCCTTGCTCGCCCGGCCGTCCGGGACCAGGTCGAAGCGTTCCCTGAAGAAGGCGTCGATCTCCCCGACGCTCCTAGGTAGCAGTTGCAGGCCGCGCCTGCCGGCGTCATAGGCAAAAAGCCCGGACAGCTTGATCGCGCCCTGCTGAAGATAGGCGTGAGCCGACTCGTAGAGTCGCTGATAGTAGACAAGCTGGCGTTCAAGACGCAGCCGCTTGCTGCGCTGTGACGCGCTCAGGGCATGAGCGGCGGTATCGGACTTGTCCGCGCGGCGCAGCAGGTCGAAGTAGGTGCGCCGGTCGCGCACGTGCTCCATGCCGGGATAGTTCAACGGCGGCTTGCGGATGCCCCGCACCGCCGCACCCAGCTTCGACAGTCCCTTGTCCGCGACGCGCTTGAGTCCGTCGGGTGCGCCGCTTGCGCCGACTTTGTCCGCAAGCCTGTCCAGCATGGCGCCCGACTTCGCTACCGCCCGGTAGGTCCACGAACCGCCGGGCAGACGGAAGCCGGCGCGCAGCAGGTCCTGCTCCAGTTTCCGCCCGGCGGCGACATCCATGTGATCGTACGCGGCCTGCGTGATGGAGAACACCTCGGTCGCGGGACCGGACACCGCATAGGCGCCGGGGTACAGGCGGTTGATCGCTTCCTCGTGCAGACGCTGGGCATTGGCGTGCGCTTTCGCGGTCACGCCTTCGATTGCGTGGTACACGCCCGGATCGCCGTACACATTGCGCCGCGGGCATCCGGTCTCGTTATCGCGGGGCACGGCAACTTCGATGTGCCTCGGCTCACCGTGGTTCGGCGGCGCCACGACCTGCGCCGGTTGCCTGCCCCTGAAAAACGCGCTCAACGACATGTTCATCTCTGCTCCTCGTCTGGCTGGGTCACACGTAGCGATGGAAAACTCACGCGATCAGTAGCCGGACCGCGGACAGCGGTTCCGGACATGTCGCGGTGCACCAGAGAAGGGATGGAGTGCTCCAGAACGGGGCACGCGGCGGCGGAAGGACGAAAAAAAATGCCGCTCGGCGCTGACGCTGAACGGCATTGTGTGTCGGGAAGGCTCAGGCTAGCCGATGCGCTTCCCGCGAGTTTTCGGTCTGGATCAGAGAATCTTGGTACCGATCCACCATGCGACCGCCGCCATGAAGGCCGACGCGGGGATGGTGAAGACCCATGCCCAGACGATATTGCCCGCCACGCCCCAGCGCACCGCGGACATCTTGCGGGACGAACCGACCCCGACGATCGCGCCGGTGATGGTATGGGTCGTCGATACTGGGATGCCGAGCGCGGTCGCCAGGAAGAGCGTGATCGCGCCGCCGGTTTCGGCGCAGAAGCCGCCGACGGGCTTGAGCTTGGTGATTTTCTGGCCCATGGTCTTGACGATGCGCCAGCCGCCGAACAGCGTGCCCAGGCCGATCGCCGCGTAGCAGCTCAGCACCACCCACATCGGCAGCGGATCGCTGGACGTGGAATGGCCGGCGGCGATCAGCAGCATCCAGATGATGCCCATGGTCTTCTGCGCATCGTTGCCGCCGTGGCCGAGGCTGTACATGGAGGCCGAAACCAGCTGCATGCGCCGGAACCACTTGTCCACCTTGCGCGGCGTGGTGCGCACGAACATCCATGACACGACTACCATCATGATCGAGCCGAAGACAAAGCCGAGCAGCGGCGACAGCAGAATGAAGGAGATGGTCTTGATCAGGCCGGCCGAGATCAGCGAGCCCGTGCCCGCCTTGGCGACGGCCGCGCCGACGAGGCCGCCGATCAGCGCATGCGAGGACGACGAGGGAATGCCGTAGTACCAGGTGATGACGTTCCAGACGATCGCGCCGACGAGTGCCCCGAATACCACGTAATGATCGACGACCGCGGGTTCGATCGTGCCCTTGCCCACCGTCGAGGCCACCTTGAGCTGGAAGAAGAAGATCGCGACGACGTTGAAGAAGGCGGCCATTGCCACCGCGTGCTGCGGCTTGAGCACGCCGGTCGAGACCACCGTCGCAATCGCATTGGCCGCATCGTGAAAGCCGTTCATGAAGTCGAACAGCAGCGCCAGCGCGATCAGGAACGCGAGCACATAGATGCTTATTTCTAGGGTTTGCATGAAATGTTCTTGGTGTTGTTCCGGTTGGCCCGCGTGTTCAGGCGTTCTCGACGATGATCGCCTCGATGATGTTGGCCACGTCTTCGCAGCGGTCGGTCACGGTCTCGAGGATCTCGTAGATCGCCTTGAGCTTGATGAGCGTACGGACGTCCGGCTCGTCGCGGAACAGCTTGGACATCGCGGCGCGCATCACATGGTCGGCATCGGATTCGAGACGGTCGATCTCTTCGCAGATGCCGAGCATCTCGCGCGAGTTGTCCATGTTGTTGAGCAGGACGACGGTGGCCTGGACCTTCTCGGCGCAGGCCAGGCACAGCTCGGCGAGGCGCTTGGCTTCAGGCGTGATGGCCTTGATGTCGTACAGGGAGATGGTCTGGCCCGCATCTTCCAGCAGGTCGAGGATGTCGTCCATGCTGGTGATCAGCTTGTGGATGTCGTCGCGGTCCAGCGGCGTGATGAAGGTCTTGTGCAGCAGGTCCAGGGTTTCATAGGTCACCTTGTCCGCCTGCTTCTCGATGGTCTCGATCGCATGCACGCGGGTTTCGAGATCGTCGAAGTTGGTCATCAGGGCGACCATTTCCTTTGCGCCCTTGACGCAAAGATCGGCGTGCTGGCTGAAAAGCTCGAAGAATTTGCCCTCCGTGGGCATCAAACGTCCAAACATAAGTCGCTCTCTGAAGTGATGTAGTCGATGTCGAAACGGCGTGGCAAGGCGCCCGCCATGTCATTTTTTTATTCGTTGTCGAAGACGGCGTTGCCGCCCGTGTAATTGTCGAACTTGGTGTATTCGCCGAGGAAGGTCAGGCGCACCGTGCCGATCGGGCCGTTACGCTGCTTGCCGATGATGATTTCCGCAGTGCCCTTGTCCGGCGAGTCCGGGTTGTAGACCTGATCGCGGTAGATGAACAGAATGACGTCGGCGTCCTGCTCGATGGCGCCCGATTCCCGCAGGTCGGACATCACCGGTCGCTTGTTCGGCCGCTGTTCCAGCGATCGGTTCAGCTGCGACAGTGCGATCACGGGGCAGTGCAGTTCCTTGGCCAGGCCTTTCAGGTTACGCGAGATCTCGGAGATCTCGGTGGCGCGGTTCTCGCCGGCGCTGTTGCCCGCCATGAGCTGCAGGTAGTCGACGATGATCAGGCCGAGCTTGCCGCACTGGCGCGACAGGCGCCGGGCGCGCGCGCGCAGTTCGATCGGCGACAGCGCGGGCGTCTCGTCGATGTACAGCTGCGCATCGTTCATCTTCTGGATCGCATGCGTGAGCCGCGGCCAGTCCTCGTCGTTGAGCTTGCCCACCCGCAGGCGGCTCTGGTCGAGACGACCGACCGAGCCGAGCATACGCATGGCCAGCTGGGTGCCGCCCATTTCCATCGAAAACACGGCGACCGGAAGGCCGCTGTCGATCGCGACGTTCTCGCCGATGTTCAGGGAGAACGCGGTCTTGCCCATGGACGGACGGCCGGCGACGATGACCAGGTCGCCGGGCTGCAGACCCGAGGTCATGCGGTCGAGGTCGATGAAGCCGGTCGGCACCCCGGTGATGTCGTTCTGATTGTCGCGGTTATAAAGCTCGTCGATGCGCTCCACGACCTGGGTCAGCAGCGGCTGGATCGCCTGGAAGCCCTGGGCGCCGCGCGCCCCCTCTTCCGCGATGGCGAAGATCTTGGATTCCGCGGCGTCGAGGATCTGCTTGACTTCCTTGCCCTGAGGGTTGAAAGCTTCCGACGAAATCTCATCCGATACGGTGATCAGCTTGCGCAGCACGCCGCGGTCGCGGACGATCTCGGCATAGCGGCGGATGTTGGCGGCAGACGGCGTGTTCTGCGCCAGCGCATTCAGGTAGGTCAGGCCGCCGACTTCTTCCGCCTTGCCGCTGGTGCTGAGTGCCTCGTACACCGTGATCACGTCCGCCGGACGCGTTGCGTTGATCAGCTTGACGATGTGCTGGAAGATGATGCGGTGGTCGTAGCGATAGAAATCATCCTCGCTGACGAAATCGGCGATGCGGTCCCACGCCGCGTTGTCGAGGAGAAGACCGCCTAATACGGATTGCTCTGCCTCGATCGAATGGGGTGGAACACGAAGCGCGTCGAGCTGGGGGTCGGTCCGGGTATTCATGGCGCGCATTATACCTTTTCGGCACTGCTGCAAGAGAAGGGAGAACCGATTTGCGGAAGGGCTTGCCGGCCGCCATGGCAGGTGTGCAAGACCCGTGCTGCAGTGACCCGTCCTGCTATAGGTTGACGGTTAAGCAGGGTAAATTATCTGCCTGATCGCTCCTTTGAAACGCCCGATGCACTGCATCGGGCGTTTTGTATTGGAGGGCCAGGTGCGGACGTTCCCGGTTG
>NZ_BPMK01000024.1 GCF_019656455.1 Noviherbaspirillum aridicola
TCAGGCCGGTGCCGGTGGCCTTCTTGTATTCCTCGGCCCACTTCGCATAGATCGGGTACGGGAAGGTCGCGCCGGCGCCGGTGATGTCGGCGGCGATCGCGTTGTTGATGAAGCTTGCTCCGGCGGCAATGGCCATCGTGGCAAAGAATTTGTTCAGTCGCATCATCTGCTCCATGAGAATTGTCAAACAAGGACAGGGCGAACTGTAGCCCCGAAATATGACACGTTTATGACAGCGGCGACACGCGCTTGTCATAAAGCGGCGCAAGAGATTTTTCCGTCATAAAGCGGTCATATTTGCTTAATAGACTCGGTCCGCCGGCATGTGCCGCCCTAGATTTGCCAAAAGAATGAATAAAAAGACAAGCAAGAAAACCGGCTCTTCCCTCTCGCACGAGGAAACAGGGACGTATCTGAATCGCGAACTGTCGCAGCTGGCATTCAACCGCCGCGTCCTCGCCCAGGCCGAAGACCGCGCGGTCCCGCTGCTCGAGCGCCTGCGCTTTCTCTGTATTGTCAGCAGCAACATGGATGAATTCTTCGAGGTCCGGATTGCCAGCCTGCTGGCGCAGGACCCGGGCGCCGCGCCGAGCGTGCCGACCCCCGCCCTGGCGGCGGTGCTGGGACGGATCGGCGAGGAGTGCCATGCGTTGATCGAAAGGCAATATACGCTGCTGCACGAGGAAATCCTGCCGCAGCTGGCATCCGCCGGCATCCGGCTGCTGCGTCATGAAGAGCGCAACGAGGCGCAGCGGGCCTGGGTCAAGGAGTACTTCGACCGGGAAGTGCGGCCGCTGCTGACGCCGATCGGACTCGACCCGGCCCATCCGTTTCCCCTGGTAGTAAACAAAAGCCTGAATTTCATTGTCGAGCTGTCGGGCAAGGATGCTTTCGGCCGCGGCAACGCGATCGCCATACTCAAGGCGCCGCGCGTGCTGCCCCGGGTCATCCGCCTGCCGGATGAACTGTCCGACGGCGCCGCCTGCTTCTGCCTGCTGTCTTCGGTCATCCACGCGCACATCACCGACCTGTTCACCGGCCGCGAAGTCACCGCCTATTCCCAGTTCCGCGTGACCCGCAACAGCGACCTCTGGGTGGACGAGGACGAGGTGAAGAATCTCCGCCAGGCGCTGCAGTCGGAGTTGCAGAGCCGTCAGTTCGGCTTTGCGGTGCGGCTGGAAGTGGCGGCGAACTGCCCGCCGCACCTGTCGCAGTTCCTGCTCGAGCAGTTCGGCATCGACAAGGGCATGCTGTATGCGGTGAACGGGCCGGTGAACCTGGTGCGGCTGCAGGAAATCATCAGCCACGTGCAGCAGCCCGCCCTGCACTACCCGCCTTTCGTCCCCGGCCTGCCGGCGACGCTGGCCGACGGCGGCATGTTCGCGCTGCTGCGGCGGCAGGATGTGCTGCTGCATCATCCCTTCCAGTCCTTCCAGCCGGTGGTCGAATTCATCCGCTCCGCCGCCCATGACCCGGATGTGCTGGCGATCAAGCAGACCATTTACCGGACCGGCATGAACTCGGACCTGATGGAGTCGCTGATTCTCGCGGCGCAGCGGGGCAAGGAAGTGACGGTGATCGTCGAGCTCATGGCGCGCTTCGACGAACAGGCCAATATCAACTGGGCGGAGCGCCTCGAACGGGTCGGCGCACAGGTGGTGTACGGCGTGGTCGGCCTGAAGACGCACGCCAAGCTCGCGCTCGTGCTGCGCCGCGAGGGCCGGGAGCTGCGGCATTACGCCCACCTCGGCACCGGCAACTATCATCCGACGACGACCAAGTTCTACACCGACTTCGGGCTGCTCACCGCGCACCCGGGCATCACCAGCGAAGTCAACGAGATCTTCATCCACCTCACCAGCCTGACCCGCCCGCGCCGGCTGCAGTATCTGTGGCTGGCACCCTTCGGGCTGCAGCGGGAAATCATCAAGGCCATCCGCAACGAAGCCGCGATCGCGCGCGAGGGCCGGCCCGCGCGCATCATCGCCAAGATGAACGCGCTGATCGACGAATCGGTGATCCGGGCGCTGTACGCGGCCTCGGCCGACGGCGTCAAGATCGACCTCATCGTGCGCGGCGCCTGCGCGCTGCGTCCGGGCGTGCCGGGCTTGTCGGAAAACATCCGGGTGCGTTCGGTGGTCGGCCGCTTTCTCGAACACAGCCGCATCTATTATTTCCGCGCCAACCTCGAACACCGGGTCTATCTTGCCAGCGCGGACTGGATGAGCCGCAACCTGCTGCGCCGGGTCGAAGTCGCTTTCCCGGTGCTGGACAAGTCGCTGCGCAAGCAAGTCATCAACCAGGGCCTGAACCCGTACCTGAAGGATAATGTCGACGCCTGGGAACTGGGCGCGGACGGCCGCTACGTGCGCCGTAAGCCGCGCGGCAAGCAGGCGGCGTTCAGCGCGCAGCAATACCTGGCGCAATCACTGGGCTCGAGCCAGTAAGGAGAAAACATGGAACTGATCCTGTGGCGGCATGCGGAAGCGGAACCGGGCGGACCGGAGCTGCGGGACGAGGCGCGGGCACTGACCGCCAAGGGACGCAAGCAGGCGGCGCGCATGGGCGAGTGGCTGGACCGCCAGCTGCCCGGATCCTGCCGCGTGCTTTCCAGTCCGGCGGTGCGCACCGTGCAGACGGTCGAGGCGCTCGGCCGCAAGTTCAAGACCCATGTTTCGCTGGCGCCGGACGCGAGCGCGGCATCGGTGCTGGAAGCTGCGCAATGGCCGCAGGCGGCGGGCGCGGTGCTGGTGGTCGGGCACCAGCCGACGCTGGGCCAGGTGGCGTCCCTGCTGCTGGCGGGGCAGGAACAGGACTGGCTGCTGCGCAAGGGCGCCGTGCTGTGGATCGCGCAGAAACAGGTCGGCGAGCAGACCCTCCCCTATATCAAGGCGGCGCTGACGGCCGACATGGCGGGCAAGTAAACCGGCGGCACGCCGCCCTAGGGCAAGGCCAGCGACACCACGTGCAGCACCAGGCCGACGAGGCCGCCCACCAGGGTGCCGTTGATGCGGATGAATTGCAGGTCCTTGCCGACATGCAGTTCCAGCTTGCGCGACATGGTCACTGCATCCCACTTGTGAATCACCCGCGCCACGAGGTCGGCAATCGCCTCGCGCCGGCCGACGATGGTCTCGGTGGCGACGATGCGGATCCACTGATTGAGCTTGCGCTGCACGCTTTCATCCTGCAGCAGGTCGCGGCCGAAAGCGCGGATGGCGTGATCGAGCTTGGCCGCCATCTGGGAATCCGGACTGTTGGCATCCGCCACCAGGCGTTCCCGGATGTCGTGCCAGACGCCGATCGCGTAATTGCGCACCGCGGGATGCCCGAGCACTTCGCTCAGAATCGCGTCCAGGCGCGCCTCGTACTCTTCCGAGGTGCGCAGCTTTTCCAGGAAATCCCTGGCGAGATTGTGGAAGCGCATCCGCCATTCGCTGTCTTCGTCGCGCATTTCATCGAGCGTGCTTTGCAGCGCCGCGACGATGCGCTCATACAGCTTTTCATCGATCGCCTTGGGCAGCCAGCGCGGGCTGGTCTCATGGATTTTCCATCGGATGTAGGACTTGTTGTGCTCGAGCGCGCGCCCCGCCAGCACGATCAGCTGGTCGAACAGCGCGCGCTGATGGCCGCTGGCCATCAGCAGATCGAGCATGTCGGCCAGCGCCGGCGCGAAGCGGGTGTTTTCCAGGGTGCGCGCGATCCGATGCTGGATGAAGCTGCGCACTTCGTCGTCCTCGATCACTTTCAGTAGCGAGGGCACGCTGCGCACCGCCTGCCGCGCCACCGCGCGGCTGTTTTCGGGCTGCGCCAGCCAGCCGGCCGCGGCACCGGCGAAGTCGACCCGGCGCAATTCCTCGCGGATGACTTCCTGGGTGATGAAATTATGCTCAAGGAAATTGGACAGGCTGTCGCCTATCCTGTCCTTGTTGCGCGGAATGATGGCGGTATGCGGAATCGGCAGGCCGAGCGGCGAGCGGAACAAGGCGGTCACCGCGAACCAGTCAGCGAGCGCGCCCACCATCGCCGCTTCGGCGAAGGCGGTCACGAACGCCAGCCATGGATAACGCGCCTCCCCCAGCCGCGCGGCGACGAACAGCACCGCCATCAGGACGAGCAGGCCGGTCGCCAGGCGGCGACTCTTGCGCAACTGTTTTTCCTGCTCCAGCTCGTGCATCGGTCGTGTCGCTCTGTTGACGGAACTCCGGTTCGAGCGCGAAGAGATGCGGTTGGTTCACAACCGCGGCAATGACTCGCGGCAAGCAGGATCGGCCTGGCCGGCTTACTTCCCTTCTTGCTTGCCCTCTTGCTTGCCTTTCTTCGGCCGCCCCGCCTTCAGCGACGGCAGCGAACCGAGCACGTCCCTGACGCCCTGGACATCGAGACGCTTGAGCAGCGCCACGCCCGCGCGCAGCAGTTCGCTCTTCTTGACCTCGATGCCGGCCTTCAGGCAGGCCTTCTTGATTTCGCCGAGCGCGGCGTATTCCGATTCCGGCATGGTGAAGCTGTCGCGAACGAGCTTAGGCTTGCGCGCCCTGACCTCCGGCTCCGCCTTGACTTCCGGCTTTGCCTTGACCGCCGCCGCCTTCCTGGCTGCCGGTTTTGCTGCCGGCTTTTCAACCGGCTTTGCGGCCGGCTTTGCGGCCGGCGCCGCCTGTTCGGCGGGGACAGCCGCCGGCGCCTTGGCCTGGGCCGTCACTTTCGAAACCTTCTTCGCTGCCGGCGCGGCCTTGCCTGCCGCGGGGGTGGCGGACTCCGCCTTGCTTGCAATCGTCTTTGCCATGTTCAATCCTCCATGCGTGAAATCGTATAAATCATTTATACCGTATAAATGATATTACCGTTTATGTCCGGCATGCAAGACTGTTTCCGTCATCACCGGGTAACAAACACTGGGCAAACTTGCCGAAAAACAACTTTTAAGGTGTCAAGCCCATGTCGATGCTCCTCTCTCCCGCCGTTCGCCTGATGCAGCAGCTGCGCCTGCTGCCGAAATTCGGGCTGGTCGCGCTGCTGTTCGCGTTGCCGCTGCTGCTCGTCACCGCGCTGCTGCTGGTCGAATTGCAGCAATCCGTGGCCAGCACCGAGACCCGTCGCGCCGGACTGAAACGCCTGGAGGCCGGCGCCGAGGCTGCGCGGCTGCTCGAGCAGCATCGCGCCTGGCGCCACCTTGCCCTCGCCGGATCGAAACCGGCGGCTGCCAGGGCCGACGAGATCAGGGCCGCGCTCGACACGGCGATCGCCCGGTTGACGACCGATGCGGCGCCCGCTGCGGCCGATGCGGGCAAGCAATGGCAGACGCTGAAGGAACGGATCGCCGGCCTCCAGGCCAAGGAAAGCTATGCCTTGCATGGCGCGCTGCTCGCGCGGATCGCCGAACTGAATACCCGCATCGCTGAATCCTCGGGCCTGACGCTGGACCCGGAAATCGCGCCGCACCACCTGGCGACGCTGGCCGTCACCGCCCTGCCGGAACTCGCCTCCGGTCTCGCCGACGTGGCCGCGCGTGGCGCCGCCTATATCGATACCGGGCTGCAGGAGGGCGGCGAAGATGTGCTGCTCAGCTCGACGCTGATGCTCGCCCAGCGCGACCTGGCGCGCATGCCCGAGCGTTTCGCCGCCGTCCTTCGCGAGCGCCCCGCGCTCGCCGCCCGCCTCAAGCCGGAGCAGGCATCGCTCGCGGGTGCCGGTCTCTTCATCGAGCGCGCACGCAACGAGGTGCTCAGCTCGGTCGATCAGACGTCCGGCATGGCCTTTCTCGAGGCGGGACTGCAAAGCATCGACGCCCTGCACGGTGCCGCGCGCGCCAGCCGCGCCGAACTCGACGCCCTGCTCGCGCAGCGTGTCGAGGATCAGACCGGTCATCGCAATCTGATCGTCCTGATCGCGGTCGCCGCGCTGTCCGCCGCCATGTGGCTGCTGTCCGGGTTCATCGAGTCGTTCCGGCGCGATATCGGGCAGCTCGGCCGCGCGGTGGCGAAGGCGGCGCAGGGCGACCTCTCGGTCCATGTATCGACCCGCTCGCGCGACGAGATCGGCGAGCTGGCGACGGCGTTCGACGACATGATCGACGGTCTCGGCCGGCTGGTGCGGCAGGTCCGCGGCGGCAGCGAAACCATCGGCCGCGCGGCCGCCGAAATCGCCTCCGGCAATGCCGACCTGTCGGCACGCACCGAGTCGCAGGCGGGCGCGCTGCAGCAGACCGTAAGCTCCATGGAAGAACTGACCGCGGCGGTGCGCCGCAACAGCACCGGTGCCGCCGATGCCCATCGCCTCACGCTCACCGCCGGCGCCATCGCCGACAAGGGAGGCGAAGCGGTGGAGCGTGCGGTCGCCAGCATGGCGGCGATCAAGGCATCCTCTGCCAAAGTGATCGACATCATCCGCGTGATCGACGAACTCGCGTTCCAGACCAATCTGCTCGCGCTCAACGCGGCCGTCGAAGCTGCCCGCGCCGGCGTCCATGGCCGCGGCTTCGCGGTGGTGGCTTCCGAGGTCCGCGCGCTGGCCCAGCGCAGCGCGGGCGCCTCGCACGAGATCCGCAAGCTGATCGACGGCGCGGTCGGCGAGACCGAGCGCGGCAACGCCATGGTGGCCGACGCCGGCAAGACCATGCGCGAACTGCTCGGCGCGGTGCGCGAAGTCACGCTGATCATGCAGGACATCGCCGACGCCAGCAGCGAACAGTCGACAGGCATCGAACAGGTCAACCTCTCCATCGGCCAGATGGATGAAGTCACGCAGCGCAACGCCGCGCTGGTCGAGCAGGCCGCCCAGGCCTCGGCGGCCCTGCGCCAGCAGGCGGAGGACCTGCTGCATGCGGTCGCCGCATTCCGCCTCGACGAGGACGGCGAGCCGCAGGCGCCTGCCGCGGTCAGCGCCGCGGTGCGGGTGCTGCCGGTCCCCGGCCGCCCGCTGCCCGCCGTGCTGCCCGCTGTGCTGCCCCGGGAAGAGCGTCCTCTTCTGCGCGCCTGATTCCCTGTTCACTCACTTTGCCAGACTCGACATGATGTACCGACTCAAACAACTGCTGGTCGCCGGCCTGTGCCTGCTGCCGCCCGCGATGCCCGCCCTGGCGGCCGAACCGATCGTGATCGGCCAGGCCATCGACCTGTCCGGCCCCAACGGAAGCCTCGGCCGCGACTATGTCGCCGGCATCAAGACCTGTTTCGACATGATCAACGCCGCGGGCGGCATCCAGGGCCGCCGCATCCGCTTCATCGCGCGCGACGACGGCGGCGACCCGGCGGCGAGCGCGGCCGCGGCGGCCGAACTGCTCGAACGCGAGCAGGCGGAATTCCTGATCGGCGGCATCGGCGATGCGACGGTGCGGGCAGTGGCGGACAGCCCCGCGGTGCGGCGCAAGGGCCAGATGCTGTACGCCCCGTTGGCGGCCGGCGAACAGACGCATGGCCAGCGCGTGCTGTACTGGCGCCCGACCTACCGGCAGGAGCTGCGCCACATCTTTTCGCATTTCAGGAAGCTGGGCATCAGCGATGTCGGCGTCGTGCACCAGGACAGCCCCGTCCACCAGGAAGCCTGGCGCAGCGTGCAGGAGGAAGCGCGGGAGCGCCAGGTGCGCGTGACCCGCGAGGCGCGCATCAGCGCGCGCGAAGACAGCATCGCGCAGGAAGCGCAACGCATGGCGGCCGCCCGACCGGGTTTCGTGCTGGTGATCGCCGACAGCATCAGCACCGGCCTCTTCCTGAAGGCTTTCCGCAAGCACGACGGCCAGCGCTTCGTCGCCGGCACTTCCCTGACCAACCTCGATACCCTGCGCGAACTGGCCGGCAGCCGCGCGGTCGAGTGGACCGTGTTTTCCCAGGTCGTGCCCAATCCCGGCGCCGGCAACACGGTGCTGCAGATGGAGCACCTGGGCATGATGAAGAAATACCGGGACGAGAGCGTGTCCGCGCTCACGCTGGAGGGATTTGCGGCCGCGCGCACGCTGGTGAAGATGATGCAGGCGTCGCGGCGCAGCGGACCGGCGGTGCTGCAGGAATTCATGGCGCGCGGCACGGCGATCGACATCGGCGGCCTGACCGCCGCGCCGGAGAACGGCCGCCTGTCCGGCTATCTCGACATCGCGCTGCTGACCCGCGGCGCCGGACTGGTTTTCTGAGGGCGCGGGCCGCGGTCAGTCCGCGGTCCGTAGCTGAAAGCCGTAGCCCGCCTCGTCCCAGGCGGCACGCTCCTTGTCGATCCACACGCCGACGGTCGGATGGCGCTGCAGCCATGCGCGCTTGAGCTCGAGTTCGATCCCCTTCTTCATGCGCAGCCGCATGTCGCTGATATCGCCGTCGATGCGCGAATGCATGAACATGGTGGCCAGCCGCAGCGCGAGTATCGCCCGCGCGCGGTCGCCGTCTTCCAGGGCGTCGGCCACCTTGCGCAGGTTGCCCTTCTGCGCCAGCGCCAGCGTCGACATCAGCCGCTGTTCGCGGGTGGTGAAGCCGGGCAGGTCCGCGTTGTCGATGATATAGGCGCTGTGCTTGTGGAAGCCGGTGTGCGAGACCGCCAGTCCGATCTCGTGCAGCAGCGCCGACCAGCGCAGGTATTTCTCCATGTCCTCGCCCGCCGGCTTGAGCCGCGCGTACAGCGTCAGCGCCGCATTGGCCACGCGGTTGGCGCGGTCCGCGTCCACGCGGAAGCGGCGCATGCATTCCCGCACCGACTGCTCGCGCCGGTCGCGCTGCGTCGCGCGCAGCTGCAGATCCCACAGCACGCCCATGCGCAGGCCGGCGTCCACCGGGTGCAGCACCGGGATGTCCAGTTCCTGCATGAGGCCGAGCAGGATCGCCAGGCCGCCGGCGACCGCGATCGCGCGATCGGGCCGGATGCCGGCGAGATTGACGCGGCCGATGTCGCCGAAAGCGATCAGGCGGCCGGCGAGCGCGCGCAGGCTGTCCTGCGACATGCGTCCGTCGCCGATCGCATTCCTGGCGATGACTTCGGCGGTGGTGCGGATCGTGCCCGACGAGCCGTAGGCATTGCTCCAGCTCTGCGCCTTGTACAGCGGGGCCGCGTCTTCGAAGGTGGAACGGGCGGCCAGCACGGCCGCCTCGAAGGACGTGTCGTCGATGCGTCCCCCGGGGAAGAAGGACAGGCTGTGGCCGGCGGTGCCGATGCTGAAGGATTCAACCTGGAGGATGTCGCTGCCACGGCCGACGATGACTTCGGTGGAGCCGCCGCCGATGTCGACCACCAGCCGCTGCTCCGCGGCCGGCAGCACGCTCGACACGCCCATGTAGATCAGCCTGCCCTCTTCTTCGCCGGAAATGATCTCGATCGGATAGCCGATGGCCTGCTCCGCCTGCGGCACGAACTCCGCCGCATTCCTCGCCACCCGCAGGGTATTGGTGGCGACCACGCGCACCGCGTCCAGCTCATATTCGCCGAGCACCGCGCGGAAGTCGCGCAGGCACTGCAGGGCGCTCTGCATGGCTTGCGGCGTCAGGTTTCCCCCGGCATCCAGTCCGGCACCGAGCCGTATCTGGTCTCGTGCCGTGCGTACGATGCGGATCGCCTCACCGTCGAAAGCGCCCACATGCAGGCGGAAACTATTGGAACCCAGATCGACGGCGGCAAACATGCTTTTTTCCTTTTATTGCCTCGTCCCGGCGCCGGCCGCGGACAAAGACGTTGACGATAGGGACGCATTATGACTGCTTGATGACAAAACAGGATGAATGTTCCGTGAACCGGCCCGGCCACGGGCGCTCCAAGCCCCACCCGCCGCCCGAGGAGCCGCCATGCCGTCACGCACCCCTTTTCCCGTCGCCGCCGATCCGATGCTCGGCTGGCTCCGTTTCACGCTCGGCTATGCGGAGATGCTGCAGTCGTCCGCGGTCGTGATTGCTCACCGGCTCGGCAGGATGGCGGCCGCCGGCCCCAACCCCGGCATCCGCGATCGCCGCGAGTTCACCCGCATGGTGCAGGAGAAACCGCAGGCCGCCGCCGAGTCGCTGCAGGCGATGATGCTCAGGGCCATGACGCTCAATGTGCAGCAGGGCATGTGGATGGCGGGGCAGATGGCGATGGCGGGCGCCGGCCTGATGCGATGGTGGATGATGCCCGCGCCTTTCCTTCACGCAGGGAGCGCGCGGCGCCCGGGACGCGCGGTGATGTATGGCGGCACTCATGCGATGGAGCGCCTGTCGCGTGCATGCGCGGGCATCGCCAATGGCGGGTTGAAGCCGGTCCGCTCGCGCGCGACGGCGAACGCGAGGCGGCTCGTCTACCGCCCCGCGGGTCGCCGCGCGGCAAAGCGCGGCGCGAGATAAGCCGTCAGGACGGGGCCGGCTCAGGCGGCGAGCTGTCCGGCCTCCTGTGCGGCCTCCTGAACGGCCGCGTCCGCCGCCGCCGTACTGTCCTGCCCGGCCTCCGGCGCCCAGGTGCGCGCAGCACCCGTCGAGCGATAGATCGGCCCGCCGCCGCGGCCCCAGCCGAGCACCCCGTCCAGCCGTCCCCGCATCACCGCCCGCCCCAGCGCCAGCTCGTTGCCGAAGCGCCCCTGCGACAACGGCCGCAGCACCGGCGCGAGCAACCCCCGCAGGATGACCCAGGGCGGCAGCGCATGCTTGCGGTACAAGGCGCCGGCGCCGCGCGCGCGGAGTCGCTCGGCGTGCCGCGCATCCGCCGTCGGCGGCGGTTCCTTGAGCGGATGATGAACGACCGCCGAGGGTTCGAATTCGATCACGGCGCCGGTGCGCAGCGCCCGGAACAGGAGGTCCGTCTCCTCCCCCGCGCCGAACCACTGGCCGACACCCAGCCGGGCGTCGAAACCGCCGATCCGCTGGAATACCGCCCGGTGGAAGAACAGCGCGAACGACGGCGTGGGCACATCCCGGAAGGCGCGCGAGCGTCGCCAGCTCAGCCGCGACGCCGGCTCGGACGCGTCTATCAGCTCATGCCAGCGCGCGGCGACGCCTGCCGCGGGCTGCCGGCCCTCGAAATACTTCGCCAGCCGCTCGAGCATGTGCGGGCTGTACCAGCAATCGTCATCCGGAAAGCCGATCCACTCGCCGCGCGCCGCATCGATGCCGAGATTGCGTGCGGCGGACAGATTGGCCGGCTGCAGGCGCAGATGACTGAGCGCCAGTCCTTCCTGTCTTGCCTGCGCCAGGATGGCGTCCAGGCGGTCATCGCCGTTCTGGTCGACGACGATGACTTCGAAACCGCGCCAGCTTTGGGCGGCAAGCGAGGCGAACAGGCCCGCGAGTTCGGCGGTGCGTCCCACCGTCGCGACCACGAGCGATAGCAATGGCTGATGCATGAACAAGCTCCTCCGGATCAGACTGTCGGTGAATGGCTCTCCGCCCGAGACGCGGCGGTATTCAGGATTCGACTTCCTGCTCGCGCACGGGCGCGACGGGCATGCGCTGAAAGCGCAGCTGATACTCGGTCTGCCGGGAGGCGTCGTCCATCCTGCGCGCCTTCTTGTCTTCCCGCCAGCGTTGATAAAGCCCGACCCAGGTCGGCGACAGCTTCTGTTCCAGGGTGGGCGGACGCAGATGCTCGGGAATGAAATGCCCCTCCCTGAAATGGCCGCACAGGCGGCACAGCCGTTCCGCGGCCTCCAGCATGTCGTCGTCGTCGGCCGGAAGATGCGCGTGGCCGAGGCGGTTGCCCTCGATGCGGTCGATGCCGCCTGCCACCGCGCACGGATAGTAGCCGAGCGGCGTGAGCGCCATGCCGCACTCCGACATCACCGCGCAGCCGTTCCGGTAATCCGCGTGCCGGTAGGCGGGATCATCGGCAGGCGCGAGGTTGAACGGACCGAACGACGGCTGCAGGTTGCCGGTCTTGGCGGAATTCTCGATCTCGATCCCGGACGGGATCTTCTTCAGCATCGCCTGCACGCCCTTGCCGTTGCCGTTGGTGACCAGCTGCACCTGGCAGGCGGGATGCCAGCGCTTGTACTGCAGCACGTCCTCGAGGATGCGGATGCATTCCGGATGCATGGTCGGCTCGCCGCCAAGGATGCGTATCGTGCTCCAGCGCTTGCCGCGCGCGATCGACTCGGCGACGAAATCCTGGATCATCGCGCGCGACATGTGCATCTTGTCCGGCGCCTGCGTGATCGAGCGGTTGCAGTTCAGGCAGCGCAGGTTGCAGGCATAGGTAATGTCGATCTCGATGCGGTCGCGGCTGCGCACATATTGCGCTCCGAACACGCGGGTCACCGCCCGGAGCACCCGCAGATGCCGATAGCCCGCGCGCACGCGGTACCAGAAACGCATCGGCGCCGGACTCATCCGACGCAGTACATCAAGCATGAAAGGTGTCTTGTTTGCGTTCGCCAAAGTCGTCTCCTTCGTTGGATCGGAACTGCGTCGGGACTCACATCTTTATCTCTTGCCTCGATGACACAATGACAATGATCAAGCGGTTACATCGTCCCGCGAAAGATAGTTACCGTGGTCATGCGGCGTGGCGGATGGGCCGGGCTACGCGTGGCCTGCTGCATAAAGTCCAGGCCTCGCCGTCCGGCATGGCTTCATGGCCGGTCGATGATTGTCCTTGATCCGTATTGCTGATAAACAAGTAAAATCTGGCAACCTGTCAACGATCGGGTGCAACCATGGGCTTGCCACGAGCTGTCGTCGGCTTCAGCAGTACGGATATTGCTTACTACCGGATGATGCAAGCGTGGAAAGAGCGCGAGCATATCGACTTCAATTTCGTCGACTGTCAGCTGGCGCAGGAAGTCAATTCCGAGAACGAGGCGTATATCAAGAAAAAATGCCGCGAGCGCATCAGCAGGGGCGGCACCTACCTGATGTTGATCGGCCAGGACACCCGTTATAAGTGCGACTACGTGCAATGGGAGGCGGAAGTAGCACTGGAAAAAAAATGCAGGATCATCGGGGTCAATCTCGATGGATTACGATACGCCGATCACAAATGTCCTCAGGTCATCCGGAATATCGGCGCCGTCTTCGTTCCGTATGAAGCGAAGATCATCGAGTTCGCCCTCAGAGATTACAAGATGCGCGGGACGGACGACTGGCACTATAAGGAAGAGATTTATGCGCGACTCGGCTTATAGGCCTTCGCTGCATAATCGGTCAAGAAGACGCATGAGCTTCCTGATGGAGCCGAGTTGACTGTGCTTTCAGGTTTCGCAGGACAGGGTGTTGGTCAAAGCCTGATCAACTGCTTGTTTGAGCGTCGGTATCCTGCCCCCACGTCAGACGCTTTTGCTTTGCGTCGGGACTGCTCGTTGATGATTTGGAGTAGGCCGGATATGTCGCCGTCGTGACAGTGCGTTGCCAGGAACCGCTGAAGCGTCGAGGGAAGCTGCGACGTACGTCAAAGCGCAACGACTGGACCATGGCGCTCGCGACCGACGACTTGCATCGCGTATCGCGCCGTGGCCAGAAACAGGGCAGAAACAAAAAAGCGCCTCGGGAGGCGCTTGATTGCTTGGTCGTTGGCGGAAAGGGAGGGATTCGAACCCTCGATACGCATAAACGTATACTGGATTTCGAGTCCAGCGCATTCGACCACTCTGCCACCTTTCCGTTACGGGTCGATTTGCGGACGGGGTACGCCGCAAAGCCGAGGAGTATAACAGACAAACTACGGAGAAGGAATAGTAACTGCGAGAAACCGGCCCCTTCCGCCCTTCCGCCCTTCCGCCCTTCTGCTCTTCTGCTCTTCTGCCTGCCCGACCCCACGTTCCGGCACCCGCCCCCGCCCATTCCCGATTTTCGTAAAAGTTTCTTTTGATCATCATCCTGTCACATACGGCGGCTAGGATGCGGCTACCAATAGACCGTCCAGTTCAAGAAAGGCTGCCGTGAGTTCCATCCTCTCCTTTTCCAGTGTCGCCGCGCCCGGGCAGCAGGTCGCGCCGAATGCTTGGCCGGGCATGTTCCCCGCCCCCGCCGGCCCGCAGCGCCAGCCCCGGCCCCAACCCGAGACCGGAGATGCCATGTTGTTGTCGCGACTGAGGGAAATCCTTTCGCTGCGCCAGTTGAGCGCGCTGTTCCAGCCGATCATCAACATCCAGCGCGGCGAGATCGTCGGCTATGAGGGCCTGATCCGCGGCCCGTCGGACAGCCCGCTCCATTCGCCGCTGAATCTGTTCAAGGTCGCCCGCGCCAACAACCTGAGCGTCGAGGTCGAGCACATGTGCCGGCGCGTGGTGCTGGAGCGCTTCGCCGAACTCGATCTGCCGGGCAAGCTGTTCCTCAACGTGAGCCCGGACATGCTGCTGCAGCCGCGCGCCCGCCACGGTGAAACCCTGGGCTACATCCACGAGGTGGGCATCCATCCCGACCGCGTGATCATCGAGCTGACCGAGAACCAGCCCGCCTATGACTACGACCTGCTGCGCGAGGCGGTTCGCCATTACCGTGGCATGGGCTTCCAGATCGCGATCGACGATCTCGGCGAGGGGTTTTCCAGCCTGCGCCTGTGGTCGGAGCTGCGGCCCGAGTATGTGAAGATCGACATGCATTTCGTGCAGGGCATCCACCAGGACCCGGTGAAGCTGCAGTTCGTGCGATCGATCCAGGAAATCGCGCAGGAATCGGGCACCATTGCAATCGCCGAAGGCATCGAGGCGCAGACCGAGCTGATGCTGGTGCGCGATCTCGGCATCGCCTGCGGCCAGGGCTACCTGATCGCGCGCCCGCAGCCGGAGCCGCCGCGCGAACTGGCGGCCGAACTCACGCAGTCGCTCAACCGCACCGGTGTCGCGCTGTATCCGCAGCGCGGCGCGCTGGAGCACAACGTGGTGACCGCGAAAAAGCTGCTGCGCATCGTGCCGAGCGTTTCGCCGACGATGACCAACAACGAGGTGTGCGAGCGCTTCATGAGCGACCCGCAACTCGCGATCCTGCCGGTGGTGGATGAAGGCCTTCCGCTCGGCCTGATCGCGCGCAGCTGCCTGGTGGACCGCTTTGCCCGCCTGTACTCGCGCGATGTCTACGGCAAGAAGCCCTGCACCACCTTCATGGACCGCCATCCGGTGGTCGCCGACAAGGACACCAGCCTGCAGGCGCTGAGCGAAATCATGGTGGCGGCCGACCGCCATCATCTGTCGAACGGCTTCATCATCACCGACAACGGCCGCTATCTCGGCATGGGCACCGGTCACGACCTGATGCGCGAGATCACGCAGATGCAGATCACGGCGGCCCGCTATGCCAATCCGCTCACCCTCCTGCCGGGCAATGTGCCGATCAACGAGCATATCGAGCGCCTGCTGCAGAAGCAGGTACCCTTCGCCGCCTGCTACGTGGACCTGGACCATTTCAAGCCCTTCAACGATGCCTACGGCTACCGCCGGGGCGACGACGTGATCCAGCTCACCGGCCGCATTCTCACCGCGCATGCCGACCCGCGCCGGGATTTCATCGGCCACGTCGGCGGCGACGACTTCCTGGTGCTGTTTCAGAGCGAGGACTGGGAGCGGCGGTGCAGGATGGTGATCGATGCCTTCGCGGCCTCGATCCCGCAGCATTACAGCAGCGAACATCGCGCGCGCGGCGGCTTCGTCAGCGAAGACCGGCGCGGACGCACCGTCTTTCATCCGCTGATCAGCGTCTCGCTCGGCGCGGTGCGGGTGGAGCCGGGCCGCTTCGTCTCCCACCACCAGATAGCGTCGGCGGCGGCGGAAGCGAAACGGCAGGCGAAAAAAATCCCCGGCAACAGCCTGTTCATCGAACGGCGCCAGGGATAGGAAGGGGTCTTAAGCGCTGCGGGTCAGGCGCTTGAGGCCGCCCATGTAGGGCTGCAGCACCTCGGGGATGTCGACGCTGCCGTCGGCCTGCTGGTAGTTCTCGAGGATGGCGACCAGGGTGCGGCCGACCGCGAGGCCGGAACCGTTGAGGGTATGCACCAGCTCCGGCTTGCCCTGCGCGTTGCGGAAGCGGGCCTGCATGCGGCGGGCCTGGAACGCCTCGCAGTTCGACACCGAGGAAATTTCGCGGTAGGTGTTCTGGGCCGGCAGCCAGACTTCCAGGTCGTAGGTCTTGGCGGCGCCGAAGCCCATGTCGCCGGTGCACAGGGTAATCACGCGATACGGCAGGCCGAGCTTCCTGAGGATGTTTTCGGCATGGCCGACCATCTCTTCCAGCGCTTCATAGGATTTTTCCGGATGCACGATCTGCACCATCTCGACCTTGTCGAACTGGTGCTGGCGGATCATGCCGCGCGTGTCGCGGCCATAGCTGCCGGCCTCGGAACGGAAGCACGGGGTGTGCGCGGTCATGCGGATCGGCAGCGCGTCGGCGGACACGATCTCGTCACGCACCATGTTGGTCAGCGACACTTCGGAGGTGGGGATCAGGTAGAGCGCCTCGCCCTCGCCTTCCTGGCCGCCCTTCCTGGCGGCGAACAGGTCGGCCTCGAACTTCGGCAACTGGCCGGTGCCGCGCAGCGAATCCGCGTTGACGATATACGGCGTGTAGCACTCGGTATAGCCGTGCTCGCCGGTATGGGTGTCGAGCATGAATTGCGCGAGCGCGCGGTGCAGGCGGGCGATGCCGCTCTTCATCACCGCGAAGCGGGAGCCAGTGAGCTTGGCGGCGACATCGAAGTCGAGCCCGAGCGCGGCGCCGACGTCGACGTGATCCCTGACCTCGAAATCGAAGCTGCGCGGCGTGCCCACCTTGCGCACTTCGACGTTGCCGGCTTCATCCTGGCCCACGGGCACCGACTCGTGCGGCAGGTTGGGGACGGCGAGCAGGAATTCGGAGAGCCTGGCCTGGATCTGGTCGAGCCGCTCGGCCGATGCCTTGAGCTCGTCGCCGATGCCGCCGACCTCGGCCATCACCGCGGACGCATCCTCGCCTTTGCCCTTGAGCATGCCGATCTGCTTGGACAGCATATTGCGGCGGCTCTGCAATTCCTCGGTGCGGGTCTGGATCTGCTTGCGCTCCGCCTCGAGTGCGTTGAAGGCGGCGGTGTCGAGCTGAAACTTGCGCGCGGCCAGGCGGGCAGCAACGTTGTCGATGTCTTTGCGAAGAAGTTGGATGTCGATCATGGAAGTGCGGGCGCTCGGATGCAAAAACGGCATTGTACCAAGGGCGCGCCCCATTCCCGCTGCCGCCTGCTGCGCCAGCGCAAGTCCGCGTCGCGGGCCATGCCGGCGGGGCGCTCAGTCGTTTCGCTCTCCCCCGTCGCCGCCGATGTATCTCGGGTCGGGGCCCACGTAGGCGATCACCGGATGCGGCAGCACGCCGGGCGGCGCCACGCGCGACAGGTCGAATGAACTGACCGTGGCGGCCACATTGAACGCCCATCCGAATTCGCGCCCGCCCGACACGAACCTGACCGCTTCACCGCCGTTGACGTTGACCCACCTCGTGTCCGGGTTCAGCACGATGGTCTTTTCGGCGGCCGCCGAGGGTATCGGGTGGCCGAGCAGGGACACCGGGTAATCCGACGCGCGGTGGGCACAGCCGGCGCTCAGGACAGCGACAAGCAGGGAAATGTGCAGGGATTTCATGACGCGCTCCGGGGACTTGTGGAGGCTTCGACAGCGCGGCTTTTCGGGCGGTTCTGGGAAGGCGGCGCGGATTACTGCTTGCCGGCGTCCTCGTCGAGTTTTTTCAGATACGCGAGTTTCTCGGCGATCTTGATTTCCAGGCCCCTCGGCACCGGCTGGTACCAGCGCGGCTCCCGCATGCCTTCCGGCAGGTAGTTCTCCCCCGCCGCATAGGCATTCGGCTCGTCGTGCGCGTAGCGGTACAGCTTGCCGTAGCCGAGTTCCTTCATCAGCTTGGTGGGTGCGTTGCGCAGGTGCTCGGGCACCGGGCGCGTCTTGTCCTTGGCGACGAAGGCACGCGCGGCGTTATAGGCGTTGTAGACGGCGTTGGACTTGGCGGCGCAGCTCAGGTAGACCACCGCTTCGGCGAGCGCGAGTTCGCCCTCGGGCGAGCCGAGCCGCTCGTAGACATCGGCGGCGTCCAGCGCGATGCGCAGGGAGCGCGGATCGGCGAGTCCGATGTCCTCCACCGCCATGCGGATGATGCGGCGCGCGAGATAGCGCGGGTCGGCGCCGCCGTCGAGCATGCGCACGAACCAGTACAGCGCGGCGTCGGGACTGGAGCCGCGCACCGACTTGTGCAGGGCCGAGATCTGGTCGTAAAAGGCGTCGCCGCCCTTGTCGAAGCGGCGCAGGTTTTCCGCCAGGGCGGTGGCGAGCAGCGCCTCGTCGACCATCTCGCTCTGCGCGGCCTGGGCGGCGCGGGCGACGATTTCGAGATTGTTGAGCAGCTTGCGGCCGTCGCCGTCGGCGCTGGCGATCAGAGTCGCCCTGGCCTCGGGGGTGAAGTCGAGGCCGTCCAGCTCCTGGATGCAGGCGCGGTCGACCAGCTCGCCCAGGTCCTCCTCCGACAACGACTTGAGCACATAGACGGCGGCGCGCGACAGCAGCGCGCCGTTGACTTCGAAGGAGGGGTTTTCGGTGGTGGCGCCGATGAAGGTGAACAAACCACTTTCCACATGCGGCAGAAAGGCGTCCTGCTGGCTCTTGTTGAAGCGGTGCACTTCGTCGACGAACAGGATGGTGCGGCGTCCGGAATTGGCCTGGACCACCTGGGCCCGTTCGACCGCCTCGCGGATATCCTTGACGCCGGACAGGACCGCGGACAGCGCGATGAATTCCGCATTGAAGCTGTCCGCCATCAGACGCGCCAGCGTGGTCTTGCCCACGCCCGGCGGCCCCCAGAGGATCATGGAGTGCGGCTCGCCCGACTCGAACGCCACCCGCAGCGGCTTGCCCTCGCCCAGCAGGTGCTGCTGGCCGATGACGTCGTCGAGGTGTTGCGGGCGCAGCCTTTCGGCGAGGGGTATGTTTGCCATGATGTCGTCGGGGGTGGTCCCGTTATTCTTGTGAAGGCGGCGATGCCCGCTGCGAAGCCTACTGCTGGAAGACGTCGGCGCCCTTGGGCACGGTGAAGCGGAACTGGCCCGCCGGCAGGTTCGGGTTCTTTTCGAAGCGGGTGAAGCTCAGCTGCGTGACCTGGCCGAAGGCGTCGCGCAATTCCATCGCCTGCGGCAGGCCGTCCTTGAGGCCGATCGCGATGCGCTCGAAGGTCGTGTCCCGGGACCTGGGCGTGGCTTCCAGCCATTCGAGTCCGTCGCGGCTGCCGGCTTCCTTCAGGCTGAAATTCTTTTCGAGGTCGTTGCTGCCGAAGAGGATGGCGGCCGGGGAGGAGCCGAGCGCATCGCCGAGCGGCTTGACCGTCACCTGGTTCAGGTCCTTGTCGTAGATGTAGAGCTTTTCGCCGTCGGCCTGCAGCAGCTGGTCATACGGCTTCTGGTAGGTCCAGATGAACTTGCCGGGACGGGCGAACATGAAGCTGCCGCTGGAAACGCCGGCCGGCTTCTGCGCGCCGTCGACCGTCTTGATCTGGCGCTGCGTGAATTCGCCCTTTGCCGACTTGGCGGTGGCGACGAAGGATTTGAACTGATCGAGCGCCGCGGCGCCGGCGAGCCCGGGCAGGGCCGCGAACAGGACCGGCAGCAGCAGCTTGCGCAAACGGTGAGAGGCCAGAATCAAATTGTTTCCCTATTCGGTGGTGGTCCCGGCAGGCACGAGGATGTCGCGGTTGCCGTTGGTTTGCATCGATGAAACCAGCCCGCTCTGCTCCATCTGTTCCAGCAAGCGGGCCGCCCGATTGTAGCCGATCCGCAAATGACGCTGCACCAGCGAGATCGAGGCGCGGCGGTTCTTGAGCACGACGGCGACCGCCTGGTCGTACATCGGGTCGGCCTCGCCGCTGGCGCCGCCTTCGGCCCCGGCCGCGGCATCGCCGCCCTCTTCGCTGGCGCCACCCTCTAGGATTCCTTCTATGTAATTGGGTTCCCCCTGCGCCTTGAGGTGCTGCACCACGCGGTGCACTTCGTCGTCGGAGACGAAGGCGCCATGCACCCGCACCGGCAGGCCGCTTCCCGGCGGCATGTAGAGCATGTCGCCCATGCCGAGCAGGGTCTCCGCGCCCATCTGGTCGAGGATGGTGCGGGAGTCGATCTTGCTGCTGACCTGGAACGCGATGCGGGTCGGGATGTTGGCCTTGATCAGGCCGGTGATGACGTCGACCGACGGACGCTGGGTGGCCAGGATCAGGTGGATGCCGGCGGCACGCGCCTTCTGCGCGATGCGCGCGATCAGCTCTTCGACCTTCTTGCCGACCACCATCATCAGGTCGGCCAGTTCGTCGATGATGATGACGATGGTCGGCAGTTTTTCCAGCGGCTCCGGCGCGTCGGGTGTGAGGCTGAAGGGATTGGGGATCTTCTCTTCCTTCTTCTCGGCGTCGGCGATCTTGGCGTTGTAGCCGGCCAGGTTGCGCACGCCGAGCTTGGACATCAGCTTGTAGCGGCGCTCCATCTCGGCCACCGCCCAGTTCAGCGCGTGGCCGGCCTGGCGCATGTCGGTCACCACCGGCGCCAGCAGGTGCGGGATGCCTTCATAGACCGACATTTCCAGCATCTTGGGGTCGATCAGGATCATCCGCACCAGGTTGGGATCGGACTTGTAGAGCAGCGACAGGATGGTGGCGTTGATGCCCACCGACTTGCCCGAGCCGGTGGTACCGGCGACCAGCAGGTGCGGCATCTTGGCCAGGTCGGCCACCACCGGGTTGCCGGCGATGTCCTTGCCGAGCGCGACCGTCAGGCTGGAATGGCTGTCGTTGTAGACCTTGGAGCCAAGGATTTCAGTCAGGCGCACGATCTGCCGCTTGGGATTGGGCAGCTCCAGGCCCATGTAATTCTTGCCGGGAATCGTCTCGACCACGCGGATCGAGGTCAGCGACAGCGAGCGCGCGAGGTCGCGCGCGAGATTGACGATCTGGCTGCCCTTGACGCCGGTCGCCGGCTCGATCTCGTAGCGGGTGATCACCGGGCCGGGATAGGCGGCCACGACCTTCACCTCGACGCCGAAGTCGGACAGCTTCTTTTCGATCAGGCGGCTGGTGAATTCCAGGGTTTCGACGCTGACGGTCTCCTGCGCCGGCGGCGGCTCGTCCAGCAGGGACAGCGGCGGCAGGTTGGTGTCCGGCAGGTCGGCGAACAGCGAGACCTGCTTCTCCTTTTCCACGCGCTCGGACTTCGGCACCGCCACCACCTGCGGCTCGATGCGGATCGGCGGCGCCTCGACGATCTTCGCGCGCTCCTGCACCACGGCTTCCTCGCGCTTGACGGCGGCGGCCTGGCCGAGCTTGCGGTCCTCGCGCGCGGCGTACAGCTTGCGCAGCGCGAGCGCGCCATCCTCGATGGCGCCGCCGATACGCTCGGCCAGCGCCAGCCAGGAGACCTGGAAGAACAGCGAAAAGCCGACGCCGAACAGCAGCAGCAGGAACAGCGTGCCGCCGGTGAAGCCGAACGCGGCGTGGGCGCCGCCGCCGATCAGCTCGCCGAGCACGCCGCCCGGCGCGCGCGGCAGCTGGACCCTGAGCGTATGCATCCGCAGGTATTCGATGGCAACGCTGCCGAACAGCATCAGCGCGAAGCCGAACGCCCGGATCCAAGCTTCCTGCGGATGCTCGGGCTCCGGTTCCTGCTGGAACAGGAAACGATGCGACAGCCGCCGGTAGCCCTTCCACACCATGCGCAGCAGATAAACGCAGAACCACCAGGCGGAGGCGCCGAAGATGAACAGCATCAGGTCGGCGAGCCAGGCGCCGATGCGGCCGCCCCAGTTGTTCAGCTGCGGCACGACGGCGGCCTGGGACCAGCCGGGGTCGGTCCGGGAATATGTCAGAAAGATAAGAATCAGGTAGACGGTGACCACCGCCAGACCGAACCAGCGCGCCTCGGACAACAGGCGCACCAGCCGGTTGGGCATGGGCGCGGCCGGGGCGGGCTTGGCATTGCGGGTATAAGCTTGGGCTGTTCGGGTCATAAGGCTTGGGACATGCGGCGGGACGCCGGGGGAGGCTCGACCGGGATCGGACACGGTCCGGCCCGGGAACGGGTTTCGTCTATAATCTTACCCAGTTTTTCGGATGCAATATCGGTGCGCCATTGAAATTTTACCTTTTGGCGACATCTGATCCGGCATGACGGCCCCATTGCGTCCCGTCGGCGTCACAACGATCAATCACTACTCTCCCCTACTGCCATGGCAACCACCACAAAACACGCCCATGTACTGATCATCGGGTCCGGCCCGGCCGGCTACAGCGCCGCCGTCTATGCGGCCCGCGCCAACCTGAAGCCGGTGCTGATCACCGGTGTCGAGCAGGGCGGCCAGCTGATGACCACCACCGACGTGGAAAACTGGCCGGGCGACCCGCTGGGCGTGCAGGGACCGGAGCTGATGCAGCGCCTGCTGCAGCACGCGGAGCGCTTCAACACCGAGATCGTGTTCGATTACATCCATACCGCCAAGCTGACCGAAAAGCCGATGCGCCTGATCGGCGACAGCGGCGAGTACACCTGCGACGCCCTGATCATCGCCACCGGCGCCTCGGCCCAGTACCTCGGCCTGCCGTCGGAAGAATCCTTCATGGGCCGCGGCGTGTCCGCCTGCGCGACCTGCGACGGTTTCTTCTACAAGGGCCAGCAGGTGGCGGTGGTCGGCGGCGGCAATACCGCGGTCGAGGAAGCGCTGTATCTGTCCAACATTGCCAGCAAGGTCACGGTCATCCACCGCCGCGACAAGTTCCGCGCCGAGCCCATCCTGGTCGACCGCCTGATGGCCAAGGTCGAGGAAGGCAAGGTCGAGATCAAGTGGAACCATACGCTCGATGAAGTGCTCGGAGATGACAGCGGCGTCACCGGCGTGCGCATCAAGTCGAGCAAGGGCGAGACCAGCGAGATCGGCCTGCAGGGCGTGTTCATCGCGATCGGCCACAAGCCCAATACCGGCATCTTCGAGGGCCAGCTCGACATGGAGAACGGCTACATCAGGACGAAGAGCGGCATCGAAGGCATGGCGACCGCGACCAACATACCGGGCGTGTTCGCCGCGGGCGACGTGCAGGACCATGTCTACCGCCAGGCGATCACCAGCGCCGGCACCGGCTGCATGGCCGCGCTCGACGCCCAGCGTTACCTGGAAAGCCTGGACGGCTGACCGGCGTCGCGGTCGGCGGCGGCGGATGCCGCCGCTGTGCAAGGAGTTGATCATGTCCGGTCCGATCAAGGACTTCGCCGCGCTCAAGCAATTGCGCGCGCAAATCAAGGCCACCGAAGAAGCCCGCAAGGCGGCCGAAGCGGAGCGCCTGCGGCGCGAACAGGAAAGCCGGCGCGACGTCGAGCTGTTCAGGCGCAGCATCGGCAATGTCGCGCCGCTGGCCCCGCCCGACAAGGCGCATGCCGCGCCGCCCCCGCCCGCGCCGCTGCCGCGCCAGCGCATGGCCGACGAACAGGCGGCGCTGCAGGAATCGCTGTCGGATGAATTCAATGTCGACACCCTGCTCGAATCCGACGAGGCGCTGAGCTACGCGCGCGAGGGCATCGGGCCGGACACGGTGCGCAAGCTGCGCCGCGGCCACTGGGTGATCCAGGAACAGCTCGACCTGCACGGCATGCGCCGCGAGCAGGCGCGCGAGGCGCTCGGCGAATTCCTGCGCCAGGCGGTCCGGCGCGGCATCCGCTGCGTGCGCGTCATCCACGGCAAGGGCCTCGGCTCGGTCAACAAGGAACCCGTCCTCAAGAGCAAGGTGCGCAGCTGGCTGGTACAGAAGGAAGAAGTCATCGCCTTTTGCCAGGCGCGCGCCGCGGACGGCGGCGCCGGCGCCCTGGTGGTGCTGCTGCGTGCATCGGGCGGCTGATTCCGCGCGCCGGCGCGCGCCGCGTACAATGCGGAAAAGAACAATTCCGCCTGGCGCATGTCCCTGATCAAATTCCTCGAAATACTCGCCATTCTCGCCGGCGCCTTCTCCGGCTTCGCCGAGGCGCGCAGAAAAAGAATGGACGTGGTCGGGATCTTCACCGTCGCCTTCATCACCGCCTTCGGCGGCGGCACCCTGCGCGATATCCTGCTCGACGAGCGCCCCTTGTTCTGGGTCGCGCACCAGGAATACGCGATCCTGATTTTTCTGCTGGCGCTGGTGGCCGCGCCCGCGATCGCGATGATGCGCAAGCTGATCTCGGAACGCCTGGTGGTGGTGGCGGACGCGCTGGGGCTCGGGCTGTTTTCGATCGTCGGCGTGTCGCAAGCGCTGGAGGCCGGCATGCCGATCTTCATCGCCTCGATGATGGGCGTGATCACGGGGATCTTCGGCGGCGTGCTGCGCGACATCGTGTGCAACGAGATTCCGATGGTGCTGCGCGACGGCCGGCCCTATGCGATCTGTTCATTCGCCGGCTGCTGGATGTACCTGCTGATGACCAAGGCAGGCATCCCGGGGGATTTTTCGCTGTGGACGAGTGCCCTGGCGATCAGCCTGTTCCGGCTGGTCACCTGGCACAGGGGTGTCCGGATCGACTGATCCGGACGAGGGTTCAGACGGCGTCGGGGCCGGTTTCGCCGGTGCGGATGCGGATGACCTGCTCGACTTCGCGCACGAAGATCTTGCCGTCGCCGATCTTGCCGGTACGGGCCGCCTTGATGATGGCATCGACCGCCTGCTCGACCACGGCGTCGTCGAGCACCGCCTCGATCTTCACCTTCGGCAGGAAATCCACCACGTATTCCGCGCCGCGGTACAGCTCGGTGTGGCCCTTCTGGCGGCCGAAGCCCTTGACCTCGGTGACGGTCAGGCCGGTGATGCCGATTTCGCCCAGCGCCTCGCGCACTTCGTCGAGCTTGAACGGTTTGATGATTGCGGTGACCAGCTTCATAACAACTCCTTCGTTAAATCGTCTTCAAAACCTGCTGGCGCGAACCTGATTGCCCGGGCCGGATGCCGCTACGATAACCCGCGGCAATGATCTCGGCAATGGCGGATGCGCCGGTCCCGCTTCAGTCGGGAATTCAGTCGGGAATATTCTTCATATCCTCCATCCAGACCACCGATTCGGAATCGCTCGGCGCGCGCCAGTCGCCGCGCGGCGACAGCGAACCGCCGGAACCGACCTTGGGCGCGTTCGGGATGGCGGAGCGCTTGAACTGGCTGGTCTTGAAGAATCGGTGCAGGAAGATGCCGAGATTGCGCTTGATCGCGGCCAGGTCGTATTCGTTGCGCGCCACGTGCGCCTCCTCCGGCCAGCGGCCGGCTTCCCGGTCGCGCCAGGCGGCATGCGCGAGGAAGGCCACCTTGGCCGGCGAGAAACCGAAGCGCAGCGTGTAGTACAGGTTGAAATCCTGCAGCTCGTAGGGGCCGATCGCGCTCTCCGTCTTCTGCTCCGGCTGATTGTCCGACTTGCCGGGCACGAGTTCGGGGCTGATGTCGGTGTCGAGCACCGCCAGCAGCACCTCGGAACCGGTACTGCCGATCTGGCCGGTTTCCGCCACCCAGCGCACGAGATGGCTGATCAGCGTCTTCGGCACGCTGGCGTTCACGCTGTAATGGGACATGTGGTCGCCCACGCCGTAGGTGCACCAGCCGAGTGCGAGTTCGGACAGGTCGCCGGTGCCGATCACGATGCCGTTGTGCAGGTTGGCGAGGCGGAACAGATGGCTGGTGCGCTCGCCGGCCTGCACATTCTCGAACGTGACGTCGTATTTCTCCTCGCCCTGGCCGTAGGGATGGCCGATGTCCTTGAGCATCTGCAGGCAGCTCGGCCGGATGTCGATCTCGCTCGCCGAGCAGCCGATCACGTCCATCAGCTGGCGCGCCTGCTGCAGGGTGCGGCCGCTGGTGGCGAAGCCGGGCATGGTGATGCCGATGATATTCGTGCGTGGCAGGCCGAGCCGGTCCATCGCTGCGGCGCAGACCAGCAGCGCATGGGTGGAATCGAGGCCGCCGGAGACGCCGATGATGACCTTGTCCATGCCGGTGGCCGACAGGCGCTGCGACAGCGCCTGCACCTGGATGTTGTAGACCTCGCTGCAGCGCTCGTCGCGGCGGCGGCGGTCGGACGGAACATACGGGAAGCGCTCGACGTTGCGCCGCAGGGGCAGCCTGTCCGCGCGCGGCAGGTCGAGCGGAAATTCGACGCAGCGAAAGCGCGCCAGCTCCTGCGCGTGGCGGCGCACCGAGTGGCCGAAGGTGGTATTGCGCATGCGCTCGTGCGACAGGCGGCCGAGGTCGACATCGGCGCAGATGAGATGCGAATCGGTGAGGAATCGGCCCGACTCGGCGAGCAGCTCGCCGTTCTCGCAGATCAGCGACTGGCCGTCCCAGGCCATGTCGGTGGTCGACTCGCCCTGCCCCGCCGAGGAATACAGATAGGCCGACAGGCAGCGCGCGGACTGCTGGCTCACCAGCTGGTGGCGGTAGCCGGACTTGCCGACCACGATATTGGACGCCGACAGGTTGAGCAGCACGGTGGCGCCCGCCAGGCAGGCATAGGACGAGGGCGGAATCGGCGCCCACAGGTCTTCGCAGATCTCGACATGGAATCGCAGCAGGGGCAGGTTGGCGACCTGGAACAGCAGGTGCGGGCCGAACGGCACCTGCTGGCCGAGCAGCGTGATCTCGCCGCAGACGGCGCTGTCGGCGGGATTGAACTGGCGCCCCTCGTAGAACTCGCCGTAGTTGGGCAGATAGGTCTTGGGCACCACGCCCTGGATGCGGCCGCCGGCGACCACCGCCGCGCAGTTGTACAGCTTGTGCTCGACCCGCAGCGGCAGGCCGACAATCATCGCCAGCGGCAGTTTTTCCGAGGCGGCGACGATGGTGCCGAGCGCTTCGGTGCAGGCCTGCAGCAGCGCGCCCTGGTGGAACAGGTCGTCGCAGGTGTAGGCCGACAGGCCCAGCTCGGGGAACAGCAACAGGGCGACGCCGCTTTTCGCGGCATCCTCGGCCAGCGCCAGCGTCTGGCGCGCATTGAAGACGGGATCGGCGACGCGGATGCGCGGCACGCCCACCGCGACCCTGGCAAAGTCGTGGGAATAGATATTGAAGAAATTCTTGCTCATGTCTGCTTGTCTCCGACGAATCCGCGGGCGGCAAGTGGATGCAGGCCCGGGTTGGCGAACTTGCGTAGAATGAAGCAGTACTGCCCGGAGAGCCGTACTGACTGGATTGACAAAAGTGAATTATCGCACGCGAATCGTTTCTTCCCTTTCCGCCATCGCCGAACAATGGGATGCGCTTGTCGCGGCGCAAAGCGAAACCAGTCCCTTCCTGCTGTCGGCCTTCCTGGATGCCCTGCACGAGAGCGGCAGCGCGGCCCCGCGCGCGGGCTGGCAGGCCCAGTACCTGACGCTCTGGCGGGACGACACCCTGGCGGCGGCGCTGCCGCTGTACGTGAAGGCCCATTCCTACGGCGAGTACGTGTTCGACTGGGCGTGGGCCGACGCCTACCGCCGCAACGGCCTCGACTATTACCCCAAGCTGCTGGCCGCGATTCCGTTCACGCCCGTGCCCGGCAGCCGCCTGCTGGCACGCGACGCCGGGGCCGAAGCCGCGCTGATCGCCGCCCTGTGCGAACTGCAGCGGGAGAACGGCCTGTCCTCGACCCACATCCTGTTTCCGCCGGAGGATCAGGCGCGGCGCCTGGAAGCGGCCGGATTCATGCTGCGCAACGGGGTGCAGTTTCACTGGCTCAATCGCGGCTATGCCGACTTCGACGGTTTCCTCGACACGTTGGAGCGCAAGAAGCGCAAGAACATCCGCGCGGAGCGGCGCAAGGTCGCCGAAGCCGGCATCGGCTTCAGGCATGTCGCCGGCGGCGAGGCGAGCGAGGCCGACTGGCGCTTCTTCAAGCGCTGCTACGACCATACCTATGCCGCGCATTATTCGACGCCCTATCTGAATCTCGATTTCTTTCTGCGCGTCGGCCGTGACATGCCGCGGCATCTGCGGCTGATCATCGCGGAACGCGAGGGACGCCCGATCGCCGCCTCGCTCGTGGTGCACGATGAACAGGCGCTGTATGGCCGCTACTGGGGTGCGATCGAAGACGTGCCCTGCCTGCATTTCGAGACCGCCTACTACCAGCCGCTGGAATTCTGCATCGCCCGCGGCATACAGCGTTTCGAGGGCGGCGCGCAGGGCGAGCACAAGATGGCGCGCGGCTTCCTGCCCGTGAAGACCTGGTCCGCCCACTGGCTCGCCCATCCCGGCTTCGCCGACGCGGTGGAGCGCTTCCTCGAGCAGGAATCGGGCGGCATCGCCGCGTATATCGACGAACTGCGCGAGCATGATCCGTTCCGCGCCTGATCGTCTTGCCAAATACGACACTTGCGGGCATGCTGTCGGGCCATGAGCGCCACCGCCTCCTCCCGCAGCCACTACAGCGAACCGCACCGCATCGGCCGGTTCAGCATCGCCCACGAGCTCGGACGCGGGACCACCGGCTGTGTCTACCTCGGGCATGACACGGTGGTCGGACGGGACGTCGCGATCAAGACCGCCAATCCCCGGCTGTCCGGGAGCGACAAGGCGCGCTGCGAGCGCCAGCTGATCAACGAGGCGCGCATCGCCGGGCGCCTCTCCCATCCCAACATCGTCACCATCTATGACGCGTCCAGCGAAGGCGGCGTGACCTATGTGGCGATGGAGTATCTGCAGGGGCATACCCTCGCCCGCCTGCTCGACGGCGGCCGCCGCTATCCCGCGCATGAAGCCGCGTCGATCGGGTGGCGCATCGCCGGCGCGCTCGAACACGCGCACCGGCGCGGCGTCGTCCACCGCGACCTCAAGCCCGCCAACATCTACATGGTCAACGACCTGCAGCCCAAGCTGATCGATTTCGGCATCGCGCGCGGCCCCAACCGTCTGCCCGACGACGAGGTGCGGCCGGACGAGGTGGTCACGCTGATGGCCGGGGAACAGCTGCTCGGCACGCCGAACTACATGTCGCCGGAGCAGGCGCGCGGCGAGCCGGTGGACGCGCGTACCGACATCTATTCGCTCGGCGCGGTGATGTATGAAATGCTCACCGGCTGCAAGCCCTTCCAGGCGCAAAGCGCGGACAAGCTGCTGCAGCAGATCGCCTACAAGGCGCCGCGGGCGCCGCATGAAGTGAACCCGGAAGTGCCGATGTCGCTGTCGCGCGTGGTGCTGCAGGCCATGAGCAAGCGGCCGGAGAAGCGTTACCAGAGCGCGGAGCGCATGGCGCTCGACATCCGCCGCTACCTGCTCAAGGAGCGTCGCGCGCGGCGCCGGCTGAACCTGGCGGTGGATGCCGCGGTGCAGGCGGCCGAGCGCGACGAGGACACGCGCGCGCCGGATCGCCGCCTGCTCCTGGCCGGGCTCGCCGCCGCCGCCGTGCTGCTGGCCGCAGCGGCCGCCGTGCTGAAGTTCGGCTGAACGGCCCCGCTCAGCGCGGCTGCACCGCCGCCAGCACCTGCCCCTTGAGCGTCTTGATCAATGCCGTCTCGTCGTGCGGCACCCCCTCGGGCGCCGGCTGCACCCGGTCGGCGTAGAAGAAGCCGAGCTGCCGCTTCTGCACCACCAGCGGCAGGACGATGAAGCTGCGCGCGTCGGGCAGCAGCGCGCGGTGCCAGGCCGGCAGCAGATCGCGGATCTTCGGCACGCCGGCGTCGGAAATCATCAGGTCGGCATCGTTTTCCAGCGCCAGCAGGAACAGGTCGCGCGACGACGAGGCGGGAAAGGCGAATTTCGCCTGCCGCTCGGCGGCCTGCTCGCCGATGGCGATGCGGGCGCGGAAGCCCTGGTTCTGCGGATCCTTCAGGCAGACCGTGGCGAAACGGAAGCCGAGGCCGCTGTACAGCGTCTCCAGCACCAGCAGCATCAGGTCGTTCACCTTGCAGCGGCCCGAGGCCATCATCTGCGTCACGTCCTGCACGCCGGCCAGCAGGCGGTCGCGGGCGTTGATCGGCTTGCCGCTCGCATGGCGCGGCACGTCGTCGGGCGACGGCTCCTGGTCCGCCCCGCCCAGCAGCAGTTCGCCCGGCAGCCCGGAAGCGCGCGCGGCGTCGTCCGCCGCCTGGGCGTGCGGCTCGCGCTCGACGTGCTCATCATTGAGCGCCAGGTCGACATTGGTGGCCAGGTTGCGGGTTTCCTCGGCGACGTCGGCGAACATCTCGCTCATGCGGGCATGATCCAGGCCGAGCGCGCCGCCGAAGCGGGTCAGCACCGCGCGCGCGGCGGCCTCCTGTCCCTGCTCGCCGTGCTGCGGAATCAGCCGGGCGGCGGCGGCGCTGAAGGCGGCGACCTGCTGCATCCATTCCTGGCGCCCCTTCGGCGGCTTGAGCACGCCGGGCGGCGGCGAGGCCAGCGCGGAGACGATGGTCTCCGGCATGTTCCACTCGCGCAGCACCGCTTCGGCCAGCAGTTCGAAACTGCAGCCGAGCACCTCGATCGAAGCCTGGGCGGGCGTATGGTCGCCGGCTTCCGCCAGCGCGCTGATGCGGTTGTAGCTGTGCGGATCGTGCGCGGCGACCAGCACCCGGCCGATGTTCTTGAAGAGCGCCGCGATGGCGGCCTCTTCCGCGTCCTTGAACTGGCTGCGGCGCGCCATCTCGCGCCCGACGATGCTGGCGCACAGTGCCTGGTTGAGTTCGTTGTACACCGCTTTCGCATGGCGGCCGGCGAGCCCGTCGACCAGGATCATCGCCAGCGCCGCGGTCTTGACCGTCTCGAAACCGAGAATGAAGATCGCCTTGGAGACCGTGGTCACCGGCGTGCCCGACGCGGTGCGGTAGGTGACGGTATTGGCGAGGCGCAGTACCTTCTGCGTCAGGGCCACGTCGGACAGGATGAAGCGGGCGAGACTGCGGACCGCCTCGTCGTCCGAGGACGTCATCTGAACGACGCGGGAAACGGCGCCGCCAAGCGCGGGCAGGTCAGCCTCGGAACTGATCTTCTGCAGCAGACGGTCGCGCGCGATGCGGGCGGCTTCGTCGGCCGGTGTCCGGGCTCCGGCGGGACTGGCTGGCCCGGCATGTTGTGAAACCACTTGAAAGCGCTCCTCGGAAAACCTTGTTCTTGTGTTGACCGATGATGCCCCAAACGCTGCGGAATGTCGATGCTCATGTGCAACATTTCCCGCGACAAGAGGGAAGCTGAACGCCGGGAGTCGGACGCCGCGCGGTCGCAGTGCGACCGCCCGTGTCCGGGCAACGGGACATCCCGCAGACTCATGCCGGCAATTTAATGCCGCGCTGCCCCGCCCTCGCCGCATGTCGCACGCCCGAGCCGAGCCTGGATCGACGCTTCTTCCACCAGATATAGACGCCGGTCACGCTCAGCATGGCAACAACGACGCCCATCAGTGAGATCAGAATGCGCCCCGGAATGCCGAGTATGCGTCCCGAATGCAGGGGGAATTGCGCCTGGACGAAAATGTCGGCGGCGGTGCCCTGCCAGGGCTGCCGGTCGCCGAGCAGCCGGCCATCATTGCCATCAATGTAAATGCGCGCGTGCCCGACCCCGCCAACGCCATGGTCGGCTCCCGGCGCCCAGAATTCGACGCCGTAGATGCCCCAGTTGGGCGTGTAGAACACGCTGCCCGCGGGGTCGGTCCAGCCGCGCTGCGCGGCCACGCCCCGGGCCGTCGCTATTGCGTCAGCATGGCTCAGCCTCGGCACGATCGGCTCGTGCGGTCCTGTCGGCGCGCGCAGGTCGAATGGCGACGGCGTGACCGTGGAGACGGTCGACATCAGCGGGAAGAACACTTCCCGGTAGAGGTTGAGCGAGAATGCGGTGAACGCGACAATGAAAAGCAGCACCCAGGTCCACAGGCTGAATGCGCGGTGCAGGTCGAAGTTCAGCTTGTAGCCGCCGCCGCCCCAGCGAACCTGCCAGGCCGGCTTCCAGCGCCGCCACCAGGACCTCCGTTCGGGACCCTCCCTGCCTTTGCTGTCGCCGGCGGGCGACACGTCTTGTGTCGCAGCCCGTCGTCCCGGCGGCAGGGTCAGGTAAAAGCCCGTGAAGCAGTCGATGGTCCAGATCACCGCGATCACGCCGAGCAGCCAGACGCCCCAGCGATCGATGCCCCACATTTCCGGCAGGTGGAGACTGTAGTGAAGCACGTAAAGGAAGGAGACGAAGTTCTCGCGGGTGACCGGCCATACCGCGCCCCACTCGCGCCTGCCGAGTTCCTCGCCGCTGACGGGGTCGACGAAGACCTGGTTGAAACCGGGTTCATGCAGTCTGCCGGTCGCCGGATTCACCCGCGGACTGACGCCGAACGCAAGCGACTTTCCCGCTTCCACGTTCAGGGGCATGAAGGTCACCATGACCTGCGGATGGCGTTCCTCGACCAGCCTGGCGAGTTCCAGCACGGGTCGGGGCTGGCCAGCGCTGCGCGCTTCCATGAGATGCGGGTTGAGCAGGTCGTCCAGTTCATGGTCCCACGAAATGACGGCGCCGGTGATGCCACTGATGAAAAGGAAGGCTGCCATCGCCAGTCCGGCGTAGCGGTGCAGCAGCACGAATAAGCGTCGCATGGCTTGCTCCTGGTCGGGTCGGGTGTGGACGTGCGTGCGTCCTGGCGAATCAGTAGGTCCAGTTCAGCGCGACGTTGAGGTTGCGCGGCGCGCCATAGAAGCCCTGCTCCCAGTACAGGCTGTTGATGTACTTCTCGTCGGTGAGGTTGTTCAGGTTCAGGGTGGCCGACAGGTGCTTGCTGAATTCATAGCGCGCCATCAGGTTGATGAGCGCGTAGCTCTTCTGCCTGACCCGTATGTCCTCGCCGGCCCGGGACCCGGTGCTCGCAGTACCGTTGATGCGGTGGATGTCGTCCTGCCACTTGATGCTGGCGCCCACCTTCATGGCCTGCATCGAGGGCAGGCGGTAAGTGACCGCCAGCCGGGCGGATCTGCGCGGGATGAAAGTCCTTGCGTCGCGACCGTCGGCATTGTCGATGTCGACGAAGGTGTAGCCCGCGGCAAGCTGCAATCCGGGCCATGCCTCGCCGCTCACATCGAATTCATAGCCCTCGCTGGAGAGGGTGTCGGAGGCAGCGTAGTACGTGATCGGGACGGTGCCCGCCTGTTCGGCGAGGTTCTTCTGGCGCGCGCGGAACAGGGCAAATGTCGCATTCAGCTTCCGGTTGAAGAATTCACCCTTGATCCCGGCTTCGTAGCTCTTTCCCGTCACCGGGTCCAGGCGCGAACCCGTGATGTCGACCTCCGTCTGCGGCCTGAAGATTTTCGTGTAGCTCCCGTACAGTGAAAAGGTTTCGCCCAGCCTGTAGCTTGCGCCGTAGTACGGCGTCGTCCTGTCCGGGTAGTTTTTGGTCCGGTCTTCGCCGTAGGCGATGCCGTCGGACTTGTAGCTGGTGCGGCGCACGCCGGCCAACAGCATCAGCCTGTCGCTCGCATTCAGTCTCACGGCGCCATATATGCTGTTTTGCCTGTCCTTGAAGCGGGAGCCATCGATGCCGGCATCGAAGGCTGGCAGAGGATAGCTGCCGTCCCAGTCTTCCAGGGCCGGGATTTCGGTTCCGATGCCCTGCCCATAGTAGGAGGTATTGTCGGAGGTCGACCTGGCCCGGCTGGCCCCGAGCATCAGTTCATGCTCGCGGCCGAACAGCGAAAATGGTCCGTTGGCGATCACGTCGAAGAGTGTCTGCCGGTTCTCGAATTCATATTCGCTGGGATAGCTGAACAGATCGGAACCCGGCGTGGTCGGGTCAGGCGTGCCGTAGACATAGAACAGGCGGCTGTCCTCGGTCGTCCGGTTGTGGCTGAGCACCGCCCTCGCCTGCCAGCCATTGTCGAGGAAGTGCGACAGTTCCAGGAAGCTGCCCGCCTTTTTCCCATCCCAGTAGGCCCAGTCGGTCGCGGTACTTGTGGAGCGGCGGTAGCCGGTGCGGTTGCCGCTGGTGTCGTTCAGGGGCAAGGCCCCCCACATCGGGCTGTCCGCGTCGTTGTACTGCGCGTTGTGTCCCGCCGCCAGCGTCGTGCTCGCTCCAAGGTCCGCCTCGATCACGCCGTAGAAGAGCGACTTCCTGTGCTGGTACCTGTCCAGGTAGGAGCCCTTGTCTTCATGCGCGGCGACCAGCCTGCCGCGCACGCTGCCGGACTGGTTGAAGGGCACGGAGAGATCGGCGTCGAGCCGGCGGTAGTTCCATGACCCGAACGACAGGCCGGCCGACGCCTGCAGATCGCGCACGGGGCGCTTGCGGATGAAGTTGATCGTGGCCGACGGATCGGAGAGGCTGGACATGAGCCCGGTGCCGCCCCGTACCACCTCTATCCGGTCATAGATGGCCGGGTCCAGGCTGCCCTCGACGTTGCCAAAGACCAGCGGCAGACCGATGCCGTCCACCTGGAAGTTCTGGATGTCGAAGCCCCGGGCGGTGTAGTAGGTGCGGTCGGTTTCCACGCGTTCGACGCTGATGCCGGTCGCCAGCTCGAGCGCATCGTTGACTTCGCGCACCGCGAAATCGTCAAGCTGCGTCCGGGTGATGACCGACACCGACTGCGGCGTGTCGCGCAGCGACATGCTCATGCCCGTCGCCGTCGCCGCCGAGCCGGCCGTGTACGAACCCGATCCCTCGGTCTTCGCCGGCAGGCCGCCGCCGCTCACGGTCACCGTGGGCAGTACCGAATCGGCGGCAGACGGCTCCGCGGACGGCGTCTGGGCGTAGAGGGGAAATGAAGCGATGGCTGCCATCATGGCAACCGAAACTGGACGAAGCCGGACCCGGCACTGATGCGACACACTAGCCTCCATGCGTGATGACAATGGCTGGCTAGTAAGCGGGGGCTTTACGGGGCGAGCTGAAAGAGAATGATTATCAATTGCAAAAACCGATCGGTCAAGCTCATTCAGCCATCCCCGCGGCAATAAAAAAGGCGCGTCCCGCGACGCGCCTTTCGTGAACGGACCAGCTACCGGATTACTTGCTGTGTTCCTCGGCGTACTTGGCCGCGCTGGCCATGATTTCCTTCTTCGCTTCTTCCGGGCCGAACCAGCCTTCGACCTTGACCCACTTGCCCTTTTCGAGGTCCTTGTAGTGCTCGAAGAAGTGCTGGATCTGCTGCAGGCGCAGGTCGTTCAGGTCTTCCGGCTTCTGCCAGTGGGTATAGATCGGCAGGACCTTGTCGACCGGGACCGCGAGCAGCTTGGCGTCGCCGCCGGCCTCGTCCTTCATCTTGAGCACGCCGATCGGGCGGCAGCGCACCACCACGCCCGGAATCAGCGGGAACGGCGTGATCACCAGCACGTCCACCGGGTCGCCGTCGTCGGAGATGGTCTGCGGGATATAGCCGTAGTTGCACGGGTAGTGCATGGCGGTGCCCATGAAGCGATCGACGAAGATCGCGCCGGTCTCCTTGTCGACCTCGTACTTGATCGGGTCGGCGTTCATCGGGATTTCGATGATGACGTTGAAGTCATCCGGCAGGTTGCGGCCGGCGGGTACGTTGCTCAGGCTCATGATGCTCTCTCGGAAAGGAAGAAAATTTTATAACCCCGGGATTATAGCGGCTTTCCCTGCGGGTTCATGCGGCGCAACATGGGCGCTTGCGCCGCCGCAGGCATCAGAGCAGGGTCGCCAGCGCGCACTGGCGGAAATGGGCGGCGGCCTGCTCCGGCTGATTGAGCGACTCGTGCAGCTGCGCGAGCTTGAGATGCGCGGCGCGCACCACCTCCGGCTCGTCCGCTTCCGACAGCGCCTGTTCGAGCTGGCGCTGCGCCCTGCCCCAGAGTTGCTGGCGCAGGCAAAGCGAACCCAGGGTCAGCGCGAGTTCGGCATCGCCTAGCCGGGACTGCGCCCATTGCTCGCAGCGTTCGATCTGCGCCAGCAGGGCCGGTGTGCCGGGCGCGGCGGCGGATTCGCCGTAGACCCGCACCAGGCGGTCGTCCCATTCCACCGCGAGCGCCTTTTCGACGATCACGCGCGCCTCGTCGTGCAGGCCGGCCGCATTGAAGGCGCGCGCGGCGCGCACGGCGACGAAGCACTGCGTCCTGTCCTCCGCCGGGATCGTCGACCAGATGCGGCGTATCGATTCGGCGTCGCCCGACTGCTTCGACAGCAGGTCGTCGTAGGCCAGTTCGCGCAGCCGCTTCGACAGCGCGGGATGCAGCGCATTGCGCTTGTCCAGCAGCCGCACCAGGCGCAGCACTTCAGGCCAGTCCTGGGCGGTCTGGTTGGCCTTGAGCGCCAGCCGCAGCGCATGAATATGGCGGATGCCGCTCGCGTTGAGTTCCTGCACCGCCGCCAGCGCCGCTTCCGGCTCGTGGGCGTCGGTGGAGAGTTCGATGGCGGTCATCAGGCGCGCGGTCTTGAGGCCCTGCTCGTCCCGCGCCCTGGCCAGCCAGGTGTCGCGCCGGTCGGACTGCCCCATCCTGTGCGCGGCACGGGCCGCGATCAGCGCGGCCAGGCCGGCGTTCTCCGGGCTTTCCGCGGCGCGCGTGGCGGCACGCTCGGCCTGGCCGAAGCGGCCGTCGAACAGGGCCTTGAGCGCGTCGCGCAGCGCGCGGTTGCCTTCGCGCTCGCGTTTTTCGCGGCGGTACGCGGCCACCCGCGCCGGCATCTGCTGCGTCCTGCGGATCGCGCTGAGCAGCATGAAGAGCAGCACGAACAGCCCCGCCGCCAGCGCCAGGAACAGGTTGAGCGACATGTCCATCCGGTACGGCGGATAGAAGAACACCACGTTGCCCGGATTGAAGCGCGCGCCCAGCGCGAGTCCGACCGCGGCGGCAAACAGGATGACGAGCGAAAGAAAAATCCTCATGTCAGGGCTTGGCCTTGTAGTTGCGGACCGCGTTCAGACTGTCGGACAGCGTCGGCATTTCGATCGACAGGTTGCTGGCCTGGACCTGGCGCAGCAGCGCCTGCACCGTCTGCGTCTGCCGCGCCCGCGTGTCGAAGTACTTGCCTATCGTGTCCTGCGCCGCCGACAGGTCGCTGCGGAAGGCTCCCTCGTTGCGGGTCAGCAGCGCCAGGCGCGCGTTGAGCAGGCGCAGCTTGAGGTTTTCGCGCACGTAGTACGCCTGGCTGGGGGCGAGCAGCAGCGCGTCGGGCGTGTTGACGTCCCGGACGCGCACCAGCTGGCGCACTTCATTCCACATCTCGGCCGACCAGCTCTGCCATTTTTCTTCCAGCGCGGCCAGCCAGTCGCTGTCGGCCGGCTGACCCGCCGCCGCCCGCTGCGCGCGGCGCGATTCCTTCGGCTGGGTCGCGGGCAACGCCGGGCGTTCATCCGACAGCAGCGGCATGGCATCCACCTGGGCGATCACGCTGTCCAGGCGCAGCGCCAGTCCCGCGAGGTCGACCGCCGGCAGCGACTTGAGCCGCTCCAGGTCTTTTGCGATCGCGCGCCGGATCATGATGAACTGCGGCTTGTCGGAACGGGACAGGCGGCTGTCCGCGTTCTGCAGCGCGATCACCGCGCCCTGCACGTTGCCGGCCAGCTGCAGCTGCTGGCTGGCCGTCGACAGCACCTGCTCGATCTCGGCCAGCGCCCAGTCGTCGCGGTTGCGCGCCAGCTCCTGGTACATCTGTTCCAGCGCCAGCTGCTGGCTCTGCGACTCGGTCTGCTTCCCTTCCAGCACATTGACCTTGGCCTGCACATCCTTCATCGCGTCCTGCACCGATTTCGCGATGAGCCGCGTCTCGGTGCCGGCCGCCTCGCCGCTCTTGAGCCGCTGCGCCATGTCCTGGCGCAGGTCGCTCAGCTCGCGCTCGGTGTGCCACCACTCGGCCAGCAGCAGCAGCGCGAGCAGTCCGAGTGCGGCCGCCAGCGCGCGCGTCGCGCGACGGGGGTCGTTGGTCTTTTGCAAAGCGTCGGGGGCGGAATCGGCTGGCATGGAGGTGTCGGGCGGCGGTGATGACGGCAAATTGTTCATGGACGCAATTCTAACGCGGCGACCAGGGCATCGTCCCCTGAAGCGGTCTGCAAAAGCGTGTCGAAGCCGAGCGCGCGGGCGGTCTCGGCGATGCGGATGTGAGGCAGGATCAGCCGCTGCCGGCGCAGCGCCGTCACGCCCGCGTCGCCGGCGGCCTGGCGCGCCATGTCGAGCAGATTGCGCAGCGCTTCGGAACTGGTGATCACCCAGTCGGCGCCGCCGTCGAGCAGGCCCACGAGCTGCGCGCGCCGCGCCTCGTCGAGCGCGGGCGCGGCGCGGCGGTATGCGGCCACCGGCACGACGTCCACGCCATGGGCGCGCAGCGCGTCGGCAAGCAGTTCGCGCCCGCTTTCGCCGCGCACGATCAGCACCTTGCGGCCGCGGAGCGCGTCGATGTCGAGCGCCTGCAGCAAGGTCTCGGAATCGCTGCGCACGGGGTCGCGCGGACTGTGGATGATGAACCTGCCGGGCACGATGCCGTGCCGGGCCAGCGCAGCCTTGCTGCCCTCGCCCACCACCGCGAGCGCGACCTCGGGCGGCCAGTCGGCGATCAGCGCGAAGGCGGCGTCGATCGCGTTGGGACTGACGAAGGCGACCATCGCGTAGTCGCGCAGGCGGGACAGCGCGGCGCGCAGGCCCGCCGGATCGGGCAAGGGCTGTATCTCAAGCAGCGGAAAGACGACGGCCTCGCGCCCGGCGGCGGCGAGTCGGGCCGCGAGCGGGGCCGCCTGCGCTGCCGGCCGCGTCACGACCACGGGAAGGACTGGATGCGCTGCCATGCCGTCGATGGGCGGTGACAGGAGACCGCTCAGCCGGCATCCATCGCGCGGCAGGCGGCGAGGATGCCCTCGGCATCGCGCGCGCGCAGCGCATCGGCGATCTCGCGGCCGAGCGCTTCGGGATCGGCCGCGGCGCCGCGGGTCTCGGCGCTGGCGATGCGCTTGCCGTCCGGCGTCGCCACCATCGCACGCAGGCGCATCTGTTCATTCTCGACGGTGGCAAAAGCGGCCAGCGGGATCTGGCAGCTGCCGCCGAACACGCGCGAGACGGTGCGTTCCGCGCGCACGGCCTGCGCCGTCGCCCGGTGGTCGAGCGGGGCCAGCAATTGCATCAGATCGTCGCGTCCGTCGAGGATCTCGATCGCCATCGCGCCCTGACCCGGCGCCGGCAGGCTCTGCTCCGGCTCGATCAGCGCGCGGATGCGCTGCGGCAGGCCGAGCCGCTTCAGTCCGGCGGCGGCGAGGATGATGGCCGCGTATTCGCCGCGGTCGAGCTTGCCCAGGCGGGTATCGAGGTTGCCGCGCAGCGGACGGATCACCAGGTGCGGATAGCGGGCCGCGATCAGCGCCTGACGGCGCAGGCTGCTGGTGCCGACGACGGCGCCCTCGGGCAGATCGTCGAGCGAGGCATAGTCGTTGGACACGAAGGCGTCGCGAGGGTCTTCCCGCTCCAGCACCGCGGCCAGCGCGAAGCCTTCCGGCAGATCCATCGGCACATCCTTGAGCGAGTGCACGGCGAGATCGGCGCGCCGCTCGCTCATCGCGACTTCCAGCTCCTTGACGAACAGTCCCTTGCCGCCGACCTTGGACAGCGTGCGATCGAGAATCTGGTCGCCCTTGGTTGTCATTCCGAGAATTTCGATGCTGCACTGCGGATATAATGCCGACAACCTTGCGCGCACATGTTCTGCCTGCCACATGGCGAGGCGGCTCTCGCGCGATGCGATGACCAACTTGGACGGAGGGGAAACTTTCACGACGGGCTCTTTTCGATGTGACAGATGCTGTTCTCAGCTGGGCGCCGATTCTAACATGCGACCGCCCCCGATCCCCGGCCAAAAGCCGCTTTCGTTTCCCTGAAATCATTTCGTTCGACATGGCAAAACAGACACTGGCCGCACGTGCGGCACGCAGCACCGCGACGTCCGCGCCCGACAAGGACGCGCCTCTCAAAGAAGACATCCGGCTGCTCGGCCGCCTGCTCGGCCAGGTGCTGCGCGACCAGGAAGGCGAAGCGGTGTTCCAGGTGGTGGAGACCATCCGCCAGACCGCGGTCCGCTTCCGTCGCGAATCGGATGCGCAGTCGGGCACCGAGCTCAACCGCCTGCTGAAGAAACTGACGCGCGACCAGACGATTTCAGTGGTGCGCGCGTTCTCGTATTTCTCACATCTGGCAAACATCGCCGAAGACCAGCATCACAACCGGCGCCGCCGCGCCCACCTGCTGGCGGGCTCGGCGCCGCAGCAGGGCAGCATCGCCTACGCGCTCTCGCGGCTCGACGACGCCGGCGTGCCGGGCGCATCGGTGCGCAGCTTCTTCCGCGAGGCGCTGATCTCGCCGGTGCTGACCGCGCATCCCACCGAAGTGCAGCGCAAGAGCATCCTCGACGCCGAGCGCGAGATCGCGCGCCTGCTGGCCGAGCGCGACCTGCCGCTGACGCCGCGCGAGAGCGCGCGCAACACGCAGCTGCTGCACGCCTGCATCGCCACGCTGTGGCAGACCCGGATGCTGCGCTATACCCGCCTGACCGTCGCCGACGAGATCGACAACGCCCTGTCCTACTACCGCATCACCTTCCTGCGCGAGCTGCCGGCGCTGTACGACGATATCGAAAACGAGATCGCGGCCCAGTTCCCGCAGCGCCACGCGGGCGAGCTCGAGCTGCCGGCCTTCGTCCAGATGGGCAGCTGGATCGGCGGCGACCGCGACGGCAACCCCAATGTCAACGCCGGCACCATGCGCCATGCGCTGGAGCGGCAGTCGGCCACCATCTTCGATTTTTACCTGGACGAGGTGCATGCGCTCGGCGCCGAACTGTCGGTGTCCACGCTGCTGGTCGGCGCCAGCCCGGAACTGCTCGCGCTGGCCGAAGCCTCGACCGACGCCTCCGACCATCGCGCCGACGAGCCCTACCGGCGCGCGCTGATCGGCCTCTATTCGCGGCTCGCGGCGACCGCGCGAAGCCTCGGCGCGGCGCATGTGCTGCGCAAGGAAGTCGGCACCGCCCCGCCCTACGCCGAACCGGCCGAGTTCACGCGCGACCTGCAGATACTCGTCGACTCGCTCAAGTCGCACCACGGCGCGATGCTGATCAAGCCGCGCCTGGCGACGCTCAGGCGCGCCACGGAAATCTTCGGCTTCCACCTTGCCACGCTGGACATGCGGCAAAGCTCGGACGTGCACGAGCGCGTGCTGACCGAACTGTTCGCGCGTGCCGGCGCCTGCCCCGACTATGCGGCACTGCCGGAGGAGGAAAAGCTCACGCTGCTGCGGGAAGAACTCGCCAAGCCGCGCCTGCTGTATTCGCCCTGGCTCGGCTACAGCGCCGAGACCGAATCCGAGCTCGAGATCCTGCGCGCCGGGCGCGAAATCCGCCAGCGCTACGGCGAGCGCGCGATTCGCAACTACATCATCTCGCATACCGAATCGGTGTCCGACCTGCTGGAAGTGCTGCTGCTGCAGAAGGAAACCGGCCTGCTGCATCTCGGCTGGGACGGCGCGCAGGGCGGCGCGGCGCGCATGGAGCTGATGGTCATCCCGCTGTTCGAAACCATTCCCGACCTGCGCTGTGCGGCCGACATCATGCAGCGCTACATGGCGCTGCCGGAAGTGCGCCGCATGATCGCCGCCCGGGGCGACCTGCAGGAAGTCATGCTCGGCTATTCGGATTCCAACAAGGACGGCGGCTTCCTCACTTCCAACTGGGAGCTGTACAAGGCCGAGACCCGGCTGGTCGGACTGTTCGAGGGTGCAGGCGTCAAGCTGCGCCTGTTCCATGGCCGCGGCGGCACCGTCGGCCGGGGCGGCGGTCCGAGCTATGAAGCCATCCTCGCGCAGCCGGCCGGCACCGTGAACGGCCAGATCAGGCTGACGGAACAGGGCGAGATCATCGCCTCCAAGTTCTCCAACCCGGAGATCGGCCGCCGCAACCTCGAGCTGCTGGTCGCCGCCACGCTGGAAGCGAGCCTGATGCCCCATCCGGGCCAGGGCCGCCAGGGTCGCCGCATCGCCGGCTTCGAAGCGGTGATGGACGCGCTGTCGGAGAATGCCTACCGCGCCTACCGTCACCTGGTCTACGACACGCCCGGCTTCACCGACTACTTCTTCGCCGCCACCCCGATCGCCGAAATCGCCGAACTCAACATCGGTTCGCGCCCGGCCTCCCGCAAGGCAAGCCGCCGCATCGAAGACCTGCGCGCGATTCCCTGGGGCTTCTCCTGGGGCCAGTGCCGGCTGCTGCTGCCGGGCTGGTACGGCTTCGGCAGCGCGGTCGATGCATGGCTGCAGGAGGACGCGGATCCGAAGGAACAGAAAAAGCGTCTCGGCATGCTGCGCGCCATGTTCAAGGAATGGCCGTTCTTCGCCACCCTGCTGTCGAACATGGACATGGTGCTCGCCAAGTCCGACCTCGCCGTCGCCTCGCGCTACGCGGAACTGGTCCCCGACCGCAAGCTGCGCAACAGCATCTTCAAGCGCATGGTGGACGAGCACGAGCGCACGGTCGCCTGCCTCGCGCTGATCACCGGCTCGCGCGAGCGGCTGGCCGCCAATCCGCTGCTGGCGCGCTCGATCAAGAACCGCTTCGCCTACCTCGACCCGCTCAACCACCTGCAGGTGGAACTGATCAAGCGTCACCGCGCCTCCGTGGCCGCGGGAAGTCAGACCGACGAACGGGTGCGGCGCGGGATACACCTGTCGATCAACGGGATCGCTGCGGGCTTGCGGAATACCGGCTGATGCGGCGTTGAGTTCGCTGGCCTTGTGAAGGGACGGCAGCGATACCCGCAGGCGGGCGGGTTGGCCGGCCCTGTGTACGCAAGCGGATGAGAGGCAGGTCTCGGGACTATAGAAGCCAGACTTGTCTCTTTTTCGGGCGCCTCTCGCAAGGCGTCCTGCCGCGCTACCGCACCAGCCCCTTCACCACTCCCCACTGCCGCCTCGAGATCGGCAGCCGCTCATCGATCCCCCGCAACACCACCTGCCAGCTGTCCTGACCGCGCTCCGCCTCGCCGTCCCCTTCCGCCGGATGCGCGGCGCGCTCCACGCCGGCGATGGCCGCGCGTGCAACCAGCGCATTGCGATGCACGCGGATGAAGACCGAGCCCAGCTCTTCCTCGATCGAGGTCAGCGATTCCTCGATCAGGAATTCCTGCGCCGCCGTGCGCAGCGTCAGGTACTTCTGTTCCGCCTTCAGATACAGCACCTCATCGACCGGCACCAGCCTGACCCGCCCCCGCTCCGGCACCGAGAAGTGGCGCCGCGCCGCCCCCATCATCGCGGCCGCCGCCGCGTGTCCGGGCAGCGGCGCGGGCGCGCGCAGGGAGGCGGCACGGCGGATCGCCTCGGCCAGCCGCGCCGCGCGCACCGGCTTGAGCAGGTAATCGAGCGCATGCACCTCGAAGGCCTTGAGCGCGAACTCATCGAATGCCGTAACGAAAATCACGGCCGGCGCCGACGGAGCGGCGGCCAGATGCCGCGCCAGTTCAATCCCCGTCATGCCCGGCATCTGCACATCGAGCAGCACGATGTCCGGCACCCGGGACGCGGCCAGGTCGAGCGCTTCCTGCGGCGTGCCCGCCTCGCCCGCCAGCGTATGCGGGCATTCCTCCTCGATGTCGGCCAGCAGCGTCTTCATGCGGCTGCGCGCCGGCGCTTCATCATCCACGATCAGCAGACGCGGCGTCATGCAGCCCCCTTCACATACGGAAAACGCAGCCGTACCTCGAAATGCCCGTTTGCGACCGACGTGGCCAGCTGCGACTCCACGTCATAGAGCAACTGCAGGCGCTCGCGGATGTTCTGCAGCGCCAGCTGGTTGCCCGGGACGACCGCCGCGCCGTGCCAGGCATTGACGACGACGACCTCGATCCGCTCCAGCGCGCGGCTGATTTCGACCCGGATCGGCGCCGGCGCGGAGGCCGGCTCCACCCCATAGTGCACCGCGTTCTCCAGCAGGGGCTGCAGCAGCAGCACCGGCATCTGCGCGCGCCGCAGCACGTCCTCCCCGATGTTCTCCATCCGCCACTCCACCTGCAGGCGCTCGCCGAGGCGCAGCTTCTCGATCGCGAGATATTGCTCGCACAGGCGCAGCTCCTTATCCAGGGTGGTCATGTTGCGCGGATCGCTCATCAGCACCCGGAACAAGTCGGCCAGGTCTTCCAGCGCGGCTTCCGCCCGGCGCGGCTCGCCGCGAATCAGGGACAGCACCGCGTTGAGACTGTTGAACAGGAAGTGCGGCCGGATGCGCGCCTGCAGGGCCTGCAGCCGCGCCTCCACCAGCGCCGGCGAAAACGCGCGGGTGCGCAGCTCGAAGTAATGCTGCATCAGCCCCCCGAACAGCGCGGCGAGCAGCGCGCCGCGCGGTACCGTCAGGTACTCGAAGCCGCCGCGCAGCCATTCGACCGACACGAAGAAATGCACGACGGCGGCGGTCACGGCGGCAGGCACCAGCACGCACGCGAACCGCTGCGCCCACGCCGGCGCGGCAGCCGCGGGCAGGCGAGGCAGCATCCGCCGCAGCACGCACAGCGCGAACAGCGACCACAGGCATGACAATTCGACCATCATCGATCCCTCGACGAAGGACAGGAAACCGGCGCGCCAGCCGCTCGCATGCAGCAGGCTGCCGACGGCCACCGCCAGGTTCACGGCCAGCAGCACGCGCAGCACCACCCCGAGGTTGCAGCAGTCGGGAATCAGGATATCGGTGGGGCGGTCGGGCTTGCGAACTGCGGTTTCGGACGGCATCGGGCGCGGGGCTTGTTCTATAATCACGGATTCACCGGGGTTCTTTCATGACAGCACAACTCTCCAAAAAAAGCGAGGCCTGGTCGGCCCGCTTTTCCGAACCGGTCTCCGACCTGGTCAAACGTTACACCGCCTCCGTCTTCTTCGACAAGCGCATGGCCGACGCCGACATCCAGGGCTCGCTCGCGCATGCGGAGATGCTGGCGCACCAGGGCATCATCAGCGCCCAGGACTACGCCGACATCCAGCGCGGCATGGCGCAGATCCAGTCCGAGATCGCTGCCGGCAGGTTCGAATGGCTGCTCGACCTGGAAGACGTTCACCTGAACATCGAAAAACGCCTGACCGAACTGGTCGGCGACGCCGGCAAGCGCCTGCACACCGGCCGCTCGCGCAATGACCAGGTCGCCACCGACATCCGGCTCTACATGCGCTCGGCGATCGACGACATCGCCGGCCTGCTGCGCGAGCTGCGCCTGGCGCTGCTGGATCTGGCTGAAACCCATGCCGACACCATCCTGCCCGGCTTCACCCACATGCAGGTGGCCCAGCCGATCACCTTCGGCCACCACATGCTGGCCTATGTCGAGATGTTCACCCGGGACGCGGAGCGCATGGCCGACTGCCGCAAGCGCGTCAACCGACTGCCGCTCGGCGCCGCCGCGCTGGCCGGCACCACCTTCCCGATCGACCGCGAGCGCGTGGCCCGCACCCTCGGCTTCGAGGAAGTGGCCCGCAACTCGCTGGACGCCGTGTCCGACCGCGACTTCGCCATCGAATTCTGCGCCGCCGCCGCGCTGGTCATGACCCACGTCTCCCGCATGTCGGAAGAGCTGGTGATCTGGATGAGCCCGCGTGTCGGCTTCATCGACATCGCCGACCGCTTCTGCACCGGTTCCTCCATCATGCCGCAGAAGAAGAACCCGGACGTGCCGGAACTGGCTCGCGGCAAGACCGGCCGCGTCAACGGCCACCTGGTCAGCCTGCTGACCCTGATGAAGGGCCAGCCGCTGGCTTACAACAAGGACAACCAGGAAGACAAGGAACCGCTGTTCGACACCGTCGACACCGTGGTCGACACCCTGCGCATCTTCGCCGACATGGCGCGCGGCATCACGGTCAAGCCGGAGGCGATGCGCGCCGCGGCGCTGCAGGGCTATGCCACGGCGACGGATCTGGCCGACTACCTGGTCAAGAAGGGCCTGCCCTTCCGCGACGCGCACGAGGCGGTCGCCCACGCGGTGCGCGCCTGCGAGCAGCGCGGCTGCGACCTGGCCGACCTGACGCTGCAGGAAATGCAGGCTTTCTCGCCGCTGATCGACGCCGACGTGTTCCAGGTGCTCACCCTGGAAGGCTCGGTCGCCGCCCGCAACCACATCGGCGGCACCGCGCCCGAGCAGGTGCGCGCCGCCATCGCCTTCCACCGTTCGCGTCTGGGCTGATCCACCAGCATGCGTCGCGCCGGCATTCCCGCCGGCGCAGCGCCCGCACATCCGGCGGCGGCTCCCTACCCCGACCCGTCATTTTTCAAGGCATTTGCGTATTTCCACGTAATCGCAACTGCTTGAAAACATGAAAAAATCCCGTGTTTTCTTATCAGCACGACGGCGTGCCGCCGGCTGGTGGAAATGGCATATACTCCCCCGGACCCGAGATCCGGCCCGCCCGGAAAAAACAACCAAGGACCGGGGACAAGATTTTTCAATCATGGAGACACCATCATGTCTTTTTTGCTCTCGCTGTCGAGATTCATTGACGCGCTCAATGAAAAAATAGGCAGCCTTGTCAGCTGGGCCCTGCTGATCTCGGTCCTGATCTGCACCGGCAACGCCGTCGTGCGCTACGCGTTCAACTACAGCTCCAACGCGTGGCTGGAAATCCAGTGGTATCTGTTCGCGGCGATCTTCCTGCTCGGCGCGTCGTACACCCTCAAGCGCAACGAACACGTCCGCATCGACGTGGTGGTGGGACGCTTCTCCAAGCGCACCCAGGTCTGGATCGACATCTTCGGCTTCCTGCTCTTCCTGCTGCCGATGACGCTGATCATTCTCTATTACGCCGTTCCGTACACCTGGATCTCGATCGAAAGCCAGGAAGTATCGAGCAATGCCGGCGGCCTCATCATCTGGCCCGCCAAGCTGCTGATCCCGGCCGGCTTCCTGCTGCTCACGCTGCAGGGCGTGTCCGAGCTGATCAAGCGCATCGGCTTCCTGCAAGGCAGGGTACCTGCCAGCGCATTCGAAAAACAAGCAACGACGCCGGAAGAAGAAATCGAGGCGATCAAAGCTGCAAACAAACTGAACTGATCGCCGGAGACTCAGAACATGGAGCAATTCCTCATCGCGAACATGGCGCCGATCATGTTCGGCGCCCTCATCGTATTCCTGCTGTCGGGTTTCCCGGTAGCTTTCGCGCTCGCCGCCAACGGCCTGTTCTTCGGCCTGCTCGGCATCGAGCTCGGCCTGCTCCAGCCCGCGCTGCTGCAGGCACTGCCGAATCGCGTGTTCGGCATCATGGCCAACGACACCCTGCTGGCGATTCCGTTCTTCACCTTCATGGGCCTGATCCTCGAGCGCTCCGGCATGGCCGAGGACCTGCTCGACACCATCGGCCAGCTGTTCGGCCCGATCCGCGGCGGCGTCGCCTATGCGGTGATCTTCGTCGGCGCACTGCTGGCGGCGACCACCGGCGTGGTGGCGGCCTCGGTGATTTCGATGGGCCTGATCTCGCTGCCGGTCATGCTGCGCTATGGCTATGACAAGCGCATCGCCTCCGGCGTCATTGCCGCCTCCGGCACGCTGGCGCAGATCATTCCGCCGTCGCTGGTGCTGATCGTGATGGCCGACCAGCTCGGCCGTTCCGTCGGCGACATGTACAAGGCGGCCTTCGTGCCCGGCCTGCTGCTGACCGCGATGTACGCCGGTTACGTGCTGGCCGTCTCGATCTTCAAGCCGACGGCTGTGCCGGCACTGCCTCCCGAGGCACGCAACCTGCGCGAGCCGAACGGCAAGAGCGGCGTGGTGTCGCTGGTCGTGCTGCTGGTGCTCGCCACCCTGGGATCGTTTGCGTTCGCCGAGATCTATTTTGCCGGCCACGAAAACGCCAAGCCCGACGAAGTGGGCATCTATTCGGCGGCGGTCGGTATCGTCGGCGCCTTCGTGCTTGCTGCGGGCAACCGTTATCTGAAGCTTGGCCTGCTGTCGCGCCTTGCTGAAAAAGTCGTGTTCGTGCTGATTCCGCCGCTGGCCCTGATCTTCCTGGTGCTCGGCACGATCTTCGTTGGCATCGCAACGCCTACCGAAGGCGGCGGCATGGGCGCGTTCGGCGCGATGGTCCTGGCGATGATGAACCGTCGCCTGAATTTCTCGCTGCTCAAGCAGGCGATGGACTCCACCACCCGCCTGTCCTGCTTCGTGGTGTTCATCCTGATCGGATCTTCCGTGTTCGGCCTGACCTTCCGCGCCGTCAACGGCGACCTCTGGGTCGAGCATCTGCTGACCTCGCTGCCGGGCGGCCAGATGGGCTTCCTGATCGTGGTGAACATCCTGTTCTTCGGCCTGGCCTTCTTCCTCGACTTCTTCGAGCTGGCCTTCATCCTGGTGCCGCTGGTCGGCCCGGTCGCCGAAAAGCTGGGCATCGACCTGATCTGGTTCGGCGTGCTGCTGGGCGTGAACATGCAGACCTCGTTCATGCACCCGCCCTTCGGCTTCGCCCTGTTCTACCTGCGCTCGGTCGCGCCAAAGGAGGTCAAGACATCCGACATCTACTGGGGCGCGGTGCCGTTCGTGGTCATCCAGATCATCATGGTCGCGCTGATCATCGCCTTCCCGAACATCGTGTCGGTGGCCGAAAAGACCGACATGAAGGAACAGCTCGAGCTGAAGATCGAGACGCCGATGAACCAGGAACAAAGCAGCGACATGCCCTCGTTCAACTTCTCCACCGAGGAAGAGAACAAGGATGGCGCCAGCCAGCAGAGCGAAGAGCCGCAGCTGAACTTCTCGACCGAAGAGGAAAAGAAGTAAGGCGCCGGGCTCTCCCCCGCCAACCCCGCACGGTTCGCCCTGCGGGGTTTTTTGTTGGCGGCGAACAGAGGAAGGTCCAACGAAAAAGGTGGCGCCGGCCTCCGTGCCGGCGTAGTCGGCGGTTGTCCGAAGACTGAAGCAACAGGGTGCCCCATCACGCGAAGCCGCGTGCGCGACCTCCGCCGGGCCGGCAGGGACGCCGGCCCTACTGGCAGGGCGAGGTCCAACGAAAAAGGTGGCGCCGGCCTCCGTGCCGGCGTAGTCGGCGGTTGTCCGAAGAATGAAGCAACAGGGTGCCCCAGCACGCGAAGCCGCGTGCGCGACCTCCACTGGACCGGCAGGGACGCCGGCCCTACTGGCAGGGCGAGGTCCAACGAAAAAGGTAGCGCCGGCCCCCGTGCCGGCGTAGTCGGCGGTTGTCCGAAGAATGAAGCAACAGGGTGCCCCATCACGCGAAGCCGCGTGCGCGACCTCCGCTGGACCGGCAGGGACGCCGGCCCTACTGGCAGGGCGAGGTCCATCGAAAAAGGTGGCGCCGGCCTCCGTGCCGGCGTAGTCGGCGGTTGTCCGAAGACTGAACCGCACGGCGCGCTATCGAGCGGAAATCGCACAGCCGGCTATCCCGTGACTGAAGCGCGAAACAAACCGGCAGTCCATAAAAAAACCCGCTGCAGCACAGCGGGTTTTCATCAGGCCGGAAACGCTTACTTGCGCGCAGCCATGAAGTTTTGCATCGGATACTCGGACACCGAGTTCCACTGGTTCTGGTCGCGCTGGAAGCGCTTGTACGGCTCCCAGATCTTCTTGAACTTGGCGTTCTTGGAGGCTTCCTCTTCCATGGTGGTCATCGCGGCCTTGTAGCAGGCTTCCATGATCTCCTTGGAGAAGAAACGCATCTTGGCGCCGTTCTTGATCAGGCGGGCCAGTGCCGGCGGGTTCTTGGCGTCGTACTGGGCCTGCATGGTGACATGCGCCTCGTAGGAAGCGGCTTCGATCGCGAACTTGTAGTCGTCCGGCAGCTTTTCCCATTCCTTGATGCCGATGTAGAACGACAGCTGCGCGCCGGCTTCCCACCAGCCCGGTGCATAGTAGTACGGCGCGACCTTGTAGAAGCCGAGTTTCTCGTCGTCGTACGGGGTGGTCCACTCGACCGCGTCGAGCGTGCCCTTTTCCAGCGCCGGATAGATGTCGGCGCCGGCGAGCTGCTGCGGCACCAGGCCGAGCGGGGCCATCACGCGGCCGGCGAAGGCGGAGATCCGCATCTTCAGGCCCTTGATGTCGTTGAGCGTCTTGATCTCCTTGCGGAACCAGCCGCCCATCTGCGCGCCGGTATTCCCGCCGAGGAAGTTGATCACGCCATAGTCGCGATAGAACTCGCGCAGCAGGTCGCGGCCGCCGCCCTGGTCGAACCAGGCGGTCTGCTGGCGCGAGCTCATGCCGAAGGGTACGGCGCAATCGAAGGCAAACGTCGGATCCTTGCCGAAGTAGTAATACGGCGCGGTATGGCCCATCTCCACGGTGCCGTTCTGCACGGCGTCCACCACCTGCAGCGGCGGCACGATTTCGCCGCCGGCGAACACGCGGATGTTGAGCTTGCCGCCGGTGAGCTGGGCGACACGGCGGCTGAACACTTCAGCGGTGCCGAACAGGGTGTCGAGCGACTTCGGGAAGCTCGAGGCCAGGCGCCAGTTCAGGGTGGGCTGCGACTGGGCCAGAGCGGGAGCTGCGAGTGCGCCTGCGGCGCCGCCGACTGCCGCCTTTTTCAGAAAGGAACGACGTTCCATTATGTCTCCTGTAGAAAAGAAGCTTTGATACTGAGCATCGACGCGCGATGACTTTGTTGTCGATTTGTACGCGCGGCGGTTCACCACTTTCGGGCCGGAAGTCATACGCTTTCCCGGCACCGCTGAAGCATGCCATGAAAAGAAACAAATTGCCATTTCCATAGGGGCGCGGGCGGCCCGATATGAAGAAATGCGCGAAAAAAAACGCCGCAGGGTTTCCCATGCGGCGCTCCTCGCGTATGCGTACCGGATTACTTGCTGCGGCTCTTGTATTCGCCGGTGCGGGTATCGATCTCGATCTTGTCGCCGATGTCGACGAACAGCGGCACCGGAATCTCGAAGCCGGTCGCGATCTTCGCGGGCTTGAGCACCTTGCCCGAGGTGTCGCCCTTGACGGCCGGCTCGGTGTAGGTGATTTCGCGGACGATGGTGGTCGGCAGTTCGACCGAGATCGCCTTGCCGTCGTAGAACACGGCTTCGCATTGCATGCCGTCTTCCAGATAGTTGAGCGCGTCGCCGAGGTTTTCCTTTTCGATTTCGTACTGGTTGTATTCCTCGTCCATGAAGACATACAGCGGATCGGCGAAATACGAGAAGGTGACCGGCTTCTTCTCGAGCACGACGACGTCGAACTTGTCGTCGCCGCGGAACACGTTTTCCAGCGGCGCGTTGGTCAGAAGATTCTTCATCTTCCACTTGTAGGTGAAGCCCGTGCGGCTCGAACCGTTGACGTCGGAGCGCAACAAGATGAACGGCTTGCCATCGATCATGACGATATTGCCGACGCGAACTTCTTTTGCAGCTTTCATAGCGAATTTAGAAAAATGGGTTGTTTTGGAAACAGGCCGTCGCCTCTGGAGCGTGCGACAGGTTGACGCGATCGTTGAAGGACCGAATCGGGCGCATGTACGGACAGCCGGGTATTATACCAGCGCCGCGGCGCGTTCCAGAATTCCGGTTTCCGCGGCCTAGGTGTGATGTTTCAATAGGTTGTTCTGGTTCATTCGGATTGGATTTGAGAAACTGGAAATCGCCAAACCCCCAGTTCTCAAAGAAGCCAACCGAATGAACATCCATAAGAATGCCCGATTGACGTTTAT
>NZ_BPMK01000025.1 GCF_019656455.1 Noviherbaspirillum aridicola
GTGGGCGGCACCGGACCATGGATGGCGCACAGGTTGCGAGTCTGGCAATGCGCGAGATCCGTGACGTCGGTGAGGTCGACGGGGCTACCTGGCTCTGCATGACGTCGGTGAGGTCGGGGAGGCTACATGACTCTCTCTAACGTCGGTGAGGTCGGGGAGGCTACAGCGATCTACTAACGTCGGTGAGGTCAGATACTCTGCCGTTTCCTCTGATCATTTCTTTCTGGAACTTTACGCCAAAAGCGTAGTCTCAGTTGTTGCGCTTGGTCGTCAGCAGCAAGTAACAAGCGACCAGGCCGATTGAAAGGAGTACGCCCATGTGGCAGCTCACGACAATACGGCACCACGGCTGGCCGTTCTTCAACAGCCAAGATGCACGACTACTCGCCACTGGCGCCATCCACCATATCGTATTGGTGCGAATGACTCTGTAGAGTAGTTGCAGCAGGCGGCTCATCTGCCTTGCTTAACCGGGGCGCTTCGGCGCCCCTTCTGTTTTCAGCCTCGTCAACCTGCGGGCCGGAGCGGCAAAAATCTGTGGGCAACCTGTTTAAGGGCCGGAGGGACATCCTGTGGATGACACGCTGGAAATCCTTGTGGATGTCTTTGGCTGCGCTTGCGACTGATCAACTTCGCTTTTCCCTTCCCAATCAGTTACTTACACTACATACCCCCGAGTTACTAACAGGCCTTTCCACTGAAAACGTGGATAAGTCATTGCTTGTTTCCCCAGCACCTAGTCCACTTCATATCGGCCAAGATCATCCGCGTTGAAGCGAGCTTGAACGCCATTTTCAGGGGTCGCCAGCAGGTCTCCATTTCGCTCGATGCGGGCGAAGACATGCTTGTGCTTCATATCCAGCTGGTGAATCATTGCCAACGCCTGCTCTACCAGGTGCTTCATTTCCTCCTGGGAGTCATGCAAGTCTTCAATGGTGAGCGGCTCTTTCTTGGCATTGCGATATTCAGTAAGGTGAGCCTTCCATCGCTTTGCAGCAGCGTGACGGTAATCCTCGTGGCGTCGAAGATAAACGCAAATCTCACTACTTTTCTTTCGGAAGTAGTACCGCGCGTTTTGAATGGCAACGGTTTCGATCACGCCCGCCCAGTCCTCGCGCGCCTCCTCCGCACGTAGAAAAAGCGGGGGGATTTCATAGTCCGGTCTTTCCGAGGTTAGAACTGCCACAATCTCCCCGTTCACCTCAATTCCAACCTCCTCTATCTCTCCCTTGGTAATCCCATTCAGGATTTTGGTCAGATCTTTCCGGACAACTGATGACTTCAAGATTTCCATCGCAAACCTTCAATTTGTAGTTTCACATTGCAGTTTACTGTAGCTGCATATCGTAGTTTTTGCAAGGGCGAGTTATGACGTTATGACGTCAAAAAACGACCGGTTATTGACGCATGCCCCAAGGTATCTCGATGTGCGTCAATAAATTAGGGTTGTATTTTTTGACGATGCGCGATATTCTGAACAGGTTTTCTGAACAACAAACCGGGACAGGGAGATCGGGCATGGCAACTTTTGCGTACGGACGAGTCAGCACCACCGAGCAGACCACCGAAAACCAGAAGCTGGAGATCCAGGCCGCCGGGTACACCATCGATTTCTGGTTTGCCGACGAAGGGGTCAGCGGCAGCACCCAGGCAAGCCAGCGCCCGCAGTTCAGCAAGATGCTCGACAAGATCCGGGACGGGGAGCGCCTAGTGGTGACCAAGCTCGACCGATTGGGCCGCGATGCTCAGGATGTGGGCGCAACTATCAAGGCGTTGGCCGCACGACGCATCGAAGTCATCGTTCTCCAACTCGGGAAGCTGGATCTCACATCCCCGGCCGGCAAGCTGATGCTGACGATGTTGGCCGCCATGGCAGAAATGGAGCGGGATCTGCTCATCGAGCGGACCCAGGCTGGACTGGCTAGGGCCAAGGCAGAGGGCAAGACGCTCGGGCGCCCTTCCAAGACCACCCCGGCCATGCGCATGGAGGTTCAGGCGAAGTATGCGGAGGGCAGAACGATCACTGAACTGGCCAAGGAATACAGCCTGTCCCGCGGAAGCATCCACAATTTGCTAAAACCGGGAAGCGTTGATCCCTGATCGTATGCACCAACAGGAACCGATGGGATTACCTCGAGTCGTTACTGGGACGTGACTCGTAACGACAAGGTGATGGTGATGGACCAGGCGGAAATTCTCAGGCGAATAAAGGACACCAATACGGCAGACCTTGACCCCGATGGTGCCGCAGAAATCTATGCGCACATCCTTCTCTACTTACAAGAAAGCATTCCGGAGGCGGATTTGCATCGCCTGATCCTTCTTGCAGCAGTTATGTACAAGAACGGAATAGCCGTCAGAGAACAGTTGCAAATACCCAGCCCTCGGATTGATCTGGACAACCCGCCCAAAACGTATCTGCAGTAGGGCAGGGTTGAAAACGGATGCGGTGCATCCATCTACAAGTCGTCTCCTCCCAACTCTCTGAGTTTGGATTTGCCCGTTGCGGGAATACCCGCCGCGGGCTTTTTTACGCCATAACGTACTGCCTGCCCCCAATTCAGACCCAGTTCTGATCTGGAACTAGGTGCGGCTACCATATCGGGCGCATCCTCTCTCGAATGAAACGGAAAGAGTCTCTTGCCGAGTGGGTCATGCGCGCGACACCACCTGAGAAGCTGAGGAAACCACCGGTGGTGAAGAAAGCGCAGAACCTGCCGGCCAATCTTCCTCGCCTGGTTCCGCTCCAAGTATGGGCCGATCTGCTCATGGGTGAGCACGCCCCGCACAAGAACACACTTCGCAACTGGGTCAATTCTGGCCGCATCCACCCGCGACCAGTGAAGATTGGGAAGCGTTGGTTTGTCCAGCCTGACGCTGAGTACATCTCGGACTAGGGGGAGCGAATGGCCGGCGACGCTCTGGAGAAGGCGCTGCTCGACCTGGTAGAGGCCAAAGTCCGAAGCATGGATGCAGAGCGCCGCATAGCGCAGCCCACGCCGACTGCGCCGCCTGTGGAAATCCACGTCCGCTATCTCCTGATCCCGCTCTTCTGCCGCATTACCGGGTACACAGAAAAAGCCGTACGCCGCAAGATTCAGGACGGCAAATGGATCGAAGGAAGGCACTACCGGAAGGCTCCGGACGGCCATATCACCATGGATCTGCAGGCCTATTACCGCTGGGTGGCGGAGGGCATATAGATGCTGACCGTCCGGGAAGCGGCATCAGTGCTCGGCGTGAGCGTCCGGCAGATGTACAACCTGGCCGCACCTCGCGGTCCTATCCCCTGCTACCAACTCGGGCCACGCATGACCCGCTTTTCCCCCTCCGATCTCCGCGCCTATCTCGACTCATGCAAAGTGGAACCCGCCGTAACATCCGCCTCCCCTGCCCCTCCTAAGGTGCATGCCCGCTCGCCAGATGGCGGGCTACGCGCTGCCTTTTCCGCCGCCGGCATTCGCCCCCGAGTGCCAAGAAAAAAGAAACTCGCCCAATAGGAGGGTGCATGGCTACTTTCATGACAAAGGCCGATGTCGCCGGGATGCTCCACTGCAGCATTAGGCATGTCGAGCGCTTGATGCGGGAAGGGCTGCCGTTCATCCCAATAGGGGGACGGAAGAAACTGTTCTGCGCTGAGTCGATAATGCGTTGGCTGATGATGCGCGAGTCTTGCATCCCGAAGAGAGCGATCACAACCGGAGCGCCCCGACCGGCTGTGGCTGCGCCGAATGCATATCTTGAGTATGTCGCTGAGAAGGCCGACAAGCGAGAAGCCAGAATGCGGCGGGACAGAAAACCCAAATAGAAAACCTCGGCAGGGCTACCAGTCTCTGGCGTTCATGGCATCCCAGTTCGGCTCTATTCCCGGGGCCCTTCCCTTTGCCGCTTCACCGCCTAGAACCTGGGTTACATGCGCCCATAGGATTAGTATCGACCCGTCCGGTCTGACCTTGTGCGTAATCCCTAAAGCATTCAGAACTTCGCGCTGAGAGGATCGACGCCGCTTACCGGTAAGAGCCGCGATCTCGTCACGGTCGAGGAACGGAACATCCATTGGCCTATCCCTCGATCACGCCCATCAGCATGCGCGCCTGGCTCAACAGGTCATCCCGCACCGGATCTGCCTTGTCGCCAGCTGTCATCCGAATGTAGCCGGTCAGGTCTCGCACCAGGTTAAGCAGCGCCGTCGTCTCTTCCTGGCTCGGGCCTGCTCGCCACTGCTCCAGCTCCTCCACCATTGCCAGGATGCGTGCCGGCTCAGCTGCCACACAGTGGAAGTTTGATTCCACTACCGGCCATTCCTCGTCGTCGCGGTCGCCGTGCTGGTATTCGAGGGCTGCTGCTTTGATGGTTTGGAGGTCGAGCATGGGGCGTGTAGCACATTGATATACAGACCCCTATCCTGCCATCCCACCGAAACGCCCGCAAAGTTCGGCGGCCGAACTTTTGTGGCACGTTTGCCGTACAGCCCCCTATCCTGCCTTAGCCCCAAATCGTCATGCGGAGTTTGGCCGCCAAACTCCGCATGGATGTGACCTGGCTGTTCCACATGATCCAGCCGGTTGTCAGATACCAGGTTTAGAAGTGGGGATGATCCAGCCAGTAGTCGCCCTTGTAGAAGTCACGGTAGGCACGGTAAGCGAAACCGACCAGCCCGCCGACGCCTAGCACCCAGAGAGCGACGCTCATTGGCCAAGGCATTTCTTGCACCTGGCAAGCGGACTTTGTGAGGGAGGTGAAGAGGTCGCAGGACGCCCCCACCATGACGTGATAGGCCACGGCGACAATCAGCGCGAGGGCGGACCAAGAGAGCGGCCTGAGACAGCGATAGCGATTGGGGATCTTACGACGGCGTGGCATGGCTTCCTTTCGACGTGACTTACTGCGTATTCCACAGATGGCCCACTGCTGCAGCCAGGACGAGGATTACGCCGGCCGCTGCGGTCATTCCACCAAGGAGATCGCTCGAGCTACCCCAAAGCACCGCACCCAACAGCAAGAGGAAAACGCCCGCTGCAAAGCTGAATACATAGAACCGGTCAGGCATGACTTCGCTTGTTGTTTTGGAAAGCAAAATTACAAACTTTCCACACGCCGGCCGCAAGCCATAAACATGGGATCGACCAAGCAGAAGCTTGACTCAGAACAGCCGATTTCCGGATGACTCAGATGCATGGCCGCGCACTGCGGGCACACATCTATCGCTGAAACTGCCTGGTGGGTGGGTAGCCGTTCTTCGCGCGCAGATCGTTGAATGCGGCTTCAAGCCGCCCGTCTCGCACGCCCTGCCAAATTCCCCGCGACTTGAACGACGACATAGCCACCACCTTGCCCGTCTTCGCGTTCAAGAACTGGAACTGGAAGGACTGCAGATACCTGGTGAAATCCCAGCCTGCGTCGTAACTGTATTTCACGACCAGATCCGTTTCAGTTGGCTCCTTGATCGGAATGCCAACCACTTCTATCCCCATATCATTCAGCTCCTTGAATAGCGCGGGGTAGATCTGGAACTCATCTTCCTGCAGTGATTCAATGTACGCTCGCTTATAGGACTTCAGGCCTGAACCCGCCGATCCATCTACGGTCACGCCGGCGGGCATTGCCATGTCGGTGTTCATAGTTCCGCAGCCGAAAAGCATGGCGGCAAACGCTAGGACGACAAAGGTCCTGAACGCGTCGATCTTCATTGCACTCCCCCTCATTGCTGTTTCGTGGATGTCCGATAGAACGTAGCAGTCGCTTTCGCCACGAACCAGCAGTTCTTCAGCAAGCCACTTTCCTTGCTAAAGCGGATGTTGGATAGTCCGTCCGCGCCTTCCGCGTATGCAAGGAGTTGCAGGTCATCCACTAGGACGCTCTCCCCAGGCGCGGAGTCCTGTGCGTACTGATGGCAGCGCTCCGCCGTGAAGTCGCCAATGGGAGTCGCTCCTGCTGGCATTTCCGGCGAAACCTTCACGTGTAGCTTGGCTTGGCGGCGATCTTGGAGTGAGTAGCTGGTGTTCAACCCATTACCGCGCTGGCCTACCAGGTTACCGTGTGCGCAGCCGGTTAAGAGCGCAAAGGCAACGATGATCAGTATTGTTCTTTTCATTTCTCCCCCAAACCGTGGAAGCGACAGCGGGACTCACCTCCTGCTCGTCATCCGACGATGTTATCAGAAGGAAACTATCCTGCTAGCCCCATAAACGGGGGAGATCCTGATGCGGATTAAGCGATGCCGGCCTTTCTGCCACTCTCCTCAATGGCGAGCAGCACAAGACGCTGCGCGGCCTGCGCGCCCTCCATACAGTCCTCAGACATGCATTCGTGGACGAACTGTGCTTCATCTCTGCGCAGCTCGTCACTCAGGGCTGCAAGGCCGTCCCCTGCCACCAAGGCAAGCAACGTCTTCCGATACACCTGATTTTCCCCGGCTTGCCTGAGTGACGTCCTGGTCAAGGCGTCAAAGTCGGCCCGCAGTTCGGCGAGGTCCCTCAGCAAAGCATCGATCACCTTATCGTGCGACATAGACTCAACCTCCCACGACAGGCCAGTCAAACGTCCTGTAGCCAGACGTCCAGTTGTTGACGTCCTTCGTCCAGTCGAACGACTTGGGCAGCGGCTTGAAGGCGGTATTGTTTTCCGCGCCCCAGAACCCGGTTCCCAGGTTCGTCGGCTTCGGAGCGGAAGGCGCCGCACCAATGCCGGAGGGGGTAGGCGTCGAGTACATGCCCGAGCCAAGCTCGCCGGCCTCGGATGTCACGCCCGTCGACCCGGCGCCGTTTGCCAGCCCAAGAGTGCCCAGCCCCATTGCGAGCTGGCCGCCGATCATCAAACCGGCGTTGGGCGTTCCCGCCGCTTTGACCGCAAACTCGTCCACCTCCCCCATGCGCCTGGAGAAGTTCCCGAGCCGGTCGATGCCGGCCGCGGTGTCAGCCATGCGAATCGCCTCATTGGTGCGCAGCTTGTGGGCCGCGCCAGTCTTGCCGAACAGGCGCGCCAAAGTTTCAGCGTTCTTCATGATCTCGGCCTGTGATCGAGCTCGCGCCGCCATGTAATCGTCGGAGACGGCGCCTTGCGTGGTCGTCGCGCTGGAATTGATCTCGGTGGCCGACTTGGCCGGCGCGATGTATTCCTGCGTGAGCTGCTGCTCGATCCGCGCCTGTTCGGCCGCGCGGTTGTCCGTGTTGAACTCCTGCGCCTGGTTCATCGCCTTCTGTTCGGCCTGCCGCTGGTATTCGTCATGTCGCTGCGACGCCCGCAAGGCTTCTTCCTGTGCGCGTTTGGCCGCGTCGGAGGTGGCCTTGTACTGCATGCCGGCGCCGGCAATCATTGCTACGAGCGACGCTATGGTAATCGGGTCCATGAATGCTCCTTATTCGGATCTCTCATAGGGAAAAGTATCTCTGAGTGCTGTATTTTTTTGGAACATTTGGCATCGCCGCAGCTGGTGCGGCTGCAGGGTGACCAGATCCCGGTCGTCGCCATCTTCGTAGCGGCACTTGACCCTTGCAAAAGGGTCGTGTTTGGAGGCGCCGGACAGCAGCTTCTGGATCACTGCTCGCCGCCCTGATGGCGTCAGGACGACGTCGCCGGGCTGGAAATCCTCCAATTCGTGCATGTGTGCGTCAGCCGTCCACATCATTTCGCCCCTCCCATGAATTGCCGCAGCCGCTTCATCAACTCCCGTACCTGGTGCATCTCGGCAGATCGTCCTCCATGCTTGTAGGCGTTCTTGGCCGAGCGCTCCTTGCCGGCGTCACTTTTTGGCCCGCTTGACTGCTCCCACGGTCTCCAGTTGCGGATTGCTGCCGCCTGCTTTGCTCGTCGTTCCGGTGTCCAGCCGTTCGCCATGCGTGGCCTCCAATAGTTCGTTCGTCGGGGTTACGTTTTTCTCCTGCGGGCGCGCGGTAGGGCCGGCGGCCGGCGCCGCGCCGTTGTTCACCTGCTGCTGCTGGGCGATGTTGGTCTGCCGGATGAAGGTGGCCGACTTCGGAAACTTGATTTCGGCAAGCGCTTCAATCGATGTGCGGCATTGTGATTGCGCCTTGAGCGCCATCCGCATAAACGTCTCGGCGGCGGCGTTGTGGCCGGCGTCCATGCTCCGCTGCGCGCGGATCAGCAGGTTGTGGAACACGGCGTCCAGCGTATGGGCGTGCACCGTCAGCATCGCTTCGGGGCGCGAAAAGTCGCCGGCCTGCACCGCGGCGCTCTGCTGATCCAGCGCCGTCTGGAGCGCGCTGAAGTGCAGGTGCTCTTTCGGCACCGTCACCTGGTACCCGCCGATTGCCGTCAGGGCCACGACGCTGGGATCTATCCCGGAACGCGCCAGCGCTTCGTGCACTGTCTCTCCCTGCTTCTGCTGGAACGCTACCTTTTTGGGGTCATCCGGCACCGGCCCCGGCGCGGTCTCCTTCTTCTGCTTGGTCTGCCTGGTCATGCTTCCTCCTTCGATAGGTTGGCGAACGGGTCCGGTATGCCCTGCTCGGCGCACCAAGCCTGCAGACGGATATAGCCGTTCTCTTGGGTTTGCTCGTAGCCGGCTCGGTGGGCGGCGGCCAGCGCGGTCCAGTACACCCGCATCTGCGCGGGGTGCGCGCGCGTGTGCGCCTTGATTTCCTCGATCTCCGCCGGCGTCCATCCGTACCGGTTGGCCAGGTAGGCGAAGTCCTTGATGAACTGCCTAGACACCTTCATCGGCCCAGTCCTTTCCTTCCGTGTCCGGAATCTGGATCTCGACGGCGAGGCCCTCCCGCACCAGGCGGCGAGCGAGCGCGAAGGCGGCAGACTGCCCGGTGTAGCTGGCGTCGTTGTCGCCGGCGATCAGCACCCGCTCGATGCCTGCCGGCGGCACCCAGGCCTCCAGCAGCGTGGCGTTCGTCGCCGCCCAGACGGGCACGGAAAACCGACGAGAAGCCGCCAGAGCCGTTTCGATACCCTCAGCAATACCGACACACCTGCCGACCGGCGAAAGTCGCACAGCGGCCGTATTTAGAGGCTTGCCGGCCATGATCTTCTTCGGCTTGGGCACCGACGCCTTCCGGCCGTCCGCCGTCAGGTAGGTTCGATGGATGGATGCCCCCTTGCCGTCTGGGTAGCGCATCATGGCCAGCATTGCCGGGAAGGTACCGAGCAGCGCGCCGTCGTCGTCGACGTACCGGAGCGCCGGGTGGTAGCGCAGATCGGGCGTCGCCACCTCGGCACCGGTCCGGGAGCGCAGGTATCGCGCCACCGGGTCGCCGGCGGTCACCGGGCGGGCAGCGCTCCAAACGTCGCGCAGCGCCTGCAGCTTGCTCTCCTCCGTCCGCTCAGGTGCCACCGGGCCGGCCGGAACCACGCCGATCAGCCGGTCCACCTCCTTGGCGGCATGCTTGAAGTCCCAGCCGAAGACCCGCTGCAGCAGCTTGAAGCCGTCGCCAGAACCGCAATGCGAGCAGTACCAAGTGCCGCGCCCCTCCTTGTCGTCGAACCGGTACCGGTCGCTCCCGCCACAGATCGGGCAAGGGCCGTGCTTGTTGCGCAGATGCCGGGCATCGATGCCGAGCGTCTGCAGGATGCCCGGCCAGCGGCCGACGGCCTCATCGGATGTCCTGGTCTTAACCTGCACGGCGCACCCCCTTCGCATGGCGGATCTGCAGGTGCTTGAGATAGTCCAGCGTCTCCTGTGTCGGCTCGGCTGTCATGCGCACCAGGCCGACCGGCCACACGCCGAAATACTCGCGGTACTTGTGCGACACCCAGCCGTCCTGGTAGCCGCGGCTAGCAGCTACCGCGAGCAGTTGGCTGTAGAAGCTCTGCTTGTCGGCCTTCTGCGCCTTCTTCCCGCGCTTGGCCACCAGCACCAAGTCGCCCTCCTGCACTTCCACGTCGGACTGCTTCTTAGGCTCGAAGCCGCAAACCGGGCATTTGTGCACCTTCGCCGGCTTCATGTAGCTGCAGGAGGAACAGGCCTTGGGCAGTTGCTCCTTAGCCTCCTTCTGCTGGCCGCCTTGCTGCTTCTTCGGGCTGCCGTCGTCCAGTTCGAGCGGAAACTCGTCGGTTGGGAAGCCCAAGCGGGTCACAGTGCCGGAGTGGTCCAGGATCAGCGCGCGATCCTTGCTCTCATGCGGGCGCAGCACCCGGCCCGCCATCTGGATGTACCGGATCAGGGAGCGGGTCGGCCGCGCCAGGATCAGCGTGCGGCATGCCGGGAAGTCCCAGCCTTCGGCGAGGATGCCCACGTTGGAGATCACCAGCGTTTCGCCGCTCTCGATGCGCCGCAGGATCGCCTGGCGCTCTTCCTCCGGGGTGTAGCAGTCGATGTGCTCGGCCGGCACGCCGGCGGCATTGAAGCGCTCGACGATATGCCGGGAGTGCGCGATGTTGGAGGCAAAGCAGACAGTCGGCGTACCCTTGGCCAGCCGAAACCAGTGCGTAACGATGTCGCCCACCAGCTCCGGCTTGTCGACCGCGCGGCCGACGTCGGCGTCGGAGTAGTCCATTTCCCCGAAGGCGTTGCGGCTCTGCTTGATGCCGGTCATGTCCGGCTCGCTCGGCGCGTAGACGTCGCAGTCCACCAGGAAGCCGTCGGCGATCAATTCGGGGATGGTGGCAGCAACCACCATCTGCTCGAAGAGCGGGCCGCCGAGCTCGTCATAGTGCTTGCCCAGCCCGCGGGCATATGGCGTTGCGCTCAGGCCGATCACCGGGCACTTCGCCGCGGCGATAACCTTCCGGTAGTCGCTGGACCCGGCAACTCCGTGCGCCTCGTCGATGATGAGCAGGTCGACGTCCGGCATGCCTCGGCGCGCCACCGTCTGGATCGAGGCCACCAGCACCGGCTCATAGACGTTGCGAGTGTTCTCTCCTTGGATGATGCCGTGCGCGATCTTCGACTTGGTGAAGCGCCGGGACGTCTGCTCGACCAGGTGCACGCGGTTTGCCAGGAAGGCGACCCGCTTCTGCTTGGCTCGGGCGCCCTTGACCAGGGCCATGCCAATCTCGGTTTTCCCGGAGCCGGTCGGCGAGCAGATGATGATCCGAGACTTCCCCCCAGCCAGGGCAACGCGGCTGTTCTGTACCGCGTTCGCCTGGTAGGGACGGAGCACGATGTCCGATACTGTGCTGGCCGCCCTGATCCCGTCCCCTTGGCTGGGGAAAGGGTTTATCTTCTCTTCTCTTCTCTTCTCTTCTGAGTTGCAAGTAAGTCGCTAGCACGCTCTTCTGCGTTGCAAGTCAGTGGATAGCATGGTGCTAGCACGTTGCTAGCATCTGAGGCGTGAGTCATTTGCTAGCGCCTCCTTCCGGGATCAGGAAGCCACGATCCACCAGGGAACAGAGATCCAGTCCGGTGATGCTCAGCTTCTTTTCGAGGAACGGGACGTCGGCCGGCACCTTGCCGTTGTTCTGACTGGCGTACAGCCAGAGCAGCATCAAATGCCCCTTTGCCGCATCCGACAGCGAGCAGAAACCGTAGTCATCGATCACCGCGCGGTGTAGCTTGATCCAGGGCGGATTGCGCTGCCCGTAGTGCTGGAAGTCCTTCCAATTTTTCACGGCGAGGAGCTTCATTGCACCTCCTCGGCAGGCGTCGACTGTTGCGGTGCCGGCAGGCGACCGACGAGGATGTATCGCGCGACGCCCCGGTGGAAAAGCCCATCCGGGCCGATCACGTTTTCGCGCCGGGACTCAATGATCCAGCCGTCGGCCTCAAGATCTTGGATGCGGGTAGCCAGCCTGGCATAGCCGGCGGCGGTGCCTTCGTAAGTGTTAAGGCCCCGGTCGCCAAGGAAGGCGAGCACCTTGGGCAAGGTCGACAGCTGGCGCTCGCCTGCAGAGCTGTTCAAGCCGACGCCGTTGTCTTGCAGCTCTCGAACCAGCCTGGTGATATGATCGGCGCTGCATTCCAGCACCTTGTTTTGCCCCATCGCTTTGGCCTGCCCGCCTGCGATCCCGACGCCACCCTGCCCGGTGGCGTTGTCATTTTCGGAGTAGGCCATGGCTCACTCCTTCGCCGCGCACGGGGCGATAGTGCGGGCCTCGATGAAGGCCTCCAAGTCGGACATGCGATAGCGAACCAGCCGACCGATCTTCACGTACGGCAGAGCGTACCGTCCGGTATTGCGCCAGTTGGCCAGGGTCTGGATGGTGGTTTCGAGGATCTCGGCCGCCTCACCCGGCGGCACAAGCTTAGATTGCGTCTGAACAGTCATCTGCACACCTTTGAAGAAGTCCCCGCCGTGCTTCAGCGCTCTGCTTCGCGCTCTTTGCATCTAGCGGTATGACTGAATCTTCAAAGCTGGCCTATCCCTCCCCGCAACTATCCCTGTATCCCTCAGTTTGAGGGATGGATGCTATTCGCCCTCGTATCGGATTGCGTCGGCGGCGCGCAGGCGTTCCCACGCAAGGTCAAAGACCTTGTCAGATTGGAATAAGTTGATGTTCTTTCGCATGGCGTCCCGGGCATCCTTCTTGGCGCCTGGTCGGTTATGACTCCACTTCTCTAGGCAATGCAGATCCCTGCCGTCAGCTTTCAGCCAATCGAGAATTGCAGTCTCCTGCAGCTGCTGGGTGGAAGGTGGACGCCTAGGCGCCTCAGGCAGTGGGAGTGGCATCTGCCCGCGGCGCTGGTACAGGCGCTCCACGATCTCGATAGCCACGTCCCGGTAAACCAGCCATTCGTCCGAGAGCTCGTCCCAGTCGTGGCGGTCATAAGGAATCAGGGTTTTCGGATGTAGGAATTTCACGTCCCCCATCCCATCCATGGCTAGCATCTTGTTGAGAATCGGGACTGCCACAAACCCGAGTGCAGTGCCCTGCTCCCCCGACGCTCGCGCCACAAACTGGGCCAAAGTCCCTACCTTGATCAGGTCATTTTCCCCTGCATTCCGTATCTCCTCGAGCAGCCCCTGGATTTCTGGAGAGTCGAACATATGCGCCCCTTCACGCGCCCCCTATGTCGGAGGCTGTGCCAGGGTGGTAAGGGTTGCCACCTCTTCGCCCCGTCGAGCTAGGCACAGCCAAACTTGTGCAATACTCCGCCCATAACACGAACAGCGGAGACTTGAATGCGACACCTTGCCGGCATTGCGTTTTTCATTCTGGCCTCTGTCGCCTTTGCCCAGAAAAACCCGCTGCCCGTGGCCCCGCAGTCTATCCCACCGCACATGCTCCAGTCGCTGCAATCCCGACACCAGTCGTGCGGCAGGCTGAGCGATGAATGCAGGGCCGTATGTGAAGCCGCGAATGCGCTGAGCGACAGCGCTTCAGACCTCGGTCGCTGCGCTGGCAGACATGACTACAGTGAGGACTGCCGGCGCCGCTTTCGGGGCGTCCGGCAGGCGTTCACCGAATACGAGTCGCTCGTGTCTGAAACCAACGGAGAATGCTCCCGCTAGTCACTGCTCACGCTGCCTGTCAATTGACAGCGCTCCTGCCTTCTCCAGGGCGGAGAGGCAGGTCAGATAGGCACGGTGCAGCTCTTTGCGCATGGCTTCAAGAGCGCATCCCATCAACATGGGGTCGATGTCTGACTTGATGACTCCCTCCATCGTCAGACTAAGCTCCTCGATCTTGTACATCTGCGCCTCGATGCAGTCCACGTGTTCAACGGGGATGAGCAATGCGCCGGCGGCCGGATGGTTATTGGTAGTCATTTTGCACCTCCCTGCGTACGATCCCGCTGCTCGATGGTGCTCTGATGGACGACCTCAGTCGTGTTAACATTCTGCGTGTGCATGATTTACCCTCCAGTGTGTAGCGTGCACGTCCGGCGGAATCAAAGTTCCAGCTTCGACCCGCCACCGTAAGCGCCTCGTCTGTTCCAGCAGTCGAGGCGTTTTCCTTTTTAGGACTGATTACTTCTCCTCGCCAGTCCCAGTTCCTCCTGCCTCTTGCGCTCCGCCATAAGAATCGCGGTAATTTCAGCGTTGACGCTGCGCAGATTTGCCTCGGCCCGCGCTTTCACCCACTCCTTCAACTCTGGTGGAATGCGAACGGGTGTCGGCGGCATTTGCTTTGATTTGGGCATGGCTCCCCCAATAGTTGTCCTCAGGCATTAGACTCTTTTTGACTCATAGAGTCAAGTAGACTCTTTGCGGAGAGTCAAAAAGGCTCATATCCTCGCGTGCTATGTCTTCCACACAGCCAACCCCCTACCCTCTTCGGATGTCCGAGGATCTGCGTGCACGCTTGGAAGAACTGGCCAAAGCGAACCGACGGAGCCTGCAGGCGGAGATCACAGCCATTCTTGAGCAGTCGCTGAGCGGGCAGGCTGGTGCCCAGTTCGACATGGACGCCTTTGCGGAAAACATCGCGGATAAGGTGGCCGCAAAGCTCAAGAAGAAATGATTGATCCTGCCGATTCGGCAACCACCCCCCTTCCACAACCCACCAGAATGCGCTTCGCGTCCGACACCCGCGTCTATAGCGTAGTGCTTGACCAGGATCTGCTTGGCGACTGGACCGTAGTCCAGTCCTGGGGAGGGAAGGACAGCCGACGTGGGGGCGGCAAGATTACTCATGTGCCCAATTTTGAGGATGCTATGCGGCTGCTCGAGGCCATCACTCGGCGACGCGCGCAGCATGGCTACAAGATTTTGTAGCCGCGCTAAGCTATGCTCGTCATCCCGATATGACAGCGAGGGGAAAAATGCCCGTATACACTTTCACATGCACTGACGGCACCGAATGTGGTGGTGAAGGAACATTCAATGGATCTGTGCCTTGGTTCGGTCTAACCAACGAACAGCTGGACACCATCGCCAATAATGGCTTCGTAGAACTCACGCCAGATCAGGTGCAACAGAACAAGATCGAGTTGGACGATAACGATAAAGAGGCCTTGAAGGCTTTTAAGGTCTTGCACATAGAGCATAAGCTTGGGGTGACCTCTTGTGATGACTGTGGTGCAAACGCCTGACCCCGCACCCGGGCTCGATAGGTGCTTTCATTGATAATTGGCATTATCAATGAAAGCAACCACCTTGCATTAGAGCCCAAATAACCCCGCTATTTCCAGCTTTGAAGACTACCCATTGAATATTCATTGAATTACCATACGGTCTCCAGTAAATATCTAGGGAGAACCGCATGGACGGTAAGGTCATTGTTGTCGCCTCCACCAAGGGCGGGGTTGGCAAAACCACCGTAGCCCTCAATATCGCCATCGCGCGCGCCATGCAGGGCCGGGACGTCTGGTTGATCAATGGCGACCGCCAGGACACAGCATCGACGGCAATTGCAATCCGCGGAGAGGCCGGTCGACACCCTCCGATTGCCACCGCTCACTATCCGGACGGGAGCGCCCTGCGCACCCAGCTGCTCCACCAGCGCAGCAAGTTTCAGGACATCGTGATTGATGTTGGCGGCCGTGATAGCACCGCCCTCCGCGCTGCCCTTTCCCAGGCCGACCTGGTGCTAGTGCCGTTCCAACCTCGGTCTTTTGACACCTGGGCGGTTGCCGACATCGCCGCGCTGATCGAAGAAGCCCGCGCCACATCCGGCAAGCCCACCGAAGCCCTCGGCTTCCTGAACATGGCCGATACCGCAGGCTCCGACAACAAGGAGGCGGTCGAAACCCTGGCGGACTACCCGGCGATCAAGTACCTCGACACCCCGATCCGGCGCCGCAAGAGCATCGCCAATGCCGCCGGCAGCGGCATGTCCGTGCTCGAGTACCAGCCCAAAGACGAGAAGGCGAACGCAGAACTGAACGCACTGCTGAAGGCTATCTATTGAACATTCTTTGAATATTCAAAAGGCATTCAACGCATATTTGGAGAATACTATGGGAATCACCAAGCGCCCCGCGCCGGCACCTCGCACGCCGGAAGCAGTCGAGAGCTTCATCAACGGGGCACCGGACGCCAAGGTCACAGCGCCGAGGCCGCAGGAGGATGTACTGCCGCCATTGCCAAGCCAGGACGATGAGGAGGGCAGCGTGCAGATTACCCTACGGATCGGCAAGGAGCAGTTGGCCAGGCTGACTGCCGCAGCCAAGCGCCAAGGCATACCGCGGGCCAGCTACATCAAGCGGGCGATTGCCCTGCAGTTGGCGGCCGACGAGAAAGTTTGAGGATGCTCTCGAACGGATATCGAAATCATGCTTCCCGAACATCCATTGACTATCAAAAAAACAGTCAATGAATATTCAATATCCTGCTTTTCGGGGTGTTGAGGAAACCCCACCATGGTTTAGATATCTAACCGGTAGCGCGGATTTATCCTATAATTCGCGCCAGAGGTGCAGGGGCGCTGGACAGAAGTAAGTTACCCAGGACTGTACCTCGCAGTATTCAACGGCCGCCTTCGAGGTGGCCGTTTTCATTTCAGGTCCTTGGGTTTGATGTCGTCCCCCTTGGGAATTACCGACAGCAGCTCTGCCTTCGGGCGGCGCGCATACAGCTCGAGCACGCCCAGATCCCGCACCCGATTCCCATAGCCGTCTTCCCTCGAAGAATGGTTCATCACGCCCGTCATCTTGTGATGCGCATGGGCAATCGATTCGGCCGAAAGGGCGCTCTCGACCATGACCGCCATGTCCTCGATGGTGTAACCATCGGCGCTCCGACTTTCGTACAGATGCCGGCCCAAGAAGAGGACCACCGGTTCCACCAAAAGGGGCTTGCCTTCCTTCTGCCGGATCGCATTGATCGCCTGGTGCTGCGTTTCTGTCAGATAGCCTATCGACACCACTTTGGCGCGCTCGCCGGCTTTTAGCAGGGTGAGATTCGCCAAGATGAGTTCCCGGCCGTTATCGAAAAGTGGCATTTGGTGCGGGTGTCGATGAGATGAATACCTCGTATTGTCCACTATCACGGTTGCCCGCCAACTGATGGGAAAATTGCAATGTGGCCGAAATTGTGAATTTCGCAATAAAAGACTGAGTGCGAACAGCTCTGCAGCCGCTCACAAATCGAGCTTCCTGCAATGACCGCGTTAGGTTCCAGAGCCCTCATTTCGTTGGCGTTCTGGTCCCAGAGGCCGGGGGACAGTTCGAACACGGCAGTCTTGCCATGGCAATCAATGAATGTCTTCTGAAAATTCATTGAATATTGATTGGATATTCGAGAAAAGGGCTAAGCGCTGGCTGTGGACATCCCCTTCGGGGACCGTGTGGACAAGCCGGCACAACTCTATCGAGTTGCACCCAGCTTGCCGCACACTTGCCACACAGCGGTAGTCAGCGCGCCGCCACCGCTTTCTCATCAGTTTGAAATAAACCCAAACCTTGCCGCCGAGGACATTGGCCGCTCGATGATGGTTGCCATGGTCAGGCCGGGGTAGATCGTAAACTGTCTGCGCCCCACACCATCCCCTCAGGTCTCATCCCTGTTTTTGGGTAGTTTGGTATTTCCCCAAACCACATCCTCGCTCGACCCTTCGGGGGAGGGCTATATAAGGAGGGCGGACTTGTCCACTTCTCCGGCTTCTTTCAGATATCGGGAAACCGTCTTGGCCGAAATATCCAGCTTGGCGGCGATCTCCTTCATGCTGACGCCCTGGGCATGCATTAGCCGGGCGCTCACAGCTCGCTGCTGCACGTCCCCAAGGTAAGCCTCTCGGTTCTGTTGGTATCGGCCTTCTGCCACCCGGTCCCGCTTGGAGTCGCGCTCCTTCTTCCGCGCCTTGATGACATCGGCTGGCGCCAAGCAGCGCAACTGGTCGTGCAACTCGGGCGCGATCAGATCGCCCATCCACTCCCGCAGGGTATCGGCTTTGAACCGGTACCGGGGATCGACCTGCAGCCCGCGCCAAAGCACTGTCTCGCCCGCGTGGGCGGCCCGGGCGCGCTCGATGATCGGAGCCATCTGGTCCCGCACTTCCTTTTCCAGCAAGGTCGGAGTGAAGGTCTGTGCCGTCCGCATGATCTCGTCTTCAAGGATATCTGTGTGGGCGAACCAGGACAGGGAGACGGCCATGAGGAACAGCACCTGGTCCCGATGGCCGGGCGCCACACCGCCGAACCAATGGTGCTCGCAGATCGCCACGAGATCCTGATAAACGAGGTGCCACCAGTCGTAGATTGAGCCGGTAGCGGTGCGAGGAGATGCCTTGCCTTTGCGGGCAGCGCCGGCTTTGAAGTCGAACATTTCCGCCTGGTGCACCGGCATCTTGGGCGCAGTCCGCGCCGCGGTCTTGCTCATCCGGTCGCGCGTGCCGAGCACTTCGTCGGCTAGCTCATGCATCGTCCAAACGGCATCGGTCAGCACTACACCGCGCACCTCGGCGCCGTTCTTGGCGTTGACGGTGCCGACTAGGCGAAGCACCCGGGCGCAGTCTCGCGCCTTGGGATCGGCGCCGAGCGGCGCGAGGGCGGCGACAATCGCATCCTGAACGCGCTGCCACACTGGCAAGGCTTTGGCTGGCGTAGGGGAGAGCGGCCAATAGAGATGTAGGCCACGCCCGGAATAGACGGCAAAGGACGGCGCCGGCATCTTGGCCGCATGAAGCGCATCGAGCGCGGCTTCCAGATCCATCATGCCGTCGATGTCGACGTAACAGGCCCGCAGGCTCTTGAGCTGCCGGACGTTCCGCCAGTGGAAAAACTGATTAACGGTCAGGTAGGTGTCGGGGGAGCCGGCAAAGCAGGAGATCACCTGGGCGACAGGGTCCCCTGGCATCACCTTGGTCCACCGATTTTCAGACTTCCGGGCCTCCCAATACAACACGGCGCCATGCGGCGATGCGTGCAGCCGATCATGGTGGTTGATCGGCTGAGAGAGATCCAGCGAAAGTTGAGCTACTGCCATGCGCGCACGAAACACCCGCGCGCCGGCCTCTGATGTGCTTGCATCAATTTGTACCGACGTGTTAATCTGCCGGTACGAACTCCGCCACAGAGTTATGCAGTACCGGTCCTACGCGGCCACACTGAAGCCACCTCGCCAAAGGTGGCTTTTGTGCTTTTAGGCCATTGCTCTTGCGACTACCTCAAATTCCGTAACACCCATCTCCTTCAGGCTGCGCAGCACGGTGTCCAAGCTGCGGAAAATCCTCGGTTTCCCGGTGTTCACCGCGCAAAGTGGTGCCTCACCGAAGCGGACCTCATAGCCGTCCTCGATCTCCACGGCCATGCATTTCCCCGGCAAAGGGGAATGTGCCGACCGGACCTTCCGAAAGTTGACGCGTTGAATTGATCCCATTCGTCCATTGTGTCACGAAACGCCCGGTCTTGTGACTCTTTTTGCATGTCGCGCCGGTTTTTCATTTCCCTCGGGAAGGTATAGTTCGAATTTGGCCAGCCGGTAAAGAATTTGTGTGGGCGGCACCGGACCATGGATGGCGCACAGGTTGCGAGTCTGGCAATGCGCGAGATCCGTGACGTCGGTGAGGTCGACGGGGCTACCTGGCTCTGCATGACGTCGGTGAGGTCGGGGAGGCTACATGACTCTCTCTAACGTCGGTGAGGTCGGGGAGGCTACAGCGATCTACTAACGTCGGTGAGGTCAGATACTCTGCCGTTTCCTCTGATCATTTCTTTCTGGAACTTTACGCCAAAAGCGTAGTCTCAGTTGTTGCGCTTGGTCGTCAGCAGCAAGTAACAAGCGACCAGGCCGATTGAAAGGAGTACGCCCATGTGGCAGCTCACGACAATACGGCACCACGGCTGGCCGTTCTTCAACAGCCAAGATGCACGACTACTCGCCACTGGCGCCATCCACCATATCGTATTGGTGCGAATGACTCTGTAGAGTAGTTGCAGCAGGCGGCTCATCTGCCTTGCTTAACCGGGGCGCTTCGGCGCCCCTTCTGTTTTCAGCCTCGTCAACCTGCGGGCCGGAGCGGCAAAAATCTGTGGGCAACCTGTTTAAGGGCCGGAGGGACATCCTGTGGATGACACGCTGGAAATCCTTGTGGATGTCTTTGGCTGCGCTTGCGACTGATCAACTTCGCTTTTCCCTTCCCAATCAGTTACTTACACTACATACCCCCGAGTTACTAACAGGCCTTTCCACTGAAAACGTGGATAAGTCATTGCTTGTTTCCCCAGCACCTAGTCCACTTCATATCGGCCAAGATCATCCGCGTTGAAGCGAGCTTGAACGCCATTTTCAGGGGTCGCCAGCAGGTCTCCATTTCGCTCGATGCGGGCGAAGACATGCTTGTGCTTCATATCCAGCTGGTGAATCATTGCCAACGCCTGCTCTACCAGGTGCTTCATTTCCTCCTGGGAGTCATGCAAGTCTTCAATGGTGAGCGGCTCTTTCTTGGCATTGCGATATTCAGTAAGGTGAGCCTTCCATCGCTTTGCAGCAGCGTGACGGTAATCCTCGTGGCGTCGAAGATAAACGCAAATCTCACTACTTTTCTTTCGGAAGTAGTACCGCGCGTTTTGAATGGCAACGGTTTCGATCACGCCCGCCCAGTCCTCGCGCGCCTCCTCCGCACGTAGAAAAAGCGGGGGGATTTCATAGTCCGGTCTTTCCGAGGTTAGAACTGCCACAATCTCCCCGTTCACCTCAATTCCAACCTCCTCTATCTCTCCCTTGGTAATCCCATTCAGGATTTTGGTCAGATCTTTCCGGACAACTGATGACTTCAAGATTTCCATCGCAAACCTTCAATTTGTAGTTTCACATTGCAGTTTACTGTAGCTGCATATCGTAGTTTTTGCAAGGGCGAGTTATGACGTTATGACGTCAAAAAACGACCGGTTATTGACGCATGCCCCAAGGTATCTCGATGTGCGTCAATAAATTAGGGTTGTATTTTTTGACGATGCGCGATATTCTGAACAGGTTTTCTGAACAACAAACCGGGACAGG
>NZ_BPMK01000026.1 GCF_019656455.1 Noviherbaspirillum aridicola
TTGCGGGTGGCGCAGTATTCGGGCAGGTAGCGGCCGGCCTGGCGCATCAGCCACAGCGGCGTGTACTCGGTGGGCTGGCGCAGCAGCGCGCGCAGGAAGGTGTCGTTCTTGAGCGGGGCGAAATTGGCGGGCATGGTCGTCTTTCAATGAGCCGCCATTATCGCCGATGGACGCGCGGGCGTCAGGCTTGCAGGATTCTGCCCCGCTCCTCGTCCGCGATGCGGCGGATATAGGCGGCGAAATCCGGGTCCTCGCCCCGCAGCAATTGCGGCAGCAGGTAGTAGAAGTCGTCCCGCTGACACCATTCGCGCATGTAGTCGTCCCACGAGTTCCAGCGCCGCAGGGCGACGCCCGCCAGGTCTTCGTCGTAGGCGACGATGTAGGCGCGCTCGAACAGCGCGATCAGCATCTCGAAAATGATCAGCATGCGTTCGCGCTGCTCGTCCGTCAGGTCGGGTGTCTGGTTGGCGCTGCGCAGCTGCAGGTCGGGATTGTCGAGCACGATCTTCAGAAAGTCGTTGTAGGCGTTCTGCAGCAGCTGGTAGGCCTCCTCGTCCTCGGCATCGCGCTCCTTGCGCTGCTCGAAAAGGAACAGGAAGATCGCAAACGGCAGACCGAACACGGTGACGACAAAACTGGCCACCTCCCAGAAGTCCGGGTCGATCAGGAAATCCATAGGGTTCTCCGTTCAGGTCGCTCTATCCTACCGTTAGTGGCAGGAATTTGTACTGATGCGCAATATGACGCGGAAATAGTGCCCGGCTCCTAGCGGAGACGACCGGCGCAAGCATCGGCAAGCACGGCGGCCCACCTGGCGCAGCCCAGCGCCGACGGATGGTAGCCGTCCGCCGCCATCAGGTCATGGCAGGCCGGTTCGAGCGCGACCGGTACGTGGACCGTGTCGGGCAGGCGCCGGGCCAGTGCCTGCGCCGCGCCGTCGAGCACCTCGGCCTTGAGTCCCAGCACCCAGCGCAACGGCTGCGGCAGCGCGGGAAAGCGGCCGACCGGCGGCACGCCGCACAGCAGGATGAGGCGGGGCCGGCATCGCATGCGCACCATCTCCCACATCTGCTCCAGGTCCGCGCTCCACTGGGCGGGGCGACGAAAGGCGGTGGTGTCATTGACGCCGAATGCGATGGCGGCAACGTCGACCGGGTCGGCGGGCAGCATCGGCGGCAGCTGCTCGAGCGCTTCTGCGACGGTCACGCCATTCTTGCCGCAGGCCTGCCACGCCACGCTTCTGCCGAGCGCGGCGGACAGGGCCAGCGCGAGCTGCCCGGTGATCGCTTCCTCATGCGTGGACACGCCGACGCCCGCCACCGGCGACTCGCCGACGGTGAGCAGCGTGAGGGGCGGCATATCGCCGGGCAGCCCGACACTGCCGCACCGGGGTCCGCCGGCTTCCGGCAGGCGGGGAGTGTTGCGGCGGACCCGCCTGCCCTGGGCGAGCAGCAGAGGCAGCAAGGGCGCCGCGGCAAGCTCGGGCAGCAAGGGTCTCCACATCGTGGTCGCATCCTTCCGTGAGGATCAGCGCTCGCGCGCGGCATGCTCGATCTTGATGCAGCGATCGGCGACGACCCCGAGGCCGGCCTGCTCCGCTGCCGCTTGCGCCTGGGGATGAGACACGCCGAGCTGCATCCAGACATGACGGGCGCCAGCGGCAATCGCCTCGGCGACGATGCCGGGCATGTGCTCCGGCCGGCGGAAGCAGTCGACGATGTCGATTCGACCGCCCTCTGCCGCGAGAGCCTTCGCGGCATCGGCAAGACTCGCGTGGCAGTGTTCGCCCAGGATCTTCCGCCCGGCGCAGACCGGGTTGACGGGAATGATGCGCCAGCCCTGCTGCTGCATGTAGGCGGCCACCTCGTGGCTCGCCCGGCCGGGGTCGGGAGACAGGCCGACGACCGCGAGGTTGCTGCCCCCGCGCAGCATGTCGCCGATGAGGCTGTCTTCATCCGTATGCATCGCTTCTCCTCGAATGCGTCCGCCCAGAAAAAAAGGCAGCCGAAGCTGCCTTTTGATTGTACTGCTTGTGCCTTAGCGCTTGCGGCGCAGCTTCTCGATCGCGGCCAGCTGCGCGACGGCGGCGGCCAGTTCGGCCTGGGCCTTCGCGTAGTCGATCTCCGACTCGCGATTCGACATTGCTTCTTCCGCCAGGCGCTTGGCTTCGGCCGCCTTCGCCTCGTCCAGGTCATGACCGCGAATCGCGGTATCGGCCAGCACGGTGACGACGTTCGGCTGCACTTCGAGAATGCCGCCGGCAACGAAGACGAACTCTTCATCGTCCCGGCCCGGCACCTTGATGCGGACAGCACCCGGACGGATGCGCGTGATCAGCGGCGTGTGCATCGGATAGATGCCCAGTTCGCCCGCTTCACCCGGCAACGCGACGAATTCGGCTTCGCCCGCGAAGATTTCCTCTTCGGCGGAGACGACGTCTACGTGGATAGTGTTTGCCATGTTTGAACCTTTGTTGTTCGTCTGAAGGTCAGACCGCCGTGAGGGGGCCGGCGCCGGTCAGTGCGGTTGCCCGCGCCGCCCGGCCGTCGGCCCTGGCTCGCAGACGATCAGAGCTTCTTGGCTTTCTCGATTGCTTCGTCGATCGTGCCGACCATGTAGAACGCCTGCTCCGGCAGGTGGTCGAGCTCGCCGCTGGCGATCATCTTGAAGCCCTTGATGGTGTCCTTCAGCGAAACATACTTGCCCGGGGAACCGGTGAACACTTCCGCGACGTGGAACGGCTGCGACAGGAAACGCTGCATCTTACGTGCACGGGCCACCACCAGCTTGTCTTCCGGTGCCAGTTCGTCCATGCCCAGAATCGCGATGATGTCGCGCAGTTCCTTGTAGCGCTGCAGCGTGCCCTGAACGGCGCGTGCGGTCTCGTAGTGATCCTGGCCGACGACGTTCGGGTCGAGCTGACGCGAGGTGGAATCCAGCGGGTCGACCGCGGGATAGATACCGAGCGCAGCGATGTCACGCGACAGAACGACGGTGGAGTCGAGGTGCGCGAAGGTGGTTGCCGGAGACGGGTCGGTCAAGTCATCCGCAGGGACGTACACGGCCTGGATCGAGGTGATCGAACCGGTCTTGGTGGAGGTGATGCGCTCCTGCAGACGGCCCATTTCCTCGGCCAGCGTCGGCTGGTAACCCACTGCGGAAGGCATACGGCCCAGCAGCGCGGACACTTCGGTACCGGCCAGGGTGTAGCGGTAGATGTTGTCCACGAAGAACAGCACGTCGCGGCCTTCGTCACGGAAGGATTCCGCGATGGTCAGGCCGGTCAGCGCCACGCGCAGACGGTTGCCCGGCGGCTCGTTCATCTGGCCGTACACCATCGCGACCTTGTCCAGAACGTTGGAGTCCTTCATCTCGTGGTAGAAGTCGTTGCCCTCACGGGTACGCTCGCCCACGCCTGCGAACACCGACAGACCGGAGTGCTGCTTCGCGATGTTGTTGATCAGTTCCATCATGTTCACGGTCTTGCCCACGCCGGCGCCGCCGAACAGGCCGACCTTACCGCCCTTGGCGAACGGGCAGACCAGGTCGATAACCTTGATGCCGGTTTCCAGCAGGTCCTGCGACGGGGACAGCTCGTCGTAGGCCGGTGCCTTGCGGTGGATCGAGGCGCGCGCGTCGGTCGCGACCGGGCCCGCTTCGTCGATCGGGTTGCCCAGCACGTCCATGATGCGGCCCAGGGTAGCGGGGCCGACCGGCACCGAGATCGGTGCGCCGGTGTTCTGGATGGTCATGCCGCGACGCAGACCTTCGGAAGAGCCCAGCGCAATGGTACGGACCACGCCGTCGCCGAGCTGCTGCTGCACTTCCAGGGTCAGCTCGGAGCCTTCCATCTTCAGTGCGTCGTAAACCTTCGGCATGGCGTTGCGGGGGAATTCAACGTCCACCACCGCGCCGATACACTGAACGATTTTGCCATCAGCCATTTTCGTTCCTTCAATATTTGATTTAGATTCTTTTGGTTAAACCGCAGCCGCACCGGCGACGATCTCGGACAGTTCCTTCGTGATCGCAGCCTGACGGGTCTTGTTGTAGACCAGTTTCAGCTCGCTGATCACGTTGCCGGCATTGTCGGAGGCCGCCTTCATCGCCACCATGCGCGCCGACTGCTCGGACGCCATGTTTTCGGCGACGGCCTGGTAGATCAGCGCTTCGACGTAACGCACCAGCAGTTCGTCGATCACGGTCTGCGCATCGGGCTCATAGATGTAGTCCCATGCGTGCGACGACTTGTCCGCTTCCATGCGCTCGGCCGACAGGGGCAGCAGCTGGTCCATCATCGGTTCCTGTTTCATCGTATTGATGAACTTGGTGTAGAACAGATAGACGGCGTCCAGACGGCCTTCCTGATAGGCGTCGAGCAGCACCTTGACCGGGCCGATCAGCTTGTCCAGGTGGGGCGTGTCGCCCAGCTGGACCGCCTGCGACACGACCTTGGCGCCGATACGGTTCAGGAAGCCGAGACCCTTGTTGCCGATCGCGACTGCTTCAACCTTTTTGCCTGCGCCCTCGAGCTCGCGGACCTTGTTGGTCACCTGGCGCAGCACGTTGGTGTTCATGCCGCCGCACAGACCCTTGTCGGTCGTCACGACGATCACGCCCACCGTGCCACTGCCTTCCTGCTTGACCAGGAAAGGATGCGAGTACTCGGGGTTGGCCTGCGACAGGTGAGCGGCGATATTCCGAATCTTGTCACTGTAGGGACGGGCGCCCCGCATCCGGTCCTGCGCCTTGCGCATCTTGGATGCGGCGACCATTTCCATCGCCTTGGTGATCTTCTTCGTATTCTCTACGCTCTTGATCTTGCCGCGTATCTCTTTACCTGCAGCCATGAGTATTTACTCCTTCAGCTCCGCGGCTCAGAAAGTTTTCTTGAAGTCTGCAATCGCGGCGGCCAGTTGTGCTTCACCGTCTTTGTCGAGTTGCTTGGTGTCTTCAATCTTCTGCAGCAGAGCGCCGTGGCTGGTCTTCATGAAGTTGTGCAGGCCGGATTCGAAAGCCAGCACCTGCTTCACGTCGACGTCGTCGAAATAGCCCTTGTTCACCGCGAACAGCGACACCGCCATCAGCGAGATCGGCAGCGGCGAGTACTGCGGTTGCTTCAGCAGTTCCGTCACGCGTGCGCCGCGGTCGAGCTGCTTGCGGGTGGCTTCGTCGAGGTCGGATGCGAACTGCGCGAACGCGGCCAGCTCACGATACTGCGCCAGGTCGGTACGGATACCGCCGGACAGGCTCTTGATGACCTTGGTCTGTGCGGCGCCACCGACGCGGGACACCGAGATACCGGCGTTGATCGCGGGACGGATACCGGAGTTGAACAGCGAGGTCTCCAGGAAGATCTGGCCGTCGGTAATCGAAATGACGTTGGTCGGAACGAACGCGGAAACGTCGCCCGCCTGGGTTTCGATGATCGGCAGCGCGGTCAGCGAACCGGTCTGGCCCTTGACTTCGCCCTTGGTGAAGGCTTCGACGTAGTCGGGGTTCACGCGCGCGGCACGCTCCAGCAGACGGCTGTGCAGGTAGAACACGTCGCCCGGGTAGGCTTCGCGGCCCGGCGGACGGCGCAGCAGCAGCGAGACCTGACGGTAGGCGACTGCCTGCTTGGACAGGTCGTCGTACACGATCAGCGCGTCTTCGCCGCGGTCGCGGAAGTATTCGCCCATGGTGCAGCCGGAGTAGGCGGCGATGTACTGCATCGCGGCGGACTCGGAAGCGGAGGCGGCGACCACGATCGTGTACTCCATCGCGCCGTTCTGCTCGAGCGCGCGGACGATGTTCTTGATGGTCGATGCCTTCTGGCCGATCGCGACGTAGATACACGTCATGTTCTGGCCCTTTTGATTGATGATCGCATCAATCGCCACGGCCGACTTGCCGGTCTGGCGGTCGCCGATGATCAGCTCGCGCTGGCCGCGGCCGATCGGCACCATCGAGTCGATTGCCTTGAGGCCGGTCTGCATCGGCTGGGACACGGACTGACGTGCGATAACGCCCGGGGCGATCTTTTCGATCGGCGAGCTCAGCTTGCAGTTGACCGGACCCTTGCCGTCGATCGGCTGGCCCAGTGCGTTCACCACGCGGCCCTTGAGTTCCGGACCGATCGGCACTTCCAGCACGCGGCCGGTCGTCTTGACCGTGTCGCCTTCGGAAATGTGTTCGTATTCACCCAGGATAACGGCGCCGACGGAGTCGCGCTCGAGGTTCAGCGCGAGGCCGAAGGTGTTGCCCGGGAATTCCAGCATTTCGCCTTGCATTGCATCGGAAAGACCGTGAACGCGGGCGATGCCGTCGGTCAGGGAAATGACCGTGCCCTGATTGCGAATCTCAGCGTTGTCGCCAAGGCCCTGGATCCGGCTCTTGATCAGTTCGCTGATTTCAGACGGGTTGAGTTGCATGTTAACTCCTAAAATTTTTCACTCTGCTCGGCGCAGGGGCAGATGCCGCTGTCAGGACGCCAGAGCGACGTACATTTGCTGCAGCTTGGCGCGCACCGAGGTGTCGAGCACCTCGTCGCCCACTGCAACGCGCACGCCGCCGATCAGCGCCTGGTCCACCTTCACGGTCGGATTGAGCTTGCGGCCGAATTTCTTTTCCAGCGTCGCCACCAGGTCTTTCACTTGTGCGTCGGTCAACTCGAACGCGCTCGTGATCTCTGCATCGGCAGCGCCTTCCGCGGCGTTCTTCAACGCGTGGAATTGCGCACCGATTTCCGGCAACAGCGTCAGGCGGCCGTTTTCCACCAGCATCAGCACGAAGTTTTTCGCTTCGGCGGATACCGGTGTTTTCAACAGCGACAAGAAGGTTTCGACAACCTGCTGATCCGTCAGTTTCGGGTTGCTGGCGAAAGACTTGACGTCGGGAAGCGCGGCAACCGCTGCCATTTCCGACACGAGGTCGGACCAGGCGGCGATGTTGCCGGACTGGGCGACGCGGAACAGCGCTTCTGCGTAGGGACGAGCAATCGTTGCGAGTTCGGCCATGATTACAGCTCGGTCTTGAGTTGGTTCAGCAGGTCGGCGTGCGCCGCTGCGTTCACCTCGCGCCTGAGGATCTGTTCGGCACCCTTGACTGCGAGACCTGCGACCTGCGCGCGCAGCTCTTCGCGGGCGCGGGTCACTTGCTGTTCGGCGTCCGCGCGGGCGGCGGCGACGATGCGTGCCGCTTCTTCGGATGCGGTACGCTTGGCTTCTTCGATGATCGCCTGGGCGCGCTTCTCGGCGTCGCCGATACGCTTCTGGCCTTCATCTCGGGCGGAGGCCAGTTCGGCCTGCGCGCGCTTTTCGGCAGCAGCGACTTCGGTCTTCGCACGGTCGGCGGCTGCCAGCCCGTTCGCGATCTTCTCGGCGCGCTCGTCGAGCGCCTTCATCAGCGGCGGCCACACGAATTTCATCGTGAACCACGCGAGGATGAAGAAGACCACGAACTGCGCAAACAAAGTTGCATTTAAGTTCACGGTGTTTTCCTTCTCAGAATAACGAGAGCCGAACCTCGCGGTCCGGCATGAGAGACGGTGTGTCGGTCGGGATTAGCCGGCGACGAACGGGTTTGCGAAGGCGAACAGCATCGCGATACCAACACCGATCAGGAATGCAGCGTCGATCAGACCAGCGAGCAGGAACATCTTGGTCTGCAGGGTGTTCATCAGTTCAGGCTGACGAGCAGAGGCTTCCAGGTACTTGCCACCCATCAGGGCGATACCGATACAGGCGCCGATAGCACCGAGGCCGATGATCAGACCGCAAGCCAGAGCAACAAAAGAAACGTCAGTCATTTGAATTCCTTTAAAAGGTTAAGTTGAAACAAGAAATGAAAAGCCAAAAACAAACTTCTTTACTACTGCTATCTTTCGATTCTTTACGGTCTTAGTGACCCTCGTGCGCCTGGCCGATGTACACCAGGGTCAGCATCATGAAGATGAAGGCCTGCAGGATCACGATCAGGATGTGGAAGATGGCCCAGATCGAGCCCGCGATGATGTGACCGACTATGCCGAACGTGGTAGCCATCGAACCCAGCAGCGCGATCAGCAGGAACAGGAGTTCGCCCGCATACATGTTGCCGAAGAGTCGCATGCCCAGGGAGACGGTCTTCGCGGCGTATTCGATCAGGTTGAGCAGGAAGTTGAACGGCGCCATCCAGATGCCGAACGGTGCGGCGAACAGTTCATGGATCCAGCCGCCCACGCCCTTGATCTTCAGGCTGTAGTAGATCATCAGCGCCAGCACACCGAGCGAGATGCCGAGGGTGCCGTTGAGGTCCGCGGTCGGGACCACGCGGTGATAGGGGATCACGTCGCTCAGGCCGACGAGATTGAACAGCGCGGCGAACATGTCGACCGGCAGGAAGTCGAGCGAGTTCATCAGCGCAACCCAGACGAACACGGTCAGCGCCAGCGGAGCGATGAAGCGGCGGTCGCCGTGGACGATGGCCTTGGACTGGTCCTCGACCATTTCGACGATCATTTCAACGAAAGCCTGGAGACGGCCCGGCACACCCGAGGTGGCGCGGCGCGCGGCCAGCCACATCACGAAGCAGCCGACCACGCCCATGGTCACCGACCAGAAGACGGTGTCCATGTTGATGATCGAGAAATCGACGATCTTTTCCTGATGCTTGGTGGAGAGATGTCCGAGGTGGTGGACGATGTATTCAGACGCGGTTGGCGCGTGCGCTGCGCCGTCAACTGCTGTAGATGCCATGTCAGTGCCTAAATAATAAGATGATGTAACTTTTCAGGGCCACGATGAAGGCGGCGATCAGCGCCAGCCAGTTCAAATCGCGATACAGCCAGACCACCGCGCCCAGGAGCGCGATCGTCAATGCAATCTTGATAAACTCGCCGATGAAAAATGTCATCGGGTTGACTGCACCCGGCTTGCGCGCGCTGACAAAAAGTCGCAATGCAAACAAGCCGTTCGGTACAACACAGCACAGCCCACCGAGAAGCGCCGACACCAGCGCGTGCACTCCACCCAGCATCCCGGCTACGAGGCCGGCGACAGCAGTACTCGCCAATTGCAGCAGGACGATGCGCAGCATGTGGGTCCGGGGTGGTGCAATCCGTCGGGCCGAGGATCGCTCAAGCTCCGGCTACGGGCCGCGTGTTTCAAGGTGGTGCATCTTGTCAAACCCCGGGATTATAAGTGTTTTCCGCAATTAGCGTCAAACCATCACCGGCGGGAAATTTGTGCAAACGGCTACCGTAGAAATACGAGGTGGGCTTTTCATCCGGGCCTCCGGTTCGCGGCGCGCATCGGCCTGCTTGCATCAATGCTCCGTCTTTTCAGGGCGGAATTCGATTCCCTGGGAGGTAAAGCCGGCGTGCTTCTGGCAGGTATGCAGGACTGCAGAGGGGCCGCGCCGGCTCGTCATCCTGGACGGGCTATTCAAAAGCCTTCAACCACCCCCGCGCCTGTTCCCAGTCCCCCAACCCGCTCTCCGCGTTGATATGGCCTCGGGCGCCGACGTCGTGCCACTGCGCGCCCCAGTCCCTCGCCCAGCCGCGGGCTTTATCGACGGCGCACCAGGGGTCGTTGGAGGACGCGGCGACGAATGCCGGGAACGGAAGGGGTGAGCGCGGCATCGGCGAGAAGCCGGTGACGAATGCCGGAAAGTCTTCGCGCTCGACGTCGGGTGGCGCGACGAGCAGCGCGCCCCTGATCTTGTGGCCGTTCTTTGCTACGTTTCCGGTAGCGGACCACCAGGCCGTCAATGCGCAGCCGAGGCTGTGCGCGGCGATCACTACGGGTTCCGTAGCATCGTCGAGGACTGCATCGAGGGTCTCGACCCAGTCCCGGCGGTCGGGGGTGTCCCAGCTTTTCTGCTGCACCCGCTTCGCATTGGGAAGCATGCGCTCCCACAGGGTCTGCCAGTGGCCTTCGCCGGAGTTGTAGAGGCCGGGCAGGATGAGGACGGTGGCGCTCATGCCTGCTGCGCCACCGGTGCTTCTGCGCGCAGCTTGGCGATCAGGTCGTCGAGTGCATCGAGGTTGGCGAAGTCGATGATGAGCTGGCCCTTGTTGCGCGCGCCGAGCTTGATGACGACCTGGGTGGCCAGGGCGTCGGACAGTTCTTCTTCGAGGCGGGAGATGTCGCGCGACTTTTCGCGCGCCTGGCGCGGCTTGCCGGCGTTGGCCTGTTCGGTCGTGGTCTTGACCACCAGCTTTTCGGCCTCGCGCACCGACATGCGCCTGGCGACGACCTGGTTGGCGAGCGAAATCTGGGTGGCGGAGTCGACCGCGAGCAGCGCGCGCGCATGGCCCATGTCGATGTCGCCGGCCATGAGCATGGTCTGCACCGGCTTGGCGAGATTGAGCAGTCGCAGCAGGTTGGAGACGGCGCTGCGCGAGCGGCCGACGGCGCCGGCGGCCTGTTCATGGGTGAAGTTGAAGTCGCTGATCAGGCGGTGAATGCCCTGCGCTTCTTCCAGCGGATTGAGATCTTCGCGCTGGATGTTTTCGATCAGGGCCATGGCGGCGGCGGCCTGGTCGTCGACATCCTTGACCAGTACCGGGACTTCGCTCAGGCCCGCGATCTGGGCGGCGCGGAAGCGTCGTTCGCCGGCGATGATCTCGTACCGGCCGGCGCCTTCGATCGGGCGCACGAGGATCGGCTGCATCAGGCCCTGTGCCTTGATCGATGCGGCAAGTTCGTTGAGCGCGCCTTCATCCATGCGGGTGCGCGGCTGGTATTTGCCGGCCTGCATCTGGCTGACCTGCAGGGTGCTCGGAGCGCCCGCGACGGTGGGTACGGCTTCGGCGATGTCGGGATTGCCGCCGAGGAGCGCGTCGAGGCCGCGTCCGAGACCCTTGGTTTTTTTCATGGCCATGATGTCTGTCTCCGTTACATGGAATGGATGCGCTCGACCATCTCGGCGCCGAACGAGATGTAAGCCTGGGCACCCTTGGATGAGGGGTCGAACACCACGCCGGGCATGCCGTAGGACGGCGCTTCGGCCAGGCGCACGTTGCGGGGGATGATCGTCTTGAAGACCTTGTCGCCGAAATGCTGTTCCAGCTGGGCGGAGACCTGCTGCGACAGCGTCATGCGGGGGTCGAACATGACGCGCAGCAGGCCGATGATCTTGAGGTCGGTGTTGAGCTTGGCGTGCACGATCTTGATCGTGTTGACGAGGTCGGACAGGCCTTCCAGCGCGTAGTATTCGCATTGCATCGGAATGATCACGCCGTGGGCGGCGCACAGGCCGTTGAGCGTGAGCATCGACAGCGCCGGCGGGCAATCGATCAGGACGAAGTCGTAATCGCCGCTCACCCTGGCGATGGCGTCCTTGAGGCGCTTTTCGCGGTTGTCGAGTTCGACCATTTCCACTTCCGCACCGGCGAGGTCGCGATTGGCGGGCAGGACGTCGAATTGTCCGGTCTCGGAAGTCCTGCGGACCGCCGCGATATCGTTAAGGCCGAGCAGCACGTGGTAAACGGTGGCCTCGAGCGTCGCCTTGTTGATGCCGGCGCCCATGGTCGCATTGCCCTGCGGGTCGAGGTCGACCAGCAATACCCGTTGCTTGAGCTGCGCGAGTCCGGCGGCAAGGTTGACGGCGGTCGTGGTCTTGCCGACGCCGCCCTTCTGGTTGGCAACGCAGAAAATCTTGGCCATGTTGTTTTAGTTGGTCGTAAGTTTGATGCCGAAGCCGATCAGGAAAACGCCGGCGGCTTTGGATGCGTAGTTCGCTATGCAGCGGTTGCGCGCAAGACGCTGGGCTGCCGCGTTGCCGGCAATGACGAGCAGGCTGCCATAGAACAGGGTGCAGGCGGAAATCGTTGCGCCCATGGTCAGGAAGGTCAGTGCGCCACGGTGTGTCGCCGGCTCGATGAACAACGGGAAGAATGCCATGTAGAACACGATGGCTTTCGGATTGATCAGCGTGACCAGGAAGCCGCGACGGAAGTCAGCGGCGTTGGAGAACGGCACGGCCGTGCCGCCCTCTTCTTCCTTGGCGGTCAGCAGCTTGAAACCGAGCCATGCGAGATAGGCGGCGCCGAGATACTGCATGCCTCTGAACAGCAGCGGATTGGCTTGCAACAGCGCCGCGACACCGATTGCGGCAAGAAACATCAGCGCGGCGTCGCCCGCCATCAGCCCCGCGAGCGATGCGTAACCGCCGCGCAGGCCGTGCTTGGCTGTACTGGTGAGGACGCAGAATGTGCCGGGACCCGGCAGCATCAGGAATACCATGGTGGCGGCAATCAGCTGCCAGACATCGGTGATGCCCAGGGCGTGAAAGGCTTCGGTCATTGTTGCTCCCCTCGTTGAATCCGTACGATGTGACGCTCGGCACCGAGGCCGGGCACGTCCAGTGCGACCACTTCCACCACAGTCCAGCCTTGCGGCAGCCGCTCCATTTCCTCCCTGGGATAGACACCCTTGAGGGCGAGGAAACAGCCGTCCGGCGACAACAGGTGCGACGACCAGGTGATGAAATCCTTCAGCTCGGCGAATGCGCGCGACGTGATCACGTCGAAAGGCGGGTCCGCCTGCAGTTGCTCCACCCTGCCCGTTTTCACCGTGACGTTCTGCAGCCCGAGCTCTGCCTTCACCTGCGTCAGGAAGGCGGTCTTCTTGTGCACGGTGTCGATGAGCGTGATGGCGAGATCGGGCCGCGCGACGGCGAGTACGATGCCCGGCAACCCGCCTCCCGCACCAACGTCGAGTACACGTGTCGCGGCCGCGAAGGCGGGAACCGCGGCAAGCGAATCGAGCAGATGCTGCGTCACCATTTGCGACAGGTCGCGCACCGCCGTCAGGTTGTACACAGAGTTCCATTTTGCCAGCAACTGAAGGTAATCCATCAGCTGCGACAGCTGCGCGTCGCTCAGCGACAGTCCGAGCGCGCGCGAGCCGTCCGCCAGACGCTGCGACAGCGCGGAGCGATCGAATCCGCTTCTCATGCGGCCGCCTGCGGTGCGGCGAACTCCTTGAAGCCGCCCTTCTTGAGATGCACGAGCAGCAACGAGATCGCGGCAGGCGTGATGCCGGAGATGCGGGATGCCTGACCGAGCGTTTCGGGACGGTGCTTGTTCAGTTTCTGGCGTACTTCGATCGAGAGGCCGCGCACGTCCATGTAGTCGAGTTCGGCGGGCAGTTTGAGATTTTCATAGTGGTCGTGGCGTTCGACTTCGCGTGCCTGACGATCGATGTAGCCTGCGTACTTCACCTGGATCTCGACCTGCTCCTTGACGGCTTCGTCGGCGACGCCCGGGCCGGCGAGCAGCTGGCCTTCGGCACCGCTGAGCGTCATCAGTTCGTCGTAGCGGACGTTTGGACGGCGCAACAGGTCGGTAAGCGCATACTCCCGCTCGACCGCCTTGCCGAGTACCCGCTCGGCCTCGGACTCGGGCAGGAGTCGCGGATTCACCCAGGTGGACTTCAGGCGCTCGAGTTCACGGGCGACTGCGTCGCGCTTGCGCTCGAAGGCTTCCCATTGCGCATCGCCAACGCAGCCGAGCTGGCGGCCGATCTCGGTCAGCCGCATATCGGCATTGTCCTCGCGCAGGCTGAGCCGGTATTCGGCGCGGCTGGTGAACATGCGGTACGGCTCCTGGACGCCCTTGGTGATCAGGTCGTCGACGAGGACGCCGAGATAGGCTTCGTCGCGGCGCGGCGTCCAGGCTTCCCGGCCCTGGGTCTGGAGGGCGGCGTTGATGCCGGCGAGCAGGCCTTGCGCAGCCGCTTCTTCGTAGCCGGTGGTGCCATTGATCTGACCGGCAAAGAACAGTCCATCGATGGCCTTGGTCTCGAGCGATGCCTTCAGGCCGCGCGGGTCGAAATAGTCGTATTCGATCGCATAACCGGGGCGCAGGATGTGGGCGTTCTCCATGCCACGCATAGAGTGCACCAGCTCCAGTTGCACGTCGAACGGCAGGCTCGTGGAAATGCCGTTGGGATAGAACTCGTTTGTCGTAAGACCTTCGGGCTCGAGGAAGATCTGGTGCGAACTCTTGTCGGCGAAGCGGTGAATCTTGTCTTCGATCGACGGGCAGTAGCGGGGGCCAACGCCTTCAATGACGCCGGTGTACATCGGACTGCGGTCGAGACCGTTGCGGATGATTTCGTGGGTGCGTTCGTTGGTATGCGTGATCCAGCACGGGAGCTGCCGCGGATGCATGGCGGCGGAACCCATGAAGGAGAAAACCGGCACCGGATCGAGGTCGCCCGGCTGCTCTTCCATCACCGAGAAGTCGATGGTGCGGCCGTCGATCCGTGGCGGCGTGCCGGTCTTCAGGCGCCCCTGCGGGAGCTTCAGCTCCTTGAGCCGGGCCGAGAGGGATACCGCGGGCGGATCACCGGCGCGGCCGGCCGAATAGTTGTTCAGGCCGACGTGAATTTTTCCATCGAGGAAGGTACCTGCCGTCAGGACGACCGCCCTGCCCCGGAACCGGATACCGACCTGCGTCACCGCGCCCACCACCCGGTTGCCTTCGACCATCAGGTCATCCACGGCCTGCTGGAAGAGCCAGAGATTCGGCTGGTTTTCCAGGCGGCCGCGGATCGCCTTCTTGTACAGGATACGGTCGGCCTGGGCGCGGGTGGCGCGGACAGCCGGTCCCTTTGAGGAATTCAGGATACGGAACTGGATGCCCGCCTCGTCGGTGGCGATTGCCATCGCGCCGCCCAGGGCGTCGACTTCCTTGACCAGGTGGCCCTTGCCGATGCCGCCGATCGACGGGTTGCAGGACATCTGGCCGAGCGTCTCGATATTGTGAGTGAGCAGGAGCGTCTTTTGCCCCATGCGTGCGGAGGCAAGCGCTGCTTCAGTGCCGGCGTGGCCGCCGCCGACAACAATGACGTCAAATTCGGTAGGAAAAAGCATAGTTCGCCTCGGGGAGACGGTGAAGGATGGGCGGGAGAACTCGCGCCGGAGGCGAGATTATAAGGGGTTTCGCACAGGCCTGAACGCCGCGACCCGCTGTTTCACGTGAAACAGTTAGGCAAGCAGCCGCGCAAAGCCGAATCCGGCGATGAAGGCGAGACCAGTCAGCAACAATGCGTACGGCAGGTAGCGCCGCCAGCTGCCCGCCTTTTCCCGCGCCTCGCGCGCCCGCTCCTGGTCAAAGATCCGTTGTGCCGCGACTTCGATCGGTTCCAGCTTGAGCATGCGAACTTCCTGCAGCGCCTGTACCTCTTCCCTTACGCTTTCGGCCAGCTCGATGTGGGCTTCGTCCAAAGCCGGCGGCGGCGCCACTGCTACCCTGGGCGCCATCTGCCAGTCGTCGTCATCCAGTTCGTCCGGGTCGATGGCGAGGACGGTCAGCGGATCGAGCGGATCCTGCCGGAGGAAACGATCGATGACCGACTTGTCCAGCTCCTCTTTCTGCTGGTCGGGCAACGGCAGCAGCACTTCGGCGATCAGGCTGTCCTTCTCCAGCTTGGCCAGCGCGCGGTCGAAGCGGTCTTGTCTGAGGACCGGCAGCCGGGTGCGCAATGCCTTGCACGGGGTGACGCCGTCGACCATGATCAGCACCAGCCGCTCGCTCTGCGTGAGGCCGTGGGTCTTGTTTTGAATTTCCTGCCGGCCACTGTCGGTGCGCTGGAAGATGGCTGAGTCGAGGGGCATGGTTTGTTTCACGTGAAACAGAAGCGCGGGTTGCTTCCGTGAACGCCATCCTAGCCGCGATTCGCCGGAAACACCAGCCGGGACAGGCCCCGGCGTGGCGTCTGCCGCTACAATACTAGGCATCTATAAGGAGGAGAAAATGAGCGCCACCCAAGCCCTGCCATCGTTTGGCTTCAGCACTGTTCCCCACATCGTTTCAGAATCAGGCGTCAGCCGGAAAATCGGCGCACTGATTACCCAGCATTTCCCGGATGCGCGCCATGCCCTGCTCGTGACCGACGCCGGATTCCTTAAGACCGGCCTGGTGGAAGCACCGATCGCCAGTATTAAGGCCGCGGGCCTGCAGGTCTCGGTTTTCTCCGATGTCGTCGCCGACCCGCCGGAAGCCGTGGTGCTCAAGGCGGTCGAGGATGCGCGCCGGGCGGGCACCGACTTGGTGATCGGCTTTGGCGGCGGCTCGTCCATGGATGTGGCCAAGCTGATTGCTGTTCTCTCCGGCAGCGACCAGGACCTGAAGAGCATGTACGGCGTCGGTAATGTGAAGGGTGGCCGCCTGCCGCTGATCCAGGTGCCGACCACCGCCGGCACCGGTTCGGAGGTGACGCCGATCTCCATTGTGACGACCGGCGCCACGACCAAGATGGGCGTCGTCTCGCCGCAGCTTTACGCCGATGTGGCGGTGCTCGACGCCGAACTCACCATAGGCCTGCCGCCCAAGGTGACCGCCGCCACCGGCATCGACGCCATGGTGCACGCGATCGAGGCCTACACCACGAAGCTGAAAAAGAACCCGCTGTCCGACATGCTTGCGGCCAAGGCGCTCGAACTTCTCTCAAGCAACATCCTCGCTGCCTGCGAGGACGGCAAGAATCTCGCGGTGCGTCAGGCCATGCTGCTCGGCGCGATGCTCGCCGGCCAGTCCTTCGCGAATGCCCCCTGCGCCGCCGTGCATGCCCTCGCCTATCCGATCGGCGGTATTTTCCACGTGCCGCACGGGCTGTCGAATTCCCTGGTGCTGCCGCATGTGCTGCGCTTCAATGCACCGGCCGCGGCAGGCATGTATGCGGAGCTGGCGGAGATCGTGGCGCCGGGCGCGACCGGCAGCGTCGAGGCGCGGACGCAGGCGCTGATCAACCGCATGGACGAGATCGCGCGCCGCACCGGCATCGAGACGCAGCTGCGCCAGGTCGGCGTGCAGGAGAGCGACCTCGACCGCATGGCGGACGATGCGATGCTGCAGACCCGGCTGCTGACCAATAACCCGCGCGAAGTCACGCGCGAGGATGCGCGCGCAATCTACGCCGCGGCGCTGTAATCGGGGGAAGAAAGCCGGCAGCAGGACGCTGCCGGCGAAGACATCAGTGCGCGGCGCCGCCTTGCGCCGGAGCGCGCCTGAACAGCGCGCCGATCTCGCCGACGATGCCGCGCCGGAAGGCGAGCACGCAGACGATGAAGATGAAGCCGGTGACGATGGTGACTGATTCGCCGATGGTGCGGAACCACTCGATCGAGCTGACGTCCGCCAGGAAGTTGCCGAAGTCGCCCAGCTTGTTTTCCAGCGCGATGATCACGATCGCGCCCACCACCGGACCGGTCAGCGTGCCCAGGCCGCCGACCAGCGTCATCAGCACCACCAGGCCCGACATCGACCAGTGCACATCGGTCAGCGTCTCGAAGCCGAGCACTACGGTTTTAGTAGCACCGGCGAGTCCGGCGAGAGAGGCCGACAGCACGAAGGCCAGCAGCTTGTACTTGTCGGTGTCATAGCCGAGCGACACCGCGCGCGGCTCGTTCTCCTTGATCGCCTTGAGCACCTGGCCGAACGGCGAATGCACGGTGCGCAGGATCAGCGCGAAGCCCGCCACGAAGATCGCCAGCACCACGTAGTACATCGTCATGTCGCTGCCGAGATCGATCAGGCCCAGCAGCTTGCCGCGCGGGACGCCCTGCAGGCCGTCCTCGCCGCCGGTGAATGGCGCCTGCAGGCAGACGAAGAACAGCATCTGCGCCAGCGCCAGCGTGATCATCGTGAAGTAGATGCCCTGGCGCCGGATCGCCAGCCCGCCCATGAGCAGGCCGATCAGCGCCGCCGCCGCCACCCCGCCGAGCAGGCCGAGTTCGAACGGCAGGCCCCACACCTTGAGCATGTGGCCGGCCACATACCCTGCCCCGCCGAAAAACGCCGCATGCCCGAACGACAGCAGCCCGGTAAAGCCGATCAGCAGGTTGAAGGCGCAGGCAAACAGCGCAAAGCACAGCACCTTCATCAGGAACACCGGGTAGACGAAGAACGGCAGCGCCAGGG
>NZ_BPMK01000027.1 GCF_019656455.1 Noviherbaspirillum aridicola
CTCGCCTTTTTCCACCTCGTCAACTACCGCCAACTTAAAAGCCAGCGTGTAGTCCCGCTGCGTACGCTTGATCCCTCTGTCCATTTGACACCTCCAAAAAAGTGTCAACGCATTTCAGGACGGGTCATGCAAATGAAAAAGGCCTCGCATCTGCGAGGCCTTTGCTTTACTGAAACCAGGACTACTTGATCTTGGTTTCCTTGTATTCGACGTGCTTGCGAGCTTTCGGATCGAACTTCATGATCGTCATTTTCTCGGGCATCGTGCGCTTGTTCTTCGTGGTGGTGTAGAAGTGGCCGGTACCTGCGGTCGATTCCAGCTTGATTTTGTCGCGGTTAGATTTTGCCATGATGATTTCCTAGAGAGTCCGCTTAGATTTTCTCGCCGCGAGCACGCATGTCTGCGAGGACGGCGTCGATGCCGATCTTGTCGATCACGCGCAGGCCGGCGTTCGATACGCGCAGGGAGACCCAGCGGTTTTCGGATTCAACGAAGATGCGGCGGTTCTGCAGGTTTGGCAGGAAGCGACGCTTGGTCTTGTTGTTGGCATGGGAAACGTTGTTGCCGACCATCGGCTTCTTCCCGGTGACTTGGCAAACACGTGCCATGTTTCACTCCTTATTGAGTCCAGAATTGGAAAAACCGCGAGTATAGCCAGAAAAATTAAGCATTTCAAGGACTTGCGGAAAATAAGTGTGTCAATGACCGAAAATTTGATTTAACAATTGTGTAGCCTACATTTCGCCGTGCTCGGCAAACGAATAAATCGTGGTGCCCGCCACGATGAAATGGTCGAGGATGCGTACGTCGACCAAGTTGAGCGCCTGCTTCAGCGCGAGCGTCAGGCTGCGGTCGGCGGCGCTCGGCTCCGGTGCCCCGGAAGGATGGTTGTGGGCGACGATGATGCTGGCCGCGTTGTGCTCCAGCGCCGCCTTGACGACTTCGCGCGGATAAACGCTGGTATGCGACAGGGTGCCGCGGAACAGCTCCTCGGCGGTGATCAGGCGGTTGCGGGTATCGAGGAAAAGCACGACAAAGGCTTCGTGAGACTTGGAGGCGAGCAGCAGCTGCAGGTATTGCCTGACCGCGCGCGGCGACGACAGCACCTCGCCGCTCTGCAATTGCTCCGACAGCGCCCGGCGGGCGAGCTCCATGACCGCCTGCAGCTGCGCATACTTGGCCGGGCCGAGCCCGTTCAGCTCCGAGAACGCCTCCAGCGATGCATTGAACATGGCATTGAGCGAGCCGAAGTGCTGGAGTATTTCCCTGCCCAGGTCGACCGCGCTTTTCCCGGTGGTGCCGACGCGCAGGAAGACCGCGAGCAGTTCCGCGTCCGAGAGCTGTTCCGGGCCCTGCTTGATCAGTCGCTCGCGCGGGCGTTCGTCTTCGGGCCACTCGTTGATTCGCATGACAGTGCACCTCCTGGAATTGGGGCTGTCATTATAAAGAATGCAATTGTCTAAGGCGCAATTTCTTGATCCGCCCATGCCCCGTGCTGCGCGTACCCGGCGGGGCGGGGCGCGGCCTCCGAAGCTCGATTACAATAGCGGGTTACTTTTACTCCGTCCCGCCATGCCAGACTCTCAGCCCGTTGTCACGCCGTCGGCCTACCTGACGCTGCATTACCGCCTTGCCTCCAGCGAAGGGGCGAACATTGTTAGTACGTTCGAAGAGAACCCGGCCACGCTGCAGCTCGGAACCGGCCAGCTCGCGCCCTTTCTCGAGGCTTGCCTGCTCGGCCTGCCGGAAGGCGCGCACGAAGTCTTCGAGCTGACCCCGGAGCAGGCTTTCGGTCCGCGCAATCCCGAGCTGATCCAACGCGTGTCCCGCGCGACCCTCGCCGAGAATTCGCTGGCGGGTGAGGACTATGCCGTGGGCGACCTGGTCGAGTTCAATGCGCCTTCGGGCGGACGGTTCGCGGGCGTTCTGCGCTCGATTGACGACAACGGCGCCGTGTTCGACTTCAATCACCCGCTGGCGGGGCAGCCGGTAAAATTCGAAGTCAGGATCATCGGCATACTCTGACGCCGTGCGCGGCGTCCTTCGACCTGGATCGTTAGAACATGGATAAGGAAATACTGCTCGCCCAGCCGCGCGGCTTCTGCGCCGGCGTGGACCGCGCGATCGATATCGTGGAGCGTGCGCTCGAAACCTTCGGCGCGCCGATCTACGTGCGCCACGAAATCGTGCACAACGCCTACGTGGTGGCCGACCTGCGGCGCAAGGGCGCGGTCTTCATCGAGGAACTGGCCGATGTGCCGGCGGGCAGCACCGTCATCTTCTCGGCCCACGGCGTGTCGAAAGCCGTCGAGGCCGAAGCCGGGGCGCGCGGACTGCGCATCTTCGACGCCACCTGCCCGCTGGTCACCAAGGTGCATGTCGAGGTGCTGAAGATGCGTCGCGAGGGGCGGGAAATCATCATGATCGGCCACGACGGCCATCCCGAAGTCGAGGGCACGATGGGCCAGGCAGAGAGCGGAATGTACCTGGTCGAGACGGTCGAGGATGTCGAAAAGCTGCAGGTGAAGAACCCGGACCTGCTCGCTTACGTGTCCCAGACCACGCTGTCGGTGGACGACACCGCGGAAATCATCGAGGCCCTGCGCCGCCGTTTTCCCAATATCGCGGAACCCAAGAAGGGGGACATCTGCTATGCCACGACGAACCGCCAGGAGGCCGTCAAGTTCATGGCGCCCCAGGTCGAGGTGGTGATCGTCGTCGGCAGCCCGAACAGTTCCAACTCCAACCGTCTGCGCGAAGTCGCACAGAAACGCGGCACGCCGGCCTATATGGTCGACAACGCGAGCCAGATCGATGCCGCCTGGATCGAAGGCCGTCAGCGCATCGGCGTCACCGCCGGCGCCTCCGCACCGGAAATCCTGGTGCAGGAAGTGATCGACCGCCTCAGGGAGCTCGGCGCAAAGAGCGTGCGTGCGCTGGACGGCGCCGAGGAAAACGTCACTTTCCCGATGCCCAAGGGACTGGCCGCCGCGGGCGCCTGAAAGACGGGCAGGTCCGGCACCAGCCCGGAATTAAATTTCGGACCTGCTTGTTTTTTCCATTAATTGTTTTTCTCCTAAATCGTTATGATTGCTGCCTGCCATTGCGGCTGAGGCGGCGGTCAACGCGGCCGCCGGTGGCGCATCGGAAAAACCGGGACTTTCCACTTTTTCCATATAAAGTGTAGTTGCCGACGGCGCCATTCGGGCCACGGACGGAACGGCGCAGCGTTTAGAGTGGATACCCCAGCAATTGAAGCAAGGCCAAGGTTTCCAATCAGAACAATGTCGGTATAATGCCGCCCGGTTCGGGTGGGCCCAAAAGGCAACACTAACTATAAAAGTTCTTACCAAAGACGGGATCAAGGAGACACGAGCATGCACATTGACCACGCCTTCGCCACTCGAATAATTGCGGCAGGCCTGTTTCGGTAAGGATGACATTCGTCCAGACGGCACCCAAGGCAGCACGAGGGTGCCGTTTTTGTTATCCGAAACGGGTTTGCGGCAGTGCAGGTGGGCGGCGAACCAAAGTTGTACAACGATTTGAACGGTCTTTATAGAGAGTAGGCAAACATGGATACATTTATCCAACAAATCATCAACGGGCTGGTCCTGGGCAGCATGTACGCCCTGGTCGCATTGGGTTACACGATGGTGTACGGCGTGCTTAACCTGATCAACTTCGCCCATGGCGACGTGCTCATGATCGGCGCCATGATGGCCGTGACCATCCTGAACATCGTTCAGAGCGTCGCCCCCGATCTGCCCGGCGTGGTCAAGATCCTGATTGCGATCGCGGGCGCCATCCCCGTCTGCATCGTCGTCAACATCATCATCGAACGCGTCGCCTATCGCCGGCTGCGCAACGCGCCGCGCCTGGCGCCGCTGATCACCGCGATCGGCGTGTCCATCCTGCTGCAGACGTTCGCGATGATGATCTGGGGCCGCAGCCCGATTCCCTTCCCGCAGGTGATGCCTGCCGAACCCTTCACCATCGGCGGCGCCCTGATTTCGCCGACCCAGGTCATGCTGCTGATCCTGGCAACGCTGGCAATGGTCGGCCTGGTGCTGCTGGTCGAAAAGACCCGGATGGGCCGCGCGATGCGCGCCACCGCGGAAAATCCGCGCGTTGCCGGCCTGATGGGCGTCGACTCCAACAAGGTCATCGTCATGACCTTCGCCATCGGCGCCGCGCTCGCGGCGGTCGCCGGCGTGATGTGGGGTGCGAACTACTCGTCCGCGCAATTCGCGATGGGCTTCGTGCCCGGCCTGAAGGCATTCTCGGCCGCGGTCCTCGGCGGCATCGGCAATATCTACGGCGCCATGGTGGGCGGCATCCTGCTCGGCCTGATCGAGAGCCTCGGCGCCGGCTATATCGGCGACCTGACGGGCGGATTCCTCGGCAGCCACTACCAGGACATCTTCGCGTTCATCGTGCTCATCATTGTCCTTACCCTGCGTCCGTCCGGCATCATGGGCGAGCGCGTTGCCGATCGCGCCTGAGCGGAATCAGAAGGAGTTCAACATGTCCACACTATTCGACGTCAAACACCATCCGCGCAAGGCTTTCGTGAGCTTCGCGGTACTCGGCATCGTGCTGCTCGCATTCCCGTTCATTGCCTCCAACTTCGGCAATTCCTGGGTGCGCATCATGGACCTGGCGCTGCTGTACATCATGCTTGCGCTCGGGCTGAACATCGTGGTCGGCATGGCCGGTCTGCTCGACCTCGGCTATATCGCGTTCTATGCGGTCGGCGCCTACATGGCCGGTCTGCTGGCGTCGCCGCAGTTCGCCGCGGTGCTCGAATCCTTCGTCAATACCTATCCGGCCGTGGGCGAAGCCCTGATCTGGATCGTGGGCGAAGAGGCCGCCAAGAACGGCATCCACCTGTCGGTCTGGGTGATCGTTCCGCTGGGCGCTGCGCTCGCGGCATTCTTCGGTGCGCTGCTCGGCGCACCGACGCTGAAACTGCGCGGCGACTACCTCGCGATCGTGACGCTGGGCTTCGGCGAGATCATCCGCATCTTCATGAACAACCTGAACGCGCCGGTCAACATCACCAACGGCCCGCAGGGCATCAATATGATTGACCCGATCCGCATCTTCGGCGTCTCGCTCGCGGGCGAGGGCGGTACCGTGCAGATCGGTTCGTTCTCGATGCCTTCGGTGAATGCCTACTACTTCCTGTTCCTGACGCTGTGCGCGATCATCATCTTCATCTCGATCCGCCTCCAGCATTCCCGCCTGGGCCGGGCCTGGATCGCCATCCGTGAAGATGAAGTCGCCGCCAAGGCGATGGGCATCAATACCCGCAACGTCAAGCTGCTCGCCTTCGCCATGGGCGCCTCCTTCGGTGGCGTCGCCGGCGCGATGTTCGCCTCGTTCCAGGGTTTCGTCTCCCCCGAGTCCTTCTCGCTGATGGAGTCGATCGCCGTGCTGGCCATGGTGGTGCTCGGCGGTATCGGCCACATTCCCGGCGTGGTGCTCGGCGGTGTCATCCTCGCCGCGCTGCCGGAAGTGCTGCGTCACGTGGTGGAGCCGTTGCAGCGCAACCTGTTCGGCACCGTGCTGATCGAGGCCGAAGTGCTGCGTCAGCTGCTGTACGGCCTGGCGATGGTCGTGATCATGCTCTACCGTCCGTCGGGCCTCTGGCCGGCGCCGCGGCATGAAGACCGTATGGAGGCGAACGCTACCAAGCGTCTCGACGAGAAAGAGCCTGCCGCGCTGGCTGCATAAGGAAAATCCATGAGCGAACAAGTCATTCTCAACATTAAGGGTGTCAACAAGCGGTTCGGCGGCCTGCAGGCGCTGTCGGATGTCAGCGTCCAGATCAAGCGCGGCCAGATTTACGGCCTGATCGGTCCGAACGGCGCGGGCAAGACCACATTCTTCAACGTGATCACCGGCCTGTACCAGCCCGATTCGGGCAGCTTCGAACTCGCCGGCAAGCCGTACTCGCCGTCGGCCCCGCACGAAGTCGCGAAGGCGGGCATTGCCCGCACCTTCCAGAACATCCGCCTGTTCGGCGAGATGTCGGCGCTGGAAAACGTCATGGTCGGTCGCCACGTGCGCAGCCACCAGGGCGTGTTCGGCGCGGTGTTCCACCACAAGGCCGCGCGCGAAGAAGAAGCGGCCATCCGCCGCCGCGCGATGGAGCTGCTCGACTTCGTCGGCATCGCCCAGTTCGCGCACCGCACCTCGCGTCACCTGTCCTACGGCGACCAGCGCCGCCTGGAGATCGCACGCGCGCTCGCAACCGATCCGCAGCTGCTGGCGCTGGATGAACCCGCCGCCGGCATGAACGCGACCGAAAAGCTCGCGCTGCGCGAACTGCTGGTGAAGATCAAGTCCGAAGGCAAGACGATTCTGCTGATTGAACACGACGTGAAGCTGGTGATGGGCCTGTGCGACCGCCTCACCGTGCTCGATTACGGCAAGCCGATCGCGGAAGGCGTGCCGGCTGAGGTGCAGAGCAACCCGGCGGTGATCGAGGCGTACTTGGGAGGTGGGCACTAAATGAACGAAAACATTCTGAAGATCAGCGGTCTGAAGATCGCTTATGGCGGTATCCAGGCAGTCAAGGGCATCGACCTCGAAGTCAACAAGGGCGAGCTGGTCACGCTGATCGGCGCCAACGGCGCCGGCAAGACGACCACCCTGAAAGCCATCACCGGCACCCTGCCCGGATGCAAGGTGGAGGGGCAGATCGTCTACTCGGGCGCCAATATCCAGGGCACCAATTCGTTCGAACTGGTCAAGCGCCATCTGGCGATGGTGCCGGAGGGCCGCGGTGTCTTCACCCGCATGACCATCCTCGAAAACCTGCTGATGGGCGCCTACATCCGCAACGACAAGGCAGCCATCCAGGCGGACATCGACAAATGGTTCGGCGTCTTCCCGCGCCTGAAGGAACGTTCCGCCCAGCTGGCCGGCACGCTCTCCGGCGGCGAACAGCAGATGCTGGCGATGGCACGCGCGCTGATGAGCCATCCCAAGCTGCTGCTGCTCGACGAGCCCTCGATGGGCCTGTCGCCGATCATGGTCGAGAAGATCTTTGAAGTGGTGCGCAACGTGTCGGCGCAGGGCGTGACCATTCTGCTCGTCGAGCAGAATGCGAAGCTGGCGCTGCAGGCCGCGCACCGCGGCTACGTGATGGACTCGGGACTGATCACCATGAGCGGCAACGCGCAGGACATGCTGGACGATCCCAAGGTGCGCGCAGCCTATCTCGGCGAAGGCTGATCCTTCCTCTTATCCGATCCGAAACCGCCCCGCATTGCCGGGGCGGTTTTTTTTCGTCCGGCGCGTGCACCCGCGCGCGAAACGAGCCGGTGGCATAATCCTCCGACGCGCTGCGCGCAAAGCGACGCACAGCCATTCAATCAATACAAGGAGCAGACCATGCAGTTCGCCATTCCGCCCGCAGCCATTGCTGCCGTTCCCGTAGCCAACAGCGACGCATACTTTCCGGTCCACCGCATCTACTGCGTCGGCCGCAACTACGCCGAGCACGCGAAGGAAATGGGCGGAACCGGCCGCGAGGCGCCGTTCTTCTTCATGAAGCCGGCCGACGCCGTACTGCCGGTCGCCCCGGGCAGCACCGGCGAAATGCCGTATCCGCCGATGACCGCGGACCTGCACCACGAAATCGAACTCGTGGTCGCGATCGGCAAGGGCGGCAGCAACATCGCCGCGGCGGACGCCATGCAGCACGTCTGGGGTTACGCGGTCGGACTGGACATGACGCGCCGCGACCTGCAGGGCGAGGCCAAAAAACTCGGTCGGCCCTGGTGCACCGGAAAGGGCTTCGACCACTCCGCACCCATCAGCCCGATCTGTCCCGCGCAGCAGGCGCAGCTGCAGCCGAGCGCGACCATCAGCCTGACGGTCAACGGCGGCCCGCGCCAGCGCAGCACCATCGACAACATGATCTGGAACATCGCCGAGACGATCGAGCACCTGTCGAAGTTCTACACGCTGCAGCCTGGCGACCTGATTTTCACGGGCACCCCCGAGGGGGTCGGCGCGGTACAGAAGGGCGACCTGCTGGAAGGCGCAGTCGACGGCGTCGGCCAGCTGCGCGTGAAGCTGGTTTGAGATCGGGGAGCGGCCGATGAAGCTCTACAGTTATTTTCGAAGCTCGGCGTCCTACAGGGTCCGCATCGCCCTCAACCTGAAGGGCATCGCCTATGACACCGTACCCGTGCACCTGCTGCGCGACGGCGGCGAGCAACTGACGCCGGAGTACCGCAAGCTCAATCCGGACGGGCTGGTACCGGCGCTGGAAGTGGAGGGCGCCGCGCTCCAGCAGTCCCTCGCCATCATCGAGTACCTGGAGGAGACGCAGCCGCAGCCGCCGCTGCTGCCGCAATCCCCGCTCGACCGCGCATGGGTGCGCGGCCTCGCGCTCTCGATCGCGTGCGACATTCATCCGCTTAACAACCTGCGGGTTCTGCGCTACCTCGTGCGCGATCTGAAGGTCAGCGAGGAAGACAAGAACGCCTGGTACCGGCACTGGTGCGAGCAGGGACTGGCGGCGCTCGAAACCACGCTGGCGAGGGACAAGCGCGTCGGCACCTTCTGCTATGGCGACACACCCGGCCTGGCGGACTGCTGCCTGGTGCCGCAGGTCGCCAATGCGCGACGCCTGGAATGCGACCTGTCGGCGATGCCGACCATCCTGCGCATCAACGACGCCTGCCTCGCGCTGGATGCGTTCGCCAGGGCCGCGCCGGCCGCGCAGCCGGACGCGGAGTAGAAAGGCTCAGCCTGCCTGATAGGCGACGACGGCCTGGCGCTGTTCTCCCAGGCCGTCGATCCCCAGCACCATCTCGTCGCCGCGCTTGAGAAAGCGCTGCGGTTTCATGCCCATGCCGACGCCGGGCGGCGTGCCGGTGGTGATGATATCGCCCGGCATCAGTGTCATGAAACGGCTCACGTAGCTGACGATCTTCGCCACCGAAAAGATCATGGTGCGCGTATTCCCGCTCTGTACCCGCTCGCCGTTCAGTTCGAGCCAGAGTTCAAGGCGCTGCGGATTCGGCACTTCATCGCGCGTCACCAGCCACGGGCCGACGGGGCCGAAGGTGTCGCACCCCTTGCCCTTGTCCCATTGCGAGCCGCGCTCGAGCTGATATTCGCGCTCCGAGACATCGTTGACTATGCAATAGCCGGCCACATGCGCGAGCGCGTCCTTTTCGCTCACCGAGCGGGCCATCGTGCCGATCACCACGCCGAGTTCGACTTCCCAGTCGCTCTTTTTCGACCCGCGCGGCAGCATCACCGGGTCGTTCGCGCCGGACAGGGAGGTGGTCGCCTTCATGAAGACGATCGGCTCCTTCGGTATCGGCATGCCGGCCTCCGCCGCATGGTCGGAGTAGTTCAGGCCGATACCGATGAATTTGCCCACGGCGGCGACCGGCACGCCCAGGCGGGGTGTGCCGCGAACCAGCGGCAGGGTCGACGGATCAATCTTCGCCAGTCGTCGCAGGACCTTGTCCGACAGCTCCGTTGGACCGAGGTCGGGAATCACCGAAGACAAATCGCGCAGCCGGCCCTCCTGATCGAGAAGGCCGGGCTTCTCCTTGCCGGGGCGGCCATATCGCAGCAACTTCATGCACTCTCCTGTCTGATGCCTGTTGGAATAATCAGGCCAATATAAACGAAGAGCGAGAGCGCTGCAGTGGCTCAGCGCGGCGTCCGCGGAATCACCAGCTTGCCGAGCAGGTTGATGCGGGTGGCGATTTCGGACGGAGCGGGTATCTGCATGTCCTCGTCATCGCAGGAAGGGGGAACGGATCCGCCGGAGATCGAGATTTCGGGCAAGTCGGCGGCGTCGAGTTTTTCATCGCTGGATGCAGGCATCGGTCGTCTCGCAAGTTGACAAGTTGCTCTTATCCTACACGCCGCGGCACCTGCCTCATTGAGCTTGATCATTCTCATCAGGTGAACATTTTTCGACAAAGACACCACTCATGTTCATGATCGCGCAACGTCGTGCGCACCGCGGTTCGCTGGAATAGAGACATTACTGTGACAGGGGATGCGACATGCTGAGTGCAGTGATTACCTTGCTTGCCATGCTGGGCGGCGGCGCCGTGGTGGCCGCGTGCATCGATGGATTGCTGAGGCTGGAAGACGGCGGAGAGAGCTGAATTCTTTCCGGTTGCGGCAACACATCACCCGCCTCCAGCGGAATTGACTGCGCACAAGCAGGACCGGGTGCGCGCGGATAAACATGTCACATTGACATGACAAGGAGACCGCCGTGAACATGAATCTGCCCGACTTCGACGTACTGCTTGCGATTCACCGCGAGGATCCGGAAGCGCTCGAGCGATTCAGGCGGCACCTCCTGCGCGAAGCCGTGGACTCCGCGCCTCTCCAGCACCGGGATTCGCTCGAAGAACTGCTCCGGCGCATCGAGGAAGCGAGATCCGAGGCACGTGACCCGGTCGATGCCGCCGCCATCGCCTTCCGTATGATGCGCGATTCGGTCGACCGCCTGCAGGCGTCCTGGGATGAAGCCCTGCATGCGGTCTCCGGCATGCAGGCGAGGGTGCTGATCGAGCGCATGCGCGCCGCCTGACGGAGCGAAGCCGCGCGCAGAATGGAAGGTCTTCCCGAGGCCATCGCCGCTGCCTTGCGCAGCGAACTCCCCAACCTTTCGGAAGCATCCGCCGGCGTGCGCTCCGCGCTGCGGCTGATCATGGCGGTGCTGCTCGGCGCCGTCATAGGCTTGGAGCGGGAAAAACGCGGCACCGCCGCCGGCTTCCGCACCCACATGCTGGTCGCGCTCGGCGCCGCATTGTTCGTGGTCGTGCCCGCGCAGATGGGCATGGAGTCCGACGAACTCAGCCGCGTCCTGCAAGGCCTTATTTCCGGCATCGGCTTTCTCGGTGCGGGCGCCATCATCAAGCTGTCCGAGGGCAGGGAGGTCAGAGGCCTGACCACCGCCGCCAGCGTCTGGCTGAGTGCCTCCATCGGCGTGGCGACGGGCCTGGGGCAGCACCTGATCGCAATCTTCGCCACCGTACTGGGCGTGGCGATCCTGATGCTGTCACATCCGAAGCCGAAGCCGGGAGCCAGGGAGTAGGCAGGGAAATGCAGGGAAGGGAGGATGGTCCCGCCGACAGGAATCGAACCTGTATCTAGCGCTTAGGAGGCACTCGTTCTATCCATTGAACTACGGCGAGCGGACCTTGTTTTGCGGTATTTTACACCCTGTCTCTACTCTGTAGCACTCATCTCGTATAATCCTGTTTCACTACGTCAGTGATACAAAGTGATACGGGGAGTGATACATGGCGAGCATCACCAAGGTCGGCTCTTCCTGGCGGGCATTGATACGCCGGAAGGGGCACAAGCCACTCTGCAAAACCTTCAAGGTGAAGGCGCAGGCTGAGGCCTGGGCGCGCCAGAGAGAAGCCGAGATTGACCGCGGCGAGATTGTAGCAGAGCCGGGTATCCTCCGTATCAGCGAGGTCATTCAGGCGTATCGCGACCTGCGCGACAAGGCGCGGCCGATTGCCGACACTTCCAACGAGCATTACATGCTCAAGCACCTGAACGAGGGGCTGGGCGACAAGCGCGCCGGCTCGCTCTCAGCGCAGGACCTGGTGGACTACTGCAGCATGCGCAAGGAAGAGGGTGCCGGGCCCTACACCTGCAATATGGAGATCAGCAAGCTCGGGACGGTCATCCGCTACGCCGCCGCGGTGCTGAAGGTCTCCCTCCCTGACGCGGTCGGTCAGGCCCGGCCTCTGCTCACTCACCTAGGCCTGATCGGCGCCGGCGGGAAGCGTGAGCGGCGGACGAATGAAGACGAACTGCCGCGTATCGTCGAGCACCTGCGCGAGACCTATGGCGGGCGGTACGCCGACGCAGTGGAATTCGCAGTCCTGACGGCAATGCGCCGCGGTGAGGTCTGCCGGATCGTCTGGCCGGACGTCGACGAGAAGAAAAAGCTGGTGATGATCCGCGACCGGAAGCATCCCCGAAAGAAGCTCGGCAACGACGAATGGGTGCCGCTCCTCGGTGATGCCTACCGGCTGCTGAAGCGGCAGGAGAAGAAGGCGGACGACGACCGGATCTTCCCGGTGCACCCCCAGACGCTGTCGAAGTATTTCAAGGAGACCTGCAAGGCGCTGGGGATTCCCGACCTGCACCTGCACGACCTGCGGCACGAGGGCACGTCGAAGCTGTTCGAGCAGGGCTACGAGATCCAGCAGGTTGCCCTAGTTACAGGACACAAGGATTGGCGTCATCTGAAGCGGTACACCAATCTGAAGCCGGAAGACCTGCACCGGGCGCAAGTGGCTGACGATGTGCCCGCCGACACCAACCGTTCCTGAGGTCGCGCATGGATGGATTGGTATCGCTGATGTCTGGGCGGTTCAGTGACGAGATTACATATGTAGATGCCGCGTCTGAACTGGAACGAGTGTGTGACTGGCTGACTAGTCTAGGCATCGAATATTCACGTACCCGAATCGGCAGATATCGCACTCTGTTCACAGAGTTGGCTGAGGCCCACCGGGAAAACAGGATCGATGAATTTAACGATAAGTACTCGTTCGCAGAGTTCGTCAACGCAGCGTACGAGCGTTCCGAACTGGTACGGATTTTTGCTGGCCTCAAGAGTCTCTCGGATGCCGGGCTGATCGACAGGCTGAAGGACGCTCTGAAGGGCCACGAGTTGTACGTGATGGACAACACGGATCGGTCAGGAAGGGACTTCAGTTTGGAGCTATCGGCTGCGGCTCGTTTTGCTCGGCAGGGTTATCGGATTGACTTTGACCACGAAGCAGACCTGAAGGTCGATATGGGGGAGTTCACTCTTTACGTCGAGTGCAAGAGGCTGAAGTCTGCTGCGAAGGTCGAGCGTCGAATAAAGGATGCAATTGCTCAGCTCGAGAAACGGTATCGCTCCTCATCCTCGTCAGAAATCACACGAGGGCTGGCATTTTTCTCAACAGGTAAGATCGTCAACGAAGAGCTCGGCGTTCTGACCGGGCCTACCTTCGACTCCCTCGGCGCTGCCGCCGGCGAGATCAACAAGCGTTTCATATCCCAGTTTAAGCATCTATGGGAAAAACCGGGCCGGGATATGAGAACACTCGGTGCAGCCGTCCAGCTGGACGTACCCGCGAGAGTCGAGAGCGGCGGACCTCTTCAGACATTGCACGAAGTTGCTTTTCACACCACGACACATGCGATGACATTGGATCATCACCGGTTCCTGCGGGTGGGGGAAGTGTTTCGGAGCCAAGACTGGTAGTCATCCTGCCTAACTAACCAAATAGGCGAACTTTCTGAAAAGCAAATATACTGCGGCAGTTCGAACCAAGGGGAATTGGTGATGGCGCAAGACTACAAGCAGTACCAGACGGATGTCACAGCTGACATAGCGGGTGTTATCGCAAAACACGAGTGCCAACCGATCTTGTTCATTGGATCGGGATTTTCGGCCCGTTATGCTAGTGCTCCAAACTGGGAGGCCTTGCTACGAGAACTCGCCTCCGCTTGCCCCCTGATTGATCGCGATGTTGCTTACTACCGCCAATCTGGGATGTCTCTTCCACAAGTCGGGACAGAATATGCGAAGGCGTACAAGGAATGGGCATGGGGGAAGGGACGCAAGCAGTTTCCTGAACACTATTTTGATGCCCAGTACCCGTCCGACGTCTTTCTGAAATATGCCGTATCGCTTCGTCTCTCAGCGCTTGGACCTTCGAAAAAGGGCTCCTATGGCTCGCCAGAATTGGACGCGGAAATCGAGGCGCTCAAGCAGATTAATCCACACGCCATAATCACAACGAACTATGACGAGTTACTCGCTCCAATGTTTTCCGACTATGAGCGTGTGATTGGCCAGCAAGTAATTCGCCAATCGTACCTTTCGATCGGCGAAATCTTCAAAATTCATGGGTGTGTCTCCGACCCTCTGTCGCTCACCTTGACCGCCGAGGACTACCAGAAGTTTGAGACCGACAAAAAATATCTCAGCGCGAAGCTATTGACATACTTTGTGGAGCACCCGCTGCTATTTGTTGGTTATAGCGCCAGTGACGAGAACATTCGGGCGATTCTCGAAGAAATTGATCACATGCTCCCGGAGCAGGCGGACGTAATCCCAAATATTTATATCCTCGAATGGGACAATACGATCAATGCCGAAAGCAACCCACCGCGTGAGAAGCTTATTGCGGTTAGCGGCGGCCGGAGCATTCGGCTGAAAAGTATTGTGGCAAGTTCCTACGAGTGGGTTTTCAAGGCGTTCTGCAGTGACAAGCCGCTTGAGAAGATCTGACCTGCTCCCCAATTTAGTACGAAACCAAATTAGAGTCTGCGGTTAAAAAACTATCTGCGAACTGCTTTGGCGTCAGGTACCCGAGTGAGCTGTGCGGCCGGTCGTTATTGTATTCCTGGCACC
>NZ_BPMK01000028.1 GCF_019656455.1 Noviherbaspirillum aridicola
CGTCAATCGGGCATTCTTATGGATGTTCATTCGGTTGGCTTCTTTGAGAACTGGGGGTTTGGCGATTTCCAGTTTCTCAAATCCAATCCGAATGAACCAGAACAACCTATTGAAACATCACACCTAGTCCGCCTCCCATACAACAAGTACGGCTCCTGGGCCGTTGAATGCGCCTTCTGTTTCCTTCATCTCGTTCTGCGACAATGTTATCAGTTGCATCGCGTCGCCTCGCTGATCAAAAATCGCGTGCATGTCCAATCCAGTGAATACGGGTCGATCTTCCGTATCATCAGCCGCGGTGCGTCGAGCTTGAATCGGCCGGCATCTGTAATGATGTCCTCGACAGTTAATGGAAGGTCAGCATGTGCCGAGTGCGTCGAGGTGAGCAACATGAGAAGCATTGCTGCGCGAATCAGTGAGGAGCCTGTGATCTTGGTCATTGTTAGTGTGTGCACACTCTCTTTCGATTGAGGAAGTTAGGTTAGCCAAGAACATGTTTCATTAGTTGAGGATAATCAAAACTTTTAGGCTTGTTCGAAAATCGCGACACTTCATGGTTATTCAGGTGTTGGCGAAATAGCTCTGCGGCACACATAAAAAAACGGCGCCAGGGTTTCCCCTGGCGCCGTTTCGACGTTTAAAGCAGTAAAACTTACGCTTCGCCGCCCTCGCCGTTTCCGTTGTCACCACCATCAACCGGCGCAGGCGAGAACAATGCCTCGGCTTCCGCCGCGCGGGCGGACTGTTCGGCCTGCAGCAGCGCGGTGCGCTCTTCGGCTTCCCAGGTCTCCTTCTCCTTGCGGGCGCGGTGATAGGCCAGACCGGTACCGGCCGGGATCAGGCGGCCGACGATGACGTTTTCCTTCAGACCGCGCAGACCGTCCTTCTTGCCCATGATCGCGGCCTCGGTGAGGACGCGGGTGGTTTCCTGGAACGATGCGGCCGAGATGAAGGAGTCGGTCGACAGCGATGCCTTGGTGATGCCGAGCAGGACGTTCTCGTAAGTCGCCGGACGCTTGCCTTCGGCGATGACGCGGTCGTTCTCGTCGAGCAGCTCGGAACGCTCCACCTGCTCGCCCGGGATGTAACCGGTGTCGCCGGCATCCACGACCTGCACGCGGCGCAGCATCTGGCGCACGATCACTTCGATGTGCTTGTCGTTGATCTTCACGCCCTGCAGACGGTAGACGTCCTGGACTTCGTCGACGATGTAGCGGGCCAGCGCTTCGATACCGAGCAGGCGCAGGATGTCCTGCGGATCGGCCGGGCCGTCCACGATCATCTCGCCCTTGTTCACCACCTGGCCGTCGTGCACCAGCACCTGCTTGTCCTTGGTGATCAGGAACTCGTGCTTGTTGCCGTCCATGTCGGTGATTTCGAGGCGCTGCTTGCCCTTGGTCTCCTTGCCGAACGCGACGGTACCGGTGACTTCGGCCAGCATGCCTGCGTCCTTCGGCGAACGTGCTTCGAACAGCTCGGCCACGCGCGGCAGACCGCCGGTGATGTCACGGGTCTTCTGCGATTCGGTCGGGATACGTGCGAGCACTTCACCCACGGATACCAGCTGACCGTCCTTCACGGTGATCAGCGCGCCGACCTGGAAGCCGATGGTCACGGCGTGCTCGGTGCCGGCGATCTTGACTTCCTCGCCCTTCTCGTTGAGCAGCTTGACCTGCGGACGCATGACCTTGGTCGAGGAACCGCGGCGCTTGGCGTCGATGACCACCAGGGTCGACAGGCCGGTGACCTCGTCGATCTGCTTGGCGACGGTGACGCCCTCTTCCACGTTCTCGAACTTCACGGTACCGGCGTACTCGGTGATGATCGGACGGGTCAGCGGGTCCCAGGTCGCCAGGGCGGTGCCGGCCTTGAGGGCCATGCCGTCCTTGACGAGCAGGGTCGCGCCGTACGGCACCTTGTGACGCTCGCGCTCGCGGCCGTGGTCGTCGGTGATCAGCACTTCGCCGGAACGGGAAATGACGATCTGCTCGCCCTTGCCGTTGGTGACGTAGCGCATGGTCGCGGTGAAGCGGACGGTGCCGTTGGACTTGGCTTCGACGCTGGAGGCAACTGCCGCACGCGATGCCGCACCACCGATGTGGAACGTACGCATCGTGAGCTGGGTACCCGGTTCGCCGATCGACTGTGCTGCAACCACACCGACTGCTTCGCCGGAGTTGACCAGCGCGCCGCGGCCGAGGTCGCGGCCGTAGCACTTGGCGCACAGACCGTAGCGCGTGTCGCAGGTCAGCGGCGTGCGGACCTTGACTTCGTCGATGCCGAGGCGCTCGATCTCTTCGACCGCGTCTTCATCCAGCAGGGTGCCGGCTTCGTACAGGGTCGACTGGTCTTCCGGATTGATGATGTCGTTGGCGGACACGCGGCCGAGGATACGGTCGCGCAGCGCTTCGATGACTTCACCGCCTTCCACCAGGGCCTTCATGGAAGAACCGTTGGCGGTGCCGCAATCGTCTTCGGTGACGACCAGATCCTGGGTCACGTCGACCAGACGGCGGGTCAGGTAACCGGAGTTCGCGGTCTTCAGCGCCGTATCGGCCAGACCCTTACGGGCACCGTGCGTCGAGATGAAGTACTGCAGAACGTTCAGGCCTTCGCGGAAGTTCGCGGTAATCGGCGTTTCGATGATCGAGCCGTCCGGCTTGGCCATCAGGCCGCGCATGCCGGCCAGCTGGCGGATCTGGGCGGCCGAACCGCGGGCGCCGGAGTCGGCCATCATGTAGATGGCGTTGAAGGACTCCTGCGTGCCGTGGGTGCCGTCGCGCTTGACGACGTCTTCCACCTTGAGCTGGTCCATCATGGCCTTGCCGACTTCGTCGCCGGCCTTGCCCCAGATGTCCACGACCTTGTTGTAGCGCTCGCCGGCGGTAACCAGGCCGGAAGAGTACTGCTGCTCGATCTGCTTCACCTCGTGCTCTGCCTGGGCGATGATGGTCGCCTTCTGCGGCGGCACCAGCATGTCGTCGACGCAGATGGAGATGCCGGCACGGGTCGCGAGACGGAAGCCGGACTGCATCAGCTGGTCGGCGAACACGACGGTCGCGCGCAGGCCGCACTTGCGGAACGAGGTATTGATGAGCTTGGAGATTTCCTTTTTCTTCAGCGCGCGGTTGAGCACCGAGAACGGCAGGCCCTTCGGCAGAATCTCGGACAGGATGGCGCGGCCGACGGTGGTCTCGTAGCGCTTGACGGTCTGCACGAACTCGCCGGTCGCCGGATCCTTCGGATACTCGGTGATGCGGACGGTGATGCGGGTGGTCAGCTCGACTTCCTTGTTGTCGTAGGCGCGGATGACTTCGCCGACGTCGCGCAGCATCATGCCTTCGCCCTTGCCGTTGATCTTCTCGCGGGTGGCGTAGTACAGACCGAGCACGATATCCTGCGACGGCACGATGGACGGATCGCCGTTGGACGGGAACAGGATGTTGTTGGAGGCCAGCATCAGGGTGCGGGCTTCCATCTGTGCTTCAACCGACAACGGCACGTGAACCGCCATCTGGTCGCCGTCGAAGTCGGCGTTGAACGCGGCGCAAACCAGCGGATGCAGCTGGATGGCCTTGCCTTCGATCAGGACCGGCTCGAACGCCTGGATGCCGAGGCGGTGCAGCGTCGGTGCGCGGTTGAGCAGCACCGGATGCTCGCGGATGACTTCTTCCAGGATGTCCCAGACCACCGGCTCCTGCACTTCGACCAGCTTCTTGGCGGCCTTGATGGTGGTGGCCAGGCCCATGAGCTCGAGCTTGTTGAAGATGAAGGGCTTGAAGAGTTCGAGCGCCATCAGCTTCGGCAGACCGCACTGATGCAGCTTGAGCTGCGGGCCCACCACGATGACGGAACGGCCGGAGTAGTCGACGCGCTTGCCCAGCAGGTTCTGACGGAAGCGGCCGCCCTTGCCCTTGATCATTTCGGCCAGCGACTTCAGCGGACGCTTGTTGGCACCGGTCATCGCCTTGCCGCGGCGGCCGTTGTCGAGCAGGGAGTCGACGGCTTCCTGCAGCATGCGCTTTTCGTTGCGGGTGATGATTTCGGGGGCGCGCAGCTCCATCAGCCGCTTCAGACGATTGTTGCGGTTGATGACGCGGCGGTACAGGTCGTTCAGGTCGGAGGTCGCGAAGCGGCCGCCGTCCAGCGGAACCAGCGGACGCAGTTCCGGCGGCAGCACCGGCAGAACTTCCATGATCATCCAGTCCGGCTTGATGCCGGAACGCTGGAAGGCCTCGAGCACTTTCAGGCGCTTGGCGTATTTCTTGATCTTGGCTTCGGACTTGGAATCCTTGAGCTCCTGGCGCAGGGTCTCGACGTCGCGGTCGATATCGATCGAGCGAAGCAGTTCGCGGATGCCTTCGGCGCCCATGTGTGCGACGAAGTCGTCGCCGTATTCTTCATACTTGGCGGCGTAGTCGTCTTCCGACATGATCTGGCACTTCTTCAGCGGGGTCATGCCGGGCTCGGTCACGACGTAGGCTTCGAAGTAGAGCACGCGCTCGATGTCGCGCAGCGTCATGTCGAGCACCATGCCCAGACGCGACGGCAGCGACTTCAGGAACCAGATGTGGGCGACCGGCGAGGCCAGTTCGATGTGGCCCATGCGCTCGCGGCGCACCTTGGCCAGCGTGACTTCGACGCCGCACTTTTCGCAGATGACGCCGCGGTGCTTCAGGCGCTTGTACTTGCCGCAGAGGCACTCGTAGTCCTTGATCGGGCCGAAGATCTTGGCGCAGAACAGGCCGTCGCGCTCCGGCTTGAAGGTACGGTAGTTGATGGTTTCCGGCTTCTTGACTTCGCCGTAGGACCAGGAACGGATCTTCTCGGGCGATGCGAGGCCGATCTTGATCGCATCGAATTGTTCGCTTTGCTGTACTTGCTTGAATAGATCGAGCAGTGCTTTCATTTCTCTCACTCCAGTTGGCGTGGATAACGCGTCTTGGTGTTGCATGGAAGCGGTTCCGGCTTCTACCCTGTTCGCATCAGCGGGAGAGCCCTTCCGTCGTGGCGTGGGTTCCGTTGATACCGGGAGCAGGCGCCGCTTCCCTTACTGCCTGTGCTGCCTGTATTGCTTGCCGCGGCGCGCCGGCTTGCGCCGGCGGCCGCATCCTCATCGCGGTCAGTCGCGTTCCAGGTCGATGTCGATACCGAGCGAGCGGATTTCCTTGACCAGCACGTTGAAGGACTCCGGCATGCCGGCGTCGATCACGTGGTCGCCCTTGACCAGGTTCTCGTAAACCTTGGTACGGCCGGTCACGTCGTCCGACTTCACGGTCAGCATCTCCTGCAGCACGTAGGACGCGCCGTAGGCTTCCAGCGCCCAGACTTCCATCTCGCCGAAGCGCTGGCCGCCGAACTGGGCCTTGCCGCCCAGAGGCTGCTGCGTCACCAGCGAGTACGGGCCGGTGGAGCGTGCGTGCATCTTGTCGTCGACCAGGTGGTGCAGCTTGAGCATGTGCATGTAGCCGACCGTGACCGGACGCTCGAAGGCTTCGCCGGTGCGGCCGTCGTACATGGTCACCTGGTTCTTCGACGGCGTCATGCCGAGCTGCTTGGCGATCGGCTCCGGATAGGCCAGGTCGAGCATGCGGCGGATTTCGTCCTCATGCGCGCCATCGAACACCGGGGTCGCGAACGGCACGCCGTGCTTCAGGTTGTCCGCCAGCGCCAGGATCTCGTCATCGCTGAAGCTGTCCAGGTCTTCCGACTTGCCCGACTCGTTGTACACGGTGGTCAGGAACTTGCGCAGCTCTGCCGCCTTGGCTTGCGCCTGCAGCATTTCGCCGATGCGCAGGCCGAGACCCTTGGAGGCCCAGCCCAGGTGGACTTCCAGCACCTGACCGACGTTCATACGCGAGGGCACGCCCAGCGGGTTGAGCACGATGTCCGCCGGCGTACCGTCAGCCATGTACGGCATGTCTTCCACCGGCACGATGCGCGAGACCACACCCTTGTTACCGTGGCGGCCTGCCATCTTGTCGCCAGGCTGCAGGCGGCGCTTGACCGCGAGGTAGACCTTGACCATCTTCTGCACGCCCGGGGGCAGTTCGTCGCCCTGGGTGAGCTTCTTGCGCTTCTCTTCGAAGGCGAGGTCGAACTGGTGACGCTTTTCGGCGATCGATTCCTTGATCGCTTCCAGTGCGGCGGCGATGTCGTCCTCCGCCGGACGGATGTCGAACCAGTGGTACTTGTCCAGATCGTCCAGGTATTCCTTGGTGATCTTGGCGCCCTTGGCCAGCTTCTTCGGACCGCCGTTGACGACTTTCCCGATCAGCATCTTCTCGAGACGCTGGAAGGCGTCGCCTTCGACGATACGCAGCTGGTCGTTCAGGTCGAGGCGATAGCGCTTGAGCTCGTCGTCGATGATCTGCTGGGCGCGCTTGTCGCGCTGGATGCCTTCGCGGGTGAACACCTGCACGTCGATGACGGTGCCGACCATGCCCGAGGGCACGCGCAGCGAGGTGTCCTTCACGTCGGATGCCTTTTCGCCGAAGATCGCGCGCAGCAGCTTCTCTTCAGGCGTCAGCTGGGTCTCGCCCTTCGGCGTGACCTTACCGACCAGGACGTCGCCTGCTTCGACTTCGGCGCCGATGTAGACGATGCCGGATTCATCGAGGCGGGCCAGCTGGTTCTCTGCCAGGTTCGAGATGTCGCGGGTGATTTCTTCCGCGCCGAGCTTGGTGTCGCGCGCGACCACCGACAGCTCCTCGATGTGGATCGAGGTGTAGCGGTCGTCGGCCACCACGCGCTCCGAGATCAGGATCGAGTCCTCGAAGTTGTAGCCGTTCCACGGCATGAACGCCACCAGCATGTTCTGGCCGAGCGCGAGCTCGCCCAGGTCGGTCGACGCGCCGTCGGCGATCACGTCGCGCTTGGCGACACGGTCCCCGACCTTGACGATCGGACGCTGGTTGATGTTGGTGTTCTGGTTGGAGCGGGTGTACTTGATCAGGTTGTAGATGTCCACACCCACTTCACCTGCTGCCGCTTCATCGTCGTTCACACGGATCACGATACGGCCTGCATCGACATAGTCGACGACGCCGCCGCGCAGCGCCTGCACGGTGGTGCCGGAGTCGACCGCGACAGTGCGCTCGATACCGGTACCGACGAACGCCTTCTCGGGACGCAGGCAGGGCACGGCCTGACGCTGCATGTTGGCGCCCATCAGTGCACGGTTCGCATCATCGTGCTCGAGGAACGGAATCAGCGAGGCTGCAACCGACACCACCTGGCCCGGGGCCACGTCCATGTACTGGACGCGTTCCGGCGACACGAGGATGGTTTCGCCAGCCTGACGCGCGGAGACCAGCTCATCGGACAGCTTGCCTTCCTTGTCGATGGTCGCGTTCGCCTGGGCGATCACATAGCGGCCTTCTTCGATCGCGGACAGGTAGTCGATCTGGTTGGTCACCTGGCTGTTCTCGACCTTGCGGTACGGCGTCTCGAGGAAGCCGTATTCGTTCAGACGGGCATACAGTGCCAGCGAGTTGATCAGACCGATGTTCGGACCTTCCGGTGTTTCGATCGGGCACACGCGGCCGTAGTGGGTCGGGTGCACGTCGCGCACTTCGAAGCCGGCGCGTTCGCGGGTCAGACCGCCCGGGCCGAGCGCGGAGACGCGGCGCTTGTGGGTGATTTCCGACAGCGGGTTGGTCTGGTCCATGAACTGCGACAGCTGCGAGGATCCGAAGAACTCGCGAATCGCTGCCGAGATCGGCTTGGAGTTGATCAGGTCGTGCGGCATCAGGTTGTCCGCTTCGGCCTGGCCGAGGCGTTCCTTGACTGCGCGTTCGACACGCACGAGGCCGGCGCGGAACTGGTTTTCCGCCAGTTCGCCGACGCAGCGCACGCGGCGGTTGCCGAGGTGGTCGATATCGTCCACTTCGCCGCGGCCATTGCGCAGCTCGACCAGGATCTTGATGACGGCCAGGATGTCCTCGTTGGACAGCGTCATGGTGCCGGTCAGTTCGTCACGGCCGATGCGGCGGTTGAACTTCATGCGGCCCACGGCCGACAGGTCGTAGCGCTCTTCGCTGTAGAACAGGCCGTTGAACAGGGCCTCGACCGATTCCTCGGTCGGCGGCTCGCCGGGACGCATCATGCGGTAGATCGCCACGCGCGCGGCCATCTGGTCGGCGGTGTCGTCCATGCGCAGCGTCTGCGAGATGTACGCGCCCTGGTCCAGATCGTTGGTGTACAGCGTCTGGATGTCGGTCACGCGCGCGTCGCGCAGGCGGCCAAGCAGGTCTTCGGTCAGCTCGTCGTTGGCGTTGGCGATGACTTCGCCGGTCTCGCTGTCGACGATGTTGGTCGCCAGCACGCGGCCGAGCAGGTAGTCTTCCGGCACCGAGATGTACTTGATGCCGGCGTTCTCGATTTCACGCACATGCTTGGCGTTGATGCGCTTGTCCTTGGCGACGATCAGCTTGCCGTTCCTGTCCTGGATGTCGAAGCGCGCGACTTCACCGCGCAGCCGCTCGGAGACGAACTCCATCTCGGCGCCTTCCGCGCGGAGGGTGAAGTTGTCGAAGACGAAGAAGTTGGCCAGGATCTGCTCGGGCGTCATGCCGATCGCCTTGAGCAGGATGGTCACCGGCATCTTGCGGCGGCGGTCGACGCGGAAGTACAGGATGTCCTTCGGATCGAATTCGAAGTCCAGCCAGGAGCCGCGGTAGGGGATGATGCGCGCCGAGAACAACAGCTTGCCCGACGAGTGCGTCTTGCCGCGGTCGTGCTCGAAGAACACGCCCGGCGAACGGTGCAGCTGAGACACGATGACGCGCTCGGTACCATTGATGACGAACGAGCCGTTGGCCGTCATGAGCGGGAGTTCGCCCATGTAGACTTCCTGTTCCTTCATTTCCTTCACTACGGGCTTGGTCGGCGATTCCTTGTCGAGGATCACCAGGCGCACCTTCGCGCGCAGCGGCGAAGCAAAGGTCAGCCCACGCTGCTGACACTCTTTCACATCGAACGGCGGGTCACCCAACACATAGGACAGAAACTCTAGCCGTGCAAAACCATTGTGAGATACGATTGGGAAAATCGAGCTGAAGGCGGACTGCAAGCCTTCATTCTTGCGCTGGGATGGAGCTTTTTCGGCCTGCAGGAAGCTCGTGTAGGACTCGAGCTGGGTCGCCAGCAGGAACGGAACGTTGTGAACGTTAGCGCGCTTCGCGAACGACTTGCGAATGCGCTTCTTCTCAGTAAATGAGTAGTGCATGGACACTCCGTGAGTGACAGGAAGGATGGAGAATTCAGGACTCGCTGCGGGTCTTGCGACTCACCGCCGCTCTCTGCGAATCCTCAAGTCTCGGCCCTTGTGCCTGACTAGACTGCTCTGAAACCACCGCCTTCATCCCATCCCCGCCCGGGGACAAGATTCCGGAAAATCACGAAAACGACAAAGGAGCCAAGGCCGAACCCCCTCCTTCGAGAGAGTTCCGAACCTTGACTCCGGCGACGATGACTCGCCCTGGAATTGCCAACTGGGGCCGAGATTACTTGAGTTCGGCCTTTGCGCCAGCTTCTTCCAGCTTCTTCTTGGCTGCTTCGGCGTCTGCCTTGGCGATGCCTTCCTTGACGGGCTTCGGAGCGCCGTCCACCAGGTCCTTGGCTTCCTTCAGGCCCAGGCCGGTGATTTCACGGACTGCCTTGATGACGCCGACCTTGTTCGCGCCGACTTCGGCCAGAACAACGGTGAACTCGGTCTGCTCTTCAGCAGCCGGAGCAGCGCCTGCGCCGCCGCCTGCGGGGCCAGCAACTGCCATCGCAGCTGCGGACACGCCAAACTTCTCTTCAAAAGCCTTGACCAGGTCGTTCAGGTCCATCACGGACATCTGGCCTACTGCTTCGAGGATATCTTCTTTGCTGATTGCCATTTGAAACTCCTAAATTTTGATTCGGTATTTACATCAGATCGGTACAGACGCGGGAAGACGCGACGCATTACGCGCCTTCGGCTTCCTTCTTCGCTGCCAGAGCGGCGAGCGCACGGGCAAAGCCGGAGACCGGAGCCTGCATCACGCCCAGCAGCTGGGAGATGAGGACTTCGCGGCTCGGGATGCTTGCCAGTGCAGCCACACCCGCCTTGTCGAGCGGTTTGCCTGCGTAGCTGCCAGCCTTGACGACCAGTTTGTCATTGCCTTTTGCAAAGTCGTGAACGACCTTGGCGGCGGCAACGGCGTCCTCGGAGATCGAATAGATCAACGGGCCGGTCAGTTCGGAGGCGAGGCCAGCAAACGCGGTGCCCTCGACGGCGCGACGTGCGAGCGTGTTTTTCAGCACGCGCATGTACACACCCTGGGCACGCGCCTTGGCGCGCAGTTGCGTCAGTTGACCAACCTGGATGCCACGGTATTCGGCCACGACGATGGTCTGCGCGGTTGCTACCTTCGCGGAGACTTCGGCGACGACGGCCTTTTTGTCATTCAGATTGAGACTCAAGATCAACCTCCAATTATGATGCTCGGCTTGCGCTTCGCATCGTTTCGAACACGGCGTCCGAAGTTCAGGAGTTCATGCCGGCGAACCAGCGTTGAGACTACAAAAACTTTTCGGGTCACCATCTGCGTTGGGTGCCGGAGCTTGCGCTGCCGGTGTTTAACTTTGTGCACCGATCCTGCATGCACGCCGCCCAACGGTCTTTGATGTCCGGTGCGTCCAGACTGCGACGAACCGGCCCAAAGATTTGCCCCGCGCCATGTTGCCGCGCGGGGGCTTGATTCGATACTTAAGCGGCCAGAGAGTTCTGGTCGACGCGCACACCGGCGCCCATGGTCGAGGAAATCGCGACCTTGCGCAGGTAGACGCCCTTGCTCGTAGCCGGCTTGGCCTTGTTCAGCGCCTCGATCAGGGCGAGCAGGTTGGACTTCAGGTCTGCATCGCTGAAGGACTTGCGGCCGATCGTTGCGTGGATGATGCCGGCCTTGTCGGTACGGTACTGCACCTGACCTGCCTTGGCATTCTTCACGGCGGTTGCGACGTCCGGAGTCACGGTGCCGACCTTCGGGTTCGGCATCATGCCGCGCGGGCCGAGAATCTGACCGAGGGTACCGACGATACGCATGGTGTCCGGCGAAGCGATCACGATATCGAACGGCATGTCGCCGCCCTTGATGCGTTCTGCCAGGTCTTCCATGCCGACGATGTCGGCGCCGGCGGCCTTGGCGGCCTCTGCCTTGTCGCCGGAGGCGAACACGGCGACGCGCACGGTCTTGCCGGTGCCTGCGGGCAGGACGACGGAGCCGCGAACGACCTGGTCGGACTTCTTCGCGTCAACGCCCAGCTGGACGGAGACGTCGATGGATTCGTCGAACTTGGCGGTCGCGCATTCCTTGATCAGGGCGATCGCGTTGTCGTACGGGTACAGCTTGGTGCGATCGACTTTAGCCTTGATCGCCTGGGCGCGTTTGGACAGCTTTGCCATGTTACAGACCCTCCACCGTGATACCCATGGAACGAGCGGAACCGGCGATCGTACGCACGGCGGCTTCCATGTCGGCTGCCGTGAGATCCGGCATCTTGGTTGTTGCGATTTCTTCAGCCTGCTTGCGGGTGATCTTGCCGACCTTGTCGGTATGGGGCTTCGGCGAACCCTTCTGGATGCCCGCGGCCTTCTTGATCAGGATGGTTGCCGGCGGCGTCTTCATCACGAAGGTGAAGGACTTGTCGGCGAACGCGGTGATCACGACCGGGATCGGCAGGCCCGGCTCGACGCCTTGCGTCTGCGCGTTGAAGGCCTTGCAGAATTCCATGATGTTCAGACCGCGCTGACCCAGCGCCGGACCGATCGGGGGGGACGGGTTGGCTTTACCAGCCGGCACTTGCAGCTTGATAAAACCGATGATCTTCTTTGCCATGATGGCTCCTGAGTTGATTGAGTGTTAGCGCCTGTTGGCCCGTCCGGGGACGACTTAATGGGGCTCCTCGTTACTGCGATCCGGATTCCACGGCCTGCCTGGCGGCGGCCGGTGACGCTCCGGAAGCGTTTGCTGCGATTCTGCCGGGGATCGGGACTTAAACCTTCTCGACCTGTCCGAATTCCAGTTCGACCGGCGTGGCGCGGCCGAAGATGGTGACCGAGACGCGCACGCGCGATTTCTCGTAGTTGACTTCTTCAACGTTGCCGTTGAAGTCGGTGAAGGGACCATCCTTGATACGCACGAGCTCGCCCACTTCGTACAGCACCTTGGGCCGCGGCTTCTCTACGCCTTCCTGCATCTGATGCAGGATCTTGTCGACCTCGTGCGGCGGGATCGGGGTCGGCTTGTTGGACTTGCCGCCGATGAAGCCGGTCACCTTGCTGGTGTTCTTCACCAGGTGCCAGGTATCGTCGGTCATTTCCATTTCGACCAACACGTAGCCCGGGAAAAAGCGACGCTCGGTGACGGACTTCTGGCCGTTCTTGACTTCGATGACTTCCTCGGTCGGCACCAGGATCTGGCCGAACTTGTCCTGCATGCCGGCACGCTCGATGCGCTCCATCAGCGCACGCTGCACGCTCTTCTCCATGCCGGAGTAAGCGTGGACTACGTACCAGCGCTTGTTGCCGGCCGATTGCTGCGGGGCCGGCGCGCCTTCTTGCATGTTCTCGCTCATGGATTATTTCCAGCCAAGGATCAGGTCGTACAACACGAATTCGAGGATCTTGTCCGTACCCCAGAGGAAGATCGCCATGACCAGTACGAAGCCAAACACGACCAGCGTGATCTGGGTTGCCTCCTTGCGGCTCGGCCAGACAACCTTTTTGGCCTCACGCACGGATTCCTTGGCAAAACCGAGGAATTCACGGCCCTGCGAGGAGGTGTAGGCGATGGCAATCGCCACCAGCAGACCGCCGACCAGCGCGCCTGCGCGCATGATGGTCGGCTGTCCGGACAAGAAGTAAAAACCGACGACACCCGCGACGACGGCACAAATAGCAAGAGCGACCTTAATCTTGTCGCTCGATGCACCAACGGTTTCTACGGGTTGGTTAGCCATGCTTCTTTCTTTCGGTGCCCTGCACCTTTATTCGGTGGCAGGGGCAGAGGGAATCGAACCCCCAACCTTCGGTTTTGGAGACCGACGCTCTGCCAATTGAGCTATACCCCTACGACTTAAACAGCTTGAATTGAGAACGCTGCGAAGCCGGTTGCCCGGCCGCGCAGCGCGACAATTCAGGGATTACTCGATGATCTTGGCAACGACGCCGGCGCCGACGGTACGGCCGCCTTCGCGGATGGCGAAGCGCAGACCTTCTTCCATCGCGATCGGGTTGATCAGCTTGACCGTGATCGAGACGTTATCGCC
>NZ_BPMK01000029.1 GCF_019656455.1 Noviherbaspirillum aridicola
TTCTTGACGTAGTCGGCGTGACCCGGGCAGTCAACGTGAGCGTAGTGACGGCCGGCGGTCTCGTACTCGACGTGCGCGGTGTTGATCGTGATGCCGCGTGCCTTCTCTTCCGGTGCCGCATCGATCTCGTCGTACTTCTTCGCCTCGCCGCCGAACTTGGCCGACAGAACGGTTGCGATTGCAGCAGTCAGCGTGGTCTTGCCATGGTCAACGTGACCGATCGTGCCCACATTCACGTGCGGTTTGGTCCGCTCAAACTTGCCTTTTGCCATTTCAGATTTCCTTCAAAAAGAACGAATGTTTGATGATATCCAAGCGCGGGCGCATGCACGCCCGCGCGGTCCTGCTGCTTACTTGCCCTTGGCCGTGATCACCGCGTCAGCGACGTTCTTCGGTGCTTCGGCGTAGTGCTTGAACTCCATCGTGTAGGTCGCGCGGCCCTGAGTCAGCGAACGCAGCGTGGTGGAGTAGCCGAACATTTCCGACAGCGGCACTTCGGCGCGGATGATCTTGCCGCCGCCGACGATGTCGTCCATGCCCTGGATCATGCCGCGACGGGACGACAGGTCGCCCATCACGTCGCCCATCTTCTCTTCCGGCGTCTCGACTTCGACAGCCATCATCGGCTCGAGCAGAACCGGGCTGGCCTTGCGGCAGCCTTCCTTGAACGCCATCGATGCGGCCATGCGGAACGCGTTTTCGTTCGAGTCCACGTCGTGGTACGAACCGAAGAACAGCGTGACCTTCACGTCCACCACCGGGTAGCCAGCCATCACGCCGGTCGGCAGGGTGTCGATGATGCCCTTTTCAACCGCCGGGATGTACTCGCGCGGCACGACGCCGCCCTTGATCGCGTCGACGAACTCGAAGCCCTTGCCCGGCTCCTGCGGCTCGATCTTCAGAACCACGTGACCGTACTGGCCGCGGCCGCCCGACTGCTTGACGAACTTGCCTTCGGCTTCTTCGCAAGTCTTGCGGATGGTTTCGCGGTAGGCAACCTGCGGCTTGCCGACGGTCGCCTCCACGTTGAATTCACGCTTCATGCGGTCGACGATGATCTCGAGGTGCAGCTCGCCCATGCCGGAGATGATGGTCTGGCCGGATTCTTCGTCGGTCTTGACGCGGAACGACGGGTCTTCCTGCGACAGGCGGTTCAGCGCGATACCCATCTTTTCCTGGTCGGCCTTGGTCTTCGGCTCGACAGCCTGCGAAATCACGGGCTCCGGGAACACCATGCGCTCGAGGGTGATGACGGCTTCCGGATCGCACAGGGTTTCACCGGTGGTCGCTTCCTTCAGACCCACTGCAGCGGCGATGTCGCCAGCGCGCACTTCCTTGATTTCTTCGCGCTGGTTCGCGTGCATCTGCAGCAGACGGCCGATACGTTCCTTCTTGCCCTTGACCGGGTTGTAGACGGTGTCGCCGGAGTTCACAACGCCCGAGTACACGCGGAAGAAGATCAGCTGGCCGACGAACGGGTCGGTCATGATCTTGAATGCGAGCGCGGAGAACTTCTCGTTGTCGTCAGCCTTGCGGGAAGCGGGCTGCTCGTCCTCGTCGGTGCCCTGGACCGGCGGGATGTCCGTCGGTGCCGGCAGGTATTCGATCACGGCGTCGAGCATGGCTTGCACGCCCTTGTTCTTGAAGGCGGTGCCGCACATCATCGGCACGATTTCGCCGGCGATGGTGCGCTGGCGGATCGACTTCTTGATTTCTTCTTCGGACAGGTCGCCTTCTTCGAGGTACTTGTTCATCAGTTCCTCGTTGGCCTCGGCAGCAGCCTCGACCAGCTTCTCGCGCCATTCCTGCGCGGCAGCCTGGAGGTTTTCCGGGATATCGCGATAGTCGAACTTCATGCCCTGGGAAGCGTCGTCCCAGTAGATCGCCTTCATCTTGACCAGATCGACCACGCCTTCGAAGTTTTCTTCGGCGCCGATGGGTACCTGGATCGGGATCGGGTTGGCCTTCAGGCGCGCGCGCATCTGGTCATAGACCTTGAAGAAGTTCGCGCCGGTACGGTCCATCTTGTTGACGAAGGCCAGACGCGGAACCTTGTACTTGTTGGCCTGACGCCAGACGGTTTCGGATTGGGGCTGCACGCCACCCACTGCGCAGTAGACCATGCAGGCGCCGTCGAGCACGCGCATGGAGCGCTCCACCTCGATGGTGAAGTCCACGTGGCCCGGGGTGTCGATGATGTTGATGCGGTGCTCGGGGAAGTTGTTGGCCATGCCCTTCCAGAAGCAGGTCGTTGCAGCGGACGTAATGGTGATGCCGCGCTCCTGTTCCTGCTCCATCCAGTCCATGGTCGCCGCGCCATCGTGCACTTCACCGATCTTGTGGTTGACACCGGTGTAGTACAGGATACGTTCGGTCGTGGTGGTCTTGCCGGCATCGATGTGAGCGGAGATACCGATATTGCGGTAACGCTCGATGGGGGTCTTGCGAGCCATAATTCAATCCTAACTTTTGCCCGCGCACGCGGGGCTCGAGGTTAACTCAAATGGTCGAAAACCGAGCGCCGCTTTTTCCAAAGATGCGCCCGGTTTCAACCGATTTTTACTGCATGGCCTTCAACGATGCGAAGGCGCTGTCATTGCTGCTATCAGAAACGGAAGTGCGAGAATGCCTTGTTGGCCTCTGCCATGCGGTGCACTTCGTCACGCTTCTTCATTGCACCGCCGCGGCCTTCCGCGGCTTCCATCAGCTCGCCACCAAGACGCTGCGGCATGGACTTCTCGCTGCGCTTGTTGGCGGCTTCGCGCAGCCAGCGCATCGACAGCGCCAGGCGACGCACCGGACGGACCTCGACCGGCACCTGATAGTTCGCACCACCGACGCGGCGGGACTTCACTTCGACCATCGGCTTGCAGTTGTTGATGGCGGCGATGAAGACTTCGAGCGGATCCTTGCCCGACTTGGTCTTGATGTGGTCAAACGCACCATAGATGATGTTCTCGGCGACCGATTTTTTACCGGACAGCATCAGGACGTTGACAAACTTGGCAACTTCAACGTTGCCGAACTTCGGATCCGGCAGAATCTCCCGCTTGGGGACTTCACGACGACGTGGCATTTCGTTTCCTTTCAATCTTCAGTTGAGCCGCGGCACCACAGTATTTGCCGCCTGCTCGCGGACACCCATCAGGAGCGCCCACTTACTCGACCCGTTCGGGGCCGACTCACACTCCGCGGTGAAGCACCGGCGGAATAACGTATTACTTCTTGGCTGCGCCGGCCTTGGCGCGCTTTGCGCCGTACTTCGAGCGGGCCTGCTTACGATCCTTGACGCCCTGGGTATCCAGCGCACCGCGAACCATGTGATAACGCACACCCGGCAAGTCCTTCACACGACCGCCGCGGATCAGCACGACGCTGTGTTCCTGCAGGTTGTGACCTTCACCGCCGATGTAGGAAATGACCTCAAAACCGTTGGTCAGGCGCACCTTGGCGACCTTACGCAGCGCCGAGTTCGGCTTCTTCGGGGTGGTGGTGTACACACGGGTGCAAACGCCGCGCTTCTGCGGGCTGTTTTCCAGCGCCGGCGACTTGCTCTTCACAGCGCCGCGCTCGCGGGGCTTGCGAATAAGTTGGTTGATTGTTGGCATCGGTCTTTAAAGATGAAACGTTGATAATACGGCCCCGAAAACGATTGCCCGGGACCGGGAGGTGAATCTGCGCTGGCGCGCTTCGATTGGGAACAGGAAAAGGCGTTGCAAAAGGCGGGAAAGCTGACCAAAGAACGCTCAGGCCCTGGAGAGCCCAAAATCGAGAACTCGCGAGTATATCTCGGGCGACGAGACCCGTCAATGAACTTGGCCGCGGCGGGAGTTGGCCGCTATGGCCGCCCTAATGCCGGATGGGATGTTACGAATAGAAATAACCATCGATCTTGGCGATGGCCGCCCCATTTAGTACGGCAAATAGCATGTTTGAGGTGTCGAGTTTGCGGCCGAAGGCGGGATCAGCTGCATGTATTCTCTTGTACGACAGCCAGCCAAATTTCCGGTAAAGAACCAGTCCTAGTAGCGGCATGTACAGGGTGGGAAGGACGGCATACATCGGACGTTGACAGGCCAATGCGAGGGTGGCGAGGAATATCCATCCATACCAGTGTAGTTTGCAGGCTGGCATCTTGGTCTAAAAGGCGTGTCAGGGAAGAGGTCTGACGGTTACCTGTTGTACTGCCTGCGTCGTTTGTCGGCGCACCGCTTTAGCGAAGAAGTCACTACGTCCCGCTACGGTTGGCACAGATGGCAGCACAGCCAGGAATTTTCCGCGCAAACGGGCGTTGTCATCTTTGCTGCTCCGTGTTTCCCACATCTCAAGGAATTGCTCGCGACTATATGTGCGATTGCCAAGGCTCGGATCCGCCAGCCACACCCCGTTCTTATCAATCCCGCGTAGAACCGAGAAGTGGTCGTCCTTCCGGTGCTTGAGGTAGACGATGACCGGTACGCGTAGCTGCACTAGTTGTTCATACGAGGCGGCGAATCCCTGTGCCTTGAAACCGAATTGCGTTAACCCGCGCTGCATGTCTTCAAACGATGCCCGGCCATCGCTCTTATCCATCGCCTTCAACAGGGCCTCTTCGGTCACGTCCTGGCCGTAGAAGCCCTTGAGCAAGGTGGCTAGCGAGGCTGCGCCGCATGAATAGTCAAGGTCTTGCTTGACCACCTGTGTGTCGCGCAGTGCCTTCCAGCTCTTCGTGCGAACCGGGCCGGACAGAGAGTGAGTGGCAATCCAGGCGCTTTCAGCCTGAGCGGCCAGGCATGTCAGCATGGTCAGGAATAAGACCGCTCCGGATGGTGCACTGGGCACGGGATGCCTATGCTTGAAAGCCAAGGGCAGCGGGCACTACTGTCGCGGCAAAGGCGATCAGTATCATTGCAAGAATGGCGGGGATCATGCCGATTGCAATACCCGCAATAGCGTATCCCAGTGTGACGCGTGGAATAGCTCCTGCGATCGCATTCGCTCCTACCCAGGCAGAGTATAGCCACAGTGGTAGCGTGAGCAGTCCGGGCACACCCATTGTAGTAAGCCCAGCGATGAGAAGATCTGGGACCAGCCAGGAGGCGGCAGAAAGATTGACCAGGTCCCCATTCCCGTCCCAGCGCTGGCCGCGTCGCAGCCACCACTTTAGGACCGTGACAACTATTAGAAAACCAGCGGCGGTCGACACCACGCCATACGCGAGGGCGACCGCGAAAGGCATAGGGAGCACTCCCGGCCGCGGTGTTCGCAATGAAGGGTCGAGACCGATGACGATGCCGAGAACCAGAATCGCGACGGCGGACTGCCATCGAGGGAAGCGGTATTCATCGAAAGAGATTCCGCGAAGAGCGAAGAGACGTAGTGCGGGCATAAGCATAAGGTTCTCCTGTTTGGCTGGTCGCTGTAGATGAATTGCTATCTAGCGTACGCGACGCATTGTTTACTGAAGTCGGCAACGCGGGCAGCTCGCTTGCATCGAGTTGCTACAATGCGCTTCCTCTTACACTGGCGCTGACAAAGATTCAGCCGCCCCTACTGCTGTCTGAGACGACGCCGTAGTAGCTTTCGGGGCGCACGCTTGAATGAACTACTCGGTACTCTGATGGCTGTTTGAAGCTTTTCGGCAGGATTGCCTTGTTGTCCGGTGAACGGACAACTGATGCTGCTTTTCCGACGATCTCTCTTGGACATCGCCCTTTAGATTCAACGGCCGGAGTCTCTATGACCAGGAGTAGCTCGTGGACTGCCACATGACGTAAACTGCAAGGAAGGATAGCCACTTGTTGCGAAGTGGATTCAAATCGCTAAGCAAGTAGGGATAGAATTTTTGTCTCTTCGCAACATCTGTGCATAGTTGAAACCCGATTACGAACAGAGGCGTACTAAACAATAGGAGATGCTTTTTTGTCGGCGCCAAGATGATGGCGGCAATCAGGACCGTTGCCACTAGAACAGGCTTAATAGTCATTGCCGCCATTTTCGCCTACCAGCCGTTCTGCGTTGCTACTCCGTCGGCTATACCCTTCGCGACTGAACTGTTAGACGTCCAGACGGCTCCGGCAGCGCCAAGTGTACCGCCCGCTAAAGCGCCTCCTCCTACGGACGTAGCAAAGTTATACCAAGACCACGGCTCGTTGCGGATATAGCTACTGAATGCGTACCCTAGTTGTGAAGTTGCAAGAGGTTATTTCGGTTGGTTGAGAGTCTGGACATTGGTGCTTTGCCGCCGATACCTTGGTGCGGGCGGTGCCAGTTGTAGTGGTGGTTCCACTGATGGAGCATTTCG
>NZ_BPMK01000030.1 GCF_019656455.1 Noviherbaspirillum aridicola
CGCCGAAATGCTCCATCAGTGGAACCACCACTACAACTGGCACCGCCCGCACCAAGGTATCGGCGGCAAAGCACCAATGTCCAGACTCTCAACCAACCGAAATAACCTCTTGCAACTTCACAGCTAGCGCGGCGCGCGGCAGCGGTCCGGCCGCCGGTAGCGCGGGAATCAGCGGTGCACGCGCTCGGCGATCGTCGGCTCACCCCGGGCTGGCAGCCTGACCAGGCTCGACACGCGCGTGCCGTAGGTCGGCGACTCGATGCAGACAGCCGACAGAACCCGCTCCCACTCCAGGCTGACTCCGGTGCGCGGCAGGCGTTCGTCGTCGACCCGGGTGCCGTCGGCCAGCATCTCGAAATAGGCATCGTCCGGCGCGCCCTGGCAGAGCAGGCTGGAGAATTCGGCGCGCGCATTGACGAGTTTGGGCCAGGGGGTATTCAGCTGCGCGTTGGACAGGCCGTAGATGCCCGGCGCCAGCGGCTTGCCGTTGTCCGGCCCCGGATCGCGGGCATTGGAGTAGCAGACCAGGCTGGTGCGGTCGCCGACCAGGAGGTTGAAGGGATTGTAGCGATCGGCATGCACGGCGAGTTCGTCGATGAATGCCTGCGGCGCCGCGCGGCTGCGCAGGAAGTCCGCCACCAGCGCGCCGCGGCTATGCGCATCGTCCCGCTGGTCGAGCGGCGCGCGCACATTGGTGACTGCCGCGAAGCGGCCGTCGCGCGTGACGCCCATCCAGCTGCCCCCGGCCTTTAGATCGCGTCCGGCGTAGATAGCCGGCTCGTCCTGCCACCAGTGCGCGGCCTGCGCCGGGCGGTCATAGAATTCGTCGCGGTTGCCGGCGGCGAGCAGCGGCATGCCGGGAAGGATTTGCCAGGCAAAGACGATCAGGCACATGGGCGCACATCCTCAAAGATTTCGGTATGTCGTGGACCGTCGATCAGCGCGGCGGCGCCGGATTGCGCCAGCGCGCGGTCCAGTGCGTCGTCAAAGCCCGCCGGCACATCTTGGTAGACCTCCATCCAGGTCTGGCGGCCGTCCTTCTCCTCCGGCCGGCGCTTGAGCGCGGCGCTCACGCCGTGCTCGCGCGACAGGGCTTCCTGCATCGCCGCCAGCAAAGGCTGCAACGCGGCGGCGTGGGCAGGCGGCACCCGGTAATAGATGTAGAGATCCACTTTACGCCGGCAGCGGATAGGGCAATGCGCGGAAGGCCAGGACCGGGCCGCCGGCGGCGCCGAGATGCACGCTGCCGGCCTCCGCCGCGGCGGTCTTGAGTTCGACCAGGCAGTCGCAGCCGTGGCTGAAGTTCGGCTCGGCGTTGACGATCATGCCGCAGGGCTGGTCGGGGTCTTCGCTGGAGAACACTTCCATCCCGGCCCGCGCATCGAGGCTGTCGACGGAGGCCAACATCATCCGGCGCTTGAGCTTGCCGAGATACTGGCTGCGCGCGACGATCTCCTGTCCGGGATAGCAGCCTTTCTTGAAATTGACGCCGCCGATCAGTTCGTAATTCACCATCTGCGGCACGAACTGCTCCTGGGTCGCCTGCGTCACCTGCGGCAAGCCGGCGCGGATGTCGAGCAGGCGCCAGAGCGCGGTCGCGGCCGGCGTCGCGAGTGTGACGAGTTCAGGCCATGCCTGTACCAGGATCGCTACCGGCGCCGTCCAGCGGTAGCGCGGCAGTCCGTCGGCATCGGGAACGCGGATCAGGGTGCCGGCTTCCGAGTCCGACTTCTGCCAGGGCTGGGCGGGCAGCGAGGGAAACCATTTCTTCAGCAGATCGCCGACCGATTCTCCGGCCAGGCCGAGCGTCGGCAGCTCGTCGCCGCGGTCGGCGAGTTTTGCCTTCGCACGCAGGATGAACATCTGCAGCCGCTTCTGCACGGCCGGCTGGATCGCCCTCGGCAACTGCAGGAAAAAGCCTTCGCTCCCGCGCCACATGAGGAAGCTCGCCAGCATGCGGCCCTTGGGCGAGCAATAGCCGGCGAGGCGGGCGCTGCCCATGTCGAGGTGCTCGACATCGTTGGTGAGCTGGTTGTGCAGAAAATTCGCGGCGTCGTCGCCGGTGGCGCCTATCAGGCCGAGATCGGTCAGGGGCGAGACGACATTGCGCGGGATACCGGGCAGATCGCCGAAGCCCGTCACCTCGTGGGGGCGCTCCTGATCAAAGCTGGCGCCGCTTTGCGCCAGAAACTGCAACCATGCATTCGTGGATTCGGTCATACGCTCAGGAATTATCGATTCGCCGGTATCATTTCGGCTTTGATTATAGTGACGTCTTGAAATCGCGTCCGGCCGCCGTCTCCGGCGGTCCGGCACTCTCACCGGGATACCGACTTGTTCAGGAAAATGTTTCTCGCCGCGGTCGCCTTCGTGCTGCTGGCGTCCGCCCTCATCGCCTACTGGGCCTGGCGTCCGATCACGCCGCCCGGCGCCGCGCCGATCGCCTTCGCCATCGAATCCGGCAGCAGCGTGCGGCGCAGCATGCAGCAGGTGGAAGCGGCCGGCGTGCCCGCCAACCCCTTGCTGCTGGAGCTGATCGCCCGCCTGACCGGCAAGGCGCCACGTCTCAAAGCCGGGAATTATGAACTAAAGCCCGGAACCTCGCCGATGGCCCTGATCGACCAGCTGGTGCGCGGCGAATACGCGCAGGAGGCGCTGGCCGTGATCGAAGGCTGGACCTTCCGGCAGATGCGCGCCGCGATCGACGCCCATCCGGCGCTGCGGCATGACACCGCGCAGCTGAGCGACAAGGAATTGCTCGACAGGATCGCGCCCGGCGAGAAGGCGGCGGAAGGCCTGTTCTTCCCCGATACCTACCGCTTCGCCAGGGGATCGAGCGACCTGCAGATCTACCGCCAGGCCTATGCGCTGATGCAGAAGCGGCTCGACGACACCTGGAGCCGCCGCCAACCCGGCCTGCCGTACAAGAGCCCGTATGAAGCCCTGATCATGGCTTCCATCATCGAGAAGGAAACCGGGCAGCGCTCGGAGCGCAAGATGATCGCCGCCGTCTTCGTCAACCGGCTGCGGCAGGGCATGCTGCTGCAGACCGACCCCACCGTCATCTATGGCATGGGCGACAAGTTTCAGGGCAATATCCGCAAGCGCGACCTCGAGACCGACACGCCCTACAACACCTACACGCGCGCCGGCCTGCCGCCCACGCCGATCGCATTGCCCGGCGCGGAGTCGCTGGAAGCGGCGGTCGCGCCGGCGGCGATCGACGCGCTGTATTTCGTCGCGCGCGGCAATGGCACCAGCGAGTTCTCGAACAATCTCGCCGATCACAACCGGGCGGTGAACAAGTACCAGCGCCGCGAGTAGCCGGCCGGGGGAAAACACGGCGCCGCCGACGATGCCGGCAAGCCCCGGCCGCCGCGAGCGCCCCGCCACGCGCGCCGGACGCATCCGCTCCCGCTGCATATGCGCCGGCGCGCCACTACTTCGGCCCGGCAAAACCGGCGATAATGCCCGTCGCGAACATCACGATGCATCCATGAAACCTGGCAAATTCATCACTTTCGAAGGCATAGACGGCGCCGGCAAGTCCACTCATCTCGCGTATGTCGCCGACCTGCTGCGGTCGGCCGGCAGGCAGGTGGTGCTGACCCGCGAACCGGGCGGCACCCCGCTCGGCGAAAAGCTGCGCGAGCTGATCCTGCATGAGCCGATGCACATCGAAACCGAAGCCCTGCTGGTCTTCGCCGCCCGGCGCGAGCACCTGGCGCAGCTGATCGGGCCGGCGCTCGCCCGCGGCGACTGGGTGATCTCGGACCGCTTCACCGACGCCACCTTCGCCTACCAGGGGGGCGGGCGCGGCCTGCCGTTCGAGCGGCTGGAAATGCTGGAGAACTGGGTGCATCCGCATCTGCAGCCGGACCTCACGCTGCTGTTCGACGTGCCGCTCGAGGTTGCCCGCGCGCGGCTCGACGCGGCGCGCGAGCCGGACCGTTTCGAGCGCGAGCGCGCCGACTTCTTCGCCGCTACCCGCGCCGCCTACCTGCGCCGCGCGCACGATTTCCCGGAACGCTTCCGCCTCATCGATTCCAGCCGGCCGATCGGCGCCATTCAGAACGAGCTGCGGGCCGTGATCGACGACCTCGCCGGGCAGGCATGACGGCGCCGCTCTTTCCCTGGCAAGTCCCCGCCTGGCGGCAGCTGCAGCAGCTGCGCGAGCGCCTGCCGCACGCCATCCTGTTCCACGGGCCGCGCGGCATCGGCAAGACCGCGTTCGCCGAACGCTTCGCGCAGTCGCTGCTGTGCCAGTCGCCCGCCGCCGATCATCAGCCCTGCGGCCGCTGCGACGCCTGCGGCTGGTTCGACCAGTACAGCCATCCGGACTACCGCCGGGTGCGGCCGGAACTGCTCGACGAAGAGGAAGCCGGCGACGCCGGCGAGGGCGAGGCCGTCGAGACCAGGAAGGCCGGCAAGGCCAAGCCTTCGAAGGAAATCAAGATCGACCAGGTGCGCGCGCTCGCCGATTTCATGAGCGTGTCCACGCACCGCCAGGGGATGCGCGTCGTGGTGCTGTATCCGGCCGAGGCGCTCAACACCGCCGCCGCCAATGCGCTGCTCAAGACGCTGGAGGAGCCGCCGCCGTCGACCATGTTCCTGCTGGTGTCCAACAGCCTCGACCGCCTGCTGCCCACGATCCTGTCGCGCTGCCGCAAGTTCGCGCTCGGGCTGCCGTCGCCCCGGGAAGCGGTCGCCTGGCTGCAGGAACAGGGCGTGGCCGACGCCGATGTCTGGCTGGCGGAGCAGGGCGGAGCGCCGCTGGCGGCGCAGGAAATGGCGCAGACCGAGGTCCGGGAAATCATGGATATCCTGCTGCAGCAGCTGGCGCGGCCGGGCGTGGACGGGGCGCTGAAAACAGCCGAAAAGCTGCAGAAGGCGCCGGTGCCGGACCTGGTCGCGTGGCAGCAACGCTGGCTGTACGACATTTTTTCGCTCAAGCTTTCCGGCAGAATCCGTTATTATCCCCGCTACCGGAAAGAGCTGACCGCGCTCAGCCAGCGCGCCGACACCGGCGCCTTGCTCAGGGCGCTCAAGTCGGTGCAGGAGCGGCGGGCGGTGGCAGAGCATCCGCTGGCGGCACGGCTCTTCATCGAAGACATGTTGCTCGAATATTCATCCGTGTTTGGATAAAGATGGCCGATACTCCTCAGGCACCTTCCACCAGCGGTCCCGCAACCGCCGTCGCGCGCCCCTCGGTCCTGTCGCTTCCGATCAAGGAAAAGGCGGCGCTGTACGCCGCCTACATGCCGTTTCTCGCCAACGGCGGCATCTTCGTCCCGACCAGCAAGCCCTACAAGCTGGGCGACGAAATCTACCTCATCCTCACCCTGATGGACGATCCGACCAAGTATCCGATCGCCGGCAAGGTGGTCTGGATCACGCCTCCCGGCGCCAATCACAACAAGGCGCAGGGGATAGGCGTGCATTTTTCCGCCGATGAAAGCGGCCAGCGGGTCAAGGCGCGCATAGAGGAACTGCTCGGCGCCGCCCTGCGTTCTTCCCGCGCCACCCATACGCTCTGATAACAATCACAACACGCAGCACGCCGATGTCGCATCCGAACACTTATACGCACCGCCTCGCCCGTTTCGAAGACCTGCCCGCGATCGTGGCGATCTACAACAGCACCGTGCCCTCGCGCGAAGTCACGGCCGATACCGAGCCGGTAAGCGTGGAGTCCCGCCACGCGTGGTTCGCCGAGCACACCCCCGAGCGGCGCCCGCTGTGGGTGGCCGAGAAGGACGGCGAAGTCGTGGGCTGGCTGTCCTACTCCAACTTCTACGGCCGCCCCGCCTACAACGGCACCGCCGAGCTGTCGATTTACATCCGCGACGACCAGCGCGGCAAGGGGCTGGGGCGGTATTTCCTCGAGCAGTCGATCGCTTTCGCGCCCAGCATCGGCATTCATACGCTGCTGGGCTTCATCTTCGGCCACAACAAGCCCAGCCTCGGGCTCTTCTACAAGTTCGGCTTCGAACGCTGGGCGCACATGCCCCGCGTGGCGACGCTGGACGGCATCGAACGCGATCTCGACATTCTCGGCAAGCGCATCGCCTGATGAGGGTACGGCGCTAGATGTGATGTTTCAATAGGTTGTTCTGGTTCATTCGGATTGGATTTGAGAAACTGGAAATCGCCAAACCCCCAGTTCTCAAAGAAGCCAACCGAATGAACATCCATAAGAATGCCCGATTGACGTTTAT
>NZ_BPMK01000031.1 GCF_019656455.1 Noviherbaspirillum aridicola
GAAATGCTCCATCAGTGGAACCACCACTACAACTGGCACCGCCCGCACCAAGGTATCGGCGGCAAAGCACCAATGTCCAGACTCTCAACCAACCGAAATAACCTCTTGCAACTTCACACCTAGCGCTCTTCCACCGAAACCGTTGTCTTCGGTAGCGCCGCGAACATGCGCGAGCGGCACGCGGAAGCTGCGGCGGAGCGACCAGATCGATTCCCACGCTGTCAGATGGACGACGAGTTCGCTGTCGGTCAGTTCGAGTCGGGGCATCACTACTCCTTGTTGGGCTCGTGAGTGGGCAGATGATCGAGCAGACGCGTGCCGAGCAGTTCGGCGGCGCCTTCGCCATACGCATGCAGGGCCTCGCGGCAAAGGGCGGCGATCGGCAGGTCCGTCGGGGCCAGTTCGCGCAGTGCGGTGATGAGAAGGTCGAGAACGGCCGGGTCCCGGTACCATTCGCCGGCCAGCGCGCGGTTCAGCACCCTCTCGAACAGGCCGCGCTTGGAACCGAACGCCTTATACAGACTGCCTCGCTGCAGCGCCGTTGCCTCCACCAGCTCGTCGACCGAGCAGGCGTTGTACCCGATACGGCCGAAAACCTCCGCCGCGCGGGCGATAACAACGTCTTCATCAAACGTCCTTGGTCTCGCCATGCGACACCCATTCATCAGTTATGGAACGGTTGTTCAATAACTGTAGTATGCAAGTTTTTGAACGATCGGTCAATAACCTGGCGCGAAGCGCCTTTGGCTTAACCGGGGTGCCGTGAATCAAACACTGCCCGGAGCGATCTGACTCTGTCGTCCCCGAGCGCGGCGACGACCATCGCATAAGACTGCACGTGCTTGCCTGGCCATTGGATCCGGGGAACTTCATCGAGGTAGTAGAAATAGTCCCACAGAATGGCTTCCCAACTGTTGCACCGGACGGGGATTCCTTCCAGGATGCCCTCTGCATTCGCGGGGCAGGATCCTTCTGGCGCATCATCGATTTCATAGGCCGTGCCCGACCAGCGGGCCGGCTCGCAGTCCAGAAGAACGCCGCGCAGCCGGGCCAGGAAGCCATAGTCCGTTCGCTCGGTGACTTGCCCCCCTAAATCCGCAAGCATGGCTTCAAAGTCGGCTTGCCTGTCGGCCGGGAAGGTCAGGTCTATGTCGTCGTGATCACGGGTGATCTCTCCCAGCCGGGCATCTATCGCCCAGCCGCCACTAATCCAGAGCGGAATGCCGCAGGTATCGGCACTCGTCATGATTTGATGGATGAGTCGTACTTGGGCGATGTTCATCTGATTCAAGTTACATATAACCGGCGGAAGGTGGAGAGCCCGTCAATCTGTTCGTGTCCGCCGTTTGCCAGGGACGGCAGGATGGTACAGATTGAGCGGCTTCGCGTGCAGTTCGTATAATGCATAGTCGAACGACTCAAGACGTGCCGAGGCAAAATGCAACCCGAACTCGTCGTGTCCTCGCTGAACGGTAATTGGTAACGTGAGCCATGATTGATTCGACATCGCCCGGACTGAAAAGAGAAAAGCGCGGGCGCACGTTCCTGATTCCGTGGCCTGGTCCCGCGATCTTTCTGATCCACGATACCGAGGAAATCCTCACCGTTGAGCAGTGGACGATCCTGAACATGGACCGTCTTCCGGAGTTCGTCCGCTCGTTCTTACCAGTCAGGACCCTCGAGTTCGGGATCGGTGTCGCGCTGATCCTGGCAAGCTATCTGGCTATCTGCCTCCTCGATCATCGCAGGCTGAAACATGGAGCAACGCCCCTCTGGAGTCTTTGGGCGACATCTCTGCTCCTTGCCAACGCCCTGACACACACTGTTCAGACCGTCTGGTACGGGAACTACACGCCCGGAATCGTGACGGCAGCGCTGGTCGTCCTCCCTTACGGAACAGCCGTGATGAGACTCGCCCTGAAGGAGCACTGGATACGAAGTCATGCGTCGCTTCAGCGCATGCTCCTCTTGTCCCTGTTCGCACAAGCTCCCCTGGCAGCGCTTTCCCTTTTCCTCGGTCGTCAGCTGTCGATGCTTGTCCCAACCGGCTGAACGCATTCACGGCCTGCCCGCTCGATGTCGGCTCTGAGACAGGGTTGGAAAACGCCGCCTTAATCCGTGCTGCTTGAGGTGCGGCAAGTCAACAGAGTCTTGCTACGATGCTAATGCTTTCCCTTTCGCATGCTGAATGGGGAGCTTATGTGGACCGACTTTCGCAGCAAAGCGAAGCTGCAAGTCGACGAACTCGACGCTGTAGATCTCTGTCACGGTGCCCCCTCTGCGGCCGTCGTTTCTCAATGTGCCGCCTGACTTGTTAGAGATCGCAAGATACCAGATTAATATGGCGCGCCGCGGCGCCACATCGGGTCGCCGAACTTCAGCAGGGCCACGGCACCGGTAACGCATAGCTGGTATGCACTCAGCGCCCGCGCCAGGGAGCACGTTCGCTAACCGGTTCAGGCCGGAACCGCGTTTAAGGTGATCTATTTCAGCGCGGGCCACACCAAGGCGATCTACCTGATGACGGTGCGCCGAGCGTTGCGAGGCGGAATACTCCGGCCCGGTCCGCCGTTGTGCAAGTCCACTAATCGTGCCAGCATAGGCCACCCTGCGTCCTTCGGCTCGTGCCGCATCCCCATGCGCATGTTCATATCAATCATTACCCTGCTGTCGGTGGCCGCGAGCGCGGCAGAGCCGGTGTCCGTCCCGCCGCCGGTGCGAATCGAAAACTCGCTCGGCATGCGCTTCGTCCGCATACCCGCCGGCGAATTCATGATGGGCAGCGAGGAATCCCCCGAGTCCTACGCGAAATCATTTCCGCAGTACGAGCGTCAGCGATTTCTAAAGCTTGCCGACGAGGCGCCGGTGCATCGCGTTCGCATCACGCGTCCGTTCTACCTCGGTCAGTATGAAGTGACGGTCGGTCAATTCCGGCGATTTCTGGAAGCGTCCGGGTACACGCCCGAATCGGAAGCCGACGGTACCGGTGGATATGGCTACGACGCGGCCTACGACGCCGCGTCATCGTCGCGCGGAGACGCGTTCGAAGGAAGAAACCCGAAATACTCCTGGCGCAACCCGGGCTTCTCTCAAAGCGATGAGCATCCGGTGGTGAACGTTACCTGGAACGATGCGGCAGCCCTGTGCAAGTGGCTGAGCGAGACCGAAGGAAAGACCTACCGCTTACCGACGGAGGCGGAATGGGAATACGCCGCACGCGCCGGCACCACCACCCGCTATCACAGCGGAGACGACCCGCACTCGCTGCTCAAGGTGGCCAATGTGTTCGATGCAGCCTCGGGCAGGCACTGGAAGAAGTGGGCGCCCTACGCCCTCGCCGGAGACGATGGATACGCGTTCACGGCACCGGCGGGCAGTTTTGAACCGAACGCGTTCGGCCTCTACGACATGCACGGCAATGCATGGGAGTGGACCGCCGACTGGCACGACGATACCTACTACGCGCACTCGCCGGTGGACGATCCGCAAGGGCCGGAAAGCGGGACCGTGCGGGTGCGCCGCGGTGGGTCCTGGCACACCTGGGCCTTCTATGCGCGGTCGGCCTACCGCAACTGGAATGCGCCCGATACCCGCTACACGCTGGTCGGCATCCGACTGTTGCGGGAGGCGGACTAGCTGTGAAGTTGCAAGAGGTTATTTCGGTTGGTTGAGAGTCTGGACATTGGTGCTTTGCCGCCGATACCTTGGTGCGGGCGGTGCCAGTTGTAGTGGTGGTTCCACTGATGGAGCATTTCGGCG
>NZ_BPMK01000032.1 GCF_019656455.1 Noviherbaspirillum aridicola
TGTTCTTTAACAATCTGGAAGAAGTAGTAAAGAATTTATCAGTTGGAGTTCATGCGTGTGATGCGCGTGGATGAAGACTGGTGGGTTGTGATTGTATCAATCATATTGTATGAAAGAGTTCTCGTAGCAATACGAGTGGTCTGGAATACGGCACGCAAACTCAAAACTCTATAGCGCTCTCGATAAGAGAGGCCAACGTTATAGGGACAAGCGAATAAGTGCACATGGTGGATGCCTTGGCGATATCAGGCGATGAAGGACGTTGTAGCTTGCGATAAGCTGCGGGGAGTGAGCAAACACACATTGATCCGCAGATTTCCGAATGGGGAAACCCGGCCTTTTGGGTCATCGCACTCTGAATACATAGGGGTGCGAAGCGAACGCGGCGAACTGAAACATCTAAGTAGCTGCAGGAAAAGAAATCAACCGAGATTCCCAAAGTAGTGGCGAGCGAAATGGGACCAGCCTGCAAGATTTAGCAGTATTGATAGCAAAACACACTGGAAATTGTGGCCATAGCGGGTGATAGCCCCGTATGCGAAATCAGTATTGTGGAACTAAGCTTGCGACAAGTAGGGCGGGGCACGTGAAACCCTGTCTGAACATGGGGGGACCATCCTCCAAGGCTAAATACTCGATATCGACCGATAGTGAACCAGTACCGTGAGGGAAAGGCGAAAAGAACCCCGGAAGGGGAGTGAAATAGATCCTGAAACCGTGTGCATACAAACAGTCGGAGCCTCGTAAGGGGTGACGGCGTACCTTTTGTATAATGGGTCAGCGACTTACATTCAGTGGCGAGCTTAACCGAATAGGGAAGGCGTAGCGAAAGCGAGTCCGAACAGGGCGATTTAGTCGCTGGGTGTAGACCCGAAACCAGATGATCTACCCATGGCCAGGATGAAGGTGCCGTAACAGGTACTGGAGGTCCGAACCCACTAGTGTTGAAAAACTAGGGGATGAGCTGTGGGTAGGGGTGAAAGGCTAAACAAATCTGGAAATAGCTGGTTCTCTCCGAAAACTATTTAGGTAGTGCCTCAAGTATCACCACCGGGGGTAGAGCACTGTTATGGCTAGGGGGTCATCGCGACTTACCAAACCATTGCAAACTCCGAATACCGGTGAGTGCGAGCTTGGGAGACAGACGTCGGGTGCTAACGTCCGGCGTCAAGAGGGAAACAACCCAGACCGCCAGCTAAGGTCCCCAAGATTGGCTAAGTGGAAAACGAAGTGGGAAGGCTAAAACAGTCAGGAGGTTGGCTTAGAAGCAGCCATCCTTTAAAGAAAGCGTAATAGCTCACTGATCGAGTCGTCCTGCGCGGAAGATGTAACGGGGCTAAGCCAGTCACCGAAGCTGCGGATATGTGCTTTGCACATATGGTAGGAGAGCGTTCTGTAAGCCTGCGAAGGTGTCTTGTAAAGGATGCTGGAGGTATCAGAAGTGCGAATGCTGACATGAGTAGCGATAAACAGGGTGAAAGGCCCTGTCGCCGTAAGCCCAAGGTTTCCTGTTCAACGTTCATCGGAGCAGGGTGAGTCGGCCCCTAAGGCGAGGCAGAGATGCGTAGCTGATGGGAAGCAGGTTAATATTCCTGCACCGTCGTTAGATGCGATGGGGGGACGGATCGCGGAAGGTTGTCCGGGTGTTGGATGTCCCGGTCCCTGTGCTGGAGAAGGCGCTTAGGCAAATCCGGGCGCATGATTCAAGGGCATGGGGCCAGCGGCTTTAAGCTGCGAAGCAATCGGAAGTGGTTCCAAGAAAAGCCTCTAAGCTTCAGTCTAACGAGACCGTACCGCAAACCGACACAGGTGGGCGAGATGAGTATTCTAAGGCGCTTGAGAGAACTCGGGAGAAGGAACTCGGCAAATTGGTACCGTAACTTCGGGATAAGGTACGCCCTTGTAGCTTGACTGGCCTGCGCCAGGAGGGTGAAGGGGTTGCAATAAACTGGTGGCTGCGACTGTTTAATAAAAACACAGCACTCTGCAAACACGAAAGTGGACGTATAGGGTGTGACGCCTGCCCGGTGCTGGAAGATTAAATGATGGGGTGCAAGCTCTTGATTGAAGTCCCAGTAAACGGCGGCCGTAACTATAACGGTCCTAAGGTAGCGAAATTCCTTGTCGGGTAAGTTCCGACCTGCACGAATGGCGTAACGATGGCCACACTGTCTCCTCCCGAGACTCAGCGAAGTTGAAGTGTTTGTGATGATGCAATCTACCCGCGGCTAGACGGAAAGACCCCATGAACCTTTACTGTAGCTTTGCATTGGACTTTGAACCAATCTGTGTAGGATAGGTGGGAGGCTTTGAAGCGGTGACGCCAGTTGCCGTGGAGCCAACCTTGAAATACCACCCTGGTTTGTTTGAGGTTCTAACCTTGGCCCGTTATCCGGGTCGGGGACAGTGCATGGTAGGCAGTTTGACTGGGGCGGTCTCCTCCCAAAGTGTAACGGAGGAGTTCGAAGGTACGCTAGGTACGGTCGGACATCGTGCTAATAGTGCAATGGCATAAGCGTGCTTAACTGCGAGACCGACAAGTCGAGCAGGTACGAAAGTAGGACATAGTGATCCGGTGGTTCTGTATGGAAGGGCCATCGCTCAACGGATAAAAGGTACTCTGGGGATAACAGGCTGATTCCTCCCAAGAGTTCATATCGACGGGGGAGTTTGGCACCTCGATGTCGGCTCATCACATCCTGGGGCTGTAGCCGGTCCCAAGGGTATGGCTGTTCGCCATTTAAAGTGGTACGTGAGCTGGGTTTAAAACGTCGTGAGACAGTTTGGTCCCTATCTGCCGTGGGCGTTGGAAGTTTGAGGGGGGCTGCTCCTAGTACGAGAGGACCGGAGTGGACGAACCTCTGGTGTACCGGTTGTCACGCCAGTGGCATTGCCGGGTAGCTAAGTTCGGAAGAGATAACCGCTGAAAGCATCTAAGCGGGAAACTTGCCTCAAGATGAGACTTCCCCAGGCCTTGAGCCTGCTAAAGGGTCGTTCGAGACCAGGACGTTGATAGGTCAGGTGTGGAAGCGCAGTAATGCGTTAAGCTAACTGATACTAATTGCCCGTGCGGCTTGTCCCTATAACCTTGGCAACAAGGCATAGACAAGTATGCGTGTGAATGACTGATCACTCACACCCGCCAAAATAAATACCCGTAGGTCCCCTACGAAAACTACTGCTTCTTCCCAGATTGGGTTGCGCGTCCCCGACGAGCAACCAACGAGTCATGCCTGATGAACATAGCAAGTCGGAACCACCCCTTCCCATCCCGAACAGGACCGTGAAACGACTCCGCGCCGATGATAGTGCTGCAACCAGTGTGAAAGTAGGTCATCGTCAGGCTCTTACCCCAGAAAAGCCCCGACTCA
>NZ_BPMK01000033.1 GCF_019656455.1 Noviherbaspirillum aridicola
ATAAACGTCAATCGGGCATTCTTATGGATGTTCATTCGGTTGGCTTCTTTGAGAACTGGGGGTTTGGCGATTTCCAGTTTCTCAAATCCAATCCGAATGAACCAGAACAACCTATTGAAACATCACAACTAGCTCGGGCTGTCCTCCCGCCGTGGTATGCATTCTCGGCGCGCATGACGTCCGCGGCAATGACGATCCTGCCTTACCAAGCAACAGGCAACCGGACGATTGCCTTCCCGCGTCGACTCACGATTGAACGCAGGATAAAAAATATCGTCTCAACAACATTCGACTTTGCATCAGTCCCGCTTCCGCTTCGATCGGCAACAACGCTGCCGTCAATCAAAAAAAACAGGTGCTGAAGCAGGCATACTTTTCTTAAAGCAACGAGGAGACGATCATCATGAAGAAGCTGAGTTTTCGATCAGCATGGCCCGCCATATTCCTGATTGGATGTGTCGCGGCCGGCGGTGCCGGTGCACAGACGACGCCGCCAGCGCCGTCCGCCGAAAAACTCCAGCGCTATCAGATCGATCCGGCGAAGGTCTTTGTCGCAGGCATTTCCTCGGGTGGCTTCACCGCGGTGCAAATGCACGTGGCTCATTCCGCGACATTCAAGGGGGCCGCCATCTATGCGGGCGGCGTCTACTGGTGCGCGGGTGCTGGCGGCGCCGCGACCGCGCTTGCCAACTGCGGCGGCCAGACCTTGCCGACGAATGAAGCCTCCTACAACAGCATGCTTGCCCAGTCGATCGCTTATCTGGACACCCAGTCCGCGCTGGGCACGATCGACCCGTCGGTGTACCTCAGCGGCCAGCCGGTCTATTTATGGTCCGGTACCAGGGACGCCACCGTCAATCCACGCCAGATGGCCGACCTCAATGCGCAGTACCTTCACTATGGCGCCAGGGTACTGTTCGATAACAGCTTTCCGGCCGCGCACGGCTGGGAATCGCCGAACGGTGAACTCGACTGCGGCACCGCGGGCAGCCCCTTCATGGTGAAATGCTTTCTCAACGGCGCGGCTTACGATTCGGTGCAGACCTGGCTGAAGCTCTTCCTGGGACGGCTGAACCCACGCAACAATGGAAAGCTGCAAGGCATGCTGTCGACCTTCGACCAGACCGAATTCGGCGCCGGACCCAATGTCTCGCTGGCTTCCACAGGTACTGTCTTCGTGCCCAAAGCTTGCGCGCAAGGGAAAGCATGCGGCATGGTGCTCGCACTGCATGGCTGCAGGCAGTATTCGGCACTTATCGGCAGTCGCTGGGTGACCCAGGCGGGCATCAACGAATGGGCCGACACCAACGATCTCGTGGTTGTCTATCCCGACACCATCGCCTCGTCCGCACCAGGACCGACCAACCCGAATGGCTGCTACGACTGGTGGGGCTACTCAAACCAGGTCGATCCCAACTATGCACTGAAGAGCGGCGCGCAGATGTCGGTGCTCTACCGGATGGTGCAGCGTGTGACGGGCCGGCAGTAGTTCGCCCGCCGCGCGCACGCATACGCAGCTGTAAGAACCGTGGCGCCTTGCACAGCCAACCGCGGCAGTCAGATTGGCAGTTTTTAATCTTGCATGGTTTTCAACTGCGACATTTTGTCTCAATGTTCGGGAATTGCTTGCGAGTAGAATGCCTGAGCCCGGAAATACTCAAAATGATGGACTCGATACCTATAATCTTCGGTACGTTCAAGGTTCTCGTGCTCTGCACGGGCATGTTCTTCGCCATCAAGTGGCATTACGATCAAGGGAAGAAGGAGAAGGAGAAGGCGAAGGAGAAGCGCGCGGTGCTGTACGCGGGCGGCAAGGTGGCTACGGTCTTCATGCTATCGCTCCTGGGCCTGGGGCTCGTCACCTTCGTCCTTGGCAGGAAGCTCGGTCTGGACTTGGCTTTCCCTTGATGGCAAAGAATACCCGGCCGATATCCTGAACCGCGGTTTCAAATATCTTTTAGTAACCGGCTTCAAAGCAAAAAAGCCCGCACGACGCGGGCTTTTTTTTTGATGCTGACCCGTCCTGAAATGCGTTGACACTTTTTTGGAGGTGTCAAATGGACAGAGGGATCAAGCGTACGCAGCGGGACTACACGCTGGCTTTTAAGTTGGCGGTAGTTGACGAGGTGGAAAAAGGCGAG
>NZ_BPMK01000035.1 GCF_019656455.1 Noviherbaspirillum aridicola
TGACCCGTCCTGAAATGCGTTGACACTTTTTTGGAGGTGTCAAATGGACAGAGGGATCAAGCGTACGCAGCGGGACTACACGCTGGCTTTTAAGTTGGCGGTAGTTGACGAGGTGGAAAAAGGCGAGCTGACGTACAAGCAGGCGCAGCGGCGGTACGGAATTCAAGGCCGATCGACGGTATTGGTCTGGTTGCGCAAACACGGACGGCAAGACTGGGGTAGGCTGGGAGGAACCAGCAAGCGCAGGAGTGATCCCGTGAGCAAGCCAGAGCAGCCGATGAGTCCGGAGCAGCGAATTAAGCAGCTGGAAACGGAGCTCAAGCAAGCCAGTGAGAAGGCCCAGTTGTTGGAAGCCATGCTCGACGTCATTCGGAAAGAGTATGGGGTGAAGCTGCCAAAAAAGCATTCCGGCGGGTCATCGAGCAAAGGCGGATAGCCGGCTTGAGTCTCGCCAGAGCGTGTCGTTACATTGGTATGAGCCGTCAAGCCTATTATCAGCAGTGTCAGGCAGAGGCCGCCCAGCAGGCGCGGGATCGGCAGGTTGTTGAGTTGGTGCGCCAGACGCGGCGGCGTCAACCTCGCATTGGCGGTCGCAAACTACACTATTTGCTCAAGCAGCCATTGGCCTGCGCGGGAATCAAGATGGGCCGGGATGCGCTGTTCCGGGTTCTCAAGCGGGCTCATTTGCTGGTTCCGCCTCAGCGTGCGTTTCACAAGACAACGAACAGCTTCCATCGATTCCACAAGCACCCCAATCTCTTGAAGTCGTGCAAATCCGTGGCACAACGTCCTGAGCAGGTCTGGGTGGCCGATATCACCTATCTGCCTACGCGCGAGAAATGCGTCTATCTGAGTTTGGTCACTGACGCGTACTCTCGAAAGATCGTCGGCTACCATGTGCACGCAACCCTGCAAACCGAGGAAGTGGCGCGGGCATTGAAAATGGCTTTACGCGCCAGGCAGAGCCGGGAGCAGCTCATCCATCATTCCGACCGCGGCATCCAGTATTGCTCGACCGCCTATCAGCGATTGCACGCGCAACATGGGCTGACTTGTTCCATGACCGATGGCTATGACTGCTATCAGAATGCGCTGGCAGAGAGGGTCAACGGCATTCTCAAGGGTGAGTTCCTGCTCCACCGTCCTGAGAACCTGGAGCAGGCCCGGATGATGGTGCGCCAGTCGGTACAGATTTACAACCGGGAACGTCCGCACCTGGCCCTCCAATACAAAACGCCCGATGCAGTGCATCGGGCGTTTCAAAGGAGCGATCAGGCAGATAATTTACCCTGCTTAACCGTCAACCTATAGCAGGACGGGTCA
>NZ_BPMK01000036.1 GCF_019656455.1 Noviherbaspirillum aridicola
CTGGATCCGCGCCAGCGCCGCATCGGTCTCGCCCTCGAAGCGCAGCACCACCACCGGCGTGGTGTTGGACGAGCGCGCCAGGCCGAAGCCGTCCGCATACTCGACCCGCAAACCGTCGATGGTCACGATCTGTTCCGCCCCCGGGAAGCTCGCTTCCTTCTGCAGCCGCGCGATCAGCGCGAAGTTCTCGCCCTCTTCCAGCTTGAGCTGCAGCTCCGGCGTGCTGAAGGACTGCGGCAGCGCATTGAGCAGCGCCGACGGATCGTCGGTGCGCGAGAGCAGCTCGAGCATGCGGGCGCCCGCATACAGCCCGTCGTCGAAGCCGTACCAGCGGTCCTTGAAGAACACATGCCCGCTCATCTCGCCGCCCAGCGGCGCCCCGGTCTCGCGCAGCTTGGCCTTGACCAGCGAATGCCCGGTCTTCCACATCAGCGGCACGCCGCCGTGCTGTTTCACCCACGGCGCGATATGGCGCGTGCACTTGACGTCGTACAGGATCTCCCGGCCGGGATGACGGGTCAGCACATCCTGCGCGAACAGCATCAGCTGGCGGTCGGGATAGATGATCTGCCCATCTTTGGTCACCACGCCGAGGCGGTCGCCGTCGCCGTCGAAGGCCAGGCCGATCTCGGCATCGCCCTCTTGCAGGCAGCGGATCAGATCCTGCAGGTTTTCCGGGTGGGCCGGGTCGGGATGATGGTTGGGGAAATTGCCGTCGACTTCGCAGAACAGTTCGGTGACCTCGCAGCCCATGCGGCGGTACAGCTCGCCGGCGAAGGCGCCGGCCACGCCGTTGCCGCAGTCGATCGCGATCTTCATCGGCCGCGCCAGCTTGACGTCACCGACGATGCGCTCGAGGTAAGCCTCGCGGATGTCGTGCGTGCTGAATCTGCCAACAGCGCCGCCCTGCCCCTCGGCCAGTTTGCCGCCAACGATGGCCTGGTACAGCGCCTGTATCGCGTCGCCATAGATGGCCTCGCCGGCCAGCACCATCTTGAAGCCGTTGTAGTCGGGGGGATTGTGGCTGCCGGTGACCATGATGCCGGAGCGGGTCTCGAGCATATGGGTGGCGAAGTACAGCATCGGGGTGGCGACCACGCCGAGGTCGATGACGTCGACGCCGGCCGCGCGCAAGCCGTCGGACAATGCCTGCGACAGCTCGGGCCCGGACAGGCGGCCGTCGCGGCCAATGGCCACGCTGCGCTCGCCCTTGTCACGAGCGGCGGTGCCGAAGGCGCGGCCGATCTGGCGCGCCACGTCGGCATCGAGGGTTTTGCCGACGATGCCGCGGATGTCGTAGGCTTTGAAAATGCT
>NZ_BPMK01000037.1 GCF_019656455.1 Noviherbaspirillum aridicola
GGCGCCTGCAGGCAGACGAAGAACAGCATCTGCGCCAGCGCCAGCGTGATCATCGTGAAGTAGATGCCCTGGCGCCGGATCGCCAGCCCGCCCATGAGCAGGCCGATCAGCGCCGCCGCCGCCACCCCGCCGAGCAGGCCGAGTTCGAACGGCAGGCCCCACACCTTGAGCATGTGGCCGGCCACATAGCCCGCGCCGCCGAAGAACGCCGCATGCCCGAACGACAGCAGCCCGGTAAAGCCGATCAGCAGGTTGAAGGCGCAGGCAAACAGCGCAAAGCACAGCACCTTCATCAGGAACACCGGGTAGACGAAGAACGGCAGCGCCAGGGCTGCTGCGATCGCTACCGCATATCCGATTCTCTGGTTCATTTCTTTTCCTCTTACTTCTCTTTGCCGAACAGGCCGGCGGGACGGATCATCAGCACGATGGCCATGATGATGAACACCACGGTCGCCGACAGCTCAGGATAGAACACGCGGGTAAAGCCCTCGATCACCCCCAGGCCCAGCCCGGTGATGATGGAGCCGAGAATCGAGCCCATGCCGCCGATCACCACCACCGCGAACACCACGATGATCAGGTTGGAGCCCATCAGCGGCGAGACCTGGATCACCGGCGCGGCCAGCACCCCGGCCAGCGCCGCCAGCGCCACGCCGAAGCCGTAGGTCGCAGTGACCATCAGCGGCACGTTGATGCCGAAGGCTTCCACCAGCTTGGGATTCTCGGTGCCGGCGCGCAGGTAGGCGCCGAGCTTGGTCTTTTCGATCACGAACCAGGTGCCCAGGCAGATCACGATCGAGGCCACCACCACCCAGGCCCGGTACTTGGGCAGGATCATGAAGCCGAGGTTGAAGGCGCCGCCTAGCGCCTCGGGCACCGAATACGGCTGGCCGGAGACGCCGTAGAACGAGCGGAACAGGCCTTCGAGCATGAGCGTGATGCCGAAGGTCAGCAGCAGGCCGTACAGGTGATCGAGCTTGTACAGCCAGCGCAGCATGGACTTCTCGATGATGATGCCGAACAGGCCGACCAGGATCGGCGCCACGATCAGCATCACCCAGTAATTGATCTCGAAATAATTCAGGCCCATCCAGGCGAGGAAGGCCCCCATCATGTACAGCGCGCCGTGCGCAAAGTTGATCACGTTGAGCAGGCCGAAGATGACGGCCAGGCCGAGCGACAGCATCGCGTAGAACGAGCCGTTGACCAGGCCGAGCAGCAGCTGGCTCA
>NZ_BPMK01000038.1 GCF_019656455.1 Noviherbaspirillum aridicola
AAATGGCAAAAGGCAAGTTTGAGCGGACCAAACCGCACGTGAATGTGGGCACGATCGGTCACGTTGACCATGGCAAGACCACGCTGACTGCTGCAATCGCAACCGTTCTGTCGGCCAAGTTCGGCGGCGAGGCGAAGAAGTACGACGAGATCGATGCGGCACCGGAAGAGAAGGCACGCGGCATCACGATCAACACCGCGCACGTCGAGTACGAGACCGCCGGCCGTCACTACGCTCACGTTGACTGCCCGGGTCACGCCGACTACGTCAAGAACATGATTACCGGTGCTGCGCAGATGGACGGCGCGATCCTGGTGTGCTCGGCCGCTGACGGCCCGATGCCGCAGACCCGCGAGCACATCCTGCTGGCGCGTCAGGTCGGTGTTCCGTACATCATCGTGTTCCTGAACAAGTGCGACATGGTCGACGACGCCGAGCTGCTCGAGCTGGTCGAAATGGAAGTGCGCGAACTGCTGTCGAAGTACGAATTCCCGGGCGACGATCTGCCGATCATCCGCGGTTCGGCCAAGCTGGCGCTGGAAGGCGACAAGGGCGAGCTGGGCGAGCAGGCGATCATGAAGCTGGCCGAGGCGCTCGACAGCTACATCCCGACGCCGGAGCGTGCCATTGACGGTACCTTCCTGATGCCGGTGGAAGACGTGTTCTCGATCTCCGGCCGCGGCACCGTGGTGACCGGTCGCGTCGAGCGCGGCATCATCAAGGTTGGCGAGGAAATCGAAATCGTCGGTATCCGCGACACCCAGAAGACCACCTGCACCGGCGTGGAGATGTTCCGCAAGCTGCTGGACCAGGGTCAGGCAGGCGACAACGTCGGCGTGCTGCTGCGCGGCACCAAGCGTGAAGACGTCGAGCGTGGCCAGGTGCTGGCCAAGCCGGGTTCGATCAAGCCGCACAGCCACTTCACCGGCGAAATCTACGTGCTGTCGAAGGACGAAGGCGGTCGTCACACCCCGTTCTTCAACAACTACCGTCCGCAGTTCTACTTCCGTACCACCGACGTCACCGGCGCGATCGAACTGCCGGCCGACAAGGAAATGGTGATGCCGGGCGATAACGTCTCGATCACGGTCAAGCTGATCAACCCGATCGCGATGGAAGAAGGTCTGCGCTTCGCCATCCGCGAAGGCGGCCGTACCGTCGGCGCCGGCGTCGTTGCCAAGATCATCGAGTAAT
>NZ_BPMK01000039.1 GCF_019656455.1 Noviherbaspirillum aridicola
CTGACCTGCTCCCCAATTTAGTACGAAACCAAATTAGAGTCTGCGGTTAAAAAACTATCTGCGAACTGCTTTGGCGTCAGGTACCCGAGTGAGCTGTGCGGCCGGTCGTTATTGTATTCCTGGCACCAATCGGCGATCGTCGCTCGTGCATGCCGCATCGAGACGAACCAGTGCTCGTTCAGGCATTCATCCCGGAATTTACCGTTGAAGCTCTCGATATAGGCATTTTGCTGGGGCTTGCCTGGTTCGATGAAGTGCAGCTTCAGGCCGGTTCTGTAGGCCCATTCGTCTAGCGTTTTCCCTGCAAATTCAGGGCCATTGTCGATCGTGATCGACAATGGCAGCCCTCGGGCATCAGCAAGTCGTTCCAGCACTGCCACGACGCGACGACCCGGCAAGGACGTATCGACCTCGATGGCCAGGCACTCCTTTGTAAAATCATCGACAATGTTCAAGGTGCGGAACCGCCGGCCGTCGGCCAGGCCGTCAGATACGAAATCCATTGACCAGCTCTGATTGGGTGCTGTAGCGGGCGCCTTGACCTGTCGCTCGACGCCAGCGATTCTCTTTCTCTTGCGTCTTCTGACTGCCAAACCTGCCTGTTGATAGACGCGGAACAGTCTTTTGTGATTGACGGCCCAGCCTTCGCGCTTGACGAGCACATGCAGCCGCCGATAGCCATAGCGCCGCTTATGGGCGGCCAGCTCGCACAGCCGCTCTCGCAGAGGCTGGTCATCAGGGCGACGGGCTTCATAGCGGTACAAGGATCGGGATATGCCGATAAGCCCACAGGCGCGGGTAACGCCCAAACCATGCACTTGCATGATGTGCGTCACCGCCGCTCGCTTTGCCTGCGGGCTCACCACTTTCGGCCCAGGACATCCTTGAGCGCCGCATTATCCAGCATGCTCTCGGCCAGCAACCGCTTGAGCCGCGCATTCTCTGCTTCCAGAGCCTTGAGCCGCTGCGCATCCGACACGGTCATGCCGCCGAATTTCGCCTTCCAGTTGTAGTACGTCGCGTCGCTGATTCCATGCTTGCGGCACAGCTCTGCGACCTTCGCGCCTGCCTCGGCTTCCTTCAGGATGCCTATGATTTGTTCTTCTGTGAAACGCTTCTTCATGCTACCTCCCACGGAGGCAGACTCTACATCATTGCCGTACTAATCTCGGGGAGCAGGTCA
>NZ_BPMK01000040.1 GCF_019656455.1 Noviherbaspirillum aridicola
CCAATTTCGCCCCGCTCAAGAACGACACCTTCCTGCGCGCGCTGCTGCGCCAGCCCACCGAGTACACGCCGCTGTGGCTGATGCGCCAGGCCGGCCGCTACCTGCCCGAATACTGCGCCACCCGCAAGCGCGCCGGCTCCTTCCTCGGCCTGGCCAAGAATCCCGACTACGCCACTGAAGTCACGCTGCAGCCGCTGGACCGCTATCCGCTCGACGCCGCCATCCTGTTCTCGGACATCCTGACGGTGCCCGATGCCATGGGCCTGGGCCTGTATTTCGAGGAGGGCGAGGGGCCGAAGTTTTCGCATCCGCTGCGCGATGAGAAGGCGGTGCTGGCGCTGAGCGCGCCGCCGCCGGGATCGCTGCAGTATGTGTTCGACGCGGTCACCCGGATCCGCCGCGAGCTGCAGGGCAGGGTGCCGCTGATCGGCTTTTCCGGCAGCCCCTGGACGCTGGCCTGCTACATGGTCGAAGGCGGCGGTTCCAAGGACTTCCGCACCATCAAGACCATGCTCTATCAGCGCCCGGACCTGATGCGCCGCATCCTGGAGGTGACCGCGGGCGCGGTGGCCGACTATCTCAACGCGCAGATCGACGCCGGCGCGCAGGCGGTGATGATCTTCGATACCTGGGGCGGCACCCTGGCCGACGGCGTCTACCAGCAGTACTCGCTGCACTACATGAACGAGGTGCTGGGCCGTCTCAAGCGCGAACATGAGGGTGCGCGCATTCCCGCCATCCTGTTCACCAAGGGCGGCGGGCTGTGGCTGGAAGAGATGGCCGGCTCCGGCGCCGATGCGCTCGGGCTGGACTGGACGGTCAACCTGGGCGCGGCGCGGGCGCGGGTCGGCGGCAAGGTCGCGCTGCAGGGCAACCTGGATCCGAACGTGCTGTTCGCGCAGCCGGAGCAGATCCGCGCCGAGGTGCGCCGGCTGCTCGACAGCTACGGCACGCCCGGCCACGGCCATGTCTTCAACCTCGGGCACGGGATTTCGCAGTTCACGCCCCCCGAATCGGTCGCGGTGCTGGTCGAGGCGGTGCATGAGATGAGCCGCG
>NZ_BPMK01000041.1 GCF_019656455.1 Noviherbaspirillum aridicola
TGTGAAGTTGCAAGAGGTTATTTCGGTTGGTTGAGAGTCTGGACATTGGTGCTTTGCCGCCGATACCTTGGTGCGGGCGGTGCCAGTTGTAGTGGTGGTTCCACTGATGGAGCATTTCGGCGCGCTCGTCGGAATTCTTGTAGACGAAGCCGTAGGCCCATTCACGCAGTGCTGACTGAATGAAGCGCTCGGCCTTGCCGTTAGTTTGTGGACGGTAGGGCCGTGTGTAGCGATGCTTTAGTTGCAGCGCTGTGCAGACGCGACTGAAACTCCTGGATCGGAAGGCCGAGCCGTTATCGCTCAACAGCGCCTTGGGTATGGCCCCGAGTGAGCAGTAATAGGCATAGGCGTTGGCCAGGAAGCGACAAGCGCTCTCCTGCGACTCGTCCGGATGCAGTTCGGTGTACGCAATGCGTGCATGGTCATCGACGGCGACAAACAACACTTCCCAGCCGGCGCCGCGGCTACGATCACGTCGATTGCCTGTGGCACGATGTCCAGTTTTTTCTATGCGGCCCAGTTTCTTCGTATCGATGTGAATCAGGTCACCCGGCCGCTCGTGTTCATAGCGCTGCACCGGTTCGGCCGGCTCCAGGTCCGATAGCCGCGCCAGGCCGGCTCGGGTAAGCACTCTGCTGACCGTTGCCTTCGACAGCGACAGATACTGAGCAATACGTGCTTGCGTCATGCGCTTCTTGCGCAGTTCCAGGATGGTCAGCGCCTTGGCGCCATCAATGGCACGCGGACTGCATGCCGGACGGGATGAGCGGTCGGCTAGTGCCGCACGTCCGCCGGCCAGGAAGCGGCCCACCCACTTGCGTACCGTGGCTGCGCTCACGTCATACAGCTGTGCAGCCTGGCTGGCAGACAAACCACCTTTGATTACGTCTTCGACCATTTCGACTCGACGCATAAACGTCAATCGGGCATTCTTATGGATGTTCATTCGGTTGGCTTCTTTGAGAACTGGGGGTTTGGCGATTTCCAGTTTCTCAAATCCAATCCGAATGAACCAGAACAACCTATTGAAACATCACA
>NZ_BPMK01000042.1 GCF_019656455.1 Noviherbaspirillum aridicola
CCTTGTGCATCAGGATGAAGGAGGCGCCGGTGATCGGCCAGCTTTCCTTGCCGGCGGAGTCGGTCAGCACCACGGCGAAGCCCGGGGTCTTGGCCCAGTCGGCGCCGGCCGCGGCGGCCTTGAAGGTGAGGTCGTCCGGCTGCACGAACTGGCCTTCGCGGTTCTTCATCTGCGCGTGGCTCATCTTGTTGCGCTTGGCGTATGCGTACTCGACATAGCCGATCGAGTTCTTGATGCGCTGGACGTTGGCGGCCACGCCTTCATTGCCCTTGCCGCCCACGCCGGTGGGCCACTTGACCGCGGTACCCGCGCCGACCTGGCTCTTGAAGTCCGGGCTGACCTTGGACAGGTAGTCGGTGAACAGGAAGGTGGTGCCCGAGCCGTCGGCACGATGCACGACGGTGATGTCTTCCGCCGGCAGCTTGACGCCGGCGTTGAGCGCGGCGATTTCCGGCGCGTTCCACTTGGTGATCTTGCCGAGGTAGATGTTGGCGAGGACCTGGCCGTCCAGCTTGAGCTGGCCCGGCTCGACGCCGGCGACGTTCAGGACCGGCACCACGCCGCCCATGATGGCCGGGAACTGCATCAGGCCTTCCTTCTCGAGCTCCTCTGCCTTAAGCGGCATGTCGGAGGCGCCGAAATCGACGGTCTTGGCCTTGATCTGCTTGATGCCGCCGCCCGAGCCGATGGACTGATAGTTCAGGCCGGTGCCGGTGGCCTTCTTGTATTCCTCGGCCCACTTCGCATAGATCGGGTACGGGAAGGTCGCGCCGGCGCCGGTGATGTCGGCGGCGATCGCGTTGTTGATGAAGCTTGCTCCGGCGGC
>NZ_BPMK01000043.1 GCF_019656455.1 Noviherbaspirillum aridicola
GGAAGGCTAAAACAGTCAGGAGGTTGGCTTAGAAGCAGCCATCCTTTAAAGAAAGCGTAATAGCTCACTGATCGAGTCGTCCTGCGCGGAAGATGTAACGGGGCTAAGCCAGTCACCGAAGCTGCGGGTATCAGGTTACAGAGTTCAGGTCACAGGAAACAGAATGGCGCATCGATTTGAAGACCTAGATGTGTTTCAGCGAGCTTATAAGCTGTCGCTGGAAGTGCATCGTGTGTCTCTTGAGATGCCCGCCATAGAACAAGGCGCGCTGGCGGATCAGATCCGCCGCGCAAGCAAGTCGATTTGCGCGAACCTCGCCGAAGGTTTCGGCAAGCAGGCGCAATCAAAAGCCGAGTTCAAGCGTTTCATATTATTCAGTATCGGATCCGCTGACGAAATGCGGGTCTGGATACGATACTGTGTAGATCTAGGGTACATAGACCAAACCACATGGCAGCATTGGCGCGATGAATATGAAGACATCGCGAAAATGCTGCAAGGCTTGTGGCGCAAGGTCTGACCTCTGGATCCTGACCTCTGTAACCTGATACGGTAGGAGAGCGTTCTGTAAGCCTGCGAAGGTGTCTTGTAAAGGATGCTGGAGGTATCAGAAGTGCGAATGCTGACATGAGTAGCGATAAACAGGGTGAAAGGCCCTGTCGCCGTAAGCCCAAGGTT
>NZ_BPMK01000044.1 GCF_019656455.1 Noviherbaspirillum aridicola
TTCCGTAGAACCGTCGCTCACTCAAAATACTGACAGGTAGTTCTCTTGCGATTCCTACCTATATTTTGTGCGAGCACTTGATTACTTTTTAGCTTCGACGATTGCTCGTCTACGCACCGCACCAAGTACCCACACTTATCGGCTGTTGATTGTTAAAGATCCTGTCTGCCGCACCCGCCATTCCTTCCTTGCCGGCGCTTGCTGCGAAGCGTTTTGTTCGTCAGCAGCAGAGAAACGAGATTATGAAGTATTCCGTGGTTTGCGTCAACACCCTCGTTCGAAGATTTTGTCGCTCGCCCCGGGAGCTCCACAAGCTGGTGAATTCAATTCTCTTTATCTTTATTCAAGAGCATTGAATTCACGGGCCTGCACATATAGAGAGGCAAAAAGCCCCGACTCGGTATGAGTCGGGGCTTTTCTGGGGTAAGAGCCTGACGATGACCTACTTTCACACTGGTTGCAGCACTATCATCGGCGCGGAGTCGTTTCACGGTCCTGTTCGGGATGGGAAGGGGTGGTTCCGACTTGCTATGTTCATCAGGCATGACTTGTTGGTTGCTCGTCGGGGACGCGCAACCCAATCTGGGAAGAAGCAGTAGTTTTCGTAGGGGACCTACGGGTATTTATTTTGGCGGGTGTGAGTGATCAGTCATTCACACGCATACTTGT
>NZ_BPMK01000045.1 GCF_019656455.1 Noviherbaspirillum aridicola
GCCTCTCTTATCGAGAGCGCTATAGAGTTTTGAGTTTGCGTGCCGTATTCCAGACCACTCGTATTGCTACGAGAACTCTTTCATACAATATGATTGATACAATCACAACCCACCAGTCTTCATCCACGCGCATCACACGCATGAACTCCAACTGATAAATTCTTTACTACTTCTTCCAGATTGTTAAAGAACACAAACAGCCAATTGATCAATACGATCAAACCTCAGTCGCGCCGGCTTGGCTTGCGCCAGGCATCGACTCAGGTTTGATGATTGGTGGAGGTTGACGGGATCGAACCGACGACCCCCTGCTTGCAAAGCAGGTGCTCTCCCAGCTGAGCTAAACCCCCTACACGATGGTGGGTCTAGTTGGGCTCGAACCAACGACCCCCGCGTTATCAACACGGTGCTCTAACCAGCTGAGCTACAGACCCAAACGCTGTTTGGCTGTGTCAACAGACCGATAAGTGTGGATACGAGGCGTGGTGCACGCTCTAGAAAGGAGGTGATCCAGCCGCACCTTCCGATACGGCTACCTTGTTACGACTTCACCCCAGTCACGAATCCTACCGTGGTAAGCG